>NZ_WHNZ01000071.1 GCF_013141725.1 Paenibacillus planticolens | reverse complement strand
ATCAGCATCAACACGATCAAGATCGATAACGCGATGTACACGCATATCGCGCAAACCAAAATCCCACTGCCGGGCGGCAGCTTCATTTCGATTAGCGTTGTGATCGCCTTGCTTGTCGTCGCAGCGGGCATGTATATGGCCCATTACACGCGCTTCGGGCGCAATACGTATGCCATTGGGGGCAGTGAGCAGTCGACGATCCTCATGGGATTGCCGGTCGCCAGAACGAAGATTGGCGTGTATGCTTTCAGCGGCTTGTGTTCAGCATTAGCCGGCGTCGTGTTCACTTTCTACATGCTGTCGGGATACGGCTTGCATGCGATGGGGATGGAGCTGGATACGATCGCAGCCGTTGTGATTGGCGGAACGCTGTTAACCGGAGGCGTAGGCTATATCGCCGGCACGTTCTTCGGGGTGCTCATTCAAGGGGTCATTCAGACGATCGTCAGTTTTGAAGGAACCCTCAGTTCCTGGTGGACGAAAATTGTGATCGGCCTGCTGCTATGCCTGTTCATTTTGCTGCAAAAGGCATTAAGTGAACGAAGATGGTTCGCTAGAAGAAGCATGGAAAGATAGACTGAGGACTTTGGAGGGCAATGAATCATTGTCAGGCAAAGTCCTTTGAAGTCCTTGGAGACTCTTATCTCCGACGAAACAGGCGAGAACTCCCCCCACACGTCGCAATAAGAGTCTTCAGTCCCCAGGCACTATGCTCGGCAGGAGGATTATGGGAACTACAGGGCGTTATTTTGTAAAAATAGCCCATAGGGCGAGGGGACGGGAACTAGGGTCCGCTATTTCGCCATTCTGAACACATATCTGACTGGTTGAGGTGAAATAAGACCCTGTAGTTCCCCTCCAGCCCCCAAAATTCCGCTTAACGCCAAAATAAGGGAATGAAGTTCCCTTCGATCAGGCGGATCTCACAGCATGTCTATTGTTACTTTCGTGAAAGCGTTTTATAATACAAGAAATGGACTAGGATGGTTACTTTTGCCAATAAAGGAGACTCCCATGTTTGGTAGATCTTTCATCTCATTATTTAAAAGTAAACTATTGATTCTTCTGTTTTTAGGTATGATTTTGATTATATATACGTTTGATTCCGCTCAAAATTCCTCCAGTTCCTTTACTTCCGGCGAGGAGAAGACAGCGGTCAAAAACGTTGTGAATCTAACGTACCAAGAACCGGCACCCGTCCGCAAGATCGTATTAGGATTCTCTCAGCTGGGCTCGGAAAGCGCATGGCGGAATGCCAACACGATGTCGATCCGAGAAGCGGCGGAAGAAGCAGGCATTGAGCTGCATTTTGAAAATGCCGATCAATCACAAACCAAGCAATTCGAAGCTATTCGCTCGTTTATTAAGCAAAAAGTGGATGTCATCGCGATTGCCCCCGTCATTGAATCCGGCTGGGAACCGATTTTGAAAGAAGTGAAGCAAGCCGGCATACCGTTGATTATGCTGGACCGTTTAGCGAATGTGAGCGATCCTTCCTTATATGTGACTTACATCGGCTCTGATTTTTATGAGGAAGGCCGAAAAGCCGGCAAATATGTGATTGATAAAATGAGCAGTAAAGATAACATTGGTATCGTAGAACTTGTAGGCACAGAGGGTTCAACCCCATCCATTGCCAGGGGAAAAGGCTTCCGGGATGTCATTAAGGACCGTGCGAATTTTAAAATATTAAAAAGTGAGCCCGCCGATTTTACTTTTGAGCAGGGCAAAAAGGTGATGAAATCTTTTTTGACAAAGATGGGCGGGGAAATTCGTGTCCTTTACTCGCACAACGACGATATGGCGTTAGGGGCCATTGAGGCGATCGAGGAGTACGGGCTGCGCCCAGGCAAGGACATTATCATTATTTCCGTGGACGGAACGAACAAAGCATTTGAGAAGATGGCCCAGGGCAAAATTAACAGTGTCGTAGAATGCAACCCTTTGTTGGGGCCAAACCTTATGCAAGCTGTCAACGAGCTGATTCAAGGACGCAGCTTGCCCAAAAGGATTGTAACACCGGAAAGCGTCTTTACGGAGACGATGGCGGAAGCGGAAGTAGGGAAAAGGAAGTACTGAGGTGCAGGAAGCCGAAGGTCTGAGAAGACTTTCCGGCTTCTTCTTTTTTGCGGATAAAAACGAACTTTTATCACCAAATAATCTATTGAGAGTAGGTCTGCGATTACATAAAATGAAGGTGTGAAATTGATGAAAAGGAGGGGACAACCATTCATGAACAACCAGAATAAAATGGCAATACTCGCGTTATCCGTTGTCATGCTTTCAGGGGATCTGCTTTCCGGACAGGCTGTTTTTGCTGCTGAAACCGACACGAGGGCTCTTTTGGATGCTTCGAAAGTTTTGTCGCTTGAATTTGAGAATAATGTCATGGACAGCTCGGGGAAAGGAAACAACGGAACGATCACGGGGACCAATTATTCCTATGTCGCCGGTGTTAACGGAGGCAAGGCTTTAAAGCTAAGCGGAAACACGTTTGTTAACCTTGGTAAAAGCGGTACGCTACAGCCGTCGGATTTAACCGTTTCCTTTTGGTTTAAGCCCAATGAAAAGATGACCGGCGAACAGATGCTGATGTGGAACAAAACCGCCTGGTATAGCAACGGCTGGTATTTAGGATCGGAAAACGACAGCAAACCGCTGGCTCTGTCGATAGGCTCGTCAGATGCCAATAAGCAGCCGTATAAGGTTAGTGTCAGTGGTTCGCGAGCGGACTTTTTCCCATTGGATACGTGGACTCATGTGGCGATTACGTATGACAACGCTACGAAAAAGGTCAATGTTTACCGAAACGGCATTAAGCAAAGCACGAATATTGATTACGGCATCGGGACGGATGGTGCGGACGGAATCATTAGATCCGACGAAACGACGCAGAAATCGCTCGGGTATAATGGACCTAATTATAATGGCTCTTACGGCAAATTCGCGATCGATGATTATGAGATATATAAAACGGCTGCAAGATATGAGGACATTATTTCATTATTTGAGGAACAGTCAGGTACTGCTTTCGACTACGAACAAGTGGCGAGATCCGATGCGGATGCGATTACGCTGCCTGCGAAAACATTGGGCAACCTATCCCTTCCTCTTGTAGGAAAGTCGGAAGCATCCACCATAACGTGGAAATCCGACAATGAGGCAATCATTGATAAGCTCGGACATGTCCAAAGGCCGAAAGCCGGTGAGAATGACGCCTCCGTTGCATTAACGGCAGAGGTTACCTTTAGCTCCAAAAAAGTGACAAAACAGTTTAACGTCATTGTGCCTGCCATCAAAGGAACGGATTCATTGCAGAATGTGCCTATGGCAAATGTTGCTTTAACGGATGACTACTATACAAATGCATTCAATAAAGATGTCAATTATTTATTATCTTTGGAAGCAGACCGGTTGCTGAGTGCGTTTCGTACGACAAGCGGGCTGAAAGCGAAGGCTGCGGTTTATGACGGTTGGGAAAATACGGAGATTCGAGGTCATACCTTAGGTCATTATTTATCAGCCATTTCTATGGCTTATGTCAATGCTACGGGCGAGGACAAAGTTCGCTTAAAAGCGCGGGTCGATTATATTATCGATGAATTGGCTGCCTGTCAGGATGCCAATGGAAACGGTTACGTTTCGGCATTTCCGACTTCTTTCCTGGACCGGGTTGAAAATGGGCAGGCCGTATGGGTTCCATGGTATACCATCCACAAAATTTTAGCCGGATTGGTTACGGCTGCCGAGTATGGCGATAATCCGAAAGCTATCCAAGTCGCTGAAAAGTTTGGCGAGTACATCTACGGCCGCACATCCAAGTGGACGGAAGCCATGAAAACCAAAGTGCTTAAAGTGGAATACGGCGGTATGAACGACAGTCTCTATGATATTTACGGCCTTACAGGAAATGACCATATGAAGAAAGCAGCAGAAAAGTTCGATGAGCTGAGTTTGTTTGACTCCTTTTATAATAATGTGGATGTTTTGGATGGCAAGCACGCGAATACGACGATCCCCAAAGTCATCGGTGCTCTAAAGCGTTATTCCGTTATGGAAGAGGGAGAAAGCGAAGAATATTACTTGCAAGTCGCTGAAAATTTCTGGGAGATGGTCGTCAAACATCATTCCTATCTGACAGGCGGAAATAGCGAGAATGAACATTTCGGTCCTTCGGATGTTTTGGATGCGGAGCGCACGAATGTCAACAACGAAACCTGTAATGTGTATAACATGCTGAAGCTTTCAAGAGAGCTGTTTAAGATTACAAAGGATAAAAAGTATGCCGATTATTATGAGAACGCTTTTACAAATGCGATCATGGCATCCCAGAATCCGGAAACCGGCATGGCGATGTACTTCCAACCGATGGATACGGGTTACTTTAAAGTGTTCAGCAGTGAGTTTTTTCATTTCTGGTGCTGTACGGGAACGGGGATGGAGAATTTCTCTAAACTGAATGACAGTATTTATTTCACTGACAAAAACAGCGTGTACGTGAATATGTACATATCCTCAGACATTAAATTGCCGGACAAAAACATGACGATCACCCAGGTGTCTAACCTTCCGAATACGGGTGTTGGCGATACTGCAAACGGACAAGTGAACTTCACCATTCATACGACTGGCGCAGCGAATACGGCCCTTCGTTTTAGAATTCCAGATTGGGCGAAGACGAATCCGGTGGTTAAGTTGAATGGGGCGACGGTTGCTAACTATTCAGTTGATAACGGTTACATCCTATTGCAGCAAGAGTGGACAGATGGAACGACCCTTTCTTTGGACTTCCCGATGGAAGTCGTTCTGTACGATCTTCCTGACGCGAAAGATACGGTTGCTTTCAAATACGGTCCGGTTGTGTTAAGTGCTGGCCTTGGGACTAACAATATGACGACCAGCACCCACGGTGTTAATGTATTGAAGCCAAACAAAGATACGTCGGCCAAAGATTTTATCACCATTACAAGCGGAGATATCCATACATGGAAACAAAATGTCACACAAAATCTGGTTAAGACACCAGGCAAGCTTGAATTTACGTTAAAAGGGACAGATGCTGACGAAGGCGTTCTTACGTTCACGCCGCACTTTGAAAGATATAAGGACCGGTACGGTATTTACTTCGATTTGATTACGGCTGACTCCGAAAGCTACCAGAAATCGCTGCTTTCGGCGAAAGAAGCAGGCAGAGCGGAAGCCTCCAGCGTAAGCTTCGTCATCGTGGCTAACGATCAATACGAGCTGGCGGCAAACCGTCAGACCGTCAATTCCACCGTCGGCATTTATAACGGCAAATCATACCGGGATGCAACGGCTGGCGGATGGTTCAGCTATGATATGGAAGTTAAACCCGGTGTTGCCAACTATCTTTTTAGCACATACTATAGCGGCGATGTTGGCAGAAAATTCGATATTTACGTAGATAACACGAAGCTTGTATCTGAGGCGATCGAAAATAAAAATCCGGGCAATTTCTATAACCAAACCCGGCAAATTACGCAATCGCTCGTGGAGAACAGCCGCACGAAAATCGTGCAAGAAGCAGATGGGAACGGGAATCCGGTATCAAGAACCGTTCATTATGTGACAGTCAAATATGCAAGCTCAGGAGGTTTGGTAGGCGGATTATTCGATATTTTCCGTGTCATCACAGATTATAAAACGAATCCGAACTTAAAGAGCTTGGCTTTTGATAAAGGAGTGTTATCCCAGTCTTTCGATCCTCAAGTAACCGATTATACGCTCACAGTGCCTTCAACAGCGACTACGGTTGCAATGACGGCTGCGCCAAACGACGAATACGGTTTGATCTATGCCGGCAATATTCTGATCAATGACAAATCGGAGCGCTCGATTGCCTTGACAGGAGAGACGACGGAGCTAGTGCTGACGTCCAAAGCGGAAGATCACGCCACTTCCAAAACGTATACCGTTCATATCGTGAAAAAAGATGTGGCTCCGGTAATCCAATTGCAGTTAACAGGGCCGGCAAGTCTTGTTCCCAATCAGGTCTTTGATGTGACAGTTGGCATAAACACGGTTTCACAAAGCGTTTATGCGCACGACTTTACGTTTAACTATGATCCTGCCCAGGTTGAATTTGTTTCAGCGGAGTCTCTTAGAACAGGTCTGGTTGTCGTAGATAAATCTGCTGTATCGGGACAATTGCGCATCCTTACCGTTGATTTGCACACATCTCAAGGTAGCGCCAGTTCGGCAGAACTCTTGAAGCTGCAGTTTAAGGCGAAAGAGACGGCTCAAACCCAAACGGGCAGCTTAACGTTATCCAACGTTATTTTTGCAGATGGCACCGGTGCCGAAGCGGTCATCCCAAATCCAACGCCATACGCTTACGAAATCAAATCTCAAGTTCCTCCTCCGGTTATCGGGGATTTGAATGGAGACAATGTCGTTCGAGTCGGTGACCTGGCAATTGCAGCTTCGTATTATGGCCTAACTTCTTTAGATCCGAATTGGATTCGAGTTAAAGCGGCAGATATCAATAATGACGGTAAGATCGATATTCTGGATCTTGCGGCCATTGCGAAATTGATTTTGGGATAGGTTAAAATATTGTTCAAATTGGTTGATTTGTTTCCTTATCTATTCTTCTTTTTTGAGCTAAGATAGATCAAGACTATGAAAACGGCTCTATGCCGTTAGAAAGGAGACGCATGCAGATTTTATGAAAGCGCTTAATAGCAACTTAGAGAATTTGGGGCAGAGTTATTTCTAATCATTTTTTGGAGGTGATGCTCGCTCATTCATTTATTATAGAAAGGCAATAACAGTCTTTGGTTAACTTTTCATTATGAACTTCAGTGCAATTGAAAATAGAATAGATTTCCTTCAAATGAAAAAGGGAGTGTATAGGCATGATAAGAAGTAAAACCTTGCGAAAAAGCATCGCATATATGCTAGCATGTGTCCTAGTGATTTCCCTTTATCCAGCGATGCCGGCATCTGCTGCCGATCCGGTTTCCAAAGTGGTCACCATCGACGCCGCAGCCGCCGACACGAATCCAGCCAATACGTTTAAAGGCTATGGCGTCGTATCCGGCAACAACACCTCCCGATTATTGTTAGATTATAAGGAGGAGAACCCAACGCAGTATTGGGAGATTATGAATCAGCTATTTAGCCAAGATACCGGCGCTGGAATCAACGACATCAAGATCGAGATGGGCAATGATTCCAATACCTCATCGGGTACGGAGCCTGCTACTAAGCGCTCGGAAGATGAGATAGCTAACGTTCGTCGTGGCGCAGGCTTCGTATTCGCAGCGGATGCCAAGACGATTAATCCTCAGATCAAGGTAAGCATACTCCGTTGGACACAGCCGAATTGGGTTCAACCTTGGAGCGATGGCAATACCGATCCTTCTGTCCCTGCTACCCTTGCATCCTATGAGCGGATGTATAAGTGGTATAAAGACACCGCAATAGCGATTAAAGATGCATATGGTTATTCACTCGACTACATCAACCCGGACCGCAACGAAACCAGTACACCCAATGTAAATTTCATCAAATGGTTTGCTAATCGGATGCGCACAGACAGCAGTTTCCCCAACTACGATAAAATCAAAATTATCGCCTCTGACGAGAACACCACGTTGAATATCCCAACTAGAATGCTGGCGGACGCCGATCTCATGAAAGCCGTAGATGTTATGGCCTACCACTACAATTTAGCAACAAGCGCAGACTATCTGAAAGTAAACGAGCAAAACCAGAAGGAGGTTTGGTACAGTGAAGGCGTAGCTCCACAGACCTTGGCCAAATACCGGGCCAATTCCGACAGTGTATTTGGCGGAGTAGCCAGCGCATTGGACATTGCCGGCCGCTTCATTGCGATGTACACCCAAGGGAAGCGCACGCACTACATGTACCAACCTGCCGTAAGCTCTTTCTATAGCGGCGCTCCATACAGCTCCAAAGAAATTATTGCGGCCAGAGACCCATGGTCAGGCTACTATGCACCTGATGTTGGCATCCAAACTACGATGCATTTTACCCAGTTTGCTGCCAAAGACTGGATGTACATCCCTAATGCCAGTGCCGGTGTGATTGGAAGCCGGGGCAATAGCGAGATGGATGGCAACGTGACAGATGCCGAATATAACCGTCTTGCTTTTGTAAGTCCGGACAAGAAGGACTTTTCCGTTGTCATGGTCAATGACAGCGATCGTGTGGCATATTACCAGTTTGATGTGAAAAAGAATATTGGCAATGCGGGCAATCCCGTACAGGTATGGGAGACTCGCGGACCTGGCGCTGCACAAGCGTACGATGCCAACTGGTATAAAAAGCTCAGCAATGTTTCCGCTACGGACAACGGGGATGCTTTTACATATAAGCTTACCGTTAAACCGCATTCCATGGTCAGCTTGACCAGTACGGTCAATAACCCTAACACAGGCAATGTCCGTACTGAGTATGCACGTAAGAATAACATTCCGGCGCAATCCGTCTTGGACGTTGCGGGCAGCAGCCCCGCTATTCTTTACGAAGATGACTTTGAGTACAGCGGTTACTCTGCAGTCAACGGTTTAAGCTACTTGGAACGCCGTGGCGGTACTCCACGATATACTGCCGATCAAGGCGGGGCGTTCGAGGTGTATAGCGGCATCGGCAAAGATGGTTCCAACGGTATGAAGCAAATGATTTACGCAGCCAACAAGCCCGGTACTTGGGCCACTACGCCATTCTCCTATACCGTGTTAGGCGATGAGAGATGGGCTAATTATTCAGCATCCATCGATTTCAAAATGGATTTGGACCCTGCCCATACAGGGGAGAACTATGTCGCTGTCGGTGTTCGTCATAAACTTAACGGTACGACAGCCGATTCGGAATCTGGCTATAAATTCCGGATCTATGCCGACGGCACGTGGCGTCTAATCCGCCTGACAGCAACAGTGGCAAGCGGAACGATTGCGAACTTCGATCCCGCCAAGTGGCACACGATGTCGATTAAAGCCGCTGAAAAATTCATCACGGCTTCACTGGATGGAGAAATCGTCACCAGTTACACCGACAATGCCAGCGGATCGCCTTTGACCGGTCAGGTCATGATTCAAAGCAGTTTGCGCCAATCGGTCTTTGACAATTTGAAGGTCGAGGCCGTTAACGGCTACGTGCCTTATGTGACTGAGCGAGTGGATGATCTTGATTCCCGTATCGTGTATCATGAAGGCAGTCTCCCATGGCTTCATAACTTAGGAGGCGGTGCCGGCCGTCTGAATCGCACGATTACAAACAGCGGAACGAGCATCATGTTTGGCAGCACAACCCAGATTGAGGGTACGCTTAACAGATGGTACATGGTGAAAAATGAAGGAAACACAGCGTCATGGAGCTCTAATACCTCCAATGCCTGGGCAGGCGAAAATGGCAGCTATGCCTCCTTAACCTTTACCGGCACAGGGGTTTCGGTCTACGGTATCGGGCAAGGAACTAGCTCTGTTGTCAGAATGGATGTATATCTGGACGATTTCGGAACGGGTTACAATCACGACACGACGAAAAGAGTTGTTACGAACAAAGCATTCAGCAACGGCTCCAGCTCCCAGCTTATTTATCAAGTAAGCGGACTTGCCCCGGGCGTGCACAGGGTTAAAATTGTGAAAACCGCAGCAGCTTCCGGCAGCGGCAATTACATCTCGATTGAGAAGGCCGTCATTGCAGCTGACGCGACCACACCGACTTATTTGGAGCTGCCGTTCACTGGCACAGGCTTTAACTTGGTAGGCGATACAGGCAGCGGGACAGCTGACATTTATGTGGACAGCCGGCTTGTTGATCCGAATGTTGCGATCCCTGCCTCTACGATCAACCGTACGGACGTCTACACGTACCGCGGACTGAGCGATGGTCCTCACACGCTTAAGGTTGTAGTGAAAGACGGCAATCTGTATATTGACTCCATTGATATTTTGGGATCCGTTTATGGCACAGTTTCCAAAACAGCGCTTAGCGCTTTGACGAGCCAGCTAAGCAGTTATATCGAGGGAGATTACATGCCGGCGGAATGGACGCCGTTTGCGAATGCTTTGGCTGCGGCTCAAACGGTGCTGGCTGATACGCAAGCGACCCAGTATGCGGTCGATAGTGCCCTAAACGCGCTTCAAAGCGCAGCCAATGCATTGAAGTTGAAGAAGCAGCCGGTAACCATAACAGGCTCATATCCTGCGATCGTTGCCACCAAAGTGGGGGAGGCAGTCACAGGTCTTCCACAAAGCATTAAAGTGACGCTTGCAGACGGCACCACGGATGTGGATGCCAGCGTCAACTGGCTAAACAATGCAGCGAACCGCTTCACGGCTCCATATTCCACGGTACAGCTGACCGGTGAGATCGTTGGCGGCAAGAACCTTGTTATTAATGTTCAGGTAGAAGTTGTGCCTAGCAACCTCGTTTACTTGATTGATGCCGGTGTCCAAGGCGATACAACGCCGCCTTATGCCGCAATCAAAGCTTTGTTGGGCAACGGCTTGCTGAATGATAAAGCCGACCAACCTTCCACAAGCGATGCGGTTTGGGGGCATACACCTGTGGATGCCAATTATAAGTACAAAGCACTTGGCGGTTCTGTGGTTGCCACCGACAAAAGTCAGACCGGCGTCTACGGTTCGGATACAGTGAACCAGCCTCTGGGTTATGTTTTCCCTCTGAAAGCCGGTGATTACACGGTTACTTCCTTCCATAGGGATTGGTGGAGCAATGGCAACCGGACGATGGATTTAAGCTTGAATTATAAAGATCAAGATGGCAATCCGGTGAAGGTTCCGGTACGGACGGGTCTGATTGCCGGTTCTGACGGCGTCATGGTTACTTACGATTTCACGCTTCCAGCCGATGGTACGGTGAAATATATCGTGAATAACACTTACACCGGGAACCAGGCTGCTCTGATCTCCTACGTAGGTATAGCGAAGAGAGTAGTCCCTGTGCCGGTCGATAAATCTGCCTTGCAGATGAAAATCACTGAGGCACAAAGCTTAACGGTGTCAGACTATACAGCGGAAACTTGGTTGGCTCTTCAAAATGCATTAAGCGCTGCCATCACAGTGAATAATTCGGCAAGTGCTGTTCAGACTGAAGTGGATGCGGCGGCGGCAGCTCTGCAGACGGCAATCAGCAGTTTGCAGGCCGTACCGAAAGTTCCGAAAGCTTCCTTCACCGTACCAGACAGCGTCTATACGGGGCAAGAGTTCGATGTGACTTACGGTTTGACCGGCTTGACCGAAGCGATTTACGCACAAGATCTGAGGATCGCGTTTGATCCGGAAAAAGTGGAATACCTCTCCTCTCAAACTTTGAATCCGGGTATTCAAATTGTAAGTGAGTCAGGCATTCAAGCAAATGGCGTGCGTTTGATCGTGGCCAGCTTAGGCAGTGAGAATGCGGTGACAACTGGCGGCGATCTGATTAAGCTGCATTTCAAAGCGAAGTCGCTAACGGTCTCGACGGCAACAACGATTTCCTTAAGCGATGCAGTTATATCCAATGCTGCGGGCAAGGAAACATCGCTAACGGGAATTTCCCGCAGTGTACAAATTAGCTTTGTTGATAAGGCAGCATTGAACTTGTTAATTAACAATGCTCAAAGCAAGCATGATTCGTCAACGGAAGGAACATCTGCCGGTCAATATCCGCTAGGTTCAAAAGCTGCGCTGCAAACGGCTATTAACAGCGCTCTAGCAGTTGCCAGCAACCTGAAGGCGACTCAGGCAGAAGTCGATCAAGCGGCAGCTAATTTGAACGCAGCATTACAAACATTTGTGGGATCCGTCATTATAGGCATTCCTGGAGATGTGGACGGCAACGGTAAAGTTAGCATCGGTGACTTGGCGATTGTAGCTAAGTACTACGGTAAAACCTCGGCTGACGAGGATTGGGCGCTTGCTAAATTCGCCGATGTGAATCATGACAACGTCATCGATATCAGCGACCTTGCGGCTATTGCAAGATTGATTCTTGGCATTGAATAGTGGTCAAATGAAAAGATTTGGGAGGGTGGCAGAAATGCCTCCTTTCCAAATCTTTTTTTTTGTTTTTGGGGATTTAAGCATTAAAAATCGAATGTTCGTTGGAATTCATCCAATGAGTCTGAGTCTACTCTGGCGTAGCTCCCCTATAGAAAAGGATACATTCTTCCATTGGGTACCTCTCACTCAATCAATACTAAAGCGGCAACCCCACCAACCCCACCAACCCCACCAACTCCACCAACCCCACCAGATCCCCAAACAAATCAGATCCATCAGCCCCACCAGATCCATCGACTCTAGTTGCAGGTACGAATAGGTATAGTTTGCTTTTTTTGTGCGAAGAGGGGGCAACACTTGGGGGGAGATTGGGGAACTACAGGGCGTTATTTTGCCGAAAATAGCCCATTAACCGGTTGAACGGGAACTAGGGTCCGCTATTTCGCCATTGTAGACAGGCGATTGGGCGACTGGTGTGAAATAAGACCCTGTAGTTCCCCTCGAACTCCGAAATTCCGCCTTTCGCCCGAAATAAGGGAATGGAGTTTCCTGAATCAGCTGACGGACAGAGGCGCCCTTATTCGATGGAAAAGACCTCTTCGAACATGTAACGGACACCGGCGCTGTTACTTGCTCACATGGGGACTGATTTCGCCTCGAAATTGGAAAATAAGGACTCTGGTTTCCGTTAGCAGAAAGACACGAAGCTTTTCGCGGAGATAACGGCCGCTGTATCTGAAGCGTGATGAGACCAAGGATTCCATCACCTGCTTTAGACAAGGACCTAGCCGCAGGCTAGGTTTTTTGTGCATGTTACGGCTCGTTTCGAATGACATATTAGCAAAATTTATCCAATAAATTGAGATAACTAAATAAGTACAACATTTGATTAAATAATCACATTTTAATTCAGATATCGGCACTTTAATATAAAGGTGAAAGAAACTACCCTATTGAGATGACGGCTCTATTTTATCAAATATTGATTGGGGAGGATCTGTATGTACAACTTATTAATTGTTGATGACGAACCAAGACATAGGGATGGACTCGCAAAACTTATAGGAAAGTTAAGGCCGGAATATCATGTTTTTAAGGCGAAAAACGGGCATGATGCGCTGGCCATTATGGCAGACAACACAGTTGATATTGTTTTTAGCGACATTCACATGCCGCAGATGAACGGACTGCAGCTTATGGAGCATTTTGACAATACGGACAACCCGCCCAAACTTGTTATACTCAGTGGTTACAAGCAATTCGAGTACGCGCAAGCAGCGCTAAGATTGGGAGTTTGCGAGTATTTGCTGAAGCCGATTGATGTGAAAACGATCAATCACACGCTGGATAAAATTGAGCAATCCATTTTCAAAAGTAAAACCCATGTGATAGAAGCAGAAAACCGGTCTGCAAAGCAAAATGATACTCATCCTATGGAAGTAAATCAGGATAATCACGATGGGGAAAAAGAGAGAGCCATACAGAAATGTCTTCAATATATCGAACAAAATTATGCAGAGGATTTATTCCTAGAGTCGGTTGCCAGACATTTCAGCTTCAACACGAGTTATTTCAGCCATTACTTTAAAGTAAACACCGGAACTTCCTTTACGCAGTATTTGCTTCAAACCCGTCTTGGAAATGGAAAAGCGCTGCTGGAAGAAACGACTCTGAAAATTTATGAGATTTCGAAGTTAATTGGCTTTAAGGAAACGAGGTATTTTAACAGGGTTTTTAAGAAGGAATTCGGCGTAACACCTTTGAATTACAGACGTGTTTTTATGATTGATTCGAATATGAACATGAAACCATGAAATAAAAAGGTAGAAAGGTGCTAAATCTAAGAAATTTCCACAAACCCAAAATCTTTTGAATATAAAGATGTAAGCGCATTCGTTATACTACGAGTATTACGTGATTAGTGGTACAGGATGCCCGCACGCATGTAATGACTAATGAACCGGAGAGGAGGTCTTGCTCTCAAGAAAGGGGTAATCATTTTGACTTCTTACAAGAAAGTAAATCAACATGTTACGCTGTGGAAGGGATTATCGATTGCATCATTTTCGCTGCTGCTTCTAACTGTATTGATTGTTTTTCTAAACAAAGAGCATGACACTACAGTTGCTACCGTTAATGGTGCGAAAATTGGCAAAGATCAGCTTTATCATGCGCTTGTTGATTACGAAGGACCCAAAATACTGGAAAAGCTTATTTTAGAGGATTTAATTATGAAAGAGTCCAAGGCAGTGGGGGTGAGCGTGACCGAAAGTGAGTTTAATGAAGCATTTGATAAAGTAAGAAAAGCTTACAGCACAGAAGAAGATTTTCAAAATAACTTGTTGAAAGACGGGTATACGGAGCAATCGATGCGCACGGAACTTAGAACTCAGCTGTATATTCGCAAACTGCTTGAGCCCCGTATCCAGGTCGATGACAATGATGTCAAAGCGCATTATGCGGAACACATGGCTCATGACCCGGCTTCCAATACGAAAAATGAGTCACAAGTAATAGCGGAAATTCGCGATGAATTGGTAAATAATGAAATTCTGGAACTCATGGAACCTTGGTTTGAGGAACTTCGTTCCCGTGCCAATATTTCCATCTCATTGCCAGGGATCAAAATGATTTCCCCTAAGGAGGTAGCTAAACAGGAATGATCACTTACTCATTAAAGAGAGCTGTATCTATTGTTAATATTCTCATTATTTTTGCAGTAAATATTCTGCTCGGTTTTACGGATATCACTCCTCATGCACACGCTGTAGGAACAACGGATGGCTTGATTGCGTGGTATAAATTCGACGATGTGAACGGGACTGTGATCAAAGATGCATCGGGAAATGGAAATAATGCGACTGCTGCAGGTGAAACTTATAGCTTTTCAGATTGGGAGCAGGGTAAAGCGATCTCGCTGAGTGGCGGAACAAGCACAGCGGGTGCCAATGTCAAACTGCCGAACGGAATCTTCAATGGCGTGAAAAACTTTACCATCTCGACATGGGTGAATTTGCGCGCAACAACGAATTATACCCGTATCTTCGATTTCGGAGTCGGGAATACGACCAGCTATATGTATTTAACGCCTACCGGCAATAATGACGGAGCGAAGGGGCTTGCCTTCGGTATTACAACTAGCGGGTGGTCCAATGAACAGAAAGCGCAAAAGGGAACGGCTCTAACGACAAATGCTTGGAAACACGTGACGGTTGTGTTAAATGGAAGCACCGTAACGATTTATGAAAATGGACTAAAAGTCGGAGAAAACACTTCATTGACTTTGAATCCAACCAGTCTTGGAGCAACGACAGCTAACTATATCGGGAAAGGGCAGTTTGCCGATCCTACCATTAATGCCCTGTTTTCTGATTTCCGTATTTATAACAGAGCCCTCGATGCTTCCGAGGTTGCAGGGTTAATCAATAAGCCTGATAGCGAATTAGTGGCTGCTGACGTAGCTGCCCTTCTTGCGGGCGTAAATCTTAGAACTGTGGACACCGACTTATCGTTAATTAAGAAAGGTCCGTACGGTTCAGATATCTCATGGCAATCGAGCGCCCCAAATGTGATTAGCACAGACGGCAAAGTGACGCGTCCTGCCCCAGGTCAAACGGATGCAGCGGTTACTTTAACAGCAACCGTTACAAAGGGAAGTGCGCGTGATACCAAAGTTTTTGAGGCTGTTGTTCTCGCACAATTATCGGATTGGCAGAAACTGCAATTAGATAAGGATGCTATTAGTTTGGGGAGCACTAGCGCAGTAATCAAAAACCTGGATTTACCAACTGATGGACGCAATGGATCCAATATTACTTGGCAATCCGACAACACCAATGTAATTCGAAATGACGGCACGGTCATACGGCCGGCAGCACGCTCAGGCAATGCGACGGTTAACCTCACAGCTACGATAACGTACGGAAACGAACGGGATACGAAAACTTTCGTTGTGACGGTGTTGGAAGAACCGTTTGTGTTGACGCTCAGCTCTATTCAAGCTTTGAGTGTGGATACGGTTGTAGGCACTGCGCCTGTTTTGCCCAACACGGTTATTGCGGTCTACAACGACGAGGAAACGACTCGCCAGTTAAACGTAGTTTGGGGTAACGTGAACGCTGCGGATTATGCGGCTGAGGGGACTTTCACCGTTCAAGGGACGGTTGAAGGAACGAGCATCAAGGCCCTTGCCACGATCAAAGTGAGATCTTTAAGCTTTAGCTCAGTGTTCAATATGAGCAGCTTGCAAGGCGGTCAAACGCTTACTGCCAATATAACCGGTACGAATAAGGGGAGTGCGGCTGTATCCTCCTTGGCAACGCTCGCGCTATATGACGGCGCTGGCAAAATGGTTGATAAAACGCAAGTGAGCAAAAGCGTAACGGTTGGAAATCCCGTTAGCCTATCCGCAAGTTTAGCGTTGCCGGCTGATGTGGCAGGTTACACAGCCAAAGTATTCGTTTGGGACGGAACGGACATGCAAACGTCTCGTTTGCAGCCACTTAGCGGAGTAACCGAATTGACAAGCGTGCCAGGGATTCCAGCAGGAATAACCGCTACGCCAACTGCCGATATTCCTCAGATTGAGATTGCATGGCAATCATCGCCTGAGGCAACCAGCTATGATTTGGAGATGGATGGAACAACGATCAGCAACGTAACAAGTCCGTTCGTACATCAGGGCTTACTGTTTGGCTCCACGCATTCTTACTCTGTGAGAGCAAAAAACAGTTCGGGCGTTAGTGCTTGGAGCAAAGCCATTAGCGCACAAGTAAATGCAGCCCCAGGTACGGCAACCCGTCTTATTGAGCCGTTTAGTTTAGGCGATGTCACTTTGCAGGACAGCATTTTTACAAAGCTTAGAGATAGTGAATATTTATATCTCGATGGCTACAATATGGATAAATTGCTGTTTGCTTTCCGTGCGGCTGCCGGACTTGATACCAAAGGGGCAACCGCTATGGGAGGCTGGGATTCTGCAGCAGGCAAACTAAGAGGTCATTCTACGGGTCATTTCTTGTCTGCATTCGCTCAGGCTTATGCCAGCAGCGGCGAGGCGAAATGGAAAACGAAGATTGACTACATGATCGACGAGTTAGCGAAAGTACAGGATGCACTGGCCACTCAACCGAATGGCATGGAAAAATCAAATCTCGGCAAAAACAATCCATCCTTAGTTGGAAATAACAGTCCCGGATTTCTAAGTGCGTATGGGGAATGGCAATTCATTTTGTTAGAGAATGGTGCTGTGTACAACGGGAACGAAACAGATTTTAATACGATTTGGGCTCCTTACTATACGCTGCACAAAATTATGGCGGGCTTATTGGACTCCTATAAAGTAACTGGAAACGCCAAAGCTTTGAACATTCTTGTTAAAATGTCGGATTGGGTGGATGGTCGTTTGACCAAATTGCCGCAATCCACGCTAAACAGCATGTGGGGCAGATACATTGCCGGTGAGTTTGGCGGTATGAATGAAACCCTGGCTGAAATCAGTGCAATAACCGGCAATGCGAAATATCTGGGAACAGCAAAATTATTTGATAATTCCAAGCTGTTTACGCCAACTGCAAACAATCAAGATACGTTAAACGGCATTCATGCTAACCAGCATATTCCGCAAATTATTGGTGCTTTGAAGGTTTATGATCGAACCAATGATCCTTCTTATTATCAAGTAGCCAGCAATTTCTGGGGCATGGTTACGAAGCATCGCCAATTCAGCAACGGCGGCAGCGGTGTAGGCGAGTTGTTCAAGGAATCCGACAAAATCGCTTCGTATATTCTGGAAGGTGGCAATAGCAAAAACAGTCAAGCCGAGGATTGTGCCACATATAACATGCTCAAGTTGACAAGGGAGCTGTTCTTCCATAATCCGGATGCGAAATATATGGACTATTATGAAAGAGGTCTCTATAACGGAATCCTTGCTTCCAAGGATCAAAGCGCATCGAACAGCGGCGTTGTGTACTTTATGCCATTGGGTCCGGGCAGCACGAAGGGCTATGGCCGCACGAGCTTTACCTGCTGTGCAGGAACCGGATTGGAAAGCCAAACGAAATATCAGGATTCCATCTATTTCCGCTCCAATGATAAGAAATCATTATATGTTAACTTGTATATGCCTTCAACGTTGAATTGGACGGAAAAAGGGATATCTATCGTACAAACAACCAACTTCCCAAGTGAGGAAGGCAGCACACTTACTGTGAAGGGCAGCGGACAGTTGGATATCAAGCTTCGTGTGCCATATTGGGCTGTCAACGGCTTCACCGTCAAAGTTAACGGTGTTGCGCAAAATGTGACAGCCACACCAAGTACGTATGTCACCTTAAGCAAAGTCTGGGTTAACAACGATAAGATTGAAATCGCTATGCCTTACAGCTTGCGAATTGAAAAAACACCGGACGATCCATCGATGGGCAGCATTTTCTATGGACCACTCTTAATGGTCGGCAAAAGCACCAGCACTAAGTTTATTGACTTGACTTTGAAGGAAAGCAATCTTTCCCAATCCATTACGCCGGTAGCAGGCACACCTCTGAATTTTACAACGAACGGGGTTACGTTAGTTCCGATGTATACCGCCTATAATTTTGCCTATCACGCTTATTTCAAATTAACTCTGCAATGAGTTTTCCAGAAGGAGGGGAAAGTGTGTCAAAACGAATCGTTTCTGTTATCACGACCTTAGCTATGCTAATCTGCATGCTTGCAATCGTTCCTTTGCAGAAAGCGGCTGCAGCCGAAACATCAGATCAGATCAATCATGTTGAGATGAAGGTAGACGCAGCAACGCAAATAGTCACATTCCAAGGAGATATCAGTCTGGGCAAGGGAAAAGATGTTACGATTATGGTAACGAATCCACTTGGTCAACTGGACTATTTGAACCAAACCGTCAGCGGATCTGATGGGAAGTTTGCCTTTACGTATAAACCAAGCAGCTCCATGGAAAGTACGTACACGGTCAAAATAGGCGGCGAAGGAGTGAATCTTCCATACTCAGGAAGTTTCCAACTCTTAAATTCGGCGCCAGCGTCAGCAACATTGACAGGGCCTGCCTCGGTTGTAGGCGGTCAAGGATTAGATTTGAAACTTGGCGTCAACAATTCGCCGACTAAGTTCTCCATTTTAAATGTCGTCCTGAATTATGACCCGAATCACTTGCAATTTGAAACGGTGACGGATCATGGGCGTATCTCTTTGGCGGAAACAGCGATTAGCTCGCTGAAAGCGAACTTTAACGTGCTTGTGACAGGAGTAAAACCAGACAAGGGGCAGATTCTAATCATCATGTCCAGCATTGGAGCGGGCAATGAGGTGTCTGGCGGTGATCTTGTGACTGTACATGCGAAGGCAAAATCCGTATCCTCTTCGGTGAGCAGCAGTGTGTACTTGTCTGAGGCAGCCGTTTCCTCTGAAGGTTCTCAGATCGATTTGGCCGGAGCTTCATTGGCACTTCAGATTCAACCTTTGAATAAAGAGGCATTGAACGCTTTGATTGAAACAGCTCAGAACAAACATGATGCGGCTGTAGAGGGCACTCAGGCCGGTCAATATCCGTCCGGCTCCAAAAATGTGCTGCAGCTCGCTATTAACAACGCCAAGGCTGTAGCAACTAACGTATCGGCAACAGAAGCGGAAGTGCAGGCGGCTGTGAGCAGCTTGGATGCTGCATTGCGCACATTCATCAATTCGGTTATTACTTCCAATCCGGATCCAGCAGACAAAGCAGCGCTGAACACGGCGATTGTAAGTGCCGAAAGCAAGCTGAATGCCACGGTCACAGGAACTAAAGTCGGACAGTATGCAAGTGAATCAAAAGCCGCCTTGCAGGCAGCGATTGCGAGCGCGAAAGCGGTATACGACAATTCCTCCGCTACACAAGCCCAAGTGGATGCAGCGAAAGATGAGATGGATACGGCACTGCAAGCGTACGTAAATAGTATCATTACTCTGGTTCCAGGTGAAACGAAAATTACGATTAAAGACTTGTCCGTCATCGCTAAGTACTACGGTACGACTTCTGCAGATGCGAACTGGAGTCAAATTGAGAAAGCGGATATCTTCGGCACCGGTAAGATCGATATTCAAGTACTGGCAGCAGTGGCAAGAATGATCATTGACGACTGGCTTTTAGAAGATTAGGCTTCTCTCATTAACAGGTTTGTTCTAAAATTGTAAAATTAAGGCTGGCGACAGAGTGTTTGTCGTCAGTCTTATTTTTTATTTCGGATAATTTACAATATATCCCAGTCCCCTATTGGGGGAAGCATTACGCTGTAGTATTCTCAAATTTATGAAAAAATATATGGATGGCCCATTCATATTTCAAACGCAAAAAGGCAATGTTAAAAACAGAAGTTCATCCTTGATGAAAGAAGGCAAACAACAATGCTGCGAATGCTTGGGAAACTGTTTTTGAAGCTGCTGTTAAACGGTGTTTTTATAGTTCCTCTTTTGATGTATCTAACACAAGCCACACTGACTGAGGCGTTCTTTGCCACATATACGTTTTCACTTATGTCTTATATTGCAGTTGATCAACTGCTGTTAAGAGTCACCAACAATGGGGCTGCTACTTTAGCCGATATAGGCCTGGCTTTTGTTTTCTTTTGGCTGGTCGAAAAATACTTCTTCCATTGGTCTTTAAACTTTACGAATGTAGCGATAGTTGCATTGGTGTTTGGCATTATAGAGTTCTTTATGCATAGTTATTTTCAAAAGGACAGAGGCAGACTTGATCGGCATAGTTTTAGTGATAACTGACGTATTGCGTCTACACGAATGGGATTTGAGCTCTGGTGGTTGCCGAAGCTCCTCCGAAGACAAATGTCGAAGTAGGAGCGCCGCGGCCAAGGGCAATCCCTTTCAGGGGTTGACGCAATTGAATATCTTGTTTATAGTATTTATATACCTATACGGGTATGGGTAATTTAAAAAGCGAAAAAGGTGGTGTGAAAAGGAATTCTCGAACTAAATAGCTAGAAGTTTTTTTTTGCTCTTTTATATACCCCATAGGGTATTGCGTGAGCAATTAAAAGGAGGGAACCAGATATGAACGAAAATCAGATACAAGGCATAACCGCTGCTAATTTAGCTAAAAAGGTCCTGAGCCCTACTCCTATTTTTATTTTAGATGTACGTAATGAAAGTGACTTCAACGATTGGAAAATCGAAGGCAAGCAGGTCTCGATTCACAACGTGCCCTATTTCGAACTGCTCGATGGGGTAAATGAGATTGTTGATCAAATCCCGGACGACCAAGAAGTTGTGGTTGTTTGCGCGAAAGAGGGCTCGTCCAAGTTTGTTGCAGAACAGTTGATCGAGGGCGGCAAGCGAAATATTTCTTATTTGATTGGCGGCATGAAATCCTGGAGCGAGCATCTGGAGCCTGTGAAAATTGCCGACTTGAAAGATGGGGGGACGCTGTACCAATTCGTGCGGTTAGGTAAAGGATGCCTGTCTTACATGATCATTTCTAACGGCGAAGCCGCTGTTATTGATGCGGTTCGAACTACCGCGGTATTTGAGGATTTTGCGAAAGACAATCATGCCGTCATCAAACATACCATGGATACGCACCTGCATGCCGATCATATTTCGGGCGGCCGGCAATTAGCCGAGGCAACGGGAGGATCTTACTGGCTTCCGCCAAAAGATGCGGCAGAGGTAGTGTTCCGCTACGAAAAGCTGGAAGAAAACAGCTCTCTTGTTGTTGGTCATACGCAAGTCGAGATCCAACCGATACATTCTCCGGGTCACACGATTGGAAGCACATCGCTCCTTATTGATCATCAATATTTGCTTTCCGGCGATATTTTATTCGTGAAGTCGATTGGCCGTCCTGATTTGGCCGGGAAAGCGGAAGACTGGGTCACAGACCTAAGAACGACTTTGTATGAGCGTTATAAACAACTATCCGACGATTTGATTGTGCTTCCTGCCCATTTTGGCAATATCGAGGAATTAGGTGACAGAGGGCAGGTTGCCGCACGACTTGGCGATTTGTATAAGCAGAATCCGGGTTTAAACATCTACAATGAAGCTGAGTTCAGACGTACCGTTACTGAGAATTTGCCGCCACAACCGAACGCCTATCAGGAAATACGTCAAACAAACATGGGGCGAATAAGCCCGACAATGGAGGAGCAGCGTGAAATGGAGATTGGACCCAACCGATGTGCCGTTCATGATGACAAAACAAAGGAGACGAGATTCCCCCATACCGCTACGAATGCCGAAATACATGCCAGAGCAGAAGCGGGAGAGAAGCTCAATATCCTGGATGTAAGAGAGCCGGCTGAATATGCTCTCGGGCGTATTCCAGGGGCCATCTCGCTCCCCTTAGGGGAACTTGAAGAGAAGATGCCCCAGCTTGATCCGCATAAGGAATATTACGTGGTATGTCGTTCTGGAAACCGTAGTGATATGGCATGTCAAATGCTTGCAGCGCAAGGGTTTAAAAGGGTTAAGAATGTAATGCCGGGTATGTCGCAATGGGAACATGGTGTAGAGAAGGACTAACGGAATTTTCAACTCATAAGGAGGATTATAGAATGGCAGATTTGATTGTTGACGCGAAAGGATTGGCATGCCCACTGCCGATTGTCAAAGCGAAAAAGGGGATCGATTCGTTGGCAACGGGCCAGGTTATGGAGCTGCAAACGACGGATAAAGGGTCGATGAGTGATTTTCAGGCATGGGTCAATCGTACGCAGCACGAACTTCTTGACGCCAAAGAAAAAGACGGGATTTTCACTTTTCTTGTAAAAAAGGGGTAAGGGAATCATGGGAGAAAGTAAGGAGAAAACAACGATTGTTCTTTTTAGCGGTGAACTGGATAAAGCCATTGCTGCATTTATTATTGCGAACGGAGCTGCCGCTTATGACCACGAAGTCACGATTTTCTTTACTTTTTGGGGACTGAATGTGCTTCGTAAAGATGAGAGCATAGTCGTCAAAAAAGGCTTTCTGGAGAAAATGTTTGGAAAAATGATGCCTCGCGGCACGGAAAAGCTTGGACTTTCGAAAATGAATTTCGGCGGCATGGGCCCAAAAATGATTAAACATGTCATGAAAAAGCATCAAGCGTTGTCGCTGCCGCAATTAATCGAGTTAGCTCAAGAGCAGGGCGTTAAGCTGGTTGCTTGTACGATGACAATGGATTTGCTCGGTTTGCAGCAGGAAGAGCTGCTTGATCGCATTCATTATGCAGGTGTTGCGGCGTATTTAGGTGATGCTGCTGATGCTAAAGTAAATCTATTTATTTGACCTTTCGTTCTGCTGCCCTTCCTATTGTTTTCTCGGATTGCATCAGCAATAATATACCTATACAGGTATAATGAAAGGAAGGCAGCATATGAAATACGATGACGATGTCAAAAAGAGATTAAAGCGCATGGAAGGACAAATTCGCGGCGTTTTGAAAATGATGGAGGAAGAACAAGATTGCAAGGATGTGGTTAGCCAAATTTCCGCTGTCAGAAGCGCCGCTGATAAAGCGATTGCCTATATCGTTGCGGTCAACTTGGAGCAGTGTATCCTTGAAGAGAAGGCGGCCGGAAGAGATTCGAGCATTATGGTTAAACAGGCAGTCGAATTGTTAGTGAAAAGCCGCTAGAGGGGAAGAGGTTAGGGCATGGATTTTAGGACCATTTTTAATATCGTGGCGTTAGCGTTTTTAGTCTGGTTCATTTATTCCAGGTTTGCAAGCGTAAAAGGTTTAAATAATTTGGCGCCGGAACAATTTCAGGATGCAATCAAAGGGAAGAGCAGTTCTGTTCTGATTGATGTGCGTGAACCTAGCGAAGTCAAGCAGGGCTTCATCCCAGGGGCGGTCAATATACCATTATCCCAACTGAAACATCGGATGGGTGAAATTCAAAAAAGTGATCGTGTATACCTGTATTGCCGCAGTGGAATGAGGAGCAAACAAGCAGCCCGGATTTTAAAAAGGAATGGGTTTAACGAATTATCTCATTTGCAGGGCGGGATTATGTCTTGGCCAGGAGAGTTAACCAAATAAACAAAAAATCATTAGCCTACGCGGGTTAATGATTTTTTTATTTGCAACTTTATTTCGATACGGACGTCAAATATGATATTCCCAATATTAGGCAGAAACATAACGGCTGCAGTATTCTTTATCAATGATAAAAATGATAGGGAGGAGGTAACAAGATGAAATATAAGGTGGCGTTAATTTGCGTAGTCATGTGGACCGCATTGTTTTCTCAACAGGTTATCGCAGAGGAATGGTCGCCCGCCCTACCGAAAACGATCACGCTTTTACATGAAACGAAGCTATATGCCAGTCCGAATGAAAACTCCTTTTCCGGGGCCTCATTGACTCCGCAAGACGTTCAGACTGCCGGGGCGGAAGCCGATTGGTATAATCCGTTCTTCGGTATTCAGAAATGGGTGAAGATCCACACAAGCTGGCTTGGCGATCAATGGGTGCATATTGATTTACCGGAGATCGGTTGGCTGACTCCAAGAGATGAGTTTTTGGATGTGTCAGGCGATATGCCGCTATACAATAAACCGGAGTATGGGTATACAGGAGCGACGCTTACCAGCCAAATTGTGCATACCAAAGGGATATTTTATCGTCCGATGCAAAGTCCCACATGGTTATTGGATACTTGGTTAGGCGACAAGTGGTTCACGCCATCCGGTGCTATGGTGATCGAGGGCGTATCCAAGGTATCTCCCGATGTGCGAGTGAATTTGCAAGGCAAGGCGTCGCTTTTTCAAGCACCTTCCAATCAACCTTATATCCCGTATGCGACAACAATCGAACCACAGATCCTAAGTGCAATTGCCAAACAAGGGGATTTCTACAAAGTAGTCACGAGCGACGGAAAAAGCGGCTGGGTTTCCAATAGATTCGAACAACCTGCTGACACAGAAACTATCAACATCGACATTCTGCTCAAGGAAAAAACCTCGATTTACGCTTACCCAAACCTTCAAAGCTATTTGGATCCGGTAACACCGCAAACGGTCCATGCCAAAGCCAAGGTGAATGATATATGGGGCAATACCTGGTTCCAAATACAAACCTGGCGGGGCGATGCCTGGATACTTCACAATGAAGACACGGAGCTCAATCCTAACAAAATTCCCAATACCAATGGATATATTGATGTATTCCCTAAAACGATTTCAGGAGACAAAACAGTTTGGGGTCGTTTATATGTCGTGAACTTGCCGCAATACGAGGGCTATGGCGGTTTTAGTTTCACTTTGCAAATGATCGACAAGCAAGGAAATGTATTAGCTAGTGCAGAAACGAGTGTGAACGGTGTGCGGCCAAATGACGACATTCCATTCACGGCTGTATTGGATCGCTTCGATGAGAGCTTTACAAATTATACGTTCCGGCTCTCCGACGTGAAATTCATAAGAAGCTATTAAGATGAGGCTGTCCCAGGGGTAAATCACCCTTGAGGCAGCCTTTTATTTTGGGGTATTTTACGAGCCGATGCCTCTTTTTCGTGTGCCTTTTGGCATGTAGGATAAATTGGAATTGACAGATCGCTCTTGGGGAGTAAAATAAACAGAGTAATCGATAATGATAATCAATATTATGGTTCTCTTGTTTGGGAAAATTATCAAGTTGGGTGTGATGGAAGTGCGGAAATTTCTGATTACCGGTTGGATGGCTCTCATTTTGCTGCTGTCTCTTCCTATTTCGGTAAGTGCTAATGGGGAAGAAGATCTGAAGAAAGCGGATCTGAACATACAACAAGCCATTCAATTAGCGCAGAGCGGTAAAGTCGAGGAGGCATCGAAGCTGTATGATGTCTTTCAAACAACCTGGCTAACGATAGAAGATGGCATTAAAGTAACCTCGCTGGCGGCTTATCAAAAGATTGAACAAGCAATGGGAGAAGTCTCCTTTGCCACGTTGAAGCAGCCTGTTGATCAAACTAAGCTAACGAATACGTTGAAAGATTTGCATGAATTAAATGAAAGCTTCATATCCGGTAAGCTGGATGTATTCGGCAAGGTGGCGCAAAGTTCCGAGAAAATCACGATCGCGTCTTTGGTTACATTGCTTGAAGACGTACAGGGCCAACTGAAGCAGAGCGATGTTGAAGGAGCAAAGGCCAACATTCAGAAGCTCCGGAGCTCATGGCTTGACATCGAAGGCATTGTCCTGACACAGTCTTCAGGGGTATATACCTTAATGGAAAGAGATATGGTTACAGCCTATGCGCTGCTCAGTGCAGAACCGGTTAAGTCGAAGGAAGCCGCGATAACCGTTGACCGTATGCATGAAGCGCTTGGACCGTTGGCAGGTAAAACAAGCTACTCGATGCTTGATGCCACGACCATTTTGTTAAGAGAAGGACTCGAAGCTCTGCTTGTCGTTATTGCTTTGCTAGGGTTTTTGACGAAAGCAGGCCATGCGGATAAGAAGCGCTGGATTTGGTATGGTGTAGCGGGGGGCTTATTCATTAGTATCCTGTTAGGCATTATCGTTCAGCAGTTGTTTTCAACAAGCGCTTTTGGCAACAACAACTTTCTAATTGCCGGTTGCACTGGGATATTTGCAGCCCTAATGTTGGCTTATATGAGTTACTGGCTTCACAGTAAATCTAATATTTCCAATTGGCAGCAATACATACGTAATCAAAGCGTAAAAGCGCTAGCGACTGGAAGCCTCTTTTCTCTTAGTCTGTTGGCTTTTCTAGCTGTTTTTCGCGAGGGGACAGAAACGGCGCTTTTCATGATCGGGATGGCCTCATCCATTTCGATATCCTCTTTGGTTGGCGGCATTCTAATCGGAGTGGGGATCTTAGCAGTCGTTGCTTTCTTGATCTTGAAGATCGGAATGAAGGTGCCGATGCGTCCTTTCTTTTTAATCTCGAGCGTGTTCGTGTTCTATCTCTGTTTTAAATTTGCCGGCATGGGAGTGCACGGCTTGCAGCTGGCAGGGTACCTGCCTGCGACAACCGCATCGTGGCTGCCAAGCTGGGAGTTCGTTGCTTTGTACCCAACGCTTGAGAGTGCGATACCTCAGTTCGTCCTTCTTATTTGTGCACTGGTTGCCGTACTCATAGATGCTCGCAAAACGATGCAATTTAGGAAAACAGCTTTAATCATAAAAGAAAACCAAACCCCGGAGGGAATATCCTAATGAACAAACATAAACAATTTATTATCTTACTGGCAGCAGTTGCACTTGTTGCGACTGGATGCAGCAAAGGCTCAACGGCACCTTCTACAGCAACGAGCGCGGCTCCTGCTGCAAGCCCGACCCCGAACGTAAGCAAAGTACCGGCAAAAGAAGGAGCGGCAGCCTTTCTAAAGACCATCGATGGGGTAAAAGGACAACTGGATCAAAAGCAAGTCAGCGAACCTAAGAAAGTATCCTCGTCCTTAGTGTCTGAATGGGCTAGCTTTGAGGATGAGGTTAAGCTGAAATACCCTGAATTGTATGTGAAAGTCGAGAAGTTCTTAACGCCGTTAGAGGCTGGTTTAACACAAGATAAGCTCGACTTTGCGCTGCTGGGACAGCTGAATGACGGCTTGAAAGGTGCGCTGGCAGAGCTAAGCACTTCACTAATTGAAAATAAAGGCGCAGTAAACGAAGCGGCAATTGCAGGCTCGCAAGCTCTGCAAGAGGCTGCGAAAGCTTATAATAAATATGTACAAGAGCAAGGCAATCAAATGGTCTCACTGTTGGAGCAATTAAACGCGGCAGTGAAAAGCGGGGATTTGAAAAAAGCGCAGGAAGCGTATGTTGCCGCTCGGATGCCTTATGAAAGAATCGAGCCGGTCATCGAAAAATTCAAAGAGCTTGATGGCGTAATGGATGCGCGCGTTGACGATTTTAAAGATGAGAAAGATCCTGAATTTACAGGTTTCCACCGGATTGAGAACTTGCTGTTCGTTCAAAAGTCAACCAAAGATGCAGAGCCGTTCGCAGCTCGACTGTTGGAAGACGGCAAAAAAATGCAACAGAGCATTGCCGCAACTAACATTGAAGCCGCAGATTTTGTTACGGGCGTTGGCGAGCTGATGGAAGAGGCGCAAACTACGAAAATTACCGGTGAAGAAGAGCGTTGGAGCGGAGCGACGGTTCCTGTAATCAGAGCCAATGTAGAAGGCGCTCAGAAAATCTATGATCTTGTCAAAGAAGAATTGAAGAAGAAAGATGCTGTACTCGATGAGAAAATCAGCAAAAGCCTATCGAGCGTTATCGAGGCTATGAACTCCTTATCGCCAGTGGGAGCAACATGGAACGATTTTGGGAAAGTCGAGAAAGCGAAGCAAGTGGATTTAAAAAATAAATTGGAAGCACTGGCGGAACCGCTTGTAAAAATGCCTGGAACATTGGGGCAATAATCCGCAAAGGGGTATGACATTGTCATGGGAGATAAAATAAATCGTCGTACGTTTCTAGGGATGACAGCAGCCGGTGCCGCGGGCTTAATACTCGGTGAATTCATGGGGAAAGAGCGGGAGCCTGAACTTGTAACGCCAGCGACCAAACAAGTGGCTAACGATGAAAGTAAAGCGGAGCTAATACCTTTCTACGGTGCCCATCAAACGGGCGTCGTAACTCCGCAGCAAAACTTTGCTAATGTTGCCGCATTCGATATAACGACAGACGATCGGAAGCAGCTGCAGGAATTATTCAAGACTTGGACGGAAATGGCAGCTACCTTAATGGCGGGCAAGCCATTAGCTGAAGAGCCCCAAGAAGGCAAATTTCCTCCGATCGATACGGGAGAGCAAATCGGCCTGAGCACAGGTAAGCTCACCTTAACCTTTGCTGTTGGCGCAACCTTTTTTGAAAAAGAAGGGAAGGACCGTTTTGGTCTCCAATCGCGCAAACCTCAAGGTCTGACGGAAATGCCGATTTTCCATAAAGACTCTCTGCAAGAGCAGTTGACGCACGGGGATATTGTTATTCAAGCTTGTTCCGACGATCCGATGGTGTGCTTCCATGCCATTCGGAATTTAGCTAAAGCGGCGCGAGGCGTTGCTCATTTGAGATGGCAGCAAACCGGCCAATTAGGCATCAAATCGGATGGCACCAAACGTAATTTGTTCGGTTTCAAAGACGGGACGAACAATCCTGCGCTTAACGATGATTCTTTTATGAATAATAACGTTTGGATCGACGGTGCTGACGGAACTCCATGGCTTGCCGGAGGAACGTTTATGGTCGTCCGCCGCATTAATATGCGGATTGAAACGTGGGATCAACAGCCGTTCACGAATCAGGAGCAGATTATCGGCCGTCAAAAAGTTTCAGGTGCGCCGATGGATGCTCATAACGAATTTGATCAACCTAATTTCGCCCAAGATGCTAATGGAGATAAAACGGCTCTAGATTCTCATATCCGGCTTTCCAATCCGAGAGATGGAGAGAAGTCGGAACGTGAACGGATTCTTCGCCGGGGCTATAATTTCATGGAGAATTTAGATAGCGTAGGAAGAATGAATGCAGGGCTATTATTCGTATGTTTCAACAAAAACTTGCAAACGCAGTTTGAATCTATTCAAAAGCGGTTAGCAAATCCCAAAAAACCCGATCAAATGCTATCTTATACCGTGACGACCGGCGGAGGCTATTTCGCGGTTCTTCCGGGTGTAACAGGCCCAGGTACTTATTTGGGACAAAATTTATTCGGATAGCCGGCTAAGAAATGAAACGAGAGACACATGTCTTTCGTTTTTTTATTTTGCGAGAGATTTCTCATAATATTTTCATCATTTATCATTATAATAGAGTGAATGATGCATTTCTTGGGGGAGGGTGTGATCGGTCATGAGTAAATTAGTAGTCTCCATACTCATCGTTCTATTAGTGTATACAATCTTGCCTACACTTATGGTCCGCAGCATGGGTCGGTTCGGAGTGTATGGCAGGGGGAAGAGAACGAACGGGATAGCTCTTACATTCGATGATGGTCCTGATCCTGAGTATACCCCTCAACTGCTTGATCTTTTGCAAACATTTCAAATTAAATCGACTTTTTTTGTGCTCGGATCCAAGGCGGAGAAATACCCGGAACTGATCGTTCGAATGCACAAGGAAGGGCATTTGATTGGGATTCATAACTATGAGCATTGGGCGAATGCGTTAATGACACCTAAGAAAGTCAGGCGGCAATTGGACGACTCGGTAACGGCTATCGAAAATATCATTGGTGTGAAACCTGTTTACTATCGTCCGCCATGGGGAATTATTAATATATTTGATTTGTTATTATTAAAAAGATTTCGATTAGTCTTGTGGTCGCTAATGGTCCGTGATTGGAGCAGCAGAGGGGGAAAGGAAAGAATCAAGTACAGACTTCAGAAGAACTTGAAGCATACGGATATCATTGTTTTGCATGATAGCGGGCAAACTTTTGGCGCTGATCATAATGCTCCGATGTATATGTTAGAAGCTTTGGGTGAATTTTTGGAAGAATGCACGCGGCGCGGGTTCACCTTTTTGCGCGTGGATAAAAAACTGGATAAGGTTTAACATGAGAGGATATTTGATCAATGAATTTGAAAATGCAGCTTACCCGAGCATTATTGATAAGTCTTTTGAGTGCAATCTGTTTTGGAGCCATAGCGTTGTTGGTAAGTGATGAAAAGTTAGTTCAATTCGATCGTTCGATCATTTCCTACGTTCAAGGCCTGGAACATCCGCTTCTTACGAGTATCATGAAATTTTTCACCTTCATAGGCGGAGGGTACCCGGTTGTTGTTATTACGTTAATCATTATTTTTTTTCTGTACAAGGTCCTGCATCATCGAAGAGAACTGATTTTATTTGTGTGGGTCGTCATTGGATCGGCGCTTTTAAACGAAACCTTAAAGCTTATTTTTCATCGTGCCAGACCAATGATACACCGCATCGTCGATGCAAACGGCTTTAGCTTTCCTAGCGGGCATTCCATGGCTGCTTTTAGTTTATACGGTGTTGTCGCTTTTTTGCTTTGGCGGCATATCGCAACGCCACTCGGTCGCGGAATACTCATTCTAGTAAGCATCGCGATGATCCTGACCATAGGAATCAGCCGAATTTACCTTGGCGTACATTATCCAAGCGATGTGATCGGGGGTTTCTTAGCTAGCGGTAGTTGGCTAGCGATTTCTATTTGGTTTTATCAGCGGTATCAGGAAAAACGTTACGAAGCAAATGTTCAATAAGCATCTTTGCTAAGGTGATTATGTAGGAAGGGAGATCTCTTACAGGGTCTCCCTTTTTCAATTAAATAGCGGCGAATCGAATGATTCTAATAAGAAGAAGTCTTCTAAGAATGACAATTCCCCTGTTGTTCATAAATCGGAGGATGATGAAAGTGCGACCGCGGCTAACGACACGACCGTTAAATACGGTGATGGTTCCGTTGACATTCCGGTGAACAATTCCATAGACATGATTAACTAGTAAGGTCATTTTAATCATTCCTTTCCTAATGTGATACTATAGGATATGCTGGAATTTCTTGTCTGCTAGGGCTGATTTAATAGATTAGAATGGAATTAATCTAATTCGTAATTGAAGTCGGGGTTGTCGCGGGTCATAATTTCGACTTGCTTGCAGGGGCGTTTCAGATTATGATGGATTTGTAGATAGAGGTGAGATCATGCCTATTATTCAAGCGCTGGACAGAGCACTGAAAATTTTGGATTTATTCGACGAGCATACGACAGAGCTGAAAATTACAGAAATCAGCGCTAGAATGGAGCTTCACAAGAGTACGATTCACTCGTTATTGAAAACGCTTCAGCTTCACGGTTACATACATCAGGACCCGGAAACAGGTAGATATATGTTAGGGTTGAAACTTTTAGAAAAGGGTCAGCTCATGCTGCAAAGCTTGGACATCCGCACTGCTGCGCGAAAGCATTTGGCTGCTTTGTCAGAACAGACCGGTCAAACGACCCATCTCGTCATTCTTGATGGCAAAGAAGGCGTATATTTGGATAAGGTAGAGGGGGAAAAGGCTGCAATCCGGTATTCCCGGATAGGCCGTAGAATTTCTCTTCACAGCAGCGCGGTAGGCAAGGTGCTGACAGCTTTTAGAACGAAGGAAGAGATCGATTCACTTCTTCGTGATTACCAGTTCTCCAAGATCACAGAAGCAACGATCACGGAAAAGGCTGCTTATCTTCACGAGCTGAATCAAGTAAGAGAGCAAGGGTATTCGATTGACAATGAGGAGAACGAACCGGGCGTTCGATGCGTGGCGGCTCCTGTTTTCCAGTATAACGGCTCGGTTGCAGCAGCGATTAGCCTATCAACATTAGTTTCAACGGTAGATGATGCGTTGTTGAAGCAGTATATTGCTCTTCTTAGGCAAGAAGCGGCAACGATTTCACAGACCCTGGGGTTTCGGCACGTTTTGTAAAGCATGTCGAGTCCAGGCATTTTTAATATCAAGATTTGAGAACGTGGTTTTATAATGTAAAACAAATAAGAGGAGTGAGCAATCCATGAGAATTATCCGTTTTGTACATGAAGGCTCTATTCAGCTAGCCGCTGTGAATGACAGCGACCAAATTTTCGCGCTGCCGCAAAGCGATTTTTTAGCCTTGATCAAGGAAGCAGACGACAGGGAGATCTCACCTCTTCAATTGGTTTGCATAACAATCGAAAATAGTAAAGCGCTTTCATTTAATGTGGATCAGCTCCAGCTTCTCGTTCCGATTGAAGCGCCGGAAGTATGGGCTGCCGGGGTAACCTATGAGCGAAGCCGGGATGCGCGGAATTACGAGGCTACCGATGGCAGACTCGATGCTGCGACATTTTACGATAAAGTGTATGATGCTGTACGTCCCGAGATTTTCTTCAAATCGACGGCTGCACGCACGGTAGGTCCGGGCGGCAATGTGCAGCTCCGAAGCGATTCCGTGTGGCAGGTGCCAGAACCGGAACTAGGGCTTGTATTGAACGCAAATGGTGAAATCACCGGATATACGATTGGCAACGATATGAGCTGCCGGGATATTGAAGGCGAGAATCCGCTCTACCTGCCCCAAGCCAAGGTATGGAAGCGTTCCTGCTCCTTGGGACCTGCAATCCGCTTAGCCGAAACGGTAGACAATCCTTACAACTTGCAGATTGCCAGCCGAATCTATCGCAATGGGCAGCTAGCCGTTGAAGGAACGGCGAATACAAGTCAGCTCAAACGAAAGCTGGAGGAATTGACCGAATTTTTGATGCGGGATAATGAATTGTTTGACGGAACAGTGCTGCTGACGGGAACGTGCATTGTCCCGCCGAACGAATTTACACTCGCTCACGGAGACAGGATCGAAATTGAGATTTCCGGAATCGGAACGCTGGTTAATCAAGTCATAGGTGCAGGAAGCTAATTAACATTTTAAATAATCATACATTCAAGGAGGAATTTATATGACATCCGTATTTGTCGGAGGGCAAACGTATTTGAATTATATGAACGGGGAGTGGCGTCCGGGAGCAACAGGACAAACCGTTCCAAGTATGAATCCTGCTAGAAAAAGTGAAGTCGTAGGCTATGTGCAGTCGTCTTCATTGGAAGATCTGAACCAAGCCGTTGCATCCGCGAAGGCGGCGCAGCTTGGTTGGAGAAAGCTGCCCGGCTCAGTAAGAGGCGATTATTTGTTTAAAGCGGCCAATGCGCTGGAAAGACGCATCGATGAGATCGCGGAGACGATGACGCGTGAAATGGGCAAAACGCTCCCGGAAGCAAAAGGGGAGACTACACGGGGAATTGCCATCCTGCGTTACTATGCCGGTGAAGGGATGCGGAAGATCGGGGACGTCATTCCGTCTACGGATAGCGAAGCGCTGATGTTTACGACCCGCGTGCCGCTAGGGGTGGTTGGCGTTATTTCACCTTGGAATTTCCCCGTGGCGATTCCGATATGGAAAATGGCGCCTGCCTTAATCTATGGCAACGCGGTTGTGCTGAAGCCGGCTCAGGAGACAGCCGTGACGGCTGCTAAAGTCGTGGAATGCTTGGCGGAAGCGGGATTCCCTGCGGGGGTTTTGAATTTGGTGACGGGCAGCGGATCCGTTATCGGGCAAGGTCTTGCCGAACATCCGGATGTAAACGGAATTACATTTACCGGCTCCAACCAGGTCGGCAAACGTGTGGGTCAGGCGGCCTTAGCCAGAGGAGCGAAATATCAGCTTGAGATGGGCGGCAAAAATCCAATCATCATCGCTGCAGATGCCGATTTGGATTTGGCGGTTGACGCCACGATCTCTGGCGGAATCCGGTCGACAGGACAGAAATGTACAGCTACAAGCCGTGTCATCGTGCATCGTGATGTATATGAACCATTCAAAGAAAAGCTCCTGAACAAATTAAAAGGGATAACCGTGGGTCACGGCCTGGATGCAGGTACATGGCTCGGTCCTTGCGCAAATGAAAATCAACTGCAAACCGTGCAATCCTACATTCAAAAAGGGATCGAGGAAGGAGCCGAGCTGTTATTCGGCGGCGCAGCACCGGACCATCCGGATCTCGCCGAAGGCTTCTATATTCAGCCTACTGTGTTCGATAAAGTGACTCCGGAAATGGCGATTGCCCGGGAAGAAATATTCGGCCCGGTCCTCGCGCTGATTCAGGTCGAATCGATGGAAGAAGCCATTGAAGTGGCTAATGATTCGGATTATGGTCTGAGCGCTTCCATTTACACGCAAAATATTAGTCATATTCTTGCGTTTATTCAAGATATGGACGCCGGTCTGGTAAGAATTAATGCCGAGACAGCCGGGGTGGAGCTGCAGGCTCCGTTCGGCGGCATGAAGCAGTCAAGTTCGCATTCGCGCGAACAAGGTCAGGCGGCTATTGAATTTTTCACCTCGATCAAAACGGTCTTTCTCAAAGCGTAAGCGCATTTCGTGTGCTATGAAACCTGATTCGGAGGGGTGAAGGTGGATGACAGAGCAATTACAATCGATTATGACAAGTGAAAATAACGATTTGTATAAGATTCATACGCACGCACAGGGCCCGCAAGGCTCATTGCCACTAACCAAAGAAATGCTGCTGCATGCTCCAAGCGGAGAGTTGTTCGGGCTGACCCAAAATGTGGGAATGGGATGGAAGCCTTCTCGTTTGAAGGGCAAACAGTATCTTTTGTTAAGCACGCAAGGAGGCATACGCAAGGAAGACGGCAGTCCTGTCGCCCTTGGCTATCACACCGGTCACTGGGAAGTCGGCCTGCTGACGCAGGCTGCGGCAGAGGTGATCTCAGAAAGCGGGGGAGTTCCTTTTGCCGGATATGTGAGCGACCCTTGCGACGGCAGGTCTCAGGGGACGGAAGGAATGTTCGACTCGCTTCCGTACCGTAACGATGCAGCGATCGTTTTCCGGCGGCTCATCCGCTCTTTGCCGACGCGCAAAGGCGTGCTCGGTGTGGCAACCTGCGACAAGGGACTGCCTGCCATGATGATCGCATTGGCCGGCATGCACGAGCTCCCTTGCGTCATCGTGCCCGGCGGGGTGACATTACCGCCGACGGAGGGCGAGGATGCCGGGAAAATCCAAACCATCGGCGCAAGGTATGCGAGTGGCGAAATCAGCCTGGAAGACGCCGCCGATCTTGGCTGCCGGGCCTGCGCCACACCGGGCGGAGGGTGCCAGTTTCTTGGCACGGCGGCTACTTCGCAGGTGATTGCAGAGGCAATGGGCATGACGGTGCCGCATGCTGCGCTGGCTCCCTCTGGCCAGCCCATATGGGAGGAGATGGCAAGGCAGTCGGCCCGCGCGATGATGACGCTGGAGGAGAAAGGAATCCGGATGAAGGATATTGTGACCGAAGCGTCTATCCACAATGCGATGGTTGTTCATGCGGCCTTTGGCGGATCGACCAATTTGCTGCTGCATATCCCCGCCTTCGCTCATGCGGCGGGGCTACCCGTGCCGACCGTACAAGATTGGATTCGGATCAATAAAAGTGTGCCTAGATTAGTCAGCGTTTTGCCGAACGGTCCGGAATATCATCCGACGGTGAGAGTGTTTCTGGCCGGAGGGGTGCCGGAAGTAATGCTGCATCTGCGGCGTTTGGGAGTGCTGAAAGAACAAGCGTTAACCGTAACCGGCGAAACGCTGGGCACGGTGCTGGACTGGTGGGAAACGAGCGAGCGCCGGGGGCGGATGAGAAGCTTGCTTATGGAGATGGACGGCATCGATGCCGACAATGTCATTATGAGTCCGGAACGTGCCAAAGCGCGAGGATTGACCTCCACCGTTACGTTTCCTATGGGGAATTTGGCTCCGGAAGGATCGGTCATTAAATCGACGGCGATTGATCCAACTACAGTCGGAGAAGATGGCGTTTACCGGCATCGGGGCAAAGCCAAGGTGTTTACCTCGGAGAAAGCGGCCATCTCGGCCATCAAGAACGGCGGCATTCAAGCCGGAGATATTATGGCGTTGATCGGGCGCGGACCATCGGGGACCGGGATGGAGGAAACCTATCAACTAACCTCGGCCCTCAAGCATCTGTCGTTCGGCAAATATGTGTCCTTAATAACCGATGCGCGTTTTTCGGGGGTATCCACAGGTGCCTGCATCGGCCATGTTGGACCTGAAGCGCTGGCTGGCGGTCCGATCGGCAAGCTGCGGGATGGCGATATCATCGACATCATGGTTAATCGTAACAGTTTGGAAGGTACGATCCACTTTCTGGGCGAAGGCGACGATGTGCTGACCCCGGAAGAAGGAGCCCGCGTGCTTGCTGGGCGCGACCCGCACCCGGAGCTTGCCGCAGACGAAAGACTTCCTGACGATACCCGTTTATGGGCTGCCTTGCAGTCTGTCAGCGGGGGAACTTGGGCAGGGAGTGTGTACGATGTGGAGCGGATTCTCGCCGTCTTGGAAGCGGGTAAAAAAGCTTTGGCTGAGCAGCAGGCCAACTAGGCGAATGTCTGCGCGGTTGCGGGGGAATGGTAGACCGTCCGGTCGGTATCAGGCTAGAGCGGGCAGGTAGGGTAGGGGAACTACAGGGTGCTATTTGAGCAAAAGCAGCGCTTTGAGCGAGGGAGAGGGAACTAGGGTCCGCTATTTCGCAACGGAGGACAGATATTTGGTCGATAGAGCTCAATTAAGACCCTGTAGTTCCCCTCGAACCGCTGCATTCCCGCTTTTCATTTAAATAAGGGAATGGAGTTCCCTTTCACGGCGGGCGATCCTTGCGATACTCCGGGGACGACTCCGAACGCTACTTCAAGCACAGCATGTTAGCCAACAGCTCCCCGCAATTCTGCGGAGGAAACCACTTACCCAGAGCCTTACAAAATACCGTCAGGAGAAAGCTGCCTGACGGTATTTCTTTTTGCAGCCGTTGGAATATTATTGAAATTGTTCGTGATATCACTTATAATCAGTAATAAGTATTACTAGTATTACTAGTTGCACAAGTTGGTGGAGTTTATGCAGGCGACTGCGTGGAGGGAGGTCTTCGTTTTATTTGATCGTTGCAGGTCAGTGAAGCATATTTCGCAATAAGAAATCCAGGAATAGGAGAGTGATCCATGTTGTTGAAAGCAAGTCTCCGAGGAGCGCTTTGTTTAAGTTTATGCCTTTCCTTGGTTTTAGGCTGGCTGCCTATGCCAGAGGCCAAAGGGGCAACAGCGGTAAGTGTGGTTGACTGGAACAATGAGAAGCAAGTGATGGACGGGCTTGGAGGTGCTTTTGCCTTTAATAAAGCCGCAGGCATCAAACAAATTTATGAGCAAGACCCGGTTGCGGGTCGTGAGCTCTTAGATTTGGTTTTTAGCCATGAGAAAGGGATTGGGCTTGATATCGTCCGTGTTAATCTTGGAGACGGCGGAATTGTAAACGCTGCCACAAAGGCGGAGTGGGGCAATCGCTTCTATGACGGTCCAACGGACTCGATTTGGCCGGAGAAGAACGAAGGCTTCGTCTGGGATCAGCCGGACTGGGCGTCCCGTAAGGCGCAGTTTGACGAGTCGCAAGTTTGGATTATGAAGGAAGCGATGAATTATGGCGTCAAGACATTCTATGCCGATGCTTGGTCGCCTCCGTACTGGATGAAGACGAACAACAGCGTGCTGGGTCAGAACGGTGCCAAATTGAAAGCGGAGAACTATCAGGATTACGCCGATTACCTCGTTCAATATGCAATTGGGTATAAGCGTGAATTCGGTATTGGGATTACGCATATCGGACCGGCGAATGAGTCGGAAGCGGCGCATGCTTCCTACTCGGGATTTGTCATAACCGCAGCGGAATATAAAGATTTTATGCAAAATTATTTGGGACCGACGCTTCAGAAAGCTATCGATGGAGGCAAATTTGCGGAATTGGGCATGGCCCCTCCCGTGATCGTGGCTCCCGAGGGAACGAATTTGAACGCTTCGCTGAGTTTGGGGCGCCCAATGCTCGAGGATCCGGCATCCAGCAAATATGTAGGCGTATTCTCGACACACTTATACGGGACTTCAAACTTCAATAACGGTCCGATTACTTCTACAGGCGCAGGCGGCGTTTATCCGGATCTTTTGCGAAACTTCAAATTATGGCAAACGGAATTCATGACACAGAACACGGCAAACTCCTCGGCCGCCGCCAATACGCAAACTTATGCGAATCAGACGATAACCGACGGTGTCCAATGGGCCAACCTGCTAACGAACATGTTTACAAGCGATCCCGGGTTCAACTCGTTTCAATGGTGGTGGCCGATCGGGAATAATGGCGCTGACGGTTCGGACCTGATTCGGTTAGCTACGACGGGTTCACCCCAAGGAAACGGCTCCACCGTTACAGGTTTGTACAGAGTATTTAAACGTTTATATACGTTTGGCAACTTCTCCCGTTTTATCAACCCCGGCGATATTCGGATTGACGCTACCCGGGTCCCGGCGAAAGGGATGAACGTATCCGCTTATAAGAATCCTAAGAATAACGAATTTGCTATCATAGCCGTCAATAGCGGAACAGAGAATCAAACTGTAAGCTTCAAACTGGACAACTTTCCGGCAGGTACGTCCTCCGTTGTCGGTTATCGCACGTCAGCCAGTGAAAACCAAAAGCTTCTTGATGCGATAGCCATTACGGACGGATCTTTCCAGGCAAACATTCCGGCAAATTCCGTCATCACGTTTGTTCCCCGCAATGATCATAATCTTCCGGGGCTGACGACTAAAAGGGACATTTTCTCTACCCTTGAAGCGGAAGACAATGACGGGGCATCCGGAACGTTCCCCATCATTCCGGGCGGTGCCAATGAAGCTTTATCCGGCGTCTCGAACGGCAGCTATATTAAATTTGCCAATGTCAACTTTGCTGATGGCTCCGCCAACGGCGGTATTGTCAGGCGGCATGTGCTCAGCATGAATGCTGTAGCTGCCTCCATAGACGGCGGATTCATCGAAGTGCGGATCGATGATCCGGCTGCGGGCAAAGTGGTGGGCACATTCAACATTCCGGGCAAAAACAATGGCGACGCCTATGCGTCCTATCCGACCCAGATCGATACGGGAGACAATGCGGCCAACGGTTATCACGATGTTTACATGGTGTTTCACGGAAATGGATCGAAGTTGTTCCATATCGACCGTTTTGAGTTTGACCAAACCGTACTTCCTTCCGGAAGCATTTTGACGAATGGAAGTTTTGAAGATGCGCCGGCAGCAGCATGGGAAAGAGCGTATGGCCCAGCAGGCACAACGTTCGATCGAACAACGAACCAGAACTATTCCGCTCCTCCGACAGCGTCCTCCTCGACAACGGCTTATTCGGTTATGATTACGAATCGACAGGAAGCGGCGAACGGCATCGCCCAAGTTGTAACGAATAAGGTAATTGCTAACGCGAAGTATAAAGTTAATGGCTTCTTTATGCCTGCAAAAGAAGGAGTGACGGGGAAAATCAACTTGATTGCTCTTGATGCAGCAGGAAATGTGGTGTATACCAAAACGGTTGCCGAGAGAAGCAATCTGAAAGCGATGGTTTGGTCGCAAGTCGATACCGTATTTACCTTTGAAAAGCCAAACATGGAATTTGAGAAACTGAAGATCGTATATACGGACTCAGGGACGGATACTTTATATGTAGACGAAGCTTCTTTGGTTCCATACACCGACAATGTACTGTCTATTCGCCCTGTTGACATCGTTACAAAGGTAGGGACAGCACCTCTTCTGCCCACCGTTGTAACAGCCGTCTATAGTTCAGGTGCCCAGCCGGAACTACCTGTCATCTGGCATTTTGTTGACCCTTCCAGTTACGCAAACGAAGGAAGTTTTACCGTAACGGGTACGGTGCAGGGAACCACGCTGAAAGCAACCGCCTCTGTGACCGTTACGGCATCATCCGGCAGTTCCGATCCAATCAGCCTGACAGGGCCGGAGCAGGTTTCAACCGGCAATGTGTTTGACCTGACCTTCGGGTTGAAGGAATACAGCCGGGATACGCTTGCTCAAGATATGACGGTAAGTTTCGATGCGAATAAGCTGGAATTCGTTGCTCCTGCCTCGCTCAATAAGGATTTTCAAGTGGTCGATTATAAAGTGATTGAGCCTGGCAAAATCCGCTTCATTAATGTGTTTTTCGGCGATCTGCAGGCAAATTCGAATGGAGCTCTCTTGAAGCTGCAATTCAAAGCCAAATCGGATGCAGCATCCGGGGATGCCGATGTGACGATTTCCAATGTCGTGATGGCTGGCCATGATGGAGTTGAACATGAAATTGCGGGAACTTCGCATCGTATTCACATTTCCACTATCGAAAAACAGGATCTGACCCAACTGATTGCGGAAGCACAAGGCGTTTATGCGAATGCAACCGAAGGCAGGCTTGTGGGCCAATATCCTGCAGGATCGAAAGCTGCACTGAATTTGGCGATTGACGCAGCCACGCAAGTTGCTAATGACACGTCAGCGACGCAGCATGATATAGATCAGGCGAAATCTGCCTTGGCTCAAGCGCTGCAATTGTTCCGCAGCTTGGTCATTGTATCGATACCGGGCGATATCAACAATGATAATAAAGTAAGCATCGGTGATTTGGCGATCATGGCCAAAGCATACGGCAAAACGTCGGCAGATCCGGACTGGAGTTCGGTCGCGAGCTTAGACTTCAATGGAGACGGCATCATCGATATCGTAGATTTAGCCCAAATGGCTTCATTGATTCTCAACTGGTAAAACCTTCAAACCATCAAAAGCAGTTCTGTTGTTGCATTTAACAGGACTGCTTTTTTTATAGGGAGATTGTGTCGTTGAAGCAAGAAATAAAGTATTTTTTCAGAATCGCTGGAAGATGATTGAAATTGCTTTACGTTTCATTTATAATCAATTTAAAGTATTACTAGTATTACTAGTAATATAAGAAATCCTTGAAATGTTAGTCGTCAATTACGGGAGGAAGGAGGTCATCACTTTTTTGGGTCAGTCCGAATGTCACATGTTTCATTCCTCTTGAAAATGGAAGCGATTTCATTTTTGGTCGACCCTCATGCCTACCATGACCGATATGCGTGCATATCCGCCTACCTAAGAAATGCATAATTCAAATTAGGAGGAAGCTGCATGAAAGCCAAGAAAAAAATCTTAAGCGCCGTCCTGGGCGTATCCCTGCTATTCTCAATGGTACCTGCCGCCTTTGCGACAAATAATTACTATCCGTCCAATCAAGGTCCGTCTAAAGCCCAGCCGCCAGCGGGACGCGAATATTTCCCCACCGATATCAGCAAGCTGCCCAGCTCGGAAGGGCTGCCCGACCTGTTCAAGCTTCTTGACCCCAAGAAGGGCACGAACGGCTATGTGACCACTAAGAATGAATGGACGCAGCGCCGTACGGAGCTCTCCGATCTGCTGCAATACTACTACTACGGCTATGAAATGAAGACCCCGAAAGAGAACGTAACCTATTCAGGCAACTTAGGCACGAATAACGCAACGCTCACGGTTACCGTTAAAAACCCGGACAATAACAAATCCGGCAGCTACAGCGTAACCGGCATTTACGTCCCGACATACAAACCGGGAGTGGCGGATGCCGATCTGAAAAGCGGCGAAACCAACATCGCGCCTCCCTACCCCTTCGTTATCGGCGTAGGCGGCGGCGTGTCCGCCAACATGCGCAACGCGTTCCTGCGTCGCGGTTACGCAGTGATGAACAATCCTACCGGCACGATCTACAGCGACAGCGCTGCCCGAAGCGGCCTGTATACGACGCTTTATCCTTTTAACAAGGATACATACGAAGGCAATTCCGGCGCACTGATGGGCTGGGCGTGGGGAATTTCCCGGACCATTGACGCGCTGGAAAACGGGGCGTATCAAGGACTGATCGATCCGACCCGCTCGGTTGTCACGGGGGTTTCGCGCAACGGTAAGGCCGCTGCAATCGCCGGCGCGTTCGATGAGCGCATCAGCATTGTCGTGCCTGTCGATCCCGGCCAGGGAGGCATTGCGTCTATGCGATATACCTCCGAAGGCCGTATTTACAACTATAACGTGCCTAACAGCAGCACCGGTGCTCCCAACGCCGCTTACAGCAACTCCAATATGAACCGGAGCTTCTTCCGCAATGAAAAGCCGACCAACCTGCTCAGTACCGCTGAGGCTCATTGGCTGGACGTTAAGGCTGAGGAGTTCCGCTATGATCTGGACAGACTTCCTTTTGACTCGCACGCACTTGCTGCGCTGGTTGCTCCTCGTCCGCTTATCACCTATACCGGAGAGGGCTTTGACTGGCTGAGTTCGCCGGGTACTGTGCTTGCCACTGTCGCAGCCAAAGAGGTTTACGAGCTTCTCGGCGTTGGCGATAACATCGCTGTCCGCGTTCATGACGGCGCGCATGCGTTCCAAGATCGCGACCACGCCTACATGCTCGCCGTTATGGACCGTGAATTCCACGGCGGAAAGTATGGCGATCCGCTCAAGGTCGAAGGGCCCGATACGCTCGGCGTTAACGTGAACCCGCCGCTTCATCCTGCTGCAACCTATAACGGAGTGTGGAGCATGTCCGTTTATCCGTACGAAGTAGACAGTTCGTATATTCGCTGGTCTCAGCCGGGCAATTATTCGCTCTATACGACGAACGAGATGCTGACAGCGGACTATCCGGCAACGATCAAGGCTTACTCCGACGCTCCGAAGGTCCAGTTGAACACAGGAGCAGACACCTATACGGCTGATGTCGTTGGCGGCGTTGCGACATTTACACTTAGCGCCGATAAGGTCAAGGCAGGCCGCTATGCGCTCTCGACTGTAGGCAGTTCAAAGAATAACAAGTCAGTCTACCTCCAGAGCTATGACCTCGCAGGGATTCTTCGCACCAGCATTACAGGCGATGACACTGGCGATCAACGTTGGGTCTTCGGCTTTACTAGCAAAATTGATCAGAAGGCTATTAAGATTTTCGCCAACAACGTGCCGGTTCCATCCAGTGTGAACGAAGCGTTGGAGCCCGGCTGGATACTGACATACGGCGCTTCCATTAACACCGGCTACTCGAGCGCTGATGCCGATAACACCAACAAGCACTCCTTCTTTCAAGAAGAAGTCCCGGGCTTCCCGGTCACTTATACGGCAGGCACGAACAGGGTTGTTCGTTTGGAGGACGTAAAACTTGAATCGTTGCCAGGCTTTAATTTCCAATTTTCGTATGATTTAAATAAAGCGAAGTCCGTATTGCCGCCGTCCTGGCCGTCTACGAACATCAAGATCGGCCCAAGTCCCAACTGGCCGCAATATCCGAACAAAAATACCGATACCGGGGTAAGACCCGAATCGCTTCCTTGGCCGACCACCAAGCTTGGCGCGGTTACGTTTAATCCCAAAAACACCGTGATCACGCCGGACACCACGAGCGTATCCATTGGCTTTGAGAATCCGATGGATCCGCAGAATTTCGGTTTCGGCACAAACTTCGCCGAGGACTACACCGTCACTTGGAGCGAGAACAATACCATGGTCACCATTGGGTTTGACAAGCCTGTCGCTTCAGGCGGCAAACTCATTCTTGCCCAGCTGAAAGACGCAGCGGGCAACGTCAATGTCCAGCCTTATGTTTTTGATATGAAAGTAATAAATGCAACGAGCCTGACAGGACCTGACAGCGCTTCGGCTGGCAATGTGTTTGATTTGACCTTTGGGTTGAACGAATACAGCCAGGATTCGCTTGCCCAAGATATGACCGTAACCTTCGATACGTATAAGCTGGAATTCGTTGCTCCTGCCTCGCTCAATAAGGATTTTCAAGTGGTCGATTATAAAGTGATTGAGCCTGGCAAAATCCGCTTCATTAATGTGTTTTTCGGTAATCTCCAGGCAAATCCGAATGGAGCTCTCTTGAAGCTGCAATTCAAAGCCAAATCGGATGCAGCATCCGGGGATGCCAATGTGAACATTTCCAATGTCGTGATGGCTGGCCGTGATGGAGTTGAACATGATGTTGCGGGAACTTCGCATCGTATTCACATTGCCATTATCGAGAAGCAGGATCTGACCCAACTGATTGCGGAAGCACAAGGCGTTTATGCGAATGCAACCGAAGGCAGGCTTGTAGGCCAATATCCTGTAGGATCGAAAGCGGCACTGAATACGGCGATTGACGCAGCCGCGCAAGTTGCTAATGATACGTCAGCGACGCAGCAGGAAATAGATCAGGCGAAATCTGCCTTGGCTCAGGCGCTGCAATTGTTCCGCAGCTTGGTCATTGTATCGATACCGGGCGATATCAACAATGATAATAAAGTAAGCATCGGCGATTTGGCGATCATGGTTAAAGCATATGGCAAAACATCGGCAGATCCGGACTGGAGTTCGGTCGCGAGCTTAGACCTCAATGGAGACGGCAAAATCGATATCGAAGATTTAGCCCAATTAGCCATGTTGATTTTCAATTGGTAAAAAAAAGAGAAAGTAGGACAGAGGGAGACAGGCAGCTGTCTTTCTCTGTTTTTATCCGTAGATAAGAAAGTATAAGTTTTATACTTTTGCGTCGCATCTACCTTGACAAACGCGCGCGTCCTAAAAGGACGACGAAGTCGTTTATCCTTGTTGTGTCGTGGGATATTTTTGAAAAAAAGGTGTTGCAATCGGTTACAAGGCTGAATTATAATGAAGTTATTGGAAGACTAGTAATACTAGTTAGACTAATTAGATCAATAAGTTTAGTGGGGCCAGGAATATCAGTGGTATCGGTTAGATCGCCTTCATCTGAATATGCAATCAATACTTGAAGATGCTGCTAATGAGACTAAGTCGCAAAAGAGCAATGGTTAGTCAAAGTTATGTAAGCGTTTCAATTTTGATATAGGGTTTCTCATTCATTAATCTCATTGAAAGGATGAACGCTTATGCAAATTGAAATTAGTCGGACTACATCCTCAGTGGCAGTTAAACGAAGACGTTTGTCTTTTTTTCGACGCCAGTGGCAGCTATATGTCCTGATGATTGTACCGATGGCCTACTTCATTATTTTTAAGTATATTCCGATGGCGGGAGTTGCAGTTGCGTTTAAGGACTATAACATCTTCAAAGGCGTATGGGGCAGTGATTGGGTAGGATTAGACGTCTTTAGAGAAGTTTTCTCGCTGCCTCAATTTTATCGGGCGTTCCGCAACACGCTGCTCTTAAATGTTTTGGGATTGCTTACATTCCCGGTTCCCATTATTTTGGCTATCATGTTGAATGAAATCCGAATTAGCTGGTTCAAGCGGGTAAGCCAAACGTTGATGTACCTGCCTCACTTTATTTCCTGGGTAATCGTCGGCGGCATGGCCATCGAGCTGCTTTCCACCAATACCGGCACGATTAACGAAATGATCAAGTCGATCGGCGGCCAGCCGATTCCGTTTCTGGAAAAACCGATATACTGGGTCTCCACTTATGTAGGAACCGGTTTGTGGCACCATGCGGGATGGGGAACGATTCTGTATTTGGCGGCGCTCACAGGAATTAATAAGGAATTATATGAAGCTGCCGAAGTGGACGGTGCTTCCCGTATGCGAAAGATCTGGCATATTACATTGCCGGGCATCAAGCCGACAATTATTGTTCTGTTCATTTTACAGATCGGCAATATGGCGAATATCAGCTTTGAACAGCCCTATGTTCTGCAGAATGGGTATGTCAAGGAAGTTTCAGAAGTCATTAGTACGTATGTCTACACGGTGGGGATTCAATCAGCGAGATTCGCGCTTGCTACGGCTGTCGGTTTGTTTCAGTCGGTTGTCGGCCTCATTTTACTCTTGTCAGCTGAATTCATATCGAGAAGAGTTAATAATCAGGGGATTTTCTAGGGGGTGAATATATGTATCGAAGTCCTACGAATAGATTTGTAGATGCTGCTATTATCGTTGTAATCGGTGTATTCTGCTTGTTTTGTGTCGTGCCGATGATTCATATGTTCGCTTTGTCGTTAAGCGGAAACAGGCCGATTATGTCTGGTGAAGTCACCCTCTGGCCGGTTGAATGGAACTGGGGCGCCTATAAGTCGGTGCTTGGAGACTTAGCCATGCTGCGTTCGCTTCTGTTTACGATCCTGCTCGTTGCCGGATATACGCTTGTAACGATGATCGTGACCGTTATGGCTGCTTATCCGTTAAGCAGAAGGGATTTTAAAGGGAAGCATATCTTCTTCTTGTTGATTATTATAACGATGTTTTTCAATCCGGGAATTATTCCGCATTATTTGTTGATAAAGCAGCTTCACATGTTAAATACGGTATTCTCCTTAGTTATACCGATTTTGATCAATGCGTTTCTGCTGATTATCTTGAAAACCAACTTTTCACAGCTTCCGGCTGAACTGGAAGATTCCGCTTGGATGGACGGGTGCGGGCATTTCAGATTTTTGTTGAAAATCGTGCTTCCGCTTTCGCTGCCGATATTGGCGACGATCGGACTTTACTCTGCGGTGGATCGATGGAATATGTTTCAGGATGCCTTATTTTACGTCAATGATCAGCATTTGTATCCTATCCAATTGAAGCTCTACGAAATGGTCATCAACAGCCAGGCTAACGATGCTTCCGCTCAGGAGGGCTTTAATTCCTCGACGCCGATCCCTCAAAGCTTGCAGGCTGCCAGCATCATGTTCTCCACAGTGCCGATCCTGCTCGTATACCCGTGGCTGCAGCGTTATTTCATTTCGGGGATGCTTGTCGGCGCTGTAAAAGGTTGATAGTTACCCTTCGGCGGACAACAAACTGCCAACTGAAGGTTCTATAATAATTAGTCAAGTTAAAGGGAGGCAACACAATGCGGAAAATGATTCATAAATCAGTGCATACTACATTGACAGTAGCCATGGCATCCTGCTTAGTACTAACTGCCTGCAGCAGCAATACTCCAAGCGGCACGACCGAAAGCAGCACGACGCCAGCAGCCAGCAATAACGCAGCAACTCCTACACCGACTACTTCAAAACCGATTACCCTGACCGTGGAGCTATTCGATAGAGCGAATACTCCGGCCGGCGCTCCACCGATTACCGACAACTTTATGACGCAGTACATTCAAGAAAACTTCGGCAAGCCGAACAATATTACGGTCAAATTCGTAACGGTACCGCGTTCCGAGGAGGTTAAAAAGCTGAACGTATTGATGGCGTCCGATTCTGCGCCGGATATTGTCTTTACTTATGACAAGCCGACGGTTCAGAACTATGCGCAAAGCGGCGGTTTGGCGGATTTGGGGCCGGTTATCGATAAATTTGGTCCTCAGCTGAAAAAGGTGCTTGCTCCTTCTCTACCGGACGGCATGTTTAACGGCAAACAGTATGCAATTCCTGCACTCCGGGTTATCCAGGCCCAAACCACAACATTTATCCGTAAAGATTGGCTGGATAAGCTGAATATGCCGGTGCCGACGACGACCGATCAATTCCTGCAAACGATGAAGGCGTTTAAAGAAAAAGATCCAGGAAATACAGGCGGCAAAGTAATCCCGTATTCGTATATCGATATTTTCCACATGCAGCCGTTGATTCAATCCTTCTGGGATTGGAGCAAAATAACGCCGGCCGATCTGTATGCCACTCCGAACTGGGAGCAGCCGGGAAATAAAGACGGTCTCAAGTTCTTGAACCAAATGTACAATGACGGCTTGATTGATAAAGATTTTGCGCTGGCGTCCGATTTTAGCCAAGCCTTCGCCCAGCAAATGGTGAATGGAATTGCAGGTGCTGGTACGCCTAATACGAATGAACCGGTGTATAACGGCTATTATTCCAATTTGAAAAAGAACAATCCGAGTGCTGAACTGGTCGCGATTGATCCGTTCTCAACGAAAGACGGCAAACATCCGAAGCCGAAATACCCGGCATACGGCGCGTATCTGATGGTTCCAAAATCAAGCCCGAATGTTGAGGCGGCAGTGAAATATTTGAACTGGATGTCTGAACCTAAAAATGTCCTTGCTCTGCAAAACGGTAAGGAAGGCGTTTCTTATAAACTGGACAGTAACGGCGTACCTATCAACCTGGATACTCCGGAAGCGAAACAAATTCTCTATAACTACTATGACTATGCCATTATCTTAAACGGTAAATATGTGAGCCCGGATGAGCCGCAGAAAAATATCGAGGCCAACGCAGCCGATCCGAACTTCAAAGATTTCACAGTGAAGAGTATTCAAGCCGGATCTAATGATGCTTATACGATCCCGCGTGTCGATACGCCAATTCAGGCTGAAGTGAAGTATGCAACGATTTTGAAGGAAAAAGAAAAAGAAATGTTGACGAAAATCGTTACTGCCAAAACCGCTGATTTCAATAAAGCATACGACGATCAAGTAAAAGCTTACATGGAAATGGGCGGTACAGCGGTTAAGGAAGAAAAGAAAAAAGCTTACGCGGAGTTCTACAAGGATCAAAAGTAACTTTATGTAATGGATTACTCGGTTCCCTGCTAAACGGGGAACCGAATTTATTATAGCGAAGGAGCCAGGAGTCATGATTCGTGTTGCTGTTATTGGAATAGGCGCCATTTCGGCTGCCCATATGGAAGCTTACCAAACTTTGGGGGAACGCTGTCAAATTGTCGCCTTGTGCGACATCTACACAGATAAGGCGGAGCAGTTTAAACAGAAACATAACCTGGAATGCATGATTTATAGCGATTATCGCGAGATGCTGTCACGGGACGATATTGATCTGGTTTCCGTCTGCACACCGCCGTATACCCATGCGGATATTGCCGTCTATGCGCTTAATGCCGGCAAGCATGTCATTGTCGAGAAGCCGATGGCCTCCTCCCTTGAGGAATGTGACAGGATGATCGAGGCGGCCGAGGCTTCCGGTAAAATACTTTCGATCGTTAGCCAAAACCGCTTCGGCGATTCGGTCATGAAATTAAAAGCCGTACTGGATTCCGGATTAGCCGGTAAAATTGTTCACGCGCAAGTAGACTCGTTCTGGTGGAGAGGATACGTATACTACGATCTCTGGTGGAGAGGCACATGGGAAAAAGAAGGCGGAGGCTGCACGCTGAATCATGCCGTCCATCATATTGATATGTTTCAGTGGATGATGGGCATGCCGGACCAGATTACAGCTGTAATGAGCAATACGTCGCATGATAATGCGGAAGTCGAGGATTTGTCGATCGCGATTCTGTCCTATCCGCGAGCTTTGGCTCAAATTACAAGCTCGGTTGTGAATCACGGGCAGGAGCAGCAGTTGATTTTCCAAGGGGAGAAAGCGCGTGTGTCGATGCCGTGGAAGGTGATGGCTTCCGTGTCCAAAGATAACGGATTCCCTCAGGCTCATCCAGAGCTAGAGCAAGAAATCGCTGCGGTTGCGAACCAGGTTCCTGCACTGCATTACACGGGGCACCAGGGTCAGATTGACAATGTTTTGACGGCTATAGAGAACGGTCTGACGGATGTACTAGTCACAGGCCAAGAAGGCAGAAAAACACTCGAGCTCATTACAGCCATTTATCAATCTGCCAGCACGGGTACATCCGTACAGCTCCCGCTTAAGTCGGATAGCCCGTTCTATTCCCGCGAAGGAATTATGGCGAACGCTCCACGCTTTTATGATAAGAAAAACTCGGTTGTCGGTTTCAGCTCGAATGAAATCACAGTCAGCGGAGAGAAGAGATAAGGAGCTGGAAGCATGACCATAGAGTCAAAAATGAAGTTCTCCGTTACTTTAGATCATTCTGTTACGTCGCTGCCAACCGTGTTGAAGGTCGAATTGGACGATGGAACCTATAACAGGATTGCAACATGGGCCGGAGAGGCGGACATTTATGCCGTTGATGAGACTAACGGGGTTGAATTTGCTTGCCAGCTTAACCGGTTCGGTAATTCTGCAACACCATGGGAAGTAAAGCAAGAGCGGGCTCTCTATATCCTCTTAAAAGAAGCTCAATTGCAAACGAAGGCGATAGATTGTTTAATAACGAAGCCCCTCAGTCAAGGGACGCCCAAAGATCGGCAGTATAATCCTTGGCATGAACTACCGGGCGTTTATTTGGATCATCAGGAAGAGAACAGCCGGGTCGTTGTAAGCATTGAGGGCAAGCTGTTCACCCGCTATTTATATTCGCCGCAAGTTGGCAAGCCGTACTACTATCCCTTAATTGGGCCCCACGGCAAAACGCTGATTCAGGATGCGCCGGACGATCACCTGCATCATCACGGGCTTTGGTGGGGACACGACGATGTAAACGGGCATAAGCTTTACCATGAGTTTCGTGGCGAGGGCCGCCAAGTGCATAAGGCATTTATGGTCATGTCCGGCGGCCCGGTCTTTGGTCAACTGACAACGCTGATCGATTGGCAGGATGAGCACGGCAATCTTTTGCTGCAGGAGACTCGCAGTATGAGAATATACAACCTGCCTCCCGAATCAAGATATGTAGATCTAACGACACAACTTCATGCTGTTAACGGTGATGTGAAGTTCGGCGACACGAAAGAAGGAGGCTTCCCTTTCATTCGCGTTAACGAGCAAATCAACGGTCATCATACCGGGGTTATATCGGCTGCCAACGGAAAAATGGGGGAAGCTGAGATTTTTGGAACCGTCACGGAGTGGGTGGATTACAGTGGCAAGCTGTTTCGCAGTATGCGCAGCAAAGAGGGGACGGCTGTCAAGGAATATGCTGAAATGGGCATTGCCGTGTTCTCCCACCCAGAGAATGAGACTTATGCTTCCCAGTGGTTTGTTCGCGACTATGGCCCGTTCACGCCTGCCAACTTCCATTTCTGCGGCGGGAAAGTGCTAAGCAGCGGTGATAACATGACCATGAATCACAGGCTATTTATCCATCAAGGGGATGCGGCCGAAGGGAAGGTAGCGCAGCGGTACAAGGAATATGCCGCCGAATCTGTACAAGGAAATCTAGCATTTTATGAGCAAAAGACATGATTAATTTAAAATAAATGTGATGAGTCTGTCATGATGGCAGGCTCTTTTTCATATTGCGGGAACAATAATCCGCTATTTGCTAAGCAGGGAGCCATTTGGCCATTCAAAGGGAACTCCGTTCCGCTAATTTGCTCTTTTGAACCAGTAGGAAGGCTGTTCGGGGCAAATAAGACCCCCATAGTTCCTCCACCAAGCAGAAAATAGCCCGCCCAGCCCGAATAGCGCCCTGTAGTTCCCTATCCTTTGGGAAATTAACAAGAAAAAAATGCTGCAAAGTATGATATATTAGAAAAGCGCCAATGGTTCGAGTCATGTTATAAACCGTTTAGGGGAGAAACTAATGGTCAAGTGGAACCGCTTTCACTTACTCTTGTTCGCAGGCATTTTTCTTGGAACATTGCTTACTTCGTGCCTACATATGAACCCCCAACCCCAACCAAAAGATCAGCTTCCTCAGGGGGAAAGCAAAGTCAAATTAAGGATCGCATGGTGGGGCTCCCAAGAACGCCATGAGGCAACCATGTCCGTTTTACGCTTATATACACAGAAATTTCCCAACATTACGTTCGAACCGGAGTATTCCGGTCTGGAGGGCTACTTAGATAAGATTAATACTCAAGCCTTAGCGAAAAATCCGCCCGATATTGTGCAACTCGATGCAGGCTGGATCTCGGATTGGGCAAGCCGTCAAATATTGATTCCGCTGGACCCCGGCGTGAATTTGTCCAAGGTGGATCAGAAGCTTTTGTCTTCCGGGCAGTACAAAGGGATATCCTACGCGGTGCCATTAGGCTCTGTTGCTTATGGAATGATTTATGACCGTTCAGCCTTGGAGAAGCTAGGCATAGAGGCGCCGCAGAACGGATGGACTTGGGATGACTTCTTCCAAATGGCTAGGGAATCAAAGCCCAAGCTGCCGAAGGGCGTATATTTCACGAAAGATTTTGCCGGGGATTACTTCGCCTATTCCGCCTTTCAATACAGTAAAGGGAAGGATAAAGTGATGACGGACGGCGGGAAGTTCAACGTTGACGAGAATACTTTCCTGGAGTGGACCCAAACATTTGAGCAAATGCGCAAGGATGGCATTGTTCCCCCGCCGGAAATCAATCTCTCCGATAAGGAATTTGATCCCGGTCTGGATTTGATGGTGGCAGGAAAAATCACGATGAGAATGTCCTTCTCGAACAATTTGGGCGGCTGGGACAGTTTAAAAAGAGGCACATATGCGCTTGTCACCATGCCCAGGTCGCAGCAGGCGGGAGGCTGGCTCAAGCCCTCCATGTTCTTCGGAGTTTCTTCTGGCAGCAGTTATCCTAAAGAGGCTAAAAGGTTTATTGATTGGTTTATCAACGATCCGGAAGCGGGAGCCCTATTAAAGACAGTCCGTGGACTGCCGGTCAATCGTGAGATTGCCGCTTCTATTGAAAAATATATGAGCGAAATCGACAAGGCTGGACTCAGCATGTTTTATACGACTTTAACAAACGGTCAAACCTATAGTCCCGGTCCAAACGGCTGGATCAATTATGTTGACAGAGATTGGCCGCTGGTCAGGGATCAACTCAGCTTTGGCAAAATCACGCCCAAAGAAGCGTTTGAACAGCTGAAAGCCGCCGCGCATAAGTACGAGAAATAATGCTATATAGTATTGAAATGGCATTTCTAATCTTATATACTATACAATATATGCACTAGTATTACTAGTAACATCAAAATTTCAATATCTGCAAAGCTTGGCCGCTGTGAAGGGGAAGGTGAAGTATCTCCTTTGATGGGTTTCGCGTATCTGGTAGATTAATCATATTAGAGAACTCAAGAGGAGTGCTGCACTGTGGACATGAAACTTTCCGTTTCTTCGCGTGATAACAAAGGTCTGCTGATTAGGGATCATGTGTACAATACGCTGAAGAACAACATTATGGAGTTAAAGCTTGAGCCCGGCCGTCTCATTTCGGAGAAGGAAGTTATCGAGATGCTTCAAGTAAGCAAAACCCCCATTCGAGAAGCATTGGTTTTATTGGCTCAGGAAGATTTAATCGAGACCGTTCCTCAGAAGGGGACTTATATTTCACTGATTGATCTCGGTCTTGTGGAAGAAGCCCGTTTTGTACGAGAAACGATGGAAAGGGAAATTGTGCGAAGAGCTTGTCAAGATCTGAAGACCGAACAGGTTATGCAGCTGCAGCATCTTCATTCCCTTCAGCAGTTATGCGTCGACGAGAAAAATTATGAACGCTTTTTTGAATTAGATGAAGAGTTTCATAAGACCATTATTGTAGGCTGCGGTAAAACCCATACCTGGAGCATGCTGGAGCAAATGAACGTACATTACAACAGAGTTCGAATTTTGCGTCTTGCGGATGACGAAGACTGGGGGCTTATTCTTGAGCAGCATCAGGCGATTATCCAAGCGATTCGCGAGCGAGACCCGGATCGTGCGGAAACCGTTATGGGCGAGCATTTAAGCAAAGTGCGATTTGAAAAAGAAGAACTAAAGAAAAAATATCCAACTTATTTTAAATAACATGCTTACCTCGAAGACCTGTCGATCATCGGCAGGTCTTTGATTGCAAATAGCGTGAATTCCGAAGGAAGGATGGTCATCTATGCACAATCCGTTTAAAAAATATAGAATCGATCGATTGTTCTTTTACAGCTTTGCCACGCTAATCGTCATTGTGTTGGCTTCCACGGTCCTGATCAGCTTCCGAATGTCGTCCAATGAGCTGGCACAAACGACATCGCATTATCAGCATAAACTTCTTGTGGAGTTGAATAAGGAAATTTCCTCCCGGCTTCAAACGATTGAACAGATTTCCCTCTCGTTATCTCGGGACGAGCAGCTCATTTCATACTTAAGAGTGCAGAAGGATGAGTATCAGCGATATCAAGAGTCCAGGAACGTGGCGCAAACCTTGGCCAATGTTACCTACTCCATCCCCATGATTCAGGAAATTGATCTGTATATGGATCAACCTGTTTTCGGCGATTCCAAAAGTTACATCCAATTTATGGAGAGATCCGAGGCTTCCGGCCGAATATGGTTCGATGCTTTGCAAGATAATGATACAACTTGGTCTAGTGAGCATTTGATTCCCAGCTTCCAAGGGACGGTTCCTGTTATGAGTTATGCAAGGAAAATTATATATGATAACAAATATTTAGGCATTCTAGTTATCCAAATTAAGGCCGAAAGCATTCGATCTACGCTGGCAGGACAATCAACAGAGGCTAACCGTCTTATCCTGAGCGATACCGGCAAATTATTACTACATACGGGGGATATCTCCAACCATGTACAGTTATCTGAGTGGCTGGATCATAAAATAGAAGATTCCGGGTATACCCGGATTCGGGGCGAAGCCGGATTAGCAGATAATTTACTTGTGTATTCCAAGTCTCCAAACTCACAGTGGGTTCTGGTCGAGGTAACGCCATGGGAGCAAATTTCGGCCGGTGGATATAAGCTTGCTGAAGCAGTAGGAATCATAGGCGTAGTAGCTATTCTGCTGACTTTGATCCTTGCACTGTGGCTTAGCAAGCAGTTTACTAAACCTATCAAATATTTAATCAGTATGATGTCAGCCTATTCGTTAGGGGGAAAGAAAATTAATGTGCCCCAGGATTACGAAAATGAATTTGGGTATTTGTTTTTGGGATATTCCAAACAAAACGAACGGATAGAGGAGCTGTACGAATCGCTGCAGCGCCGTCATGAACAGCAGCGCAAAGCGGAGATTGAGGCCTTGCAAGCGAATATCAACCCTCATTTTTTATATAACACGCTGGATCAATTAAACTGGATGGCCATTACCCGGGGGCAGCATGAAATCAGCCGAATTATCGAACTCATGGGGCGAATGTTCCGCATAGGCCTTTCGAATGGAGAAAGCTTCGTGACACTGGCCGAGGAAGTGATGCATGTGGAAAGCTATTTGGAGATCCAGCAATTGCGCTGGAAAACCGGCCTGGAGTACTCCATTGCGATCAATAGCGACATCAAGCAGTTGTTCCTGCCCAAACTGATCTTGCAACCTTTTGTAGAGAATAGCATCATACACGGTTTTGCCGTTCGAAGTGAAGGACATATCCATATCCGCATTGAAGTAAACAATGATATATTGAGCATTGTTATTGAGGATGACGGGGTTGGATTGCAAAATCAAATGAAGCCGGACAGTCCGCACCAACGCCATACGGGAGGTTATGGGGTTCGGAATGTAAAAGAACGCATCAAGGTATACTTCGGGAGCAGGTACGGAGTTGCATTGACCCCCCGTGATGAAGGGGGAACGCGCGTTCACATCACATTGCCGACACTGACATCGCGTCCTGATCCGGCAGCATGGGGGAAGAACAATGATTAATCGGAATGGATTTTATAATAATTTGTGCATTAGCCGCATTTAAGCGTGTGTTAGATCATGTTATCATTCGATTAGGAGGACGCCGAACTATGTGGAGAATCGCAATCATCGATGACGACCGCCAAGTGCTTCAGGGCATGAAGTGCGCGATACCTTGGGAAGAGCTGAATGCAGAATGCGTCGGGGAAGCCCTGACCGGAGCAGACGGCCTGAAGATGGTATTGGAGGTTCAGCCGGATATCGTCATTACGGATATTTATATGCCTGTCATGAACGGTATTGATATGATTGAGCGGCTGAGAGAAGATGAATTTCGAGGCAAAATCATCATTCTGAGCGGATATTCCGATTTTGAATTTGCAAGGCAAGCCTTACGGTTTCAAGTAAGCGATTATGTATCCAAGCCCATTTCATTGCAAACGCTTAACTCTGTTCTTACCAAAGTGATTCGCGAGCTTACAGATGAGGAAGAACAGCGTATGAAGCAGGTTGATCTTGCGCAGAAACTATCGATGTACGAACCCTTTGTCCAAAAGGAGTGGGTGCAATCCGCAGTAGCGGGCACACTTAGCAGCAAATGGAACGAGTCTATGCTGCCGCCGCAGTTTCGTAATTGGCAAAATCAAACGCACCTTGTACTGGGAATCGAAATTGTCCGTGATTTACGTGCAAATGAAGTATTGTTGACCGATTGGAACTTATTCCGGTTTGCCGTTAGCAATATCGTGTCTGAGTTAGCAGGGGAGCAGTTTGAAGGATTCGAATATACCAATCTGCACAGCACACGCTCGGCGCTGCTGCTGCATCTGGAACCGGATGAAGAATACACCGACTCGTTAGAGAAGCTGAGTAAGCTCTCAACCCGAATCATTGAATCCATAAGAGCTCATTTAAAGTTGACCGTTCGGGTCGGTATTGGAACCATCAAATCGAATTGGACGGATATCCCTGATTCGACCGAAGAAGCATTCCGTGCCATGGATCTGAAGGAGCAGCGCCCCACCCCCATCTATGATGTATTCATGTATAACAGCGCAGCCAAAGGCGAAAAGGAAACTGCCAGCATTCGCCCGGTTAAATTTTATTCCGAGCTGGCCGGGGCGATTAAGGTATCTCAAGAGGTTAGGGCCTACGAGATTATCACGGCATATTTAGAAGTCATCAAGAGGGATATGGAGTCAATCACTCCGGATTATTTGCAGATGCTGGCCGGGGAGCTTTGGGGTATTTTTGCTTACTGCTTGTACGAAGTGGGGATGGTGCTTGATGATATGTTCCCCAACGAGCAAGTGGTGATGGAAATGGCCGGAATCACGAAGCCGGAGCATTTGGCGAAATGGCTTAACGATAAGATTTCGGTTATTTGCACAAGCCGAGAATTCAAGGGGAACAGCAAACATCAGCAAGTCGTCGATTCCATGATTCAGTATATCCACGAGCATTACATGGATGATATTAATCTCATTGATTTTACAAGCAAGGTGTACATTTCACGCAATTATCTCGCGATTATATTTAAAAATGCAACAGGAGAAACCTTTAACAATTATTTGACGCGCGTACGTATCGAGAAGGCTAAGGAGCTGCTCATGGAACGCAATATGTTGGTCTATGAAGTGGCCAAACGAGTCGGATACAAGAACGTTCCTTATTTTAGCAACTTGTTTAAGAAATATACCGGCATGAATCCAACCGACCTAGTGAAATGAATTGAAGCAATCTATCTTTTCTTAGGGGTGAATCCAATGTTTCTGCAGACTAATGATTTAAGCGGTTCCGCTCGAGACCAAGTATATGAAGCGCTGAAGGAAAACATGATTCAGTTGATATGGAAACCGGGTATGCTGATCTCGGAAACGATGGCAGCGGAAATGATGCTCGTAAGCCGCAGAATGATCCGCGAAGCTTTTGCCAGACTTTCCAAGGACAAATTAGTTGAAATTATTCCCCAGAAGGGCTGTTATATTACGAAAATCGATTTAGCGCATGTAGATGAATGCGGTTTCATACGGGAGCAGCTGGAGGCGGAAGTCATCCGTTTGGCTTGCATGCGGATGACCTCGGATCAAATTGCCATGCTGCAAACTTTGCTGGGTCAGCAGATGCGTGCCATCGAGGCGAAGCAATTTAACAAATTAATAGAGCTCGATGATCTGTTCCATCAATGGATTTTCATCGGAGGGAACATGGAGCGGACTTGGGCTGTGCTGCAGCAAAAATCAGTGAATAGCAACCGTGTCCGTTTTTTGATGGAGCCGAATGCAGGCTTCTGGGAAAGCATGGTAAGCGAGCATCAGGTAATCCTGCAGGCCATTCAAAGCAAGGACCCCGAGCAAGCGGTATGCATCATCAGGAAACATTTCAAGCTGCCGGGTTTTGATAAGCTTGCTTTATTACATAAATATCCGAACTATTTTAGTTCGTAAATGCGTATCTCATAAGAATCCATGCTTTACGAGGAGGGCGAGGGTAAGTAACTGGAAAATTTCCCTCTAATTGCTCGGATGATGACCACCTGACAAGCTTCTGCGGTCCATTTAGAGGGAAATTTTCCTGTATTTTTACAGAGCAGGAGCATAACTGCTGGGAAGGCTGTCCCATAAGTCATAGAAATGATTGGGGATAGCAGCTCATTTTTTTGTGAAAAACTCACCGGCTATGTCCAAATCTTCTAATGAGAGGCTGTTCCGCGGTCATTTTATGACTATTGGGACAGCCTCATTTGCGTCCGTTGATATTTCGCAACGGTGGCGATGACACGGATTGGCAGATTGCGACGTTTCAAGAGCGCACAGAACACGATAAGAAAAGATACCAAAAAATACAGACCAAATCCGAAGTTTCTTGCCTTTCCTTTATCTTGAAAGCCCTTACAAATGTTGAGACGACGAAGGCACAAAGGAGTTAAGCCGCTTATGTGCTTAACTCCTTTGTTACTGGCATCCATCGCTGCCTTCTTTATCTAGTGGCGACCCTTGGGCAGTGTGTTTGTGGGAACTATGATCCTCTATTTTCCGGGAAATCAACATTTCTGCAAACTGGAGAGAACTATGATCCGCTATATGATGTAAATTGGGCGAAATGGAAGTTTTCAGAGCTATTAAGACCCTGTAGTTTCCGTCTGCAGCCGAAAAACAGCCCGTTTAGCTCAAATAGCGCCCTGTAGTTCCCATTCCACAAACCATATACAAAAAGCAGCCCCTTTAAGCATATCGAAACGGATGCACATCCGGTCCGGTTATTCTCCCCCAATATCCGCAATAATGGTGCGGTTCCTACCGGATTCTTTAGCTTTGTACAAGGCCTGGTCGGCCAAATGAATCAGCTCTTCAGCCGAGTCTGAGTGGGAAGAATAATGGGCGATGCCCTGCGAGACCGTAATGGGCTTCCCTACAGGATTATCCCTATTTTGCAGCGTAATGCGAATTCGTTCGGCCACAAGATAAGCTTCTTCGGCATTCGCTTGTGGAATAAGGGCAATGAACTCTTCGCCTCCGAATCGGCAGCACACATCACTAGGCCGAACGGTTGAAGTCACTATTTTCGCGAAATGCTTCAACACTTCATCCCCTGCTTGATGTCCATACGTGTCATTAATTGATTTAAATCGATCAAGATCCATGATAATGACAGAGAAGGAAGTTCCTTCCTCTATCCACTTATGCATGATGGCTTCGAGCGTTCTGCGGTTTGTCAACCCGGTTAACGGATCTGTCATGGCATCGAGCGTCAATTGATCGGTCTGTTTTTTAATAGCCGTTAATGCATATCTGACTGCTGTCGATAACAAATCGACCTCACGGTTCCAGTGTTGCTTTCCTTCAGGCAGATCGACATGTTCCCGACCGATTTTGCCAACCAGATCGGCTAAGGAAATGAATGGCCGTGCTAACCTGCGCGCAAGCCCGATGACGATTAACATGAATATCGAGAACGGGAGCATCATGTACAACAGCATGGATTTTATATGACGTATTAATTGTTCATACACGACGCTGATTGGGGACACGACAACGACGCCCCAGCCATTTTCCGGAACCTTGACGTATCCCGCCAGCAAAGATTCGCCATGCAAATTGACCATCTGTTCATAGCCGCTTTGTCCTTGAATAAGCTTGCTAACGACTTGATTAGCGCTTATATTCTCGCCTAACCGTGTTGTGTCGCGATGGAACAGCAGATGACCGTCCGATCCGACGATGTAAAAATAGGAGCCTACTTTATCTGTCGGGTTGCTCCCGAAAATCATATTCAATATATTGTACTCCTGCAGGTAGAGCGTGCCCCCGATGAAACCGCGGTAAATACCTTCTTTGTCGAATAACGGCTCGCTCATAAAGACGATGAGGCGATTGGTGCTTGCAGCGATGTACGGTTTGGAGAGGTAGGGCTTTTGCGATGCCAATGCGGCTTTCGCCGCTTCTGTTGTAATATATTTTCCAGCAGTGCCAATGGACGAGGGAGACACATTCCGAACAAGGCCCGTCTCATCCACGATTGAAATGGAATTAAAGTAATTGCTGCTGTGACGCATTAATTCGAGACTAGCGTATACTTCATCTGGATTCATAGCGTTTACATTTGAAAAGATGCTCGACGAATATTGCAGACTGCTTCGCATGGATTTAAACAATGAGTTGATCGTCTGGCTCATTTTGCTTGCGCTTGAAAAGTTCAAAGTGAGCGTAGTGTCGATCAGCGATCTTTTTTTGGATTGATAGGAAGCAACGAGCAGAATGCTTACAGTCAAAAGGACGGAAAGGCAGACCAGCCCTGTCAGAAGCGTGGCTAAGCTGATTTTTTTCCTTTGGTTTGCTTTGATTTCGTGCAGCATAGGTACTGGATAACTCCTTTGGACTAAATAGACAAATATCGACGAGAAATCGACAAGTTTCGCCACATTTGAACTTCTATTATATACCAAATTTCCTGTAAAAACAGTACCCTACCACACGTAGTTTTCAAGAGTCCGTTAATGAAGATTTCATTACAGAGCTTAGTTAAGCTCTTTCAGCGGCTCAAAGTTCGGATAAATATAGGGTGAGCTTGGTGCTGCGATCTTTTCAATGTTAGTAGCTTTGATGACGAAAATATCGTTGTCATTGTAGCTGCCATTTTGAATAGTACCGGTGACCTTGACCCACATGTCTTTGGGGTAAGTCTGAGCTGTAGGGAAGTCGATCATGACACCGTAGGGCGTAGCATCCGCGGAACAGCAGCTAACGGCAAACCGCCCAACGACAAATTGATTGCTTGGCATGTTGTCTTCACGATAGACAAAGCCGGAGAGTTCAATTTTTTTACCGATAAAATTTTGTTTAAAAAGGTCAATCGACGAAAGGATTTCCATGTAGATTTCCGGTTTTACGACGATGGTATCCTTTTTATAAAGAATCATGCCGATTTTGGCAAAATCTTCGTCCCATTCGTTGTCCGCGTGGAATAATTTCTGCAGGTCGGCATCTGTTTCCGCGACAGCTGGCGTCTCCGAATTGGAAACGGATGGGGCTATTGCAGGCGCAGGCGTGGAAGCGGGAGCAGCCGTTTCTCCTTGGCCGGACGGATTTTCACCTGAGGGTATACTTGGCTTCGTGATCGATGTTTTGGCAGCGGAAAGATTCATCCCTTTGGCAGCAACCATCGCAGAGCTTAAGGCCGTATCCGGGAGCAGAAAGCCAATTAACAGCGGCAAAATTAGCAGCCCATAGGCAGCAGTATTACGCCATGCTGAGCGGGAAACAGGCTGTTCACATTCACAGGTTACCGGTTTCCCCCAATAGGCACGCAATGCCATATAACCTTGAAAGCAGGCAATGATATATAACACGACAGCAGCAACTTTTACAAAAATCATCATTCGCGGTGCTATGTAAAATTGGAGAGCGTCTGATTTGGCAAGGACCACGATATAGCTGGAAAATCCGAGCAAAATCAAGGTGCGAAAAAAATAATGAAAACTGATTAAGCGAACCTGACTCATGGGCATTCCTCCATCATAGCAAAAATAAATGTTCAAAAAGCAGTGAGCAAGCGAGCACCGTGATGATAATGAGCACAGAAAGAATGAGCACAAATTTGGATTTAAATACGGAGAGCAGCATGAGCGTGCTTTTGAAATCTAACATGGGACCAAATACTAAAAATGTAAGCAGAGAGCCGGATGTAAACGATGTCTGAAAAGATGAAGCTACGAATGCATCCGAGGTAGAGCATAAAGAAAGAATGTAGGCGAAACCCATCATAAACAAATGAGAGCTGAGCGGACCTTGGCCGATCGCAAGGAGACTTTCGCGCTGCATAAAAATTTGAATGAGTGCCGTAAGCATGGAACCGAAGACAAGATATTTGCCCATTTCGAAAAACTCATTGGAGGCATGTACGAAAAAGGTGTTGATTTTGCTGGAAATGCCTCCTCCTTGATGCTGATGACCTTCCCAATCTTCTTGATTCGAAAAGTTGGCGCGGCTGTTGCGCAGCGGATTGCGTTTGATAAACCGGTAGAGGATAAGTCCGATGATAACAGCCGCGGCAAAAGCCAGCCCCATCCGGGAATAGGCGATAGTAGGATGATTGCGGAATGCCATGAATGTCGCTGCAAAAACAACAGGGTTAATAATAGGCCCCGTAATAATGAAGACGACGGCAATGTAGACAGGCATTCCTTTGAGTATAAGCCTTCGTACAACGGGAATCATACCGCATTCGCACATCGGGAAAAGGATGCCGAGCAAGCAGGCAAACAAAATGCCGAGGATAGGGTTCTTCGGAATAAACCGGCGAATGGTTTGTTCAGATACAAACGTTTGCAGCAGCGACGAGAGCAGCACGCCAAGAATAATGAAGGGAATGGCTTCCAGCAGGATGCTGACAAAAATAGTTTTAAATGATTGCATTTGTTCGGTTTGCAGGAAATGAGCCAGAGAAACACTTGGCATAATGAGAAAACTCCTTACTGATAATTATTCCAGTCATCTTCAAGAGAATGCCTGTCCAGATCAAGGCCTATGAGGATCAGATAAGGCGTCCCTTGAAAAGCAGTCGGCTGCCAATGGGTGCGGTTGCCTGCAAATTGCATAAGATAAGCTTCGCGTTTATCGCCATTGCCGATTCGCAAATACCCTTTAGCCCGCAGAAGCGTCTTCCTCCATTTTGCCAAATAAAGTTCCACGGAGCGTTTTGTAATCAGTCGATCATCCTCAATGGGGATGGCAAGGGTTTGGATACGTGAGAAAGAAGCTGGACGTTCGGCCGTCTTGTTCGGTTCTTTTATCGTTTTCACAGCCTGCAGGCCCATGTTTTTGTTAAAAACGAGTGAGCTTGACGGCTGCTGCTGCCTGGATGACAGACCGCCGAAAATAAAGTTTAAATCAAACAGGCTGTGCGTCGTGTGCAATAATAGGGAGCGTTCATTGGATTTACGAACTGTTTTTTCGATGGACTTTAACTGCTTGTCTGTGACCAGATCGGTTTTATTAAGCAAAAGCAGGTCGGCCACTTCCATCTGTCTTCTAAGCGTATGAACGAGCTCCCGGTCCGATGCGAAAATACTGTTATATTCAAGCACGTGCTCAGCATCAAGCACAGTGACTACCTGATGAAGCTTCACATGAGGAAGCAGCGCAGGCTCAGTTAGCGCATCGACGATTTCTTCCGGGTTCGCGACACCTGTCAGTTCGATGAGAATGACGTCCGGTTTGCGCATTAACAGTTGTTTAATGGAACCGCTAATATCGCTTTTTTTGCTGCAGCAGATACAGCCATCGAGCAGTTTGGCCAGGTTAAGATCGGGAGAAGCCTCTTGCAGAAGGTGTCCGTCGACATCTTGCTTCCCTAACTCATTCATCAGAACCGCAGGCAAAAGTTGAAAGGCGGCGGCTTCCCGGAGCATGCGAAGAAGCAGGGTCGTTTTACCGCTGCCTAGAAATCCGCTGATTACGATGACGGGCACTTTACTCATAGAGGACTCCTTTGCTATCATTTATAAATGTAATTATTACGAATTAAATTGTAGTATAAAAGATGAATCCCTGCAAGGCTAAAGATTTCGTTGTTGACATCGTCATACAAAGAGGATATATTTGTCGTTGTAAACGTAAATATTACTATTAACGGCTGTTGTTCGTAAAAATTACAGGTGGCAATCATCGATTAGCTGCTGAGGGCATTCTTTTTTTGATGTTAATTCGTAATTCTTACATATAAATCAAAGGGGTTTGTGCGAATGTTAGTTGCTTCATTAAATCAGGTGGAATTTGGCTATAACGACATTCCCTGTCTGGAAGATGCTAATGTGGAGATCCAGTCCGGCGAGTTTGTAGTCGTGACGGGTCCTAACGGCGCAGCGAAGTCAACGCTGCTGAAGCTCATGTTGGGTTTAATTGAGCCATGGAAAGGGAGCGTCTTTCTTTCGCCAAAGAATATTGAGGGGAAGAAGCTTCGGGTAGGCTACGTTTCGCAGCAAATTGCAGCTTTTAACAGCGGGTTCCCAAGCACGATTCTTGAGTTTGTTCGTTCAGGCAGATACGCAAGCGGACCGTGGCTCCGTAAACTTTGTTCGGAAGACGATATGTTGACAGAGGCGGCGCTTCGGCAGGTAGGCATGTGGGATTTGCGAAAACGCAAAATTGGCGAGCTTTCTGGCGGCCAGAAGCAGCGAATATGCATTGCCAGAGCTCTTGCGCAAGAGCCGGATATGCTGGTGCTCGACGAACCGACGACGGGAATGGATCAAGATAGCCGGTTCAAGTTTTACGAACTGATGCATGGTCAAGTGAGAGATCACATGCGGACCGTTGTTATGGTGACGCACAATCTTGCCGAAGTAGCCCCTTATCTGGACCGGATGATTGAGTTGGAGAGAAGGGAGGAAGGCGGATGGAAATGCTGCACTACGACTTCATGCAGCGGGCATTTTGTGCCGGTGGGTTAATTGCCGTCATCGCTTCAGTTCTCGGTGTGTATTTGATGCTGCGGAGACAAGCGCTCATGGCCGACATGCTTTCCCATGTCTCCTTGGCCGGTGTGGCGGGCGGCGCTTATCTGCACATCAACCCTACCATAGCCGGATTTGTCGTAGCGACCTTGGGAGCGATAGCCGTTGAATATGTGAGGAGGTCCTATAAATCGTACAGTGAGATTTCTGTCGCGATTATTATGGTTGGAGGCTTGTCTTCCGCTGTGATTATCATGAGTCTCAACCAAAGTATCAACAAGGGATTTTCCGCCTACTTATTTGGTTCTGTTGTCGCCGTGAACGAAACGGAGCTTGGGCTCATGCTCGCCGTTGCCCTCGTCGGCGGTTTGTTCTTCGTGCTGTTTCGCCGGCCGCTGTATCAAATTACGTTCGATGAAGATACAGCCAAAACGAATGGACTGCCGGTGAAATGGATCTCGCTTGGCTTTAGCGTCATAACCGGCATGATTGTAGCCGCAGCTATGCCTATCGTTGGCGTGCTGCTGGTTTCCGCACTTATCATTCTTCCTGCTGCACTAGCTATCCGCATTGCGCCTAGCTTCACTTCGTCCCTGTTTATCGCGATGGGGATCGGACTGTTTGGCGTGTTTTCCGGGCTCACGGCTTCTTATGAACTGAGCACACCGCCGGGCGGGACGATAGCGATTCTATTATTAATCATTTTGCTTGCCGGCTTAGGCATCAAAAAATTCATACCTAAATGGAGGATTCAATAACATGAAACAATCTTGGCTAGTCAAATCACTCGCTTTCACCGCTTTATCAACGCTGCTGTTATCAGGCTGTGCCGCTAGTTCTTCTTCAAGCAATGGGAAACTTAGCGTGGTGACAACCTTTTATCCGATGTATGAATTCACCAAACAAGTAGCCGGCGATCATGCTGAGGTCATTGCCTTAATCCCTGCCGGTGCGGAACCGCATGATTGGGAGCCCAGCGCCAAAGATATGAAAAAAGTGAAGAATGCAGATGTGTTCGTTTACAACGGAATCGTTGAAGGCTGGGCGGAACAAGCGCTTTCGAGTGCAGGAAATCAGAAGCGGGTTGTCGTTGAAGCAAGCAAAGGCATCGAACTAATGGAAGGATTACCGGAGGAAGATGAGGATCATAAGGACAAAGACCATAAAGAGGCGGCTGAAGGCAAAAAGATGGATCCCCATGTCTGGTTAGATCCGGCGCTTGCGCAAAAAGAAGTGGAATCCATTGCAGCCGGCTTGTCTCAAGCGGATCCAGCGCACAAAGAGGATTACCGAAAAAATGCGGATGTATATATCGGGAAGCTTAAAGCATTGGATGAAAACTACCGTACAAGTCTTGGACAAGTGAAGCAGAAAGATTTCGTCACACAGCACGCGGCATTCGGTTATTTGGCCAAACAATATGGACTTACGCAAGTGCCAATCGCCGGACTTTCTCCTGAAGAAGAACCGTCCCCTGCCCAAATGGCCGATATTATTACATTTGCGAAAGCAAACCAAGTGAAAACGATTTTCTTTGAAACTTTAGTCGATCCGAAAGTAGCCCAAACCATCGCCAAAGAACTCAATGCGAAAACGGCTGTGCTGAATCCTTTGGAAGGATTGACGGATGAAGAAAAGAAGCAAAACTTGGATTACATCGGTATTATGACCAATAACCTGGAAGCATTAAAGAAAGCGTTGAATGAATAAAAGATACATCAGCAAACCGTCGGTTTGCTTGTTAATTCCGTATAAATCGTAAGAATTACAAATTAAAAGGAGAATCACGATGTCAGACCATAAAATTCCCGTCACCGTTCTAAGCGGTTATTTAGGAGCAGGCAAAACAACCTTGTTAAACCATGTCTTACATAATCGCGACGGCCTGCGAGTTGCCGTAATTGTCAATGATTTAAGCGAGGTCAATATCGATGCGGGGCTGATTCGGGAGGGCAACGGATTGTCACGGACGAATGAGAGCTTGGTTGAAATGTCCAACGGCTGTATCTGCTGCACCTTGCGCGATGATCTGTTGAAAGAAGTGGAGCGGCTTGCCAATGAGAATAAATTCGACTATATCCTGATTGAATCGACCGGTGTCGGCGAGCCGCTGCCGGTAGCCCAAACTTTCACGTATCAGGATGAGGCGCAGGGCATTGACCTCTCTCAATTTTGTCGTTTGGACAGTATGGTAACCGTTGTAGACGCCTACCGCTTCTGGACGGACTATTCCTCGGGAGAAACGCTGCTTGATCGAAGCCAAGCCGTTGGCGAAGAGGACACAAGGGAAGTTGTGGATCTTCTGATTGATCAAATTGAATTCTGCGACATCCTGATTTTGAATAAATGCGATATGTTGGATGAAGATGAACTGAACGAGCTGGAAGGCGTTCTGCGCACGCTGCAGCCTAGAGCCAAATTTATTCGTTCCGTCCATGGGCGGGTGGCGGCTGCGGAAATTTTGAATACGCATCTGTTTAATTTCGATGAGGCTAGCACATCCGCCGGCTGGATGAAGGAAATGGCGAAGGAAAGCCATACGCCGGAAACCGAAGAATATGGCATTTCCTCCTTCGTCTACGAAAGAGTTCGGCCCTTCGAGCCTTCGCGGCTGATGAGATGGATGGAAGATTGGCCTGCGGAAATCGTTAGAGCCAAAGGGATGATGTGGCTGGCTACCCGAAATGATTATGCGCAGAACCTGAGCCAGGCAGGACCTTCTGTTCGCTTCGGACCCGCAGGATATTGGGTGTCTGCACTTCCCGATGCGGAAAGAGAAGCTGTACTTGAAGAGGATGCTGATCTCATTACGCATTGGGACGCTGTTTATGGGGATCGCATCAATAAAGTCGTATTTATCGGCATGGAAATGGATCGGGCTGAAATTGTGGCTTCTTTGGATGCCTGCTTATTAACCGATGACGAAATGCTCGGGGATTGGAACCGTTTTGAAGATAAACTGCCGAATGCCATTATGGAGTTAGAGGAAGCTTGTCCATTGCCGTAATGCGAAGCCGGGAAAAAGTGAATAGAGTGTTCAAGGAGCTAAGCAGCTTATACGTGCTTAGCTTCTTTGTTTTTTGGCCTCTTCTGGGGGATTTCAACAGTTTTATCGGGTTTGCATTATTTTGTTTTGGGCGCAAACAGCGTGTTGGAAAGGCTTACAAAAATGTCCGATTGGCGGAAAATGCGCCAAGCCGCATACTGAATCTACACCGCTCGCGAGGCGATCAACTACTTGGAGGTGAAGAGGATGAAACGGGCAGCTGCACCTCATCCATTAGAAATTGCGCAACCCGCTACCCGTGAGCAAGCAATGCGCCGTTCCACGGTAATGGGACGATTGATCAAGGACAAATGGTTGTACTTGCTCTTAGCTCCGGGGTTGTTATATTTCATCATTTTCAAATATGTCCCGATGTGGGGCGTACTGCTTGCTTTTAAAAACTATCAGCCCTTCATAGGCTTTTGGAAAAGCGACTGGGTGGGGTTGGAGCATTTCCGTGTTTTTTTCACAAACCCTGAATTTTTCATGCTGCTTCGCAACACGCTTTTGCTTTCGTTATATAATTTGCTGTTTTTCTTCCCGGCACCGATCGTGTTGGCGCTGCTCTTAAATGAAGTGCGCTTGGCGATTTTCAAGAGAACCGTTCAGACGCTGATCTATGTGCCGCATTTTATATCCTTAGTTATCGTGGCCAGCTTGACGTATGTGTTTCTTACCACGCAAGGCGGGATTGTCAATGAAATGCTGCAGGAGCACACGGGTGCGAAAATCGATTTTCTGGCCAGTCCCCAGTGGTTCCGACCGATGATTATTATTCAAACGATATGGAAGGAATGCGGATTCGGCACGATCATTTTCCTTGCGGCTCTGGCGGGTGTTGACGTCGAACAATACGAGGCTGCCGTTATGGACGGGGCAAACCGCTTTCGCCAGATGTGGCATATTACGCTGCCTTCCATTCGAAGTACGATTGTCATTCTCCTCATTCTACGGATGGGGCAAGTCATGGATAACGGTTTCGAGCAAATTTTCTTGATGCTCAATCCTTTGAACAGGGAGACGGCGGAAGTATTCGATACTTACGTCTATATGATGGGGATTACGCAAGGCGCGTTCAGTTACAGCACAGCGGTGGGCTTATTTAAAGCTATCGTCGGCGTTATCCTCGTTCTCGGCACGAACTGGCTGGCAAAGCGCTTCGGCCAACCCGGGATTTACTAGCTGAAGGAGGAGAGGCACATTGTCTAAAAAATACAGAAGTTTCTCAGGAACCCTATTCGATGTAAGCAACTATATCCTGCTCGGTATTATCGGTATCGTGGCCATTCTACCCTTCATCTATGTGGTGGCCGGTTCGTTCGCTACGGATACGGAGTTAACGCAAAGAGCGGTCTTTCTGATTCCCAAAACGTTTTCCTTATCGGCTTACCAGTTTATTTTTTCAACGGATACGATTCTGAAAAGTATTTGGGTGTCGCTTTACGTAACGATCGTAGGTACAATCGTCAACCTGTTTTTTACCGTAACCATGGCCTACGCTCTATCCAAAAAAGGGCTTATGGGCCGAAATACTGTATTAAATATGATTGTTTTCTCGATGCTCTTCGGCGGCGGTCTGATTCCGACTTATATCGTTATTCGCGAACTGCATATGCTCGATACGTTTTGGGCTTTGATGATTCCCGGAGCCATCAGCGCCTTTAATTTGATCATCGTCAAAAACTTTTTTCAGGAGCTCCCGCAAGAGCTGGAGGAAGCGGCCAAAATCGACGGCTGCACGGAGCTCGGTCTGCTCTGGCGCATTGTTCTTCCGTTATCCATGCCGGTGCTGGCCACATTCACTTTGTTTTATGCGGTCGGCCACTGGAATAACTTCTTCTCGGCCCTGCTGTACATCAACGATCCGGCCAAATGGCCGCTTCAGGTCATGCTGAGACAAATCGTGCTGCTGTCGCAAATGGCGGCCGGCGATATGAGCACGGTCGATCCGCAGTTCGTGAAACAACAGGAGCAGCCGATCAAAATGGCGGTTATCGTTGTCGGCACCATCCCTATTTTGCTCGTCTATCCGTTCCTGCAAAAGCATTTTGCCAAGGGGGTCCTTATTGGATCGGTCAAAGGGTAAACGGATTGCGATAATGTATTAGTTTCTATTTTAAAGGAGGAGCGATCACATGAAAAAGAACTCAAAAAAATGGATTTCCGTTGCAGCAGTCAGTACGATGGCAATGACAACAATAGTAGGCTGCAGCAGCGGAGGGAAGGAAGCAGCAACCACTCCTTCGGCAGCGGCATCGTCCGCTCCGGCAGTCGCTACTCCTGCACAGCAGCAAGCACCGCTGGATCTTACGCTCATGCTCCCGATTTTCAAAACGAACTTCCCGAAAGACGATGGTCCCGTTGTAACGGAAATTGAGAAAAGGACCAATACGAATATCCACCTGGAGTGGGTGCCGAACGCATCTTATCCGGATAAATTCAACATCACACTCGCTTCCGGCAAGCTGCCCAGCATCATTTATGTGCCTGATGTGAAAAATCCGAGCTTTGTGAATGCGGCGAAGTCCGGCGCGTTCTGGGAAGTCGGCAAGTATTTGAAGGATTTCCCGTCCCTAAGTCAGGCGAACTCCGTCATTATGAACAACTCCTCCATCGATGGCAAAAACTACGGTGTTTACCGCGGACGCGCGCTTGGCCGAAACGGCATCAACTACCGTAAAGACTGGTTGGAAGCGGTCGGCATGCAGCCGCCAAAAACAATCGACGATTTCTACAACATGTTGAAAGCGTTTAAAGAGAAAGATCCGGATAAGAACGGCAAGGATGACACTTACGGTATGGTCATGGTGAAATGGACCGGTCAGTGGGCAAGCAGCTTTGACATTATTAAGCTTTGGTTCGGTTCTCCGAACAAATGGGGTGTTGTGGATGGCAAGCTGATGCCGGAGCATCAAACTGCGGAATATCTGGAAGCGTTGAAATTTATGAAAAAGCTGTATGATGAGAAGTTGATCAACCAGGACTTTGCCGTATTCGATTCGGCGAAATGGAACGATCCTGTCGTCAATAATCAAGCCGGCGTTATCATTGACGTTACGGACAATGCGGCGCGATTGGACGATAAAATCCACCAGGTGCTTGCGAAGGAAGGCAAGGACAAGCCGGACGTTCACTATATTGATAACATGATTGGCGTCACCGGCAAAGCAGGTCTCAAAGCACTGCCTACTTCCGGTTTCGCAGGCGTGCTCGCCATTCCGAAATCGTCCGTGAAAACGGAAGACGATTTGAAGCGCGTGCTGAAATTCCTGGATCAAATGAATTCACCGGAGCTCACCACAATAGCCGGATACGGTTTGGAAGGCAAGCACTATACGAAGGAAGGCGACGCCATTGTGCCTAGCAAAGATACAGCGCTTCTGGAGTCTGAAGTTGAAGGCTTGAACCAAATGCTGCCGTTCATTCCGGAAGATCGCGGGCTGAAAGTGAAACAAACGCCGCTTCGCCTGCAAACGACGAAAATTCAAAAAGAAGCGGAGCAGTTTATCGTGGCTAACCCTGCGGAGCCGTTTATTTCCCAAGTATACTCGCAAAAAGGCCAGCAGCTCGATAACATTGTCAACGATGCGCGAATCAAATTCATCGTCGGTCAAACGGACGAGGCTGGGTTGAAAGCTGCATTTGAGACTTGGAAGAAATCGGGTGGAGACGACCTTGTGAAAGAAATGAACGAACTTTATGCCGCTGTGAAAAAGTAATAGCCGAATAGTCTAGGCGAGGAGCCGCATTCAGGCACTCAGGTTCCGCTTGTTGACTGGCGGGACTTGGGTGCCTTACTTGCAGGATACAACAGTAAGAAGTCGGAAAAGTATGGGAAAAACTCTGAAATTTAACTTCCTCCCGTCTTGTTTCCGTTATAAGCTCGAAGTTATAGCGTCATTCGCTTGAAGGTAAACTAACGAATGGGTTGGTGAGAGCATGCTCCTAAGCGCCGTAAAAGCAAGATTCGGTAAAATGCAGGGCCGGACGGATGGCGGAAAAGGCCGCTTTTTTAGAAAAAGCCTGATCATGATTTTTATCGTTTCCGGCATTCCGGGACTCATTATGGGCGCATTGGTGTATTGGATCGCCGGCGGGCGCGTTGAAAGCGAGCTGCTGCAGCTGCATTACAGGCAAATCGAACAACGTTCCCAAAACATGGACGACCAACTGAGCAACCTGGAGCTGCTGCTATCCCACTGGGCGTTTGACAATAAATTCGATTACAGCTTGAACGGTTTCAACTTCGTGAGAAATTTCGAAAGAACGCAGGATATTACGAGAACGCTTATCGCGATGCAGGGCTCCAATGCGCTGGTGAAGAAGGCGGAGCTGTATATCGGCGGTTCGAGCTCCGTTCTTTTTAATCCGGAATATACCGTGCTCGATAACCAGACTTCATCCGGCATGTACGATAAGCTGATTCACGGCAAACATATTACCTACTGGACACAGTGGGCATTCGATACGAGCCACCCCGATACGAAGGATTTAACGCTTGTTCACCATATTCCGGGGGGCAGCTTGCAGCCTTTTGGCGTGCTGGTGTTTCGATTTGATAATGAGAAAATTGCTAACCTGCTGAAAACGATGACGCCATACGATGATGGGGAAACCTTTTTGCTGCAAAATGCCGGCGAGCTTTATGTCTCTGCTAGCGGAAGCGCTTCCAATTCTCCTTTCGTCATGGCCTTACGGGAAAAAATCGACTCTTTGGGCTCCCCCAAAGGCTCCTTCTTTTTAGATTATAAAGGGACGACCTACACGGTATCCTATGGCAGCTTGTCCAGAATCGCGGACGATTGGACGTATGTATCGGCATCTCCGATTACGAGCATCATCAAGCCTGTGGTGTTTATTTCCAAGCTGATCATCACCGTAAGTCTGGTCGCGCTCCTGCTGGCGGCTCTGCTCTCCTGGCTGGCGTCGCGTCGCATTTATTTGCCTGTCAAACGGCTCGTCACCCTGCTTGGCAGCCATGCGAACTGGGCCGGCCGGGAAGATGAGTTCAGCTTGATCGAAAAACAGTGGCAAAGCCTGCATAAAGAAAGCCTTGAGCTGAACACCAAGCTTGCGGAGCAGCTGCCACACGTAAAAGACAGCTTTTTGCACCAATTGCTGCAGGGCTACCTGAACGATTACTCCGAGGAAGATTTGCTGCGCCGCATGGAGCGGTTTAAATGGGATGTGAGAAATCGGCAATTTACTGTGCTGTATGTCCAGTTAGTCGGTATGGCCAGTATGGATGCGACATTCCGCCATGGCGACGAGGGGCTTGTAACGTTTGCGGCTGTCAACATGATCAAGGAACTTGCTTCCTGCCATTTCGAGCAGTGCGACACGCTGAATTTTCATGACCTCACAGCCGGACTCCTGCTCATCACACCGGAAAATCAATCCCTCGCGGGAGCGTTTGAAACGTTCAGTGAAGAATTGACGCAGTCTATCAACCGCATTCTGAAAATGCGCGTAACCATCGCGATCTCTCGTCCCGTTTCGTCCGTTTCGGATGTTCCGCTTGCTTTTGACAGGACGAAACAGGCAGTCAGCTACCGCTATTTTGAAAATGCAAACCAGATCATCGATATGGAGAAGGATTATCTCGAAGGCGATGAGGCTGCGGAGCCGCAATACCCGTTTGCGCTGGAGCGGGAGCTGATTCAGGCGCTTCGTACTGGCCGGGACGACGATGCGCACGCCATGCTGGCATCGTTCCTTGAAGCGCTTTCCTGCAAAGGAGCGAAGGAAATTGACGTGCAGCAAGGCATGCTGCATTTGCTTGGCAATGTCCAACACGCCATTATGGTGTCTGGCATTAACCCGAACCGGCTGTTTAAAGGGGCAAATTTGTATGAGCAGCTTTCCCAGATCCGGGAGCCTCAACGGATTCTGAAATGGTTCCAGGATAAGGTGATCGTCCCTTTCCAGAAGGAGCTGACAGGCCGCTCCGATGCACAGGTCAAGCGCATGATCGAGCAAGCGATGATTTATTTGCAGCAAAATTATATGAACGATATTTCTCTCGACAACTGTGCGGATCATACCGGCACCAACCCTTTTTTCCTCAGCAAGACGTTCAAACAGGTCACGGGAAAAAACTTTATCGACTACTTAACGGAGCTGCGTTTGGAGAAAGCGAAAGAACTTTTGCGCGAGTCTGAAATGAGGATCAGCGATGTCGCCGATCAAGTCGGCTATCAGCATAGTTATTTTAACCGGATTTTTAAAAAGCTGGAGGGCATGACGCCGACCCGCTACCGGGAGCTTAGCCGAAGCTCCTGAACCGATGAATCATAAGGGAGATGCATATAGATATGGCAACGGAAATGAAAGTGAAGCTGCACTGGTTATCGAAGGACACTATGGCGTCCATGCCGGTCGGCGTGACTTGGGGAATACCGTGGAGGGAGGGCGAGCTGCGCCGGTCGGAGTCCTTGCTTCTAGCGGGAGCAGGCGGCGAGAGCATCATCCCGCTGCAAAGCTGGCCGACAGCTTATTGGCCGGATGGCAGTGTCAAATGGTCGGCCCATGCGGCGGCAGTTCCAGACGGTTCGATAGACAACTTCTCCATTGTCAAAGGAAGCGGGCCTGCTCCGGACAGCGGTGTCATCGTTCGAGAGACGGACGATACGATTACGCTGGATACGGGAGTTATGGTTTGCACGCTGGGCAAACAGGGTGGGTATTGGCTTCGCAGCATTGTCCGCCAAGGAGCCGAAGTGTGCAGCGGAGGCGATTTGATCTGCTTGAAGGAAGCTCGCACAGAAGTGTCCGGGACTCGGACGCTTACGGAGGAGCCGTTCGAGAGCCGCATCCATCAGGCGGTTGTGGAGCAGGACGGCCCGGTCCGTGCCGTGGTGAAGCTCAGCGGCAGGCACCGCGCGGTGAACGGATCGCGGGAATGGCTGCCTTTTTCGCTGCGGCTGTATGTCTACGCAGGCCTTGAGTCAATCCGGCTTGTTCATACGTTCCACTATGACGGCAACCCGAACGAGGATTATATCAAAGGGCTTGGCATCCGTTTCAAGGTGCCGATGCGGGGTGCTCACTATAACCGGCATGTCCGCTTTGCCGGGGATAACGGGTACTTCAGCGAATCGCCGAAGACGCTGCATACGCGGCGGACGAAGGGGAAGTACCGGGAGCTTTTTGAGCGCCAGACACTAGGCAAGGAGGTTGTCTTTGACCCGCAGGATGACGCTTATTTCTTAAGCTTGCTGGATGATTCGGCAACGTGGAACAATTTTAAGCTGGTTCAGGATTCGTCGGACCACTACCGGATCTGGAAGCAGACGAAAGCGTCCTGCAGCTGGGTGAAGGTGACGGATGGGCGGCGTGCAGGCGGGCTCGGCTACGTTGGCGGTGAAGGCGGCGGCTTGGCTGCCGGGCTGCGCAACTTTTGGGAGAAGCACCCATCCGGCTTTGATGTGCACGGCATGGCAGAGGCGGAAGCGTCATTGACGGTGTGGCTGTGGTCGCCGGACTGTGCGCCGATGGATCTCCGCCATTACGATACCGAAACGCATGTGGAGTCGTCCTATGAGGGCGCGGAGGAGCTTCGGGCCACGCCGTACGGCATCGCGAATACGAGCGAGATGACGCTGTGGAGCCTGGCTGCCGCACCAAGTCCCGAGCTGCTGGATAGCATGTTGGCGCAGACGCAAGACCCATCTATGCTCGTCTGCGAACCGGAACATTATCATGCGGCTCATGCCTTTGGCTATTGGAGCCTTCCTGATCGGAGCAGCCCGGTGAAGGCAGCGCTGGAGCAGCGATTGGATGGCATCATTGCCTTTTACCAGGATGAGGTGGAGCAGCGCAAATGGTACGGTTTCTGGGACTTTGGCGATTATATGCATAGCTATGACCCGGTCCGGCACGTATGGAACTACGATCTCGGCGGCTGCGCCTGGCAAAATACCGAGCTGGCGCCCAATATGTGGCTGTGGATCATGTTTCTGCGCTCGGGACGGGACGATATTTTCCGCATGGCGGAGGCGATGACCCGGCACACGAGCGAAGTCGATGTGTACCATTTCGGCGAATATGCCGGGCTTGGCTCGCGGCATAATGTGGTTCATTGGGGCTGCGGCTGCAAAGAAGCCCGCATTGCCATGGCGGGGCTGCACCGCTATTACTATTATTTGACCGCTGACGAGCGGATCGGGGATATGATGGACGAAGTGAAGGATTCGGACTTCACGACGGTCAATTTGGACCCGATGCGGGCCTACTTTCCGAAGGATGAGCACCCGACCCATATTCGTGTAGGCCCCGATTGGGCGGCCTTCAGCTCCAACTGGATGACCCGTTGGGAGCGTTATGAAGACACCGCATACCAGGATAAAATTATGGTGGGAATCGAATGCATCAAAGGCGCGAACTATGGGTTGATCTCCGGTCCAACCTATGGCTACGACCCGAAAACCGGCGTTCTGACGCCGCTTGGCGATGATAACTGGGGGCGGCATTTGGCGATTTGTATGGGCGGCCCGCAGGTATGGTTTGAACTCGCCGGCATGCTGAAAGATCCGAAATGGGAGGAAATGCTAGCCGATTTCGGTGTGTATTATAACAAGTCGCAGGAAGAGAAGGATGAGCTGACGAAAGGAGATATCAGCACCAAGCATTTCGAACACCCTGTGCTTAGTGCGGCGATCGTTGCTTATGGCGCCCACTATAAGCAGGACAAAGAAACAGCACGTACATGCTGGTCCATTCTGCTGGGCAACCCGTTTGCCCGTGTCGATCTGCAAAAAGATTCCGCTGTTGTCTCGCATGTGGATAATCTCAAAGAGATCGATTGGATGAACACGAACGAGGCGGCACAATGGTCATTGAACACGATTATCGCGCTGGAATTCATTCCGGATACGATTCCGGAGGACTATCGCTAGTGGAAGGGGCGAATGACTCCTACTTTCGGCGATGTTATCCGGCGCAGCGACGCGATGAGGAGGATTTATCCATGAAAAGAGTCGTCATGTGTTTTCCCGAAGGGCGTCATAAAGCGCTGACCATGAGCTACGACGATGGCCGAAACGCCGACAAGCGGCTGGTGGACATTTTTAATCGCAGCGGTATTAAAGGTACTTTCCATATCAATTCAGGGTTATTCGGCATGCCGGATCGAGTATCGGAGGAAGAGGTGCGGACGCTTTACGCAGGTCATGAAGTGTCGGCGCATACGCTGACCCATCCGACGATTGCAAGGTGTCCTCAAGAGCTCATCCTTCATGAAGTTCTGGAAGACCGCAAAAATCTGGAACGCATTGTCGGCTATACGGTACGCGGCATGTCCTATCCGAACGGCTCCTACAACCGCCGAATCAAGGAACTGCTGCCGGGGCTCGGCATTGAATACGCAAGAGTCGTTCCCAGCTCAGGTCACTTCGGCATGCCGGACGATTGGCATGAATGGCAGCCGACCTGCCATCATAAACATGAGCTGATGCAACAAGCGGAAACGTTTGTCGGATTGCACAAGACGCAGTATTTGTACCTCATGTACGTATGGGGGCACAGCTACGAATTTGATCAGGACAACAACTGGGACGTTATCGAAAAATTTTGTTCTTATGCCGGCGGCAGGCCCGAAATATGGTATGCAACGAACATGGAGATCGTCGATTATACGAAAGCTTTTGAACAATTGAAATTCTCGGCAGCGATGGATTTCGTGTATAACCCGTCATTCCTGAGCGTTTGGCTCAGCGTTGACGGGCAGCCGCTAGAAGTGAAGGGCGGGGAGCAGAAGCAGCTGTAAAGATGTCATAAAAAGAACTGGCCCCGATTCGGAATCAGTTCTTTTTTGCATCTCAAAGTCAGCCGAAGCCATAATCCCCGTGTAGTCGATCATAGTGGGGGCGTTTCGGTTTAGGGGGAACTACAGGGCTTTATTTTGCCCAAAACAGCCTTTTGGGCGGGGGAGTGGGAACTAGGATCCGCTATTTCGCCATTTTGAGCAGGATGGAGTCACATTTCGCGATATAAGGCCCTGTAGTCCCCTCCAGCTCTTAATATTGGGCTGCTCGTCTAAATAAGGGAATAGAGTTCCCTTGAACGGTGCAGAACTGCAAGTACAGTAAGCCGAGCTTCTCCTTGATTGAAGGGAACGCAGCTGTTGCGAGCAAGAAAGTGGCAACCCGGCAAAAAAATGCATAGTCCCTTTTTGTGCGGTTCAAAAAAGTACGATTGTAGGCAGATGGAATGTTGTTTACGCTGTTTGTGCACGCGTTTATAACGTTTAAACGAGGGACCACCAACACAGGGAGGGATACGGGATGCAACAAACGTTGAAGGAACCACATCTCATTGGAAAAATCGATATTCGGGCGGCGGGTCCCCGCTGCAAAATGCTGCTGGGCGATCTGAACGGAGACGGCCGGATGGAAGTGCTCTTGGTGCAGCCTGACAACCGCCAGGATGTGCGGTACATTCCCCATCAGGTACAGTGCTTGACGGCGTTCGATTTGGAAGGCAATCTGCTTTGGCAAACCGGTAAACCGGACCCCGGAGCTGGAAGTCAAGGCTCGGATTATCCGGCGCAAATTGCCGATATTGACGGTGACGGCCGTTTAGAAGTCTTATGCGTGATGAACGATCGATTCGTCATCTTGGACGGTCAAGACGGACAGGTAAAAGCTATTCATGAGCTGCCTGGCGAGCAGGCTCATGATTGCATCATTGTAGCGAATTTGACCGGCGGGGATAGTGCTGGAGATATTATCCTGAAAGATCGCTACCACACGATGTGGGCGCTCGATCGCGAGTTTAATCTGCTGTGGAAACATGAAGGCAATCCGGGGCATTTTCCATGGGTTTACGATTTCGACGGTGACGGACTCGATGAGGTCATGGCCGGATATGACCTGCTTGATCACGATGGTCGGCTTTTGTGGAGCTGCCGGGATTTGGACGATCACGCAGACTGTATTTGGGTTGGCGACGTCAACGGAGACGGGGAGCCGGAGCTGGTGATCGGCGGCAGTGTCACAGTCATGTATGACCGCCATGGTCAAGAGCTTTGGCGTTATGAAGGCTCGATCGAGTCCCAGCATATCGCACTCGGACGGTTCCGCAGCGACTTGCCGGGACTTCAGATCGCCGGGCTGGATCGTCTCGTGCGTGAAGATGACGGCAAGGGCTTGAAAGGCAAAGACGCGCTGTTTCTTTTGGATAGCGAGGGTCAAGAGATCTGGAAGGAAGACCGCCAGACGGACGGCTGGCTGACCATCATTGAGCCTCTTCGCGGCTGGGAGCAGGGCGCGCCGGATTACATTTTAGCTTATCGGCGCGGTGGCGGCGTGTTTCCAACCTTGTATGACGGTGAGATGAATGCGGTGGTTTCGTTTCCGCTTGAGGGCTATGCCGTACATGCCGATTTGTTCGGCAGCGGAAGCGAGCAAGTAATTATTTTTAATGATGAGTCGATGGCGATTTATGCCAGCCAGCCTCATGATGTGACCGAGAAGCCGTCCGGAACTCCGCTGCCGCAGCCCAAAAGGTTGTCCAGCTCCACGCTGTACCCCGGCGGCGAGATCCCGATCTAATGGAGGAAGCGATGAACAAGAATTCGTATTTTCACCAAAATGAATCGATCGCTGGTAAAGCGAAATCTGACGCGCATATCTTGGCGACCGTTGCCGGAAGGTTTATCGGCGCTAATCCTAAGCATCCGCCGGTTTACCGGATATTCAGGGCGGAGGGCTTCCGGCGCGGGGCGGATTACCGCTACGAAATGGACCTGGCGCTGAGATGGCCGAAGCTGGAGGACGGGCAATTTGTCTACGTATGGGGAAAGCTGTGGAGCGACGGAGAGACTGAGCACCCGTTCAGCGTGAGCTGCTATAGTCCCGTACGAATCTTGGTGAATGGGACGCAGGCCTTTGCATCGAACCTGAATGATGACGTGTTCCCGGATCGAAGCAGCTATTTCCGTGCGGGGCTCGGCAAGGGCTGGAACCACATTGTTCTGGAATTTGTGAAAACCGCAACCGGCTGTGGCGGCAAGTTCGGAACGGGAAGCATAAAAGGCTTCCCGATGCACATTCTTGCCCCTGCAGCGGACCGGGACGGCCAAGAGGGATGGGTGTACAGCAGCCCGCAAACGGCAGCATGGGAAGTCATGCCTGGAGCCGGGGAGGAAAACGGTGCTGATGCAATCCTGGATCAATGGTATCCGCAAATGACATGGACGCCGCAGGAATGGAGTGCCGGGTGCTTTGCGCGAATTTATGGAGAGCGGCGAGGGCAGATCGCTTATGCTTGGACGAAGCTGGAAAATAGAAGCCCGAGTATGCAAACGGTCAGGTTTACAGGAGAGTACCAAGGTCTACTGACCGTGTACTTAAACGGCGCTCCGGTGTATGAGAGGCAAGAGCAGCCGTCCGCAGGTCCGCTGGACCTGATATTTCCGATCCCGTTCGGAATCCACGATCTCGTTGTCCGTTCCACTTGCGCGGGCGCGGCTTGGGGCGTCAGCCTGGAGATCAAAGGTGGAACGGGAGACGCAGCCGTTCCTGTGAGGCGAATCGCCCCTTACCCGGTTGAAGGGCTGCGGGACGGGTGGCTGTATGCGGGGCCTTTTTCCGCTGAGCACGCCCCTCCGCCATCGGTCATCACCCGTATGGATGCAGTGTTCGGCCCAGATGGAGAGCGCACATTCTGGCGTGCCGATATGCCCGGAGCCAGGATACGGCCGTATCTGGAGAATGCCATCTACGGCAAATGGAACTATCCGCTCGGGGTGACGCTTTACGGCATTTTGCGAACAGGCGAAGAGCTCAAGGATCCGCATTATACGAATTATGCCGCCGATCATATCGAACAGTGCACGTCCTTGCACGCCTACAGTGTTTGGGACCAAGAGCAGTATGAATCGCCGGGCGTGAATCACCAATTGGCGCTGATCGACAGTCTGGACGATTGCGGCTCATTCGGTGCGGCTATGCTGGAGGCTCACAAACTCCGGGCGCTGACAGGGGCAGAGGCGGCAGCCGAACGCATAGCCCATTACATCTCGCTGGAGCAGAGCCGCCTTGAGGATGGGACTTTGTACCGGACACGGGGAACGACCGATTTCATGAAGGACACGGTCTGGTGCGACGATTTATATATGAGTACGCCATTTCTCAGCAAGTACTATGAGCTTACAGGCGATTTGGCGTATCTAAATGATGCGGCGAAGCAGTTTTTACATTATAAAAAGCTGATGTTCATACCCGAGCTGGGCATTATGCATCATGTTTTCGATTTTAAATTCGGCAAAGGAAATGGCGTACCTTGGGGGCGGGGCAACGGCTGGGTGCTGTTTTCGTTAACGGAGCTGCTGGCCGTTATGCCGGCCGGGCATGCGGACCGCCCGGCGCTCATGGCTTTTTTCCGCGAGCTGTGCCAAGGCTACAAGCGGTTGCAGGGGACTCAGGGCCTTTGGCATCAAGTGCTGACAGATCCGCAGTCGTATGCGGAGACGTCTTGCACATCGATGTTCATCTACGCTTTCGCCAGAGGCGTCCGGTTCGGCTGGCTGGAAGAGGCAGCTCCGTATGTGGAGGCTGTGCTGAAAGGTTGGGACGGCTTGACGCGCTATGCGATCGACAAATATGGAAACGTGTATGGCGTCTGCCGGGGCTCGGGCTATTCATTTAATAAGCTGTACTACAAGGACCAGCTTTCGTGGCAGCTGAACGATACACATGGAATCGGCATCGTGCTGTTGGCCGGCATCGAGACGATGAAGCTGCGGAAACATGTTTCGGCGTTAAGTGGTTAATGAATCAAAGAAGCGACTGGAGCAAGGCTGCCGTTGATGGAACGGCGGTCTTTTTCCAATTGAAATTTTGCGAAGTATTCTTAGGTTGACCCATTTTAAGAGGGTGCTAAAATAAGGAAGTACATATTTTTATGAAAAATTAAAAATCTCGAAAGACCTGAAAGGGAACATGCAATGCTTGAAATTCATGATTTAGCTAAGCTTTCATACGATCAGGAAAATTCAAAATCTCCATACACATTTGCCGGTATTTCCGCACATATGCAGCAAGGAGAACGAATTTCTCTAATCGGTGCGTCCGGACAAGGCAAAAGCACACTTTTGCGCACATTGGCTTTGTTGAACACGCCTGATGAGGGAGATATGATTTATGAGCGGGCCTCTTTTCGAGAGGTGGGGCCACGACATTGGAGAAAACAAATTTGTTATGTTGCCCAGCAAGCCGTTATGCTGCCGGGCAGCATCGAGGACAATTTATGCGTGGCAAGCCGGCTGCACGGTCAGCCTTTTGACCGAAAGCTTGCAGACCAATTATTAGAGGCTTCGGGGCTTGAACATTTGGACATAAAAAAGCAAGCCAGCGATATGTCCGGTGGGGAAATGCAGCGAATTGCTCTGATTCGTTCCATGCTGTTGCGCCCAGGCGTGCTTCTTCTTGACGAGGTTACGTCATCATTGGACACGATTAGTACAAGGGCTGTAGAGAAATTGCTGCAGGGGTGGCATGCAAGTGAAGGAACAACACTGATTTGGGTTACACACGAGTTGGAACAAGCGGCACGTACCAGTGACCGGGTTTGGTATATGTCGAGTAACACTATTCTGGAAGATGCGCCCACTGCGGAATTTTTTCGAAAGCCGGCTACAGAGTCGGCAAGAACATTCATCCAGTACAACGAAAATGAGGTTCAGCCATGACATTGTTGTCCCTTAGCTTTACTTTGCTGTTTATTATGGCAACGATGCTAATTTCGTTTTGGCAGAAACTGGGGTTAGAAAAAGAAATCGCTATTGGCACGATCAGATCATCGTTGCAATTGCTATTTATCGGGTATGTCCTGCAGTATATTTTTCAAACCAATAATATTTGGTATTTATTGATCATCATTACTCTTATGATTTCCGTCGCATCATGGAACGCAGGCAAGCGAGGCGACGGAATGCGCGGAATCATTTGGCGGATCGCCTTTTCAATAACAACGATGGAGATCGTTATGATGGGTTTACTGCTGGGGCTGCATCTGATTCAACCGACTCCGCAATACATCATACCGCTTAGCGGGATGACGATCGGAAACGCCATGATTGTTTCAGGGTTGTTTGTTAACCAACTCAAAAGAGAAGTTCTGGCTTCGAGAGGCGAGATTGAAGCGTTATTATCGCTGGGAGCTACCGCAGGACAAGCCTTGCACGAAGTTAGAAAACGAGCGGTGAAATTCAGCATGATTCCGACGATCGACGGTATGAAGACGGTGGGCCTTGTCCAACTTCCCGGCATGATGACAGGAATGATCGTAGCAGGAGCCGAACCGGTTGAGGCCGTGCGCTACCAAATTTTAATCGTTTTCTCCTTTACCGGTTCTGCCGCTATTACTAGTATTCTTTTGAGCGTGCTCTGCTATAAGCTGGTGTTTACAAAGGATTTGCAGTTGAAATCATTTCGGGATAAGAGATAATAACCTCTGTACCTTTTTCGAGTTCACTGTGTATTTCAATGGTCCCTTGGTGTTGGTTGACGAGACGTTTAGCAATCGATAATCCTAAGCCTGAACCGCCCGTTTGCCGGTTTCTGGAACGGTCTACCCGATAGAATCGTTCGAAAACGAAAGGCAATTCCTCCGGTGGGATTCCGATTCCATCGTCCTTGATTCGAATGCTTATCGATGAATCTGTCTTGGTGAGATAGACTTCAATAAGCTGCTTGCCGTATTTCATCGCATTGTCCAGAATAATGAGGATCACTTGCTTCATTTTCATTTTGTCGGCTTCTATGATGAGATGATGTTCAGAAGAAATAAACCTGATTTCTTTGGAGGAAAGAGGCTGCAGCAGATGAATACTCTCTTTGCACAGAGCGGCAAGATCGAAACGGCTCATTGTGAGCTGCCCCTCATGCTCGAGGTCGGCTAATTCTAACAACTGATAAGTAACATGCTTCATTCGAATGCATTCCTCATGTATAGCGGTTAAGGCCTCCTTATGGAGGTCAATTTCCTCGAATCCCCATCTGCGAATTAACGAAGTATATCCTTCCAGAATCGTGAGCGACGTTTTGAATTCATGCGAGGCGTCCGAAATAAACTGTCTTTGTTTCTGCATGCTTGTCTCCACACGTTCCATCAAGTGATTGAATGTTTCGGATAATTGGTAAAGCTCATCCTTCGATTTATGATTCAATGGAAGTTTTTTGATTTGGAGATTCGTTTGGATCTCCTTCAACGTCTGAACCATGCGGGACAGCGGCATGAAGATCAGTTTGGACAATAAAAAACTTGCAGAAATAGAGATCAACATAGCTGTCAGCGTTACGACGCACATAATGCTGACTAAGCGGTATAAATTTTCTTTCAACTCGCTAGCTTCAGAGACGAGTTCCAACGTTCCGAGAATGTTCGCTCCTTGGCGAATCGGCGTTCGGACGATAAGTATGGTTTCATGATTCACTTCTTGCGAGTAAGATTCCGGGGAATCGGTATGTTTGGGAGGAACGACGAAAAATTCGAAAGTATGGGAAGCCAGGTTGATCACCTCTGAAGATCGATCGAGCGTCCGGATCATGGTGTGGTCAGGGAGGTACTTCCTTAGAATACGAGTATTGCCTTCTTGGAGCAATTCGGTTGGACTCGTATTTTCGAGAATGATATTCGCTGCACTCTCCAGAGTTGCGATTTCCTCCTCTTTCTCCATTCTGGCATAGAGAACATAGATAGCGAAGGTGAGAGGAAGCAGAATACTGATTAACCATACAAAAGACAGTAAAGAGGCTTTTGTTTTAATCTTCATCTCCGCTCACCTCCAAACAGTATCCGGTACCGCGAATTGTTTTAATTACGGGGTACGGGGCCAGCAGCTTTTTACGCAAGTATCTGATATAGACATCGACCAAATTCGAATTTCCCAAAAAATCGTATCCCCATACATCGTTCATAATCTGTTCGCGGCTAAGAACCTCATTCTGATGCTCAATGAAATAGAGTAGAAGTTCAAATTCTTTTGGCGTCAAATCGATATTCTTACCGTACTGCATCACTTGTCTTGTTCTAAGATTTATCGTCGTTTCTTTCAAAGAATAAGCCATGAAATCATGATGTTTAAGGTCTTTCCCCGTGTCATGCAATCGTTTATGATGGCGGATGCAGGCACGAATCCGAGCCAGCAGCTCCTCCATGTGAAAGGGTTTGGTGACATAATCATGTCCCCCCAAGTCAAATCCATTCACAATATCCTCCGTAGTCTTACAGGCGGTTACGACAATAATCGGCGTCTCGTTGTTCGCGGCACGGAATGCCTTAATGAGTTCAAAACCATTATGAACAGGCAGTAAAATATCGAGCAGGATGAGATCCCACAATCCTTGCGATGCTTTCTGCAGCCCTTCGGAACCATCCATAGCTATCTCGACTGTATATCCGGCGTGCGTAAGCTCTAGTTGCAGCAGCCGCGCTATTTTCTCCTCATCCTCAATGACCAGTATGTTATTTGCCATCCATAGCACCCTTTTCTAGCGGATATATAGGTCACGCGCCTTCATACATCTTATGCGTGCAAAAAGTTGGTTGTTCGTCGCGAAGGCTTTTGAATAGAAAGACACCTTAGTCTTCAGACTAGATGGTAACTATGTTTGGATGATTTCTCATTATTTTCTCATCCATTTGACTTATAATTAGAAAAATAACGCTTAGGGGAGATGGCTATGAAGAGAGTACTGCTCATTGAAGATGAAAAAAACATGGCCCGGTTCATTCAATTGGAATTGGAGCATGAATCGTTTGACGTGCACTCGGCTTACGACGGGAAAACGGGGTTGGACTTGGCCCTTCAAGATAACTGGGACTTAATATTGCTTGATGTGATGCTTCCGGGACTAAACGGAATTGAGGTCTGCCGGCGCATTCGCGCTGCCAAGAAGACTCCGATCTTGATGTTGACAGCCAGGGACAGCGTTGTTGATCGCGTCTCGGGCTTAGACAGCGGAGCCGATGATTATATGCCTAAGCCATTCGCCATTGAGGAATTGTTGGCGCGGGTAAGAGCTATTTTCCGGCGTATGGAGTTGGATGGAAATGGGCCGCATTCGTTGCTTTCTTTTCATGATATTACGGTGGATACGGATGCGCGCATTGTTTATAAGGATAAAAACATTGTTGAGCTGACGAAGCGTGAATTCGATCTCTTAGTGATGTTCATGAAAAACATTAATCTGGTGCTGACGCGTGATATGCTATTGGATCATGTGTGGGGGTATGATTCTTTGGTGGAGACGAACGTTGTCGATGTGTATGTCCGATATTTGCGGAATAAGCTGGATCAAGCTGGCGATAACAGTTTCATTCAAACGGTCCGGGGAATCGGATACGTCCTGCGATGATGGAACGAGTCTTGCGTTTTATTCGGCAGCTCCCCATTAAGTGGAAGCTCATGTTAGGAGCAACCACGCTCATTTTCCTTTTATTTGCGACGTATAATTTTGCCCAATATCTTGTTCTCAAGCAGTGGATGATGAACCAGGAGCGGGACAAAATTCAAGTTAGCATGGCACAGCTGCAAGACTATTTTCAGGAAAAATATAAGACGGACGATGCTTTTCAAATTGCGGAAAGCCGTGCTTATATTGAGAAAATGATGGGGAAAAATCAATTCGTGCGCATCATTGGCAAGGAGGGTGAACCTCTTCTAACGGTTTCCAATCATTTTAATGAAAATTGGGTTACACCGAAGCCGGTCATTGTGCCGGAGCTATTCGACACGACTCCTAATGAAGATCACGTTCTTATTTATCGAAGTCCAATCCAAACAGCAAAATTCGTTGGAACCATAGAGCTGGCTAGCAACTTAGAAACGTTTGACCATTTTAGCACGACATTATTGTGGGTGATGCTGATCGGCGGGGTGCTGGCGATTTTCATTAGCGCACTCAGCGGTTTAGCTCTTGCGAGGCAATTCATGCATCCTATCCGGGCACTAACCTCCGCCATTCGGAGCGTCAAAGAGAAAGGCCTCACGGAACGCGTAAGCAACATACAAAACGGTGATGAATTATCCAGTTTAGCGCAGCTGTTTAATGGATTAATGAATCAACTGGAAATCTCTTTTCGTCAGCAAAAGCAATTTGTAGAAGATGCCTCGCACGAGTTGAGGACACCGATTACGATTATGGAAGGCCACTTGTCTCTATTAAATCGTTGGGGCAAATCGAATCCAGAGGTCTTAGAAGAATCCTTGCAGGCTTCACTTCAAGAAATACGGCGAATGAAAGGGCTCGTCCAAGAACTGCTAACGCTTACGAGAGTCGAATCTCAACTTCTGACTGAAAATCATAATCCCATTTCGCCGGTTCCTCTCATTCTGGAGACGCTGGAAAGATTTAAGGTCCTCCATGCCGAGTTTGAATTTCAAGCGAATACAGAGAAAATGGAAGATGTTCTGATCTCTATAAGTCCGCTGCATCTAGAGCAGATTCTCTTAATCGTACTGGATAACGCTGTAAAGTATTCGACGAATGACAAAAGGATCGCTGTGGAGGGAGAGCGCTTGAAAAATGACGTGCAAATTACAGTGCGAGATTATGGCATCGGTATCCCGCAGGCGGATTTGCCCTATGTGTTTGACCGGTTTTACCGGGTAGATAAGGCAAGAAACTCGGAGATCGCAGGTACTGGACTAGGGTTATCCATTGCCAAGCAGTTTGTAAGCAATTATCAAGGTGAAATGACCATCCATAGCGAGGAGAACAAGGGGACAACCGTAAGCATCAAACTGCCTGTGAGCCAATCTGTTCAATAAAATAGGATTTCTCATGTTCTTCTCATCTTCATCATGTAAAGTCATTGTAAATGCCGCTGCCGGGCATTTAGTACAAAAAAAGGATGATGAAGATGGATTTTTCACAGGTGGATTATCAATGGTTTCAAACCATTAATCAATTAGGAGATACAATAGCTGTTCTGAACCCAATCATGCGTTTTTTTGCCTCTTATGCGGAATATGTGTTTTATTTGGGGATTGTCCTGTATTGGTTTACGAGGCAAGAAGTGAAGCGCCGAATGGTGGGCGAAGCCATCATAGCCGCATGCGCAGCATTCGCTTTCGGCGGACTGCTTTCGCACTTCTTCTACCGGGACCGGCCGTTTGTCGCCCATCAAATCATTCAACTGATCGCGCATCCGGCGAATGCCTCCTTTCCGAGCGATCACGCGATCGGGGCTTTCGTAATCGCTACTTCCATTTGGATATACCGGAGAAAAGACGGGAAGATCTGGCTTGCACTAGCAGCATGCATCGCTTTCTCAAGAATCTGGACAGGGGTTCACTATCCGTCTGATGTTTTGGCCGGAGCCTTGATCGGCAGCACGGCCGCGGTTCTCGTCCATCAATTATTTAAGCGCTCGACATTGGCGCAGAAAGTGATGATGACCGTCATCCAGGGGTATGAAACCGTCGAGTCCAAGATTTGGCGCAGGAACAGGGCGACCTCTTCGGTGAGCAAGAAATCCGTTTAGTTTCTAAACGGATTTTTCTTTTGACAAACGCGCTCCTCCCAATGGGAAGACGAAGTCGTTTTTCCTTGTTTGTGGGCAGAGAGTTAAGAAAGATTTAAGAAACGGTTCACAAGCGTTTCATTTTTAATGACTATGATGTTGTTGTAAGCCCATTAAGGAGAGATTTGAGATTCATTCAAAGATCCCTGAGAAGGAGAGGAAATCATGAAGAAGAAATGGTTAATGTTAGGCAGCGCTGTAGGAGTTAGCGGTATTGTCATGGTGACAACCGGGTTTAGTGCATTGGCGAGTACATCGGGGTATGACGCATATAAATCCGCGCTTAAGAACACCAAAACGGTTCAAAATGTAGCTGTACAAGCGGCTGCAGCCTTGCAAGATAACGGCAGCGTGCTTGTAAGTGCAAATGGAAGCTTCAAGATGAGCCTAGATACGGAAACGGCGAGCGGAAATGCAGAAGTTGTAGCAAACGGTACGCCGCAATCACTCATTTTCTATAAGCAAAAGGATCAAACCGTACTTAAATCTAGCGCCAGCGATGTGTATTTTGTGAAACAAGAAGGTGCGAAGAAGCATAAAGACGAGAAAAAGCTGAATGAGACAGAAATTCCTCAGCAAGTAGAAACGGTTATTGATGCTCTAGTCGGTAATCTGAAGGACTTCGTTGCCGTTGATGCGAACTCGGACGGAACGAAAGAAATTGCCATTCAGCTGGATAACGCTCAAATTCCTGCCGTAGTTAATGCTTTAGCGCCAATTGCGATAAAGGAAGCAACGAAGGCAGAGAACGACGGCGAGAAGAAGGATGATACGGCAGACGCAAATAAGCTGCCATTCCAAGAAGATTTCCTGAAAAATGCAGCTCCACAGTTAACGCAAGATATTAAAATTGAAAAAGTATCGATAAAGGCAACGGTAAATGCTAGCAATTATATCACTCATCAAGAAGCGGATTTAACGATCTCCGGTAAAGATGACAGCGGAGCTGCGCATCAAGTGAACCTTCACCTTCAAGCGGATTTGTCCGGCTTTAACAGCACGTCGCCTGAAACCATTGATCTTGCCGGTAAAACCGTACAAACGTTGAAGCAAGATCACCACGGAAAACAACACGGCAATAACGAGTAGTTGATTGTAAGGTAATAGCAGATAGGCTTTCTTATTGTGAGCCTATCTGCTATATCTCTTATGAAAAGAGGAGTCTAAATGGACATCATTTTAGAAACGGCTCATTTGACAAAAGTGTATGGCAACAATAGAGGAATTCATGATATGAGTTTGCAGCTGCATGAAGGTGACGTATATGGCTTACTCGGGCCGAATGGCGCTGGCAAAACAACATTTCTTAAGCTGATAACCGGTTTGATACGTCCTGATCAAGGAACGATTTCTTTGTTTAATGCCAATCTGGCTGAACAGTTCGAACAAGGTATGCAGCATGTTGGCAGCATGATAGAATCGGCGGATTTTCATGAGTTTCTAACCGCTTGGCAGTACTTAGAACTCGTCGCTCGGTTCTATCCTGCAGTCACTCCAAAGCGGATAGAAGAAGTCCTGGATCTTGTCGGCCTGCTCAAAGTTCGCAAAGAGAAAATAAAAGGTTATTCGACAGGGATGAAACAAAAACTCGCGCTTGCGGCGGCTATCCTGCCGGAACCGAAGTTTGTCATTTTGGATGAGCCTACGAATGGTTTGGATATCGAAGGAACCGTCATGTTTCGGAAGTTAATTAAACAGCTGTCCGAAGAAAAAGGGACGTCATTCTTAATCTCTAGTCATATGATTCACGAGCTGGAGCAGCTGTGTAATCGGGTGGGCATCGTTGTAGAGGGACATTTGAAAAAAGAGGGATACGTATCCGAGCTGCTGAAAAGCAATCAATCCTTAGAACAGTTTTATATTGATGAATTACAGCTTTCCAAGGAGGAGAAAGATTGTGCATAAATGGCGCGCGGGTTACTTCAATGAGCTCTATTTGCTGTTGTATCGGAAAAAAGTCGTTATGTTTGCTATATTTTCACTGATTCTTCCGGTCTTGCTGGCCATTTCACTGAGCGCCTTAAAGCCCGTCCTGGGGCTTATTGCCGTAAGCCAGTCCTTTCCGATCGAGATGTTAACTATTTATACAAGCATATGGATTCCGCTTTTTATCTTAACGATTACCGGTGATTTGTTTCCGGGTGAAGTGGCGACTAGAACGTTGAAACTTGCCTTGCTGCGTCCGAATTCACGCTTTCAAGTATTCGGCACGAAAGTTGCTGCTCTAGGCACGGGTATAGCCGGAATTTTGATTTTGCTTGGAATAATTACGTTTATTTGCAATATTTTTGCGGGAACATCCGCCAGATTCGTCGAATCTGTTCATATGATCGAGGCATATGCCGCGGCTTTTGTATCCATGATTGCTTTGTCCGCTATGTTTGTATTCGTTTCTCAGTTTTTCAAAAGCGCGAGCAGCTTTATGGTCTTTTCGCTCGTGTTATATGCGGCGGCCAAAATGGCTCCGTTCTTGCTCAGCTCCATTGCTGCTTTTTCGCCTGCTTCTTATACGAATTGGCATATGTTATGGCTCAGTCAAACCGTTTCCGCGGGTAAGCTTATGACAAGTTTGCTGTTCCTTCTTTCCAGCTGCATGTTGTTCTTGGCACTTGGCTACTATAGATTTGATCGAAAAGAAGTCTAAAAACGGGGAATCACTCATGTCTATTCGTCTGAAATTATTGCTTTCCTACGCAGCCATGCTGCTAATACCACTCGTTATGATGATGATTACGGCTGTTCTTTTAGTCGTTGTATTTCGCGGCGACTTTCAAAGTATCCGGGATCAACTGCATACAGGTGTCGGACTATTCGAAAATCAGAATGTGGAGCATACGTTTAAAGACCTGAAGCGAACATCGGAGAAGAATCCGTCTATCCTAGCGGAAGCAACGTATCTAGCAGATGTTGATCAAGAGCTGCAGCTAAATAATTCGAAGCTTGTTGTACGCAAGAATAATACGTTTGTCTATGTTTCTCCAACCTTGCAAGGGACGAACATCCTTCAGCAGCTGCCTGCTTTCAAACATCCCGGGCATCCGGAACGAGAAGATGCGAAGCGGTATGGGAAAGAATTGTTGGAGGTTAATTCCTTCGATTTTTATGATTCGGAACAACAGCCAGGCAGTGTTTTCATCGTGACGAAAGTGAATCCGATCGTTAATTTTACGCAAAAGTTTTTTCCCGCTCTTTTTATCACATTACTGATCATTTTGATACTTACGCACTCGCTGCTTACTTATTTTGTTTCAAGAAGCATCATCCAACCGCTGCAGAAGCTAAAGAATGCTATGAAAAGAATTCAATCGGGCGACTTGGAATTCCAGGTGCAGATCACAAGTAAGGATGAAATCGGTCAGCTCAGCATAGCATTTGAACAAATGCGCCAACAATTGCATGAGTCCATCCAGACTCAAATTCAGTATGAAGAGAACCGCAAAGAACTTATTTCCAACATCTCACACGACATCAGGACTCCACTTACAGCCATTAGAGGCTATGTAGACGGGTTAGGCGATGGCATTGCCGATACACCGGATAAGCAAAGAAAATATATTGAAATCATATCGTCCAAAGCGGAAGAGATGGATCATTTAATCGATGAATTATTTCTGTATTCCAAACTGGACTTGAAACGAGTTCCATTTCTTTTTGAAATCGTTGATTTCGGATCATTTTTAGGGGACTGGTCAGAAGAACTTGATTTTGAACTTGGCAAACAAGGCGTTCATTATAAGTCGGAAATCGCGTTGGAGCGGCAGATACAGGTCTCTATTGATCGGGATAAAATAAGACGCGTCTTTTCTAATATTATGGACAACTGCTTGAAATATATGAATAAAACCGAGAAGCGAATTACTTTGCAGGCCAGAACGACGGGATCACATGTCGTCATTGAAATTGCAGATAACGGTGCAGGTGTGAATGCCGAGGCGCTGCCTCATATCTTTGACCGTTTTTACCGGGCAGACCCATCCAGAAACAGCAACAATGGCGGGAGCGGGCTGGGATTAGCGATCTCGAAACAAATGATCGAAGGGCATGGAGGGACGATTGAAGCGAAAAGTGTGAAAGGCGAAGGGACTTGTCTGACAATCAATTTGCCACTCAGAAGGCATAAAGACGGTGAACATTTATGAAAAAGATATTAATCGTAGAAGACGAACAACTGATTGCTGAGCTGGAAAGAGACTATTTGGAAGTGAGCGGCTATAAAGCTGATATTGCGACGGATGGCGAGCAAGGGTTGAAGCTGGGACTCAGTGGAGAATATGATTTAATCATTCTAGATGTTATGCTCCCGTTAATAAACGGTTTTGAGGTGTGCAAGCAAGTACGCGAGAAATATCAAATTCCGATTCTGATGGTTACGGCCAAAAAAGAAGATATTGATTTGATTCGCGGTCTTGGTTTGGGAGCGGATGATTATATTACGAAGCCTTTTAAACCCGGAGAGCTTGTGGCTAGAGTCAAAGCGCATATGGCACGGTATGAGCGATTAATAGGAACGAAAGAAAACAAGGAAGAAATTCGTATACACGGACTTTTAATCGATTACGGTTCCCGCCGGGTTTTCGTTCATGAACAGGAAATGAACCTGACCACGAAGGAATTTGATTTGCTTTATTTTTTGGCCATCAATCCAAATCGTGTGTACAGCAAGGACCACCTCTTTGAACGTATTTGGGGATTTGATGCAATGGGAGATTCACAGACGGTGACGGTGCATATACGTAAATTAAGAGAAAAGATAGAAATAGACCCCTCCAACTCTCAATTCATTGAAACGGTCTGGGGAGCCGGTTATCGTTTCCGATTATAACAAAGCATATGACGAAAGGTGGTTTCTCTTAAACATGAGTATGAATCCTAGCGTATTAATTCTTACCGCCAGCTATGGCAACGGGCATCTTCAAGCGTCCAAAGCGCTGCTGCAGCAATGTTTGAAGCAAGGTATCGAACATGTCAAAATCGTCGATCTTATGAAAGAAGGCCACCCCGTCATCAATCTCATTACAACATCGCTTGTTAACCAAAGCACCAAAAGTTCACGCATAGGTCTCGACTATTATGGCTGGAGCTACTACTTAACCCGCGAATCCAAGAGGACCGCACTATTCCAGAGATCCATGACCTTTCTGGGCAAAAAGAAGTTAAGAGAACTTATTCATAAAGAGCGGCCTAATGTCGTTGTAAATACGTTTCCGTTCGGAGCATCGCCGGATGTGTGCAGTTCAATGGGCATAAGAAATGTCACGATACTTACGGATTATGCCTTACATGCCAGTTGGCTGCATCCGAATGTGGATAAATATTATGTAGCCACGGATGAGCTGAAACAGCAAATCATTTTCAAAGGGATCAGTAAAGAGCGCATTGAGGTAAGCGGAATTCCCGTACGGCAAGAGTTCGCAAGGTCGATGAGCACCGCGGATACGCATCCAAAGAAAATCATCCTGATTATGGCGTCAGACAGCGGGGTCAACAGCTATATTGAGGATATGATTACGAGCCTGTCCTATTTGGAACATTGTCAGTTGGTCGTTGTTTGTGGCCGCAATGAGAAGCTGATGCTTAGACTTAAAGACCATTTTGCCGCTTCTATGGGGGTTACTATTCTTGGGTATGTAGACAATATTCATGAATGGATGTCTCGGGCAACTTGCATTGTAACTAAGGCAGGAGGGTTAACGTTGACGGAAGCGATTGTCCAGCATCTGCCGATCTTCATCTATAAGCCCTATGCCGGGCAGGAAAAGGAAAATGCCTTATATCTTACGAGTCGTGGAATTGCTTCGATTTCCGTTCATTTGGAACAATTAACTTATAAAATAAACGCGTTAATAAGGAATCCCAGCTTGCAGGAAGAAATCAGGGAACGTATGAGAGCATTGCAGCGGAGCCAAGCTGCTGAACACATCGTAACTGATATGATGCATAGCATGAATGAGCGCGCCCTTTCGCTTTCGATTTAGGTTATAATCGCCAAAAAACCTCCTTCAAAATCATAGAAGGAGGTTTTTTTGGGGATGAAAAGATGATCAATTAGTTACACTAGTGGTAATGAGCTTTAGTTAATAACGCGGCGGGCTGTTTTGTAGTTTCTGCTCCACCAACCGGAGTTCATATCAGAAATCGTAACGCCAGGACTGCCGTACGTGTGCAGAATTTTTCCATTCCCTATATAGATACCAACATGGTGAATAGGGGAATAGAAGAAGACTAGGTCTCCGGGTTGAAGCTGACTTCTGGGAACATAGGTGCCTACCTGTGATTGCTGCTTAGATGAACGAGGGAGATTGATCCCATTCTTGCCATATACATATTGTGTAAAAGACGAACAATCAAAGGTATTTGTTCGGCCTTTCTGAGATCCGAATGAATATTTTACCCCAAGGTATTGTTCACCTGTAGAGATAATGCTGTTGGCTTTCCCTGACACAGCTGTAGAAGCTGCTGTTATTGAAGCCGTGCTGTTCGCTGCATGCGCGGATTGCGTTCCGACGAAAAGGTTCGCTGAGGCAAGTAAGGATACACTAAGTGTAATTCCTAATAGCGATTTACTAAGGCGGTTCTTTTTCATGTTGTTCATGATTGGACATCCTCCTTCAGGATCGTGTTTTAGGCTTCCACCTGGGATAACCTTACCACATCCGGAATGACCTATAGATTACCAATCGGGGAGAAACACTAGGGTAGATCATGCTCGGAGGACGATAATTAGAAAACCGTGAGAATCTGATGAGCAAAAAGACCTTGACAACAAGCGTGGAATGAAAATCATTTTTCTCATCTTCCTCTCATGCTCTTCTTTCTTAATTGTGATACGATCAATATGAGGTAGGTGAAGAAAGATGAATCATCATTCCATGATCACATTAATCAGCCATTACGGATATGCGGGCATATTTGTTTTACTTTTCATTGGAATCGTAGGCTTACCGCTGCCGATCGAGATTATCCTTTTAGGTGCAGGCTATATAGCGGTTAAAGCCAATCTTCATATAGGCGGTATTATCGGCTTTGCTTGGCTTGGAGCTAGCGCAGGGATGACACTTAATTATCTGCTTGGACAAAGTATTGGTTTGAAGCGAATCAGCAAAGTAACCAAATGGATTCATATTTCCGAGAGCCGTTTGGAGAAGTGGGCGGAGCAGTTTAAAAAGTATGGTGCGATTGTGCTTCTGATTGGTTATTATGTAGCTGGGTTAAGGCATGCGGCTCCCTTCATTGCAGGGGCAACGAAAATGCGGTATATCAAATTTATGTGTATTTCTTATGTTGGTGCCTTGGCTTGGATATTAGTCATTGTTCTACTCGGCCAAAAACTGGATAAAGCTTGGCGCCACTTCCATATACACTTCCATCATCCCTTATGGCTCATTGTCGCGGCGGGTATAGCCGCCATTGGCTTAATGGGAGTAAAGCGGATGGCTGCGCAGCGGCGGCTCTCCCGATAAAACACAAATAAACACCTCCAAATTCACCGGGTAATCGGGATTGGAGGTGTTTTAATTTGATGCGAAATCTACCTTGAATTATTTGCGCCGCCGTCTGGCAGGCAAAAATCGGCCGTTTGACCTCGCAAAGCGCAGCACTTTGAAGAACATTTTTTTCTCTTTCAGTTGATTGAATATAAAGGGATCTGGTGATGTGTTCACTTCTAATACCCATGGCTTCAATTTTTTGTCGACTCCATAATCAATACCGATTTCCTTGAATCCAGGATAAACTTTCTGGTAATGCACGGCGATTTTATAGCTCAGCTGACGCAAGAATGTGATATAATCATGTTTTTTCCGGTTTTGTAAGTAGGAGCCCAGCAGTAATTCTAATGGCAGCGGTTTGCCGCTATTATGAAAGTTCGTCACGATTTTGCGCGGATGAGCAACCCGGCCGATATATCCGGTAGCTTCCCAAGATTGTTTCGGGTTTTTCTGGACCATGATGCGTATATCGAATATTCGATTGTGATGAGTCAACAGGTGAATGCCTTGTTGGATCAGATAGGTCCTGTTTAACTTGGACTTGTTTAGCGCAGTGAATAACCCTTGAAACGTAGGAAAAGTTCTTCTGGTTTGTCCGTTTTGAAAGCTGTAATGCTTAGTTTTCTCTACGCGGATAACGCCATTGCCAGCAGAGCCAGTCGTTGGCTTGACATAAACCATCTTATGTTTATTTAGCATCGTAAGCAGATTTGCTTGATTGTAGATTTTTGTATCAGGGACAAAATTCCGAAGTTCTTTGTTCAATAAGAGAGCCTTTGTTTTGACCCATTTACTGCTTATTGATCTCCCACGGTACGCTGACATGACAGCACCTCATTTTGGAAATTTACTAAACATACCTCATACTGATTTGTTTATTATCATATTCCAATTGAGCTGATTGACATGGAGTAAAGTCTAGACGGCAAAATTAAAAAAAATTCATAGGTTTGGATCTTGGCTGTTTGCAACTGAAAGTTGCGCCAATTATTATGAAGAAACATGCAATTATCGGCAAGTACCTATTTTTAAGTGAGAGAGTATCAAATCGTATACGAAGGAGTCGTTACCCTATGGGAGATCAACGCTTTAAGAGCTCGGTAGAAATGACCTTGAAAGTAATTGGCGGCAAATGGAAGCTGGTCATTCTATGCCATCTGATGGATGGCGTCAAACGCTTTGGCGAATTAAAACGGGGGATGCCTGATATCACGCAAAAAATGCTAACCCAACAGCTTCGTGAATTAGAGGATGACGGCATTATCCATCGGAAGGTCTTCGTTCAAGTGCCTCCGAAAGTCGAGTATTCCTTAACGGAATATGGCCAAACGATGGAGGTAGTGCTGCATGTGATGGCCGATTGGGGCGAGAAACATCAGGAACGAATTGAAGTTTAAACGAGTTATGCTCGGATTTGGAACTATCACGAATTTACTTATGGGATAGCCTCCTTCTTGTCGTTCATAGTATCCAAATGGGTACTACGTCACCAAATAGTGCGTACTTCCTTTTTGAAAAGTATCGGCGTACAATAGGCTCCGTGAACAACATAATAGAAGGAGTGACTCATCCATGGAACTTCAATTAGCGTTAGATCTTGTCAACATCCCACAAGCCAAACAATTGGTGAAAGAAGTGGAACCTTATGTAGATATCGTCGAAATTGGCACCCCGGTTGTCATTAATGAGGGGCTTCGCGCCGTTAAGGAAATCAAAGAAGCTTTTCCAAACTTGAGAGTGTTGGCTGACTTGAAAATTATGGACGCTGCCGGTTATGAAGTCATGAAAGCATCCGAGGCAGGAGCGGACATTATTACCGTATTGGGAGCTTCGGAAGACATGACGATCAAAGGCGCTGTAGAAGAAGCGCGGAAACAAGGCAAACAAATCTTGGTGGACATGATCTCCGTGAAAAATCTTGAGCAGCGTGCGCAAGAAATCGACGCACTTGGCGTGGATTATATCTGTGTGCATACAGGTTATGACCTGCAGGCTGTAGGTAAAAACTCATTTGAAGATCTACTGACGATCAAACGTGTCGTCAAACAGGCCAAAACAGCAATTGCTGGAGGCATTAAATTAAGTACGCTGCCGGAAGTCATCAAAGCGAGTCCAGATCTTGTTATTGTCGGTGGAGGGATTACCGGACAAGAAGACAAGCAGGCCGCTGCCGCTGAGATGCAGAAATTGATTAAACAAGGATCTTAATGCCGATGAGAACGAATGAGTATGCAGCTGTCATCCTTGAGGAGCTGCAGCAGGCAGCCCACCGATTGGATGCCGTACAAGCTGATCTGCTTGTAGAGCGAATACTGGCATCCAGAAAGGTTTTTCTAGCCGGGGCCGGCAGATCCGGCTTGATGGCCAAAGCTTTTGCCATGAGGCTGATGCACATGGGCATGGACGCTTACGTTGTGGGAGAGACGATCACGCCTAACATAACAGCGAGCGACATGCTCATCATCGCATCAGGTTCCGGAGAAACCAGAAGTCTCATATCCATGGGGGAGAAAGCCAAAAGCTTGCAAGCCACTGTCGCGGCAGTGACGATATTCCCGGAATCAACGATTGGGCAGCTGGCGGATCTAACGGTCAAGCTCCCCGGCTCTCCCAAAGATAAGTCGAATAGCCAGTACTCCACGATACAGCCTATGGGCTCGTTATTTGAGCAGACTCTTTTGTTATTTTTTGACGCGGTCATTCTGCGGTTAATGGAGAAAAAAGGGTATGATTCCACGACCCTGTTTGACCGTCATGCCAATTTGGAATAATCAGCATAGATCCCAAAACGATCTCATTCAAGTCCACTCGTGCAACCGCACAGAGTGGACTTTTTTTATTAGGGGATGTCAATAATATGGCGTATGATCTATGAGAATAGTCATGCTATATTGTAATAATGGGAAAAAAGACCTAATATAGTAATGACATATTCATGCAGTTTTCTAATTGATAAAGGCAAACCCATTAAAAAATGGGGACGCAAAGCTATAGGGACTAAAGGAGTCAATCCCATGTCAGCCAGCTACCGATATACCACTTCAACTTTGTGTCGTCCAACAAAAGTGGCTTGCTCGGTAAGTATACGAGTAAGCTGCTTTTTTTTGCAAGCTATAAATACTAGAAGATATAAGGTGATGGTACATAAATGAAATTATTTAAAAAGAACTCATCAAAAAAAGATCCTGAAGATCACAATAATCATCAAATTGATCTGCCGTCAAGCGAATCGATTCTCGAAAATATTACGAATGGTTTTCTTATATTAGACCGTAATTGGCGCTTAAAATATACCAATAAGTCCATGGAGTACTTTGTAAGAAAAACACGCGACGAACTTATTGGGCATAATATTTGGGATGTACTCCCCGAGGCAGTAGGCACCAAGTTTTATCATAATTATCATAAGGCGATGGCAGAGCAAATTCCCGTTATTTTTGAGGATTACTATGAACCGACAAAAGAATGGCTCGAGATTAGCGTTTTCCCGTCTGAAGAAGGTTTAATTGGATACGCATTCAATATTACGGAGCGAAAGAATCATGAGCAAATTATTGAACATATGGCTTATCATGATTATTTAACCGACTTGCCTAATCGCAGATTTTTTGAAAAAAAACTAGAACAATTCATCGAGCAAGCGAATGAAAAACAATACGTCATAGCACTTATTTATATCGACATGGATAGATTTCAAAATATAAACGATACGCTTGGACACGGTTTGGGAGATCAATTGATCAAGGAATTTTCGGTTAGATTGGTTCAATATATAGATGATAAAGGTTTCGTTGCCCGTTTAGGGGGGGATGAATTTGCCGTCGTGCTGGACAAGCAGTTCGATAACAAGGAAGAAGTGGAGAAGCTTGCGGACAGCATCATTAAACATATTGAAGCAAGCCCTTTTCTGAATGATGATTATGAGCATTATATTACGGCTAGTTTAGGTATTAGCTTTTACCCACAGCATGGAATGGATGCGCAAACATTGGTGAAAAATGCAGATATAGCCCTCTACCGGTCAAAAGAAAAAGGAGGAAATCGATGTACGTTTTATAACCCCATCATGGATATTGACAGTTTCAAAAGATTCACATTGGAAAAAGATCTCCGGTTAGCCATCCATGACAATAAGCTGGAATTGTATTTTCAACCGCGAATTGATTTGAAATCAGGGAAAATTGTGAGTGCGGAATCTTTGGTCCGTTGGAACCATCCGGAATGGGGAATGCTATCACCGGCGGAATTTATCCCCCTGGCAGAGGACACGGGCCTAATTCTTCCTCTTACGCATTGGGTAGAGCTGACCGTTTGCAGTCTGATCACATCCTGGCAAGCAGAGGGGATTTCTTATGTGCCAATTTCGATTAATGTATCTGCCCGTCAGTTTTTATCCAAAAATTTCATCCAAAGTTTAAAGCAAATACTACAGGAAACACAAGTTGACGGCCATTGGCTCGAAATCGAAATCACCGAAACATCTATCCTGGAAAATCAAAAATTAGTTGAGTCAACCATTTCAGAGCTAAAGACACTCGGCATTAAAGTTTCTTTAGATGACTTTGGTACAGGCTATTCTTCGCTTGCTTATTTAACGCAGTACAACGCTGATGTATTGAAAATTGACAAGTATTTTATTCGCGATGTAACAACCAACCCTTCTAATGCTGCGGTTGTAAAATCCATTATCCATTTGGCTCAAGGTTTAGGGCTGAAAGTTGTTGCTGAGGGTGTCGAAACAATGGATCAACTGACGTTTTTAAAACAATATGAATGTGATGAAATCCAAGGATACCTATTTAGCAAACCAGTCCCGGTTACAGAATTTAAAAAACTACTAGCGAAAGAAGTGCTCATTCCTAGTGAAATAAATCAACGGATTGAAACAGACACTAGGCAGAACTATTTTCAGGATCATCTTATTTTCCCAATAAGCTCACAAATGACGATCATTAAAATCAAAGACAAAGTGCTGAGTTTAGGGAAGACAGAGGTGCTGATTGAAGAAATTGGGGCTCAAGGACTTCATTTCTTAACTCATTTAGCTTTAGCGGTAAGTAAAGACATTATTTTTGAATTTGAGATCGAGGTTTTCACTGAAGTCATCCGTGTATATGGCTATATCGTTTGGAAGGAAGAAGTAGAGAATAACAGGAACCGGTATGGTTTGGAATTCACGAAAGATGACAATGACCACCTTCATCACCTGGTTCAATTATTAATGTAGATGGACGAACCTATGTCTCTGCGTTTAGACTGGATAAAGGTAAGAGGCAATTTACCGAGGAATCTATGAAGGCAACGGAGTGATCGAAATGAGTAAAGGCAAGGGAACTGGCAGAGGAACGGATAAAAAAGGATGGAACAGATGGCAGGTAAGTGCCAACAGAGCAAAGAGCGCGCCCAAACCGTATAAAAGCAAAGGTTTAAAAAAAGGCGATGACAACATAACAACAGGCAGCAAAACCTAATTCCGGGATAATCATAAAAAAAGCAAAGTCGCCGGGAGCCTCCCAGGCGACTTTACTTTTTACAACGATTAGCGGCTGTAGCCTTGTAATTGCTGCTCCGCAATTTGGACAAGACGTCTCGTAATGTTGCCACCTATGGAACCTGCATCACGCGTAGCGAGGTTTCCATTGTAGCCGTTTGGTTGAAGTTGAATGCCCAACTCTTGAGCAACTTCATATTTCATTTGGTTCAGAGCCGCTTTTGCTTGAGGTACTACTAAAGTATTGTTGTTGTTAGCCATGATCTGATCACTCCTTCTTTTGGTGTAATCGTAGTTTGTGGAGTGTAAGGAAGTCTTATACATGAATAAACATTTATCTGAAAACAGCCAACACGGTAGGGAGAAAAAGGGTCATGCCAGCAAGCAGAGCGATGCCAACCGCTCCTCGATAGTTTCTCTGTTTCCAGAGCGAAGGGGCAAGACTTCCGATATAGACGCTGCCCCAAAGAGAAAAGAATGCGGCTGGACCAAAATGAGTAAGGATCTCAATCACGCGACGCATCTCCCTCAATAGCAGGACCTACTTGGTCACCGTACCTGCGCATTTTAAAGCTGACGTTCGCCTCATATTCAACGTCCTTAATATGTTCTCTCCAGTTGAAGTCTTCCCATTCTTTGAGGGTGGAGAAAGTCGATTTGAGATAGTTGTTGATTCGGAAACAATCGCTTTCCCATTTATGCAGCAGCTTGCTTATCAATTGGTTGGATTGTTCCAGCAGTTGTTTTTGAACTAAGCTTTCCAATTTCTTGGTGTTCTCGGGCTTTGTGAAGTCTACTTTGGATTGAACGCTAACCAAGTCTCCTTCCATGTCGATATCAAAGTCTATATGAACTTTGTCATTTTTCCGCTGTACATGCATGCGGGTCTGTTTCTCAGGGCTTACGATCATGCTGATATTCAGGCTGCTGTCCGACGGGTCAGGGAAATCCCAAATGGACTTCTTAAAACTGCCGGTTAGCATATTCAGGATAAGTGTCTCTGAACCGTCAAGGAAGCCTGCGAGTTTACTGCCCTTATATATCGCGGAGCCATAGAACTCTAGAGGAATCTCACCATACCTTCGTATTTTGCCGGCATTTTGTTTTCCAATGATGGGTTGCGAAGTGCCGGAGCTTGAAGAATCGCTTCCCTCAGATGGTATCTGGGAAAGACCCTTTCGGATATCGAGCCGAGGAGAGGCTTGAATTGTAATGGCTCCGGTTCCAGCCGATTCAATATCCAAGATGAAGTCGTTGAAGCGGGATTTGATCGGGATCAGGGAGCCCATATCATTGGGATCCAATTCGAGCTCAATCCAGAGACTAATATCGGTTTCTGTGGTCGGCAATATGTTTTGAATAAAGGTTTCTGCATCGCCCCGTGTCGTCATCACATACATTGAGCGGCGAAATTCACGATTGCGTACAACTTCGCTCAGAATCGGCATGAGACCTGTGCGGGCGATACTTTCGCCAAAAATAAATGCTTTTGCATGAATAAGCGTCAGCCTGCGAGCGATAAAACTTTGACTTGCTACTAAGGCTGATGCGATATTTGAGCTTTCCACCGTGTACACGGTAATTAATTTTTTATTGGTGGGACTTTGACTGCCTCCGCCGGCCGCATTCACGGGTTTGGGCACAGCAAGAGCAAAAGTGAACAAGTAATCGTTCTTAGGACCCGGATCTACGCCAATTGCGACAATGAAAGCCATGTTCTCAGGATCAACCCGGTCCCAGCAGCCGGACAGCAGCGGTACCGACAGTGCCAGGATGAGCATCATTTTCAGCGTTCGTACCATGCTCTTCACGTCTTTCTCCGCCTATTTCGCACTTCGCCTACGATCCATGTAAGGATAGGCAGGCATATGGAAATAATAGCCCCATATTTGCGCAGCAGCTCTGTATCCCAAGCTATTGCGGTCATTTCGCTTTTCGGCGTCAGTGAGAGACTGAAGGCAAGAATGGAAAGCGGAAAGATCAGCGGTTGATGCGTGGGAAGCCGCAGTATTTGTGCTAATGTAGAGGAGCTGCAATAAAGGCCTATGGCCAGCTTGATGACCGTACATAGCAGCCAAACAACCAGAAACAACACTTCAACCCGCTGAATCCAGCGTCCGAAATTAATAATACGGCTGATTTCGAAAAGCGGAGTGTTAATCCTTGAAAGGGTAGGGTATGGAAATACATAAAGGCTGACAATCATTACACATAAGAAAACGAAGGAAGAAATGGTTAAACACCACCAGGCAGTGCGTGCCCATTCCGTTTCTTTCCGCATTTTTGGCATCAGATAGCCGAGAACTAGAAGTTCGGAAAATAATGAGCTCTTAACAAGCCCCATTTGAAATACCCGGGATTTGCCCGTTCCCCAGAAAGGGGCTAAGGCATTTGGCTCTGTATGCGTATACAGTCCCCCCAGAAGCAGCACAACGATGCTGGCCAGGACCAGACCAATAAAAAACCAAGATATTCGTCCGATCGTTTCAATCCCATAAAAAGCCACGAAGGAGATGGGAATGAGCAAAGACAACATGGTCACGTTCAAAGGGGTTCTTGGCAGGATATCCGTTGCCAGTATTTCTGAAAATTCACGAAGCACGATAAACGTGATCAAAAAAAAGAAGAAGAAGTAGGCTAAATTAATCAAATTACCCAGATAAGGGCCTAAAATCTCTTCGGTCGCTGTGATGAGCGAGGATCCCTTGCGTCCGTTGCTGATCACGCCGCGGATACCCCACCAAGACAAGGGACTGAGCAGCGCGCTGATGAGAACGATGATCCAGGCAGCTGTTCCTCCCAGTTCAGCCATGGAGCGGGGAAAGGGCAGGAATATTTTGGTGATGATAAATAGGATTCCTATGGAAGATGCCTCACGAACCCCAATGTGATGCTGTCTCACGTTTGATCCTCCTCTAGCTTAAGTGATGCGCTTGGACTTTCGGTTGGCGAATCGGTCGTCTTGCGAAGAATTTTGGGCCGAATGGAAAATGGCCGGAACTTCTGCTTGGTTATGGCTCCCCGGATTAACGTATCGTCGCTCTGCCGATGGGGGGTGATCGGTGAAAGCAATGGCACGCCAAAAGAGTGGGTTGATGCCCGGTAGGACAGAAACAGGATCGAGACCAGGACAACACCGACCAAACCGAGAAAAGAAGCGGACAACAAATAAATAAAGCGCAGGATCCGTGAGGCAAACTGCAAATTGTAGTTCGGAATTGTGTAGGAGGCCAAAGCTGTCGTAGCTGTGATTATAACTACGATCGGACTGACAATATTTGCTTGCACCGCTGCTTGGCCAAGAATTAACGCACCGACGATGCCGATGGTCGGACCAATGACACTCGGTATCCGTACGCCTGCTTCGCGAATCAGTTCGAACATGCTTTCCAGCATAAAAGCTTCTGCCGCAACCGGAATCGGTACAGTCTCCCGAGTACCGGCAATAGCGGTAATCAGGGGAGTCGGAATCATTTCTTGATGGTAATTGGCGATTCCCACATAAATCGCGGGTAAATATAACGACAGAAAGTACCCGATCATTCGAATAATGCGTATAAAACTGCCATAGGTCCACCGGAGGTTAGCATCCTCTGCGGTTTGCAGAAAGAGGGGGAGATTGGCAGGAACAATCAGAGCAAAAGGAGAATTGTCGACAATGATGCTGACATAGCCTTCTGCAATTTGTGCCGCCGCTCGATCCGGCCTTTCTGTGCTCATGACCGTAGGAAACAAGGAATTAGGGCGGTCCTCGATGAATTGTTCAATCGTACCGCTATCGCTGATGTAATCGTACTGGATACCAGTTATCCGCTTCCGCGTTTCTGCGACAACTTCGGCGTTGGCAATCGATTTCAAATAGACGATAGCAACTTCGGTTTGCGAAAGAGTTCCCACTTGCTGCCATTCCACCATGAGGTCTGAAGTGCGAAGTCTTCGCCGGATCATGGACAAATTCGTTTGGATATCGTCGGTAAACCCTTCAAGAGATCCGCGGACAACGGTTTCAGTAATCGGTTTATCGATGCTCTTTTTTTCCCAACCTTTGATTTCCGCAATAACGGCTGTATCCAATCCGTCGACGAAAATGGCTGCAAAGCCCATCAGAATATAGTTTTCAATATTGATGCACGTATTTGAGGCGGTGACCTGACCTTCCGTTACGATTTCCTCAATAAGCGAAGTTGCATCAAAGGATATAACGTCGTCCATTATGTCCAGCGTAATTAAAGGCACTAACACGGTGGCGTTTAAATGTTCCCAGTCTACTTGTCCGTCTATGTAGATGACGGCGGCTTGAAAGGATGAGCGTCCGAGCTTAAACCGGCGAACAACAAGACCTTTGCTTTGAGGATAGGAAAAACGCTGCTTAAACCAAACGATATTGGTTTGGAGATGAGACGACAGATAACCGGGGTCTGCTTTGACGGCGTCCTGAGGTGTGGCCATTTCGGGAACATCGCCGTTTGCTTGAGCATCCGGCTCGTCGCCCCATCCTCCTATAGAGAAAGCATTTTTATCCGAAGACAAATCCGCAATGATATATTTTTTGAGTGCTTTCCATCTGCTCATATGTCCGACTCCTGTAGCAGCAAGCTAGTTGGTTGATTTGCGTAACATTCCCAATTAACGGGAAAATTATGTGCGTTTTGCGTGAGGTACGGAGCGCCTATCTTTTTAAAATTTGAGGAGGATTGCGAATGGAGACGCTGTTGGATTCCTTTTTACAAGAGTTAATGGACAAATATAAAGCTTTGAATATCCCCCATAAATTTTCGTTACTGGAAGCCGATCGCATTTTAAAGGAAAAATATTTGGCTGTCGAGCTGGATAAAAAGGAGTTTGAGGATCTAAAAGGCGACATCCATGTCTGTTACGAAAATATCAGCAAGTGTTATACCATTCATAATGAAGAAGTCCTTAACCGCTTATACAGTGCCAAAGAAAAAATCTCCCATTTTATAATGATTGAATTTTTAAAAAAGCAAACTTTTCATCACGAGGATATGGAGAAGGATAAAGCGGAAATGTGGCTTGAAATGCAGCAGGGAAAAAGAATAAACGTTATCCTTGAAAGCGAAAACGAATATATCACTAGCTTTACGCTACAGGGAGGAAGCGACAAATTGCTTAATGAGCTTATTGTATTTAAGGGAATTGATGCAGATAAATGTTCACTGGATAATCAAGAGTATCTATACTATCTTCAAGCTTTGACGCAGGCAGGATATCTATAATGGAGATTAGAAAACTGAATGCAAACGAAAATCACCCAATGGAACTGTTGTTATTAGCAGACCCTTCCCGGCAGCTTGTGGAGGAATACGTCAAACGGGGAGACTGTTTTGTTGCAGAAGAAGACAATCGATGTACGGGCACTTATGTGCTTTTGCCTACAAGACCTGAGACCGTTGAACTGGTGAACATTGCAGTTGTGGAAGAGATGCAGGGGAGAGGGATAGGGAAGCAGCTGGTCTTACATGCAATTCAGACAGCCAAGACAAGAGGATATAAAACAATTGAGATCGGCACAGGAAACTCAAGCATAGGGCAATTAGCCTTATATCAAAAGTGTGGCTTTCGAATTGTTGGCGTTGATCTGGACTTTTTCATACGACACTACGATGAAGAGATTTATGAGAACGGCATACAGTGCAGGGATATGATTCGATTGAGTCAGGATTTATGATACAAAAGAAAGGCGCAGTGGTCCGATGGAAGCTGCAAATGAAAAGTACTTGTTTTACGTAGACGTACATGGTATATTATGAAACCTGTCTTATTGCATGTTGATTTGACAGGTTGAATACCACGAAAAATTAATTTTAAAAAAGTACTTGCAAAAGAAAAAACAACATGGTATATTACTTCTCGCTGCTTCGGTAACGCGGCAGTGAGCGAAAGACATTGATCTTTGAAAACTGAACAACGAGTGAGTAAGCACAGTCGAGTAATCGACTATAAATGAGATGAATAATCTCGCTAGCAAGTCAATGAGTACAAATCAACAACCCTTAGGGGCCCTCGGAAAGTCGGGGAAACTTTATGGAGAGTTTGATCCTGGCTCAGGACGAACGCTGGCGGCGTGCCTAATACATGCAAGTCGAGCGGATTCATCCTTCGGGATGA
>NZ_WHNZ01000070.1 GCF_013141725.1 Paenibacillus planticolens | reverse complement strand
CTTAAAGGGTATTTTTTTTGCCGACGCGCATGAGGGCCCTTAGCTCAGCTGGTTAGAGCGCACCCCTGATAAGGGTGAGGTCGGTGGTTCGAGTCCACTAGGGCCCACCATATTCCCTGATAGCTCAGTTGGTAGAGCACTCGACTGTTAATCGAGTTGTCACAGGTTCGAGTCCTGTTCGGGGAGCCATTTTAGAAAATATTCGAGTGGTTGAAGAAGGGCGCAGGCAATCATGTAGATTTCATAAGCGTCTTAAAGGTTTATTCCCTTCTTCACCTGCTCTTTAGAATATAAGTTTCAATATCAATTACATCTTTATCCTATGGAGGCTTAGCTCAGCTGGGAGAGCATCTGCCTTACAAGCAGAGGGTCGGCGGTTCGATCCCGTCAGCCTCCATTTTCAATATGTCAACGACGCGGGGTGGAGCAGCTCGGTAGCTCGTCGGGCTCATAACCCGAAGGCCGCAGGTTCAAATCCTGCCCCCGCAACCAATTCTTTGTTAGGGTGTAAAATAAGGCTCGGTAGCTCAGTCGGTAGAGCAGAGGACTGAAAATCCTCGTGTCGGCGGTTCGATTCCGTCCCGAGCCACCACAAATCCCAATAAAGTGAAGCTAAGCTTTGTAGCAACGCCGATTACTTTTTCGGGGCCCGTTAAGGCTTTTATATCATGGAGGCTTAGTGAAGTGGCTAAACACGGCAGACTGTAAATCTGCTCTCTCCGAGTTCGGTGGTTCGAATCCATCAGCCTCCATTTGCTTTTTCTAGGGGCATAGTTTAAAGGTAGAACAAAGGTCTCCAAAACCTTTGGTGTGGGTTCGATTCCTGCTGCCCCTGCCAATAAAGTAAGAAACTTAATATTGTGGCGGTCGTGGCGAAGGGGTTAACGCACCGGTTTGTGGATCCGGCATTCGCGGGTTCAAGTCCCGTCGTCCGCCCTTTAGTATCAAATCAAAATA
>NZ_WHNZ01000069.1 GCF_013141725.1 Paenibacillus planticolens | reverse complement strand
TAATGGTCGTAGCCAAGCTTGCCGGAATGGACAAGGAGAAGGCAGCCAAACGAGCAAAAGAGTTACTCGATAAGATGGGATTGCCTCATCGTCGAACGGCATATCCTGAGAAACTTTCAGGGGGGGAACGTCAGCGGGTCGCTATCGCAAGAGCCTTAATGAATGACCCGGCTGTCCTGTTCGCAGATGAACCGACAGCAAGCTTAGATGCATCTCGGGGTCACGATGTAGTAAGCATGATCGCGAAACAAGTAAAGGATCAACGAAAGAGTGCGGTTATGGTTACGCATGATGACCGAGTGCTGGCACTTTGTGATCGAGTGCTTTTCCTAGAGAATGGGAAACTTATCAAAAAATAAGGCAAGCCTCCAAATTCACCTTAAAGGTGGTTTGGAGGCTTTCTCGTACTACTTCATGACTCTAAAATCAATATGGCGATTGCCGCGAGATCGAGAATATCAACCTTGTTGTCATGGTTATAATCAGCCAGTTGATATAGATTCCAGTCCGGATCGGAAGAATTCTTTCCATAGGCTGCCGCTGCTTTGGCCAAGTCTCCTATGCTGATCCGTCCGTCTCCGTTCAAGTCTCCCGGAATGTTGGTTACAACCAGCGCATCGAATGCCAGTACGACTGTATTCAATGCCGTTAAGGCTTGATCAACTTGCTGCTGGGTTGCTGTAGGGTTGGTGTCTACGTTTAATGCCGAGTTGATCGCATTCTGTAAAACCGCTTTCGAGCCGACAGGATATTGACCGATATTCGTTCCTTCTAACGCTGCATCGTGTTTAGACTGGGCGGAATTAATCGCTGCATGTAATGCGGTTTTATCCGCCAGTGCAGTAACCAGCACGTCATGGGAAGCTCCGTTTACTTGCAATTCGCCACCCAAGCTATTCGCGATTACAACCTTATTCACGGACACTGTTGTATTCGTATCTTGGGTCAGTGACTTGGCAGTGAAGGAAAATTTCAAAGCGTCTTCATCAGGATGGATGGCATGATCCGCTCCTTGGCTTGCGGCCAGGATTCGAATACGACCAGGCGCTTCTTCTTTTTGGGATACGACCCCAAAACCAGGCTTCATGGAAGTAATCGAAATCAGATCAAACTTTGTCGGATCATAATTGAGTGTCAGATCTTGTGCATAGATGCTCTGATATACGTTATCCGTCACATTGCTCAGTCCAAAAGTAAGATCGAACGAATGACCTGAAATAACGGTATCAGCGCCACTCAATTGGGCAGTTGGAGGCGAATCGATCGGTGATGTAAGTATCATATCAATGATAGATATATCCCCCATTGGTACATTAACATTCGAGCGTGACGCGTCAATATATCCCTCTTTACTTGCCGTTACGGTATAGCCAGAACCTGACGGTATGTTTGTGAAGGTATAGGTTCCGTCAACTGCAGTAAAGGCTGAACCATATTCGGAATCGGTTCCAGATACAGTCACGGTTGCGCCGGAAACCGGTGTGTTACTGCTGTCTACAACCTTGCCTTTAATGCTCCCTGGAGCCGTATACTCCACCACCGGCCAGTATTGTGAAATACTATTTTCCTTAGTCGCAAACGTACTATCTGAAGAACCGCCTCTCAGGAGTGCATTCGTTACTTTTATGGATATGTTTTTATCTTGGCTAGTAAGTGCACTCTTTGCAATATTTGTCACATCAATGACTACCGCCGTGTTAAATACAAGCATAATAGGACTTGCATTCAATTTGGTTCCTAGTACCGAAGGCTTGTTGTTCCAGGTTAGGGTAGACTCGCCCCACGTATTCTGAACTTGCTCAATATTCACCCCAGGCGATGTTGAACCAACTCCTGTTGGATATAACTTGATCTTTGCACTGGTCATATTTGCTGGTACACTGCTCAAGTTAAATTTGTAGAAGGCCTCACGGGTATAGCCATCTGCATCCCACTTAACCGTAGCATTTGGATCAGCTCCATAGTTCGTAGTCGCTGACCCACCGTCACGTACAAATGCATCCGCTGTTGCAACGATTGAAATCGCATTCGTTGACGTAGCGCTAACTAATGCGCCCCAATCCGTTGTCTCTGCAGCATTCTTTGCCCTTACCCTATAGGTATGAGTAGAATTTACAGCCAGCCCGGAATGAATGTAAGGTGCGCTAGCAGGTGTTACTACTTGGCCATCTACTTCCAGGTCATATCCGGTTGCTAAATCCGTCTCATTCCAGCTTAAACTTATCTGGGATGGGCTAAGAGCAGTCGCTTTTAATCCTGTAGGCACAGCCAAAGGAGGTGCTGTGGTTACAACGTCAATCGCAAAGTCATCTATGACGAAGTCAATCATCCCTCCTGCGTTCTTAACGAACGAAACGTAGGTATCATCGTAATTTCCAGTCAAAAATGTCTTTGTAAACGTTGAATATACCGTATCGCTGACGGATGAAGGAATTGGCACATCGGACAAAGTCGTTGCACCGTTATTTCCTTTAACCGCAACACTATAGGTTCCGCCGTTATTTGCCCCGAGTAAATAATTAAAGCTCAACTTATACATCGTATTCGGCTGCAGCTTTACGGTATATGGCACTGTCCTCAAATACTCTCCTGTTTCCGGATTATCCGTCGTCATTCTCGTCTTCAATGAGTATTTGCCGCTGATCGTATCCGTCGTATAACCGGTATGCGTCTCAGACCTGTGAACACGTCCGTCCTGCTTGGTTTGTACAAAAGGTCCAAAGCCTTCGTCCTTGCTCTCAAAATCTTCGAAGAAATAATGATTTCCAAATGGTGTAGTATCCATTTCAACAACACGCGCATCATCGAAATTTAAGTAAGAAGAAGGCGTCCCTGGGTTTGCCTTGATGTAAATAAGTGCGCTAGTTTGATTTGCGGGAACAGTAAACTCCAGCTTGATTCTCTGCATGTTATTGCGCAAATACTTTAAAGAGGTATAAAGCTGGTTTACAAATGGCGATTTATCCATGTTGTTCGTAACTTCAGGTCCACCATAGTTTTTAACGCCAAGTGTTCCTGTCCTTCCATTAACCTCCATCCACGTGGACAACTGATACGTCTTGCCCGGTGTCAGTCCTGTAATGGTTTGGCTCAATGTAGCATCTGCACCATTATTGCCATTTACACTCAGATAAGTTTCACCTTCAGCGCTGTTCACAATTTTAACTTGGCTTGTGCTTCCGCTCGTAGACTCAGTCGTCCATGCTGAGGTGCCAGGTGTTAAGTTGTGGCTGTCAAAGCCAGGATCCTTGACAAATCCGAATTCTCCCCAATTCATGGTTTGAGCAGCTTGTGCCGTTTTATAAACAACATATGGTGTATTAGCTGCTGCGTTAATCGTTACTTTCCCGTTACTTACAGGAAGATCTGCTACAAAAGTTTTGTCTTGATCGGATAACTGGTACAACTTCACCGAGCTTACTCCCGCCCAACTGTTCGGAAGATCCCAGGTTGTGCTTCCACCGCTAGTGTTATAGTGGTAGATTTTATTCTCCGTTTGAGGGTCCCAAGGGATGAACACTTTGGCACTTCTGTTCGTGATTTGATAAGAAGAAGTATTATAATCGTTTTGATAGGTTGCGATCATTTTGTTGTCTTTGTATAGCTCAACTACTGGACTAGGCTCGGGTGTCGTTTCTTTGACAAATACATTGCCAGTGAAATCGATTCGGTCTGATGCCCACTTCATAATATCAAAGTTCTGCATGTACTTCATCAGCAGATTCTGGGTGTAGAATATATTCATTTGGGCGGTCAAGTTCTGATTATTACCTTGGTCGTCGTTGCCGTCAGGTCCGTATCCCATAGAGCCCGCATGCCTTGATTTCAAAAGCATGTAGTTGAAACCGAAGGAATCTGCAACGCCATTTTTCATAAATCTTAACACTTGGCTTTTAATCTGAGGAACATGATTCCACACAGCGAAATCATCAAGTGCGCCCATAAACTCTGTGCCGACAGCCCAGCCATTTTTGTTCAATTCGGTTCCGAGCTTCCACTCCGGATATCCTTGCGTATGATACACATCGACATAAACCCACTTCAAATTAGGAACGTTAGCTTTAAGCTCGGCCAACCTGCCGGCCAAGCCGTCCGCCCCAAAATTAGTGGCATCAGCATATTGATCAATTAGCCACGCCTTGTCGAGTGAATCCCAACCGCCGGCACGCGGATTTCTCAGAATTTTATCACTAAAGTATTGGGCTTCCGGATAAGCTTCGGTATGATTGATATGCACACCTACGCTTGTATTATATTTAGCAGCCTCATTAACTAAAATGTTAAACTCTGACAGTCCACCCGCTCTCTTATTGATGTTGATCCCATAATCAGGGTGGTTTGAATCATGTCCTTCAGCTTGATGTCCTTTATACTCCAAGAACTGTCCGAAGCCGTCAGTGAACAATGATATCTTCTTAACCATATCCAGCGTCCGAAGGAATGGCCATTGGGCAAGACTTCCACGGGAATAAGCGATATGAACAAAGCTTTTTTTAATTTGATCTGCACCATATGGGATTTTCATGATGGATCTGTAGGCTATCGCGCCATCCTGCCAGTCTACAATACTATCATTGTTAGCATCGGGTGTAATGGCGATCTTGCAGTAAGGCAATTCAATAACTTCAGACGGTACTTCCCTATAGGTCCAAATATTGTTCCAAGCGGCCATTCTCTTGTAACCGGCTGTCAATGATTTAGTTTGGTAAAAGTATCTGGCTTCATTCCTGTCATCTTGTATCTTGGCTGTTGTGGTCGTCTTCGTCGTATCCGTAGGATTAAATACGTTATTATACATGGTTGCTGCAAGTTTATCGGTATTCAAGATAAGATACGATTTGGCCACCGGACTTGAATCAACCGTTTTACTAGCTAAGACGTTTCTTTCTTCTACAGAGTTATCCGAATAAACGATGGAACCCTTGATATCCACCCCTGTTTCTGCGGCATTGGTTTGAGTATCCCGGATGGAAATAAGGTTTTGATTGGGAATGTCGAAAGTCATAACTTTCGTGGAGCCGCTTTCAGAAATATTGCTAACTTTGAATTCAACTATGTTATCAGTAACCTTGAAATACATCGTCATGGTTACCCCTATACTTGAAAAATTCATTGTATAGGTGATCGTATCCGGCGCCGTTATAGAACTGGTTACGGTCGGCGTGTACAGTGTACCATTGATTTTAACCTGACTCAGCGTGTCTTCATTTCCGTAAAATACAGCACCGTTAGACGCTCCTGCCCCCAACCATTGGTATTGGATAATCCTAGGAAAAGCATCATCCACACTTACGCTCAAATTAGTTGACTGAATGGTGGTCTGATTGGCTGCATGAACTGTCGTCTCTCCAAAAAACGGCAGATTACCGACTGAGAATAACTGTGCCAAAAGAAACAGAAGCGCCAGCATGATCCTAAATTTTCTTCCTAAACTCTTTTGAATTGATTTACTCATGTTTGTCACAATAAAACACCTCCATGATCCTCATTTTTTAAAAGCGCTTTCAACAACTGTGACTCGATCATAATTCGTTCGATCCGTTAGAGCAATGCGTAAAAACTTAATAAAATAACACCATTTTTCCATAAACCTTTATTTTTTGAGAATAACACGATCTTGTGCTATAGCACTTTTTAGCTGTAAGCACACGAAAAATCCCGCAGTCTCAATGACCGCGGGATATCCATTTATCTTCCGTACGATTATGGCTCACCATTCATTTATTCCTTCAAAATTTACCTTTTGGGCCTGTTTAGGCGTTATCCCATATTTTTCTTTGAAAATTCGGATAAAATAATGCGCCGAGTTATACCCGATCATCTGTGAAATATCCTGAACTGTATATTTTTTTTCTTTTAATAGCTGTAAGGAATGGCGCAACTTCATATCAGTAACATAATCGGAGAAATTAACGCCCATCGTCACCTTAAATAATTTGCTTAAATAATTCGAGCTGACCCCAACGTGATCGGCAACCATGTCAAGCGAGATTGGATTGCAAATATTCTCCTCAATAAATCGGGCTATATGAAGCGCCATATCTTTATCGATGTTTTGTTTTTTCTGGTTGAGTGTGACCATCGTAACCGCAATTACATCATAGATCCATTCGTGAAACTCATTCACATTTTCAATGCGCTTCAGATACTGCCGGATGTCGTAACCATATAGCTGACTTGAACTAAGACCTATACTCTTGAGAGCTTTCCGAATGGAGGACACCACGTCCATAAGGATGTGTTTGCAATACTCTATCGTATATTCCCCAGACTGGATTTCATCTAGTACGCTATCAATTGCTTGTTTAAGCCGCTGCTCGTCCGAAGAGCGAACATAGCCTTCAATCTCATTTAATACTCTGATCGAGCTGCCGGTATCCTTTAATTTTGAAATGTTTAACTTGTCATATCGTAGAACAGAATCCTGATGTAAAAATCGGTATGGAAGTGCTTCATTTGCTTCAAAATACGAAACCGAGATATTCGCCTTGTTCATTTCATAGCTATTTCCAACTGATAAGGTAAATTTCAAGCCCGAAGTCTCTTCTATTTTATGTACGATATCCTTCATAATCAGTAACTCATTCTGCTCTCCGGAGAAATTTACGATACCGGATATGGATTCGCCTTCCGTCTTGATCGCATAGATTCGACCATGCTTGCTAGCATGTTCCAGTGACTCTACTAGTTGAACGATAAGGCTTATTTCCTGTTCAAAATCACAATAATCCTTTAAACGAAGATGCAAAACAAAGCAAAACAGCCTTTCCTCATTGAATAAGATCCCGAGTGATTCCTCCTGCTCCGCTATGATATGTTGGTCAAATTTGCCGCTCAGCAGTTGCAGAATCGTATTCCTTCGTAAAATTGGCTTACTTTGATCCAACTTCTTGTTTAATTGACTGATTTGGTCCGTAAAGAGGTAGAACATACTGCCGATCGGCTTATGCATTCGTACTGTCATTAGATAAGCAATGATTAAGTTGACCAGAAGTAAAATACCGCCTACTAAAATTAAAAAATTCCGAATATGATACGATTTCTCGTAATAGATGCTTTTCGGGGTAATTAAGACATATTTCCAAGGACTGTATTGGGATTTCGTATAAGCGACCATCCCGGCTTCTCGATTAATTTGCGTCGAAATGATGCCTTCGTCCTCGCTCTTGATACGTTCAATCAAAGCTTCTTCTAAATTGGAGGCCGCGCCTTGCGAAGAAACGGTATCGGTTAGGTAACGTCCATCCGCACTTATAATTACAATTTGCTGGCCGCTCGATTTTTGATAGTCATGCACCATGCGATTAATGGCAGATTCGTCGATATTGACGGCAATGATGCCAAGCTTTCCTTCAACCGGCGCAAAATAAGGAAGACTGCGAACATATGTAACCGCGAATTTGGCGTCATTACCTTCACCTAGCCGAGTAGACATCCAGCCTATCGCTTTTTCCGTCTCGGAAAACTGTTTAAACCAGTTTTCTCTACCGCTTAGATTGCAATCAGATATATGATTTCGAATACATACATTCGAGTTTAAGAACAATAAATTGCTTTTCCGATAATACATATCAATGGAATGAATGAATGGGAATCGATTGCGTATTTCATCTATTCTTTTGGAAACTTGCAAAATCTTTATGGTATCGCCGGAGATATCATGCTGCAGCGGATAGGTTAACGCTTCATTGCTTTCGACGTTGGTTAAATAGAGATTGGGAATGTTCACGACTTCCTTTAATACCCCTGCATCCATGAAATCGCGAAATTGGGTAATCGTGTGCATATTCAATTGATTAACCTGATCATCATAACTGGACTTAAAATATTGAAAATAAATCGCCGATGGAAGCACCATGATAAATATCACCAACATGATGTTAAATGCGAGCAGGCGCAAAAAAACATTCCCTTTCACTTGTAAACGCCTTTTCATTTCATCCCCCCCACGGTTCCTATACTACACTTTACGTTATATTCATATTCTGTCAACGCAAAAAAAGCGAAAACTTGATAAGATTTCCCCTTCTGGACAGCTGTAAGCGTAAAATGCGGCCCACTTGCTTGAAGCGGACCGCATTACCACACATCTTATTTTCCGATCAGTTTGTTATAAGCGTCGTTCAGCGACTTTTCGACTTCGTCTCCTCCGTTGGCTTTAAAGTCCTTTACAAATTTGTCAAACGAATCGACACTTTGCTCGCCAGTAATAATTTTAAAGTAAGTTTCGATGACCATCTTGCCTAAATCAGAGGATTTTTTGTTAAATGTATCCGTCGCAGGTGCGAATTGATTCGCATAGCCTTTATAATTAACAACCTTGTCAGCAAACTTGTACGTGAAAGGATTTTGCTTCTGCAGGAATGGATCGTAGTTGACTTGAACATTCATGACTGCTTTTCCTTTTTGCTGCGAATCGCTTTGCTTTTCAGTAGGCGTCAAGTTAATGAACTTGCCGTTATCATCCTTCCAATCCACGCCTTTAATCCCGTACATTGTTTGCGTGTAATACTCGTAATCCGTAGTTGCCGCTTCCATCATTTTAAGAACCGTTTCCAATTTCTTCGGATCCTTGGCAGCCTTGGTTGTAATCCCAATGGCTCCGTTGAACGTTCCCCATTGCGTCGTCCCCGACTTTCCTTGCGGGCCTACTGGCGGCTTACCGAACACGATCTCTCCATTTGGCTGCGATTTTTTGAATTCTTGATAGGCAGGACCGTAAGCATCTCCCGACTTATCGGGGTCCAGCTCGTTTCTCCAATGATTATATTGCCCTTTGCCAGTTACCCCGATTCGGTTGTTGTTCATTGTCTGGGACAAAGACCAGTGACCTGACGTATTCTCGGATGTGATGAACTCAGGATCTATCACTCCGTCTTTATACCACTTTTGCAGTAGCGCGAGCGCGTCCTTCATCTCTGGTTGTGTGGCAGCAAATTGAATGTTGCCGTCCTTTTTAGTAAGCATGAGCGCCCGCTTAGGGTCTGCTTTGGCTGCTGCTTTTATATCGTCGATAGGAGGAGCACCGAACGCGCCCATAACGGCTGGAATTGCGAAATCCGATAATCCGTACGTATCTTTCTTGCCATTCCCATCCGGATCGTTATTGCGCATTTTGTACACAGCATCCTCAAACTCTCCCAGAGTCTCCGGCACTTTGGTGATCCCCAGCTTATCGAGCCAATCCTTACGCCAGACGACAACAGTCGGATATCCCTTTATCGTTGCAGGAATACCGTAAATTTTACCGTCGCTTTTCACATAATCCCAGGTCTCGCTGTAGCTTTGGTCTAAATATTTCGCATAAGTCGGAGCATATTTATCGATCAGATCCCTCGGAATCGGCGCCAAGATCCCTTGATTAATGTAATTGAGAAGATTCTGCTGACTGCGCACCTTGAGCACATCCGGCATTTCCCCAGCGCCAAGCTTCACGTTCAGGTTGTCATCCCACTTGTTGGCATCAATGAACCAAAAATTAAACTTGACGTTGAATTTATCCTGGACAAGTTTGACAAGAGGTGCCGTCGTATCAGGCTGACCGTAAGAATCATAGCCTAAATAGTCTAAGGTAACCAGTTCCTTGCTCGGTGCGTTGTCCGCAGGCTTTTCGCTCCCTGCTGGCGTTTTACTGGTGCAACCCGCAACGACTGCGATCGCGGTTGAAATCACCATTAGCCTTGCTACCCTCTTTTGCCATTTGCTGCTCATTCGTTAACCCCTCCAAATTTTTTTATATGCTAATTCCGAATAATCGGAAATTAACCTTTAACAGATCCAACCAACGAACCCTTAATAAAATACTTCTGTAAAAATGGATACACGCAAATGATCGGTATGATCGCGACAAGGAGCGTTGCCATTTTCATTGATTCGGTATTGACCGCAGCCTGCTGGGCATTTGTATCCATCGTTTGCAACTGCCCCTCCAATAAAATTTTGCGAAGCACTAATTGGAGCACCTGCTTCTTCTGATCCTGTATATAAATCATGGAGTCAAACCAAGCATTCCAATGATAAACCGCAGTGTAAAGACCAACCGTCGCGACGATAGGCAAGGAGAGCGGAATAACGATTTTAAATAAAATCGCAATATCGTTCGCTCCGTCGATTTTCGCCGATTCCTCCAGGCTTTCCGGCAATCCGCTAATAAAATTGCGAACGATGAGTAGCATAAATGCACTGACTGCGCCTGGAAGCACAAGAGCCCAAACCGAGTTCATTAGTCCAATGTTTTTGATTAAAATATAGGAAGGAATCATTCCGCCTGAAAAAAACATAGTCAATACAATGAATCCTGTCCATAGCTTTCGATTCGGCAGCGTTTTTTTGGAGAGTGGATAAGCCCCCATGAATGTAAGCAAAACGGTAAGCGTCGTTCCGAGCACTGTACGAAGAAGCGTATTTCCATAAGCCCTCCATACGAGCTGCGTATGAAACACTTCCGAATACCCAGAGAAATCAAATTTCGTCGGAAACAAATGCAGCCCATATTTGCCGATGATTTCAGATGGACTTAAGGAAATGGTAATGACCTGCGCTAACGGCACTAATGTGAAAATGCTTAATAGAAGAAGGATCGTATAAATGGTTATCCCTAACACGCGATCCATCAAAGATGCTTTGTATACCATCGTCATGCTCCCTTCAGTTCTGATCAAAAAATCGTTTCATCGCTAACTTTACTTGCTAATCGATTGGCCGTGAAAACAAGCACTAACGCAACCACATTCTTGAAGAGACCGACGGCAGCGGCATAGCTGTAATTCATACGAGACAAACCTTCGGTATACGTATACGTTGACAGTACGTCCCCGACTTGCATGACTTTTACATTCAGCAGGTTGTAGACTTGTTCGAAATCGTCATTTATGATCGAGCCTGAGCTCAAGATCAGCATGATTACGATAACCGGAATGAGCGATGGAAGAGTGATATACCATATCTTTTGGGCTCGCGAAATGCCGTCCATCTCTGCCGCTTCATACATTTCCGTATTGATTCCGGCAATCGCCGCCAAGTAGATAATCGTCGTAAAGCCTGCCTGTTTCCAGATTTCCGATAGTACGAGTATCGGTCGAAACCAATTCGGGTCCGTGATGAAGTAAACCGGTTTCAACCCGATAATCGTCTCGAGTATATAATTAACCGGCCCCCGACTAGGGGAAAGAATTTCAATAATAAGTCCTGATAAAACAACCCAAGAAAGGAAATACGGCAGATAGCTGATCGTTTGTACCGCCTTTTTGACAATCGGACTGGTAATTTCGTTTATCATAAGCGCTAATGCGATGGGAACTGGAAACCCGAACAGCAGCTTATAGAAATTAATGATCAGTGTGTTTTTCAATACGGTGTAGAAATACGGTTTGTTGAACAATTCTATAAAGTTATCGAACCCTACCCAAGGACTACCTGTTACCCCCTTCAAAAATTTATAATCTTGAAAAGCAATGACAACCCCGTACATCGGTCCATAATGAAAGATTAAATAATAAATGACGACCGGCAATAACATGATGAAAAAATATTTGTGCTCCACATACTGTTTGAGAATCGACTGTTTATTTTTTATTCGTTTCACATAAGTTGCTTTCGCTTCTAAGGCAACTCCCATTTGATCCACTCCACATGTCTTATTTTTAAAAGCGCTTTCATGTTTATAACCTGATCATAATTCGATCAATCCGTTTGAGCAATGCGTAAAAACTTAATAAAATAACACGATTTAGCTAAAAATCATATTCACTTGAGAATATAACACGATCTTGTGTTATTGCACTTTTTAGCTGTATGTGTGCGGGAAATCCCGCAGTCACCATGACCGCGGGATTTTCATCATACTTTCGTCAAGACGATGGACCATTTCGCTGAACGGGTGGGAACTAACGCTTTTAATGTAATTCTATAAAGAGAATTGCCCCATACGGCTCGCAATCTCTCGTCCTTTAAAACGATGAGTTCCTCGGCAGCAACGACATCACGGCTGTTATAATCCAATCGTATCGCATTGCCTAAATGATCGCTTAATAAGATCGTTCCGATCTCCTCCAGCTGTGGTACGCATGGCGTCATGAGGTGAATTCGGATATCATCGGTCGGGTCCTGAAGGCTGAAATCATCCTCGATGACGATACATGCATCCTTTTGACGAGAGAAACTGCAAGTGCGTCTCCATGTTTCGATACCTGCGCTTTCCGGATAGGCGCTCGCAATGTTCATGGAAAGCTGAGCCAGATGATCATCGTCAGCTTGGCTATAATGGACTTCCGTTGCCGCAAATTCGTTGCCTGCCTGTTGCTGGACACCATTTACCATCGGTACATTATGATAGGCGGACTGCATTGTCCAAATTTGGTAGCGTTGCGGGCTGAAGGTTTTCGCCGTATACGTCTCGACTCCTATATCGATCAGGAACGGACTGCCGTTGTTATAGACCACAAAATGACCGACATCATTATGATTATGACTTTCGCCGTTATGTCCTCCCTTTGCTGCAAGATACAGTCCTTGACTGGAGCCCGACTGTTCCCTCGCTGCCATAAATTCGATAACGTTCAACCATACATCTCGAACAAAAGGCGGTTGCGATAATGTCTCTTGCATCTCCTGATTTACAAAGAGAGAAGGGATGGTACGATGCATAGTTAGCCATCCCGAGGGGATCGGTGAATGCTGATTTCGGAATGCACTACATGCAAGATCTTTAAGCTGCTGATCATGAATACGCTTCCCATATAGATACACAAGCTTTGCTTCTATTTCCACCCTCGCGCTGCTATCGGCAAAATTCACATAATAGCTGCCATCAATATGGGCTTTATACAAGTAGCTCCCCATTTTCCGTATCAGTGGCTCATTAAACAGGTTAATCCTGCCATCTGAAGCTTGGTATAGCAATTCCAAACAGTCAAACAAAGAGCCACCGGCTCTCCCCCAATACACTGGACCCTCATCACAGCCTCCGTCACTATGACAATCTTCAATATAACGGTCCAAGCACTGAATAACTTTGCCAACCGCCTGAACCCGCTGTTCATTCTCCTGCTCTAACAATAGAAAAACCGAAAGGAGATTTGAATTGATCCAGGGATTCCAATTGTTCATCTTTCGATTGGTTTCCAAGCCCATCCACCATAAATCATTGCGTTCTAGAAATGGATTCATGATTCTGCGCTTTAATTCCATCCGAATACGACTGCATATATTTTCACTAACACGATCTAACGAATGCTTCAATAAGTAATGCGTCGTGGCAAGCAAGCTTGCCGTTTCTCCTGCACATAAATCGATAAACGCATCTTCAATATTCGGAAGATGGTCTTTTGCGCTTTGTTTAGAAATCACTTGATGAGGGGGAATGACCCAAGTAGACTCTTCACAAATACACCATATTCCGTTGATTATCTGATCAAGAAATCGTCCTTTTCCTTCCATGCATTCCGCCAGAACGAGGATTGCAAGCACCCTTTTCCTTTCCCGCTGCTTCTCTTCGTATAAAACTACTTGCCCGCTTTTGAAATATTCCAAGTAATCTGTCGCCCTTAGACTTGGCCAAGAGAAGGCTAACGAATCATTTCCCTTGGAGATCCATATCTGTCTTAATGATTCCGGAAGTGACTCCCATTGATCTCGATCTTCAAACTTAGGGTAAGGATAATATTGGTCATGCGGACTAATAAGATTAGATAGCGTACTAGCATAACGATCCATTAACATTTCGTTCAATCATCCTTTCTTCAACTAAGACTCACTTCATCATAGGTGCATCCCCTTCGTTCAACAATCATCAATATGATAAGAAAATATCACGATTTAGCATTGCCCATCTCCCTCTCCTGAAGCTTTGTGATTTTAAGTGACCAGTCAACCCATAAAAAATCCAACCTTACCGTAACAACGGAATTAGGTTGGATTTTAGACATCCCATAGATCAGTCCCTTTTTATTGCAAGATCGCCTTGGCTACGATAGCAAGGTCTACAATGTCAATCTTGCCGTCCTTATTGACGTCAGCATTCTCGTTCCAACCCGCTTGACCTTGTTGTGTGCCATAAGCCGCTGCTACCATTGCCAAGTCTCCAATCGTGACACCGCCTTGTCCATTGACATTTGCAGTTATTCGCTTGGTGTCGAACACTTGAATTGCCGCTTCCAATGCGGCTTTCGCGCTATCAACCTGCTGCTGGGTAGCATTCGAATCGTTTGCTGCCGCATTGGCTGCATTGATAGCCGACTGCAATTGCGCTTTAGAGCCAATCGCATACAATCCATCTTCATTGCCTTCCACGGCTGCATCGTACATCGCCTGAGCGCTTGCGATCGCCATGTTCAAGAGCGATTTATCTACTGGTATACTAGATATAGTTATTTGTAGCTCGCGGGAGGCTCCGGCGACCTGCAGCTCATTCCCCTCTCCATTGGCAATCACAATATGGTCTACAGAAATTGTCGTATTGGTTGCCTGAGTGACAGATTTGGCCGTAAATTTGATTGTGAGCAAATCGCCTTGGGCAGGCACGTTCGCGCCCACGCTGGCAGCGACAATCCGGAGTTGACCCGGCGCTGTTTCCTTTTGATCGATGACTTGGAACCCGTCTTTCAGGGATGTCACCGAATCGAATTGCACACTTGAAGGGTCATACTTTAATGTAAAATCTTGAGCGTACAGTTGCTGGTATACGCTTTGCGTAACGCCAGTCAGTCCCATCGTCAGATTGAATGCTTGCCCAGAGTTCACCTTAACGGGTCCGGCTATAACAGCTTGCGGCACTTCCGGTGAATCAAGACAAACATTGATCTCCGCAGCAGATGCCCATCCGTTAACGCCTGCTGTTGCTTCGAGCTTGACATGGGATGCATTTATGGAAGAAAATGTTGCGTA
>NZ_WHNZ01000068.1 GCF_013141725.1 Paenibacillus planticolens | reverse complement strand
TTGAGCGTTTGTCTCATCGCACTGCCTGACTTGCCGTAGACACGCCCTCCCAGATTGTTAATAATGTGCGTGATTTCACTGCCTGACGTCCCATTTAACCAAATGGTCGTAGCGTGATGAATTTTGACCCCTGCGGCGTTAGGTACTTCAATTGCGGAATCGAGTTTCACAGCTGCATCTCTGAAGTAGGAGTAAACGCCGAGGCCCCAAGCTTCATGTGTAGTTACGGAATCTGCCACTTTATAGGACGCAAAGCCTTTTTTGCTTCCGTTCATCCAAGCCGCTTGATTCGGAACATCGTATGGAATCTCGGATTGATAGAAATACAACCGGCCTCCGTTCCCATTCCATATCGTCTGATATTCATTGTGATGCTCGTTGAATAATCCGTAAATCGTAACATCGGTTCCGTTCACAATGAGACCGTTCGTCGATACGTTGGTGGTCCAACCGGCACCTGCGCCATGGTCAGCGCGCCACATCCAGAAGTGATCCCCGATGACGTTATTGCTGTTAATTTTCATTTGTGATGCGTTCGTCCCAGCTACGGCTCCGCCTGTTCGGAAGAATAAATCGTGTAACGAGGTTGGATTCGCTGCGTGATTGTTTGTACTGCCTGTAGGTCCGATTTCCAATAGCGTCGAGGTTGCATTTGGACCGGCCTCATAAAGCAGTCCTGCTAATTTAACGCCATCCACATCCGCAACCGTCATTGCAGGCTTATCTGTCGTTGGAATCAACGTTGGCATCCCGATTCCAAGTACAACTGTATTCGCGTTATTGATACGAATTGTATCATTTAAGTGATAGATTCCCGGCGTAAATAACAAGTTCTTCCCGGCTGCTAATGCAGCATTGATGCTTGCAGCACTCGATGTGTTAGGTTGATCCGAACGAACAATATAGAACTGGTCGATCCCTATGGACTGACCTGGCGTTGCTCCCGCAGCCCAGCTTACTCCTTTCGTATTCTGTGAAAGCGATGGAACAAACACTTGATATTGATCCTTTTTGTCAATATACAGATACGGCTTTTCCCGGATGACAGGCGTGTTCGGAACGACCGTATACGGCTGATCGGGGAATGTCCCCGCCGGTGCATTCTTGTCACCTACGAATACCATGTTCCAAACCCCGTTGGACCAACTCGAATACTGGCTGTTTCGAGAGAACCATTGCTGCTGGGAAGCTGGCGTTATCTGACCATCGACAATGGAATCCGCTAGAAAGCCTCCGCTTGCATATCCAGCATTCCAATTCGAATCAAAGTCAAACAAATTCAGTTTACCTTTAATATGTAACCGTCGAAGAGGTGCTGCTTGCGAAACGGCGATTTGCGTTGTCCCCGAGGTGATATGTGCTGGAGCTGGAATGGTGAGCGTCGGATTAATACTCAGGTTTTCAATACCGCGCCAAAAGTTGCGTAATGCTTTCCCGTTATCCCAATCTGCATTCACATTCAGCCCGCCGTTAATCAACACATCATCCGGATTTTGTCCCAAACCAGATACTTGCGTATTAAAGCCCACATAGAAATTAACATTATAACTTCCTGGTTTAAACAAGAGGGCATCTCTTTCTGTACCGAACTCATTGCTTTCCTGTCTGCCAAATATGGAACTAGCCGTGCTTTGAATATCTGCAGCCGGCATATCCGGGCTAAATACATAGACATTGGGGCCAAAAACCGTTGAATTCGCATCAGTGATTGGAGTTGCTGCATGTGAAATACCTGCAGGACTCCATAAACTGAGGACAATCGCCATCATGGATACGGATGAAATCATTTTCTTAAAACTGCGCATTCATATACCTCCCTCAGATTGGAAAAGAAACGTCATGCATGATGCTCATTAGTAAGCGATTACATTTCTCGCCGATCACCCCCTCTCTTCTTTCAAAAGTAGGATGCTGTCTCTTAGTTGGTATTCTTAGCTAGAATAATGCCGCGTTCATTGAAAGAGGTAAACTTAAGGAGAAAGGAGATAAATTAAGGTGTTGGGAATGCAGATAGGCATGCATGTGGACGAAGCAGATGAAAAGCAAACCGCTGACGCTCGAAGCATCGCGGCCCTTGTTCGTAACCGAATCGTTTCCATAAATATGCAGTGGGTGATGAAGACCCTTGGCAAGGCTGTACCTAGAAAATGAATTTTCATAAGAATCATTTTCCTTCCGACAGGAACGTTATTTATCCGCCTCCAAAACATACCGGCGAATCGCCTGCGCCACTCCGTCCTCCCTATTGCTGCCCGTGATGGCATTTGCCAATTGCTTCACCTCGTCCTGGGCGTTGCCCATAGCTACACCTATACCAGCTTCAAGAAGCATTGCTTTATCATTCAAGCTGTCGCCCACAGCCATCACCTCCTCCATAGATAATGCCAATAGATCGCATACCTCGCGGATACCGCTCGCTTTGGAAATACCCGATGGATTGAGCTCGATGTTGCTCGAATGGGAATTGGTGATCTCGAATAGCCCTACCTCTTCTGCCTTTGCGCGAACCCGTTCCAGTTGGTTCCGGTTTTCCGAGGAGTAACAGAACTTCAGCCATTGGGACTCCGGGGTAGTTATGCTCCAATTGTCACCATCAATCATTCCTTCTGTCGTATAGCCATAAAACCGACAATCTTCATCAACGGCTATTTTATGAAGTGCCATAACAGTCCCGATATTTAACTTTTGTCGCAGATGCAGCTCTCCGGAAGATTTCCACACTTCGCTTCCATTAACGGTCACCATCGGAGATTCCAGATTCAGCTCTTGCCAATATGGCTTGGCAGTCTGTACCTCCCGCCCCGTTGCTACAATGACGGTAACTCCTTGAGAGCGAGCTTCAGCAATCGCTTTCCGGTTTTGTTCAGATACTTGGGAATCCTCGTTCAGCAGCGTCCCGTCCAAGTCAAGTGCAATCAATTTTATCCTGCTCATGTAGTTGCCTCCAGTATTTGATTAAACTATCCTTTTAATCCGCCTAGTGTGATCCCTTGTACCAGCTGCTTTTGGAATATGATAAAGACCAAAACTGAAGGAATAAGGATGACGGTTACTCCCGCCATAATAGGACCATAGATAATACTTTCGGAAGATTGAAGCATCGTAATTCCGACCTGCACCGTTCTCATATTCTCTGAATTGGTAACTATCAGCGGCCACAAATAGGCGTTCCACAAACCGATAAAAGATGCAATAAAAATGGATGACAATATGGATTTCGACATGGGTACTAACATGCTTGTAAAGAACCGGAAATCGCCACATCCATCGATAAAAGCTGCATCTCTATATTCTTTTGATATGCTCAAGAAATGCTGCCGCAGGATGAACATATAAGTCGCGGATGCCATCATGACAATGATGACTCCGGAATAAGTATTTATTAATTTCATGTTTGCCACTGTAATATAATTGGTTATAAAAAGCATGTCTCCAGGAATCATCATCGTGCCGAGAATAACTAAGAACCATATGTTCTTTCCTTTAAATTCCAGGAATGAAAATGCGTATGCAGCCAGGCTGCTCGTAATTAATCTGCCAACAGTTCCAATTATCGCAATCAAAAAAGAGTTCCATATAAATCGGAGAAGCGGCGTTGAAGTAAAAACGATCTCATAATTTTTTAGAAATAATTGGCTTGGAATAAATTTAGGTGGATATGAACTTAAATCGCCGGAACTCATAAAACTGGCACTTACACAATAAATAACCGGGGATATGACGATCAAACCAATGATGATACACATCGTACTGAATAGAAAGTCGCGCATTTGCATGGCCGTCTTCATGAATAATGCACTCCTTTCTTTTCATACGCAAAGGTCACTAAAGTAAATAACATAACAATAATGAAGATCATAATACCAACAGCACTGCCATATCCGTATTTGCCATTCTCGAATGCTTCAATGTACATTCGGTATATCATCGTTTCGGTAGACCCCATAGGGCCTCCTTTTGTCAAAACCATGATCGGACCGAAAACCATCAGTGAATGAATAATATCCGTAACGATCAGAAAAAAGAGCGTTGGGGACATCAATGGAAGCTTAATATGAATCAGAGATTGAAAATAACTGCTTCCCTCCATATCCGCCGCCTCCAGCAATTCTCCCGGGACATTGCGGATGGCTGCCAAAAGAAACAAGAAGCTGAATCCAATGCCCATCCAGATGCAAACAATAGCAATGCCAATCATTGCATACTTTTCATCACCGAACCAGTTGATGCTCAGTCCTGTTAGAGCGTTGAATACGCCGATCGACGGATTTAAGATCAGTTGAAAAATCATCGCCGCCGAGGACATCGATACAGCCATGGGCAAAGCGAACAAAATCTGGTAAATACTTGTCCCTTTCCGTTTCTTTTCCGCCAATAATGCCATGCAAAGGCTGATCATGATGGTTCCCGGAATTGTGATGACGGTATATTTCAACGTATGAAAAACAGTTTGCAGCATTCTTTGATCACTGAATATATTTTTAAAGTTTTCAAACCACACAAATTCAATCGGATTGCCATTCAAATCGACTAATGTAAATCCTAAATAAAATGTTTTTGCAAATGGGTAATAGGTAAATAAGAAAACAAAAATTAAACACGGCAGCATAAACAAATATGGCTTAGCGGCTTCTCTCCATCTTTTCTTCGCGAAATGATATTTTAATCCCTTGCTTTTCACTTGTTGAGCTGAACTTATATTCACGCGGGATCATCCTCCTTCAATAGCAATCAGATGAGCGACGACTGGATAATGATCCGAAGGATACCGTCCGTCAATCCTCCGTCGGTCGATTTGAATGGATGACACTTGTACGTCAGGAGTTACAAAAATATAGTCGATCGGCTCTCCTTCTATTCTTCCGGTATAGTTATCATGGAACGATGCTCCTACGGGTCCAACCATCATGGAATATGCATCTGACATGTCCACAAGCGCCTCATCCCAAACTGGCTCTCCCCTCATAAAGCGGATCACCATACTATCAGGCTGTGAGTTGAAATCCCCTGTCAATAAGACGGGGATCTCTTTTGCAGCCCGCAATTCCTTGATTCGCTCCCATATAAGCCGAACACCTTGTTCCCTGGCCTGCTGCCCCTGGTGATCTAGGTGGGTGTTGAATAATAGTAACTCCGTACCAGTGCCTTTATGCCGAAAGTGCCCCCAGGTGCAAATACGCGGAAGAGAGCTGTCCCAGCTAATACTTGCCGGAATCTCCGGCTGTTCGGATAACCAGAAGGTGCCATGTTCCACAACGTCCAGTTCGTCTTTTTTGAAATAGATAGCGCAGTGCTCATCTCCTCGATCTCCAAGCCGATCCTCGCCGATCCAATGATATTCCTCTAGCTGCAGATCCTCCAGCATACTGGTATTTCCTTCCTGAGTACCCAAAAGCAGCGGACTATGCTCTCTGATCATTGCTGCCACTTTATCGTAACGGTACTCCCAAGCATTATCGCCGTCCTGTGCCAAGCAGGTTCTCAAGTTATAAGTCATCAAAGAAATATTCATAGTTACCCCCAGCATCATTTAATATTATTTGCCCGGTTGTAATCCTTCAAAGCTTTGTTGCTTGCATTTGCCATATCCGTGATCGCCTGATCTATGCTTTTCTTGCCTTGTACGTAGTTCAATGTCTCCTCCCGCATAGCTTGGCTGAACTCGCCGCTTACCGGTCCCATCGGCTCTTGAGTTTCGGGAGACGACGCATGGAGCTGCTCGATTGCTGTTTTGAACAATGGATTTTTGGTCAAATGCTCATTCATTTGAGGCAAATCATACGTTTTTGTGTTTACAGGGAAATACCCGGTTCCAGTGTGCCATACAAATTGGGATTCCGGCGTAATGCCATATTTCAGGAATTCCCATGCAGCATCTGATGCCGCTTTATCTCCCCGGTTCATAATATAAAGTGCGGAACCGCCGACCGCGACTCCCCCTTTGTCCGTTTCATTCACTTTGGGAAGGAATGCGGTCCCAACTTCAAATTTGTCTGCGACCTTAGCCAGTGTGCCTTTTAATGCTGCAGTAGATGTAACGAACATAGCCAGTTTTCCCGCTGCAAACTCTTCATCTGCTTTGACATCGGCGCCCGTCTGGATGCCTCCGGAATCTACTGCTTTTTTCCACTCTGTCAAAAAGCGTTTCATCGCTCCGTTCGTATCAAACTCAACAGCCGTCATATAATCGGCACGTCCGTTTTTGTTGTTACCAATATAGGCTCCCTGCATGCCAATCCAGCTTGACAGTTGATATTGATCAGGGGTGACGGAAAAGCCCCATTGGGTAACTTGACTACCACTTTTCTTGCTCATTTGTGCCGCGTATTTTCCTAATTCGTTTATCGTTTGCGGAGGCTTAGTCGGGTCCAGACCTGCCTCTTTAAACAAGTTTTTATTGTAATAGAGCAAAATCGTGGAATTTGCAAAAGGAATACCTACTTGCTTACCTTTAAAGCTAAAGCCGGCAAGAGTATTCGGCTCTAAGTCCGTGACTTTGAACGAGGGATCTTTGGCAAGCAAATCTTGAGCCCAGATGACCGCCGGTACATCTTTAATATATGAGGTATCTGAAGCAGGAATCTGTACGATATCCGGAAAGTCCTTTTCGTTCTTTGCCTGAACGGCAGCCTTTACTTTTTTCAGAAGATCAGCGTAGGATCCTTGAAACACCGGCGTGATTGTAATCCCTTTTTCCTTACCGACAGTTTCATTGAAGTTTTGGACCATCTTTTTGACAACTTCTTCGTTCGATCCCCCCATAGCGTGCCAGAATGTCAAGCTTACAGGCCCTATGCTCTTTGGTTTCGCTGAAGTGTTAGCTGCCGGCTCACTACTGCAACCTGCTAATGCCGTAGCTAGGACGACTAATGTTAAAATTGTTTTCATCTGTTTCTTCATTCATAGAACCTCCCTTTTCATATTGTATATAAAGCCTTTCCCGTTTACCGGGAATGGTAGTTCACATAACTTATATCCTTTAAGCTACTTAAAATATAATCCTAAATAGGTGAAATTTCTTCACTAAATACTTAATCCGATTCACAAAAAGGGCTATTTATTCCCTTAGCTGCTTTCCTATAATCCCCAGGAGACATCCCTACAATTTTTTGAAATGCATGGTAGAATGGGTTGTGACTCTGAAACCCCGATTGATAACATATATCCACAATGGACAAATTTGTATTCAACAGTAATCTTCTTGCCTCATTCACACGTAAATGGAGCAGATAATCCTTAAAACCTTCCCCCATAATCTCTTTAAATAAGTGGCGTACCCGCGAAGGGCTAAGGTCAAGTTTCTTAGCGACATCTGAGAGTTCTAGAGGTTCTCTAAAGTTTTCATGCATGTAGGTTAATACAGGCGCTAATTTGTAATAAAGCGCAAAGACTAGGTTAAATTCCCCCGTCGATATATGACTCTTGAAATGTCTAGAAAGTAGAACACAAATTTGCAGAATGTAACTACGAATCATGCCATGGTACGCTGTTCTTTTCTTTTCCATCTCCTCATTTACAGCTAAAATAATTTGTCCGATTTCTTTGGCAGCCTCTAATTCGAAAGATATTTGATTAATAAATTTTCTTGGACTATAGAAGAATGGAATTAATAGTTCTTTTTCAATTTCAATGAGCTCTTTTTTAAAAAAGACAAAGATGTAATGGCTCGGATTTTCAGGATCAGACTGAGCAATGTGCCGTTCCATATTATTAACGATGAACACATCACCGGGATTTACACTAAATTTTTTATCTCCAAAGTAAAACCAACCCTTGCCGGAAAGACAATAACCAATTTCAAATGAAGTATGCCAATGGAATGTTTCTAGTAACGAACTGGGCGTCCATTTGATTATTCCAACAGGTATGCCTTCTTCTAGCTTATTGAAAACTTCCATAAATACGCCCCTTCCACGGTACTTGTAGCTGTAGATGAATACTTCTGACTACGGTAAATAAACCGTCAGATCCTTCTGACGGTTCATTTGGCGACATCTGGTTACTTCTTTGAATTTATAGTTGTTAAGAAGGCCTCAATCTCAGATTTATTTGGAATACCACCTAGGGCACCTTTTCGTGTAATTTTTATTGCAGCAGCAGCAGAGGCGAATCGCAAAGCCTCTTCCGAAATATCCTTTGAACCTGTCGATGCAGCCAAAGCTCCTATGAAGGTATCCCCGGCCGCCGTCGTATCAACTGCCTGTACGTCGAAGGATGGAACATACATAACATTACAGCTGCTATCGGTAAACATTGACCCTTTATTTCCTAACGTCAGCACGACATTCCCTACTCCTCCATTTATTAATTTTACGGAAGCTTGCACGGCTCCGTAATCGTTAGAGATGGGGATTCCAGTTACAGACTCGGCTTCAGTTTCATTGAGAATTAACACATCAATGAAATGAAGTACATCTGACGGTATTTGTAATGCTGGGGCGGGATTAAAGTAAACGCTGATGCCTCGTTTATAGGACTCTTCCATCACATATCTCGTAGTATCCCAATTTATTTCATTTTGAAGCATCACAATATCAGCAGTATCAAACACATCAAGAGAATCTTGTATATCATTCACTGTTAACAAACCGTTAGCTCCCTCAGAAAGAATAATATGATTTTCTCCTGACGCATCTACTGTAATTGATGCTACTCCCGTATTTCCATCTTTATGAATAATAAAATTTGACTGGACACCGCTTCCAGAAATAGCGGACAATAACTGCGAGGCGAATGGGTCATTGCCAACAGCACCAATGAATATGACCTGAGCTCCAGCTTGAGCTGCTGCTACAGCCTGATTTGCTCCCTTTCCTCCAGGATTATAGTCAGTCTTTAGACTTTTAATCGTTTCACCTGGGAGAGGTCGTTTCAAAACATGATTTACTATATCCATATTCATACTACCTACTACAATGATTTTCACCACATGCTTACACCTCAAATACTTTATTCATCTTGTTTTTTTATAAAATCAAAGGCAGGAATCCATGTTCTCATTCACATAGAGTTCGCTCGGTTGAATTCGATGTTGGCCGAGGTGCAGCAGCTCTGGCAAACGCCCCATTCGCTCAGCCAAACGGGAAAGCTTCTGCTCATTAAAATAAGATAACCCCGTATAAATTCGGTCCTGAAATGGCTCAAGCCATTTGGTTTCCAAGCTGCCAGAACCAAAATAAGCCCCGAGAAGAGAACCGGCTGTTGCCCCAAAGCTGTCCGTATCGTTGCCTTGCATCACCTGTTTGCAAATCCCATCTCCGACGTTTTCAGCAAATCGAAATGTATTTATTAAGGTGCCTATTTCCTGATAAACCTGACAATGACGATAACTCGCATACTTATGGTTAATGCTCTGATAGGCTGTCAGCCAGTTATCTGCATGCGCGACCATCTGCAGGCAATCCTGAGTAACCTCGTAGAATCGACTCCGTCTAGGTACGAATTGCAGTGCAGTACGGATTATTTCTAGCGGATCACGCAGCACCTGTGCGACTGCAATCGCAGCAGCTATGAACATCGTGGCGTAGATACCGGTCCGGCGGTGCGTAAAGCTTGCATCCCGCCAGGCCAGCTCAGCAGCAAGAGCTGGTTGACCAGGGCAGGCATAGCCGTAAGCGTCTGCACGAATCGCCGCACCGCATAGCTCTGTATCCTGGACCATGAAGTCAGGCCAACCTTCGATTTTAGAATGATGAAATATGTCCCTATCATGCTCCAAATAGCTTATCCCCGATCGAATCAGGATGGCCCTCTCCGGACCCCAGGTTGTGCTTATCGGAATATGATTAATCCATAAGTCTCTTACATTTCTTTTCGTAAAACCAGTGCCGAATTGCTCTAGCACCATCATTCCCATTAAGGTGTAATTGATATCGTCGTCAGGTGCCACGTAATGCATTCTCCCCCGGGTCGTCTCATACCAGGACCAATGACGACGATCCAATGCATGAAGGATTTCATCAGAAATATAATCATTTAGTGGCCATTCCCCTGTGGAAGTTAGCGCTTCACGCAATTCCGACAGGCTGGGGTTTACCTCAATTGGCTTGCCCAACATGGAACCGCAGACTGAAGCAAGGAACGCCGCCTCTACTCTCTTGGAGCTGTCCTTCAGATTCAGGATTCCGACTTGTCCGAGAGGTCGAGCCGGATCGCATTCCCGCCATATCTCCTCTAAATCATTGGGCTCATAGTAAGACCAATTGTCCCTCATTGGAATAGCAGCCAAGCTGTGAGCGAATGCCACATAGGCATCATAGCTTGCTGGAAGCTGTTCCAGCTTGGCTAAGTAACCAGATGTTTGATGTCCCTGCTCGAATTTATTGCGCAGAATTCCTTCTAATTGACGTTTAAGATATGTAAGTGATGGTAGCATGCTGTATCTCCTTTATTTGATTACTCCTTAACAGATCCTAACGTAATCCCATGGATAAAAAATCTTTGTAAAAACGGATAAATGACCAAGACGGGAATCATCGCAATAAAGATTTTGGCTGCGTTCAATGTCTGATTGGAAAGCTCGCTCATCTTTTGAATTTGTTCTGCCGTCATGGTTTGTGCATCAATGATAACGACCAATTGTTGAATGTAGGTTTGCAGCGGATAATGATCGGCACTGGACATCAGCACAAGACCGTTAAAAAACTCATTCCAATGATAGACTATGCTGAATAAAGTAACTGTAGCAAGCACCGGAACAGCCAGTGGAACATAAATCTTGACAAGCATGTACCATGGACCCGCTCCATCTACTAACGCCGCCTCTTCTAGCTCCTTAGGCAGATTGCGAAAATAGTTAATGACGAGAATAACACTAAAAACCGGAACGCTATTCCCTAGCACGAGTGCCCAAATATTATTGATTAATCCGAATGATTTAACCGTTTGATACCAAGGGATCAAGCCGCCGTTAAATAGCATAGTAAAAACCAAAATCCACATGAGTACATTTCGAAAAGGCAAATCTTTCGCATTTTTGGATAACGGATAGCTCATGAGAACGATGATTACAAAATTAAGACTGGATCCTAGTACGACACGCTGTATTGAAACCCAAAAAGAATTAAAAAATTTGCTGTCGCCCATAATTTCTTTATATGAACTCAAATTAAACCCCACCGGCCATAATCCAACCTGACCCGAGGAAGCTGCTGCATTCTCACTTAACGAGATCACAAGCGTGTACCATAAAGGAAGTACACACAGAAGCGCAATGCCAACGAGAAGCACAACAAGCAAAACATCAAATGCTTTGGAGCCAAATGTTTTTTCTATAACCATAGTTGTAATGCTCCTTTATCTAAACATCAATTCGAAAAGTACCCGCCACAGAGGTTGCTATTAAAAAATACGATAATTTGCAAATCTAGCAGCCAAGAAATAGGACGTTGTAATCAAAGTAAAACTGATAACAGATTTTAACAGTCCAACGGCCGTTGCCAAGCCATACTGTAAATTCAATAAACCGGTTCGATATACCCAGGTGTCAATAATATCACCGCTTGAATAAACAAGAGGATTATAAAGGTTAAATATTTGATCGAATCCAGCATTTAAGACATTGCCAAGACTAAGTACAGAGAGCAAAATAACCGTTGTAGTAATTCCAGGCAGCGTGACATTTAGCAGCTGTTGCAAACGCGATGCGCCATCAATCGCAGCCGCTTCATATAAAGAGGGATTGATGCCCGTCAAAGCCGCCAAAAAAATAATCGTATTGAATCCAAATTCCTTCCAAACATCGCTTCCAACAACAATGAAGGGAAACAAATCCGCTCTGGCAAAAAATAAAGTTGGGCTTATCCCAAACACAGACAAGATCCCGTTAACCGGTCCTTTGTAAGACAAGATATCCAAAAGAATATCGGAAAGAATAACCCAAGATAAAAAATGGGGTAAATAAACAATTGTCTGAATCCATCTCTTTAAAATGGTGATACGCAATTCATTCAACATCAGGGCAAAGGCAAGCGGTACAATCATATTGGCGATAATTTTCATTACAGCAATAAAAATCGTGTTGATAAAAATTGTTTTACTATCATTAAGCGCAAACATATACTTGAAATTTTCCAATCCAACCCATTCGGAATGAAACATGCCTAAGCCAGGATTAAAGTCCTGAAAAGCGATGACGATTCCGAACATAGGAACGATACTGAACAGAGTCAACCAAATAAATCCAGGGAGGAGCATGAGATAGTAATGCTTGGCATAACCCTTAGTTATCATTCTGTAAATCACTTCCATTCTCGCTTATTAAGAGAAAGGCATCAGATTTCGCTGACGCCTTTAGGGATATTTACGGTTTTGCAACCTCGTCTATTTCTGCAAGAATTTGATCTCCGCCTTGCTTCTTCCAATCTAGTACAAACTGATCGAAGGAATCTAACGGGGCAGCACCCATTATAATTTTGAGAAATGTTTCCTTTTCCAATTTATCCAGTGCAGCCCATCGGCTTTCCATGGTTTTGGTCTGCGAGTAGGTTAAGCTATATGTTTTTTTATAAGGCTTTTGCAGTGGTGAGATGCCGACGAAGGTGGAATACATTCGTTTCCATACACCCAAATCCGCATTGGGGTTCCAATACTGGATATCATAATTGTCGTAAGGCTCCAATTTAACCTTTTTTACGTTTTCAGCGTCAGCTTTTAATAGATTGTATCCGGGAAGATTTAAGTCTTCCGGCTTCTTAGTGCCGGCTAAAACCTCTTTCAACATTTTATAGGTAACATCCATGACATCCATCGAGGCAAAGACCAGACGTAATGGATAATTGCTAATCGCAACATTCACATCGAATTTCGATTCATCTCGATACAAGAGATTTTGCATTTGAATCGCCGCTTCAGGATGCTCATATCCCTTCCGAACAACGAGATATTGGTTCGATGGGTTACCCATATGCGGAGTAAATTCGCCATTCACATCAAGAGGTGCGGTATAGGCCTGCCAATTTGCCTTCGGATTATTCTTAAACGCATCCGCTAACGGACCATACCCACCTGACCACCATACACCAAAATAGATGCCCGCTGTTCCATTCTTGATTGATTCCTGTGCATCCTTGCGAATGCTCATTTCCTTATCGATTAAACCTTTGGTATAGAAATCCCGCAACTTGGAAAGCGCTTGTTTCGTTTCAGGCTGAATGGAACCGTACGTTGCTTTGCCATTAGAGCCTTTTAGCCAATATCCCGGATAAGAATGGAATGAAGCAAAGATGGGGTCAAACCCATAGTTGTTGCTATTCGGATTAATAAAATCCGCATTGAGCTTTCCGCCTAGTTGCGGACCTGCAATACCGATGGTGTCTGCCTTCCCATTACCGTCGGGATCCTGCTCAACGAAGGCTTTTGCCACTTTTTCCAACTCATCCATCGTCTTTGGAGGCTGTAGGCCTAGCTTATCTAACCAATCCTTGCGAATCCACATGTAATGTACCATATCTGATTCCGGGGTTACGTTTGGCAAAGCATACATTTTCCCATCCACTGTAACTGATTTGAGTGCAAGCCCATTCGTTGTTTCAATAATGCCTTTAATGGTTGGCGAAGCGTATTTATTGTAAACATCGGTTAGATCCTCAAGCTGGCCGCTTTTTACCATTTGTCTGAACTGCGTCTCCTTCACAATTAACGCATCAGGCAAGTCATTACTGGCAATGGATAAATTCACCTTCTGTTCGTAATCTTTTCCCCCAGCGGCCTGCCAGACAATCTTCGTGTCAATGTTTAAGTTTTCTTTCACATAACGGGTATACTGATTGTTCTCGGGAGAGTCTCCGGCTGGTAAGCTTTTATCCGACGCATCGACTTCTTTCCCAATTCTAAGCGTGATTGGTTTCTCGGATTTACCAAATGGATCCGCAGCTTTTTGCACTGCATCCGTTGAAGGCTTCGGGGATTCTTTGGAAGAGCTTGAATTACTACATGCGGGTAATACAACTATCATGCCTGCAAGTAAAATCTGAATGCCTTTTATTAATTTGCTCATGTGTGCCCCTTCTTTCTCTTTTCAATTAGTCCACATGTAAAGGGTATCACACAAAGGTCTCTAGCTAGGATAGGCGACGGTTGCATGTTTAGAGAGCCAAATGACCGACGATTAGCAAGACTTTGCGACTTTTTTTTCAGCTATTAACTTTTGCCCCCCTATGTATCGGACATTTCTCTACCTGTGCCCCGTGTTTGCCGATATTTGCTCGGAAGCATGTCCGTTTGCTCACGAAAGGTGCGGCTAAAATACTTTTCATCCATATACCCAACATTCTCTGCAATCCAAAGTATTGTTTTGTTGGTATAGAGCAGAAACACCTTTGCTTTTTCGATACGAACCTGACGTAAATAGTCACTAAAATTCATGCCAACAATTTCTTTAAAGCATTGACTGAAGTAGCTTCGACTCATATTGACTCTTCTAGCAATGTTTACCGCTGTAATCTGTTGATTCATCTCTTCATGAGCTATATACACAGCTCTAACAATGCTCTCCATAACCTCTTGCGAAAAGGTAGGTTTATCTATAGCGTTACGTATCGTGTTCCGTGTGTTTATAAACCATTCATCGACTTGATACCAGTAATCAAATGACTCCAGCAGTTCAATTTCCACTAAGCTCACAGGATAAAATAAAAGATTCCACTTATCGATTAATGCATACAGCAGCCCGAAAAGCTTCGCCTGAGGTAACCGCATCATCTTTAAAGCATCGATATGCTGCTTAAATAAACTGTTCTGATAAATCCATTCGTAAGACGACCATTGCTCTTTCAGTTGATTTATACTTTGTTCAGACTGTGTTTGCTTGGGACAGCCCCATTCTTGCAGCACGATCGACCCCATACTAGAATCTAAATCATAATCGTAAAAGAAATCCTTCTCTCTATATTCTCTTAACCAACGATGTACATCTTTATGGGGCCTGCCGTAGAGACCGATCAGATTTATCAAGGCCCATCCCGATTTCGTGCTGACCTCTTGTGTAAGCCCTTCCAACCATAATTCGCTAGACGGCTCCGCTGGTGGTGTCCAAAGCCAAAGGTTCATGTCCACTTCAATCATGACTTGATTCGCGTTTTCGCACCACTCCTCTACCCAATAATCTCCAACATCATTATTTAATGAGAGCAATGCATAGCCTCGATCGCTTGTATAAATCTCATTTAGATCCAGAGCACGTTTTTGTTCTTGGGCAATCCGGTTGTAGATCCTTTCAAGCACTTCCTCAAAGCGCTCCTTTTCAAGTTGAACCTTAGCAATGTAATCAATCGCGCCTAATCTAAGCGCCTCTTGGATGTATTCAAAATCCTGATGGAGGGTCAATACAACGATATAGATATGAGTGAACTCTTTACGGACCCTCTTTATTAATTCAATGCCCGACATAACAGGCATTGCAAGGTCAGTAAGCAGCAAATCAACAGTATTAGATTCTAAAAATTCCATTGCCTTTTCGCCATTGCTTGCTTCCCCGACAACCTCCATATCGAAATTCTGCCATGGCATTGCCGAGATAAGGCCTTTTCGAACTAGTTTATCATCATCAACGATCATCACTTTAATCATGATTTGGTTCCACCTCCGAGAGGGGCAGGCTCAACAAAATGCTCGTTCCTTTCCCTACGACACTATGAATTTCCACCTTAGCACGCTCACCATATTGCGAATCAATCATACGCTTTACATAGTTCATCCCGATGCCCATACCGACCTTCCTATTTTCAACTTCTGAGTTATTTAATAAATTTTGTATGATTTCTTCTGACATTCCTGAGCCGTTATCGTGAATCGAAATATTAATCGTTTGTGTTAATTTCACTTCGACTCGGATGAAGCCATCATCGCTTAGACCATGATAAAGCGAGTTTTCCACGAGCGGTTGAAGGATGAACCGCGGAATCGGCATTTTCAATACCTCTTCATCCACATGAATCTGCACATCAAATTGAAAATCATAACGAATTTGCTGCAAAATAAGGTATTGCCTCAAAGCCTCGATTTCCTCTTGCATTGTTGAAGCTTGTCCTAGCTTGCCTAAATTATAATGCAGCAGTTTATTTAAAGACGTTACAAGTCGATCGATTTCGTTCTGCCCGTTCATGACAGCCAACCAGTGTACCGTATCCAACGTATTCATCAAAAAATGAGGATTGATTTGATAAAGCAATTTCTCGACTTCAAGATCAACTCTGCGCTTTTCTTTCTGTTCAACTTCCGCGAACAAATCCCAAATTTGTTCTTTCATTTGTCGAAATTGATCCAAGAGATAATCAAATTCTGGTATTCTTGTTCTTGCTATACCAGATTGGATTCGATTTTGCGCCATCAGCTTAATCTCTTTATTGAAGCCATTTAAAGGTCGATACACCATTTTCCATAATAGCCAAGCTAAAAACAGACTCATTCCCAAAAAAACTAACGAAAATAGTAGAATTTGAAAGAACCATCGATTTATTTCTTTATTATAATCTGCTTTAGGAATCACAGAGACAATGCTCCAGCCTTGATTACTTTCTTGCCTGAACCAGTAAAACTCATTTTGTGTGCCTGAAGATTTTCCGTTTTCGAAGCCAGGGAATTTGGTATCCATTGCAAATGTGTTCGGTAATTCGCTGTAGGCAATTCTACCATCATTGTCAAGGAATATATGAGAGTTCTTAACTCCGGTTTGATCATTATTTAGGATGCTTTGTGTCAAATGGAATCCTGTTTCAATGTAAACATAAACATCATCCCGATTAGGCAGTTCTACTTTTCTTAAAGCAGACAACACATATTGATTATCAAATGCATTGTTGCTTACATGCGGACCATAATAGGAAATTCCAGAGTATTGGGCAAGCAATGGCAATTGTTCCGGAGAGAAGCTATTCTTGACTCCCGAATTTTCAAGATCATAGGAATGATCATGCTGGAAATAATAGAGGGTTAATCCGATACTGGGATTCGTGAAAGTAATAAGGCTTAATTCATCCTTCAGATTGCTTTTCATTTTGACTCGTTCGTAGGGTTGACTATCTGTACTCGATAACAATTGATCTAATTTCTTGCCTACGCTACCTTCAAATGCAAGCTGTTGGGATACATGGTTCAAATTACTGATGGTGCCCTCTAACGAGAGCTCAACTTGTTTTAAATTACTTTGAATGCCGCTTTGAATTTTATTTGTAAGAATGGAGTAGATCGTATAGTAAGAAATCACACCGATGCTAATAAACGGAATCAACGAGCTGAATAAGAAGATCATAAAAATCCTCTTTTTTAAAGTCAGGTAATCATAAAGGAGTGATTTAACATTTCTGCTCATATTGAAAAGTATACAGACACACGCTCCTCATAATCATATTTTCTGAATCTAGATTTGGAACACCCACTGTGTTACCATAGGTTAACCTTCTAACCAAAATAACACAGTACCCTCATTTTCAACAATAACAGATTTGTGTGTGACACTGATGTTTGAATGAGCGGAGCTTATACGAAGAAAAGCAAAAGGCGCTATGGTTTCAAACCAAAGTACCTTCTGCTTTTTACCCATGAACCATGATAAGTTCCGCGCTAAATTGAAATCAAAGCAGCACAGTAATTATACTGTGCTGCTCTATTCTATCAAATCGTTCTCTCAAAATTCTAACAAAACAACCAATACTGTCTATAAAACAGCAGATTCCCTCTGACGAAATTAACGATGAATGAGTTTCCCGTTTTCCAAGAATAACACTCGATCACAAAGCGACAAAACTCGGTCATCATGCGTAACCATAACCGCACTCTTTCGCTGATCCTTTACTTGCTTCGCGATCATACTTACAACATCGTGACCTCGAGATGCATCTAAGCTTGCTGTTGGTTCATCTGCGAACAGTACCGCTGGGTCATTCATTAAGGCTCTTGCGATAGCGACCCACTGACGTTCCCCCCCCTGAAAGTTTCTCAGGATATGCTGTTCGACGATTAGGCAATCCCATCTTATCGAGTAACTCTTTTGCTCATTTGGCTTGTTTTTGCCGATGATAGATTCTCCATCGAGTAGAACATCCCCACTTGTTGGTTCAAGAAGTGCTCATGCTATGGACAGAAATGTACTTTTCCCGAGCCCGAAGGTCCCATTACCGCGACCAGACTTGTATTTCTGTTCTGACAGCCTACACCGTCTATTAAGTGATTGCAACTGCGACAACAAGAACCGCCATTTTGAATGCAGACCTTACAAATATGTTCTGCACCTAGACCATTTAAAGTTCGCATGCCATTGTCGATAAGATATTTTCTTGAAGCTATATATATTTCGTTATCAACAAACATTCAGATCCAATCCTAACATATAGTTTTAAATAACAAAATATTTGATTTTTTGAATGTTCATAACTTATACTATGACTAAAAAGTATTTAAATTTAAATTTAAATACGCAAAGGACTTTTTTAAACTTGCTACATTGCTTTCCAATTTGTGATAAGATATTCTATATATTCAAATTTTCGAACATTTAGAGGAGAACGCTATGTTTCAAGAAATACAGCATTTTAAAGCCGATTTTTTCAAAGCGTTAGCACACCCTTTGCGTATAAGAATCCTTGAAGTTTTAGCCGAGGGCGACAAGAACGTTAATGAGATACAAACTATATTGGGCAGTGAAGGTTCTGCCGTTTCACAACAGTTAGCCGTATTAAGAAATAAAAACGTAGTTCGTGGGATTAAAGACGGAACTTCAGTGATATACTCTTTAACAGACCCTCTAATTACGGACCTGCTAATTGTTGCCAAACAGATTTATGACAATCACCTTATTAATGCTATTTCAATGTTAGAAAATATAAAGAATCAGTAATTCATTACAAAAAAGGGGTAGATCGGGTTATTTCGATTTACTTCCTTTTTTTGTTTATTTCTATTATTTATCTGTGGAATTAAGATTTGACACCTGATTATTTTAGATATATGATTTTATGTATATTCAAATAATCAAATATTTATAAGTTGGTGGGATTGGATATGAAGATCTCTTTTAGCAGCAGATTCCAGGGGTATAATTGGAAAAAACTACAAAAAGACTTGATTTCAGGTTTGATTGTAGGTATTGTCGCCATTCCATTAGGAATGGCGTTTGCAATTGCATCGGGGGTGAAACCTGAATATGGATTATATACAACGATCGTAGCAGGAATACTGATCTCATTATTTGGTGGTTCAAAATTCCAAATTGGCGGTCCGACAGGTGCATTTATACCCATTCTATTTGCGATTGTTATGCAATATGGGTACGAAAACCTGCTTATCGCAGGTTTTATGGCAGGGGTCATTTTGCTATTCATGGGGATTTTTAAATTAGGTGCTGTAATTAAATTTATTCCTCGTCCTGTCACAATAGGTTTTACCACAGGAATTGCCGTTACCATATTTACAGGACAAATTGCCAATTTTCTTGGATTGCGTAATCTTCAAAAGCATCAGGATCTTCTTTCCAATATGAAAGAATTAGGCATTCATATTTCAACAATCAATATTTACAGTATCTTAACTGCTCTGATTTGTCTGGTGCTTATCATTTTAACACCAAAGCTGTTTCGTAAAATTCCTGGCTCATTAGTGGGATTATTGATTTCTACTGTTGTAGCATCCATATTCTATCCTGACAAAATTGCAACCATCGGTTCTACCTATGGTGCAATTCCAAAAAGCTTGCCTATTATACACTTTCCTGCACTTTCAATTGAACACATTCAATCTTTAATAAAGCCCGCTTTTGTAATAGCCATGTTAGGCGGCATTGAATCCTTGCTTTCAGCCGTAGTTGCTGACGGAATGTCAGGAACCAGACATAACAGCAACCGTGAATTGATTGGTCAAGGGATCGCCAATATGATGACTCCGTTGTTCGGGGGTATTCCTGCAACGGGAGCTATTGCCCGAACTGCAACAAATATTAAAAACGGAGCGGAGTCTCCATTCTCTGGAGTTGTTCACGGTATTGTCGTCTTGTTGGTTTTGTTCTTATTTGCTCCATATGCCTCAAACATTCCTCTAGCGAGTATGGCACCCATTTTAATGGTTGTTGCTTGGAATATGAGCGAACGTAAAGAGTTTGCACATGTTTTAAAAACCAAAACTGCGGAGTCATTGGTTTTGCTTATTACTTTTCTTCTTACAGTTTTCACAGATTTGACAACTGCTGTTGAGGTTGGATTAATCTTGTCAGGTATCATTTTTGTGAAACATATGAGCAAACTACTTATTACTGCCAAGGTCTTGCCCGACCCTTCCGATAAGAACGAAAAAGTATCCGCGCATATGGTTCATGAGCAACATAATTGCCCTCAAATCAGTATCTACACCGTCGAAGGGGCTTTGTTCTTTGGGGTTGCTAATACGTTTGAGAAATCCATTATGGATGAAATCAATTACAAACCCAAAGTGCTGATATTGAGAATGGGCAATGTTCCCTATATGGACACAACAGGGGAAGCCAATTTGTCAAGTATCGTCAAGCACTTTAAAAAGCACGGTAGCACCATAATCATTTCCGAAATACAAAATCAGCCGCGCAAAATGCTTCAAAAGACAGGATTATACGAAATCATTGGGCAGGAACACTTTTTTGAAAAAACAGGCGACGCGGTTTGCTTTGCACTAACAAAACTTAACCACTCTCAATGTCTTGGGTGCAAGCATTTTGCATTCCGTGAATGCCATCAGCTATCAAACCCGAGAGTTATCGTGTTCGAACCCGATTCGATTAAATAATGGTTTCTTCCAGCACATCTTACTGCTTTGGTAGAGGGGTGTGCTTTTTCTGTTTAAAGCATTCCCTTTTGGGAATTTTAACGAGCAGGATGTGGTGCAAAGTTTTAATCCATGATACCATGATTGAAATGAATTCTTTGGATGGGGCAATTACGTTGGAAACAGGATTAGATTTGTTTAAGTGGAAGCAGTATGAATCAGATGTTATCTTGATAACAGTAAGATGGTAATTTGAAATATAGCCTAAGTTATCGGGATCTAGTGGAGATGATGGAAGAACGAGGTCTTAGGATGGCTCATACAACCATCATGAGATGGGTTCATGAGTTTGGACCGGAACCAGACAAGCGAATTCGTCCCTATTTAAAGCCGACAAATGATTCCTTCCGAACTGATGAAACCTATATTAAAGTTAAAGGACAGTGGAAATATCTTTACAGAGCAGTAGATTCAAACGGAAATACGATTGATTTCATGTTGTCTGAGAATCGAGACGCTCCCGCTGCCAAACGATTTTTCAAGAAGCATTGACTTCAACACACAATCAATCGCCTCGCGTGATCACTGTCGATAAGAACCCAGCTTACCCCTATCGCAGTTCAGCAATTAAAGGACGAGAAGGCTATGAAACAAGAAACATTACGACAAAAGAAATATCTTAACAACATTATTGAACAAGATCATCGGTTTATTAAGATGCTTTGGCCACGATGAAATCCAATTCACTTGGAATATGTATTGCCATATAGATCACGATACTCTTTAGGAGGCGAAGCCCAAACTCACCATTACCTCACCAACCCTAGCAACCCATACACTCCATTTCTTCACCACCATATTACTGGTTATGCTCGGTTTGAAGATGAGATCAACCCACATAAACAAACCGGCACCCCATCGGAGTACCGGCCCTCTTCCTACCCAACCTCACTCAATTTCCCATCCCTGAAATACACAACCCGCTTCGCCTGCTGCGCAATCGCCAGATCATGTGTAATCAAAACAATCGTCCTGCCCTGCTCATTCAATCTCTTAAAAATCTCCAAAATCTCCACACCCGTCTTCGAATCCAGCGCCCCCGTCGGCTCATCCGCAAGAATAATCGCCGGATCGCTTGCCAACGTTCTTGCAATCGCAACCCGCTGCTGCTGCCCGCCGGAAAGCTCCGAAGGCAGATGCCGCCTGCGTTCCACTAAATCCACCGCTTCCAAAGCCTTCATGACAAGCGGCTCCCGCTCTTTCCTGCTCATCCCTCGGTAAATGAGCGGCAGTTCTACATTCTCATACGCATTAAGCCGAGGTAACAGATTAAAGTTCTGAAAGACGAATCCGATCTTCCGATTCCTTATTTCAGCCAGCTGAGCATCCTTCAGTTGATTAATTGCCTTCCCGTCCAGCATATAATTCCCATGATCTGCAATATCCAAGCAGCCAATGATATTCATCAGCGTTGATTTCCCGGACCCCGACGGGCCCATAATCGCCACGAACTCGCCATGATCGATTTCCAGGGAAATATCATCCAAAGCCTGAATCGTTTCCCCGCCCATCACATAGTTCTTACTCACATGTTCAATCTGGATTAAGGTCATTCCCTTCGCCTCCATTACTTGAACCCAAATAAATGAAGTGTGCGACTCATCAACCTTACCGCTTCGCCTTATAAAACTCATGATACAGCTTCATGAGCGCCCTTTTCTCAATCCGCGACACATAGGAGCGGCTAATCCCCAGCTCCTTCGCAATCTCCCGCTGCGTCCGCTCTTCCCCGCCTAACTCAAGTCCAAACCGCCCTACCACAACTTCTTTCTCGCGATCGTCCAAAATCTCTAAGTTCCGGTAAATCTTGCTCTTTTCTATCTTGAGCTGCACCTTATCCACGACATCGTCGGCTTCCGTGCCGAGGATGTCGATCAACGTAATTTCATTCCCCTCTTTGTCCGTTCCGATGGGATCATGTAAGGACACATCCTTGCGTGTTTTCTTCAGTGAGCGTAGATGCATCAGAATCTCGTTCTCGATACAGCGAGCCGCAAAAGTCGCAAGCTTCGTGCCCTTATTCGGTGAGAACGATTCAATCGCCTTAATCAATCCAATCGTCCCGATGGAGATCAAATCCTCGAGATCTTCCCCAGTATTATCGAATTTTTTGAGGTTGTGGACACGAAGCAACGTAAAATCCTAAAGTCCCTCTACATATACTGCTAGCAGAACAAAGAGCTGCCACCCGGCAGCTCTTTCGAAGTGAACTATTGTTCTCCGTAATAACCATTCAGGAAATCAGATATGTCACGTAAAGATTCGAACCAAGATCGGCCTCAACCCTCAATGGACTGTAGCAGCCTAATGAAAGTTCTATGTTTATTCAATGATAAGTGCATATACAACACCTGGACCATGTACGCCGATCGTCAAATCATTTTCAATATCAGCAGAACGACTTGGACCAGAAATAAAATGGATGCCCGCCGGTCTATCCTTCATTTCCAGTTTATCAAAAGGCCGGAGTACTTCACTCAACCTTGTCTTTAATCGCTCCACAGGAATGATGGCAATCAGTGTTGTGGGCAGTAAACTGACACTTCTTCCCTTAGTCGGGGCTGAAGTAACAACTAGTGAACCTGTGTAAGCAATAGCATGATCTACTGTTACAATACCAATATCAGCTCCTGCCGCGATTGCTACGAGTTTCTCTCTGCCATCACGATCAGCCCCGGCAGCGTTCCACACCGTAATGTCAGTTTCAGTCTCCGTAAGTGCGGCGCCTAGAGACTCCAACTCGGGTTGATCCTGAATGATCAAGTACTTGGCTTGTGTCTCTTCAATGAAATGTTTAATGAAGGCTTGGGCTTCAGCCATTCCTAGCAATCGTTTGGCATGGCCACCAGCTTTAGGGCAATAATAATCCAGACTTGCCGCAACCCGAGGGTAATGTTGTCTGAAAACCGAGATGCTCCCGCTTGTTCATAATCGGTGATTAGCCGACGCCAAATGAAGCAAAAACCGGCACCCCCTCGGAGTCCCGGTCCTTTTCCACCTATCCAACCTCAGAGAGCCGCCCATCTCGAAAATACACAACCCGCTTCGCCTGCTGTGCAATCGCCAGATCGTGCGTAATCAACACAATAGTCCTGCCCTGCTCATTCAAACTCTTAAAAATCTCCAAGATCTCCACACCCGTCTTCGAATCCAGCGCTCCTGTCGGCTCATCCGCGAGAATAATCGCCGGATCGCCAGCCAACATACGGGCAATCGCAACCCGCTGCTGCTGCCCGCCTGACAGCTCCGAAGGCAGATGCCGCCTACGGTCTACCAAACCACAGCTTCCAATGCCTGTCTGACAAGCGGCTCCCGCTCTTTCCTGCTCATCCCCCGATAAATGAGCGGCAGCTTCACATTCTCGTACGCATTTAATCGTGGCAGTAAGTTAAAGTTCTGAAGCACGAAGCCGAACTTCCGATTCCGTATTTCAGCCAACTGAGCATCCCTCAGCTGATTAATTGCCTTCCCATCCAACACATAGTCTCCATGATCAGCAATATCCAAACACCCAATAATGTTCATAAGCGTCGACTTCCCCGACCCCGAAGGGCCCATAATCGCCACGAACTCGCCATGCTCGATTTCCAGGGAAATATCATCCAATGCCCGAATCGTTTCCCCGCCCATCACATAGTTCTTACTAACATGTTCGAGCAGGAGCCCAATTTAGAAGAGACTGATTGACTTGCAACCAGCCTCTCTTGATGCAATTTATGCGCTGCCGCAACCGACGTCATTACTTCCGCCTCTTGTTCATCTAGCTGGCAAATTTGTTTTTAATAATTCATAGAATTCACCCATTTGGATAACACAATTCTCCAAACGGGACTTCTCAGCTGCAAAAGCCATAAGATGGCTTTGAACAGACACATGAGCTGAAGTGAGTCCTTCTACATTTCCCTCTTGACTCACCAATCTTACGAAATCTTCCATAATACCTTCATCTCCCCCACCATGCCCCTCATGCGATGTCTCAAGGCGAATGATCTCCTTTTCCCCAGTCAAAAAACTCGTGATTTCGATTTCGTTCCTTTCCATATCCGCTCTGATTTGCCCGTTAGATCCCATCAGCTTCAACGATCTCCCACCTTCAAATGTAAAAGCGCTCATCGTAAAAGCAACCGTTACCCCGTTATCAAATTCCATATTGACCACCTGATGGTCAACGACATCATTATCGCACTGGTACACACATCTGCCGTATGGCCCCTCCTTCAAAGCATGGAGTACGCCTTCATCGCTTGTATCGTTACTAACGACTGTGCGGAGAACTTTGTTAATCCAATCATCCCGATCAATGTAAATTTTAGGCGCATAATAAGGACATTCATCTTCAACGGGACAACCATCCAAACACATTTTTGGTGCGCCCTTAGGAGCATTCTCTTTCTGAAAATGCGTTAAAGAGCCGAAAGAAGCTATTTTTGTACAATTCGCATCGGCTAACCACAATAAAATATCCATGTCATGGCAGCTTTTAGCTAATATCATCGGGCTGGATTCCTTGGAGTTTCTCCAGTTGCCTCTTACAAAGCTATGGGCGTAATGGGCATATTCAACATTCTCCGTGTGCTGGATCGTAACTAATTTGCCGATGCGGCCTTGTTGTAACAACTTTTTAATCGTCTTGAAAAAATCTGTAAATCTTAACACATGGCAGATGGAAAATACCCGCTGGTACGACTCAGCGATTTCCCCTAAAATGATGCATTCTAATGGATCGTGTGACATCGGTTTCTCAAGCAGGACATGATATCCTTTTCTCAGCGCATTACATGCTGGTAAAAAGTGCATCTGGTCCTGGGTGCAAACAAGCATCGCATCAGCTAACTTGGGCTCTGCTAATACTTGTTCCCAGCTTTCATAGCCGTGTTCTGCGGGAATATTATGTTCAAGCATAAATTGTTTTCTTCGCACTGGATCAATCTCTGCAACAGCGACAAATTGAACTTGATCCGGGCACTTCAACGCATAAGATCCGTATGCGCCAGCGCCTCTCTGGCCGGCACCTACAAGGACTGCGGTAATTTTTCTCAAGATAATTCCTCCAATTAAGTCATCTATTATTTATATAAGATTATCGTTAGTGACCGAATAATTTCCAACAAACTACCCTAACTCAGCAAAGTCTTGAAAAATCACAATTGGATTGTTTGTGCCATGCAGTTCGAACACGATTAACTCATTTTCCCCTTCGCGCAAAAGCGGTCCTGGGATATATAATGTTTTCTGCGGACCAATGTCCCAATAACGTCCGAGATTATAGCCGTTAATGTAAGCCACCCCCTTTGTCCAACCTTCCAGCTTCAAGAAAGTGTCCCCAACCTCGTCAACATGAAACTTGCCTTTATAAAAAGTAGGCGTAAAAGAAGCATTTTCTGGCATATCCCCGAATGCGAGTTTCGATAGATTATTTAGAGGAAGCGAGTGAATCTTCCAATCGTGCAAAAAACCTCGTTCAAAACGAACTCCTTCTGTAATCCCTTTTGGATCTTTCAAGCCATAACCATAATTAATCCGGCCCATATTTTCCACTAAAACACTTAATGTCGCGCCTTCGGGAGGTATTTCTACCATAATGTCATTCTCTTTTATTTCCACTGTCTGATCATGCGTGTTTCTTTCCACCACCCCCTGATAAATCCCATCCAGGAAAATGAGTGCCCTGTCATGTACTTGTTGGAGTACGAGTTTATTCATTGCCCTTGGGCCCGATATCTGTGTCGTATACAAAATAAAACCGTAATCCTGATCCAATTGTTCCATCGTTATTGGACATTTACTTGTTATCGGGGAGGATAACTGATTAAGCGAATCAAATAGCCTCGTTTGCTCTGTTAGGCGGACAATGCCGTATTGTTTCTTTGGAATGGAAGAGGGAATTTCAACATCCGCCAAATCCACATACTTGGAAAGCAATTCTCGAACTGCGATGTATTTGTCCGTAATATCTCCGGATTCATTCAACATCGCGTGATAATCATAACTGGTTGCGGTCGGTTCATATTTACCCAAAAAACCAGCTCCGTTATAAAAACCAAAATTCGTGCCGCCGTGGAACATATAGAAATTAACGGAAGCACCCAATTTCAGTATCCGGTCCAATACGTCCACCACATCGTCATTATCTCTCTGGTGATGTTCATCTCCCCAATAATCGAACCAGCCATTCCAATATTCCATGCATACCAACGGACTTTCTGTCTGATATTCCTGCAATTTGGCAAATGCTTCTTCAGGCCGCGAACCGAAATTGACTGTTGCTAACACATCAGGAATTAACGTACCTCCTTGTAGATTGGAATCGTCATACCCGTCCGATGTGAATAGCAGTACATCCATTCCACGGCTGATCATGGCTTGCTTTAAATACGCCAGATATTCCTTATCTGTGCCATAACTTCCGTATTCATTTTCAATTTGCATAGCGATAATCGGTCCGCCATTCGTACAAAGAAGAGGTTTAAACCTTGCCAACAATTCGTTGTAGTAGGTGTCTATTTTATCCAAATAAGGCTTATAGCAACAACGTAATTGCATGGAAGGGTCCTTAAGGAGCCAGTAAGGCAACCCGCCAAATTCCCACTCCGCGCAAATGTACGGACTCGGCCGAATAATGACGTGCAGTCCTAATTCTCCCGCTATTTGAACAAAACGCTCAACATCGGCGATACCTTGAAAGTTAAACTGCCCTTCTCTCGGTTCATGGATATTCCAGGCTACATAGGTTTCAACCGTGTTAAAACCGCAAGCTTTTAATTTCAACAACCTATCTTTCCAATATTCAGGCACAATTCTGAAATAATGCATTGCTCCAGACAGGATTCGAATAGGTTCGCCGTTATAAATAAACTGTTTGCCTTCAATTGTGAACGTAGCCATCTTAGCATCTCCTTAAATAACATTTCTTCGCGCAGTAGGGTATTCATTTTGAATGGTGTTTTCCATCTGGTAATGAGTCATCACATTTTCTTGTTCGCTGAGCATACATTCGAACCCTTACAAAAGGAACAACAAAAATCAAAGAATCCTTCAATTTCTTTATAAGCACCTATCAAAAATAGTGATTATTCTATAAAATAATTAAATAAGCCTTCAAAACGCTGGAATCAATGTCCATACGATAGGTACAACTACCTAACTAGACAAAAACTCATGAAGGTGTCGACACCCTCATGAGTTTTTTGTTACTCCATTCCTTCAACTATTAACCACTTTCGTTTTTTTACTGCAAAATCGCTTTAGCTACAATAGCAAGGTCAACAATGTCAACTTTGCCGTCATGGTTGACATCCGCTTTCTCATTCCAGCCCGCTTGACCTTGTTGTTTGCCGTAAGCGGCTGCAACCACAGCCAGGTCTCCAATGGAGACACCGCCTCCATTGACATCTGCGGTTATTTTCTTGCTTTCGAACAGTTGAATTGCCGCTTCCAATGCGGCTTTCGCGCCATCCACCTGCTGCTGGGTAGCATTCGAATCGTTTGCTGCCGCTTTGGCTGCATCGATAGCCGACTGCAATTGGGCTTTGGATCCAATCACATACAATCCGTCCTCATTGCCTTCAACTGCTGCATTGTACTTCGCCTGAGCGCTTGCAATCGTTGCGTTCAAAAGCGACTTATCTACAGATATGCTAGATACAGTTATTTGTAGCTCGCGGGAAGCACCGCCGACCTGCAGCTCATTCCCCTCCCCGTTAGCAATAACAACATTGCCTACAGAAATTGTCGTATTGGTTGCCTGGGTGACAGATTTAGCCGTAAATTTAATGGCGAGCAAATCGCCTTGGGCAGGCACGTTCGCGCCCACGCTGGCAGCCACAATCCGGAGTTGACCCGGCGCTGTTTCCTTTTGATCGATGACTTGGATCCCGTCTTTCAGGGATGTCACCGAATCGAATTGCACACTTGAAGGGGCATACTTTAATGTAAAATCTTGAGCGTACAGTTGCTGGTATACGCTTTGCGTAACGCCGGTCAATCCCATCGTCAGACTGAAGGCTTGCCCAGAGTTCACCTTAACGGGTCCGGCTATAACAGCTTGCGGCACTTCCGGTGAATCAAGACATACATTGATCTCCGCAGCCGATGCCCATCCGTTAACGCCTGCTGTTGCTTCGAGCTTGACATAGGATGCATTTATCGAAGTAAATGTTGCGTA
>NZ_WHNZ01000067.1 GCF_013141725.1 Paenibacillus planticolens | reverse complement strand
CTTGCGGCCATCGTGTTTGCCGCAGCCGCATTACTGACGCGGAAAACGGCGCTCGGTCTGTTCATTGAGTCGGTCGGCTGCAAGCCGACGGCAAGCCATTTGGCCGGCATTCGTTCCCGTACGGTCATGCTGGCCGTGTATATTTTCTGCGGCGTCTGTGCCGGGATTGCCGGTTTGATCTTGAGCTCAAACGTCTCCAGCGCCGACGGCAACAATGCCGGTCTATGGTACGAGCTCGATGCCATTCTTGCCGTCGTGATCGGGGGAACCTCCCTGAACGGCGGAAGATTTTACCTCAGCGGAACACTGATTGGCGCGCTTATCATCCAGACGTTGACGACCACGATTTATATGATCGGGGTTCCGCCTGAGATCACGCTCGTCGTCAAAGCGTTCGTCGTGCTGGCCGTCTGCTTGATTCAGTCCGAAGCTTTCCGCCAATCCTTGACCATCCGCTGGAAGACTCGTCATTATCCGGGAGAACGGGAGGTTAAACGCCATGCTGCTTAATCGCAAATACATACCGATTTATGTCACCGTCATTTTATTCGCCACAATGTATATCGCGGGCTCTTTCCGGTATACCGGCTTCTTTTCGCTGCAAGTGCTGCTGAACTTGCTCATCGATAATGCCTTTTTATTGATTACGGCCGTGGGGATGACCTTCGTCATTGTATCCGGCGGCATTGATTTGTCGGTAGGCTCCGTGATCGCCTTAACGACCATGATTTCGGCTTCCCTGCTTGCGGCAGGCTGGTCGCCGGTA
>NZ_WHNZ01000066.1 GCF_013141725.1 Paenibacillus planticolens | reverse complement strand
TGGCATCAGCCAGCCATTGATATTAACTGCGAGCAGTGTAACATCTATCTTCTCCGTACCATCAGATGGAATAACCGTAGTCATTTTCACACCAAGCGGCTCTGCATTCTCTTTTCCTACGATTAAGCCAGCCTTTTCAAGCTGATTCTGATCGACCTGAGACCTAGTGAAGCGGTGATTAGCATCCTGTTCCAAGACAAAATGAGTTGCAGCCATATTCTTAACGGAAGCCGCGTTATCATAGGCAAGCCCCTGTGCGAGACCTGTGACAAACAAAACAAGAAAAGAAACAAGCACCATAATTGTAGCGATTAACGTATACCGAGCCTTAGCGAACCTCATTTCTCGAATAGCTAAATACATTTTGCTTCCCTCCTTCATAATGTCTTAAGTATAGGAAGTGAAAATGAACGGCTAATGAACAGCATGTTACAAGTGCTACGGTTAGAATCTACGTTGGATAATGTTGATGATACTGGGTAAATTAATGAAAATTGGTTTGAGTGCGGGTGGAGCAGGAATGAGGAATCTTTTAAGAAAACTGATTTCGAAGGGCAGGGAAGAAAAAAGACCTTTAATGGAAACAGAAGTTTTCCCTTCATTGCAAAAAAATATGGCATACATTCAAAACCAGTTGTTTCATTCAAGTGATCTGAAGTGGCGGAGCATTAGGTTTAATCAATTGGAGGGTCTTATCATCTTTTTGGAATCACTCTCTGACCAACAGAAAATTCAAAAAGAAATCCTTAAGCCCTTAGAAGAAAAAAAAGAAGGAAGCGTAGATGAACTCGTTACTTCGATGGAGATTACGAAAAAAACGGATCTCAATGAGGTATCTCAGGCCTTAGTTCAAGGGAATTGCGGTTTGTTTTTCGAAGGTATGGCAGAAGCTTTTATTTTCGATGTAACAGCAGTTAATAAAAGGAGTATATCAGAGCCAGTGAACGAAGGTGTTGTTCGCGGCGCACATGATGGATTTATAGAGAACCTCATCACGAATCTTTATTTGGTTCGAAAGCGCGTTGAAAATACGAACCTGGTCGTTCGTTATTACAAGGTCGGAAAGGCAACCAAAACAAAGTTAGCTCTGCTTTATATGCAGGATCTGGCGAATCAGGATCTCGTCCAAGAAGTGGATCACAGACTCGGTTCCATTGAGATGGAAACCGTGATCGCACCTGGATTCATTGCCGAATGGATTGAAGATAACTCATTTTCTCTCTTTCCGCAAATCTTATTTACGGAAAGACCGGATCGGGCGGTAGCCCATCTCATGGAAGGCCGTGTTGTTATTTTATCGGAGGGTGACCCGTCCGCGCTCATTTTGCCGGTGACTTTCTTTGCCTTTTATCAAAGCCCGGATGATTATCACAACAGGTGGATTGTCGGATCGTTCATTCGATTGATTCGTCTGGTGAGCTTCATCATTGCATCTCTAGGACCTGCTTTATATATTGCGATTATTGGCTTCCATCCGGAAATTCTTCCTTCAAATATGATATATACCGTAAAAAGCAGTATTGATAGAGTACCATTTCCACCTATCGTGGAGGCTCTTTTTATGCAAATTTCTTTAGAGGTACTACGTGAAGCAGCGATACGTTTGCCGAGCCGAGTCGGTCAAACCGTAAGTATTGTTGGCGGCTTGGTGATCGGTGATTCTGTCGTGCGGGCAGGATTAGTTTCCTATCCCATGGTCATCGTTGTTGCCTTAACCGCTATTGCGTCGTTTGTGGCCCCGTCAAGCGAAATGAGTACGGCCACTCGCATTTTGGGCTTCCCGCTCATGATCTTGGCCGCGATGTTCGGTTTAATCGGTATCACGTTTGGTCTTCTTTTCATCTTAATTCACTTATGTAAATTAGAAAGCTTTGGTACAGCCTATTTCGCGCCGGTTATGCCGCTTCGAATCAAAGATATGAAGGATGCATTAACACGCTTTCCAATCTGGAGCTTGAATCAGCGCCCTCATGACCCTCATCCAAAAAAGTTAAATCAGATAAAAAATCCAAGGGGGTGGGAACATGATGATTCCGGAAAAGAGTAGAATTACTCAAGGGCAGCTCATGTTTTTTGTCATCCAGTCACAAGTGGGGGTCGGAATTTTATCTCTTCCTCACAAAATGCAGGCGATAGCCAAGGGAGGCGGGTGGATTTCAACATTAATCGCCGGGCTAGCCGTACAAGTGATTATATTGCTTCTATGGGCTCTTTGCAGACGGTTTCCTTCCGATACGATATTCAGCTTCTTACCGAAAATCGCTGGCAAACTGATTGGGAATCTGCTTGGCCTTGTTTATATTGGCTATTTTCTGTTTTCAGCGGGAAAGGTTTTAGCCTTATTTGCCGATGTCATAGGAAAATGGGTTCTCCAAACTACGCCAAGATGGGCATTATTAATTCTCACCCTCCTCACCTGTGTATATTTGGTTAAGGAAAATCTTCGAGTGATAGCCAGACTGTTTGTCATATCTTCGTTGACGATCATTGTAATGGTGCTACTATCCTTGATGGGTTATGTCAACATGAATATTGACTATATATTTCCCATAATGGAATCTGGATGGGGAAAAATCTTCGAAGCTGCGAACGAGGCGTTGTTTCCTTTAATCGGGTATGAAGTGATATTGGTGATCTATCCTTTTGTAGAAGGGAAAAGCGGGGAAAAATTAAAGGCAGCATCTTTGGGGAATCTGCTGATTACCCTTTTTTACTCATTTGAGGTGTTTACTAGTTTAGTCATTTTCAGTCCGTCGGTCATGCCCGCGATTGAAGAACCTCTCCTCTATATGCTGAAAGGATTTTCTTTCCAACTCATTCAACGAATCGATTTAATCTTTTTATCTTTATGGGTTTTTGTTGCCAGTACGGCCATTGTCTCTTGGTTATATGTGGCAACAACTGGATTGGGGCGTCTCTTTCACCGTGGGGAACATAAAAAGGCAGTCCCCTATGCCGCGCTCATTATCTTTATTCTGGCTATGATTGCTCAGGACCCATCGATCACCGACTTATTCGATCGAATCATTAAGATTTCTCATTATATCCTGGTGATTGGGCTTCCTTTGATCCTGCTCATCTTCTCGTACCTTAGAAGAACAAGGAGCGTGTAAGTCGGATGAAAAAGTGTTTCTTTTCAATCGCGGTTTTTTTTATTCTCTTATGGATGACCGGGTGTTGGGATCAAGACCTTTTAAAAAATGCTCGTTTGCTTTATGGAACAGGGTTCGATCTCGCACCGGATGGAAAGCTTCTCTCCACCTTTGTCATACGGGACATGCCTGGAAGCGAACAACAGAGTCCTAAAAACGATATTATTTATACGGACAGTAATACGACACTGGAAGGCCGTGATAAAATAGATGATAAGATATCCCGGTTTCTTCGAGCTTACAGAAATCGGATCATTCTTATTGGAGAGGAACAAGCCAAGCAAGATATTTATCCGATCCTTGATAATATTTACCGCGATCCCAAGAGCGCTTTAAATGCGAGGATCGGAGTGACGCAAGGGAAGGCGTCAGACTTACTTTCCCTTAAAAAAGTAGGAAATGTCTTAATTGAAGAAGAAATTGATGAATTGATTAAGAGCAAAGAACTGACGACAAGCGTTCCCAAAGTGACCATAGAAACGATTTACCCTGTGATAAAGGACTCTGGAGAAGACTTTGTTCTTCCTTACCTCATCGAAAAAGGGAAACGTGTGGACGTTTCGCAAAGCGCCATGTTTCATAAGCGTCAATTTACAGGGATACTGAGTTCGGATGAATCTACCATGTATTTATTGATGAAAGACGACAAGGGGAAAGTGGCGAGATTCACCCAAAAAATAAGTAAAGGTCATCAAAATGGTTATGATTCTCTAACATTTAATGTAAATAAATCGAAGCGAAAAATGAAAATACTTACTCAATCAGGCGATCAAATTAAGGTTATGCTGGATTTGAAATGGAAGGTGAGTATCGCAGAATATCCGAAAAGTCAATTAGATGATAAAGAAGTGGTTGCTCAATTAAATCAGTTACTTTCTAAAGAGATGAATCTCTTGATAAACGAAACGATAAAAAAAATGCAAAATGCCCGCTGTGATGGACTAGGTATCGGCAGAAAACTCAGGGCGTTCCATCCCGATATTTGGGAGAAGCACAAGGAAGACTGGGGGAGCAACTATCAAAAAGTGTATTTTTGTTCCTAGCATTCAGGTAGAAATCACGAAGAAAGGGATTATAAACTAAGATGCATCGAAAGGATTGCTTCATATTGAGGCAATCCTTTTCATTTTGCATATAGATTTCAATTGGGAAAATATCATCAATTAATTACGGCGAAGAAAAATCTTTAAAATATTCCCCGCGCTTCAGGGCATCGACAAACTGCTGAAGCCATTCGTAATAGGTTTGCCCATGCCGAAGTTTATATAAATCTTGTAGAGCAAGATTACGCTCCTGGTCTGATATATGTTCGTCAAGAATCAATTTTGTCAATTCAGGCAGAGCTTTACTTATGGCTTCTGTCATGACATTAATTTCACGCTGGAGCTTGAGCGTGAAGAAGTTTTGAAACGCAAGAAAAAAATCGACCTCAGCAGCATACAGTTCTTTTCGCTCCTGCTTTTCTTCTAGCTTTTTTACCATTTGGGATTCTACCAATGATCTAACCGCATAGCTCATGTTACTTTTACTCATATTCATTCGTATTTTCATCTCATCGAGAGTCATCGGCCGATTTTCAAAGAACATAATCCCATACAATTGACCGGATGAATGAGTTGCTCCGTACAAATCCATCGTTTCTGCAATAGCTTCAATGATGTCTTGTCTGATGCGTCCTCTTTGTTCTGATGCGTGATTTTCTTCTTTTTGAGACATTAGAATATTCACTTCCCTATTCCTGATCGACTGATAGATTCAACAAATTTTGTTTGAATTACTACTATTATAGCAAAAAACATATTTTTGCGACAAGGAAAATGAATTTTCGTATTTACATAATCTTCATGTTGAGTTTACGTTCGGTTGACACAAAAAAGATTCTCTTAATGTACAATAAAAATTGTACTGATTGGTAATTCGGAAATAAAATACATAAAAATCTTAACAATACAAAAATAATTGAATTTTAAGATTTTCTTTTCTGCTTGATTAGTCCGTATAGTCCATAACCATCGAAGTTAGAATCATCTCAAAACTATGATATTGGGAAAAGGGGATTAACAATGAAAACGAAATTGAAATCACTTACGTCTATTTTGCTTATTACTGGTTTATTGGCAGGATGCGGCACAGCAAAGCCGGCAAGTACAGCTCCAAACAGCAGCCAACCGAGTCCGGCAACAACAACTGCTGCAAGCAAACCGGCAGAAATCACCGTCTATTCCGCAATGGAAGAAGAACAAATCAAAACCTATCTTACTTCATTTAAGTCTCAGAATCCAACGATTAAAGTGAACATTGTTCGTGATTCGACAGGGATCATGACAGCCAAGTTAATTGCAGAGAAAGAAAATCCTCAAGCCGACGTGATCTGGGGATTGGCAGCAACTAGCTTGCTTGTTATGGATGATCAAAAAATGTTGGAGCCTTATGCGCCTAAAGGTGTCGATCAGGTGCTTCCTGAATTTAAAGATAAATCGAGTATTCCTAAATGGGTCGGAATTGACATCTGGGAGACTGCCATCATTGTCAACAAGGTGGAGATGGAAAAACGTCACCTGGCCATTCCACAATCTTACGAGGATCTGGCTAAACCGGAATACAAAGGATTAATCGCTATGCCAAATCCTGCCTCCTCAGGTACGGGATACTTAACCGTTAATGCACTTATCCAACTGTATGGCAAGGATAAAGCGTGGACTTTTATGGACAAACTTCATGATAACATGATGGTTTATACGCATTCTGGATCTAAACCGGCGAAAATGGCAGCTTCAGGAGAAGCTCCGATCGGTATCTCATATGGATACAGCGGTATCCTGGAGAAGAAAAAAGGGTCACCGGTTGAAGTCATTTTCCCAAAAGAAGGATCAGGCTGGGATATGGAAGCAAATGCATTAGTGAAAAAGAAAGACATTAAGCCCGAAGCGAAGCTGTTCTTGGATTGGGCGATTAGCGCTGAGCCGATGAAGGAATACAATAAAAACTACGCCATCTTAAGTATTAAGCAAGAAGGAAATCAACTTCCCGAAGGCTACAGTAAAGATCCGGTATCGCAATTGACCAAGCTGGATTTGTACCAAGCTGCTAGAGACCGTGAATCTGTGCTGGCAGATTGGGCAAAGAAATACGATTCCAAATCTGAGCCGAAAAAATAGTTGGTGGATTACGACGGGATGCCGATGTTTGGCATCCTTCCTATTTTCGGGGATTTATTTGGGAAAATTAGTAAAAAGGAGCATTAGTTATGAAGCCAGGGTATTTATCGCTTCGCAACCTTTCCAAGCACTTTGGGAAGCAAACTGCGCTACAGGAAATAAATTTAGATATTCATCAACATGAATTCATCTGTCTGTTGGGGCCAAGCGGATGCGGTAAAACAACATTGCTGCGCATCCTTGCGGGTCTGGAAAAAGCGGATGGGGGCCATTTGACCATTGGGGGAAAAGATATCACCTCTGTACCGGCTGGCAAACGGAACTTCGGTATGATGTTTCAATCGTATGCTCTATTTCCGAATCTATCGGTTTCCGAGAATATTGCGTACGGACTTCGCAATCGCTTAACCAAGTCCCAAATCGTAGATCGCGTGGACGAACTGCTAGGATTAGTGGAATTAGAGCAACAGCGCCATAAAGTACCCTCACAATTATCGGGAGGCCAACAGCAGCGGGTAGCTCTTGCGCGAGCGCTCGCATTTTCACCGGATTGTTTGTTGCTGGATGAGCCATTATCCGCTCTTGATGCAAAGGTTCGTGTCAAGCTGCGGCGTGAAATTTGCCGTCTGCACAGGCAATTCGGGATGACGACCATTATGGTGACGCACGATCAAGAGGAAGCTTTAACTATGGCTGATCGCATTGTCGTTATGAATCAATCGCGAATCGTTCAAATCGGCACCCCGAATGAAGTGTATGAACGTCCGAATAGTCCCTTTGTTGCCGATTTTATTGGAGCAGTCAGCTTTATCGAAACGGATAACGGAAAACAAGGGAACCCTCTACTAGCTATCCGTCCAGAGCATGTTCAATTGGTTCGGGAGGGTCATGAGAAAGGCAGACAGGGAATCGTACGGGAAATTGAATATCGAGGGACGCATTATCGCATGGTTCTAGAATTATTGGATCATCAGGATTCTCCGCTTAGGCAATTTCTTACCGTTGATCTGCAGGCGCAAGCTATGGTGACTTTTAACATCAAACTAAATCAGAAGGTAACATTTAACTTGCTGCCTGAACACGTTATCCGGTTTGATACGGTATCCGATATTGCGGCTGGGTGAGGAGGTGAATGGCATGGAAACTTGGTTAAAACGAATACGACCGAATGCTAACGAATGGAGTCAAAACAGTTTCATTTTAATAATGACACTCGTCTTAATTTTTACGATCCTATTGCCGCTTGGTGAACTCTTGATCAAAGCGGTTAGCAATCAAGAAGGAAATTTTATTGGACTCGCTAATTTTGCCAAATATTTTTCTACACCGTCGCTAGTAAATTCATTATGGAATTCCATTAAGGTTTCATTGATTACAACCGTAGTCGCGGTGACGCTCGGATTCGGATTTGCTTATGCGCTTGAGAGAAGCGGAATCCGAGGGAAATGGTTTTTTCGGTCCGTAGCGCTGCTTCCGCTGTTTGCTCCTTCGATGCTGCACGGACTAGCATTAATCTACTTGTTTGGCAATCAAGGACTTATTTCAACTGGGTTCTTCGGTCTGCTGCCGGAATTTCGAATTGAGCTTTACGGGCAGATCGGGATTGTTCTATCTGAAATTTTATATACCTTTCCACAAGCATTTCTCATCCTCTCGGTTGCTTTTGCGAGTTCGGATTATCGATTATATGAAGCAGCAGAGACGCTTGGCGCGTCAAAATGGCGTACTTTTTGGACGGTAACTGTACCAGGTACCAAGTATGCGCTCATTAGCACGGTTTTTGTTTGTTTTGTCCTGACATTTACTGACTTTGGAGCACCTAAGGTTGTAGGAGGACAATACAATGTTCTTGCGACCGATTTGTTCAAGCAAGTGATTGGTCAACAGAATATGCAGATGGGGGCTGCCGTCGGTGTACTGATGTTAATTCCGGCCGTGATTTCGTTTATCATAGACCGAATTTCACAGCGGAAACAGAGCGGGTGGTTTAGCGCAAAATCAATGCCATATCGAATTGAAGCAAACAAGCTGCGCGACGTCCTATTATTCCTGCTTTGTTCAGTTGTATCAGCTGCCATTCTAAGCATTATTCTTGTGGCGCTCTATGGATCAATAGTGAAAGTATGGCCTTATAACTTACAGCTCTCTTTTTCCCATTACGATGGTTTTCTTGACGGGGCGGGACCGTTTGTGAACAGCTTGATCATTTCGGCTGGCGCTGCGCTGATTGGCGGTGCAGTGACATTCATATTTGCCTATCTCATTGAAAAATCCCGCGGTTATGCCTTATTACGTAATGCGGCTTATTTTCTATCCATGCTGCCGCTTGCCTTGCCGGGATTGGTACTAGGTCTCATCTATGTATTCTTCTTTAATAATCCGAACCAGCCCTTACATGGGTTATACGGGACCATATGGATCATGATTATATGTAATATTGTACATTTTTATTCGGTTTCATTTTTAACGATGACCTCGGCGCTCAAAAAGCTGGATAGCGAGTTCGAGGCCGCATCAGAAACGATGAATGTACCCTGGTATAAGACACTTGTCAGGGTAACGGTGCCCATGTCATTGCCGTGTATTTTGGAGATTTGTATGTATTATTTTATCAACAGTATGGTGACGGTGTCGGCAATCATCTTCTTGTATGCGCCAGACTTGAAACCCGCTGCCGTGGCGATTGTTAACATGGAGGACTCAGGTGATATCGCTCAGGCGGCAGCCATGTCGCTGCTAATCATACTGGCAAACCTGATTATGCGAACAGTTGTCATGTTAGCGTCCGGCAGGATGCGTCGGCGAACGGAAGCAATATTGGTAAGAAAAGATAATTAGTTTTCACCTATATGAGGATCTCAGGAGCGATTGGAATGCCAAAATTAATAATTAACAAGAGAAGTTATTCTGTAAAGGGGGTTTTATTTGATAAGGATGGCACACTACTCGATTTTATAAGTCTTTGGGGATATTGGAGCGAGTCGTTATACCGGAATTATTCAAATAAAGTCTTGGCTGTTGCAAAGGATGGGAATATCGATCCCATCTCGGATTTGTGGGGAACGTTTCATGATGCCACCGGGCATATAACGGATTATAGTAGAAACGGTCCACTGGCCATGGGATCGATTGGCGATTTGCTAGCTATATTAGCATGGCAAGGCTACCGGCTAGGACTCCCTTGGAGCGAATCCATGCGGATAGCAAGGGAAAGTAAGCGTTTGGCGGATGAAGAAATGGAACAGGTTCGCCCCGTTTATCCGCTGCCGGGAGTTATCGATTTTCTGAAGCAATGCCATGATCAACAAGTGCCCATGGGCATTGTAACGGCGGATGAGACGGCAGATGCAGAAAAACATTTGCAGTGGTTGGGCATTCGCCAGTTTTTTAAAGTTATTGTCGGGAACGATCTGGTGAAACAGGGAAAGCCTTTTCCCGAAATGGTACATAAGGCTTGCTTAGAGCTTGGAATAGAACCAAATCAGGTGGTCTTGATTGGGGATACCAACAGCGACATGCAGATGGGGAAATCCGCAGGGGTTGCAGCCACTATAGGGGTAATGATGAATCAGGCTGCAAAGTCTGGCGATTGCTGGCTCAATGACGCGAATGTGCTTATCTCTTCGTACGCTGAACTTTCCTTGGAGGAATCCACAGATGAAGGGTGAGAGTGGCTTGGGATGGATCCTATTAATACTTGCCATTCTCTTTGAATTATCGGGTACGACGTCAATGAAGTTATCCGAAGGTTTTACCCGATTTTGGCCATCTATATTGATGTTTGTTCTATACGGCTGCAGTTTTACCCTGCTTAACTTTGCTCTGACCTACATTGAAGTTGGAGTTGCTTACGCGATTTGGTCAGGCGTCGGTATTGTTCTAATTACACTGGTAGGATTTGTGCTTTTCAAGGAATCATTCAATATAACCCAATTAGCTTGGATGGTACTCATCGTGGTTGGTGTCATCGGCTTGAAATTGAGCAGTAAGGTTCATTGATATGGCGGATTGCAGTCTCAGGTTTACAATAAATAAACCCGCATTTTACATGTAATTAACCTATTGATCGCAATTTATTTGTACAATAAATTTTGTACAGTGGTGAAATGGTATATTTTTAAATGTAAAAATTAAAAATGTAAAAATTTTCTTGAACGTAAGCCATCTTCGATAAGCAAGTTTTTTCCACAGGGATGAGAGGATTTCTGGGAGGTGGTGCTTACGGATTGAAATGGCCATTATTTATCGCATCAGACTTTGGTGAGTTTTGTTTTTTACTTAATTTTACGAGCTTTTTGAACAGATCCTTAAACAACTAAAGTGTGGAGGTTTTCTGGAGTGAAAAGAATTTTATCCGTTACACTCGCATCCATGATGTTAATCGGTA
>NZ_WHNZ01000065.1 GCF_013141725.1 Paenibacillus planticolens | reverse complement strand
TATTAGGTCTTGTAGGGTTATTCATCGGGACGATGAATAGGTTTGTTGTCTGAACGAATTCAGGGGGATCCCCCTGAATTTTTTGGATTAAAATCCCATTTATTTGAGCTCTTCTTTTTCCTTGCTTTCAGGATTTGGAATGGTAGGATACCTGTTTTCAAAAAGCAACGACAATGCCTCTCTCGTTTCGGGATCATTAAATCCTGTAATAACTCGGTTCCCCCATCTTTCATTGTGAGCAATCGTATCCAAATAGATTATTTTTTCAGCAGCTTCAACATTGGTCAAGCTATTCATAGGACGTAATCTTTTCCTAAATTCTTTATTGGTACGCTCGATTGGATTAGACGTGTAAATGGCATTCTTTATCATTGCCGGATATTTGTAAAACGTCAGCAGCGTAGGTAGATTGGTCTCCCATGACTCAATCTCCTTGGGGTACATCTTCCCCCACTTCGCCTTCACTGTATCAAAACAAGCCTTTGCTAACTCCAAATCCGGGGCATTGTAGATCGTCTTTAAATCATTCAGAAATTCCATCTTGTCTTTTACTCGAATCTTTGGAAAAGTATTACGAACCTTGTGAACAACGCAGTGCTGCACATCGGCCTTTGGGTAGGCTTCTTTAAATGCATCTTCAAGGCCGATTAGCCCGTCAAATACACCTAAGAGTACCTCTGTCGCCCCACGTCGTTTGAGGTCTCCCAACACTTCACGCCAGCCATTAGCACTTTCTTTGCCGCCAATATAGAAACCCAGAATATGCCTGTAGCCTTGCTCGTTAATACCCATAACCAAATAAACGACTTCACTATCAACCGTGTCGCGTTTCAAGTTAAAATAGAAGCCGTCCAAATAAATCACCGAATACCGTTTCTCCAAAGGGCGTTCTTGCCAACGTTGAACGTCTTCTAGTACGGTACTGGTGATGTTACTAATGGTGGTCGGCGAGTACTGCGTACCAAACATGCCTTCGATAAAGCGAGCTACATCACGAGTGCTCATGCCGCCTTTATACATATGAATGACGGCCTCTTCAAGCCAACCATCACGCCGCTGGTACGGCTCAAAGAGCTGAGTTTGAAAGTTCCCCTTGCGGTCCCTTGGTACTTTCAATTCTTCGATTTTCCCATACCGTGTATCGAGCGTGCGCTCGTAATAACCGTTCCGGCTATTACGAATTTCTGACTGTTGTTCCACTTGAAGAAATTGATTCATTTCTTCTTTCATGATGAGCTCAAGTTTTTCTTGAATCATCGTTTTCACAAGATTTTCTAGTAGATCATTTAAATTGTTTTGGGGTATAGTAGTCATTGAGTAGGGCTCCTTCTTGGTGGTGTGGTAATCCCGAGAATACCCTACTTTTTTGTCGTTTGCCTATACTCCAAATGTTGGTA
>NZ_WHNZ01000064.1 GCF_013141725.1 Paenibacillus planticolens | reverse complement strand
GGTTCTGGGAGAGTAGAACGTTGCCAAGCGAAAAAGACCCCACTATAAATGATCTGGACCCTTTGTCAAGGACACTTGAAAAAAACTTAGTTTAAGTCTAGGCAGCTAACAATAGATGATTCCTGTATTGCACAGGGGTCATCTTTTTTAATCCCCATTGGTATCGATTGTTGTTGTAGTAGCGGATGTAACTGTCAATCTTACGTTGTAGTTCTGCTAAGGTTGGGCGGCTACGATGGTCAACATGATCCTTCATATGACCGTAAAACGACTCCTGTGGCGCATTGTCCCAGCAATTGCCTCGTCTAGACATCGATTGCCCTAATCCCTTTTGCTTTAAAAGTTTTTGGTATGCGGGACTCGTATAATGACTTCCTTGATCCGAATGGATGAATGCTTTTTTGTGCAACTTCAATTTTCTTTGCTTCATGAGTGCCTCGATCGTGTCTGTAGCTATGTCCAACGTAAGGCTGTTGGAAAGGTTGTAAGCAAGGATCTCTCCCGTTGAAGCGTCTAGTATGGTCGACAAATAAGCCGTCTCTGAGCGGCCGTATGGGAGATAAGTGATGTCGGTGAGCAACGCAAGCCCAGGAACACCTTTTCTAAAATTGCGATCTAAACTGTTGGGAAGCGTTCGATGTTCTTGAGTCGCCTTTGCCATACGTTTGTAAGGATTAGGTTTTCGATGTGGACATACGAGGTCAAATTTCTTCATAAGTCTGCGGATTCTTTTCAGGTTATAGATCACGCCAAATTCGTTCTCAAGCGTCATTTTAATAGAACGAGAACCCTTTTTAAAGCCCTTTCTATGGAAGGCTTTCTTGATCAGTTCTCCAGCTTTGGCATCCGAACGAGACCGCTTTTTACGGGCTTCTACGGCCTGGATGTAGTTGTAATAGCCTGAGCGAGATACGTGTAATAAATCGCAGAGGTAGCGAGTTGTACGTCCCAAACCCTGACCTACAGTCTCTTTAATTAGCTCAAATAATTTACTCTTACTTAGGTTCTTTCCCTTTGCTACCAGCAACCTTTCTTTCGTGTCTAGCTTTTTTAACAAATCCACCTGGGACTCAAGGAGTCTAATTCTTGCTTCCTGTCTTTCAATGACTTCATCCTTCGTTAGTTCACGCTTCAGGGGACGTCCAGAAGCTTCCTTACGAGAGTCAGCTAATCCAATAATTCCATCTTTTCCATATGCTTTTCTCCAACGCTTGGCAGACTCATTTACACGTTGAATTCCAATTACGTTTACGTCAAACCCGTTAGCTTCAAAGATTTTTCTAGGGAGCTTACCTGCCATATATTGATCGATGAACAACTGCTTAAATTCATCCGCATAGGTTATTGCTTTATCGCTAATCTTGATCACGTATTTATTCTTTGATAAGCTCATTTGGTCTTTTTCGCTAAAGATTTTCTTAGACATGATGTAATCCCCTCCGGTGCTTACTCTAGTATACAAAAAAAAGTACCCACAGTCTGAACACTTTTTCAAAGTGTCCAGACTATGGGTACCAGTGTAAAAAAAGTGGGGTCTTTTTTGTTTGTGTAAGTTATTGATAATGCTAGCGGTGAACTTAGTTCATCGATCAGGGAGCTGTTTGCCATCGTGTCAGCTGATCCTTCTGTCGTTGCGCTAACTGGCAGCATATCAAAAAAGGTTTTCTTCAATTTTCGGGGAAATTATTACCTATTGTATTTATCTTAGATGCATAACGGAAGGGGTTATAAATTTGGAAAGTCTATTACTCCCCCAAGAAAAGTTTAACGAAAAAAGAGTAGGCAGCCTAGTCGGTACAATAACAGCTGTGTCGGAATATCTTAGATTGCTTTATGCACTGATTGGGAAGTGTAGAGACAGCAGTAGGTCATGGACTTCTCAGGGTTTTTCCGCGAACAGTCCATACGGGATTTGTACTTCATGTAATGGAACCGAAACCGTGATTGATATTGATCCCGCTCGAATGATCGCATCCGAACTATCCCTAAAACATGGGGCCGTGCTTCTTTGGGCAGGTACGATTTGTGCGCCGGTGTTCAAAATCAAAGGATTGGCCAAGATGATCGGGATTGACTATGAAAAGCCGCTTGCCGAGCAGGATAGGCGATTTATGGATATTTTACTTTACGGTTACAAGAATGGCCCTGTTTCCTATGTATACAAAAAGAAACAAGCGACAAGTTTCTACCGCGGATGCGTTGCCGATTTGCGATATATGCGCGATGCGGGAACGAAGAGTAAGGGGAACCTTAGGGCGATCCGTTTCTTCTCCAAGCAAGTCCAATGCGCCGCATGTAACGGAAGCAAGATGGCACCTGAATTATTAGCTACAACGATACAAGGTCAATCGATTGTAGATACTCTAAGATTGCCGATACAGGAATTGTTGCTGTTTATTCGAGGTTTACCCCATTCACTCGACGTGCATGAGTTGAAGGTTTCTAGCCAGGTGAAGGATGAAATTGAATTACGGTTGGTCTACTTAAATAAAATTGGGCTTAAATCTCTGATGATTCACGAAGGAGACAAGGCGTGACTCATTCACTCAACTAACGGAGAACCCATGAAAATTAAATCCGGAGTATCAGAAAAAGGCCGCACTAAATAAAACGCTGTTCATTCATTTTTTGAAAGCGTCTGAAGGTGGGGAGATAGAACTAGGTATTAGCTGCAATTATTACGGAGTAACCTAAGTTCTCTAGTCTTCGAACGGCATACTTTACAATAGATTGTTGCTTCTGTTTGTCAAAGTATTCTTCACCAAGATCTACATACATTTCTTTACGAGTTAGAAGATAAAACGCAATCCGTAACATCGCATGTGCCACATTTACAGCTGCTCGTTTTTTACCTTTTCGTGCCGCCGTACGTCTATACATCGCTCCAAGGAAGTTCTTTGATGCAGCAACGGAATGGGCCGCTTCTATCAAAGCAGATTTAAGATACTTGTTTCCGTTTGTGGTTTTGGCAGATTTCTTTTTCCCTGCACTTTCATTATGTCCAGGTACCAATCCAGCCCAAGAGCATAGATGTGACGCACTGGGAAACTGTTTGTTAATATCCGTTCCAATTTCAGCAAGATTTGTTCTGCCATTCGAGTAGCTATACCAGGGATTGAATCTAAACGTTCAACATCTTCACGAAAAGATGCTATCCGCGCAGCAACTTCTTGATCGAGCATTTCAACTTGTTCATTTAAAAAATCAATGTGCGTTAAAATGGTTTTAATCATCAGACGCTGGTGAGGGTTTACATAGCCTTGAAGAGCGAGTTCGAGCTCGTTCTTTTTTTGTTTCAAGGCACGCCTAGCAAAGTTCGTTAGTTTTTCGGGGTCATCTTCGCCCTCTGCAATAGCACGCAACATGTCGCGAGAAGAGACACCCATAATATCAGAAACGACAGAGCCAAGCTTAATGTTTGCTCCTTCTAGTACCTTCTGAATGCGGTTGTGTTGCCTTGATCTCTCTTCAATGATGCTACGGCGGTACCGAACTAGTTCTCGAAGCTCGCGTTGATTTCGGTTTGGAATGAAGCTTGCTTTAAGTAGTCCATGGCGGAGAAGCTTGGCAATCCATTCCGAATCCTTGACATCTGTTTTACGTCCAGGCAATGCTTTCATATGCTGTGCATTCACCACTAAAAATTCAATTCCTTCAGCTTCAAGCAGGTTGACGATGGGCTTCCAAAATACGCCTGTGCTTTCCATTGCGACGTGAGAACATTCATGCTGTTTAATCCAGTCGATAAGTTGTAATAGATGCACCGTTTTTGTAGAAAACGTTTGAATCTCCTTTCCTTTAGACGTTAGAATACATGCTGTAATGTTATCCTTGTGAATATCCATACCGCATGCACGTTCAACGACGACTTCCACTAAAAAAACATCCTCTCTACGGCTAATTCGGATAAGAGGCTGGTGCAACAACCAGAGTAGGATTAATCTCCCATGTGTGCTTCCCGAAAGGGAGCGACAATCTGTGATGCACCGTGATCGCCCAAGTCAGACTAACGGATGGGCTCTAAGGCACCATAGCTTATCGACCTTCCTCTCCCAGCCATGGTAGCAGTATTGACAGATTCCTTAACCCATTTTCATCATCTGTGGTGCAGCGCTTGCGCTGCATGTATGGCTAACGGGCAGTTTAACGCAACAAGTCAAGGGTTTTCGCGTCAATTATATGGTGATAAATGAAAGAAGGGGGCGCGCATTTGAAAGTAAAATATGCATTATTGTATTTGATCCTGTTAAGCATATTAATGGCTGTTTACATTTCCGTGTTTACGCATGCCAGATCAATAAATGCGACGATTCGTGGAGTAAACTTTCAACTGGGAACTCAACATATTAATAACGTGCAACCAGAGAAAGTAAGTATTAAAGGCTCTTTGTCTAAAAGTTTGAATGGCTCACGAACATTTAAAGGCTCAATTACGTTCGAACATGATTCGATTCCCGTTCCGAAAGAGAGTCTGGAAACCATCATTCATTTTGAAAAAAACGGATATGGTCCGATCGTTTACGGATATATCGAGAATTCAGGTACAAAAGATGCCCAACCCAAAACATTTTCCAACGGTGTCTTATTTGCGAACTCTGATTTCAGCTCAGTTACGTATCTACCTCGTGGTGGTTGGAATGGTGAAGATGGCTTAATGTTTGCAGGACCAGCCACGACTAGGAAACAAGCTATTATTATTTCTAATGAACTAATGGAAAAATTCTTACAAAGAGTTGATACTGGCGATGGTCCCCATGTATTAAACTAACAAGGAACAATAGTTCAATGTCAAAAAGGCCTGCCGATAGCAGCCCTTTCTCCGCTGACACGCAGTTTAATAAGAAAATTCGAAAAACTTAATAAGAAATGACCTTGGAAAGGAACAACGCTTCGCTCTTTTACTTGACTCTCTCCAGTTTCTCTTGTGAATATCGGTAACTCGCCAGAACGGAATCAAATCTTTCGTCATTGATATAGAATTCGAGGGATGGCGGATCCAAGTTTTTGGAAAGTTTTACAAATATTTTGTTTTTGTAATCGGAAAGACCAGCGGACAAGCTGCTCTCTTCGGCTAGCGTATCGGCAAAGGGCGCACTTTTTTGAAGGTTGTCGTTTTGCATATGGATGACCGTCACGTCAGGCAACTGCAAATGCATGCCCTGAAACTCGATGACGAACTCATTTTGTCCATCGGCGTCGAGGTCCTTAAAAGACGGGCTGCCCCATTGATCAAACGTATACCAAGCTTTTTGCGAGAAATCGTAGACGATATATAGCATGAGTCCCGGACCGTTCGCGAACAGCTCAACCCCGCCTAAGAAATAATAATCTTTTGAACCGGACGAAAATGTTTGGTTGAACACGACTATGTTATTGACTGCTTTATCTAAAAGTAGATCGTGGGAAACGTTGCTAATCAAATATGTTTTTCCTTGCAGGTTCATTCCAATGTCCAACTCTTGCGGCAGAAGCGAAGCTTCGTCTTTCGGTTTTTGATAGACGGTCAACTCGATTGGCTTTCCTTGGAAAGCGCCGAACGAAAGGCGGCGTACACTTGTCCAATCTGCTTGCGGCTTGCCTACCTGTAACTGGCTCAGCTGGATAGGTTGAAAGGACAGATTTACTGTTTGAGGGAATGCCTCCGCGATAGGTGGAGCTATGTTTAACAGCTGGATGGGCTGAACCGATGGTTCGAGAACCGCAGCGACTTTCGGTTGGGCGGTGCTTGCAGGCTCGCGTACAGTTGCCGGATTGCCTGATGAGCAGGATACAAGAAGTATGCTTAAACAAAGGGCGGCGAAGACGAGAAGCTTCATCATGATTGGAACCACTCCTTTAAATACTAGCATCCATTTTTTCGTTTCTTTCCAAAAAATTAGACGACTCTTCAAAATAAAAGTTGCATAGATAATTATTAAGAATCTCTATGTTTCTTAATATCTTCTGCATTGATCAAGTAAGAAAGAGTAAAAACTCCGCTAACGCAAAACGAGAGTTCAATAACAACATGAAAAGGCAGCCAGTCCAGGTGGATTGGTTGCCTTTTCTCAACTAACGGTCAGAATATGTCCAATATATGGTACTATTATTTTAGCGCTGAACACATAAGATGGGGTGAGTAGCTGTGAATAGGTATGGTTTTTACTTGTTCTGTTCTGCAGTATGTATCGTTCTTCCCTTGGTATTTTTAATTTATGGTTATTGGGATGCATCTCAACCAAAGGTGGGTCCTGTTGGGGATGGTAATCAGAATCCGACCTTCCTACAAATCTTTCCTCTAATTTGCACACTGGTTACTGGCGTCATTAATACACCACTTGCTATTTATCAGTATAGAAAACATAAAAAAAATCCAAGTGAACTTAAAAATAGCCAGTAAAAAAAGGAACGGATGCTCCCTGTTTTCATTAAAGAAACGGGAGGTTAGTTGAATGAATCATACTTGTGATAATAATACGACCCTTAAGGTTGTTATGAATGTGTTGCTGGCATATTTAAGTACTGTTTTGAAAATTATTATAAATAGTGGATACTATGTTCAATTTATGAGCATATATCCACTATATTTATATATGATAGATTCAATATTTAGACATCGAAGTTACTGTTTACAATGTATATAATGTAAAGATTAAATGCAACATATGATTCTATTTGTGGAGGGCGTAGCCCATAGCGGGAGGCGTAGAGAGGTTAAAAACCGAGCGTAATCAAAAGGCGGTTAATTTAACGTTAAGGAGAAACCAATTAGCCTTAATTCTGTCGGGGTCTTCAAAAAATACTGCGTAATGATGCTCCCCTCCAGCATACGGATGTTTATCTTCATACAAAATCTTCAAACCACGTGCTCGCAACTTTTTGGTGAAGTCATCGACTTGCTGATGGGATTCTGCGTGGAAAGCCAAATGGTTCATCCTTACACGACACCTATGATATCTGGTATCTAGATACTTGTCCTCCGTTTGAACGAAAACAATATATGTATCTTCATGCCTCCAACTTATTCCCTGACTCCATTTCTGAAACTCCTCATAACCAAGTTCATCTAGAAACCATCCCCAAAATTCTGAAGATCGCTCTAACAATCCTAAACAAATAAATTCTGTAAATTTATTGTTTTTTCCTGCCTGTCAGTTCAGTAAGAAGAAGCCGTTTGACGAAGTTTATTGTTTGTCTCATTTACAGTATATAGGCACGACGCGACCAACATATTTTTCTTATTCGACGTTGTATTCTCATATTCCTTGCTGTCTAGATAACGGAACCAAGCCAAATAATCAGAGTACAAGAAATAGGTCTCGTCCCTTTCGAGACGATACCTTGGGACGATTCGGTGGGAATTTGCTTCAGGGCGGAAAGAATCTTATGTCGCCAGTAAAACAAGGTTACGTACGTCACCTCATCATGTAACAGCTCGGCGCATTTCCTCCGCGAATTCGATGAACCTAACCCAAAGATGAGGTCTTCTAGTGCGCTGAAGAGGCGTGTTAGTGAGGTCGTTGAAAGTTTGACGGCAGGCTTTGCAGCGGTAACGTTGTCGTTTGATAACTCCAGCGCGCATCTTAATCATGTATTTTCCAAATCTCAAAACAAAATGGCTGTCACAATGTGGGCAAACAAGCCCAGCTTTGTGTTTTTGGAGAAAAAAAGTGGTGGCAGATGTGGAAATGAGGGGCAAGGCATTTTCTACCCCAAAATCCCAAGCACTTGGGATTTTGGGGTAGACCGAAATAAATCGCAATAAAAAAATCCTTTATTTAAAAGGATTCATTTGTTCCGCAGCAAACAACAACAGCAGCAGCGCGCAATAAGATTAACTAACCCTAAATCAACTTAACTTTTGGCCCAATTTAAGCCATATTTTGTTACATTTATTTCCACACACTTTTTTGGATTTTCTTGATAGATAGATCGAGCTTTTTTTGTGCTTTATCCATTTTTAGCAATGAGTCTCCGAAACTTACCAAGAGGCTTCTAACCTTGCGATTCGAAAAGGCCATGTAAAGGAGGCAACCAAACAAAAGGCATCCCCCCAAAACAGTGAAGAAAAATGAAGAAAAAACGCAGGAAATCATTATCAACCACGAACTCTTCTTAATTGTCCTTACAGGTCGGTTGTAAAGAATCATTTCTCCAATTATAATATATCATCCCTTTCATTACTTGTGTCATTCTTTAAATTGCTCAGATTGGCTGCTTTTGTCTGCAAACCCTGTTTGGAATAAAAATTAATAATGTCATCAATAGTAGAAAATACGACACTAACGTTCGAATCATGTGTACTTATGTTGATAGAAAACCGCTTTTCTGATGTAGTAACATCTTTATTTTATATTAGCATTTGGTGACTTTTCTTAAGATCTTTGGCTGATTTCGCAATATGGCATCAGGAAAAATCATCTATTTTCACGACCGCCACCGATTTAACCGACGGTGCCATAAACGGACTAGGAGATCAGCCTACCTTTATGAAGAGACTTCATATTTTTATTGGAGTTAGAAATTATAGGGAGCATTTTCAAGCTACTAATCATGGGAGAAAGGCAGTGATGGCAAGTTGGGACGTACTCAAACGAAAAATTGTCCCGAATCCACCCCTTACAATCTTCTTTATTGCATGCCCATATTTTCGTGTTTTCCTGAACGAGATCCTCTAACGATTTTCTTCGAAAATACATAGTTTTCTCCTCCTTAGATAAAAAAACTGCCCCTAACACTTGTTAAGGACAGTTCAATGTGAATTACAGTTTCACAACATTTTCGGCTTGAGGACCGCGGTTGCCTTGAGCTACATTAAATTCAACGCGTTGTCCTTCGTCCAACGATTTGAATCCATCCCCTTGAATCGCGGAGAAATGAACGAATACGTCATTTCCGCCCTCCATTTCAATAAATCCAAAACCTTTCTCTGCGTTAAACCATTTCACTGTTCCTGTTTCCATAATAAAATTACCTCCAAATTGTTATTAACATGCTTTTTTAAACAAAAAAATCACACATTAAAAAAGGTACCATTACACAAATGATCACTTTTTCAATATGTGAGTTTATGTTAGAGCTGTTTATAACCTAATAGTAACACACAAAAGTGTGATAAGCAAATTTGTATTGTTCTCCTTTTCCTATATGACATATGTCATACCGTCTACATGATGTTTATGACTGCAACAAATTGAAAACGGTATCTATAATGAAGATAGGATACTACAACTGATATTCGCTAACAAGTCCTGTGCACCATATCGAGGAGGAACTATACGATGACACAATCCACACTAACCAACTTAAAAAAACAGGTTGCCCCTTATGAAAAATCAAATACGAGGGCTAGTATCAAACAACTAATTAACACCTTAGGACCTTTATTCGTACTATGGTTAGCTGCGTATCTAAGCCTATCTTTATCATTTTGGATCACACTACCGATTACGATGATCGCATCAGGTTTCGTTATACGAACTTTTATCATTTTCCATGATTGTTGTCATCAATCGTTCTTTAAAAGCCGTAGAGCTAACGAAATAATCGGTACGATTACGGGTATCCTTACACTCTTTCCCTATCAGCAATGGAAGAATAGTCATTCTATTCATCATGCAACGAGCAGTAACCTCGAGAAACGTGGAATAGGTGATATGTGGGTACTTACCGTCGACGAATATGCGGCATCTTCCTTATGGGTCCGAATTGCGTATCGGTTATATCGGAATCCATTTATTATGTTCGGACTTGGTCCCATCTTTTTGTTCCTATTTACGAACCGTTTTAATACGAAAGGTGCAAGACGCAAGGAAAGAATCAGTACTTATATGACGAATATCTCCATCCTTACTTTATATGGGTTACTGATCTGGATAATTGGATGGCAGTCATTTGTTCTTATCCAAGCTCCAATCATGTTCGTAGCGGGCTTGATGGGAATCTGGCTGTTTTATGTGCAGCATCAGTTTGAAGACTCCTACTTCGAGAATGAGGATGAGTGGAGTTATGTGAAAGCCGCCGTAGATGGAAGTTCCTACTATAAGCTGCCGAAGCTTTTGCAATGGATTACTGGAAATATTGGGTTTCATCATGTCCATCATTTGAGTCCGAAGGTGCCAAATTATAATTTGGAAAAGGCTCATAATGCAACGCCACCGCTTCAAAAAGCAACAACCATTACAATCGGCACCAGTCTGAAGTCGCTAAGTTTCCGTCTTTGGGATGAGCGTAATAAAACGTTTGTCGGTTATAAAAATAATAAACAGGTACACCTTAAGGAAGATGGGAAAGATCCTTTGGGGAACCCAATAAAAGTCCTTAAGTCGAGCTTATAAGGGCAGTAAATACATCGTTTCATGTTTATGCTAAAATATAATTAAAACTATGTTGAAGAAAAAGAGGCTAAACGGACAATGCACAAGTGGTATCAAATATTTCATAAAAACACCGGTCTTAGTCCGTATGTGTGGGTTGTCTTTTACATTCTTCCTTTCTATTTCATATTTCGTTCTTCTGACACGTACCAAATTGTATTAGGCACATTCATGATTATTGTATTCTTTAGTTGCTACGTGCTTTCCTTCGTGTCTAAAGGATGGATTGTATACTTTTGGACTAGCGTACAAATTATTATTTCGATTATCATGGCTTTAGTATTCAGCTATGTGTACTTCTCACTGTTTTTAGCATTTTTTATTGGCACGATGAAAAGTCGAGCAGGGTTTATCACGTTGTACTGCATACATTTAGTAAGCACGATTGCAACGATTAACTATGGATTGGTATCCCAAAATCCTGTTTTTTTTACACAATTGCCTTTTATCATTATTAGTGTAATTGGCGTTATTCTCATTCCAGTCACCACGTTCAACCGAAATAGGAGTGAAAAACTCCAGGGACAGCTAGAGGATGCAAATAAGCGGATTTCCGAGTTGGTAAAGCTAGAGGAGCGTCAAAGAATCGCCCGCGACTTACACGATACACTTGGTCAGAAACTCTCATTAATTGGTTTGAAGAGTGATTTGGCTGGGAAATTAATTAGCAAAAATCCGGCGCAAGCACAAATCGAAATTAATGATGTTCGTCAGACAGCTAGAATTGCGTTAAAGGAAGTTAGGGAAATAGTAACGCAAATGCGCGGTACGAGACTAGTGGAAGAGATGTTTCGAATCAAACAAATTTTGAAGGCTGCAGAGATCGACCTCATATTGGAGGGAGATCCGAAGTTAACCAACACTTCCCTGATCAATGAAAATGTGTTGAGCATGTGTTTGAAGGAATCGATTACGAATATTATCAAACATAGCAGTGCTACTACGTGTTCGATTTCCATTGAGCCATCACCAAGCGATCTCGTTATCAAGGTTTGGGACAATGGGATCGGTATGACGAAAGAATGTCTTGTGTTACTTGGAAATGGATTGAGGGGCATGAAAGAGCGGCTTGAGTTTGTAAATGGTTGTATGGAAATTGTCTCAGAAAATGGAACTTTGATTGTTTTTAAAGTGCCGAATGCCTTCATACCAATGGAAAGGGAGGTGAGGATATGATTCGAATTGTGATTGCGGAGGACCAACGGATGCTGTTGGGCGCACTTGCATCCTTACTTGATTTGGAAGAGGATATGCAGGTCGTTGGTAAAGCAAGCAATGGCGAGGATGCTGTGAAACTGGTTCAACAGCATAAGCCAGATATTTGTGTCATGGATATCGAGATGCCAATAATGAACGGTTTAGATGCGGCGGAGGAACTAAAGGGGTTGGGTTGCAAAATCATTATATTGACCACGTTTGCCCGTTACGGGTATTTTGAAAGGGCCGTGAAGGCGGGTGCCAACGGTTATTTGTTGAAAGATAGCCCAAGCGAGGAACTGGCTACCTCGATTCGGAGTGTGATGGCTGGCAGGCGAATCTATGCCTCAGAGCTGGTAGATGAGAATTATAAGGAAGAAAATCCTTTGACGGAGAGGGAAAAGGAAGTGCTGAACCTGATCGCCGACGGTAAAAATACGAAGGAAATCGCTGATCACATGTACATTACAAGAGGTACCGTTCGCAACTACATTTCCGTTATTCTCGATAAGCTCAATGTTACTAACCGAATTGAGGCTATTATGCGGTTCAAAGAGAAGGGCTGGTTCAAATGACAGGCCCAAAAAAGGTAAATGGGTACCCATAGACTGGTCACTTTGAAAAAAGGTGTTCAGGTTTGTAAGGCCACTGAAAAACTTGCGCTCTCCTAAACCAAGTTAATGCGCCCTATAGAAAAGACGGCGTTTGCTCCCGCATTCCGGGAGTAAACGCCGTCTTTTTCCCTCTATAAAGCCCTGTTCGGTAATGGTTTTAGTTGTGCCATTGCCCCTTGTAGCTGCATACCTAATAGACCCGCGGAAGTGGCTACATCATACCCGTGCCTGTGCTTAAGTTCGCTATTCTTCGCCTCGATCTTGTAGCGTTCTTTGGATTTCTCCTTGAAGCGGACATCGCTTGCACTTCTCTACATCAAAATAGTAGGTCTCAGTGATACCAGTTCTGCTCTCCGGTATTAACCGAAAGAAAGTGATGTTGCTCTCATTGGGCATTTTCGTTGTAGGGAATATCGTGTCGATATTTGCGACTAACTTCCCCGTAGCTATAGTTGAACGCATGATTCCAGTCTTTTTTCACCCCGTATATTGTTCATTAGCCCTAAAATAGCCGCTTCTTCAGGTAACCCAATAGAATCCCGATGAATCTACCGCTCTTGTACTGGGCTACAGAAGAAACGGGCGACCCGCGATTTGAACAAATGGCTATGAAGCACGCGGATACGGCTATGACGGCATTCATCAGGCCGGACGGCTCCGTTAACCATATCGTTGAATTTGACCCGTTCCATGGCGGTGTAGTGAAAACTCATGGGGGGCAAGGATATGAAGACGGCTCCTCGTGGTCACGTGGACAAACTTGGGCTTTATATGGGTACATGATGAGCTATATGCATACGCAGAAGGAAGAGTATCTGCATGCGGCCAAGCGCGTAGCCCATTATTTCATGGCGAATATTCCGGAAAGTGGCATCATTCCGATTGATTTCAGACAGCCGAAAGAGCCTGCCTACGAGGACTCTACAGCTGCAGCCATTGCAGCATGCGGATTCATTGAAATAACCAAGGTCGTCGGGCAGCACGAAAAAGATGTGTATCTCAACGCCGCTTTGAAGCTGTTGAAAACGCTGGATGCGTCGCGCTGTGACTGGACAGCGGATTCTGATTGTATTTTGACAGGGGGTTCAGCTGCTTATCATCATAATGACCGGCATACGGCAATCATTTATGGCGATTACTATTTCATGGAAGCAATTTTCAAATTGAAGGGAAATGATTTGTTTCTGTGGTAGGACGGCTGAAAGGATGGCAACGACTTGCGGCAGATCGAAGGGCGGGTGCGAATTTCCCGTTCTATCCTCCAGAAGTAAAGGTGTGTTGGATAAATCAATCGGTGGTGTAGACCGAATGGGCAAGTCCTTTTCATGGAATTGACAAGGTAGAAAGCTACTGGCATAACATGGTTCATCTTATTTGGGCGAAACCGAGGCAGCAACTCAATTACGATTTTTTGCTTCGAAGAAAAGGCAAATACATAATTGAAAAGATAATTAGGGCAATTAGTTCTTCCGCAGCCAAGTAGTATGGATAAGGCCCCAAAAGATTTAATATGGAAGCTGCCTCCGGTTTGTGTCTGAGGAACATGTAATTGGATTTTAGCCAATAATCCACACTGCCTACAATCACGAGAAGGATATTCAGAAAGATCATAGTGATGCCAATGGATTTCCAAGTGGGTCGGTATTTTTCGATCCAAGTCATATAGAGTGGAGCAAGGATAATGGCGATATGAACGATAAAGAAATGGAAAAAACGGAAGTGGGGAAAAGGGTAATCAAGGTCAGGAGTAAGCATAGCTTGTAGTGCGCCGCCTATTCCAGCAAAGAAAACAATCTGGTACAATAGACGACTGCGTGTTAATAGCATGAAGATGGCAAGTAGTTGAGAAATGCTGCAAAGTTCAAGCGGCAGCGTGTATTTTACGTCCCACAGTCCTTCGACCGCATACCAAACATAGAGGATGACCTCAGGTAAAATAAGCCCTAGCAGAAGAGCGGAAATTACAATTTTCCTAATAGTTGAATTATTACGGATAATTGACTTAAATCTGTACATGAAGATTGCCAGAATAACCAAAATTGCAATAATAATGAAGTGTGGGGCCGTGTATGGAACGAAGTAATCTTTAATATTCGGAGCAAAGAATGAATTCATTTCTCACATCTCTCCCTTATATTGCTCTCGCTTTCATGTATATAGTCTACGTCACATTCAAAATTAGCAATAGTACTATTTCTTTCTAATACCTAGCTTGAATATGTACATTATAAGCATTGCACTTGAACCAAAAATTATAACAATCTCTAAAGTAATTCTATTTATCAGACGCGGAATGTCTGATACATTATGTATCAGATAGAATTGTAAGCGGATTCATTCGAAAAAGGAGGTAAGAAAGAATGATGGTTATTCACTCAACTCTCGGTTCGCCAAGCTTAGGTTGTGAAGTCTAGTGGGTGGAAGTCACATTTGGAACACCCGATTCAGAAAATTTTGTGCCTTAAGCACAGGGAAAGGAATGTGAAGTTAGTATGCTTTTAAGAGTAAGAAAAATTGTATCACTAGTGACTCTCATAGCACTTTTGTTCAGTATGTTTGTTGGGTTCCCTACGGTGGATAAAGCAGCGGAAGGAGCCACGGCAGCCCCGATTACTTCAATCAGGCCGGTTTTCGTTTCAACAATTGCCGGAACAGCACCGGTTCTGCCAAAAGCAGTAACAGCGGTGCACAGCGACGCTACAACCTCGCAAGAAGCCGTTGTATGGGCCGGGATTAACCCATCCAATTACGCAGCTGCCGGGAAATTTCAAGTTGAGGGAACTGTTGAGGGAACAACTGCTAAGGCAGCTGCAACCGTAACAGTGCTGCAAGACGCTTCAAAGAACATGAAAGTTTGGTACAAGTTTGAAGAGGGAACAGGGACAAAGGTTGCAGACAGTTCCGGCAACGGCAATGACGGCATAATGAATGCCAATGCCACCGATGCCAACAGATGGACATCTGCGAACAAGATGCAAGGTTCCTATGCAGCAAATTTCAACGGTGGGGCAGGTTCTTCGACGACAGCCAATTATGTCAAGATGCCTAATGGTATCCTGCAAGGCGTGAACGAGATGACCTTTGCTGTGTGGGTAAGAAACACAAATACGGCCGCATGGCAACGAGTATTCGATTTGGGAAATGACAACACACATTACATGTTTTATACGCTGAACTCCGGGTCGGATTCAAGGTTGGGCATCAAGTTGAACACCGGAGCGGAACAGACTGTAAGCGGACCCCAGTATAACACGAACAATGTATGGAGACATATCGTGGTTACGTACAAAAATTCAACAGCCTCGGTCTATGTCAACGGAGTAAAGGTTGGATCTGGCAGTGTAACAACGAAGCCTTCAGATCTGGAAACCCTCATGGGAGGTACGATAGGTAACTTCCTGGGCAAATCCCAGTTCTCAGCCGACTCTTATTTCTATGGACAGATGGATGACTTCAGAATGTACACATCTGCATTGGACGATAATACCATTTCGAACCTTTATGCAGAAACATCCACGGATGATGCCGGCGCAGTAGCATTGGCCAAGAATGCGCTGACCATAGCAGATGCTTCGAATATTGTAAGCGATATTACCCTGCAGAATTTTCTGTATGGGGCAAATATCAGCTGGGTATCCAACAATCCGGCTTATGTATCGGATGCGGGGGTGGTAACAAGGCCAGCAAAAGGCGAGCCAACAGCAAATGTTACCCTGACAGCGACAATTACTAAGAATGGCGTTACAGATACAAAAGAAATCAATGTGTCTGTCTTGCCGGTCGGTGTATCCATTAACAATATTGAGATCGATGTGAATGGCAAGGGTGTAGATATTAACCCGACAACGTGGGGCGTGTTTTTTGAGGATATCAACTATGCTCTCGACGGCGGATTATATGCCGAGCTTGTCCAGAATAGATCGTTTGAAATGGTTAAGGTCAGCGGTTCAAGATCTTCATCTTCTACGGCCACTGCCACTACAACGCCTGCTTATACTTACGCATGGAATCCCGTGCAAAAAGGCGGCGGCGTCGGGACCATGACGACAAGTACAGAAAAAGCCTTACATGTAAATAATCCGAACTTTTTGAGACTGTCAGTTACAAATGCAGGGGATGGCGTTGGTGTCTACAACACCGGTTATTCAAGCACTACCGGTACACAAGTGCCAAGTATGACACTTGTCCAGGGTGACAAATACAACTTCTCCTTGTATGTTCGCAGCAGCGATTATAAAGGACCTGTTGAAGTATCCCTGACCAGCGATGATGGCTCAACCGTCTATGCCTCGTCGCAATTGACCGGAATTACGAGTGACTGGCAGAAATTGAGCGGCGTGCTTGAGCCGGGCCTTTCAACGAATACGGGAAGGCTGCAGGTTCTGGTAAAAGGAACGGGAACCGTCGATCTGGACATGGTTTCATTGATGCCGCAAAAGACCTGGATGAACAGGCCCAATGGCGCCAGATATGACCTGGCTAAACAGATAGCCGACCTGCATCCGAAGTATTTCCGCTTCCCGGGAGGCTGTGCTGTTCAGGGAATAAGCACGACTGATTCGTATAGATGGAAAGAGTCGGTAGGACCTGTAGAAGAGCGCAAGAATAATATGAATTTCTGGTTCGATTCGACACGTTCTTATTACAACCAATCCCTAGGTTTTGGTTTTTATGAATTTTTCCAATTTGCAGAAGATATTGGGGCAGCCCCTATACCTGCTATAAATGTCGGTATGTCTTGGGGTACCAAAACGATCGTGCCTGTTGATCAAATGGGACCTTTTATCCAAGATGCTGTGGACCTTGCCGACTTTGCAAACAGCACGGATATGAACAACAAATGGGCCAAACTCAGGGCGGATATGGGCCATCCGGCGCCGTTCAACCTGAGATACATGGAAATCGGAAATGAAGATTCCGGAACTAATTACTATACCAGATATGCAATGGTTGCCGACGCGCTTCGTAAATCGCACCCTGAAATCAAATTGATTATCGGCGGCGGTATTACGATGGGCGATAATTATAACCTGACAACATGGCAGAATTTGCAGCAGAAAACCGTATTCAGCGGCCTGAAAACAGATGCTGACCTTGTTGACGAGCATTACTATACATCAAATGCTAATTTATACGCGAATGTGACCCGTTATGATAACTATGACCGCAGTGCACAGAAGGTATTCATTGGCGAATATGCTTCGAATTCTACCAGCAGCTACTTGCAGGATGCATTGGCTGAGGCAGCTTATATGACGCATATCGAAGAAAACGGAGATATCGTTGAGTTGGCTTCTTATGCCCCTCTTCTTGCGAAGCAGAATTATACTCAATGGACGCCTGACCTTATGTATTTCAACAACCAGATGGTTTATGGCACTGCAAACTACTATGTTCAGAAGATGTTCTTTAGGAATACCGGAAATGTGACTCTGCCAACGGAAATTATCAAGGCTGGACAACAAAGCTACAAGATCAAAGGAGCAATCGGTCTAGGCGGGAACAGTACAGCAGCCCAGTTCAAGAATGTTATCGTGCAAGATAATACAACGCAAAAAGAGTTGTTCCGTGATGATTTCTCGGGCAGCAACTCAAAATGGACTGCTACGGCAGGTACATGGTCCATGAGCGACGGGACTTATGCGCAGACCAGCACAACCATTAATAATGCGCTTTCCTATGCAGGCAGCACCAACATGAGTGACTATACCGTAACTTTCCAAGCAAAGAAGACGGCAGGGTCTTCAGGCATCACGTTGTATGCAGGTGTACAGGATGCCAACAATTACTATCGCTGGAACATCGGTTCAAGCACCAGAGGCGCTTTTGAAAAGAGCGTTAATGGAACAGTAACAGCACTCACTACCCTTCCTGATTATGCCAAGCTGCCTTCTTTAACTACGGGCCAATGGTATAATTTCAAGATGGTGGTATCCGGAAACCGGATCAAATGCTATGCGGACGATAAGTTGATCTTTGATATCGTTGACAGGCCATGGAAGAAGTCCAGCAGCGTGTACACGGTTACGAGCAAAGATACATCAACTGGCGATATCTATGTCAAAGTTGTCAATCCGCAAAGCACGCCTCAGATGCTTACTGTGAATTTGAACGGTGCAGATTATATCAATCCTGTAGGATTAAAAACAGTTCTAACGGGAGCAGCTACTGCCGTAAACTCTTATGCAAATCCGTACAACGTTTACCCTGTGACGACTAAAATGACCAACCTCAGCGCTTCAAACGAAATGACCTTTGATCCATATTCCTTAACCGTATTGAAATTCAGGACAGCAGCAGGCAATGAGCCTGACCTTCAGACCGTAACCGTTGCTGCGAACAAGGCGTATGCCAAAGCTGGAGATACAGTCAGACTGAACATTACCGACAGCCAATTGAGCGACAAGCGTTCTGCAGATCTCAGTACAGCAGCGATTACTTATGGTACAGATCATCCTGAAATCATCACTTTTGATCTTGACGGCAAAGCTGCAATCGGCCAATCAGGCAAGGCGAAAGCCGTGAAATTGTGGGCAAACGTGAGCCTGAACGGGGTGACGGTAAAATCAAACGAAGAAATCGTGTCACTGGATTCGGACCCAACTGATGTTGGCCTCTATGTAATGGCATATAGCAAAACATTGGGGACAACAGGGTCAAATAACAATTACATGAGTTTCTATGATGACAGCCTGCACCTTGCTTATAGTGCAGATGGAGTAAAATGGACGGCATTGAATGACAACAAAGGTATGCTTTTCTACAAAGTGGCAACCACAAGCACAAGCACAACCGCTTATAATAACGCTGCTGCGAAGCAGTTCCGTGATCCGTTTATTTTCCAAAAAGGAGACGGAACCTACGTATTATTAGCAACGACTGTCAGAAACACTGGCGCTGTTTCAGACGTAACCATTAATTACTGGGATTCTACCGATCTTCTGAACTGGAACAACCAGAAATTAATTACGGTTAGCAGCGGCTCTGTTTTCCCTCTTAAGCCACAGCTCAAGTACAATGCTGCAAATGATAACTATGTGATCATGTGGAGCGATGCTTCAAACAAAAACTATTATAATACGATTGATAAGACATTTACGACAGTCTCAACCGCTGCTCCATATTCTGGAACGGATTATCCTGCAGCTGTTCCTACAGGTGTTAGCGTCAGCAATCCTCCCGACGGCGCACTTGTCGGAAGTGTTGTTACGGTATCCCAACGAACGTTGGATAATGTCATTTCACAACTTGGAACACCGACGATTCCGTTAGGAACGGATCAGGACGGAATAACGATTACGACATCTGCAGGGCAGGCTCCTGTACTGCCAAGTACGACGCATGTGCAGTATAGCGATGGGACTTCGATTCAGAAATCCATTAACTGGGACACGATAGATGCTAACAGTTATTCCAAAGAAGGAACATTTACTGCAACAGGCTTAGTGGAGGGCGCTCCGAATTATATGAATCCTATTAATAAAAACGGCGCTGACCCTGACATATTTAAAGGACCGGACGGATATTACTACTATACCTCCTCCTATATGGACTATAGCCATAATGGTTCTAAAGATTACCAGTATGACCGTGTTGCCATAAGAAGAGCTGCAACAATAGAGGGTCTATCAACTGCGGCAGAAAGAACTGTCTTCTTGAGAAAGCCATCTGGAGATGCATCGTACCATATCTGGGCTCCTGAAATTCACTATATGAAGTTCCCAGGCGAAACGGAAGGAAAATGGGTCATTTACTTTGCCGGTGGTAAAGTGAGTTCGAATTTTGACCTGCGTGTATACGAAATTGAATGCGACTCTCAGGACCCCATGACAGGCAACTGGTCCGATATAACCAAGGTTACGATTAGCGGTGAAATCTTTGACCTTGACGCTACCGTATTTCAGCACAACAATGAATGGTATATGGCTTGGGCGCATAAACCTGGCAGCAACTCTTTAATTAACATTGCCAAAATGACCAGCCGCACCACCCTTGACAGTCAGCAGGTAACCATTGCATTCCCAGAATATACATGGGAACGTAGAGCGGATCGGGTGCTGGAAGGCCCGACTGTCATGAAGAAGAACGGTAAAATATTCATGGGTTACGCAGCAGGCTCCACCGACTCCACCTACAGTATAGGTTTATTGACAGCAGTCGATTCTCCGAACACCGATCTTTTGGATCCGGCTTCGTGGAAAAAGACGCCATATCCATTAATGATTGGCTCCCAGGAGAATCAACAGTTTGGACCTGGCCATGCAACATTTACCGAGGCTGAGGACGGCAAGACAGCGATCTTGTCTTACCATGCGCGTCCTAATCAGGGATATTCAGGCGTATCGGGGTACAGTCCTTTATATGACGCAACAAGATATGCACGCGTAGCGGTTATTTACTGGCATAAGGATGGAACACCTTACTTCGGAATACCTCCAAAGGATGGCTACCTTCCTGGAGCAGGGGTAACAGCAACTGTAAAAGTAACTCCTTCTAAGTCAGCGGACAAATCTGCCTTGCAGAATAAAATGGATGAGGCACAAGGCTTAACACAGTCGCACTATACGCCGGCAACATGGGCAGCACTTCAGAATGCACTAAGCTCAGCATTAACAGTGATGAATAATGCGAATGCAACCCAGGCAGAAGTGGATGCTGAGGCTGCAAACCTGCAGACGGCAATAAGCGGATTACAGTTGGTGAAAAAGGATCTCAAAGTTTCAATCTCGGTACCGGACAATGTCTATGCCGGTCAAGACTTCGATTTGACTTACGGTTTGACGAATGTAAACGACAGCATCTATGCACAGGATCTGACCTTCATGTATGATCCGGAAAAAGTAACGTATATATCTTCTGAAGCTTTAAGCAAGGGAGTTAACATCGTAAGTGAAAAAGGAATTCAAGAAAAGGGAATCCGGCTCCTTGTGGCAAGCTTAGGAGATGATAATGCGGTGAAAGGCGACGGAGGGCTGATTAAGCTTCATTTCAAAGCGAAACCAGTCATCGCCACGACGGAAACGGTAATCTCCTTATCCAATGCGGTTGTATCCAATGGCCATGGGGTGGAAACTCAGCTGGAAGACACTTCCCAAAGGGTACACATCACCTATGTCGATACGCGCATTCCTGGAGATGTGGACGGCAGCGGTAAAGTCAGTATCGGTGATTTGGCGATTGTAGCGAAGTATTATGGCAAAACGTCGGCCGACGAGGATTGGGCGCTTGCTAAATCCGCCGATGTCAATCATGACGGTGTCATTGATATCAGTGATCTTGCGATTGTGGCAAGGTTGATTCTACAAATTCAATAATTGTTAAATAAAAGACTCTATGCCCCATTCAATCAGGGGGATAGAGTCTTTTATTTGCTCTTTTTATGCCTAAAATGCCCGTTATTCTCAGTATGATGACCGTTCTGACAACAATGGATAACGATTTGTGTAAACATCGGTAACATCGGCAACAATTTCTTAAACTATCTATAATTACTGCCAAACATTTGCTAGCTACAATAATGAAGTAAGGCAAACAATAGGCAGATCAGAGAGGAGATTCTAAGTGATAACGAAAGAAGCTGCTGCTTATAACACGAAGCCTAATACCATATTAAGGGAGCGTGTGGTAGTCAAATCGCGCTCCCGAAGAAAAGCACAAGAAGCGTGGACGGGATTGTGTTATGCCCTTCCGGCGCTGGCTCTGCTATTGCTTTTTCGTTATTGGCCGCTTTTGTTCGGCATATGGATGAGTTTCTGGAAGTGGGGCTACGTGCCGGAGCGATTCATCGGATTCGATAATTACATCCGTATTTTTACGGAGGAGCTCGTTGTGCAAGATCCAATCGTCGGCTTACAGCTCGGTTCTGTCGGACAAGGCTTCATCGTCACCCTATTTTACGCGATCGGCACGATTCCCTTGTCATTGTTACTTTCATTCTTTGTTGCTTATGTATTGTTTCATATAACGAAAGGGAGAACCTTGCTGCGCGTCCTCTTTTTCCTCCCGTACATTACTTCTCAGGTAGCTGCAGCAATTGTATTTAAATGGATTTTCCATCCGAGTGTGGGTCTCGCGAATTGGGCTGTACGCTACTTCGGAATGACGCCTCAGCAATGGTTGACGGATCCCGATCCAATTCTGATCAAGCTGATTCAGTCGCTCGGCGGACACTGGCCTTCTTCAATCCCAACGGCGTTCGCAGGTCCGACCTGGGCGCTCGGTGTGATCATATTGTTCTCGATATGGAGCAGCCTGGGCTTTCAGATTGTTGTGTTCTTGTCAGGTTTGACGCAAATTCCGCATGATCTGACGGAGTCCGCCAGGATGGATGGAGCTAGGACTTGGCATACGATCCGTCATATCACGCTGCCACTGCTTTCGCCAACTTGGTTTTTACTCGTTATTGTATCGGTTATTGGTGCGTTCGAATCGTTTAATGCTTTCTATGTTTTCTCTGGCGGAGAAGGTGGACCGTTGGGTTCCACGATGTCGCTGCCCCTGTATATTTTTAGAAGCTTCTATGTGTATGGTCAAGTTGGTTATGCATCGGCAGTTTCTATGGTGCTGTTCGTACTCTTGCTTGGATTAACCTGGCTGCAGCTGCGTTACGGTGAGAAAAAAGTTCACTATATGCATTAATGCAGGAGGGAGGAGGAAGGGATGTATAGTTGGGTAGGATCAAGTCGTTCTTCCAAAATTTTATGGCTGATCGTGTGGATTAGCACGGTATTGTTAGCCTGCTGCGTGGTGTTCCCATTCGTATGGATGATTCTGACTTCGCTCAAAAGTACGGAGGAAATTAATCGAATGCCGCCAACGTGGCTTCCCGAAGCATGGCATTTAAAGAACTACGTGGAAGCATGGTTAAAACCGGAATCGACGTTTCAACGATATTTTGTAAATACAGTGCTGATTGCCGGTGTGGGTACAGCGCTCCAACTACTCGTATGTGTGCCGATTGCTTTTGCTATTACCCATTTTTCTTTTCGCGGTCGCAATCTCATTTTTATGCTCGTGGTGATCACCATGCTCATTCCCTATGATGTTACGCTGGTCCCTAACTTCGTGACGATGCGGCATATTCCTTTTGCAGGCGGCAACAACTGGGCGGGGAACGGGGGGCAAGGCTTGTATGACAGTTACATGGGCATGATGCTGCCGTTTTTGGCGGAAGCTTTCACAATATTTTTATTAAGGCAGGCTTTTCTATCCGTTCAAAAGGAGTATTGGGAGGCTGCTCAAGTGGATGGCATGTCGAGCGGCCGATATCTGTGGTCCGTGCTGCTGCCATTGGTGCTTCCCTCATTAATTACGACTGCATTACTTGCATTTATTGGAAAATGGAACGGTGTACTCTGGCCATTGTTGATTACTTCGAGTGAAGCGCTCAGGCCGCTGCAAGTGGGTTTGTTATATTTTGTTAGTGAAGAAGGGCCCAATTATCATCATTTGATGGCGGCCGCCACTTTTACAATCGCTCCGATTGTCGTCCTGTATTTGATTGCGCAGCGTTGGTTTCATCAAGGCATTACTTCAGCTGGGCTTAAAGGATAGGTCCAAGCCGAATGCCTAGGTTTTCAAGCAAACAACAAACAATAACGAAACATGCTGGAGGAACAACAGATGGATTGGCTGCATGAGATAGAAGTCGTCTTGTTTGACTTAGACGGTACGCTTTATCAGGATGGTAAATTTTACAAACGATATTTGGAATTGTTATTTCATGAGGGCAACTACGCGGCAAGTCTGGATGAGATTCTAGAGGAAATGGAGTGTCTGCTGGAAGGCAAGCACACAAGCAGCATTGGAAACTGGTATCATCCGAGTACGGATACGTGGACCAGGGAAACGCTTGGAGACCAGCTGCATGTGACTCATTACACTTGGAAAGGGACGGAAGCGGATGTTGAGACCAATCAATCGACAAACATCCCAGTTATTTATGCAGGCGATGCATGGAGCTTGGTTAGCATCTTTACCGTCAAGTATGGCATAGAGGAAGCGCAGCGTCAGCAAGCCTTTCAGCAAGTGCGCAAGGAAATGCTCCAGGGTGCGTCCAGTTTTGAACGCCATGCAGGATTGTATGAGGCTATCGGTCAATTGACTGATGTTCGGATGAAGCTCCTGCTCACGAATTCGCCGGAGAATACAGGTCGTGAATTTATTGCAGCGCTCGGCAGCAGCGATTTGTTTACCGATATCGTTTACGGTGCGGGGAAGCCGACAGGGTTGGAACATTACATGAATGAGCTGATGAAACGGGAGGGACTGCGGCCCGAACAGATTCTCTCGATCGGCGATCATGCTTGGAATGATCTGTATCCGGTGCGTAAATTAGGCGGGCGTACGGCATGGATATCCGCATATCCATCTTCCGATCCGTCCCCGTGGGATGTACGAATGACGACGCTCGATGAATTAGCGGCTCTTTTGAAGGATATTCAACAGGTCAAATATAGCAAAATTTAGAGGAGGAAATGCGGATGAATCAGAGTCATCAACTTGAGGAGCGCATAACGTTTTATGGTGGGTTGACCACGATTGGCGGTGTACACATCTTATACAGCTGTGGGGATACTGGCATTGTTTTTGATCTTGGTATGGCACGTGGATTTTTTAAAAATGAAGTTAGCGTTTGCTCTGACTTTGGGATCCGGAGTTTTTTGCTGACACGGATGGCACCTCCAGTATTGGGGTTATACGATCCTGCCTTGCTGGGCGATGTTGGGGAAGCTGAGCTTACACAAGTATGGGACATAGACCGTTTGCCGCACGTGAACAACTTGCATGGCTTTGTGAGCCACATTCATCAAGACCATATGGCTCTGCTCCCTTCACTGCGTGCAGGTCTTCCTGTTTGGATGCATCGCGACGCTTATGCGGTGTATGAAGCTGTCGTAGCTGCAGGCGAGTATGAAGGTACGCAAGCAGATATTCGTCTCATCGAAGATGGACAGGTTGTCGATTTTGGTACTTTCCGCATTGAATTTATCGAGGTGGATCATGACAGTCCTGGGGTTACGGGCTTCATTATTCACGGACCGCAGCATAGGATCGCTTTCACAGCCGATTGGCGTCGACATGGACGGAATTCGTATCGCATGGATCGATTCATTGAACGCTGCCAAAGCGTCGGAGTGGAACTGCTAATCACGGAAGGCACACGGATGCGTCCGGACACGTTGTTCCGCAAGCCGAAGGATCGGCTTGAAGTTGAGGTGGCTGTAGAATGCCGCCGGGCGATGGAAGATACGGAGGGCTTGGTGTACGTTAATATTCTCGCTCGCAACGTGGAACGTGTCGCTGATTTAATTGTCCGCACACAGGAAGCGGGTCGTCAGCTTGTGATGGACGAAAGTACAGCCGTGCTGTGGAGGGAAGCCTCCTCGAGACTAACGGTGCTAGCTGGACATCAAGCACTTGATGTCGATCAAGATGTCATTCGGCTTTTGAGCACGCCGCAATGGGCAAAGGGGCCGCATCCTATCAAGGAAGTTGATCTTCCTTACGAGTCCATAACGCTGAATGAAATTACGGCCAATAAATCGGCGTATGCCGTCTATCTCACTTATCCACACACACCTCTTATAGCGGAATTGGAAACCTTCGGTTCACGCACGGCGGCATCGATCTATGTCCATGCTGACGGTAATCCGCTGACACCATCGGATGAAACGCTCCTGAAATGGCTCACTGAATTTGGTGTCCAGTATCGCTATTGTGCAACGGGGGGACATGCGGCGCCGCAGGAGATCACCGAATTAACGACGCGGATTTCTCCGAAAGTAGTCGTCCCTTTGCATAGCTTGCACCCGTCGATGTTCAACAGTGGCGGCATAAGCAAGTATTGTCCGGCTCCTGGAGAAAGCTTTGAGCTGTCTGAACTCGTTGGTAAACAGATTAGAAGCTGATAAACAGATTACAAGCTAAACCTACCTTTTTTCATTGGATCTAAATGGTAATGATGCTTTTCGTCATATACAAATCGAGGGAGTGAAAACCATGTATTTAACGAAATTGTTTCCCGCTTGGAAAGCTTCAATGGCAACCCTTTTGCTTTTTGCAACCATCGGTTGCGGATCACCGCAGCAGGCAGCACCTGCCGGCACTCAACCGGATAAAAAAGCAGAATCTCAAGTAGCGAAAGGCATTGAACTTGGAAAAAACGGGCCGATTACCATCGATTTCTGGCATATTCAAGCTACGATCTATGGGGATGCAATCAAAGAGATGGTGGCCGCTTTTAACAAGGAATACGAAGGCAAAATTATTGTCAAAGAAGTATTCCAAGGCTCGTATGACGATCTGAATAAAAAAGTGCGTGCTTCCCTGCAAGGTGGGGGTCTTCCCGCAGTAGCGATGTCTTACGAGAGCGATACGTTGGAATACATGAAAGCAGATAAAATTGTGCCGCTCGACGACTATATCAACGATCCGGTTAACGGGCTGAATAAAGCGGCGCTCGATGACATCATGCCAGGCGTATTGGCTCGCCAGCGTATTCCTGAATATAATGGCAAGACGATGAGCTGGCCGCATGGCAACTCTTCTATGGGCGTTTATTACAACTTGGATCTGCTTAAGAAAGCAGGCTATGAGAAGCCGGCAGCAACTTGGCAGGAATTTGAAAAGATGGCGCTGGATATCACAGAAAAAACAGGTACTCCCGCTTTGGTCATGGGGAATGGCAATAATGGCGGAACGTTCCGCACATGGCTGCGTACTTACGGAATCGACCCGATTAATTTGGATCAAAGCGGCGTTAATTACGACAATCCGCAGGCATTGGAACTGGCTGGGATGATCAAGAATTTGGTTGATAAGAAAGCGATTCTATTCGCTCAAGACACGGAGCAGGAATTCACGAACGGCAGAGCAGCTATGGAGATCGGCACGACGGCCCGTACAAGCTCGAAGCTTGATTTGGTGAAGGATAAATTCAAGTGGGGCATCACGTTGATTCCGCAAGGCAAGAGCGGAAGCAAAGTGACTGAATTGTATGGCGGCAATCAAGTCCTGTTCAAAACGACGCCAGAGAAGCAGCTGGCAGGCTGGTTATTCATGAAATACTTCGCTGAATCTAAGGCGCAATCGATCTATGCAGCGAAGACAGGTTATTTCCCGGCAACCCTATCTGCACAGAATACGGATTTATTGAAGAAGAATTATATGGATAACCCGCAGAAGAAGCAGGCTTTCGAAGAAGTATTCCCTTACGCACGAATCGATGTATCGAGCGCTGCACGCAGCAAGATGGATACAGCGGTTGGAGAAGCTTTGCAAGCGATGACGGCTGGCAAATTATCTCCGGCAGATGCGCTGAAGAAGGCGCAGGCTGACTCCACGAAAGCGCTCAAAGAATTCAAGTAAGTTTAGGAACAAATACGGAACAGGCTTTCTACGTAAGCGCAGTTAGGGCTTATGTAGGAAGCCTTGTTTTACTAGAAGCAGGGGAGGCTGTAACGTTGAACTCAGTCCGTCGAAGAAATGAAATTATTATGGATGTGCGGCGTGTCGGAAGCGTTTCTGTAGATGAATTAATGTTGACCTACGGTGTCTCGGTGGAAACAATCCGCCGGGATCTGCGTATTTTGGACGAAAAAGGCTTTGTTCGCCGAACATATGGTGGCGCAGTTAAAAGAGAACAGACAACCTGGGACATGCCGTATTATGATCGCATGCAGCTGAACCTCGAGCGTAAGGAGGCCATCGCCCGCGAAGCTATGCTTTTATTGGAAGAGGGAGATAGTGTCTTTGTCGATGGCAATACGACCGGGCTTGTGCTATCGCGGTTGATTCCCGACGATAAAAACCTGACCATAGTGACGAACTCGGCGATGGTCGCGCTCAATCTGGTTCAAAAGAAGGGCAAGCTGAATGTCTATATGGTCGGTGGCGAGGTGGGGGAAGACGGCATGACGTTTGGCTATAAACTCCACTGCGAGCTTCGCCAATATCGCTTTGACAAAGCGCTGTTTTCCTGCATGGGGTTTGGCGCACAGGGCATTTACTATTCCAAGTGGGAGCCTCTGCAAATTGCTCAGATGATGGTTGAGCAGAGCAATCACTTGATTCTTATGGCGGATTCGTCCAAGGCCAATCGCAGCGGCTTTCTGTTTGGCATGGAGCTCAATCGTATTCAAACGTTAGTGACCGACGAAGGGACGCCTCACGAAATGCGCGAGAGTCTGCGGGAAACAGTTCGTAATTTAATTGTCACAAGAAGTGATGAGCCGGAGCTAAGGCAGGGTTGAGAATGTCATAACAGATATATCACTTAGAAATAGGCAACATCGGGATCAGCAGTATGAGGCAGCATGACGTGCATTTTCTACGGTTCGCTTGCCAGTAATGATGTCGTTCATCAAGTTCAAAGCCATAAAATTCGCCGCTTCTTGATCGCATTTAGCCGTAGCTTGACCAGCCGTTCGGTCTGGATATAAACTACCATCAATTATGAAGTTTGGAGCTTTCGAGTGACTCGTTCTCCAAACTCGAAGGATGCTTGGTACAGGTAGCTGAGCACGATCTTTTGCGTTTCGGGGGATATGCCGGCAAGATCGACGACCAGGTTATCTACCAAGCGTTCTTGCTGTAAGGGGGCAAGAGCATGATAATACTGACCGGCTTGCGCGAAGTCATCTTGCTTGGGCAGGTCGGAACGCACGAGGCGACCTTCCACGAATCTCCCGTTGCCACTGGTCACAAGGGAATCAGGCGTCCAGTTCTGCTGATGATTAATCGGAATTTTGCGGAAGTCCGGACCAAGCCGTCGACGCTGCGAATCCCAATAAATATTTGCACGCCCCTGAAGCAGCTTATCGTCCGATAACTCTGCGCCTTCCAGCAAGTTGGAAGGGGAGAAAGCCAACTTTTCTATTTGCTCCATATAATTATTTGGATTTCTATTTAATACTAATCTCCCTACTGGCAGTAAGGGATATTGCCGCTCATCCCATACCTTTGTATTATCCAACGGATCATAAGGGAGAAAGGATTCGTCTTGGGGATTCATCAGCTGCACGTAAAGCCCATATTCAAACGTTTCGCCGGTGTTCAGCGCATCGAATAAGTCCTTGCCGGCATAATCCGGATTCTCGCAAGCGAGCCGCGCTGATTCTTGACGGTCAATATATTGCACACCTGCTAGAGGCATCCAATGATATTTCACGTAAGTGCGGACACCCTGCGCGTTTTTCCAGACGTATGTGTTTACGCTGTGGCCCGGGATGTGTCGAAGACTCTTGACGGTGCCCTCGTCGGAGTAGAGCCGCACGAGAAAGCTTGTGCATTCCGGTGCTCGGGCCACGAAGCTCCAAAATCGTTCCGGATCGATTAAGTTGTTGACGGGCGACGGCAGGAAGGCATTGATAAACTCGGGAAAGCGGATGGCGTCTCTGACGGCGAACACGGGGATATGGTTGCAGACAAGATCGAACACCCCATGATCCGTATAGAACTTGGTGGCGAATCCGCGCACGTTACGGGAAGTATCAGGCGTGCCTTTGTTGCTGACGGCTAAGGAGAATCTTACTGTGACAGGGACCTGCTGACCCGGATTTTGCAAGAAACAAAGCTGCGTGTAAGCCGTCATGGCATGTACGGTCTGAAAGTAGCCGAATGCGCCATATCCTTTGACATGCACGGGCCTTTCTAACAATTTCGCATGGACGAAAGTCTCGAGTTTTTCATGCAGCACGTTGTCCTGTTCCAATACAGGGCCTCGTTCTCCCACAGTCTGCGAATGAAAAGCAGCAGGAATATCTCCAGACCTTTGGTTAGGGCGAGTTCCATTATTCTCGTTCATTTTTCAACCTCCCATACCGGATATATCAAAAAGTATCAAGAACAGCTATGTGAGTAGGACTGTGCCACTAGCAACGAGTTGACCAATACTTATAAATACAATGCACATCTATTTATTTTTAGAACTAGTCGGACTTCCTATTGACCCTGACACTAAGTTATCTCCTATTGGTTCATTATCGGAATGGCGGTTGAGCGAGGTTGGATAGATGAAAAATAACCGGTACTCCTAAAGGAGGGCCGGTTTATTTCTTCTGACGAGCCGCGCTGGAAGAGGGAGGGGAACTACAGGGCGCTATTTTGCTAGAAACAGCCCTTTAAGCAAGTTAGAGGGAACAAGGGGCCGCTATTTCACCATCACTGAGCAGATAGTTAGACATTGAGGTTCATATCAAGACCCTGTAGTTCCCCTTGGGCGCCGGAAATTTCGCTTTTCGCCGAAATAAGGGAATGGAGTTCCCGCGGACTTAACTTACTCCATATTCACGCGGTGCCGGTCGGTTGAATGCCTAGAGTAGGGGGATATAGAACGCTATTTTGCCTTGGTGGACAGAGAATTGCAGTACCAATATTTATCGATTTAAGACAAGTTAGGGTTTTATCCGCGGTAAAATTGTTTATTCCCCTTACGGAGAACGTTAGTACCCATTGTCCAAATAGTGGACATTTGGAAGAATATAGTTTAGTATGTGATTATTATTTCATAAGAACGATCAGCTTCGCGATAATAGCAAACCTGCCGTAAAGGCAGTGACGCAAAACTACAGGGCCTAAGGGTGTATACCTATGGCAGCCAGTTACCGAACGAAAATGTAATAAAGACAAACTTTGCAACTTTTGTTTTTATGGCGTTATTTCAAACACAGTTCGGTGTGCAGCCGGACTGTGTTTTTTGTCATAAAAGAAGGGGCAGAGAAATGAAAAAGTTCATTCATATAGTATGTGGAGTTTGCTTAATATTACTCGGTTTACCTGGAATGGCGGCAGCGGACTCGAAATTCGCCTTTCAAAGTTCTACGAGCCTGTCAACATGGTTATGGGATACTTCTAAGATTGTTTCCGATCAGGAAAGTATCATTCATAATTTGGTCAATAATAACGTCAAGGTTTTGTTGCTTCAAATCGATACTACACTCGAACAGAAGCATTATAAGGAATTTATAAGCAAGGCGACTGCTAACGGAATTCGTGTACATGCCTTAGATGGTGCACCTGGATGGGTGGCCAATAATGGAACAACACTCCAGCAGATTTTTCTTAAATGGTTGAATAACTATCAAGAGTCTGCGTCATCAAATGAAAAGTTTAGCGGTATACATTTGGATGTTGAGCCTTACGAGCATGAACAGTATGAGGATAACACAAATGAATTTTTGGAAGAATACCAATCCATGATGATGACATTTAGAAACCAAGCCGATCCACTCCAATTGGAATTTGGAATAGACATCCCCTTTTGGTTTTATGGTGTACAGTATAACACCAAATATGGGAGTGGAAATATGGCAGAGTGGCTTTGTAAAAATGTTGAATTTATTACCATTATGGCATACCGAGATGCAGCAACAGGAACTAACGGAATCATGGGGATTTCTGCCGCGGAAATGAAGTTATTTGAGAAGTATAAGGTGAAGGGTACGATAGCAGTTGAAACCGGACGTCTTGCGGAAGAATATCAATTTGTAACCTTCTATGAAGAAGACAAAGCGTATATGAATCAGCAGCTGGAACTTGTTTATCAAAATTACAAAGACAATCCTGCTTTTCATGGAATAGCGATTCATCATTATGATAGTTGGATGACGATGAAATAAGACATTCGCCATAACCCCAGCCATAAAGGTTAGGGTTATTATTCATTTTTTATGAAAATAATGTGAAGGGGTCTAAATAAGTTGACTTTTAGGTCTTAATACCTATAGAATGACAGGGGAGGTTGTGGAGATGACGCTGAAAATAAAGGTATTACTTGGGATTTTGTCGGTAATTGTATTATTTGGAATAGTATTGGTGTATCAATTTTTCTTTTTACATAGCAAAATAAATGAAGGCACCACTTCTTTGAAGGAAGGCGATGTTCGGTATATCAGCAAAACAGACAATGCTTTTTTTTATGTCTCAAATGGAAATAAGTGGAACAAGATGTTTATTAAGGGTGTCAATCTAGGCGCTGGAAAGCCGGGTGCTTTTCCTGGAGAAGTTGCGATAACCTATGATGAGTATATGAGGTGGTTCACCTATATTGCTCAAATGAATGCAAACACAATCCGGGTTTACACCACACAACGTCCGCAGTTTTACAATGCATTAAGTGATTTTAATCACAAGATGGAGAAAGAAGGCAAACAACCCATTTATGTGATTCATGGCGTTTGGGTGAATGAAGATGATATCATGACGATTGATGATGCTTTTGGAAACAATGACAAGATTCTGAATGATGTCATTACGAGCGGCAAAGAAATTGTTGATATTATACATGGGAATGCCTATTTGCCTGTTAAGAAAGGATATGCAGATGGCACCTATACGACAGATGTGTCGAAATATGTAATAGGATGGATTCTTGGTATAGAGTGGGACCCTTCTTTTGTCGTAGGCACGAATGAGAATAACTCTAACCGCAGTGTATATGAGGGCAAGTTTCTATATACATCAGGCGCTTCGCCTTTCGAAGCATTTCTAGCCGAAATGGGCGATCAAATCGTCGAGCACGAAATGACCAACTACCATATGCAAAGGCCGGTTGCATTCTCAAACTGGGTAACGACGGACCCGCTCAAGCATCCGAATGAACCGTATAAAAACGAGGATCTTGTAGAAGTTAATGTCGAGCATGTGAAATCGCATGATACGTACAAACCAGGTATGTTCGTTTCGTATCACGTGTATCCTTACTACCCTGATTCTTTTAGTTTTCAAAAAGATTATATTGAATTCAAAGGTCCGGACGGTAAACCAGATCCTTATTTAGCTTATTTAGAAGATATCAAAAAGGTTCATTCGATGCCTATTGTGGTGTCAGAGTTCGGCATACCGGCTTCGCGAGGGAAGGCGCACGAAAATAGAATAACCGGGTTTAATCAAGGGTTTATCGACGAAAAGACACAAGGTGATATGTTGGTGCATATGATCAACGATATTAACACGGCCAATCTTGCAGGAGGTATCGTATTTTCGTGGCAGGATGAGTGGTTTAAAAGAACGTGGAACAACAACGATCTTGATATGCCTGATTCTCGCCCGTTTTGGTCGAATCCCCAGACGAATGAGCAGCATTTCGGTCTCTTAGCCTTTGATCCGGGAAGTACCAAAAACATCAGTTATGTGGATGGCAAGGTGGATGATTGGACGAATGATTCTCCTCTCGTCATAAACGATGACACGAAGCTATATGTGAAGAGTGACGAAGCCTATGTGTATATCAGGGTTGATTCTGCGAATTATGACTTTAACAAAGATACCTTGTTGCTTCCCATTGATATCATTCCAGGGCAGGGGAATACACATATCTCTGAATATGAAACGACATTTAGCAAGGAAGCGGATTTTGTCCTGAAAATTCACGGGCCTGACGACTCTCATCTTCTCGTCGATGCCTATTACGATAATTATTATTTCCGCTATGCGGTCCAGACGGATCTTATTGAAAAAAATGAGATGTTCCATAAGAAAAATTCAGGCTTATTTAATCCTATACGACTTGCCTTGAATAAAAAGGTGGTCATTCCACCTGAGAATACGGTTATTCCTTTTACGGGGTATGAGACGGGGTTGCTTAAATATGGTATAGCCAATCCGGGCAGTCCTTCCTATAATTCGTTAAACGATTTTTATTACGAAAATGGACATCTAGAGATAAGAATACCTTGGCAGCTGCTCAATGTGATGGACCCATCCAAGAAATTTGTCATCAATGATATGTATGCTAACGGCAAAATATCACCACTTAAAGTGAACGGGTTCCAAATTGGCATCGAAAAACTTAAAAGTGGCACGACTAAGGGCTCTCAAGATCTAGCCATGAAGGAGTATAACTGGAAGGAATGGGAAGTCCCTACGTTTCATGAACGTTTAAAGCCTTCCTACTATATTTTGCAAAAAGGATTTCAAGAATTGACTGCCGATAAATGAGGAATAAACCATGAGGATAAAAACGATAAAAGTTCGCTATTGGGTGTTGCTATTCCTATTAGTTAGTGTAGGAACACCTTTTGTATGGTGGATGTTGATGCCTAATAAAAATCTGGATGTCGTCGTGCTTAACAAGACATTTCCGCTTGTAACCAATGTCTCCGGTGGAGAGAAACAATTAGACTACAGCAAACAGCGCGGTTTGTATTGGCTTATGGGGTATCTTGGGATAAAAAATCCAGAGACGAATAAGAAATACGAAGTGAATACCGATTATTATGGCAACTTTCTTAATAATGAGAAATTAGTGAACAAACCGCTTCAAAAATTGACTTACGTGCCGGATGTTATTTATCTTTCGGATACCTATGGGACAGGTAATTCCAAAATCAATGGTGTGGAACCCGTAGGCGTTTCAGGTATGACGAAAGAGGAAGTTGCTCTCGTCGCAACAAGTTATGCCAAGGGTACGACGGTTATAGGCGAATATAATATTGCCGGGGACCCGACAAAAACAAGCGTATCGAAGGAACTGGGAGAGATTTTCGGTGTTAATTTCACGGGATTAGCAGGTAAATTTTTCTCGGACTTGTCTTCAACAGCGGATGTTCCCAATTGGATGCGAGCGACGTATGAACAACAGTACGGGAAGAAATGGAGCCTTACAGGAGCGGGAATTGTCATCGCAGGGAACAATAGAATTGTGGTTTTGCAACGCGGTATTGGGTTTACAGGAAACTCTCTTCAGATCTACATGACAGAGAATGCCAAAACCTATGGAAAGGAAGCTGTTGATTATTATAATTGGTTTGAAATTGTTAAGCCAGTAGACGAGGATTCGATCATTGCCTGGTATGACTTGCATCTTACCGAAGAGGGGAAGAATCAATTAAACCCATTTGGACTTGATACTAAGCTTCCCGCGATCATTGCTAAACATACAAATAATAAACATTCTTTTTATTTTGCTGGTGACTTTACAGATTACCGGGGACCTGACAAGATTAAAAGGTTTTTGGGTGCAACCACGTTATATCGGTATTTTAGTGTGAATAGTGAGGGGGATCTATCCTACTTCTATTGGCATTTTTACGTACCTTTGATGTCCAAGCTGTTCAAGGATATAAAGCCGTTAGAACACGGCGTATCGTTCAAGGCGGCGACAGAGGTTACTAGCGATGGCTCTCGGCTCTCGTCCAAGATTGATGACAAGCAGTTTTCTGTCTATCAAAACGGTCAGTGGAAGAAGCTGTACGTCAAAGGGGTGGACATCGGTCGAACAGTGCCGGGAAATCCGGAAGGTACCTATCCAGATGACCCAGCCTTTTACTCAGATTGGTTTGAAAAAATAGCAAACATGAATGCCAATGCGATTAGAGTGTACACACGCATGCCAGCTGTTTTTTACCGTGCACTGGATATTTATAATGATAATCATCCGGATAACAGGCTGTATTTATTCCAAAATATAGCCGTTGATCAAGAACCCCCTGCGGGGAATTATCTAGATAAAGCGTATCATGCAGCCGTTGAGAAGTCGGCAGAGGATACGATTAATGCCATTCATGGCAATGCGACGATTGAAAGTGCGGATGGAAAGAGCTCCGATGTTTATATCAATGACGTTTCGGGGTATGTGCTGGGGTATTTGATTACGCCGGATTTGAGTTCTGACCGAGTAGCTGCAACGGATGCAGGTAATCCATCCTATCGCTATACGGGTGAATATGTCTCTGCCGGCAGCAGTGCAACACCAACGGAATCGTGGTTAGCTGCGATTAGTAATAAAGTATACGAATACGAACAACAAAGCTATCAGATGCAGCATCCGGCAGGAATTGTCAGCATTCCGGAACTTGATCGTGTATACCAAGACATGTACAATGCTGCAAATGGGAATAATAAGGCACCGGCCGTTACGATGAATCATTTGGATACAACCAACAAAGTGACTAGCGGGTTATTCGGAGCCTATAATATGTTCCCTGACCAACCGGTTTTCAGGAGTGGCGAAGCAGATGAAGCCAAGCCTTCTTATGCAGGTTTCAAAGCATACTTGAACAATTTCATGAAGACCCAGAACAAATATCCGGTGTTAATCAGCGAGTTTGGCCTTCCGACAAGCGCGGGTTCAACGGAAGATGGGCAAGGCTCGGGGATTGTTTCTTTGATAGCGATGATTAAAGATAGCGGAGCGATGGGGGGGCTTATCTACGAATGGGCCGATGAATGGGGGGCAAGCAGTAAGCTCACATCCCCGTTGATGATTCCTTATAATCGCGGGCCTTTATGGCACAATGTGGTCGACCCTGAGCAAAATTATGGCGTTCTGGCCATGGAGTCCAAAATCCCTAAAGACTATGCGATGACTTTACGTGGTTCAGACCCGTTGAATACGTTAGCTTTTAACTCAGATGAGTCGTATTTCTATATAAAAGCTGATTTCCAAACCTTACCGGCGTTTGATCAAAAAAGAATCATGATCTATCTGGATACGATCGATAGAAAAAATGGGGAGTACATGATATCCCCTGAGGGTGAGGAGAACTGGTCAGGAGCGGAGTTCAATATTAACATCGACAGCCAGAATAAAGCCGATTTATTGGTCATACCTACCTACAATACAAGTAAAGGATCTTATTTCTCTTCCGTTTCTACGACGGGGATTTTCGAAAAAATGGACGGTTCGACATTGATCCCTGGTCGGTTTGAGAATAGTATGAGTCAATTCTATGTGGAAGGTAACACGTTGAATGTAAGGATTCCATGGACAAGACTCAATTTCTCCGATCCATCAAGCTTGCTTGTATTAAGTGATGAGAAGAACAAGGGCGCAGTAGAGAGCTTGAAAGAGGCACTTTCTGTGCGAATGACCGATGGCATCGTTCTCTCCTTAGTCGTCATGGATAAAGCAACGCAAAAAGTGGACTATCATTTCCCAGAAAGCGTGACCTCATCGGGCTACAGGACGTTCAGTTGGAATACTTGGGATATACCTCAACCTGTATCTCGCACCAAAACGAGTTATAATATGATCAGAGAAGCGTTTGCTAACTAGCATACATCATGGGAAAGAAGGTGAGCGGACATGACGAATCAAGCGTTTTACTTACTCTGGATTTCGATTGGGTTAATTTCAAGTTTTTTCATTGCGATTGTTGTCATGTGGGTATATTCGTATTTCCACATGATAGCTGTCACCAAAATAAAGGGGACGTTGGAAGAAATGCTCTCCTCCTATTTTTCTTTAGAGAAAGAGGAGGACCAGCAAGATGTCGCTCGAAAGCTAAATGCCTATATGAAGCACAGCATATTAAAGAACGAGATGTTCATGGAACTCATCATTCAGAATGGCGAACCATTTATTGAGAATAACCATGAACAATTAATGAAATTATATGAAATAGCGGGAACGAAACAATTTCTGATCAAACGACTTTTGTCCAAACGAGCGCATGTCCAGGCATTAGCTTGTCGGCATTTGGGAGACTTAAGGGTACATGATGCGGAAATGCACATTTATAAGCTTATCAACAGCAAAGATAATGATGTTATCTATCATGTCTTGCTTGCTCTTGCCAAGCTTGGCGATTTACAGAGACTAACGCATATTTTAAACGCGAATTCCCAAAATATCCATTTATCATTCCGTGCGGTGATAGAAATCATTGCTATTTTCAAAGGCCCGAAGGATGAGCTATTCAAAGCTACTATTGAATCCAGCGATGACTACTTAAAAGGGATTTTAATTAAAGCATCTGCGGATTACCAATTAGAAGATTTGGGCGAGTATTATGTGAGATATTTGAACAGTACGAATATAAATTTAAAGATTGCTTGCATTCGGGCGTTATCTGAGCTGAAAAATCCTGCCTATGAAGCGTATGTAATCGGCATGCTTGAAGATGCGGAATGGGAGGTCAGAGCAGCGGCCGCTAAGGGTCTGGAGAAGCTAGGCACAAGCCGGAGTTTTACCGCTCTAGGTGAAAAAATTAGTGATTCGGAATGGTGGGTAAGACACAATGCAGCCAATTCTCTGGTGTTAATTCCTGGAGGAAAAGAATATGCGAACCAGATCATGAAAAATAAGGATCGGTTTGCACGTGAAGCCGTTATGGGCGTGTTGGCATTGTCGTCGTAGGAACCACCGAATTTCAGGAAGGGCGGCAGGAGATATGTATGTTTTTTGGAAGTTCATCCTCTATTTTAGTGAGTTTTGTATGCTTTACACCATTGCCATCAATCTCTTTTACAATGGTCAGATGATCGTTTCCGTTGTTGATATTTTTGGTTATTTAAAGAAGATGAAGTCGTCTGATTACAAAAGGTATGTGGACTCTAAGAACATGATTCCGATCTCCATTATTGTTCCTGCGTATAACGAAGAAGCGACCATCGTGGATAATATCAAATCTTTGCTTGCCTTAAATTACTATGAATATGAAATTATTATCGTCAATGACGGCTCTAAAGATGCAACGCGGGATAAGATCATCGCAGAGTTTGATTTGAAAAAAGTGAATCAGCCGGTAAAGAAAAGCTTACAGACCAATGAAATCGTAGGTATTTATCGGAATGCGAATCACGAGCGATTAATTCTCGTCGATAAAGAAAATGGGGGGAAAGCCGACGCACTGAATGCGGGTATTAATATATCGACGTATCCGACTTTCGCGTGTATTGATGCGGACTCCATTTTAGAAAATGATGCACTGATCAAGCTGACGATGTTGTTTGTTGAAAATCCTGAAACCATTGCTGTGGGTGGCATTGTAAGAATTGCCAACGGTTCGACGATTCAGAACGGGAAATTAGTCAAAATGAATCTTCCCAAAAGTAAAGTTGCCGCTTTTCAAATTGTGGAATATTTACGCGCATTTCTGACGGGACGCACAAGCCTGAGTAAAATGAACTCCGTTCTTATCATTTCGGGAGCTTTCGGGGCCTTTAATAAGAAGATCGTCATTGAATGCGGCGGGTATAAAGCGAATACGATTGGTGAAGATATGGATATCATCATGCGGCTGCACAAGAAAATGAGAGACGAAAAGCGAAAATATAAAATTAAGTTTTTGGCTGATCCGATTTGTTGGACACAGGCCCCGGAATCACTGAAGGATCTAAGGGTCCAGCGGAGAAGATGGCAAATTGGCTTATTCGATAACCTGCTAAGTTATAAATCGATGATGCTTAACCCGAAATACGGAACCATTGGCATGGTGACACTGCCCTACTATTGGCTTTTTGAATTGGTCGGTCCTATTGTTGAGTTTCTTGGTTATATTTTCATACCACTAGCGTACTTATTTGGGTTATTAGAGTTTAATAGTTTCCTTATCTATTTTATCATTGCGTTCTTATTGGGCAGCACGTTATCCATGGGGAGTATTTTATTGGAGCAAATATCCTTCCGCAAATATACAACGTTTCTGGATACGATGCGATTAGTTGCTTTTGCCCTCCTTGAGAATTTAGGTTATCGGCAGCTTACGATCCTTTATCGCATTGAAGGTATTTTCAAGTTCAGAAAAGGGCGGCATGCTTGGGGGACAATAAAAAGAAAACAATTCGCATCAAATGAGAAAGAGACCCCGATGTGATGGAATGAAAAACCAAAAATACAGCCTCTCATGTATGTTGAGGGGCTGTATTTTTATTCATGCAAGTTATGGTGCCGCGCTCTCCAAATTTCCGCTTTGCAGTTTGAACAGGCCGAGATACAATATATGTAACAAATATTCAAGAAGTGGGTGTGGCCTGAATTGAAATTAGCACTGAGTCTACCTCTGATTGGCAGCCGCAAGAGCGCGCTATCAACGATGATCGCCACCAATTTGTTTATTTTACTCATTCCGCTTGCCATGGGTTTGTTTTTGTATGCCAAGGTTGAGCAAAGTTTGGAGCAGAGTTCGAATCGTTCTAATGCGGCAATGCTGGAGCAGCTGAAGATGTCGCTCGACAACAAATTTTCGGAAGTGGATTTATTAATGAGACAAGTCGTGTTCGACCCCAAACTCGATTATATGCTTAAAATACCGGTTGACGCAGATGATGTAACCAAATATCAGTTTATTGAATTTATGCGGGATAAGATGAGCAAGTATCGCAGTATGACAAGCAGTTTCATTTTCGATTTTTACGTTTACTTCGCAAATAGCGATACGATCGTGAAGTCGGATTTGCGAACGGACTCGCGAACTTTCTATTCGACTCACTATACATATAAGGACCTTTCTTATGGCCAATGGAAAATGATGCTCCAGAACGAGCATAGAATGTCTTATTTGCCGGTAACGCCTCTTACGGACGCACCAACAAACGATGAAGACACCCCGAAGGAAGTCATCACCTATATACAGTCATTGCCGATTCTTACACAGGCGGCTAATCTTGGAAGCTTTATCGTGTTAATTGACGTGGAGCAGGTCAAACAATTGTTTGCACAGATGGAATCGGCAAATCATAGCGCTATTTATATTATTGACGATGCTGGCAATACGATTATGAGTAACAGTGATCAGCGATTTCCAGCTGACTTGCTGGCGCACATTGAGGGAAGCAACGATCCCTTCGCCTACAAGTTAACAGGCATTAATCAGATGGTGTCTGTTGCATCCTCGAAGAAGGCTGGCTGGAAATATGTATCTATTACACCGAATGACATTTTTATGCAGCAGGTGAATCAGATCCAGAATTGGGCTATCGTACTATTTGCCATATGCTTGATTACAGGGCTGCTGGCCGTCAGTATCGGAGCCTACCGTAATTATAGGCCGCTTCAAAAAACAGTGAGCGCCATTATGCGCGGGAAGGACATGAGCAAACGCCCTTCCTCCGATGAATACGAATTTATTAGGCAAACAATTGAAGGGTCGATTCATGAAGAGAAGAGTTTACGCAGCACATTGACCCAGCAAGTTCCGTTCATTCGTGCCAACTACTTGTCCCGATTGTTGAACGGTCATATGGATGTTGACCTAACAGCAGTCAGCGAAAATAATCTCCAGTTTATGGAGTTAACTTTTATTAGCGATCGATTCGCCGTATTATTGGTCAAAATCGAGGACGTTCATCTTTTTTCTGAAAATGGGGAGCAGCAGTGGGCTCATGCCAGATTTATCGTGTCCAATATCGGCGTTGACCTGATTGGACTCCATCACAAAGGATTTTCCTTGGAGCTCGACAGGGAGCGGCTGGCGTTCCTTGTCAACCTGTCGGAAGTTCGTGAGGAAGTGGAAGCTGATATTCGGGATATCGCCCAATCGCTCTATACCATCATCTCAGATAAGTTCCAAATCGGCATTACGGTAGCCGCCGGAGGCATTCATCAAGGCCCCACAGCGATTCGCAACTCATATCCAGAGGCACTTGCAGCCCTTGAATACAGATTAATTCGGGGTAAACATGCTATTATCCATTTCCAAGACATGACCGATACGAAGCAGCATTATTATTATCCGCTTGAAATCGAGATCCAACTGATCAATTTCGTACGCAGCGGCGATACCGATAATGTCAAAAAACTACTGGATCAAATTTTTTCGATGAACTTCGATTCCAGTCACATTACACCGGAACTGGGTAAATGTTTGTTTTTTAACGTGATCAGCACATTCTTGAAAATACTTAACTCCACCAATACGAACCAAGAAGAAGTGCTTGGTCCCAATTTCGATCCGATCCGGGCTGTGTTCAACTATCCGACGGCGCAAGGTATGCAATTGAAAACGCAGGAGCTGTACGAAACACTCACTCGTTCATTCAACGTCGAACGATCGGATCACAACACGCAGCTGCTGCAGGAGATCGTAAACATTGTGCATCATAACCTCGGTGATCCAAGTCTGGGCTTGGCGCAAATCGCCGAGCAGTTCCGAATGACTCCGCCATATATTTCAACTTTTTTCAAAAAGAATCAGGGACAGAATTTGCAGGACTATATTACGCACAAGCGGATTCAAATGGCGAAGGAACTTATGGAGCATAGGGATCTGACGATTGCACAAATTTCCCAAAAGGTTGGCTACAACAACGACGTCGTGTTCATTCGTGCTTTCAAAAAGCTGGAAGGCATTACGCCGGGAAAATACCGTGAAACGATGCTTCCAGATAGAGCTAGTCTGGAAGTATAAAGGCAGCCCTTTGCAGGGCTGCCTGTCTTTTTATGATGAACTGATGATTTTTAATGTCCTACTGATTTATTTTCTGCTGGCAGGCAATTGTTAAAAAAGATCATGGCTAGTGAAAACAAGAGAGTATCCATGTTCCACAAGGGGAGTTACACTGGGAACCAGGGATCACACAACGACGACACAGCAGCTGGCAACACCGGAACATTTATCTAGTAAAGGGAGGCAAACAAATGAAGAAGCATTTGAAACAAGCAGGCTCAGTCATTTTGGTTTCCGCATTGGCAATCACGGTTGCAGCCTGCAGCAAAGAAAGCGGGAGCGGGGTTACCTCATCTGCTGCACCGCAGCCGGCAAAGGAATCACAACCGCCTAAACTGAGTCAGTTGACGTATTGGGTGCCGACTCAAACGCAAGTCTCTTCTCAAATGAAAACATTTGCTGAAATAGGGACGTATAAGGAGCTTGAAAAAGCAACCGGCGTAAAGGTCGCCTTCCAGCATCCTCCCGTTGAGGTAGCTCAAGCGCAAGAGCAATTTAACTTAATGATTGCGACCAATGACCTTCCGGACGTTATTGAAGCAAGCTGGGGAGCGACAAGCGGTGCGGTTGTTAGATACCCAGGCGGACCGGAGAAGGCAATTTCAGATAAGAAAATCATCAAACTGAACGAATTAATCGACAAGTATGCTCCAAACCTGAAGAAGCTGCTCGATACGCATCCGGACTGGAAGAAGCAAATTTCGACGGATGAAGGAAGCATCTATGCGTTTCCGTTCTTACGTGGCGACGATAAAGTCAGGGTGTTCTTTGGTCCAGCGATCCGCCAGGACTGGCTGGATAAGCTCGGCTTGAAGATGCCGACAACGATTGACGAATGGTACACGGTATTGAAAGCGTTTAAAGAAAAAGATCCGAACGGTAATGGCAAAATGGATGAAATTCCACTTTATCTGGATAAAAATCTTTTCGCTACTGATGCTCCGTTCCTTGGCGCATGGGGAATTAACTACAGCTTTTATCAAGACAAAGGTACTGTGAAATACGGTCCGATTCAGCCGGAATATAAGGATTTCCTTGCAACAATGAATAAATGGTACAAGGAAGGCTTGCTGGATAAAGACTTCGCAGCACCGAATGATAAGCTACTAGATAACAAAATGACGACCAACATTCTTGGCGCAAGCGCTGTTTTTAACGGCGGAGGTATCGGTAAATATGTTGGTCTCATGAAGGATAAAGACCCGAACTTTAAGCTGGAAGCTGCTCCCTATCCGGTATTGAAAGCAGGCGACAAACCGATTTGGGGACAGAAGGATTTTGCCTACAACGGCATTGGTGCAGCCATTTCGGTAGCCAACAAAAATCCGATCGAAACAGTGAAATGGCTTGATTACGGTTATGGGGACAAAGGCGATCTGCTGTTCAACTACGGTGTCGAAGGTACCAGCTTCAAGATGGAGAACGGTAAAGCAACATTCCTTCCGGAAATTTTGAATCCTCCAGCTGGAACGAGCATTCAGCAATCGCTGGCTAAATATAATCGTGGTACGTGGAGCGGCCCGTTCGTGCTCAGCGATAATTTCCAACTGCAATATCTGGCTCTCGCTCAGCAGAAGAAAGCTTTGGAAATCTGGTCGCAGCCGACTGCCGAAAGAAAGTTGCCGATTGTTACACCGACTCAAGACGAGAGCAGTAAATTTGCTTCTATTGTGACCGATATCCAAACGTATCAAGATGAAATGCTCTTGAAGTTCATTATGGGCATAGAACCGCTTGATAACTTCGACAAGTACGTTAAGAAGATGGAGAGTATGGGAATCCAGGATGCCATCAAAATTCAACAAGGGGCGCTGGATCGTTACAACAAGCGCTAATTAGTGTTAGGGCTGGGAGATGAGAGGGGTCATCTCCCAGATTACGTATCTACCCTCAAGAAAGGTAAGGCGAGACGATGATGCAACACACCGGAGAGATTCAAGTGACCAAACGAAATGCGACCATACTGCAAACCATTCGCACGGATTGGAAGCGTCATTGGGCCATTTATGTAATGGCGCTACCTGTGATTTCCTATTATCTCATTTTTCATTACGGTCCGATGTACGGCTTGCAAATCGCTTTCAAAGAATTTTCACCGGCCAAAGGAATTATAGGGAGTCCGTGGGTAGGCTTCAAGCATTTTGATAGTTTTTTTAACGGAATATACTTCTGGCGGCTGATTAAAAATACAATTTTGCTCAATCTTTACGATTTATTGTTCGGTTTTCCTGCAGCCATTATCCTGGCGCTGCTTCTTAATGAGATTCGCAGCGGCCGTTTCAAACGTGTGGTACAGTCCATCTCCTATTTGCCGCATTTTGTTTCGATTGTGGTTGTCGCTGGACTTATGGTCGACTTTTTGAGCAGAAGCGGTCTCATTAACCAAATCATCGGTATCTTCGGCATCGAGTCTATTGATTTCTTAAAGGAGGAGGGCTGGTTTCGTTTCCTCTTCGTCTCTTCAGGCATTTGGCAAGGAATCGGCTGGGGCTCGATCGTTTATTTGGCGGCAATTGCCACGATCGATCCGACGTTGTACGAGGCTGGCCGGATAGACGGAGCCAACCGCTGGAAGCAGACGCTGCACATTACAATTCCTGGCATCATGCCGACTATTGTTATTTTGTTTATTTTGCAAATGGGTAACATGCTGTCAGTAGGCAGTGAAAAAGTACTTCTTCTTTACAATCCGCTTACTTACGGCACAGCTGATGTCATCTCCACCTATGTATACCGCAAAGGGGTACTGGAGGCGAGTTATAGCTTTACGGCTGCTGTTGGGCTGTTTAACTCTGTCATCAGTTTTATTCTGATCGTGGCTGCCAACAGCTTCGTTAAACGGATCAGCGAGAACAAATTGTGGTAACCACACCTGATATTTAGAGGCTGGAAAAGGAGATAGGAATCATGAGACTAACGAATGGAGAACGAACATTTGGCTATTTCAATACCGTATTGATGCTCGGTCTCTGCGCTGTCACGCTGTACCCATTCTTATACGTGTTATTTGCCTCATTCAGCAATTCGACAGAGTTGCTTCAACATCTTGGGCCATTGTATAGGCCGGCAGGATTTGATCTTAGCGCTTACAAAGCTGTATTCAGCAATCCGATGATTGTTGAAGGGTACAAAAATACGCTCTTGTATGTGCTGCTTGGCACAACCATTAACCTGATCATGACATCCATCGGCGCATATGTATTATCCAGGCCGAACTTATATTTCAAAAATGTGATGATGTTTTTTATCGTCGTCACAATGGTATTTCATGGTGGTTTGATTCCTTCTTTTCTGCTCGTCAACAATCTTGGCATGATGAATACGATGTGGGCGCTTCTCATCCCCGGTGCTATCAATACGTTTAATATGATCATCATGCGAACCTCATTTCAGGGCATTCCGGTCAGTTTGGAGGAATCTGCGAGAATGGATGGCGCCGGCGATTGGACGATATTGTTCCGCATAATGATTCCGCTTTCTTTGCCGGTTATGGCTGTTATGGTTTTGTGGTATGCCGTCGGACATTGGAACTCCTATTTCAGTGCGCTGCTCTATTTACGAAACCGCGAGGCTTACCCGCTTCAGCTCATCCTCCGCGAACTTTTAATCCAAAATAGCACCGATGCTTATTCTGCGGGTTCAAGTGACGATAAGTATGCCATTGGCGAGACGATCAAATATGCGGCCATTATCGTCTCCACGCTGCCGATTCTGTGCCTGTATCCGTTTTTGCAAAAATATTTCGTCCACGGTGTCTTGGTAGGCGCGATTAAGGAGTGAAATCATGAGAGGTGTCGTCTACGAGAACGCCCCGAGCAGTTGGAACGAAGCCTTGCCGCTTGGCAACGGTCATTTTGGCGGGATGATATTTTTCGAGGATCATCAGTTGACTATGGTTCTTAATCATTATGAGGTCTATTACCAAAAACTTCATCGTTACAGTAAAAAGTATCGGAATGGCGAGGATGGGGACTTCCATCTCCAATATGGATATACGTTTGAACAATTGAGACAACTTGCTTCTGATTTGTACCGAAATCCTGATAAAGGTCCCATATTTCTATACGGCGATGCGTTATCCAGCAATAGTATGCATAGAAAATATGGCAAATCCTCGGGCGGAACATCCCATTTTCCTACGGGTGAAGTGCACCTGTTTCCTTCTGTACATATGTCTGATCCGGACAGCTACTCGTTAGAGCTGGATGTCGAGAATGCAACGGTGCATTTCACAATAGAAAAGGGCGATGACAAGCTTAATGTGAGTACAATTGTTGCTCAGGACGGAGATTTTGTCATTACAGACATTAGGCAGACGGACACTGCTCTGCTGTCAGCTGTCTCGCTGGCCGTTCCATCCAGAAGATACGTGGAAATGAACGTTACGTTTCATCAGCTGGATGAAATGACATTTTACTATCAAGGTTCTTTTTATCCGGATGGAGAGGATAGGGAACGGTTCGGTCCTTTTTCCTTTCTCGTGATGATGCGAATCCTTGGCGGGAAAGGGAGCTTGATGCCTGGAGAGGCAGGTGATTCTATACGGATAACGATGCAAAATGCCGAGGAACGCGTGACGCTGCTTACGACGGTTGTGACGGAGGAAGAGACAAATGATTTGCTTCGTACTGCTCTTCAAAAAGTAAACCAATCCGGTTCGCTATTGCGAATTGCGGATATGATAGCTGTTCATCAAGAACATTGGAGCAACTTCTGGAGCCGCTCATCCATTACAGTTCCTGACAAAATGATCGAAGATTTATGGTATATCAATTTGTACGCACTTGCCTGCAGCAGCGGCAAAGGAAGTCGTATGCGTGAGCAGGCATGCGGACTGAATGGTTTGTGGGACATCAAGCAGCCGACCAAATGGGGCAGCATGTGGTACTGGGACGTGAACATTCAAGCCGCCTTTTGGCCGCTCTATACGGCGAATCACCTTGAAGTGGCGGAGGTGTTCAATGATGGACTGCTTTCCTACGTCGCTGAGGCTGAAAGAATGGCAATGCAGTTCTATGGTTTGGAAGGCATAGCCGGGGATTACCCGCATGCGCTATATCTCAGTATTTGGCCCTGGTGCGCACAGTTTTTGTGGGATTATTACCGCTACAGTATGGATGTGCGCTTTTTGCGTGAAAAGGCTTACCCTGTCTTTAAAGGGATTGCCCGTTTTTTCGAAGGCTGCTTGAAGGTGGATAGTGCTACGGGGCAGTTCAACATTTTCCCGGATATATCCCCCGAACAAGGACCGTTAACCTGCAACTCGACCTGTACGCTGGCATCGGTCAAATATGTGCTTCAAATCGCCAGCGAAGCGAATGAGCTGCTAGGCGAAGCGGAAGCCGATCGGCTCAAATGGCGGGCGTTCGCAAAGCGCTTGGCACCGTACAGGACGGCCGAAACCCAACCGTACGGCGATAGGTTGTTGGATTCGGAATGGGCTCCGGCGAATCTGCATCTGCGTCATCCTTCACTGTTAATGCCGATTTATCCCATCGGTGAAATATGTAAAAATAGCGAAGCTGCGCTGCGGCAAAGAGGGGAGAATACGCTTCGTTATGCCGAAAATCATACGGAATACGGTGTGTTTCAGTTCGGCTGGCTCTCCTGTGCGGCTTCCAGGCTGGGCAAGGGGAATACTGCGCTCCGATTGCTGTATGAGCAAGGCATTGATCTATCGATGAGGAGCAATGGTTTGTTCTCCGAAGAAACGGAACGATGGATGAACTACTGCAACATCACGAATGAGCCTTTGTATCATCCGCATATGATGGAGGCTTCAGGTGAAATGGTCGCTGCCGTGAACGAAATGCTGCTGCAAAGCTATGATGGGGTGATCGATGTATTTCCGTCGCTACCCTCGGGTGAGCCTGAGGAGGAACGTACGATTGGTTTGTACGACCATGATGTAGAGAAGAAGGTAAGGAAGTATAAGAAATGGAACAATTGCTCCTTTCAAGGCTTATTAGCCGTAGGAGCCTTCGAGGTTAGTGCAGAGTTCAAAAATGGCCGTACAGTTTGGGTTTATATCCAAAGTAAGGCAGGATCTAAGGTGGTTCTGCGCAACCCGTTTAATTGGAGTGATAAAGTACTGGTCTCAAGCAAAAATGGTCAATCGTGGAACACCGTGGATTATCATCAGGAAGATGGACGGATTTCATTTGAGACGGTGAAGGACGGGGAGTATGCGATTTATCCTCATACGGAATCGTTGCTGCCAGAGTTGTTTTTATCCAATTCGGATCGCGTTAAAGCCTTAAGGAGTTATCCACTTTTTCACGAAGCCCATACACACCGGAGAGTATTCCTTGGCAAAAACCAAGACACGCAGCATTACAGGACACTCGACCATTTTACTTTTGATTATTATTCCGGCAATCACCGAGAATCGAGGCTGGCTGCTTATCGCTTTGATTTTGGCGTAGCATCGCATGTGTTGGGCAAAGATTATTACAAAGTGCTGCCTAGACAGGTACATAGGGAAGGTGTCCTCGGCCAAACGTTTAGAAAAATAACGCCAGAGACGATTTTCACCACTTATTCGGGGAACGGATGGGAGAGAAAAGAAGATCTCATAGCAGCGGATTGCGGGGAACCTGACGAGCTGCGAAGAGATTTTATCGGAGGCACATACGAAGCTGCGTTTATCGTGGAGCTTCCGAAGGGGAGATACGATTTGCTCTTTGTATCCGGCGACCAAGAGGCAGCGTCTTACACGGAAATAGAAATTGTTGGGCAAAGCTCGTGGAAACCCGAGAAAACGCTGAAGGCAGGTGAATTTGCAACGGATATACTGCCAGTCACACAGAGGAAGGACGGCTATATGAAAATACGGTTCAGCTCCTGCGAAGGAATGCAATGGAGGGTCAACGTGCTGATCGTCAACAAGAACTACACGTACTTATAGAAAGCGGGGCTGAAAGGGGGTGATTGATGACCGGGCGACAGAACGTTTGGAAAGAAGAATCCGAAGAGCTTTCAACCAATACTAAACACGGAGGTAATCGTATGCGTGTTAAAAAGAAAGTGAAATTCGCAAGTCCAATTGCTATTCTAGCGTTCTCTATGATTCAGGTTTTGAGTGGGTCTCAAACGGCTTTTGCAGCGACAGAGAATTTCCCAACTTATGTGCAAAATGCAGTTCCGAACCTGACTGCCGGCAAAGCTGATATTGCAGGCTCTGCCTTCGTTGACAAGGACGGGGAGTTTCATTGGATGTATTCTTTAGCTGACTACTCACAGACGGACAGCGGCGGTTCTTGGATCAAATACAACACCAATAAGGACTTTGGTACATTGAACACCAATTGGGGCACTACAACAACCTATAATTCTTACTGGAACAAGCCGGGGACCATCAATTACAAGATCGACGAAACTTACGGTATTCCAACCCCCTACCAGGATGACCACAACGATGGGATTGGCGTCTGGGTTGATCCGGATACCGGATACTGGTATGCCCTGACCAACGACGAATATCAATTCTCGCCATTTGCATCGGGCAACCCGACCAACAATGAGCGAATTTCCACAGGTGTCCATAACAATCGTGTTCTGGCCACTTATTCGACAGATAAAGGAGCTACCTGGCAGTTGATCGGGCAGGTTGCCACTTCACCGTGGAACGATAGCAATGAAGCAGCTACCAATGCGAACTTTCCCGGTTCAACTTGGTCATACGGGGTGGCCGGAACCAGATTTTTCGTTGATAATGTAAACGGTTACTTTTATGTGCTCTACAACAACCACATCAATTGGAAACCAGGCTTTAGCAACATCCTCACTTACTTCAGTCTAGCCCGTTCTCCGATCAGCGCCAAAATGGCTGAAGGATCTTGGGATGTTTGGTATAACGGAACATGGACCAGATCCGCACTGAAGGGGGAAGCTGGCTGGATAGGCAGTCCTATGGGAGCTGGCAGCGATCATAATTTGACCGTAAACTATACGCCAGCGACGGATAGTCTGACTTTAACCGGGACTGGTATGGATGGATCATCTCTGAATATCAGCTACATGAAGGTGCCAAGCAATGGAGATTTTACCTTCAAAGATGCTGCAGGCAACACGTATACAGCGAATACAGTCAACGGCACAATTAAAAATGCAAGCGACACCAGCCTTCCGTCCGTCTCTTACTCCGATCCGGCACTGGATGCTACAATCACCGTATACATCCAAAACAACCAGGTATGGATCAGCCAAGAAAACAACTCAACCGGATACTTGACCTCCGTTAAACCAGGCGGCAGCACGCCGGTATTCAAAGATACGGCAACGCAAAGAGTATTTCTTCCGGTCAATACGCAGTACGAAAATGCTTTTTCCTACAATGCTTACAGCGGCAAGTACCGGTCCGTCGGATATGACGGATATGTTTACGAGACCGATGATTTAGGCGCGCCGGACACGTTTAAAGTCGTAGGTAAACTTCCGTCTACAGTAGGCAGCTATTTGTCTCAAATCGACTCAGGCAGTCTGACCAATCAACAAGTCAGCGGCTATTCCTTCCGAACGATTTCCGATTTATCGGGTTCGCAAAAAAATTATTCCACAGCAGCTCCCGGTCCCGGGCAGACTTATTATTCAGCTTATAATCCGCCAAAAGACCATAACGGAACAGCCATTTCACCGTCTACAGCCTATACCATCTCGATAGGCGGAAATGCCCTCCAAGATGGCGCAGAGAATCAGTGGCAATTTATTCCTGTACCCGATGAATTTGATTCTTCTAAAAATAGCGGTTTCTACAGATTACGGAACGTATCCACAGAAAAGTATTTGAAGGTATCCGGCTCAACAGCTGCAGCAACGCGGGCAATGGGAGCCGCAATTACCTTTGGTGCAGCGGATGCAGATGCCAATCCGAGCGGAAATGGCGGAAACGGAACTGCAAGCGGCAGTGACCAATGGTACCTTTTACCTGTTGGAAATGCTACACCGGCCTACCTCACTCCCTCTTCTACACCAGCTACGATTTCAGCAGCAACGAACTCAAGTTTAAGCGGGATCACGAGCTATCGACTGGTCAATCGGGCAAGCTCGCTTGGTGTTGAATTTAGCTCCAGTCAAGCTTCCATACAGAGTATCAAGTTTGGCGCAGGCAATCCGCAAGCCATGACCATCACCCCAGTAGCCTCAAATCCAAATCTACCCTCTGTCCCAACCGGTTTGACCGCGACTGGAGCAAACATGTCTCAGATCAAAGTTAGCTGGAATAGTTCTACAGGAGCTACAAGCTATGACCTTATGGTTGATGGCGTGATAGTAAGCAGCGTAAGCAATACTTATACACATACAGGACTCGAAGCAAGCTCAACCCACACCTACCAGGTAAGGGCAAAGAATAGCGAGGGCACGAGCTTATGGAGTTCACCGATAAGTGCGACTACACAAACCGGAATTGTGTCAAAAGGCAAACCCGCTACGGCAAGCTCGGTACAAACCGGAAATGAGGTAAGCAATGCCAATGACGGGAATACGACTTCTACCCGATGGGCGGCCGTCACTAACACCTTCCCGCAGTGGTGGAAGGTCGATCTTGGAAGCAGCATGAATATTACCAAGCTGGAAAGCTACTGGTATAACAGCACAACCTATCCGCGTTTCTACAAGTACAAAATTGAAGGCAGCAATGACGACGTGACCTATACGACTATACTTGACAGGTCGGATAATACAATTCAAGGATTGACAACAGATACCTTCCATGCAACTTTCAGATATGTCAGGGTAACTGTTACGGGCTCCAATTACAGTGGTGGAAGTGCCTCCGCTTATGAATTTAACGTATATGGAGATGCGAATCCGACAACTGACACAACCCCACCAGTGACAACAGACGATGCGGTTACGGGGTGGCAGCAAACAGGGCAAACCGTTACCCTGACCGCAACCGATACGGAAAGCACGGTTTCCAAAACGGTTTACAGCGTGGACGGTGGGGCGTTTGTTGAAGGCAGCACCATTCAAATCACGGACGAAGGCGTTCATACGCTCCAATACTACAGTGTAGACGCTGCCGGTAATCAGGAGGCAACGAAATCCGTACAAGTGAAAGTCGACAAAACGGGTCCTGTTGTTGAAACGACTGCTGTTGTAACGGGCGAACCAGGTGCGCAGACGATAACGGTCCTTCAGTCGGATACGGTGAACATTCCGTTCACAATAACGGATGCGCTAAGTGGTGTTGCAAGATCAGAGGTGAAGCTGGATGGCACGATTGTCAATCAGCCGCTTACAGCACAGCCATTTGCATTAACGGCTGGTGACCATACGATCGTTGTGACGGCAGCGGATAATGCTGGAAACACCACGGTATGTCAGTATGTGCTCAAAGTCACACAGGTTGTAAACGATCAGCCGTCAACGACTCTAACAGGATTAGGGACTGTTAGATCAGGCGATTCCTTTAAGGTAATTTACGGTCTCAACGTGAATACGGCAAATATATATGCACAGGACATTACGATTGATTATGACGCGAGTATCATGACTTTTGATTCGGTGAAATCGGTGAAAGACGGCGTTGTGATTGTTCAGACGGTTCATAGTACACCAGGCAAGCTGCGCTTAATTTTGGCAAGCACTGGCAGCAGTAATGCCGTTACTGGACAGTCGCAAATACTGGAGCTTGCTTTCCAGGCGAAAGACCTGACGCAAGCGTCAACTGGACTCATACAAGTAAGCAAAGCGACATTGGCAAACGAGCTTGGCACGGAAATACAGGCTATGTCTTCCTCAGTCAGTATCCAAGTGACGCCTGTTCCAGTCGGAATTCCGGGAGACATCAACGGAGACGGAAGAGTCAGCATCGGCGATCTGGCCTTGGCTGCTGCCAACTACGGTAAAACGGCATCCGATGCGGATTGGCTACAAATCAAGGCGGCGGATATGAATGGCGACAACCGCATTGACATCACTGACCTTGCGGCGATTGCGAGCAAAATTTTGAACTAAATAAAGGAGCAGAATTGCCTTCTTCCCTTCTATATTTGTGGAGGGGAAGAAGGGTACTTGCAGGCGGTTTCCTGCGGAGCATTGCTATAAATTGATGATTTCTACGTATGCCAATTTTGTGCAACGAGAGTGAGCTTTTGCCGCATTATACAACCGCGCCTTCACCTCGCCCTTGAACTTGTTCTGTGCTTCCATAGATCCCCCTCGGCTAACATAGCTATATTGCACTTTGTGCAATCATTTCAGCCTATTTTCGCTTCTCCGGCAGCTATATTGCACTTTGTGCAACCATTTTCCCTCAAAAGCTAGTTTTCAGCGCAAATCTAGCTAAATCATTGTACTTTGTACAACGAGAGTGAGATTTTGCCGCATTATGCCCACTCTATGTTGCACAAAGTGCAGCATAGAACGCAAGCTGCAGCGCACGCGCTTCTTCCTGCTAACAACCGCGCCTTCACTCGCCCTTGAACTTGTGTATGTGCTTAGCTCCTTTGCTTTTGGTGCGGATTAAATAAAATTATGAAACGAGCCTACACAATTTCATCCCCTCTGATCCTTAAGGAAAGGAAATTTCTGCACCCGCGAGGACAAAGATCATCATTGTTATAATGCCATCCGCCTAAAAAATGTTCAAATTCACCTTTCGCTCTCCAAATTGCTTTGCATCTCGGGCAAACAAACGTGCCAACATCTGGATCCGATGACGTAACGATTTGTTGCATTTCAAAAAACTCCTTATTTTTGGAATGTATGATTATAATGTAACTGAATCTTGAGAGGTTTTTATTTTCCTAGTATGAAATTTGTTAAGTAAGTATTTTTGTACTGGCTTTTCAATATGGAATGTAATCACGTGTGCTAATCCAACTGATACTAATAGGGGAACAATAATAAATAGTTCATTTGTAAATCCGTTTTTTTCAAGTTGATTAATAATGATGTAGCCAATGTAAGAATGAATTAGATACAAGCTATAAGAAATAGTTCCTAAGTATGTAATGAATGGCTTATTAATAAACCCTAACTTATTATAGATCAATGCATAAAAGACAAGACAAAATGCGGCAACAAATAATCCTGCCACTGTTCCTTTGAAACAGAATTCAAATAGTAAACAGAGCAACATGATTAGGTGACAAACCTTGTTCTTTGAGTTCTTCAATACAAAGAACATAATCCCTGCGATAAAAAGATTTGTGAAATTAACAATGCCAAGGTCACCTAGAATCGGATGAAGGAGGTGGTTCAGAAACAATATTTTAATAGTGAAAATTAATATTAGCGCTACGAATGAATTGATTATCGGTCTATTGATTAACCCAATTGAAAGCAAGAAACCACAAATAATATAAAAACTTATTTCGATAAATAGGCTCCAATACACACCGTCGACAGCCTTAATACCAAACGGTATGACACCATAAACCATCGTTAAATTAATAAGGAAATCAACAAAACCAACCGTTAGTGGTTTTAAATCAGCAATTGTCGTAACCAAAAATGTAATAATAACAGATGTTATGTATGCCGGATATAATCGGATAGATCTCTTAATAATAAACTCTTTTAGACTCGTAGATTTTATTATGGTCATGTATATTACAAAACCACTGATCATAAAGAACAACTGAACACCAAGAGAGCCGTATTTAAAATTAAAGATATATGATTCTTTATGTCCAAACGTGCGGTCGTACATTGTTGTGAAATGAAATAATACAACGGATAAAGCTGACAATCCGCGTAAGGAAGTGGGGGAAATCAACTGAAAAAGCAGCTGCCGGAGGTGAGAGTTACATCGCGTAGTTGGCCATGTCATTACATATTCCGACATATTGCAAGTTTCCAAAGCAGAGTATAGAATGGAGAGCAATAAGAAAGCGTGTACACCTAGGGTGCTGGATAGCATGTAAGACAGGAGTGTGTAAATTGAAGCCGACCATCTATGACATCGCTAAAGCTGCAGGAGTATCGACGGCTACTGTTTCCAAAGTTTTGAACAACTCGGGGAGAATCAGTGAGAAGACAAAGATAAAAATTCGAGAAATCATGGAAGATCTTCGCTATCAGCCTAATGTGTTAGCCTCTGCGATGAAGGGAAAGGGAACATTTCAGATTGCGTTACTAATTCCTGATGTGGAAAATCCGGTCTACGCACAATATCTGAAGCATATTGAGAATCGCGGCCAAGAGCAAGGCTTTAGTGTCGTGATGTGCTGCACAGACGATAACCCGGACAAAGAAGCCAGACATATTTCTCTGATGAGAAATAAGCAGGTTGACGGTTTTATTATCGCATCCCAATTTAAAAATGAAGAGCTTCTTAAAGAATTGTTGGAAGATAAAGTGCCGATCGTTCTTTTTGCTCATGAGAAGCAGGATATTTTAGTAGATAGTGTTACGGTCGACGACTGCTTTGGCGGAGTTATCGCAACGGAGCATTTAATATCACTCGGACACAAGCGTATTGGGATCGTTGCCGAGGATACTGTCAGCAGCCACGAACGCATTAGGGGTTATAAATTTGCCTTGCAAAAAGCAGAGCTCCCGTACGACGAGAAGTTTATTCAAATAGGCGGAACTAAAATGGAGGATGCTGAACATGCAGCAGGGAAGCTGTTTAGTTCGGCGAACCGGGCAACCGCTATATTTGGTACCAATGATTTGATGGCGTTCGGCGTAATGCGGGCTGCGAGAAAGCATCAGATTGCTGTCCCGCAGGAGTTGTCTATTATTGGTTTTGATAACACGCCAATGTGCTCAATTGTATCACCCGAGCTTACTTCTGTAGCGATGCCTGTCAGCGATCTTGGTAAGAAAGCGATGGATTTAATTATTCATAAAATTGAAGGAAATGACGACATTAAGCAGCGAATTCTTTTGCTGCCTCACTTAGTGGTTCGCGATTCTACGTCGGCGATTTAAATATTCAAGCAACTCCCCTCTCTTTCCACCGCCACCGAAAAATATGTATATCCCCCAAAAAGATAACGGTTGCAAAAAGAATAATCTGTGAGATACAATAACTTCAATAAGGTAACCGATTAACCATACCGATTAACCCAAATGGAAGGGGTTACAAAGTTAATATTCAGAAGAAACAAAGCTTTAATAGGGGGATGCGGTGTTTATCCTCAAAAAAATTTATCATAAAGGGTAATCGATTACCCTAATTTGAGATGAGCAATAAGTAAGGCTCGTATGGCATCCGTGCAGTTTTTCCCAAAATGAAGAAGGCGGTGTCTATTATGAAAGTAGCATTTAATCAAGCGACAACGATGAAGCATTCCACTCTGCAGCTGGATTTGGCGTATTGTGAGAAGCACGGTTACGATCTTATCGAAATCCGTCTTGATAAATTAAAGGAATATTTGAAGGAAAATACGGTAGAAGACTTAAAAGCGTTTTTTGATAAAAGCAAAATAAAGCCTTACGCTTTCAATGCGCTAGAATTTATTAGCTTTAGAGACGAGCCAGGCTACCAGCAAATTAAAGACGATCTGCACTTTTTATGTGAAGTAGGAAATGTAATTAACTGTAAAAAAATTATTGTCGTACCGACTTTTGATATCGGGGATTACACGCAGGAACAAATTAAAGCAGAAACGGTTCGCGTTTTGCATGATTTGGCAGATCAAGCAGCAGCTTATCAGACTGGCCTTGCCTTTGAGTTTGTCGGCTATCCGAACTGTTCGGTGAATACATTCGGCCAAGCTTACGATATCGTTCAAGCGGCGAATCGCGACAATGTCGGCGTGGTGCTCGATTGCTTCCATTTCCATGCGATGAACTCCAAGATCGAACATTTGCAGAAGGCGGATGCGGGCAAAATTTTCGTATTCCATATCGACGATTGCGAAGATCTGCCGGTGGGCGCGCTGCGCGATCAGCATCGCGTATGGCCTGGGCTGGGAGTTGTCAATCTCGATTTGATTCTGCAAACGCTGCAGGAGATCGGCTATCGCGAAATGGTTTCGGTAGAATTGTTCAGACCGGAGTATTGGGACTGGGATATTGAAAGAACGATACAAACCGCCAAAGAAACGACGGAGAACGCAATACGGAAATACTTTCCTATCGGGGGATGATGAAGACAATCCGCTTAACGATGGCTTAAGCTCTCGTCAAGTTTTAATAGGCGTTCACTCTACGGGGTGAACGCCTATTTCTGTACGCCCAGCATGGTCCACGGTGTGAAAGGCAGGGTTCAGCAGAAACATTAATTGTTATAGTATATTTAAATAAATAATTTATTTTATAAAACATTATTGAACATTAATCTTTTATGTGTTATATATTATATTAATAAAAAAAACTGTATTAATACATTGGAGGAGATTACGATGGATTGTCCAACATGCCAAGGCAATGGCGATTTAGAAGAAATGGGAAGTACGAATGAGCACTATCACAAAGAGGGGGGGAGCATACCGTTTGGTCAGGACCGCGTGCTTTGGCCAAACACTTGCCCTGTTTGCGGCGGCAGCGGATTTCTGGAAGTATCCTTTTAAAAAACTAAATCCACTATAAAGGAGTGCACAGAATGATGAGTAAACAGAATCAACGCGAACTACTGCAAGCAAGCTGGAATTCCAAGCGATTCTCAGGGGTAACCCGGCCTTATTCGGTGGAGGATGTGCTTCGCCTTCGCGGCTCCGTCGTGATTGAACAGACATTGGCTGAGCAGGGAGCCCGTAAATTCTGGGAGCGGGTTAACGAAGAAGACTTCGTCCCCGCACTTGGAGCTCTGACAGGAAACCAAGCTGTGCAGCAAGCAAAAGCAGGCCTTAAAGCGATCTATTTAAGCGGTTGGCAAGTTGCCGCCGATGCGAACTTATCCGGTCATATGTATCCCGATCAAAGTCTTTACCCGGCTAACAGTGTTCCTAGCGTGGTAAAAAGAATTAATCAGGCGCTGCAGCGCGCTGATCAGATCCAGCATGCGGAAGGCAAGGGGAGTATTGACTTCTTTCTGCCTATCGTAGCGGATGCTGAAGCTGGCTTCGGCGGGCCGCTAAATGTATTTGAACTGATGAAGGGCATGATTGAAGCGGGAGCAGCAGCCGTCCATTTCGAGGATCAACTCTCCTCCGAAAAGAAATGCGGCCATTTGGGCGGAAAAGTGCTGCTGCCAACCCAGCAGGCTGTAAAAAACCTAATCGCTGCAAGGCTGGCTGCTGATGTAATGGGGGTGGAGACGGTGTTAATCGCCCGAACGGATGCGAATGCAGCAAGTCTTCTTACGAGCGACATTGATGAGAACGATCGGCCGTTTCTAACGGGCGAACGCTCGCCCGAAGGATTTTTCTATGTGAATGAAGGCTTAGATCAAGCGATATCACGCGGTTTGGCTTATGCGCCTTATGCAGATATGATTTGGTGTGAAACATCAGAGCCAAACCTTGAGGAAGCACGACGTTTTGCTGAAGCTATCCATGATAAATTTCCTGGCAAACTGCTTGCGTACAACTGCTCTCCCTCGTTCAACTGGAAGAAAAAATTAGATGAAGCTACAATTGCAAAGTTTCAAATTGAGCTCGGGAAGCTGGGCTATAAATTCCAATTCGTGACCTTGGCAGGCTTTCATGCGCTGAATCACAGTATGTTTGAACTCGCTCACGATTATAGAGATCACGGAATGGCTGCTTACTCTCAGTTCCAGCAAACGGAATTCGCCAGCGAATCTCGTGGTTACGAAGCTACACGCCATCAACGTGAAGTAGGAACAGGCTATTTCGACGAAGTTTCACTAGTTATTACGAGCGGAACATCTTCCACGACGGCACTTTCCGGTTCTACGGAAGAGGAGCAATTTGCCCATTAATAGCAAAGCTCAATGATTAAGGAGATGAGGAAACTGTTCGATCAAACCCTAACGAGTGGAATTGAACTCAAAGCCCCTTTGGCGGAATGGCAGAAGATTCTCACCCCGGAGGCACTAGCATTCGTGGCGCTGCTTGAGCGAACATTTGGAGCGAGGCGGCGTGAGCTTTTGGAGCAGCGTAATTTGAGGCAGCGTCTTCTTGATGAAGGAGTACTGCCTGATTTTCTGCCCGAGACTGCGCGGATACGCAGCGGTGACTGGAAAATAGCAGCCCTCCCTGCGGATTTGCAAGACCGTCGCGTCGAAATAACAGGCCCTGCCGGTGATCGTAAAATGGTCATCAATGCATTCAACTCAGGCGCTTTGATCTATATGGCTGACTTTGAAGACGCCAACTCCCCAACGTGGAACAACACGATGGATGGTCAAGTGAATCTGTTCGATGCTATTCGTCGAACGATCACTTTTACCAGTCCGGAAGGAAAGAGCTACAGCCTACAAGATCAGACAGCCGTGCTCAAAGTTCGTCCTCGAGGCTGGCATTTGGAAGAGCGGCATGTACAGGTAGATGGGCGCTCGGTCTCGGGCTCGTTATTTGATTTTGGCCTCTTCTTTTTCCATAATGCGAAGAGGTTAATTCAGCAAGGCGGCGGACCTTATTTATACTTGCCCAAGTTGGAAAGCCACCAGGAGGCGCTTCTTTGGAACGAGGTGTTCAAGTTTGCTCAGCAGGAACTAGGAATTCCGCAGGGGACGATTAAAGCAACGGTGCTTATTGAGACGATCCTTGCGGCCTTCGAAATGGACGAAATCTTGTATGAACTTCGAGAGCACAGCGGAGGGCTGAACTGCGGACGATGGGATTATATATTTAGTTATATTAAAAAATTGCAGAAGCAGCCTCACGTCATCGTTCCCGACCGTGCGCTCGTCACGATGGAATCACCTTTCATGAAAGCCTACTCGCTGCTCGCCATCCAGACTTGCCATAAGCGGAATGCGCCTTGCATCGGGGGCATGGCCGCACAAATTCCGGTGAGGAATGATCCGGTGGCGAATGAAGAAGCGATGGCCAAAGTGAGCGCAGATAAGCTGCGCGAAGTGAGGAACGGTCATGATGGCACATGGGTAGCTCATCCCGGATTAGTACCTGTGGCGAAAGCGATATTCGATGAGCATATGCCGTCAGCCAATCAAATTAGCAAGCAGCTATCTGACATCGAGATTACCGCCGAGCAATTGCTGGAAGTGCCGCAAGGCCCGATTACCGAGAACGGGATCCGGACAAACGTTAGCGTCGGCATTCAATATTTGGAAGCGTGGCTGCGTGGTTTTGGCGCTGTGCCCATCAACAACTTGATGGAAGACGTGGCAACTGCGGAAATATCACGCGCCCAGCTATGGCAGTGGATTCACCATCCTCTGGGGATTTTGGATGACGGGCGCAAAGTAACGGGAGAACTATTTCTGCAAATCCAAAGTGAAGAGCTGGATAAGATCAGAGCGAAGCTTGGAGAAGAAGAACTACAGCAAAGGAAATTCGATCTGGCGAATGTGCTTTTTAGCAAAATGACGCTTTCGCCTGAATTTGAATCTTTTTTAACCGAAAAAGGGTATTCGTATTTATAATTAAAGCGATTGAGACAGGGCCTTGTTCAGGCTTCTGTCTTTTTTTATTTGGATATACTATAATTATTTAAATGTTATAGAACAGTTCAGTGAGGTGTGAACCATGAGCGCGGGCAATTCGGAGCTTCATACGAAGCATGAACAGATTACGAAATATATTGAATCTTTGGCTGTGGGCACGAAGCTGTCCGTACGGCAAATCGCTCAAGACCTGGATGTGAGTGAGGGAACGGCCTATCGTGCCATTAAGGAAGCGGAAAATATCGGTTTGGTGAGTACGAAACGGCGGATTGGTACGATCCGAATGGAGAAGAAAGAAGAGCCTGTCATCGATAAACTAACGTTCGCAGAAATCGTGAATGTGGTGGAAGGCGTTGTACTGGGCGGCTCTTCGGGTATACATAAATCACTGAACAAATTCGTTATAGGCGCGATGCAGCTTGAAGCTATGCTGAAGTATATTGAAGCAGGAAATTTGCTCATTGTCGGCAATCGCGTGCAAGCCCATATGTGCGCACTTAGTCAGGGCGCTGGCGTGTTGATTACCGGTGGATTTGATACCACGCCTGAAGTGAAGGAACTGGCAGACGAGCTGCAGCTGCCGATTATCGGCAGTTCTTTTGATACATTTACAGTTGCTACAATGATTAACCGAGCCATGGAAGACCGCCTCATTAAGAAGAAGATTATGATCGTTGATGACATCGTACGTAAAGATAGTCTCATTTACTCACTAACAGCTGCTAACACAGTCAAAGACATGCAAAAGCTGGTCGAAGAAACGACGCATACGCGATATCCGGTTATCGATGAGAATCAGGTCCCGATCGGTATGATTACAACCAAGGACATCATAGGCGCTAAACCGAATCAACTCATTGGCAGCTTAATGACACCGAATCCGCTAATGATTAACTTGAAAACATCGGTAGCTTCTGCCGGGCATACGATGGTGTGGGAAGGTATTGAGCTTCTGCCCGTTATCGATAACGAGCGCAAAATGATCGGCGTCATAAGCCGCAAGGATGTCATGAAGGCGATGCAGGATATGCAAAGGCAGCCTCAGAACGCTGAAACGTTCGAAGTGCAGATCTACGCAGGGATCGATGAACTTCGAGATGCGGAAGGCAAGTTGTTTTTCAGAGGAACGGTGACCCCTCAAATGACTAACTTTGAAGGCCTGGTTTCCGAAGGTGTGCTCACAACGATTATGATTCGTGCGGCTTACAGAACGGTTCAGGAGCACAAGAAAGGCGATCTTATTCTGGACAGCTCTTCCAGTTATTTTCTGATCCCTTTGCAAATCGATGACGTCATCGAAATTGTGCCTTCCATCGTGGAAATGAGCCGCAGATTTTGCAAGATCGATATGGAAATCATAACGAATGGTACGCGAGTAGCTAGATCGATGTTTACGGCGCGTATTTTATAATTGTAAAAGTTTTTATTTGAACTATACCCCGTTTCCTCTGTTTACGAATTGTAGAGGATGCGGGGTTTTTATTGTGTAATGAGAGTGAAAATTATGAACACGGCCCTCGGGCTTACTCGGTGTACGCTCCGGATTGACCGCGGGTCTTTGCAGCATGTTCGCGCAGTTTACTCGGGGATACGGCAAAATGTTTGCTGAACGCCCGGCTGAAGGCGTATAAATCGGGATAACCAAGCGTCATTGCGATTTCTGTGATGGAATGCGGTGTTTGCTGCAGAAGCTGAAGCGCTCTCTCCATGCGGAGCTTTTGCAAATGTTGAATGGGCGTCATGCCGGTCTGTTCGGCGAATATTTTGGAGAAATAGGCCCGGTGAACGGAAATATACGCGGCGACGTCTTGCACGTTGATATTTTCGGTGTAATGCATATTCATGTACTCTATGCTTCGGGGAATCCAGCTGGCAGGTCCTGCACCCAACTTGTCAGCGCTTTTTTGCGGAATCATCAGTCCGAATATACGGTAGATAGCCGCAATCAATTCGACTTGTCTCCGGCTGCTGTTATCTTCCTGTTGACTGAACAGATGAACGAGCGATGTTTCGAGCTCTTTACCGATCACGCCAGGGAGATAAGGGGCAGATGGACGGAAGCCGGCTTTCTCGAGCAGCAGCGGAGTTTGCCCGCCATCGATGGAAACCCAAATCATTTCCAAGGGTTGGTCGGTCGGAACAATGGAATGGTGGTAGACGACACCCGGATATGCACAAAAAACATCGCCCTTGACTAGCTCGATCTGCTGTTCTCCGAAGAGATGACGGACCTTCCCGTTCATAACAAAATGCAATGCGTAATAATCAATTATCCGCTGGGGGAAGCGATGATCCGGGTCTGCTTTCATGCGTCCCATCCGTACCGGCCATAAGCCGCCATTCAAGGCCAACTCGTCTACAACATAATGGCGTGATTCCTCATAGTTGTCAGGATGCTGCCGCTTGCCCATGTTTTCGTCCGCACCTCCAGAAAACGGTTTGTTGTGAGTAGGATAAAGTATAGCATCGACCTTACAAAATGACAAACCGCAATTGCGAAATACCATTTTCGGAGGGGCCGTTCAGGTTTTATGATAGAGATGTAGAACATGCACTTGCAATCGTGTCGAAACATAGCAGGGGAGATGACAAATATGAGTTTAATAGAAGCAACGGCCAAGAAGACAAAGGGACGCAAAGGCGTTGGAATTATTGACTGCGATATCCATCATACTTTTCAGGACATTAAGCAGCTGTTCCCTTACTTGCCGCGAAAATACAGGGAGCGTATTGAACTGTGGGGACCGAGTCTTGGCGGGGGGCCGGGTACGCTGAACGGAGGCAACATCGGAAAAAGAGCCGATTCCTTCCCTCCAAACGGCGGTCCTGCCGGTTCGGATCTGGATTTCATGGTCGAGCAGCTTTTGAATCCTTTCGACATCCGCTACGGGATTTTGACCGGTGAATTTATAGCAAGCACGAACACGGCCGATACGTATTACTCGGCTGCCTTGTGTTCCGCTTTCAACGATTATACGATCGAGCATTGGCTCGATAAGGAGCCCCGGTTCAGAGGCTCCATCTACCTGCCGATTCACGATGTAGCTGCATCGGTTCGGGAAATCGAAAGGCTCGGCTCCCATCCCGGAATGGTTCAGGCTTATGTTCCGTCGGGTTCGCCTCATCCTTACGGAAATAAAATGTATCATCCGATCTATGAGGCTTGCTTGAAGCATGGAATCAATTTCACCATGCATGTAGGAGCTATCGGCGATGGGATGAACGCACCCGCTACGAATGTCGGCTATCCTTCTTACTATATTGAATACCGCGCTGCCCGTACGCAAGCGTATATGGCCCATATGGCCAGCTTTATTTTCGAAGGCGTATTCGAAATTTTTCCGGAGCTGCAGGTCGCGTTAATCGAGGGCGGCGTCTTCTGGGTCGCTCCTTACTTGTGGCGTCTCGACCAGGATTGGAAAGCACTGCGCGATCAGACGCCTTGGGTGAAGAAAAAGCCAAGCGAATATTTACTCACCAACATGTACATCGGCTCCCAGCCCATTGAGGAAACGCCGAACCGTCAAGCTTTCGATACGTTGTTCGAGGCTATGCACGCCAAGGAAAGGCTGCTCTTCTGCAGCGATTACCCGCATTGGGATTTCGACTCGCCGAAGCTCGTTTTCCCCAAAATGGACAAAGAAACAACGAATAATGTGTTTTACTATAACGCTGCCAGGTACTACGGCCTGCCTATGCCGGACCAAACGGAGGAATAACGATGACGCTCCATTATTTAGGAACCGTTGATGAATTCACGGAGAGCGAACCGAAAATTGTTGATGTCAAAGGGCGGAGCGTAGGCATTTATAAATTGTCCGGAAAGCTTCATGCCATTCTTAATTATTGTCCTCATCAAGGAGCCCAGCTATGCAAAGGGCCGGTTACTTCATGGGTCACTTCGCCGACGCCCGGGCAATTTGTTTACGAGCAAGAAGGGGAAATCGTGCGTTGTCCCTGGCACCATTGGGAATTTGACATTAAAACCGGCGGTCTTGTTGTAGACCATAAAGTTCGCACAAAAACTTACGACGTTGTCGTAGAAACGTTTGATTTGTCGGTGGAGCAGGGAAAAGTATACATTGAGATGTAGCGGATAACTCCTTACAAAATGACAAACAAAGCTCTGTGACTATGCCAAAGCTGAACCGTACTCGGGAATTCGACTTTGAAATCGACTTCTTCTAAGAAGTGGGTTAAAATCATGAGAGAACTCAAATCATGGAGGCATAGTCGATGGAGTCGTGGATGAACGTAATTTCCCCCTTTGTTAGGGTTGTCAAGATTATGAAAACGACCTCTCTCTCGGGAGAGTGGATCGATTATGATCATGTCTTTACTTATATCGAACAAGGGGAGGCGGACTTCTGGCTGAATGGGGTTAAATATCATGTAAGTGAAGGAGACGCTATTTTGATGCCGCCTTTCACGCCCCATATTATCCGAACGACATCGACTGTTCCTATGATTCAATATATTTTTCATTTTGACCTTTTTTTCGACGAGGAAAGAAGCCAATGGAAGGAAATCAACGTTACCAAAGAAAAGCATAAGAAAGTTTATGAGAAAGAAATGAAACTGGCTTCCATCCAGCCCATATCCCGCTTGCGGCCAGCGGATCAAATCGATTTGAAGAAAAGATTTCTATTCATGCACAAAATTTCTCAGGATAAACAGGATGGTTACTTCCTGCATTTAAAATCTATATGTATAGAGCTTTTGTACATGTTCTTAAAAAGCCAATCCAATGCCAAACATCCGGAAGGCAGGCTGACCAAGGGGTGGGCGCTCATTGAAAAATCCATTGATTTCATCAATGAGAAATACAATGACCCGAATTTAAATAATGTCGCCATTAGCGATCATGTTGGCATTTCGACTAACCATCTATCGTTTTTGTTCAAAGAACAGTTGGACGTATCCATTCATAAGTATGTAACCCATATAAGAATTGAACAAGCCAAGCAAATGATCGTGGAAGGAAAACGAACGTTGACGGTTATCGCAGAGGAAGTGGGTTTCTCGAGCATCCATCTGTTCAGCCGATCCTTCAAAGCTACGGTTGGTATGACACCTAGTCAATTCCAAGCCACATATTCCCATCCGCGTAGAGAAGGGTAGGAAAGAGAAGTGTATCATCCGCGACCAGTTCGCGGTTTTTTTGCGTTATGGAACTTTTATGTTTTCTGGGGAACTACAGGCCGCTATTTTGCCCAAAAGATCCCTTTGCGTGAGAGAGAGGGAACTAGGGGCCGCTATTTCGCCATTTTGACACAAATTTGGTCGCTAGAGGTTGTATAAGACCCTGTAGTTCCCCTCGGGCGCCCGAATTTCCATTTTTTTCCGAAATAAGGGAATGGAGTTCCCATATTGTTGGTGGAAGGTTGTTTGCTCAGCCGGTCGAGCAGACGTAATCGTGCAAGACAGTAAAACTGTAGTCGAAAAATCGTAAAACTGTACATGTGTCAAAAGCAAGCGCGTATTACAGTAGGTATGCAAGGAAAAACTCAGCAAAGGAGCTTTAACGCATGTCGAAATTTAAGTTTTCAGTAGGTCCTTGGAATGTTCATGATGGTGCCGATACTTATGGACCTGCAGTAAGAACAGTCATTTCTTTTGAGGATAAAATTAAGAAATTTGCGGAAATGGGTTTCAGCGCGATTCAATTTCATGATGATGATGCCGTTCCGAATATCAATGAATTAACAGAAGAAGAAATAAAGAGTGAAGCTAGAAAAGTGAAGGAGCTTTTGGACAAATATCATCTTGCTGCCGAATTTGTAGCTCCAAGGTTATGGATGGACCCGCACACGATTGATGGCGCTTACATGTCGACATCGGAGAAAGACAGAGAATTTGCACTGTGGAGATCTTATCGCTCGATCGATATCGCCAACGAATTAGGATGCGACAAAATTGTCTTGTGGTTAGCCAGAGAAGGGACGCTTTGTGCGGAAAGCAAAAGTCCGGTAGAGGCTACCAAACAACTGGTGGATGCCATTAACAAGATGCTCCAATACGACAGCAAGATCAAAATTCTGATTGAGCCTAAACCGAACGAGCCGATTGATAGAAGCATTTGCGGAACCATGGGCCATGTGCTTGCTGTGTCTGCTGCTACAATCGATCCTTCCAGAGTCGGCGGTTTATTGGAGTCGGCGCATGCTGTCTTGGCTGGCCTCGATCCTTCTCACGAAATCGGATTTGCACTGGCGATGAACAAACTATGGGGTGTGCATCTGAACGATCAAAATGGACTTAAATTTGACCAAGATAAAAGCTTCGGCGTAGAAAATCTTCGTCAGGCTTTCAATCAAATTAAAGTATTGGTCGAAAATAATTATGGCGCTAACGGGGAATACGTTGGTTTGGACGTAAAAGCGATGCGGTCAACGATCGATAAGGATAGCTACAAACACTTGGAAAACAGCCTGAACATTGTGAAAGCTTTGGAAGAAAAGGTCAGTAAGTTTGATTACGAATATCAAAAACAATGTGTTGAAAGCAGGGATTTCGAAGGACTGGAAATGTATGTGATGAAGCTTCTGATGGGAATCGAATAGCTAATCACCTCTATTTTGATACTTATTGAGAATTTCTAAACTTTCACTATCGGTATAAAATTTTTGAATGCTCTTTAGATTCGTATTTGTAGATTGGGAATTCGTTCGATCCTTTTGATTTAGAAATTGTTTTGGCGTGCAGCCGAATTGTTTCATGAACATTTTGTTGAGATAACGCGTATCTGAAAAGCCGCTTTCCAAGCATATATCGATTAGTTTTTTATCGGTTTGAGTGATGAGCTTTTTTGCCTTTTCAAAGCGCACTTGATTTAAATAGTCTTGAAAGGTCGTGTTGAGATTTTCTTTGAAAAAATGGGAGAGGTACGGGAGAGAAAGATTTTCCCGTTCGGCTATGCTTGAAAGAAGAAGCTTACTTGAAAAGTTTTCATCAATGTAACTCAGGATCCGGTTCATGCGATGCAAACGGTTAGTATTCTTGATCCGCTCTTCGTCACTGATCATATGATAAGGCGCGCATTTCAACAGGTGGTAGAAAAGACGGTTTAACGAGCTTAAGCACATCAACTCATATCCGAAATCTTGATGTAAGTAAGAGATTGCAATTTCTAGCAAGATGGAGGTCAAAAGTTGATGCTCTTCCTTTGAGAGAAGCGCCGAAATGAATACGGAATCGAATGCGATATTTGTCATGGCAGGAAAGTAACTATGACAAAATCGATTGGAAATTTGAATGGATAATAACAAGGCATTTCCATGATGAGCATGAAGCTCATGGGGTTGAATGGGATTAAATAAGATAATGGAATTTTTGGAGACCTGGTACATTTCTTTTTTGGAATACACGGTCAAATTGCCATCCAATAGTAAACAGATTTCAAAATCGTTGTGCAAGTGAGAATTGCGATAAGATAAGTCCACGAGAAACGGATTTAAATGTTTTATTTTTGGGTGTGTAATGATCTCGAATTCATTATCCATGTTTCACCATCCACTCTTGTTAGAAATGAAGTGTAAAGAGTCTTTAAGATTTATGAGTAAGTTTAGCATAGACGGTATACCGGTAGTCAAGCTTGCACGTTTGCAGGTTTTTATAGGGGTTTGGGTAAAATGATGGGATGAAATGCGTTGATTTTGATAAAAAATCAGAGTTCTCGTCAAATACTCCTGTTGAGCGATTGGTTATAATGAAAAAAAAGAACAAGGGAGTGCTTGCGATGAAAAACAAGAGAGTAGTTTTCAGTAGTCCTTGGAAGGTCGAATTACTGGAGGAAGATTTCAATCCCCAGAATTTGCGGGAAGATGAAATCGTCGTAAAGAAGCTGTATACCCTAATCAGCCCTGGGACGGAGTTAGCCTGCTTATCAGGCAATGAATCCTGGTTTAAATTGCCTGACACTCCCGGTTATGCGGCAGTCAGTGAAATTGTCGATGTCGGTGAAGGGGATCACTCGTTCCGCAAAGGGGATATTGTTTATCATTACGGCGATCATTCGAAATATCAGAAAGTTTCCGTGCGAGGGAATGTCTTGAAAGTTCCGGGAACGATGAATCTTCGGTGGGTCCCGTTTACCCGGATGGCAACGGTGGCGGCTACTTCGGTTCGTGTGTCCAATATCGAATTCGGAGACTTTGTCAGTGTTACCGGGCTCGGGTTAATCGGTAATATGGCTGCACAGTTGGCTCAGTTGCAAGGAGCAAATGTCATCGGGATCGATTTATCCGGTAAGAGGCTCGAGCTTGCCGAGCGCTGCGGCGTATTCGATCTTCATCAGGGTGATGCGTCCAGTACCAAGGCACATGTCATGGATAAGACGAACGGAACCGGCGTATCGACACATATCGAAGCGACGGGCATTCCCCAAGTAGCGGTGGGCAGTCTAGAGTGGATTGCGAGATTAGGAGAAATTGTTTTCCTTGGAAGTCCGCGTGGGGAGTTCCATGGTGATATTACGGATGTTTTGAATTATTGCCATCTTTACAATCGGGGGTGCATTACCTTTAAAGGTGCCCACGAGTGGCGTTATCCGGTTGAACCGAATGAGTTCGTCAAACACTCTTTAGTGCGTAACTCGCAAATCGTATTCGATTTGATGGATCGAAATAAACTTCAGGTGGAGCCGCTTATCAGTCATGTGCTGGCACCGGAACAAGCGGGATTGGCTTATGAGGGTTTACGGAATTACAAGGATGAGTATTTCGGGGTCCTGTTCGATTGGTCATAATGAAACCGCATACAGGGGAGTTCAGTTTCAGTATAACGCTAGTTGAAAGAAATATACCAAGGAGGAATCTGAATGAAGAACAAAAGAAAAGTATCTTACGTTGTTTTGTCTCTCATGCTTGTGGTCTTGCTAGTGTTGTCTGGTTGCAGCAGCGATACGAAAGAAGCTGGTAATTCAGCTAATGCCAATCCGAATTCAGGCAAAATAAAACTAACGTTCGGACATTTTTGGGTCGACGATACGGCAAGCAACAAATTGTTCCGACAGACACTTGCGGATTTCCGTAAGGAAAATCCCAATATCGAAGTGGAAGAGCAATCCATTCCTCATGATCCGTATCGCGTCAAGATGACGACACTGGGGGCATCCGGCGAGCTTCCGGATTTATTCGTCGCCAATGGTTCGATGCTGATCGATTATATTCCTAAAGGTTTGGTGGGAACTTTCAACGATACTTTGGAAGCGGATTCAACCTGGAAGAACGGATTTCTTCCAAACAGTTTTGACGAATTTACAGAGGGAAGCAAAATCTATGGCGTACCAACAGCGATGTTCACCGTCCATCTTGTCTATTACAACAAAGACATTTTTGACAAAGTAGGAATAAAAGCTTTTCCTAAGACATGGGACGAATTCCTGGCCGCAATCGATACACTGAAACAAAATAAATATACGCCGATCGCCATGGGCAATAAATCGAACGTTCCTGTCGGTTCTACTTTATTCGGCACTTTGGCCGATCGTATTACCGGAACCGATTGGTTCAAAGCGCAGAAAGAGGGCAAGGCTAAATTCACGGATCCGGAATTCATTCAGGCGCTTACCGTCCTCGATGACCTTAACAAGAAAGGTGCATTCAACCCGGATATTAACAGCATCGACCAAGATCAAGCACATACGCTTTATTACAATAAACAAGCGGCAATGATCGTGGATGGCGCTTGGGCCGTCGGGTCGCTTTCTGAACAAGCCCCGGAAGATGTCAAGAAGTCAACGGTTTTAGCCGTACTGCCTCAAATTCCAGGTGGCAAAGGATCTCCTAATGCAGTAGCCGGCGGCTCAGGTTGGTCATTCGCTTACAATGCTAAATTGGACGGAGCCAAAAAGGAAGCGGCTATGAAGCTGATCAAAAAGCTTTCGGATGAATCACACGGTAAGCAGCAAGTCGAGATCAACGACCAACCTGCTGTGAAAGTTACCAATTATGATAAAAGCAAGTTGTCGCCTCTTGGCCAGCAATACAGAGAGTTTATAAGCGACAAGACATTCACGCCAATTTATGACATTCAATTAGCCCCTGCATTGGTTGAAGCTATCTACAAGGGGATTCAGGATTTACTGGCCGGGGCCGTGAAACCGGAAGTTTTGGCCAAGAAGATTCAAACGGTTCGCGACTCAATGAAATAACAACAGGGGGGCTTCCATGCTGAATAGAGCATTTCGATTGAATGCGGGGCCGGTTTTGCGCTATATGGTTCCTATTTTGATCGTATATATCTTCATTGTCATTGTTCCTTTGGTGATTTCCTTATATTACAGCATGATGAACTTTAATAATACGAAATTTGTCGGTTTGGAAAACTATATTCATTTAGCGAAAGACCACGATTTTTGGTTATCCTATCAAAATAATATGGTCATCGTTTTGTTCTGTGTACTGGGTCAGGTTGGTATTGCCTTTTTCTTATCAGCCTTGCTAAACTCCAAGTTTTTACTGATCAGGAATTTACACCGAATTGCGATTTTCTTGCCAGTTGTCCTGGCGCCGGTTGTGACTGGTTACATATGGTCATTGATTTATAACTATCGTTTTGGATTGTTGAACTGGCTGCTGAAATTAGTGGGCTACGCCCCTGTGACTTGGTTGGATAAACCGAATATTGTGCTGTACGCCGTGTCTGTGCCATTAATCTGGCAATATATCGGTCTTTACATGATTATCTTTTTGGCCGGCATGCAAAATATTTCTAAGGATATCTTCGAGTCCGCCGAAATCGATGGCGCCAACTGGCTGCAAAGGACGCTCCGGATTACACTTCCGCTCATGAAAAATACGATACGGGTAGCCCTGATATTTTGCGTATCCGGGACGATGAAAGTATTCGATCACATTTATGTGATGACAGGCGGTGGACCCGGCACAAGCTCAATGGTTATGGCGCAGTACGCTTATAACAATGCTTTCACTATGGCCAAAATCAACTATGGCAGCGCGATTTCCATTGGCATGCTGATCCTTAGCGGATGCACGCTGCTTGTAATGTTCAAACTGATGGACGGTGGTAAGAAACATGCTGACTAAGACAAATCCGGCTGTAAGTGTACTGAAAATACTTATGAATATCTGTGTGATCTTCTTTTCCCTTACAGCCCTATTTCCTATCGTATGGATGCTGTACACGTCCTTGAAAACAAATCAAGAATTCAGTTTAAGCATTTTGTCTTTGCCACAGCATCCTTCCCTGCAAAATTACTTGAATTCGTTTCGGATCGGAAAAATCAATTACGCCTTATTCAGCTCTTTCTTCAATACGGTAGTCACAGTTCCGATCATCGTTATGATTTCTTTTATTATGGGTTATTTCTTTGCTCGATTCCGGTTTCCGGGTAAAAAGCTTTTATATGTCATCTTCCTGTCGGGAATGACAATTCCGCTTCATTCGCTTTTGGTGCCATTATTCGTACAATTCAAATGGATCGGGATGTTGGATAATCGGTTCACGTTGATCCTTCCCTATATTTGCTTTAATTTGCCACTGGCCATATTTTTGTATGATAGTTTCATTCAAGATATAAGCTCAGAGATCGAAGAAGCGGCATATATGGACGGCAGTTCGTTCGATTATACATTGTTCAAGGTGATTTTTCCGATTTGTCTTCCGATTACGTCCACCATCACCATTTTGAGTGTGTTGTCCACTTGGAACGAATTTTCGTTTGCACTTGTTTTAAATAAGACCAATATCTATTTCACGCTGCCGATTTGGTTAACTTTCTTCAACAACCAATTCACGACAGACTATACAGGGAAGATTACAGGACTTGTGCTCGTTTCACTGCCCACGATCTTACTGTACTTATTTTACAGCAATAAGATTATGACAGGTATGACAAGCGGAGCCGTAAAAGGCTGATAGGGTTCGAAAGGCGGATCATTTCAAGAGAGGAGCTATTCCATTGCTTAAACCTAAAGTGAGAATCGGCATGATCGGGTATAAATTTATGGGGAAAGCACACAGCCATGCTTATCGTGATTTGCCTTTCTATTTCGATGCAGAAGCGGAGCCGGTCATGCAGGCCATTGCCGGACGCGAACGTGAAGGCGTCGAAGCTGCGGCCAACAAAATGGGCTGGGCCTCGTTCGAAACGGATTGGAGGAAGTTGTTGGAACGCAAAGATATCGATCTCATCGATATCGGAGCACCGAACAACATGCATGTCGAGATTGCTATTGCAGCTGCTGAGGCAGGCAAACACATTTTATGCGAGAAGCCGCTGGCCATGAATGTGGAAGAAGCCCGCAGAATGCGTGATGCGGTGAAGAAAGCGGGCGTTGTGCATATGATTTGTCACAATTACCGTTTTGTCCCTGCGATTCGCTATGCCAAGCAATTAATCGATCAAGGCAAACTGGGGCAAATCTATCATATCCGAACGAATTACTTGCAGGACTGGATTATGGACCCGGCGTTTCCGTTAGTCTGGCGGTTGCGTAAAGAGGCTTGCGGATCAGGCACGCACGGTGATCTAATGGCACATTCCATTGATTTGGCCCGGTATCTGGTCGGAGAAATATCCGAAGTTTCCGGTATGATGGAAACGTTTATCAAGCAGCGGCCGCTTGGCGAGATGAGTGGCGGATTGCATGCCAAGACGGAGAGCCATCTGATGGGCGATGTCGATGTAGACGATGCGGTCGCTTTCATGGCGAAATTTGAGAACGGAGCTGTAGGCGTATTCGAAGCAACGCGATTCGGTAAAGGGAACCGCAATAGCAACCGGTTTGAAATCAATGGTTCGAAAGGCTCAATCCGCTGGGACGTGCAGCAGATGAACGAATTGGAGCTGTACCTTGAAGAAGATCCGCAAGGAATACAGGGTTTCCGTAAAATTTCTTGCACAGAAACAATTCATCCGTACAGCGAGGCGTATTGGCCGGCTGGCCATATTATCGGCTATGAGCACACGTTTATTAATCTCATTCATGAATTGATGCGTGGTGTCGCCCGTGGAGAGAGCCCATCGCCCAACTTTGATGACGGGTATCGCAATCAACTCGTTTTGCAAGCGGTATCCGATTCGGCAGCATTAAAAAAATGGGTTTCAATAAGCGAATAATAGAAAGAGGAGAGAAACAACGATGAGTGAATTCAAGGGGAAAATAGCTGTCCATGCCATCACGTGGGGGCACGATTATTTGCTTGGCTTCGAGGAGGCAGCCAAACTCGGCTATAAGGCGATTGAGCCATGGCCGGCCTTCGTCGAAAAGTTCGAGAACAGGGAAAACGAGTTGATTGAAATTCTCGAGAAATACGGCCTAACGATGACAGGTGTGTATGGAGGAGCTGCCGGAGGCCCGGGTAGGCGTTTCCTAGATCCGGACATGAGACAAAGTATTATAGCGTATAATGCGAAACTCGCCGGAATTTTGAGTAAAGCAGGCGCTTCCCATATCGTCTTTGGACCTGGAGGACCGCGGAAAGGCCCTACGGATCGCGATCAATTGAAGCAGGCTGCCATCACAATCAACGAAGCTGCGAAGAGAACGTTAGAGTTTGGCGTCAAAGCGTGCGTCCATCCGCATCTTTGGACGGAATTGCAGGAACAAGACGAACTGGACTATTTGATGGAACTGTTGGATAAAGAAGTTTATTTTGCTCCTGATACGGCTCATTTAAGCGGAGCCGAGATGGATGTGCCGGCAATCATCCGAAAGTATAAAGAGAAAGTCGCGTATATTCACTTGAAAGATTTGACCCCGAAGGAAGCGCGTGTCGAAGATTTCCCCATGCTGCTAGGGAACGAAGCGTTGCCCGTTTTCTGCGAATTAGGACTCGGAACCGTTGACTTCAAGCCGATCCTGGAAGCCATTAATGAGATTGGCTACGAGGGATGGATGACAGTCGAGATCGATCAATCGACTTCTACACCCTACAACAGTCTTGCCATTTGCAGAGACTTTGTTGAGCAACAATTAGGCATCCCTGTGCGCTTATAATTATTTGTTTTACATCAATGAAAGGTGGTTAGGAAGGCAATGTTGAAAGGATTAACTCAGGCGGGGCTTGTTCCATTCCCCAGCCTGGACGAATTTGTCCATCATGCGTCCGAGTATGGATTTGAGGCAATCGATTGCGACGCAAAAGAATTGTACAATTGGGTTAAACAAGAGGGAGTCGCCCAAATAAAGGCGCACTTAAGTGAACGGAAAGTTGTCATTGGAGCAATCTCGCTGCCGGTTGAATGGCAATCCTCGGAAGATGACTTTAGGTACAGTATTGTCAAGCTGGCTTCTTACGCGGCTACCGCTGCTGACCTGGGCTGTACGCGTTGCTGCACGTACATCTTGCCTTCGACCGATTATAGCCCGGCCCATTTCATGGCATTAGCGACCCGCCGGCTTCGCGCTTGCGCGCAAACTTTAAATATGTTCGGCATTTCTCTCGGGGTTGAATTCGTCGGCCCGCACCATTATCGGACTCGCTGGAAGCATCCGTTCATTTGGACGATTGCGGAAACACTGGATTTCATTGATGCCATTGGTGAGCCGAATGTGGGGCTGCTCTTTGATTCTTATCATTGGTATACGAATGAAGCGACTATTGAAGATATATTGGCTCTACGCGCAGAGCAAATTGTTCACGTGCATCTCAACGATGCAAAGGATGTGCCCATTTCAGAAGTAATGGATAACGATCGACTGTATCCTGGCGAAGGCGTGATTGATTTGGCCGGATTTGTGAAGGCACTGGGTCAGATTGGGTACCGGGGTGTCGTCGCGCAGGAAGTGTTGACACCGGAAAAGCCGCAAGAGCCGAATGAGAATTTGCTGCGGCGTTCCGCGGACGGATTCGCCAAATTTATTTATTGACAAAATATTACTATCCATATACTATTTAATTAACTTAATAAAATCTTAACGTGTTACCGAAAGGGCATTAGTAAAAAGAACCACTTTTTACTAATGCCCTTTTTGCTGTTATCATTTTACCGCTCGAGAAAAATAACGGAATGATCCCATGGAGTTGTCGTTTAGATCATACGAGAGGGGGTGAGTTCATCGAAGTTTAGGTGATTATGACGGAGAATGATAGTGCAATTATTCATCACGAGACTACCTCAGGATCAAACGGCAGAGTTCGTTTAGCTAATAAGCAGTACAAAATTAGTAGAGGTGAAAAATAAGGATGAAAAAATTAATCGTTAAAAAAGTAGTATCTACAGCCATAGCTTTACTTTTATCCGTGAACATTATAAGCGCAATTCCTAATGTTGCTAAAGCTGCAGCAAGTCAGCCTTCAATATTTCCAAAGCCTGTAAGTTATACAGTCGGAACGGGGCAATTTCTTTTAACAAAAACCACTTCCATCTATGTTGCTGGCAATTCCGCTGGGGAAACAGATGAGTTATTCAAGAACGGACAAGTGCTCGCCAATAAACTGAATACATCGACAGGGTACCGTATCAGCGTCATAAAATCAAACAATCCGACTGCAGGCAGTATTTACTTAACGACCATTGGTGGAAATGACGCCCAAGGTAATGAGGGGTATGATTTAAACACCACTTCCGATCAAGTTAAACTCACTGCAAATAAACCGGAAGGCGTCTTTAGAGGTATTCAAACCTTAATGCAGCTCTTGCCGGCAGATATTGAAAAGAACAAAATTGTTTCTGGCGTACAATGGGTGATCCCTAATTCCAATATTAGTGACAAGCCTACTTACGAATACCGTGGACTTATGCTTGATGTGGCACGACATTTCTTCCCAGTGGATGTCGTTAAACGTCAAATCGATCTGGCATCGCAGTATAAGATTAATAAGTTTCATATGCATTTATCTGATGATCAAGGCTGGCGCATTGAAATTAAATCCAGACCTGAACTCATAGAGTATGGAAGCAAGGGGCAGGTAGGCGGTGGTCCTGGCGGATATTATACACAGGAGCAATTTAAAGAAATCGTCAACTATGCCGCTGAACGATATATTGAAGTCATTCCGGAAATCGATATGCCTGGTCATACGAATGCGGCTTTAGCTTCAATTGCTGAGCTAAATCCTGATGGAAAAAGAAAAGCTATGCGTACCGATACAGCTGTAGGGTATAGCACACTAATGGCTCGTTCCGAGATTACCTATCAATTTGTTGACGATGTCGTTCGGGAGATTGCAGCCATATCACCTTCCCCTTATTTTCATCTAGGAGGAGATGAATCTAGCGCAACTACAGCTAGTGATTACGATTATTTTATTGGCAGAGTAACAACGATTCTTGATAAATACGGGAAGAAAGCTGTTGGATGGGACCCGTCCGATACTTCAAGCGGAACAACCAAGGATTCTATTCTGCAGGACTGGAATTGCACCGCTTCAACTGGAACTTCGGCGAAAGCAAAAGGGATGAAGGTCATCGTATCTCCGGCAAATGCTTATCTCGACATGAAATACTACAATAATACGGCGCTTGGCCTATCTTGGAGAGGAAACGTCAATACCAGCAAAGCTTATGATTTGAACCCAACTGCTTGTATATCAGGAGCAAATATTTATGGCGTTGAAAGTACATTATGGTCAGAAACCGTTGTGACGCAAGATAATATTGATTATATGCTCTATCCACGATTATTAGCGAATGTTGAAGTCGGCTGGACGCCTCAGAGCAACAGAAACTGGGATGATTTTAAAGGAAGACTTATCGATCAAACTTCAAGATTGCAAAATAAAGGAATTAAATTTTTCGCCGACCCTGTTGTATGGACGCCTCCGTTCGTCCCATTCCATATGGAATGGAAGATGGATGAAGGAACTGGAACTACCTTAGGGGATACGTCTGGTTATAAAAATGGAACTTTAGTTGGCGGCGCAACGTGGGCTACCGGTAAGTATGGATCTGGAATAAGTTTAAATGGAACCTCAGGTTATATAGATTTAGCCACCGCAGATATACCAGGAAACTGGACAGTAAGCGTTTGGGTTAACGGTCAGCCAAGTACGTCGAGAAATGAGGCACTCCTGAGCGGCGTAACTTCTTCAATTAAGATTAACCAGAAGAAAACAGGTAAAGTTGGTTTCTCCATTTACGGTGGTAAAGACTATAATTACAATTATAGTATTCCTAACAACCAATGGACTCACCTGACTTTTGTAGGCACAAGCACCGAAACTGCTCTTTATGAAAATGGGGTGCTAAAAGAAACGCTCCCAGTTAAAATCGATGGCCCAATGGATTTAGTTGGCGCAGAAGCATCCGGAGCCTCAAGAAACTCCTTTATCAAAGGCAGCCTGGATGAATTGAACATTTTCAACAGAGCGTTGAGCGCAAGCGAGATTGCTGCTTTGATTCAATCGCCAACAGCGCCAAAAACAGTGCTGACAGCTCCTCAGACGGCAACTGCCGGCCAATCCTTCGAAGTAACGATGGGATTAAGCACTGTTACCCAAAGTGAATACCAGCAAGTGTATGCTCAAGATTTGAAGCTTAACTATGATCCGGCGAATTTGATTCTCGAATCTGTTGAATCGGTGAGAGAAGGATTCCAAGTCGTCGCTCAAAAGAGTGATGTGCCTGGACAAAGCCGCATTCTGGCTGCCAGCGTAGCGGCAAATAATAAGGGCGTGCTTTCCCAAGGCGATTTGCTAAAATTCAAATTTAAGGTGAAGTCGACAGCCCCGACAGCGTATACGACGGTTTCTGTAGGCAGTGCTTCTATTGCTAACGGACAGGGGAATGAACTGCAGGTAGCCGACGCCTCTCGCATGATAAGTGTGATCAGTGTGCCGCCTGTAGATAAGTCGTTCTTGAACGATCTGATTGCAGAAGCTCAAGGCAAACATAATGCGGCAACAGAAGGAACAGGAAGCGGTCAATATCCAGCGGGATCGAAAGCGACACTACAAGCGGCAATTGACAAAGCGAAAGCGGTCGCGGATAACGCATCTGCCACGAATCAGCAAGTTGAGCAAGCGTCAGCCGACTTGAATGCGGCACTTCAAGCATTCCTCTCCTCCGTCGTTACTTACCAACCGGGAGATGTGAACGGCGACAACAAATTCACGATAGGAGACTTGGCGATTGTAGCCAAATACTACGGAGCCAAAGAAGGCGACGCGAACTGGAACGAAGCGAAGATCGCTGACGTTATCGGCCACGGCAAAGTCGACATCGAAGACCTCGCATTTGTAGCGAGCAAGATTCTCGGATATGAATAAACAATAATATCAATAAACGGCCTTGGTCCTGATTTCCAGCGGACTGAGGCCGTTTTACTTCGCCTTTTCCTGCTTGTTAGTTTTCATGTGCAGCTTGTGCTTATGGGTTATGCCGCCTGCCCAGCAATTCGTAATTCGGTACCACGTGTGTACCTTCACCTCACCTTGGTACTTTTGTCCTTGATCTCCTCTTCACTTCGACTAGCGTTGCTATATTGCACTTTGTGCATTCATTTCAGCCTATTTTCCCTTCTCCGGCAGCTATATTGTACTTAATGCAACCATTTACCCTCAAAAGTTAGTTTTCAGCACAAATCTAGCTAAATCATTGTACTTTGTACAACAAGAGTGAGCTCATGCTACAAAATGCCCACTCTATATTGCACAAAGTGCAGCATAAAGCGCATGGTGAGGCGCACGAGCTTCAGCTGTTAGCCCCGTCCACTGTCGGAAGTGCTGGCATCCTTCTTTCTTATAGATGTAACAGAATCAAGAACGAGCTTGGCGTAAGCTTCAGCTCCCTTGATTGTCAAATGAACGCCATCGCTCGCAAACCAGTCCGGCTTGTCTTCACTGAATGAATGCCAGTCGAGTAGTTTGACATTCGTATGCTTTTTGCTTGCATCTGCCAAAGCATCATTGACTGTATCTTGCCATTTGCGAGGTACGCGTGTATTCATGAGAATAATCTTCCGGTCTTCCCCAATTGTCTCGAGGAGCTCCTCGAGCTGATCCGGCTTAAAAGGTCCGTTCGTTCCGAGGTGAATAACGACAATTTCGCTTAATGCCTTATCGGCTTTGAATTGCTTGATCATGTCTGGAGCTTGCGACAACTGCCGACCGACTTTCCCGTCTACGGCAATCCCATCAATCATTTTCTCTAAAACCGGAGCCGCACCCAGAATAACGGAATCCCCGATAGCTGTAACACGTTGGGTTACCGGAACCAATTGATGAGCGCTGGATGTGTTCGTCGGATTGGCGGGCTTTTTCTCACTCTGTGTTATCTTATCCTGATTTGTTGTGCTTGGGGCAGGCGTTGGCAAAGCAGGTGAACTTTCGGCTTCAGGTGTTGCTGTCGGGACAGGATCCGTCGATTCAGGCGAATTCTTGCCTTCAGGAGAAGAGGTCGGGACAGGGCTTGTCAACACAGGCAAATTCTTGCCTTTAGGAGAAGGTGTCGGAACAGCTTTTATCACTTCAGGCGATGTATCAACGGCAGGAGAAGATGTCACGACACTGCTCGTTAATTCAGGCAATGGAACGGAAGGCGAAGAAACCGCATCAGAACTCGTCAGGCTTTGGGAAGTGAGTGCTACCTCTGTGCCGCTCCAATTAAACATACAGGAAGCGAAGATCAACACGAGAATGACAACCGGTACGAGTCCAAATAAGAATTTAAATTGAAACAGAGTAGCAATCCTCTTCCACCGAAAACCGGGAATTGTGGTCCAAATGCGCCAATTGCCGCTTCGGAACGGATTTTCGATGAAGGAATAGGACAAAGCCGCAAATCCGATACTTAGTGTGAATTGCATGATTTGGAGCAAGTAGCTTGGAGCCGTATTAGGATTAGTCGGACTAGTTAATACGATCACCGGATAGTGCCAAAGATAAATGGAGTAAGAACGTACGCCGATCCAGCGTAGAGGCTTCCAGCTCAAAATTTTGCTAACAAAACCAGAGGGGCTTGCTGCCGCTGCAATAACGAAAGCGGATGCGAATGAAAGTAGAAGCATACCACCGGTGTACAGCGATTGATCGTATTCTCCGGTCCGAATGAACATATAGATGATTACCAATAGTCCAATTGCACCTGTCACATTGATCCATGAACGATTTTTGCGAAAGCTCGGGTTGAGGAGTTTACGGCTTGGACATATAAAAGCAAGGGACGCACCGATCAAGAGCCCAAATGCTCTTGTATCCGTTCCGTAATATACCCGGCTAGGGTCAGTACCGGGTTCATATAAAAGCACCATCGCGATAAAAGAAAGGATGGCACCGGCCAGGGTGAGTAAAACAAACTTACCGCGAGTTGGGCTAAAGAAACGACTCAAGCCAATGACAAGCAGAGGCCATAATACATAAAATTGCTCTTCAATAGCAAGCGACCAAAGATGCCCGAGCGGAGAGGGAGGTCCGAAGCTCTCGAAATAAGAGACATGGTGAAAAATGTTGTACCAGTTGCTTGTATAAGTTACCGCCGACCAAATATCCCCTTGGATGGAAACTAACCTTGAAGGATTGGAAATCACCAGAAAGACGGCGACAGCAGCGATCATCGACAACATGGCAGGAAGCAATCTGCGAATACGACGTATCCAAAACCTTTTCAGATCGATACGATTTTTATTTTTGCGCTCTTCAATCAGCATATCCGTGATCAGGTAGCCGGAGAGTACAAAAAATACGCTTACCCCTAAGAATCCCCCTGAAGCCCACCCCCAGTTGAGATGATAGGCAATTACAGCAAGGACCGAGAGCGCCCTGATCCCATCCAATCCAGGCATATAGCGCAGATGATTGTGTTTGATTTCCTTCATGATGTTAGTTCCCCCAAAGTGTCAATTCCTGAAACATTATACTTAGACTCCGATCCGCTGCCAGCAGTTCAAAGTGAATAGCTTTTTTTTCGAATGGCATCCAGTTTCAAAAAACATTTACTCAAGGGGGCATTTTTGGTACCCTTAGAAGAAAAGAATGCTGAAAAACGCAAAATCACGGAGGAGATCTGAAATGCTTGCACCGGAGAGGCATCGATTAATATTGTTGGAACTGGAATCCAAAGGGCAAGTCACTGTCGTGGAATTGAAGTCACTGCTGCAAGTATCTCTGGATACGGTTCGCAGGGATCTTGAACGGTTAGAGCAGGAGGATAAGCTACAGCGCGTACATGGTGGCGCGGTTTCCAAAAGAGATGAGTTAGCTACGAATCAAGTGTTCTTTAAGCGTAAAATTACGCAAAACGAAAGGAAGCAGGAATTAGCCGCGTATGCGGTCGAATTGGTAAGTGAGTATCAAGCAGTCTCTCTCAATGCCGGCACGACGAATATCGAGGTTGCCAAGCGGCTCGCCGCTCGCTTCGAAAAACTTACGGTCATAACCAATTCTTTGCGCATCGCGGACATTTTGGCTGCCAAGAAAGGGTTCACGGTTATTATACCGGGAGGCTATCTGAATCATGAGGAGTTCTCTTTGTACGGGCGCTCTATCGAGCAAGAAATCATGAATTTCAATATTGACCTTGCATTCATCAGCATTAATGCGATTTCCATTGAGAAGGGACTCACTGATTTTCGCCAAGGGGAGGCGGAGGTTATCAATGCGATGCTGAAGAGCGCAAAGCGGAAGGTCGTTGTTGCAGATTCGAGCAAATTCGAAACGGTATCTTATCTGAATATTAGCGGTTTGGATCAGATTGATTCGATTGTAACGGATTCTTTTATGAATAAGGACATGCTGGATACCTATAAAAAACATAATATCTCGATCATAAACGCAAGCTTATCGTAGCTTGCGTTTTTATTATGTTTTCTCTATGTTAAAAACGGCAAATAACAGCATATATTTGTTAAAAATACGTAAAATATCGCAATTCGTATTGCGTTTTTGCGTTGTTCCCATCTATAATTGGAACTATCAAAGACAACAACGCGAAATGAGGAGTCAAGATGACGTATAAAGAACGCATAAAGGCAGTTATTTTCGATTGGGCCGGCACAGTGATTGATTACGGTTGCTTCGCGCCTATGCATGCATTTATTCAAACTTTTGAAGAAGCGGGAGTACCCATCACGATTCGGGAAGCCAGAATTCCAATGGGCCTTCTGAAATGGGATCATATTCAAGCTATTTTGCAAATGGAAAGAGTAAAGACTGCATGGATGGCCACTTTCGGAACGGAAGCCGTCAAGGAGGATGTTGATCGGCTCTATGTTCGATTTGAGGCCATTTTAATGGAATCGTTGAAAGTGTATACGGATCCGATCCCGGGTGCTTTAGAAACGGTGAGTCAGCTTCGCGAAGCGGGGATTGCCATTGGATCGACGACCGGATATACATCAGGCATGATGGAAATCATCGTTCCGGAAGCAAAGCGAAAGGGTTATTCGCCAGATTTCATGATAGCTTCTGATCAAGTAAAGGCAGGAAGACCTTATCCGTATATGATATTTCAGAACTTGGTCGAGCTCGGCATCTATCCGCCGAAATTAGTCATCAAGGTTGGAGATACGGTGTCCGACATTCACGAAGGCAGGAATGCGGGGGTTTGGACAGTCGCCGTCATACAAGGAAGCAGTGAGCTTGGCTTAACACAGGCCGAAGTCCAGAATATGCCTGCCGATGAACTCGCTGAACGAATGAATCAGACGAGATTAACGTTCGAGCAAGCAGGAGCAGACTATATTGTCAGCTCAATCGTTCAACTTCCGGCTGTCATTGAGGAGCTTGAACGCAGCATGGAGGGGGGAATGAGATGAATCAATTCTATAATCCGGTAGCAGTATCCTTCGGATCGGCTTCTGCGGAATCATTCGCCAATTTGTTCGAAAAGCGATATGCAGACATTAAGAGAGTGTTGCTTCTTACGAGGGGGGCGGGTGTTGAGAAGAGCGATTGTTTACAGCCTGTCATGAACACACTTTCTTTGAAAGAAACGTCGGTGATTGAGGTAACTCTGAATAATCCTAATGTTGCAGATATATTGAAGCTGAAACAGGAGATCGGCTCTTTTGACTATGAACTTATTGTGGCAATTGGCGGAGGCAGTGTGATGGATGCAGCCAAGGTCTTGTCAGCCTTGCAGAGCAAGACGTATCAAACGGCAGCCGAAGTGCGAGAAGCGATTACAAGTGAGCGTTACCGTGAGGAGCCGCATTTTACTCCGTGGATCGGGATACCGACGACATCGGGAACGGGCTCTGAGGTCACCTCCTGGGCGACTGTGTGGGACGAAGAACACGGCAGCAAATATTCGGTTTCCGATGAGAGGCTGTATGCTAGTGCAGCTTTCATTCTTCCGGAGCTGACCGTTACGATGCCGCTGCGTTTAAGCGTTGCTACTGCACTGGATGCCTTGTGCCATGCAACCGAAGCGTATTGGTCCGTACATACCAATGCCATTACCAGAGTGTATTCACTGGAAGCCATAGAACGAATTCGGCGAACTCTCCCATTATTAATCGAACAGCCGGATAATCTGGTATGGAGAGAGCAATTGTCGTTAGCAAGCGTGCTGGCTGGAATGGCTTTCAGCAATACGAGAACGACGGCCTGCCATTCGATATCTTATCCGCTTACGATGCTTTATGGCATTGATCATGGTATTGCGGCCAGCATAACGTTAGCTTCGGTTATGAGACATAACCTTGATGCATTGATAGAACCGGATAAATTAATGCATGCATTTGGAGCAGCGGATATGGATGAAGTAGACGATTTCATTCGAAATATTTATAACTTATATGGATTATCGAGCAGTCTTGGCCAATATGGTGTTACTGTCGAGGGGATCCGCAATATTGTGTCTCACTCTTACACAAAGGGAAGAATGGACAATAATCCTGTTGAAATATCGCCTGAAGAACTTGAACGGATGCTGGTTTCGTTATTATAGAATCAAAAAAAGTTTGCTCAATTTTTGTCCTTGTTAACGGACGGAGAGGCCCTTATTCGTTGGAAAAGAACCTCTTTGAACATATTACGGACACCAGCGCTGTTACTTGCTCAGTTGGGGACCGGTTTCTCCCCGAAATTGGAAAATAAGGGCGCTGGTGTCCGTCAGCAGAGAGACACGACGCTTGTCGCGAAGATAACGGCTGCTGTGTCCGAAGTGTGATGTGACATAGGACTCCTTCAAGAAACTGTTGGAACCCTAAAATCCAGTTCCCTCCCCCACGCTCTAACATACGAGTGTAGACAAGGACCTAGCCACAGGCTAGGTTTTTCTTTTTGTGTCAAATATCATAATTCCAATTGATTAACTATGAATTGTGTTTTATGATAACATATAACAAATTCAGGAAGAGGAACATAATGCCAGGAAATGTCCGTTATCGGACAAATCAGATGAAAGTGTCAAGTCTTTGAATGTGAAAGGGAGATGAGCATGAATGTTTTACGATCAGACCGACGAGTTCATAAAACGAGACATCATATTACCAGTGCATTCTTGTCGCTTTGTGAAAAGAAGGAATTCGAGACCATAGTCGTGAGGGATATTACAGATGCTTCGGATATTAGCCGGTCCACCTTTTATACCCATTTTCAAGACAAGTACGATTTGCTCGAACAAATCATGAAAGATAAGCTTGCCGAGCTGCTAAATTTATATGAAAACAATAAATCGCGAATATTGGGATATGTACCGCATCAAGAAGTTCCTGATCCCTATTTCCTGCTGCTGTTCATGCATTTGTCCGAGCAAGCGACGCATTATCGCGTTCTGTTGTTTCATTTGCCGGATTCACGGTTTGGAGATCGCATGATTGAAGCTGTCCAGCACACGATAGGTCAACGGGTCGACAACAATCGAATGGATCAGAAGCAGCCGGTTCCTTTGGATATTTTGCTTGAAAGCATGGCGTCTTGGATCGTCGGGATTGTCCTAACTTGGTTAAAACAAGGGATGATGTATTCCCCTAACTATATGGCAATTCAGTTAAGCCGAATAGCTTCAATTGGCTTTTATCAGGCTATGAGCTTAAAAATGCACAATTAAACGATAACTGTTTGTTTTGTAGAAAGATACTGGTCAATAAGATGGGATATGTCCGAAAAGCTTCATTTTATTCGTTTTTGTTTGTTGACCCCGCTTCGTTGGACGGATATGATGTAGTCAATACCTGAGTTAATACATCGGAATTATCAAATTTAAAAGTGGCGGGAGTGAGAGCTTGAGAGGCGAAAGGTTTATAAAGAGTTTGAATGATGGGAGAACGGTATGGCTGGGTGGCAATAAAGTCACTCATCTCGACACGCATCCAGCTTTTCGCGGAACCTTATTAACCATACGCAATCTATTCGATACGCTTGACGATCCCCAGCTTCGGGATCAGGTAGGCTATCGGATCAAGGGCAGGGAAGCTTATGCGCACAGTTCCTTCCTTGTTCCCTATACGCCGGAGCAGCTTGCAAAGAGAAGTCAATCCTTCGCCTTTTGGTCCAAACAATGCAACGGCATGATGAGCAGGCTCTCGGATTACGCCCGCTCTTTCATAACTGGATGGTATGCTGCGCGCCACGAGCTCGATCGATTGGAACCCGGCTTTGCGCACAAAATTACAGCTTACTATGAAACGGCGAGGGACAACGACCTTTTTCTAACGACAGCTATCATTGATCCCCAAATTGACAGATCGAGCGGATTGGACGATAACCGAATCGCTTCCCGCTTTCTGCATGTGGTGAAGGAGACGAGCGAAGGCATTGTCGTCAGAGGCGCGAAGATGATTGCGACTGGTGCGCCGTATACGCATGACTTTGTTATTTTCTCTTTTCTCAAATTGGAACAAGCCAATCGGAAGCATGCTCATGTCTTAATTGTGCCGGCAAATTCCGCAGGCCTTCATATCGTTTGCCGGCAATCGTATGCGAGCGATAAAGCGCACGATTATCCACTCAGCGCAAGATATGACGAAATGGATGCCGTCTTGTTTTTCGACGATGTATTGATTCCTTGGGAACGCGTCCTGATGTTCGGCGACGCCGATAAGGTTATGGCGCTTAGGGCGAATAAGACGGCAAATGCGCTAGCTTTTCATCAAAATGTGGTGCGCTACGTTGCGAAACTCGAATTCATTACCGGTGTCACGTTTGCTGTTGCAGAAGCGATCGGTGTGGGCGGGTTTCTCCACATTCAAGAAAAACTTGGCGAGTTGTTAACGCAAATCGATACCATCAAAGCGCTGGTCATTGCTTCGGAGACGCAAGCCCAATATGATGAGCATGGCGTTTTGGTCCCTGAGCTGTCATACATAAACACGGCCAGAAATATCGGGACAAAGTTTTATCCGCGTGCTGTTGAAATTTTGCAGCAGATAGGCGGTGGCGGGTTTGTTCAAGTGCCTGCCAGTATCGAAGATTTTTATGGTACCATTTCTGAATTAATGAGCGAATATTTCGAGGGGGCCGCAGTCAGCGCCGAGAAAAAGGTGCAGTTGTTCAAACTCGCATGGGATTTGGTGGGGAGCCCACTCGGTTCCAGACATGAGCTGTATGAGAGATTTTACGCCGGGGACCCTGTACGGGGATTTGCCAATCAATATTTGACTCACGATAAAGAAAGTTTGACCGCTCCGATTTGGAAGCTCATCAAAGAGTCCGCAAAGCGGGGGGCTGTAAACGGAAGTTAAATGTTCTTAATGACTGTCAACCGGACACCCGGAGACCTTCTGCCTTATAGGGCTGATTAGGTCTCCTTTTTATTTATAAGAAAGGATGGATTGCAAAATGGAAATTTTCTGGTTTATACCGACGCATGGAGATGGACGATACTTGGGCACAGGAGAGGGAGCGAGAGAGGTGGACTTGGATTATGCCACCCAAATTGCGAAAGCGGCAGACACGCTTGGCTTCAGCGGCGTATTGCTGCCAACCGGAAGATCATGCGAGGACGCGTGGGTAACGGCCGCTGCGCTAATCCCGGCTACAAAGCGGCTGAAGTTTCTTATCGCACTGCGGCCAGGGCTTATGTCGCCGACGTTATCGGCAAGGATGGCGGCGACTTTCGACAGATTGTCCCAAGGAAGATTGCTCATCAATATCGTAACCGGCGGAGATATCTCCGAAGCAAGAGGAGACGGACTTTTGCTCGATCACGATACGCGCTATGAGCTTACTTATGAGTATTTGACGATCTGGAGACAGCTTATGCAGGGGAATCAGGTCGACTTCGACGGATCTCATATTACGGTGGAAAATGCGAAAATTTTGTATCCGCCGGTTCAAGCGCCTTATCCGCCGCTTTACTTCGGGGGCTCGTCGCCTGTCGCTCAACAAATCGCTGCCGATCATGTGGATGTTTATTTAACATGGGGGGAAACGCCCGAACAAGTCAAAGAAAAAATTGAGATCGTTCGGGAACTGGCTGCAAAAAGCGGAAGGAAAGTCCGCTTCGGAATACGGCTTCATGTCATCGTCCGGGAGACGGCAGATGAGGCTTGGGCCGCTGCAGACCGTCTCATTTCGAACTTGGATGACGCAACGATTGCCAAAGCGCAAGCGTCCTTCGCCAAAATGGATTCCGTCGGACAACGGCGGATGTCAGAGCTGCACGGAGGAGATCGCAGCAAGCTGGAGATCAGCCCCAATCTTTGGGCAGGCGTCGGCCTCGTCAGAGGGGGTGCCGGGACGGCGTTGGTCGGCGATCCGGACACGGTTGCAGAGCGGATGCTGGAGTACCGTGAGCTGGGCATCGAAACATTCATCATGTCCGGATATCCTCACTTGGAAGAGGCCTTCCGAGTCGAAGAATTGCTTTTCCCGAAGCTTCCGCTTAGCAACAGGGAGGCACCGAAAGAGAAGTATGCGTTCGTAAGTCCATTCGGCGAGATGGTAGCCAACGATATTTTGCCGAATGCGCATAACCGGTCAGTCGCATCTTCTTGAATGCCAAAGGGCACGGCACAGATCAGGAAAAAGGAGGAGCAAAATGGGACATTCCGAGGGTGTTTGGGGCTGCGGCCCATCGGACAACTACACGAGACTGGCTGAGCGTTTCCGGCCGGCCTTTCAACGAATTCGCGAAGGAGCCGTTCATCGGGAGCTGAACCGTAAACTTCTTCACGAAGAGATCGAATGGCTAAGGGAGTGCGGCTTCGGGACCGTCCGCATTTCGCAGGAGGAAGGCGGGTTCGGTGCCACGCTTCCTGAATTATTTGGACTGTTGATTGAATTGTCAGAAGCGGATTCCAATGTGACACAAGCGCTCCGTATTCATTTCGGCTTCGTCGAAAGATTATTAAGCTTGCCGGATGGAGAACGCAGGCGACGATGGTTACAGCGCATCGCAGCCGGAGCGATCGTCGGGAATGCCTTGACGGAGACCGGAGAAAACAAGGTGGGGAGCTACGCAACCACATTGTCCGGGACGGAGGAACAGCTTCGTTTAAATGGCGTTAAATATTACTCCACGGGCACCATTTATGCCGATTGGATCGTCGTTAGCGCGACGGCTGAAGAAGACGACATCGTCTCAGCCATCGTTCCGGCTGCGGCGGAAGGCGTCGACATTGTGGACGATTGGGCCGGCTTCGGCCAAACGCTGACGGGCAGCGGCACGACGAGGTTCGTCAATACACCGGTCGAGCGAGAAGATGTATTCGAGCGCGAAACCTACACGAAGTATGGCACCGCGTTTGCCCAAATGGTTCATCTTGCCACGCTGTCAGGCATAGCCAGGGCGGCCGCAAGGGATGTTGCCGAGGCAGTCGCTGAACGGCGGAGAACGTACTCGCACGCATCGGCCGCCCGGGCAGGCGAGGATCCTCAAGTGCTGCAGGTTGCCGGACGTGTGCACAGTCAGGCGTACGCTGCAGGTGTGATCGTGCTGAAGGCGGCCGAGGCCGTGCAGCGGGCGTGCGACGCCCAGTCGTCGGAGGACGCCGAATACGCGGACAGGGCGAACGTCGAAGCGGAGGTGGAAGTGGCGCAAGCGCAGACGATTGTCGCGAGGCTGACACTTGAGGCCACGGCTGCCATTTTCGATGCGCTTGGCGCCTCAGCGACAGCTCGATCGAAGGGGCTTGATCGCTATTGGAGGAACGCCAGGACGATCGCATCGCATAACCCCTTGATCTATAAAGAGCGAATTGTCGGCGATTACGCAGTTAACGGTACGCGTCCTCCATTCGCTTGGCAAACAGGAGTAGGAGCATCCTCACATTCCGACCAGACAACTGGGGACAACGACGCTCGGCTGAAGCCGCCGTCCTAGTCTCTTTTTTAACATACAAATCTTAGATTAAAGGAGTGGTAAAAAAGATGAAAAAACCAACCATACTTACCGCAATGTCCGTTATCCTTGCCCTCACGTTCCTTCTGGCAGCTTGCTCCAAAACGGACACGTCAAGCACCAACGCTGCCGCTCAGCCTGCAGCCAGTTCGAAAGCGGCTGCGACCGCTAATCCGGAAGACAAGGTAATTCATCATGTGATGAGCGATGCCGGGTTCAACGGGGAGATTGTCAAAATTTTAAAAGCGGAATTAGCCAAGGACGGCTACACGCTTGACCATGTGATCGTAAACGACATTATCCAACCCAATAAAATCGTAAACGACGGCCAAGCGGATACGAATTCGTTTCAGCACGAGGCGTATTTCGATCAATTCGTGAAGGACCAGGGCCTCAAGAACATCTCGAGAGCTTTTTATACCACATTCACGCCTTCAGGCTTGTACTCGAAGAAATATAAATCTTTCAAAGAGGTTCCCGACGGCGCTCTCATCGGTATTCCCGTCGATCCGGCGAACAACGGACGCGCGCTTTTCATGCTTCGCGATCTGGGGCTGCTGAAATTGAAGGATGGCGTGGATGTCATCCATGCGACGCTTAAAGATATTACGGATAATCCTCATAAGTACAAATTTAAGGAAGTCGACCAATTGATGCTGCAGAGAACGCTTGACGACGTTGACGTAGGCTTCTTGTTTGCCGGAACTGCGGTTCAGATCGGTTATAAACCAAAACAGGATGCGCTGGCGTTGGAGACAGGAAAAGATTTGCCTTACAAAGGAATTGTGGCCGTGAATAACAAGCTGTTAGGCACTCCTAAAGTCAAAGCGCTGCAAAAAGCTTATGAGAGTCAGGCTGTAAAAGATTTTTATAAGGAAAAATACGGAGATGCCATTGAAACATTGGAAAGTTTGAATAAATAACGAAGGGGAGGGCTTTCCGTGATTACCCTGCAAAATATAACTAAAACGTTCACAACTGCCGGAGGACCGCTGCATGCGGTATCCTCTGCATCGCTGCAAATCGAGCAAGGCGATATTTACGGGTTGATCGGATTCAGCGGAGCGGGCAAATCCACGCTGCTGCGGACGATCAACCTGCTCGAGCGGCCGGACGAAGGCCATGTCATCGTCGACGGCGAGGAATTGACGCAGCTTCCTCTGCGCGAGCTGCGGAAGAAACGGCTTTCGATTGGAATGATCTTTCAGCATTTCAACTTGCTGAACAATCTCAATGTGTATGACAATGTGAGCTTCCCGCTTGAAATCGCCAAGATGCCAAAGGCCGAACGGCACAAACGCATCGAGAGCTGCCTCGAAATGGTCGGCTTATCCGACAAGGCCAAGGCGTACCCGGCCAAGTTGAGCGGAGGGCAGAAGCAGCGGGTCGCGATAGCCCGGGCGCTCGCCAACAATCCGAAAATTCTGCTGTGCGACGAGCCGACTTCATCCGTCGACCCGCAGACGACAGGCAGCATTTTGGCTGCATTGAAGGAAATTAACCGCAATCTGGGGATTACCATTGTCATCGTTACCCATGAGATGAACGTCGTGAAAGCAATCTGCAATAAAGTGGCGGTCATGGAGCATGGCGTCATTGTGGAGAAATTTGATTTAAGCGAGAAAGATATCGTGCCTCAATCCAATATCGCACAGTATTTGTTCAATAACGAGATTTCACTGGAGAGAGAATTGGAGGCCCACTATGTTTGATAACATAGCCACTGCTTGGCCCGAACTTATTAAGGCGCTGCTGGAAACGCTATACATGCTTATATTGACAATTCCAATTGCCGTCGCCATTGGTACGCCGCTTGGGACGATTTTATTCCTGACACGGCCGGATTCTTTTCTCAAATGGCCTAAGTTTTATCTCATTCTAAATGGATTCGTCAACCTGATTCGTTCGTTTCCTTTTCTTATCCTGATGATCGCCATCATTCCGTTTACCCGGCTTGTCGTCGGTACGGCGCTGGGCACAACAGCTGCCACCGTGCCGATGATCATCAATGCGGTACCCTATTTTGCCAGATTTATCGAGCAAATTTTGCTGGACGTCAATCGCGGAGTGGTTGAAGCGGCCGAGTCGATGGGGGCAAATAAATTCCAGATCGTTTGGAAGGTGCTGTATACGGAAGCCCGTTCCGGTATTGCGAACGCGATTACGATTGTTACCGTAAGTTTCCTCTCCTATTCTACGGTTGCGGGACTCGTCGGAGGCGGGGGCATTGGCGACTTTGCCATCCGCTACGGCTATTACCGGTATCAAACCGATGTCATGTTCGTTACGATAGTCATTATGGTGCTGTTCGTACAAGTTTTTCAATTCGCAGGGAACTATTTCGTACGCAAACTGGATAAAAGGCTGTAAGGAAGGAGGAGATCCACATGCCAAAAAAAATTCACCTCAATGCTTTCGAAATGAACTGCGTTGGGCATATTGCGCACGGCTTATGGCGGCACCCGGACAACAACCGGCATCGTTACACAGATATCCGTTATTGGACGGAGCTGGCGCAGTTGCTGGAACGAGGGAAGTTTGATGCCTTATTTTTGGCAGACGTTGTCGGCGTGTACGATGTATACAAACAAGGGCCGGAGACGGCGATTCGTGAAGCGGTGCAAATTCCTTGCAACGACCCGTTTCTCGTCGTGCCGCCGATGGCGCTCGTCACGAAGCATCTAGCCTTCGCTGTCACCTTTTCCACGACTTATGAGAAGCCCTTCGGCCATGCGAGGCGGATGTCGACGCTCGATCACTTAACGAAGGGCAGAATCGCTTGGAACGTCGTGACCTCGTACTTGCCGAGTGCCGCCCGTAACTTCGGCTTGGATCACATGATCAAGCATGACGACCGCTATGAAATAGCCGAAGAATATTTGGACGTTTCCTATAAGCTTTGGGAAAGCAGTTGGGAAGACGATGCGGTCATTCGCGATGTCGACAATGGCGTATATACGGACCCGGACAAAGTGCATCTCATTCATCATGAGGGGAAATATTTCAAAGTTCCCGGACCTCACTTAAGCGAGCCTTCCATCCAGCGGACGCCGGTCATTTATCAGGCCGGCAGTTCAGCGCGCGGGCGCGCGTTTGCAGCGAAGCATGCGGAAGCCGTCTTCTTAGGCGGCGGGAACGTTCAGACGCTGAAGCGATATGCAGCGGATATTCGCGCACAAGCAGCCGCCTTTGGCCGTGATCCTCAACATATCAAACTGATGACCGGTTTGCTGGCCATTGTAGGACGAACGAAAGAAGAAGCGTGGAGCAAGTTTGAGAGCTTTCAAAAGCTGTATAGTTTGGAAGGCGTACTGGCTCATTACGGTGGAGGAAGCGGCTATGATTTGTCCGCATACGACCCGGAAGACGTTCTAGCCTACACAGAAACGGACCATGGGCAGACGGCAGCGGCACAATTTACGAAAGACAGCCCGCGTCCGAAGACGGTCCGGGAAGTCATGGAAACGTTAGGTACGCTTGGCGGACGGGGGTTGTTCGTCGTCGGGACGCCGGAAGAGGTAGCCGACAACATGCAATTTTGGGTAGAGGAGGCGGGGATCGACGGGTTTAACGTAACGCAGATCGTCTCGCCGGATACGCTGCGCGATTTTGTGGAGCTCGTCGTACCTGAACTGCAGCGCAGAGGATTGTTTCGGGAAGAGTATGAGGAATCGACGCTTCGCGAACGTTTGTTTGGGGTTGGCGTAAGCAGACTGCCCGAAGATCATCCAGGCGCCGCATACCGTAAGCAGCCTACTTTGACCTGATAGGAGGATAAGTATGTCAATAAAAATAGATGCTCTACCGCAGGCGGCGCCTGAGGTGCCGAATGCCATCGATCTCGCTTATGAGCTGGAGGAGCTGCCATTCGATTTGCGGCGAAGAGGCATCCCGGTCTTACGGGATTCAGGCTCCGGCAGACTTCGGCTTAAGGCAGGGGCAGCCGCTGAATTCGATCTTCGAATGGAGCGGGCAGCGGTCGTTCTTCAGCGGTTAGCCTTGGGAGAGGAGATTCGCATAATCGGACTTCAGCAGCAGGATCGGCGCGGTTCCATTCTTGTACATGCGGATTCACCGTTACGAACAGCTGCCGATTTAAAGGGGGCCAAACTTGGGATTGCTGCGAGGATCAACCCCGATGACAGCATTCGAAAACGCGATGCGACAAGGATTGTAGATGTTGCACTGCAAAAAGCGGGATTGGAGTCGGGAACGCCGAAATGGGTGGAACTTCAAGGCGAACATGCTGCGGACGGATTCCATGCCGGGAGGAGGGAGCTCCGCGCTCTGCTGAACAAAGAAGTGGATGCCGTATATGCCGACTGGGCGCTCTCCGCAGAGTCTCGTCGACTTCTGGGGATCCGTGAACTGGAATGCTTCAGCGTTCGTTATCCCGAACTGTCTGTGCTGACTGTCTCGGCAGGGTGGATTCGAGAGCATCAGGTTGAAGTCGAGCGCTTGCTCGCCCATGTATCCCTGGCTTCTGAGTGGGCAATCGACAACCGAACCGAAGCGCACCGGATCGCAGCCAAACAGCTTGGCGTACCCGAGAATGCCATCCCTTCCATTTTCTCCGAGCACCTCTACCTGCAATTCGGAGTTGGCGTAACGGACGATAAATGGAACAGGCTCGTCAACCTCAAGAAGGAGATGCAAGCATACGGATGTCTGCAAGGCGATGTTCCTTTAGAAGAATCGCTGGATCTGACGACCATTCAAAACGCACAAATCCTTGTTGATACAGGAGAAGTGGAGCGTCCTCAGAGGGAGCCGCTCTCGCAATTCGCTGAGCGCGACCTGCCGCTTTCTTTTTTCAATGAGCGGCCACGGGCGCACTTGCTCCAAGGCGATGAGGAAGCGCTGGCGGCAGCGCGATTGTTTGCGGAGGAAATACGCCCTGGAGCCTCTGACCGGGACCGCGGAAGAAAGCTGCCTTTACGTGAGATGCGGCGTTTGGCCGAATTAGGCTTGCTTGGACTCGTCGTGCCGAAGGCGTACGGAGGTCCGGACGTATCCACCCGAACGCTCGTGGACATCTTTAAGATCATTTCGCACGCAGACGGATCCATCGGTCAAATTCCGCAAAATCATCATTTTTTTGTGAAAACAATTGAGTTGATTGGCAGTGAGGAGCAGAAAAGTTTTTTCTTCCGGGAAGTATTGAATGGCGCGCAGTTTGGCAACGGGCTAGCGGAACGCAGCAGCAGCAAGGGAGCAAGAAAGCTTACCACAACTGTTCGTAAATTGGAGGGCGAGGATGGCTTCGTCGTAAATGGCAACAAATATTATTCGACGGGGGCGCTCTATGCACATTGGATCCCTGTTACCACGCTGAACGAAGACGAACAAAGAATGACCGCTCTCGTACCGAGGCACGCACCCGGGGTAACGGTGCTCGACGATTGGTCAGGTATTGGCCAGCGGACGACGGCGAGCGGCAGCGTCGTGCTCAGAAACGTGAAAGTGCCGGAGAACTATTTGCTGCCCCACTTCCAAATATTTGAGGGCCCCCAATACTTCTCAGCATTTGGGCAAATCATGCATGCTGCCATTGACATTGGTATTGCGCGGGCGGCCCTGGAGGATGCAGCGTCCTTCGTTCGCGAGCATGCGCGTCCGGCTTTCGGCAGCGGCGCAGAGCGGGCGAGCGAGGAGCCCGATCTGATTCGCCGGTTCGGCGAGCTAGGCATTCGTCTGCAAGCGGCGGAGGCCTTGCTGGACCGGGCTGCCGACGCGATCGACCACGCGCGCAAGGACTTGAACGTGGAAACCGCCGGCCGGGCTGCATTGACGGTTGATTCAGCCAAATGGCTCGTTACGGAAACGGCGATTGAAATTACTAACGCTCTCTTCGAGGTTGCAGGTACTTCATCGATGGATCGCAAACATAATTACGACCGCCATTGGCGCAATGTTCGTATTCATACGCTGCACGATCCGGCTCGGTTAAAGCTGCATCACGTCGGCAAGTGGTTTCTAAATGGAATTTATCATGAATATAAAGTTTAATAGGAATGAGGGAAGGAGGGAAACACGGAGCTATGGGAAAGCGAATCATAATGAACGCATTTGATATGAACAGTGCGATGCACAATTCACACGGTTTATGGAAACATCCGGATAGCCAAAGACACCGCTATACGGACTTGGATTACTGGGCGGAGATGGCCAGACTGCTTGAGCGCGGAAAGTTCGATGCGCTGTTTCTTGCGGATGTCGTCGGTATTTATGATGTTTATAAAATGAGCGCTGACCCGGCTATTCGAGATGCCGTTCAAGTGCCGCTAAACGATCCTGCGCTCATCGTTCCTGCGATGGCGAGCGTTACGGAGAATCTGAGTTTTGCCGTTACGGTGACGACCACTTATGAGCATCCTTATGCGCATGCCAGACGGTTCACTACACTCGATCATCTGACTCGCGGGCGAATCGCTTGGAATATCGTCACCTCCTATTTGCCCAATGCGGCTTTGAATCACGGATTGGATGCAATGATCAGGCACGACGATCGGTACGACGTTGCGGATGAATTTTTGGAAGTTGCCTATAAGCTTTGGGAAGGCAGCTGGGAGGATGACGCCGTCGTGCGTGACACCGTTCGGGGCGTATACGCTGAGCCCGCGAAAGTTCACCGCATCGATCACGAAGGCCGGTTTTTCCGTGTTCCTGGACCGCATCTAAGCGAGCCTTCCTTGCAGCGTACGCCTGTCCTGTACCAGGCGGGGAGCTCGGAGAAAGGAAGGGCGTTTGCCGCTAAGCATGCGGAATGTGTTTTCGTAGGCGGCAACTCGAAGGGATCGCTTAAAGCCAACATTGAAGACATCCGGAACAAAGCGGAGCAATTAGGCAGGGATCCGCAGAGCATCAAAATGTTTACCGGCTTGAACGTCATCGTCGGAGCAACGCAGGAGGAGGCGGAAGCGAAGCTGTGGGAATACGCCGGCTTGTGGAGCCGGGAGGCGGCACTTGCGCAATTCGGCGGCTCTAGCGGCTATGATCTGTCCGCCTTCGATCCTGACTCTTATCTGGAATATCGGGCAACTGATCATGGTCAGAGCCGGGCGGCTCAGTTTACCAAACATGTCCCGAACCGCCTTACGGTCAAGGAAGTGATGGAACGTATCGGGACGTTGAATAAAGGGCAAGGCCACTTGCTTGTGGGAACGCCCGATCAAATCGCCGACTACATGCAGGAGCAGGTAGAGGAGACCGGTCTGGATGGGTTTAATCTTGCGCATCTGATTACACCAGGTAGTTTGCGTGAATTTGTTGATCAAGTCGTACCGGAGCTGCAGCGCCGTGGCGTATATCAACAGGACTACGAGCCGGGGACGCTGAGGGAGAAGCTGTTCGGATCGGGCAAACGCCTGCTCCCGGCCAACCATCCCGCAGCGCAGTACAGGAGAACACACTAGATGGGACTTAAGGAGGGCAAGCAGGTCATATGAAGTACAAGACAGTTGGAAAAACGGGCATTCAAGTTTCGGAACTCTGCTTCGGAACGATGTCCTTTGGCGGCAACGCCGACAAGGAAACATCCAAGCAATTGTTCCATCGCTGTTTGGACAAAGGCATTAATTTCTTCGATACCGCTGACGTTTACAGCAGCGGAGCGGCTGAAGAAATACTGGGAGAGCTGATGGAGGGCAGACGTGACGAGCTGGTTCTTACGTCCAAGGCCGGCTTCCCGTTCGGCTCCGATCTGAATGCACGCGGAGCCTCGCGCAGACACTTGTTCCTCTCGGTGGAACAAAGCCTTAAACGGCTTCGCACAGACAGGATTGAATTTTATTTTATTCATCGTTTTGATTCGCTTACCTCCATCGAGGAAACCGTGCGCGCCTTGGACGACTTGCGGCGGCAAGGGAAAATCTTGTATCCCGCCGTCAGCAATTGGGCTGCTTGGCAGATCGCGAAGGCGCTCGGCATTTCCGCCAAAGAAGGCCTGGCCGGCTTCGAGCTGATCCAGCCGATGTACAATCTTGTCAAACGACAAGCGGAAGTCGAGATTTTGCCGCTGGCTGAATCCGAGAAACTCGGGGTCATCAGTTATAGTCCGCTTGGCGGGGGTCTGTTGACAGGGAAGTACGGAATAGGCAAAAAGCCCGCAACAGGCAGGCTGGTGGATCAGAGCAACTATACGAAGCGTTATGGTGACGAGGCCTATTACGACATTGCAGAAAGATTCGCAGCTTATTCCCGCGAGAAAGACATCCATCCGGCTACATTAGCCGTTGCTTGGGTGCTTAGCAACCCGGCCATCACGGCGCCGATCATCGGTGCGCGCAGCGTGGAGCAGTTAGAGCCCTCTCTTGCTGCGGTGGATCTGAATTTCACGAATGAATGGCGTAAAGAAGTCACGGCATTGTCGATTGATCCCCCGATCGCAACGGATCGAAGCGAGGAGGCTTATACGTTTTAGGTTAAAGCTGTCAACAAAATAAAGGGGGGAGGTTGCATAAGCCATTTTTTGGCCATATACGTGCACAAGCCCCTTCATTTTGTCGTGCACCATTACACTTTAAATTTAGCCATTTGATTGTGCAATTGTTCCGCCAATATGGACAAGGAGGTAGCAGAGGAGAATACTTCCTCCATGGCTGCCAACTGTTCTTCCGTAGAAGCAGACACATGTTGGATCCCCGATGCGGATTCCTCGACTATTTTCGAAATATGCTGCATGGAACTGCCCACCTGTACGGTAGAAGCAGACATTTGCTCTGCAGCCGCAGCAACATCTTCAATCTGGGTGACTACTTTAAGGACAGCGTGTTCAATATGCTCGAATGACGTGCCGGCTATATTCACAACAAGAATGCCTTCGTTCACCTCTTTTATTCCAACTTCCATCGATTGTGTTGCGCTATATGTCTCTTGTTGAATGGTAGATATCAAATCGGTAATCTGTTGAGAGGAATGGGAAGATTGTTCGGCTAGCTTGCGAATTTCGCCTGCCACTACCGCAAACCCTTTCCCTTGTTCGCCAGCGCGTGCAGCTTCAATGGATGCATTTAATGCCAGAAGATTCGTTTGTTTTGCGATGCCGGTAATTATACTTACGATTTCTCCAATATCTTGAGAACGCACTCCCAAGCTTTTGATGATTCCCGACAAATCCTCGATGGTTTTATGTATGAAATTCATTTGAGCAACTACCTTTTGGATGGCCTGATTTCCTTCTATGGACTTTCCGGCAGCTTCTGTAGCGGAGGAGGAGACACTTTGGGCGTTTATCGCTATTTGCTCAGCGCCTGCTGACATTTCATCTACGGCTTTCACGCTTTCCATAACACTTTGAACCTGCTGATCGGCTCCGGCGGCAACTTTCTGCATGGCAGTAACGATGACTTCCGTTGCTGTATTGCTATGCTGGACGCTGGCGGTCATTTCCTCTGAAGAAGCGGTTACATGTTCAGCACCAGACGTTACTTGATAGATGACACCGCGCAGGTTATTGACCATTTGCTCAAAGGAATCAGCCAATTCACCAACCTCGTCCCGATTCTTCACTTCCACCTTTGCTTGCGTTAAGTCGCCTGCCGCTACTTGTTTTGCCGCTTTCGCAATAAGAACGATCGGTTTCGAGATTACTCTTGAAATAAAGACCCCTATGAGTATTGCTGATATGAAGGCAATCACACTAATGATAAGAACAATTCTTATAATGGAGTCAACCATTACTGTATTATTCGCGCTTACTTCATCGACTAATCTCTGCTGACCATCGGCTATTTTATTCGCCAAGTTTTCCATTTCGCGACCAATCGGAATAACTTCCGAGGAGGCTAGTTTCATTGCAGCTTCCTTGTTCGTGACTAACAGGGAATTCACTTGGTCGGCACTCTTTATAAATTGTTGATTGAGCTCATTCAATTTGCTTAGGTCGTTTTTGTCCACATCTCGCCTTACCATCGTGCTAGTGGTAGTTATGAGGTCCGTTAAACTTGCATTTGCGAGCATGAAACGGTCAGATGCATCTCTGTTTGGAGTTAATAAATTGTCACGCAAGCTGCTCATTTGCTGGAGTGTGGAAGCTCTCATATCCTTTGAATTGGACAAAATCTTCTCGCGCCTATCAACCAAATCTGTATAGGAATCGTCTATCTTTTGTAAATAAAAGTGAGATAGCAAACTGACAAGTCCAAGAAGAAGTGCAATAATTAAGAAACCAGTTATTATTTTTTTGGCAATGGACAACTTCATAGAACACCTCTTTTTCTGTATTTTATTCGATATAATTCGACATTAACATTAGCTGGATGTTTTAGCAAGAAATTCGTTTTAAGATTCTGAACTTTTAATTTTAGTTCCTTTTTCCTAAAATCGACTTAACATATGAGTTACCTTTAAACCCAATTAATATGCGTATTCATGGGGTTTTATTTCGTTTTTTGTTGTGAAATTAGCCTTTTTTAAATGTAGAGAAAATTCAATTATTTATATAATTCCATTTTTCATACAAATTTTTGAACTGAATAATATTCGACATTTTTTGATATAATTCGCTACGATTAGCTAGTTCGTTATTCAAGCTTCCATAATTGTCATGTGGTAAGGTGAAGAGCTGTTATGAGCAAACGGGTGCTTTTCTTGAAATTTTGAAATTGTACATTTTCGGGACGGGCGGGTGAGCGAGGTAGTGGAGAGCACCACTATTGCGTCTGCAGGAGACCCCGGTGCATCACGCTTTTATGGAGAAGATGCTTTGGCCGGCAAAGTTGTGGGAACTACAGGGCGCTATCTGAGCAAAATGGACTATTTGTTGGCTGCAAACGGAACTACAGGGTCTTATTGCCCATGAAAACATCCCGTTTTGGCAGAATGCGTAAAATAGGGGATCATAGTTCTCTCTAACTTACAGAAGGGTCGTTTTTTTGAAAAATAGAGGATCATAGTTCCCGCTCGCGCAATATGATACATCCAAAATCCAAAAGGCTGTCCCTCAGGCTTTTCCTGACCTTTTGAGACAGCCTCTTATTATATTTTTGGAAAAATGAAGTTAGTCTCTATTATTTTGAAGCTCTGAATACAGCGTCCCAATGACATATGTCGATCTCGCTTCAGGAGAAGCGGCAGGCTCCCCACGCACGACCCACCCATAAGAAAGAACCGCAGTCAGGCGGTTATACTCCTCCGCATTAAGGTTTGCAATGACGGATTCTTTCCCTTGCTCCAGATGCAGCTCGGTTTCTTGTCCGAGGGCGAGGAGAATCCAGCTGGCGATGCCCCGAAGGGTATTATATTTAATCTGATAGCCGTGACGTACCGCTTGTTCGAACAGAACGGGATCACTTGCCGAGAGCTCGGTTAAACGAGCATAGTCGAACTGGAACTTGCTATCATCTACGGGCAGCTTGCCAGTTTGGACACGGTGAAGCAGTTCTTCTGCAGGCCAGCCTTGCGACTTAAGAGATTCAAGGATGAGCGCATCCCATTGTGAGAGTTTGACTGTGGTTGGTTCGGATGTAGGCATTTTTCAGAACTCCTATCTGTGCATAAATGGTTGTATGAAAGAAACTGCCCAATCATCTTCCCGATGATGAGGCAGTCTTTAACAGCAGTTTACTTACTAGCTTTATACTTGTTCAGGAAATCTTTCGCTTTAGCCGGGTCTGCTTTGAGTTCCAATCCCGTTTTGACAAGCGGGCTTAATGTCGAGACGGCCTTGAACTTATTGTTTTTGTAATAAGCGAGGAATTCGTCTTGATTGATGGAGTACAGCACGGCTTTTCTCAAATCGGCACTCTTGGCAACTTCGCGGTTCTTGGTGTTAAAGAGCAGATAGGATACGGCATTGCTAGGGACCGTTTGCAGCGAAAGCTTGCTGTCGGCTTTGACGACGTCGAATTTAATCTCAGAAACACCGTAGAGCAGGTGAATCTCACCGCTCCTGAGCGCGGAAAGGGAGCTTTCTGCGTCTTTGATGAACCGGACTTTGATCGTATCGACTCGCGGTTCGTACTTGGTACCCTTCATATATCCCGGATTTTTGTTGAAGACGGCCTCGTAATCATTTTTGTAAGACAGGATATAAGGACCGCTTGTGTACAAGGAATTGTTGTATTTGGCTCCCTCGGTAACCGTTGATTGGTCTCCGTATGCAATGTCTTTATTTACATCGTATTTTGCTACATCGTACGTATTGATGCTATCGACTTGCTTCTTGGAGACGATACCTGCCGATTGATGGGCAAGATAGTTCAATACTTGCGGGAACGGCTGTGTAGTCGTCAGCTTGACCACCTGATACTTGCCTTCCTTATTGCTGGCTTTGGTCTTATCGGATACCAATGATGTGATTTTGGAGTCGAGTCCTTTTTCCAAAGCTGCTTTGATGGTTTCGGAGCCGCCGGATAACTTAACGGATTCGAGTGCCGCCGGGTCCGTCACGAGCTCAAGCTTCTGAATATGTTCATGCAGCGTGAACGTGCGATGATTTGGAACGGAATTTTTGTCCTTGGCGCGATTCAGCGAGAAAATGACATCTTCTGCCCCTACGCGTTCGCCAGAGTCGACTGCCAGCTTATCTTTGATCTGTGCGAATCGGATGTCGTCACGCAGAATGAAGTAGTAGTCCGAATTTCCTTCGGCAATCGCGAAGTTGTACGATAGGGAGCCCTCAGGCGTCAGCTTATCGTCGTCCGTCAGATTGAGCAAACGAACGTACATGTTCGTGTTAATAATATTAATAGAGCCGTCGTTGCCCTTGATCGGGTCAAGCGATGTCAGAGAAGGAAGCGATGATTGCAAAATGATCGGATCTTTGGCGCGTTTGGAAGCATCCTTGAAATCGAGCTCTTCCCAAGGGAGGGAGCGTGATTTAGAAAGACGTACAGACTCTTTCTTCAGAATGTCTTGATTAAACGCTTGCGCTTTAAGCGAATTGTAGAGCGGCGCGATATAAGCTTTGTCAAAAACGAGCTGCTGCTCGAATTTTTTATACGTCTCCGTGTATTGCTCCGGTGTCTGAGCCGAAGCTTGTTCGATCAAATTGTCGATATCAGGATCTTTCATGATGCTATAGTCGCCACCCGACTTAAAAAGGGAACGTACCGCATAGTCCGGGTTGCCGGTAACGGTGGTCCAGCTGGACAAAGCAACGTCGAAGTTACCTGCGTCCTGTTGGGCTTTGAACGTGCCGTAATCCGGTTGGATGTTCAGCTTAACGTTGAAGCCGTTCTTCGTCAACTGGTCGCGAACGATGTTAAGATCTGTCTCGTTTGCGCTCGTGCCCAGCAGTTCGATATCGACGGGAGTGTTGTTGACGGCTGCTGTCCCAGGTGTTGCTGCTCCCGGTGTCGGCGATGCTGCAGCCTGATCTTTGGTAGTGAAATTGCATCCGCTCAGCATCAGAGAGATGCCCAGGACGGCGGGAATGACGATCTTGCTTTTAGTCTTCATAATACTTGTGACCTCCTATAATGCTAAATATATGAATGCACATTCAGTCCAGATCCTGCATGTTTCGTAACGAAGCGGTTTTGGAGAAAGAATGAAAATTCCAAAATCATTGAAAGACGGTTAGTCCAGTTTGGGATCAAGCGCATCGCGCAATCCGTCGCCCAGAAAGTTGAAGGACAGCACCAGCGCGATGATAGCCAAGCCGGGATAGATTGCCGTATAAGCATTTGTTTCGAGGTAGGAGCTCCCCACCTTCAAAATATTGCCCCACTCCGGGATATGCGGTTCAACGCCGAGTCCCAGGAAGCTCAAACTGCTTGTCGCAATGATGGCCCCACCGACAGTGAGAGTGGATTTGACAATCATCGGCGCTAGGGAGTTCGGAACAATATGCCTGAGCAGGATGATTAGATCTCCTGCGCCGAAAGCGCGTGCCGCCTGCACGTATTCAAGCGACGAGACGAGCAGTACGTTAGCTCGCATTGTCCGAGCGTACGTCGGGATGGCCCCAATGCTCAGTGCGAGAATGAGATTAACCGTACTGGCGCCAAACGCGGCAATGATGGCAATGGCCAGCAAGATGCCGGGTATCGCGTACAGAATATCGAGCGCCCGCATGATTAGATTGTCTGTACCGCGTCCATAGTAGCCGGATATTGCTCCCAGCGAGCCCCCGATGATCACGGGAATTAACGTTGAGAGGATACCGACGAACAGCGAGATGCGGGCACCGAATACGATCCGGGAGAATAGGCAGCGGCCGAAGTTGTCTGTGCCAAGCGGATAGGTCAGACTCGGTGATTGCAGAATCGCCCCGTAATTATTGTCGATGGCCATCCCATAGTCGAACGTCAAGTAGCTGCACAAGGAGATGGCGATTAGAAAGCCAATGAACCACAAGCCCAGCATCGAGGTGGAACTGCGGGACAGCCGATCAATGACCTCGCTGAGTTTCGGCCCGGACGAATCGGTTCTATTTCTAAGTCTGGCGATCAACAGGATGCCGAGCGCCAGCGCGAAAAGATTGCCCGTTATGGATGTTGCAAGCAGCAGGACTGCGGCTATCCACATCCACTTGGGCATAAGCGCGTCATCTGAATACCGGGTGATGAGAAGCAAAACAAGCAATTGAATGGCACCCCCAACTAACAAGAGCGACATCCCGGGTACGAATAAGTTGGATACATAAGGCTTGAAGACGTTCAATGCCGAAATGGCGAATACGAATACAGTCGTCAAGAGGGCGTAGACCGCGAGTGTGTAAGCTGCGCTTTTCTTGCTTTTGATGAGTTGAAAAGCCGCCGTTACGACAAAGATATTAGCGGTCAATAAGCTGATCAACAGCACGTAGCCTAGTCGTCGTGTGGTGCGGCGCAGCTCGCCGTAAAGGAGCAGGTCTCTGCGAATCAATGCCATGGTTCCCAATTGGAGCAAGGCGAAGATCAAATAAGAAGCAAAGGCAGCGAAAATAGCTGGCTTTACGGCTAGTGCTGCCCCTCCCTGAAAGCTGTTAATCAGCAGCACTAGCGCTAAGATCAGAGAAGCGATGCCAGCAAAGCTGGCCTGCCCGTATTCGGTACAAGTGCGTAGTCTGAAATGAATGTCTTGTTTCGTTAGAATTGGTTTGGTCACGTTGGCCACCTGCTAGTATTGTTTCATTTTGGAACGGATTCTTGGATCGAAAAAAGCGTACAAAATGTCGATGACGACATTCACGATAGAAATCGTAATGGCCGTATAGATAACTCCGCCCATAATGCTAGGAATATCGGGGATGAACTGCTTGTCCACAATATAGCTTCCAATCCCGTTAATATTGAAAACCTTCTCCGTTACAGCCGCTCCTCCGAGCATCGCTCCGAATTGAAGTCCGATGACGGTAATAATCGGGATCAGGGCATTCCCAACGGCATGTTTCCACAGCACTTGCCTGCGGGACAGCCCTTTCGCCCGGGCTGTCGTCATATAATCCTCGTGAATGACTTCCAGTGTAGAAGATCGCGTCATCCGGGCAACCGCTGCTGTAAGCCCTGTTCCTAATACGACAATAGGCATGATCATCGTCAAAGCGTTCTGCGGATTATACGTAGCAGGGAGCCAGTGCAGCTTGATCGAGAAATTCAGGATAAGGATCAGCCCCTGCCAGAAGTTCGGGATCGACAACCCGATCAGCGCGATTAGCATAAACGTATAGTCAAAGAACGAATTAGGCCGGGTGGCGGATACCAACCCGATTGGCAGGGCGATCAATACGGCTGCGACCGTGGAGATGACGGTAAGCGTCAGCGTCACGGGGAACTTCGCGGCGATTGAGGTCGTAACGTCTTCGTTGCCTGCGAATGACTTGCCCAGATCAAATGTCAGTATGCCGTGGAAAGTATGCCAGAGCTGAGTCAGATAAGACTGATCCAATCCGTAAAGCTTGTTGAACGCAGCAATCTGTTCGGCGGTAGCTGTTTCCCCAATGATGTTGGCCGCAGGATTCATAGGCGACAAATGTAAAATGGTAAAGACGAGAAAGGCCACTCCAAAAATAACAAAGACGGTCATCACGAGCCGTTCAATTATATATTTTAGATAGGCGTTGCCATAAATGAGCATAAGCGCGTACATGAGAACACCAGGGACAAAGGATACAGTCAGAATCACCGGATGCCGGATCAACTCAGTGAACGTATCCGCATAAGTGACTGGGGGCTGGCCGCCCTCACTCTGTTGAGCTTTAAGTTGACTCAGCAGCGCCTCTTTGAATTTAGCCCCGGCAATCCGGTTAGCTTCGCGATTCAGTTTCTCCGGTGCGATGGATTGACCAAAAAATCGGTGCTTGCGTTGGAGTTGATCCTTCGTCTCCGCCACTAGACTGTCTCTATAGCCGGAGGCCGTCCATTCCTGTTCTAATTTATCAAGCCTGGATTTAAGCGCACTTTGATTCTTGCGGCGCAGAAAGACGAGATAGATGACTAGATGCAGGGGCGCTCCGGCTGCCAGCAGCAAAAGGCGGTAAGTAGGATGCAATAGCATTTTGGAAAAGATGTTCCCGAGTCGGTCGACGAGACGGGAATCCATTGCGACAGTGTGCCCGGTCAAGTTCGTGTGCTCCTTTTAACGGTTCGTATTATATATTGCATTATTCCGATCGATATAGTAGATTTTAAAGTGAGCAGCGAAGAATGTCAATAATCCTCGAAATAATATTCCACTTTGTTGCGATTTGATGAAAACAAAACACAAAGGTGATCATATGACATCCATCTTAGAAGTAAATCAGTTGTCTGTTTCTTTTTATTCCCGCGATAAGGAAGTTGAAGCGGTTCGAAATGTAAGCTTTTCGGTGCGCGAGGGCGAGACGCTGGGCATCGTAGGGGAATCCGGCAGCGGAAAAAGTGTGACGGCCCGGACCATTATGCGCTTGTTGCCATCTCCACCCTCGAAGGTAAAAGGCGGGGAGGTGCTCTTCAAGGGACAAAACCTAGCTGATAAGTCGGACTTAGAGATGGAGGAAATCCGCGGACGCGATATCGGCATGATTTTCCAAGATCCGATGTCTTCCTTAAACCCGACGATGCGCATAGGTCGGCAGATTGAGGAAGGCTTGATTAAGCACAGGCGGCTTAAAAAGGAGCAGGCTCGACTTGAAGCGGTCGAGATGCTGAAATTGGTCGGGATTCCTAATCCTGAAGCCCGCTATTTGCAGTATCCCCATGAATTTTCCGGGGGCATGCGCCAACGGGTGATGATCGCGATCGCGCTTGCGTGCCGGCCGGCGCTGCTTATCGCCGATGAGCCGACCACTTCGCTCGACGTAACGATTCAGTCGCAAATTTTGCACCAGATGAAGGAAATTCAGCGCAAGCTGGGGACATCGATCATCCTGATTACCCATGACCTGGGTGTCGTAGCCGGGATGTGCGACCGGGTTGTCGTCATGAAGGATGGCGAGGTGGTTGAAACAGGTACAACGGAGGAAATTTTCTCTGCGCCGAAGCATCCCTATACGGTACGTCTGTTACATGCCCTGCCTCGACTTGATGAGAAGAAAAAGCCAAAGCTTGTCTCAGCGGTCAGCCGTTCGGCAGAAGATCGCCCCTTGCTGGAGGTTAGGTCGCTCAGACAGCATTTCAATCTGGGTAAAGGCCAAATCATCAAAGCGGTTAACGATATCAGCTTCGATATCCGGGCGGGTGAAACACTTGGCGTTGTCGGTGAATCAGGCAGCGGTAAATCCACCACGGGCCGGACAATTCTACGTCTTAATGAGGCGACGGGGGGAGAGGTGCTGTATAAGGGCATCCCGCTCAATCGTTTGTCCCGGAATGAAATGAAGACGATGCGGCGCTACATGCAGATGATTTTCCAGGACCCCTATGCTTCACTGAACCCGCGCATGCGTATTGCCGACATTATCGGCGAGGCGCTGGATCTCCACCGGATGACGAGTGGTAAGTTGGAGCGGCAGAAAAAAATTGAGGAGCTGCTGGAGATGGTCGGTCTCAGCGCATCGCACGCTATGCGCTACCCGCACGAGTTCTCGGGCGGTCAGCGGCAGCGGATTGGCATCGCCCGCACACTGGCCGTCGAGCCGGAATTTATCGTCTGCGACGAGCCGCTGTCGGCGCTGGATGTCTCCATCCAGGCACAGATCGTCAAGCTGCTGGAAGAGCTGCAGCAAAGGCTGGGGCTGACGTACTTATTCATCGCGCACGACCTATCGATGGTCAAGCATATCAGTGACCGCGTGGCGGTTATGTACAAGGGCAGAATCGTGGAGCTGGCGGAGAGCGAAGAGCTGTATGCGAACCCGCTGCATGCCTATACGAAGTCGCTGCTTGCAGCGATTCCTGTACCCGATCCGGCGGTGCAGTCCCGCAAGACGTTCGTGCCGCCTATCGATCCGGCTGTACAAGATCCATACGGGTTGGAGCGGTCACGGTTCGTAGAAGTGCAGCCTGGACACTGGCTGGCTGTAGCCGAATCGTAAATATATGCGAGGCAAATCCTCATGTTTATTGCAAACTGAGGATTTTTTTTGTACTTTTTTCCGTTTAGGATGTAAGCTGTTTATGAATTAACCTTAACAAGGAGTGACCCGTTTTGTTCACACAAGTGAAGGATCTATTTGCCATAACGTTGTTTGATGTGAAAAAAATACAGTACTACTCCCGATTCATGTTTGATTTCACCCAACCCTATCTGACGGTGTCCTACATCAAACAAGGAGAGGTGATCACGACGGATGACGGTAAGGAGTATATCGCCAGAACCGGAGATGTCATGATTCATCGCCCTGATACGCCTTTTAATGTGATATCGCAGATGGAAGGCGTTCACTTTCTCTTTAGTATTGAATTGACTGTCAGGGAGGGAGAAGATTTTTTTCAAATGTTTCCCTTGAATAAGGTTATTACGATCAGAGATACCGCTTTGTATGAAAAGAAGTTCGACGAACTGAAAGACATGTGGCAGCAGAATAACAATGTGCATAGGTCCGCGCAGGCGGGTATTCTTGCTCTTTTCCTGCTTCATGAGATTGTAGAAAGCTCCAAAATCGGAGAAAAGCGTACGTCGAGAGATACGTTTGAAATCAACAGGTTCAATTATGCGCTTCATTATATCGAAAAGGGTTTGGAGCGAAATATTACGCGGGAGGAATTGGCGGACATTTACCATATGAATCCTGTTTATTTTAGCCGGGCTTTTAAAAAGGTATACGATCTTACCCCGATGCAGATGCTGCAAAAAATGAGAGTTTTACAAGCAAAAAGAATGCTGGAAGACCCGGCAAACACCATTGAGCAAATTTCTCAAAAATGCGGCTTCTATGATGCGTCGCATTTCAATCGCGTTTTTCAGAAAGCTTTTCGCATGTCCCCAAGTAATTTTCGGAAAAGTATCAAAAGTACAAAAAATGCAATCGTGCCTACATGGTCTGAGGACAGTTTGTAGGATAACATAATAAATATATTAGGGCGAGGAGGAATTGACAGCGCATACAATTAGCTGTAAGGCTCACTAAATAAGGTTAGCTGCGAATATGTGTCAGGTGTCATATTAAAGGGGGAAATGCCAATGGTACAAAAACGGAAATATGCTGCGTTTTTAATCGGATCTGCACTAATTGTACAAATCATTACCGCTTGCTCTGCCTCTCCTGCGAATACAGCCAGTACCGGAACTCCTGCAGCGGGAACTTCCGGCAATAAAGCCGAAGCAGCGCCAACGGGGGAGAAAGTTACCCTGCGTGTGATGGACTGGGCAGATAGCGAGAAGCCCTATCGCGAGAAGTTTATGAAAGATTTTGAGGCTAAATATCCAAATATCAAAATCGAATATACGCTAATGAGCGTTGATCAATTCCAAAATACGATCACAACAGCGATTAAATCGGGAGATGCACCGGATTTATTCCCTATTCCCGGCAATATGTCGCTCAGTATGGCGGTTAAAGGAGAATGGTATCTCCCTTTAGACGATTACCTCGATGATGCCTTCAAGAGCCGATTCATTGACGGTGTGTTCGTGGAAGGTTCGACCGTGTTAAATGGCAAGCTTTATTCCATTCCCGCGCTTTCGAGTGTTCCGAGTACGCTTGTCTATTACAATAAGCAGTTGTTTAGAGATGCGGGACTAAACCCTGACAACCCGCCAAAAACATATTCGGAATTCCGCGAGGCAGCAAAGAAAATTACGGAAGCGGGCAAAGGCAAGGCGTACGGCATCATTGAGGGCGGCAAGCAAATCGGCCGCTGGAAGTTGGCGGCTATGGACTGGTCCGCACTGGGCGGCAGCGGGTTAAACCAACAATCGCCGATCAGTTTGGTCACGCATGACGCGAATTATGACAGCAAAGCCGTTGTCGATGTGATGAACTTGTTCAAGGGCATGAAAGATGACGGAAGTTTCCATCCGAAGACGATGAGCATTTCCGCACCTGAAGCTCGCGCTCTATTTGGGGAAGGTCAGGCCGGTTTCATCTTGCAGGGGGAATGGTCCATTGGCGTGTGGAAGCGGGATAACCCTAATTTGGATTTCGGTGTGATGATGCCTCCAGTGCCGGACGATGGACAAAAGGGATTTCTGCCTAAGTCGACCATAGGTCCTTGGATCGGGATATCGAAGACATCGAAGCATCCGAAAGAAGCCGCGCTTTATTTAAAGGAATACTTCAGTAAAGAGTACCAGTCCGTATTGGTTAAAGCGGGAGACCGTTTCTCTATCTTAAAGGATGTCAATGAAACTGCCTCCGAAATTCCGCAATTTAAGCAATACTATGACATCGTTCAGAAATCTTCCCGATTAATTCCGAATCCTCAGATTAGAAACCCTGAGCTCACAAGTGTGTATGGGAACTATAAGGATGTTCAACCTGGTGTTGGTGATATCCTGCAAGGCGTCGTAGCCGGGGCGATTAAAGATCCGACCGCTCCGTTGAAGCAGTACTCCGATCTCGTTAATAAAGCGTTAGATACGGCTATTGCGAAGGCGAAGTCGGAAGGCGCTAAGGTAGACAAAAATGATTTCACGTTCTCCAATTGGAGCTCCGATAAAGATTACTTAGAACAAGATTACAAATCGATCAAATAATGGGGAGTTCACGCATCGTGAAAACCAAATGGAAAATTGAATTGTGGTGTTGGTTATTCCTGGCTCCGACGTTACTGCTTTTCGTATTGTTTCAAGGATGGCCGATAGCAGCCAGCTTGTACTATGCCACCTTGGATTGGTCGGGGCTAACCTCCGATGCAACCTATGTCGGACTTCATAACTTCGTTCAAGTGGCGAAGGACGCTTACTTTTGGAATGCCTTTAAAAATAGCTTTACCTTTATGTTCGGCGTCGTGCCTCTTAATCTGTTCATACCTTTAATACTTGCCGTTGTTCTGAATCGTCCCAGAATAAAGGGGGCCGGTATCTACCGGACCTTAATCTTTCTGCCGGTTGTTACAACCACATCGATTGTCGGTATTATCATGGTTTTCATATGGGGCAGCGACGGAGCTGTTAATGATGCGTTATTGAAAATAGGCTGGCTCGACACGCCGATTAATTGGCTCGGAGATGCCAAATGGTCCATGTTTACCGTGATTCTCATTTCAGTATGGAAAAATCTCGGGATTAACATGATTTATTGGCTTGCCGGACTGCAGGGGATACCCAAGGATCTGTATGAAGCTGCGGAAGTGGATGGAGCAAGAGGGAGTAAATTATTTTTTCATATAACCGTACCTCTGCTTCTGCCGATAGGAGCCGTCATTTTGCTGCTCAATGTCGTCAATTCCCTGAAAGTGTTCGATTTGATCAAAACGATGACCAATGGAGGGCCTTTCTTCGCAACGGACGTTGTGTCCACCTATATTTACCGATATGCCTTTTCCAGTGAAATGGGGCTTCCGCAACTTGGGTATGCATCGGCTGCAGGTCTCTTCTTTGCCGTAACCATCAGTGCTCTCGCGGTGATTCAATCCGTGCTGAGTAAACGAATCAAAGGTCGTGCAAAATCATGAAAATCCTAAGATTATCATTGTTCCACGTCGTCATGACCGCCTTTTGCCTCATTTGGATTTATCCGTTTCTATGGATGGTCTCGGCTTCCTTCAAGACACAGAGCGAATTTTTCGCAAATGGCCTCCGGTTGATCCCGAACAGCTTCCAAATGGGGAATCTAGTCAGAGCATGGAATGAAGCGAATTTTGAACGCTATTTTTTGAATAGTGTCGTTATTTCTGTCAGTACCATTCTCATCGTACTTTTGGCAACGTCAACCTGCGGATATGTACTAGGCCGATATGCTTTTAAAGGGAAGAAGCCGGTTTTGGCGGTTCTGGTCGCCAGTATGATTGTCCCGATGGAATTTGCGATTATTCCGATCTATGATTTGATCAAACAATTGGGGCTGATGAACAATTTACTTGGGGTCATTCTTGCTGAAGCGGGAGGAGCGCACATCATCTTTATCCTGCTCTTTGCTACCTTCTTCGGCCAGATTCCTAAAGAGCTTGAGGAAGCCTCCATTATGGACGGCTGTGGATTTTTCCGCACCTTTTTCACCATTATGCTGCCGTTATCGAAGCCAATCGTTGGCAGTGTGACGATCATGCAGTTCATTTGGTCTTGGAACTCTTTTATGATTCCGTTAATTTTAACACTCAGTTCGCCCAATCTGCGGCCTCTTGCCGTTGGCCTATACGCACTTCGGGGTGAGAATGTGGTGGATTGGACGGGGATTGCCGCCGGAGGCACGATCGCTATCGTTCCGATCATTGTTATTTTCCTGTTCCTGCAGCGCTACTTTGTAGATGGGATTGCCGGGGCCGTTAAGGGCTAACTACAGAAGATGCACAAACAACAAAATACATCAAAGGCAGGTTACATGACCTATGAGAATTCTTTATTTGGATTTAGATTCTTTGCGTCCTGATCATTTGGGCTGCTATGGTTACCATCGTGCGACTTCGCCTAATATCGACCAGATTGCCGAAGAGAGCATTCGGTTTACCAACTACTATTGCTCGGACGCCCCATGCATGCCCTCCAGATCGGCATTAATGTCGGGCAAATTCGGGATCCATACCGGCGTCGTCGGACATGGGGGAACGGCTGCGGATATGAGGCGCGAAGGAATGGAGCGCGGTTTCAGCGACCGGCTGGCGACGGAAAGCCTTCCCGGCGTGTTGCGTAAAATGGGCATGAAGACGGCTTCGATCAGCACCTTCTCAGAAAGACATTCCGTATGGACCTTTAACGCGGGATTTAATGAAGTTCTCAATGTTGGAGGCAGGGGCGGCGAATCTGCAGAACAAGTATTGCCTGTTGCACTCAAATGGCTGGAAGATAATGCGAAATCAGAAGATTGGTTCTTGCATCTTAATTTCTGGGATCCGCATACGCCTTATAGAACGCCGGAGCACATAGGCAATCCATTTATTAACGAACCTATGCCGGCATGGATCACGGAAGATGTATTCCTGCAGCACAAGCTCAAAAAGGGGCAGCACAGCATTGAAGATATGAATAAGCTTGCCAAGTCGCATTATTACAGACATCCAAGGCATAGCCAAACGATTGAGCAGCATAACGATTTAAGGACGATCATCGACAATTACGATTGCGCCATTCGTTATATGGACGAGCATATCGGGCAAGTGATTCAAAGGCTCGACAAGCTCGGCGTGTTAGCGGATACAGCGATTGTTGTTAGCGCGGATCATGGGGAGAATATGGGGGAATTAGGTATTTACTCCGAGCACGGGACAGCGGATCAGGGGACCTGCCGAATTCCGATGATTATCCGCTGGCCTGGCGGTCTTAAAGGAAGTGTAGACGAGGGGCTCCATTATCAGCTGGATCTCGCCCCTACACTCGCAAGCTTGCTTGGTGCGCCGAAGCCGGAGTCTTGGGACGGTTTGAGCTATGCGGAAAGCATTACGAAGGGTACAGATACAGGCAGACCTTACTTGGTTGTATCCCAATGCGCACATGTCTGCCAGCGAAGCGTCAGATTTGAGAATTGGCTGTATATTCGAACCTATCATGACGGTTATCATGGATTTCCCAAAGACATGCTGTTTGATTTGGAAAATGATCCTTACGAACAGTACAATCTCGTTGAAGAAAGAAGCGATATCCACATGAAAGCTGTATATTTGCTTAATGAATGGCACGATGACATGATGTTGTCCATGAAAGAGGACACAGATCCATTGTGGACCGTTATGAAAGAAGGCGGACCTTACCACGCGAAGGAATATAAGCACATGATGGATGCTGTGAAATAAACGAAAAACGAAATAGCGGGTGAAGCTGGCGGATACTGTACTTAAGGTATCCGCTAATTTCATTGGGATTTTAAGCTAACATGTCAAAATAGAGCTATAGATGTAAAGTGAGAGGGATTTGATAAATGGATGATATTGTGTATGATGCGCATGATAGCTGTAACTTAAGCTAGAGGCGGTTAGGCAAGAGGTCGGCATTCTTGGACAAAAGGAGACGGCATACCGTGTTTAAGATGATGATTGTGGATGACGAGCCGCTGGTCAGACTTGCCTTGCACCAAATGATTCCTTGGCATGACTTCAATATTCAAATCGTATGCGAAGCCAATGATGGGGCGGAAGCGATCTCATTTTTGCGAGGGCATGGTGACATTGATATGGTGATTACTGACATCAAAATGCCAAAAATGAGCGGAATTGATCTCCTGCGTGAATGCAACGCCAGTGAAATATGCAAGCCACCAGTCTGGATTATTTTAAGCGCATATAGCGATTATGAAATCGTGAGACATACCTTCTTATTGGGAGCGCTCGATTATATCGTGAAAACGGAATTAGACGAGGAGCATCTCATACGTGTCGTTACGAAAGCGATCCAAACGCTTAATCAACTTAAAACGACGCAAAGGATTAGTCGCGTAGAAACGAATGAATGGGGCAGGACGAATACAGAACAATACATTAGCAAGCTTATTCCTATTAACCCTGAGGTTGAGAAGTTTGAGTACGATCAACTAACAGCCCAAATCTGTGAAAGTATCGGAGAAGTTAATCAGGTAGCCGCAGTGCTGTGTATAAAGAGGCAACCGGAGCCATGGATGAGCGATGCCAAGAAGGGGAGTTTCGTTGCCCAAACGATTCAGACTGTCCTTCATTCCATGTCGATTCCGTTTCTGTATGACAGACAGGATGCTGATAATTACGTGTTGTTTTTAACGCTTCCCGAAGAAAGGAGCTGGTCGGCAAGCCGCCATAAAATCCAGTTCGCCTTTCAGCTCATGAAAACCCGTATTGAACAATATATGAATATGAAAGTATCCATTGGAGTTAGCGACACGGCTAACAGCAGGAAAGACTGGCGCCGATTGTACGATCAAGCCAAGCAGTTGGCGGCGAAGATTTATTTTGAAGGATTCGGCCGCATATTTTATCCCGAACATGCGCATGTCGAACAGGATAGCAGCAAGCATACGGCAAAGAAAGAAGAGATCAAGAGGATGATTGTTGACTTTATCCGCTTTTTTTCACTGGAAGACAAGTTGGCCTGGGAACACAAGCTGGAACAAATCATGAAGACCATCGTGAGAAACAAAGGAACGGATCCCCTTGTAACTAAAGAGGTGCTGGCTGATTTCATTTGGGGAATCGGAGCGTTTTTATATCAAAAAGGGCTGCGTTGGGATGAATTGGATGGCAAGACTAGCTATCCTTTTGAGGCAATCGAAAATTCTCAGACATTGGAGGATACGCTCATTTGGCTTAGGCAAATATGCCACAGTATCTACAGCGCCACTCACGAAAGCCGCAATATGCGAGATGAGCCCAATAGTCTCCCCGTTTTGAAGGCAAAACATTTGGTGGATTCCCATTATCGCGAAAACATAAACTTGTCATTCATTTGTGACATGGTCGGTGTCAGCGAAAGCTATTTAAGCAAGCAATTCGCCAAAGAAGTTGGGTGTACGTTCGTTCAATATGTAACAAACCATCGCATGGAGGAGTCGAAGCGCTTATTGCGAATGAACATGAAGATTAGTGAGATATGCGAACAGGTTGGTTATTTGAATCCTGAACATTTCAGCCGTGTGTTTAAGAAGGCGACAGGATACAGTCCTAGGGCCTATAGAGGAAAATTTCGAGAAAATAGTATAAATAATATCAATTTACTTCTAAAATGATCATTCTTAAACGCTTTCATTATGTTTATTCTTAATGCAGGGTTCCGTGTATAGGGTATGATACATTTTGTAACTAAGCAAGCGAGAGCAGCGACAAGGCTAGAGGCATGATGTGGTTCATGACATTGTGCATCTAGTCTTTTTAAAAGGAGAAAATGAAGGAGGATGTCAAGTGAAGAGGCGAATGATTGCAGCATTTTGTTTGATTGGCGTTTTGCTTTCCAGTAATGTACTTCCCCCACCCATGGCGCAGGCGCAGCAGGCGGTAACTTCAGATGCAAGTCTTGCGGCAACGGGCAAAGCCGTTAGTTACAACGGAGAAAGGAGACTCAATTTCAATGAAAATTGGCGTTTCCAAAGAGAAACGAGCGGGGGCCTTACCGGGGCGCAGCTGCCCGGCTATGACGATTCAGCCTGGAGGCAGCTGAGCTTGCCTCACGACTGGAGTGTGGAGCTGGATTTCAATGCACAGTCTCCTGCTACGCATGAGGGGGGCTTTTTGGATGGCGGTACTGGATGGTATCGCAAAACGTTTACATTGCCCTCCACGATGGAAAACAAACGACTTTCTGTCGACTTTGACGGTGTATACATGAACAGTACGGCATATCTGAACGGGCAGCTGCTGGGCACCTATCCATACGGCTATAATGCCTTTACGTATGACGTGACCGGAAAGGTCTATACGGACGGCAGGGAAAACGTGCTCGTGGTGAAAGTGAACAACATTCAGCCTAGCAGTCGTTGGTATTCGGGCAGTGGGATATACAGAAACGTATACCTCTCTGTAACGAATCCCATCCACGTGGAGAGATACGGCACTTTCGTAACGACACCTGATTTGGAAAACGATTACAAAGCTAACAAAGCCGGTGTCAACCTTGGCACAAAGGTGAAAAATGAGTCAAGCTCAGCAGCGCAAATAAAGGTTAAATCAACGATTGTGGACAGCGCCGGGACAGCTGTAGCGTCTGTCGAATCGCCGGAGCAAACCGTTCAAGCCGGCGTGGTTGCTAATTTTGCTGATCATACTGAGATCATGAATCCTAAGCTGTGGAGTGTCGATAATGCTTACAGGTATAAGCTTGTTACAGAAGTAACGGTTGGCGGCCAAGTCGTGGATACGTATGAAACACGCTTCGGGCTTCGGTATTTTACATTTGATCCGAATGACGGCTTCTCGTTAAATGGGCAGTATATGAAACTGCATGGGGTATCAATGCATCATGATTTGGGTGCGTTGGGTGCAGCTACGAACTATCGCGCCGTAGAGCGCCAGATGCAAATTATGAAGGATATGGGTGTAAACGCCATAAGGGTTACGCACAATCCAGCCTCCCCGGAGCTTATAGAAGCTTGTAACAACTTAGGTCTATTGGTTGTGGAGGAAGCTTTTGACGCGTGGAATCAATCGAAGAAAACGTATGATTACGGCAGGTTCTTTTCCACTTGGGGGGAGCATGACGTGAAGGAGATGGTTGATAACCACAAAAATGAGCCTTCCATCATCATGTGGTCTCTGGGCAACGAAATTTATGATACAACTAGTGCCAGCGGAGTTACAACGGCCCGTAATCTGGTTAAATGGGTGAAAGAGATCGACACAACGCGGCCAACCACCATTGGCGAGGATAAAACAAGAGGCGATAAGGTCAATGTAACGGCTCTAAACGCGAATATTAAAGCGATATTCGATGCCGTAGATATTGTAGGTCTTAACTATTCCGAAAATAATTATGCCGGTTACCACCAGCAAAATCCAAACTGGATCATTTATGGCGCCGAAACCTCATCGGCAACGCGTTCGCGCGGGGTGTATACGCACCCGAATCAATCTAATCAGAGCACGACGTATGCGGATATGCAGCAATCCTCGTATGATAATGATTATGTAGGCTGGGGCAGAACGGCCGAGGATGCGTGGAAGAGAGACCGTGATTTGAAACATGTCGCGGGACAATTTATATGGACTGGTTTTGACTATATTGGCGAGCCAACTCCTTATTATAATTCCTTTCCGGCAAAAAGTTCTTACTTCGGTGCAGTCGATACGGCCGGATTCCCGAAAGATATTTTCTATTATTATCAGAGCCAATGGAGCGATAAACCGATGGTACACTTGCTGCCTCATTGGAACTGGAAAACGGGAGATACTGTCCGGGTATTGGCATATACGAACGCTCAGAAGGTAGAACTGCTGTTAAACGGCAGATCATTAGGCGAGCGCAGCTATGAATCCAAGACAACTTCTTGGGGGGCTGCATATAAGGAAACTTCGGCTGGAAAGACCTATCTGGAGTGGTCGGTTCCTTATGAAGCGGGCACCTTAGAAGCAGTGGCCAAGGATGCGAGTGGAACAATTATCGGCAGAGATCAGGTGACAACCGCAGGTGAGCCTGCAGCGGTCAGATTGACCGCCGACAAGCAGGTGATTACAGCAGATGGCACGGATTTATCTTTTATAACAGCTGATATCGTAGACAGCGCCGGTAGAATTGTGCCTACAGCCGACAATCTGATTCAATTCAGCCTCTCGGGCAGCGGTAACCTGGCGGGTGTTGACAACGGAAATGCGGCAAGCGTTGAGCGCTACAAGGATAACAAACGGAAGGCGTTTAGCGGCAAAGCGTTGGCGATCCTGCAGTCCGATAAGCAAGCGGGCGAGATCGTTCTGAACGCAACGGCTGCAGGACTAACCGGCAGTTCCGTTAGGGTCATTACCGTACCGGCCGCTGACCGCGATACGAAAACGGTGGCCGGGTTCGAACTCATCCATGTAAGCGTTGAGGTTAACGAGGCGCCCGTACTGCCTGCTGCTGTGAATGTATTGTACAGCGATTCGTCCGTTGCCACGAAGCCTGTGACTTGGGCGCAAGTGAATCCTGCCTTGTATGCGAAAGTCGGCTCATTTGATGTCGAGGGTACGGTAGAGGGGATAACCGAAAAGGCAAAAGCCAAGGTAACAGTGAAAGGCGCTGCAGCGGTTAAGCCGTATTCAACTGCAACCAAAGTCGGCGTTAGTCCGGCTTTGCCATCGAAGGTTACGGTACTTTACAGCGATGAAACGACGAAGGAAAAGGCGGTTATCTGGAACGCTATACCGGCAGATCTTATCGCTAAGGAGGGAACCTTTGTCATAAAGGGCAGCATAGCTGGACTTGATCTACAGGCTGAAGCATCGATCAGGGTCACTGGCGAGAGCAATTCCGTTAACATTATGCGATCTCAGGCGGGTTCTTCTTATCCGCTGCTGGAGGCATCTTTTACGAATCCGGATGATAAATTAAGCCATATTAATGACGGAATTAAAAGCTATAACGATACGCCTGTCAACCGATGGACGAATTGGACACGCACCCCACGTAATGATGGCGACTCCATAACGGTAGGTTTTGGCGAGTCGTACGCCATTAATAATCTCAATCTGTTCGTGTTTACGGATAGAGATACGGTAGTGCCGCAAAGCGTGGTGGTGCAGTATTGGAACGGCTCAGCATGGGTGAATGTAGACCATCAAGTGAGTCCGACACCGTATGTCGTTGGGCAAAACACGATCACCTTTGACGCAGTAAGGACAAATAAGCTGAAATTTCACATGATTGCATCGCAAACGAACAAGTTTATTGCCTTGACAGAGGTCGAGGTCAATGCGGATAAGCTGGTCATGGGTTCAACCGCTAAACTTAGCGGGATTGCGGTGAATGGCCAATTATTGAGCACTTTCAGCCCGGATCAACAAAGCTATGAGCTCAGCTTGCCGTATGGCAGCAAGGTGCCTGAGTTGACGGCAACGGCAGTGGACCATGCATCCGTTATGATCTTGCCGGCCTACCAATTGCCAGGCACAGCCAAAATTTATGTCACATCGGAAAATGGCTTGGCAGACGCGATATATACGATTCATATGTCAACCGAGAAGCAAATGATCAGCTTAAATCCTGTGAATATCGTTGTAGACAAGGGCTACGCTCCTGTTCTGCCTCTAACGGTAACAGCTAATTTTAATGAAGGTATTCCAGCTGATGTGAATGTCACATGGGATGCGATCGATCCTGCCCTATACAATAAATTAGGCGAGTTTACTGTCTTAGGTACTGTACAGGGAACAACGCTCAAAGCGATGGCGAAAGTGATTGTTAAAGGCGCTCTAGCAGCAGAAAATATTACGCTGGTCGTATTGAAGAACCGGATGCCCAGTTTGCCGAAGACAGTGAAGGTATTTTACAGTGACGGAACTGAGGAGCAGAAAGCTGCCGCTTGGGGGGACATTCCAGCCGGAAGTACAGCAAGTGTTGGGGAATTTGACATCGAAGGTACGATTGCTGGTACGGGCTTCAAAGCAAAAGCGCATATCCGAGTAACCGATGAAATAGGCTCCGAGCTAAATATAAGCAGATCCAAAAACGGCTACGATTATCCGAAGGCTGAAGCCTCGTTCACGAATAGAGGCCCGACTTCCAATGATTTCATCGAGTCGATCAATGATGATGTTATTTCTTACGAGGCAACGCCGCAAAATCGTTGGACGAATTGGCAGAGCACACCGCGTCAGGGCGATTGGGTGTCCATCACGTTCGGAGATTATGCGCCGCAGGAATACGATGTAGACAATATGGAAGTGCATTGGTTTGAGGACAGCGGCACATCGTTCCCTGCTTCCTTCAAGATCCAGTATAAGTCTGGCGATACGTGGGTGGATGTAACAGGCTTAAAGAGTGTTCCGGCAGCACCAGCTTTAAGGCAGGCCAACTTCTATACGTTCGACAGCGTGAAGACGAATTCGTTAAGACTGAATATGGTCGCGAAGCCAGGTAAGAGCTTAGCGATTACGGAGCTGAAAATATTCGACAAGCAGCCGAAGGCAAACAGCGAAGCGAAGGTCAAAGACATCATGCTTGACGGAAAAAGCATCCTTCGCGACTTTGTTCAAACAGGGGACAGCTATGCGTACAGTGTGAATGTAGCTAGCGCAGCCAGCATTCCGCAAATCACCGGCATTGGGGAAGGCAATACGAGCGTTACAGTAGTACCGGCGGTTACGGCTCCGGGCACGGCTAAGGTGATTGCGAAATCCGAGGACGGCAAGATGACCCTCGTATACACGATTACCTATAATGTTGCCCAGCAGGTACAGCAGTCAACCACATTAGCCGGTGCTGCAGCCGTTCCGGCAGGAACTGATTTTGCCGTTCGATTCGGGCTGAGCAGCGTGACGCAGTATGTGTACGCACAGGACATCACGCTGAATTATGATGCGAATGTCATGGAATTCGTATCGGCAAGACCGCTCGTGGATCAGATGCAAATCGTTCGAATCGTGAAGGAGCCGGTAGGCAAGATTCGTCTGATTATAGCAAGCGAAGGTCCCGGTCATGCGGTTACAGGAACTGCCCAAGTAGCTGAGCTGACATTTAGAGCGAAACCGCTTATCCAAGATGCAGCAGGATCTATTGCTGTCATCAATGCCACGCTGGCAGACGAAAAGGGAACCGAAACGCAAGCTGCTTCCTCATCCTTAGACATACGTTTCACAGGAGTCGTCCCTGGCGTACCGGGAGACATCAACGGTGACGGTAAAGTAAGCATCGGCGATCTCGCTATGATCGCTGCGCATTACGGGAAAGATTCCAACAGTCCGGATTGGCAGACGATTAAAGCAGCGGACGTTGTCGCTGACGGAGTAATCGACATCGAAGATCTTGCATGGCTAGCTAGGAAACTTATGGAGTAACAGGAGGAATAACGAGATGTCGAGAAAGCTGATTAGCATTTTTCTAGCAATCTTTATGTTATCCAGTCTTGTGTCAGGCATGGTTAGCGCCGAGGCAGTTCCGAGTGGAACCGTCTTGGAAGCATCTGCCGAAAGCGGTACTTACGAGATTTACCCATTGCCGCAGAAGGCGACCTATGCAGGGACGAATTTTACAATCACGGATGAAGTCAACGTCGTTATTGAACCTACCGTGGATGCAGCCACGCAAAATTTTTTGAATCAAGTACTAGCCTCCAAATCTTTGAAGGCGACGAAATCTGCGGCTGTCGTATCCGATAAAACCAACGTTCTCATAGGGACAAGGAGCTCCGGCGGATATGTAGACACCTACTTCGGTGCTCATATTCCCAACGATGCAACGATTTTCACCAAAAATGACGCCTATGTGTTAGACATTGACAAACAACTGGAGACGAAAGGCAGCATCGCGATACTGGGAGCTAATACGGATGCGGTATATTACGGGCTTGCGACATTGAAATTGATTTTCGATCAAATTCCGGGCAAAGATCTGAAATCAGTCAAATACGAAGACTATTCCGATGCCAAATGGAGAGGCTTCATTGAGGGCTTTTACGGATTCCCCTGGTCGCATGAAGACCGCAAAAGCCTAATGCGTTTTGGTGGGCAATTCAAAATGAATTCTTATATTTTTGCGCCTAAAAATGACCAGTACCATAATTCGGCTTGGAGAACGCTGTACCCGGCAGATGAACTGGCGAAAGTCAAAGAACTCGTCGATGTCGGACGAGAATCCAAAACCCAATTCGTATGGGCGATTCATCCCGGCTTTAGCATGATTAATTGGAATACTTATGACGCTGAGCTGGCAACCTTGTTAGCCAAGTTGGATCAGCTGTATAGCATAGGCGTTCGTCAATTCGGTTTATTTCTGGATGATATCTCCACAGCGCAATCTTTGACGGATAAAGATAAACACGTGAAGCTGGTCACCGATGTCGCGAACTGGGCAGCAGCTAAAGGGGACGTTAAATCATTGATTTTTTGCCCGCCATATTACAATCAGGCCTGGACGGGAGAAAGCGGCAAGCCTTATCTGCAAGCCTTAAAAAATGTTCCGGCAAATGTCGAAATCATGTGGACAGGAAGCGGCGTTGTCGGAACCGTAAACACGACCGATATGCAGTGGCCGAAAAATGCTACAGGCAGAGACCCGTACGTATGGTTAAATTGGCCGGTTAACGATTACAAGGATGCCAGACTTCTGTTGGGCAAAGGTGAAGTACTGAAGGCTGGAACGCATAATATTTCCGGTGTCGTTTCTAATCCCATGGGGAGTGCGGAGTTATCTAAAATTGCCTTGTTTGCCGTAGCCGATTTTACATGGAACAGCGACGACTTTAATGATAGTAAGAGTTGGTTGGATTCATTTAAGTATGTTGCGCCAGAGGCTGCAGCTGAGCTCAATACGATCGCTTATCATATGAGTGACCCGTCACCAAGCGGACATGGGCTTCAAGTAGGGGAGTCCGAAAATATCAAGGCACAGCTTGAACTATTTTTGAGTAAATTTAACAAAGGGGAAGCAACGACGGAAGCCGGAAATCAATTAATTGCAGAGTTCGATCGAGTATTGAATGCGATCACTTCATTCAGAGCAAAAAGCGGAAATGCAAAAATGCTGACAGAAATTGATCCCTGGCTCAATTGCTTGAAGGGTGTTGTGGAATCTGCTAAGTCCGCAACAAAGTCAGCGATGGCGCTGCAAAGCGGCGATATGCGTTTAGCGTGGGAAGAGTTGGCCAAAGCGGCGAATGCGATGTCTGAGTCCAAAAATTACAAAATTAAGAAATTAAATTATCCGGACGTAACGGTGGAAGCAGGTTCGAAGCGATTAGTTCCATTTGCTAATGAATTGCTTCAAAAGCTGGATGCACGCATCTATTCATCCCTCGATCCTGATTTTACCATCCCTACAGCAATGAGTTCCTACGGGGCGGTCTCAGGCTTAGATCAAATGATCGACGGCAATAAATCAACTTATGTGTACGTCCAGACGATTCAAGTCAATGGCGACTGGTATGGCATTGATTTTGGGAAACCGATCCAGGTTAATGATGTTGATATTTTACAAGGTCGAACAGATACTGATTTTGATATTTTCCAGAAAGGGATATTGGAGTATTCCATAGACGGGCAAAATTGGACGCCGATCGGAGCCGAACGATCCGGCTTTCATATTGCGGTTAGCGAACTTGATTTGAAAGCAAGATACGTCAGATACCGCTTGACGCATGCCGGTATTCCCGGGGGCAAGCCTGATTTATGGACGGCGGTTCGAGAATTTACGGTCAATGCAAAAAATGGAAAAGTAAAGCTCTACTCGAATGTGAGCGAGCTTGCGCAAACGAGTGTAAACAGCACGGATGTAATGGCGCAAATTTCCAATCTTAACAATGTGAGCTTGAAGCCTTCGCAGTATGTCGGGATTCAGTTATTGTCGATTGAAAAGATTGCAGACATTGCATTGCAAAGCACGAATGCTGAGGCGGTACTGGAGGTTTCAGAAAATGGCGTTGAATGGAAGCCGGTCTCGGTCGGTGGTCCATATCCGAATGCAGCATATTTCCGATTAATCAATAAAACAGATAAAGTACTCACATTAAATTTGACGAATTTGCAGGTTAAACTGCAAAAATTTAGCGCTCCAGTCGTTACCCATAACTATGAGAGTGTTTATCAAGGTACGATTGCTGGTATATATGACGGCAATCTGGATGCAAAAGTATGGTTTGGCGGCAAACAATCTACAGGTAAATTCGTACAGGTTGACCTGGGCGGTGTCGTCAATGTGCAGAATGCTGCTGTGGTGATTGGCGACGGTGAAGGTGATTATTTCCGAAAAGGCGATCTTCAGCTATCTGTAGACGGGACGACGTGGGAAACGATCCACAGTTTCAATAATCCGGGAGATCGCAGTCTGAACTTCCCTGATCATGAGGTTCCATACCGATATAAGCGCGTTCAAGTCGCTAATAAGCCGGCCAGATATATCCGGTTGATTTCAACGGCCAATAACGAAGCTTGGCTCGCGCTTAATGAAATCATCGTCAATGAAGGTCTGGATAAGCCCGGAACCGAGCTTCCGGCGTTTCAAGTAAACCCGCAGGGGGACACTGGGAAAGAAGCCTTTTACACAACGGATCATAAATTATCTACGTTCTACACGCCAAAAGGTGATGCGAAGCCTGGCTATTTAAACTACAAGTTGTCCAAGTTTACTGAGGTAAGCCAAGTGATTATTCTTCAAAATCCAACGAGTATTTCTAATGCTGAAGTATCGGTAAGGGATGGAAACGGCTGGCATCAGGCGGGTACGCTATCCCAATCGTACAACGCGATAAATACGGCTAATTATGAGCATGTCTTGGAAGTGAGAATTCAGTGGAACGGCGACGTTAAGCCTCAAATCTATGAAATCATCCCGGTTCAGCGTGAGGGAGGCTTCTTCCCGGCAACAACTTTAACGGCAGGAAGCTCCGTCGTTGGCGGCCAGGAGTTCAACGTACAAATCGGACTGAACAACGTTACGCATGCTGTGTATGCGGAGGATATTACGCTTGATTATGACGCCAATGTAATGGAATTCGTGTCTGCGAAGTCCTTGCCGTCAGGGATCAGCCTTTTGTTGGCGGGGAAGGATACGCTCGGCAAAATCCGCATGCTTGTGGCCAGCCAAGGCACTTCGCATGCGATTACCGGCAATTTGCAGCTGTTGGAGCTGACATTCCGAGCGAAAGCAGTGTCACAGGCGACGGAAGGCACGATCTCGGTAGCCAAGGCGATACTGGCTGATGGACAGGGAACGGAATTGGGTGCGGCTGCTTCTTCCATGAAGATCAGCGTGACGCCGGTCGTTAACCCAGGCATCCCTGGCGATGTGAATCATGACGGCAAAGTGAGCATAGGCGATCTCGCCCTCGTTGCGGCGAATTATGGCAAAGATTCGGGCAGCCCGGATTGGGAGCTGGTGAAGCAAGCCGACGTAACGAACGATGGCAAAATCGGTCTGGAAGACCTTGTTTTCATTGCCAGCAAAATTGTTGAGTAAATGGGATTGGCAATACAGCGAGAGATACATTGCGTATCTTTCGCTGCTTATTGTGTCATGAGGTGAAATGAGTAGGAGGTCATAATGAAATGCCTAAAAAGACAATCGTCCTTTTAACAGCAGCATTGATGTTAGTGAGCAGCTTTTCTGGCTCACCCAATGCTGTTGCAGCGGCAAGGGGTGCTGCGATTGAAGCTGCAGCGGTAAGCAGCAATTACGAGATTTACCCATTACCGCAAAAGGCGACCTATGCAGGGACGAATTTTACAATTACGGATGAAGTGAACGTCGTTATTGAACCTACCGTGGATGAATCTACGGAAAATTTCTTGAATCAAATTCTGGCTTCCAAATCGCTTAGAGTGACTAAATCCGCGGCAGTCGTATCGGATAAAACCAACATAATTTTAGGTACTAGAAGCTCAAATGGAATTGTTGACACTTACTTTAATGCTCACATTCCGTATGATCCAGCGATTTTCTCCAAGAATGACGCTTATGTGCTAGAGATTGACAAACAGCTTGAAGCGAAAGGGAGCATTGCTATCCTAGGAGCTTCGACGGATTCGGCTTATTATGCATTAGCTTCATTAAAAATGGTTTTCGATCAGATTCATGGGAAAGACGTGAATTCCGTGAAATACGAAGACTATTCCGACGCCAAATGGAGGGGCTTTATCGAAGGATTTTACGGAATCCCATGGTCGCACGAGGATCGCAAAAGCTTAATGCGTTTTGGCGGGAAATTGAAAATGAATTCCTACATCTTCGCGCCAAAGGACGATCCGTATCATAACACTGCTTGGAGAACGCTATATCCTGCAGCTGAATTGGCGAAAGTCAAAGAGCTGGTCGACGTCGGACATGAATCCAAAACGCAATTTATTTGGGCGATTCACCCCGGCTTCAGCATGATCAACTGGAATACGTATGACGCTGAGCTGGCTACTTTGTTAGCTAAGCTAGATCAGCTGTACAGTGTAGGCGTTCGTCAATTTGGCTTATTCATGGATGATATTTCCACAACGCAATCTCTGACGGATAAAGATAAACACGTGAAGCTGGTCACAGATGTTGCAAAATGGGTGGCCGCCAAAGGTGATGTCAAATCATTGATCTATTGTCCGCCATTCTACAATCAGGCATGGACGGGTGAAAGCGGCAAGCCTTATCTGCAAGCCTTAAAAAATGTTCCTGCGAATGTTGAAATCATGTGGACAGGAAGAGATGTGATTGGCTCCGTTAACACGACGGATATGCAATGGGTGAAAAATGAGATCGGTAGAGATCCTTATATCTGGTTGAATTGGCCAGTGAACGGATACGCGGGTTCAAGACTTTTGCTGGGTAAAGGTGAGCTATTGACGCCTGGAACGCATAATATTTCCGGACTTGTTTCTAACCCGTTGGAACAGGCGGAGTTATCCAAAACGGCTCTATTCGCAGTAGCCGATTATTCATGGAACAACAATCGCTTCAACGCGGATCAAAGCTGGTTGAACTCATTCAAGTACGTTGCGCCAGAGGCTGCTAATGAGTACGGGATCATTGCTCGCCATTTGAGTGATCCGTCGCCAAACGGCCGTGGTGTGATCTTTGAAGAATCGGAAGACATAAAGGCACAGCTCGAGCTGTTTTTGAACCAATATGCCAGAGGCGAAGCAGCGGCGGAAACAGGGAAACAATTAATCGTTGAATTCGATCGGATATTGGGTGCAATTAAGGATTTTCGTGTAAAAAGTCAAAATGCCAGCATGCTGGATGAAATCAATCCATGGCTAAATTGTTTGTATAATGTCGTAGCATCCGGTAAATATGCGGCAAGTTCGGCTATGGCGTTGCAAAATAAAGACTTGAAAACCGCTTGGGAAGAGCTTGCTAAATCGTCGAGTGCTATGTCTGAATCCAAGACATTCAAATCTCCCAAAGTGAACGCAACAGAAGTAACGGTAGAAGCAGGTACAAAGCGATTAGTACCTTTCGCCAACTCGTTGATTCAAAAGCTGGAAACGCAGATTTACACAACCATTGATCCGGAATTTGTCATCCCACTGGCTATGAGCTCTTATGGGGCAGTTACAGGTCTGAATTTCATGATCGATGGAAATAAAAACACGAACGTCTATATTCAGACCGTACAAAAGAACGGCGATTGGTATGGCATTGATTTCGGCAAATCGATTCCGGTGCATGATATTGATATTTTACAAGGTCGAACAGATACTGATTTTGATATTTTCCAGAAAGGGATTTTGGAGTATTCCGTAGACGGACAAAATTGGACGGCGATCGGAGCCGAACGATCCGGCTTTCATATTGCGGTTAGCGAGCTTGATTTGAAAGCAAGATACGTCAGATACCGATTGACGCATGCCGGTATTCCCGGGGGCAAGCCTGATTTATGGACGGCCATTCGAGAATTTACGGTCAATGCAAACGACGGCAAAGCAGGCATCTATTCAAACGTACCTGAGCTTATGCGAACAGCGATCACAATTTCAGCTGTGTCCGCAGAGCTGTCGAATGTAAACAATGTCACGCTGAAGCCCGCTCAATATGTTGGAATGAAACTAACAGCGATAGAACAAATAGCGGATCTTGTACTCGAAAGCACCAATTCGGAAGCAGTGCTGGAGGTTTCAGAAAATGGCGTTGAATGGAAGCCGGTCACGGTCGGTGGTCCATATCCAAACGCTGCCTATGTCAGATTAATGAATCATACAGACAAAGAACTCATCTTCAATTTGACCAGATTGGCGATTAAATTTCAAAAATTCACTGATCCAGTCATCACACATAACTTTGACAGTATTTATCAAGGTACGATTGCTGGTATATATGACGGCAAGTTGGATGCAAAAGTATGGTTTGGCAGCAAGCAGGCCATCGGCAAATACGTGCAGGTTGATATGGGAGGTATCGTCAATGTTCAAAATGCGGCAGTGGCGATTAATGACGGAGAAAGCGATTATTTCCGAAAAGGCGATCTTCAGCTATCTGTAGATGGGACGAAGTGGGAAACGATTCACTCGTTCAACAATCCGGGTGATCGGAGTCTGAATTTCCCTGATTTTGCGGCACCATATCGATTTAAGCGCGTGCAGGTTAATAATAAACCGGCTAGATACATTCGATTGATATCGACTGAGAACTACAATGCCTGGCTCGCGCTTAATGAAATCATCGTCAATGAAGGTCTGGATAAGCCCGGAACCGAGCTTCCGGCGTTTCAAGTAAACCCACAGGGGGAAACGGGTAAAGAAGCCTTTTACACAACGGATCATAAATTATCTACGTTCTACACGCCAAAAGGCGATGCGAAGCCTGGTTATTTGAACTACAAGTTGTCCAAGTTTACCGAGGTAAGCCAAGTGATTATTTTGCAAAATCCAACGAGCATTTCTAATGCCGAAGTATCGGTAAGGGGTGGAAACGGCTGGCATCAGGCGGTTACGCTATCTCAATCGTACAACGCGATAAATACGGCTAATTATGAGCATGTCTTGGAAGTGAGAATTCAGTGGAACGGCGACATCAAGCCTCAAATCTATGAAATCATCCCGGTTCAGCGTGAGGGAGGCTTCTTCCCGGCAACAACTTTAACGGCGGGAAGCTCCGTCGTTGGAGGCCAGGAGTTCAACGTACAAATCGGGCTGAACAACGTTACGCATGCTGTGTATGCGGAGGATATTACGCTTGATTATGACGCCAATGTAATGGAATTCGTGTCTGCGAAGTCCTTGCCGTCAGGGATCAGCCTCTTGGGTGCGGGGAAGGATACGCTTGGCAAAATCCGCATGCTCGTGGCAAGCGAAGGCGCTTCGCATGCGATTACCGGCAATTTGCAGCTGTTGGAGCTGACTTTCCGAGCGAAAGCAGTGTCACAGGCGACGGAAGGCACGATCTCAGTAGCCAAAGCGATACTGGCTGATGGACAGGGAGCGGAATCCGATGCGATTGCTTCCTCGATGAAGATCAATGTGACGCCGATCATTAATCCAGGCATCCCTGGCGATGTGAATCATGACGGCAAAGTGAGCATTGGCGATCTCGCCCTCGTGGCGGCGAATTATGGCAAAGATTCGGGCAGTCCGGATTGGGAGCTTGTGAAGCAAGCCGACGTAACGAACGATGGCAAAATCGGTTTGGAGGACCTTGTTTTCATTGCCAGCAAAATTGTTGGGTAAATCGGGCATGTATGAAGCTGTAACAGAAGGGAGATTCAGAAATGTTAGCCTTACAAACGGGAAAATTGCACAAAACGATAGCAGTCTTTCTACTGATTACTTGTTTATTGTTTATGAGCAATATTGTGCCGCCACAACCGGCTCATGCGCTCGAGAATGGTTTGGGCCGCACGCCAATGATGGCATGGTCTAGTTGGAATGCATTCCGTGTAAAAATTAATGAGCAAATCATTAAGGAGGAAACAGATGAGCTGGTCAACAGCGGCATGAAAGCGGCAGGCTACACGAATATTAATATTGACGATGGATTTTTTGGGGGCCGGGACGCGAATGGCTTTGTGCAACCGAATTCTAGATTTCCGAACGGTATGAAAGCGATTGCGGACTATATCCATTCGAAAGGCTTGAAAGCAGGGATTTATACCGATGCAGGCAGAAATACATGCGGGTATTATTGGGATAAAGCCGATGACTTATCGCAGCCAGGCGATGGAAGCTACGATCATCGCCAACAAGATTTTGATATGTTTATCAAAACTTGGGGATACGATTTTATCAAAGTCGACTGGTGCGGCGCAGACAAAATGGGACTGAACCCTCAAACGGAATATACAAAAATACGAGATCATATTTTGGCAACGGGAATTCCGGTTATGTACGAAGTATGCAATTGGAAATTTCCAGGTGCATGGGTGACGGATGTAGGCAATCAATGGCGGGTATCGGGAGACATTGCTCCGAAATTCAGTTCAATCATGGATATTGTTGATCTCAATGCGGATCTGGCGCAGTACGCGGGTCCTGGTCATTTTAACCATATGGATATGCTGCAAGTAGGCAATGGCATGAGTTATGAAGAGGATAAAACGCATTTCAGCATGTGGTCGATCATGGCTTCTCCGCTTATCGCAGGTAATGATTTGCGCACGATGTCACAGCAAACGAAGGATATTTTGACGAATTCGGAGGTCATCGCTATTAATCAGGATCCGGCTGGTATTCAAGGAACCCGCATGATCGATAATGGCGATCAGGAAGTGTGGGTCAAGTCGCTCGGTTCTGCAAACAGTGGAGAAAAAGCAGTCGGCTTGCTGAACCGCGGAGATACTGCAGTGAATATGTCAGTAAATTGGGACAATATTGGTCTTGATACCAACGTGACGGTTCGGGATTTGTGGGCGCATCAGGACAAAGGTACGATTGCAAATTCCTATCAGGTAAATGTCCCTGCGCACGGAATTGTTCTTCTGAAAGTTAAGGGGACCCCAATTCCGCCAACGCCAATTTTCGTGACAAAGTACGAGGCGGAGTCCTCTGCCAACACTTTGGGCGGAGCCGTTCGTATCAGTAGCGAATCAACCGCTTCCAGCGGCAAAAAAGTAGGATGGATCGGGAATGGTGCTGCAAACACGCTTACATTTAATAATGTGATTGCACCTATTGCAGGCGATTATACGGTAAATATTAGATATTACTCCGGCGAAGTTCGGTCAGTGAAGATATCTGTCAACGGCGGGGCAGCGGAAACAATTAATTTTGCAGCCGCAGGCAATTGGACAACTGGCCAAACAAAAGCCGTGACATTGCGGCTGAACGCCGGGGAGAACACGATAAAATTCAGCAACGACACCGCTTATGCTCCTGATATCGATTATATTGAGTATGTGCCTCCTAAGCTGGTAAATGTCACAGCGCCGGCTAAAGTCACCGGGGTGGCGAATGGAACGGAGAGGACAGCTAGCGCCCTTGGGCTGCCTGAAACCGTAGAACTCGTTACCGATATTGGAAAAGGAAATGCCAATGTTCTCTGGAATGTAGATGGAACAAGCTACAATCCTGAAATCAAGGCAGAGCAAACGTTCACAGTAAATGGAACGGTCAGCTTGCCTCCTGGCGTAGCCAATCCGAACAACGCGGCATTGACAACCGACATCAACGTTACTGTAAATGCAGTGTCATCCGTGCCGCAGTCTACATTGACAGGGTTAAAGCAGGTTAGCTCTGGCCAAACTTTCGATGTTAAGCTGGGATTGAGCAATATTTGGCAAAGCGGATACCAAACGGTGTATGCGCAAGATGCGACGCTTCACTATGATCCGGCGATTTTGAAGTTCGAATCGGTTGCTTCGCTGAAGGACGGATTCCAAGTTATCGATCAAAAGGAGACAGCACCGGGGCAAGTCCGGATTGTGGCTGCTGGCGTTGGTGCCAATGTGCCTGCCCAAGGCGATGTGCTCGTACTCAAATTTGCCGCCAAATCTGTAGTTCAGTCAACTAATACGACCATTTCAGTTTACCATGTTGTGATTGCCAACGGACAGGGGCACGAACTGCAGGTCGGCGAAGCCTCCCAAGTAGTACAAGTCAGCTATGTATCCGTAGATAAGTCGCTCCTGAATGCATCGATCGATAGTGCCCAGGCAAAATACGATGCTGCTGTGGAAGGCGACGGAGACGGGTTCTATGCAGCAGGCTCCAAAGCGAAGCTTAAGTCAGTAATCGATGCGGCACGTGCTACAGCAAACAATGGGAATGCTCTTCAGCAACAGGTTGACAGCGCGAAGGCCGCATTGGATGCAGCCGTTCAAGCGTTCGACGCCAAACGAATTTCTGCAGACATCAATGGACAAGGCGGCGTCACTATAGGCGACTTGGCGATTGTCGCAGCGGCATTCGGTATAGATCAAGTTCAGGCGGGTTGGAACGAAAAAGCGGATGTGAACCATGACGGCAAGGTTGACATTGTAGATCTTGCAATCGTAGCAAAAGCCATTCTTCAATAATATGCGTAGTGGGATGCTAGATAGGTAGAATAAGGACCGGGACTCTGAGGAGTTCCGGTCTGTTTTGGGTACGCTGCGCTTCGCCCGGTAAGGAAGGAAATGAAGCAGAGTAGCACATTCTGAGCTCAGGGGAACTACAGGGCGTTATTTGGCTGGAAACAGCCCGTTGGGCGAGAGGGAGGGAACTAGGGGCCGCTATTTCAGCATTCTGAACAGAAAGTTAGATGATTGAGGTGAAATAAGACCCTGTAGTTCCCCGCGCATGCCCGATATTCCGCTTTTCGCCGAAATAAGGGATCGGAGTTCCCTTTAATCAGGTGGATCTCAAACGGAAGCCGATTCTATGATTTTGGATGCAAGGGCTGTGAGGTGTGAGCGTTCAGTCTCAGTCAGAACTTCGATGACAGCGTGTATTTGACGCTCTATCTCAAGACCGACCACATGTACGAGCTGCATACCGGCAGGGGTGATTTTCACGTTGAATCCCCGCCGGTCGTTAGGAGCTACCGTACGTTCGACGAGTCCACGACGTTCAGCGCGATCTATTAGGCCGGTAATGCTGGATTTGTCGAGGTTGAGATACTGAGCTAGCTGCTGCATGGTTGGTTCTCGATCCCGTAGAATTCCAAGCAGTCGAATCTGAATGAGCGAAAGTTCGTGGCTGGCTCCAACTCGGCTGAGAGTGGACTGGATAAGGTGCGAAAATTGTACCATGCTATCTACAATTGAGAGATCGTTGTGAATGTTGAATGAGTCAATGTTCAAATTTGTCACTCCGGACTTAGCTGGATTCGCACAACTGGCACGAAAGCCATGTAGTTTGGATAATTCTCTTGCTAGTATACCACAGCAGCCATTGACTTAATACGCGAAACAAACTATATTGTTTGTATCACAAACTAAAAATGTGAGCAAAGTCGCGATTGGAGGTCTTATTATGTATGCTGCTGTTGTGCGTTCTTTTCATACAACTCCCAAATATGAAGTTTTTGATGATCCGCAACCGTCCGGAAAGAATGAAATACTTGCCGACGTACTAGCCGCGGGGTTGCACACTCGCGTGCGTTCTCAGGCAAATGGTTCTCACTATACAAGTACAGACGAATTACCGCTAATCCCTGGAATTGACGGAGTTGGGCGGCTGCCGGACGGCCAATTGGTTTATTTCGTAGCTCCGGACACCTCGTTTGGAACGTTTGCAGAGAAGACAGTTATTGACCTGCGTCGCAGCGTGCCTTTACCCGAGGGAGTTGATCCTGTTCTAATCGCTGCAGCAATGAACCCGGCGATGTCGTCTTGGGTAGCTCTGCAGCGCCGAATCGATTTCCAACCGGGACATAAAGTTCTTGTGCTCGGCGCTACTGGAAATTCAGGTCAGATGGCTGTCCAAATTGCCAAACTTCTTGGCGCAAGTAAAGTGATCGGTGCCGGACGTGATCAGGAGCGTCTCAATTCTCTTGCTGCGCTAGGCGCCGACACTGTTGTCTCCCTTGCCGGGGATCCTGAAGAGGCAGCTGAACGGCTCGGAGAGGCTGCGTCTGAAGTAGATATCGTTATCGACTATCTCTGGGGAAAACCGGCCGAACTTGCGATGCTTCCCATGCTGACAAAGAGAACGGATCGAAGCCGAGCTTTGACTTGGATCCAAATTGGTTCCGTCGCTGGTCCTACGGCTGCTGTGCCTTCCGTTGCACTTCGATCCGCCAATTTCCAATTATTAGGTAGTGGCCAAGGCTCGGTCTCGACTGCTGGATATGTAGCTGAATTCCCAGCACTTATCGACGCTATTGCGACTGGCAAGCTAACCGTGAATTTAGCATCATTCCCGCTTTCCAAAGTGGAGGATGTCTGGAATGCCCCCTCTAACCTCGGGCAACGAGTCGTTTTCATTCCTACGTTTAGATGAATATCATTTTATACAAACGGCAGTCAAGGACTTTACTATTCGTCCATGGCTGCCGTTTTGATGCAGCATAGGCATTAGGAAATGACGAAATCCACAATATTAATGATGGTTTTAGCAGCATTTTTACAAAGACTTAACGTGTATTTTTTTTCGTACTTGATATAATTCATTGGTATCTTTAAAAAATGTGTGCGGGTACATCCACCTAAAGTCCTATGCTATCTGTAATAAGGAGGCTCTTGCGAATATACGAATGCAGTAGGACTATGGATGCTCTTATACCATTTTGTCTGAATTCAAAAAAAGTAGAAGGCGGGATAGACTCTTGAAAAAATTTCAAAAGGTGCTTAACTTTTGTATTGCCACTGCACTTATTGTTCCCAATGTAATGGTTTTACCCCAGGCAAGTTACGCCGCAACGAACTCTGATTTATCGAAGCATTGGGCTAAGGATCAGATTGCCGTATGGACAGCGTTAGATTTGGCTGAGGGTTACCCGGACGGCACATTTAAACCGGACAACAGTATTACTAGAGCTGAATTCATGGCATTGGTTAATCGAACTTTTAACTTTACGGCGAAAGCTGACATTAAATATAAAGATGTATCCACTTCAGACTGGTTCTATGCCGATGTGGCCATAGCAAAGGCATCTGGTTATATTGAAGGCTATGAAGACGGAACTATAAAACCACTGGAAACGATCACACGTCAAGAGGCTGCAGTCATTGTAAGCCGGATTAAGAAGCTTCCGCTTGCAAGTACTTCTAACGCTCCAAAGGCTTTCGTAGATTCCATGCAGATGGCAGCTTGGAGTAAAGCTCCCATTGAATCCGTCGTTCAGGCAGGGTATATGAATGGCTACCCGGGAGATCTATTTAAACCGAATGGTTTAATAAGCCGTGCAGAAGCAATCGTGTCCCTGGATCGTGCAGGGAATGTTTCATCCGAGACGACTATTGTTGATAATGCCAAATCATTTGCTGGCCAGTCGCTTAAAGGAAATGTTATTGTTACGGCTTCAGGTGCAGATTTAAAAGATGTTACTGTCGACGGCAAGCTAGTAGTGGCCGAAGAGGTAGGCCAAGGCGATGTAACCTTAAGCAAGGTGGCCGTTAAAGGCCAAACCGTCGTTAAAGGCGGCGGCACGCATTCTATTCATATCAATGATAGTAAAATTAACAAGTTAAAAGTGGTTAAACCCAACGTTCGTATCGTAGCAGAAGGCGCTACTTCTGTTGAGGAAACGGAAGTGTTGTCTTCAGCCAGATTGGAAGAAAGCAAGCTTTCTACAACTGAAAAAGGTTTTAAAAATGTAGACATTAATGCTTCAGGTACTGTTCAGCTTGCCGGTCTGTTTGACACGATTCGTCTGAAAGGCAAATCATCGGTTGAATTAGTTGAAGGTGCTATTAACAGTTTAAATGTTCCTTCATCGGGTCAAGGTTCAGCAATTACGATGGCTGCTGACACGAATGTTGATACGCTTACGCTGGATGGCGCTGCCCAAGTTTCGGGAAAAGGGACAATTAAACAGGCAGCCATTAATGTAAATGGTGTAACGATAGGAACAAAGCCAACTTCATATACAATTGGCACCAATGTTAAGGCTACAATTGGCGATCAAGTTGTCGACAAATCTTCAGGCCAAGAAAACGGCAGCAATTCGGGCAGTGGTGGCAGTGGCGGCGGTGGCAGCAACCCAGGCGGTGGCAGCAACCCAGGCAATGGCGGAGACAATCCAGGCAATGGCGGAGACAATCCGGGCAATGGCGGAGACAATCCGGGCAATGGCGGCGACAACCCAGGCAATGGCGGAGACAATCCGGGCAATGGCGGCGACAATCCGGGCAATGGCGGCGACAATCCGGGCAATGGCGGAGACCCAGGCAATGGCGGAGACCCAGGTAACGGCGGAGATCCAGGCGAGCAAATTTCTACTGCGCCTAATGCAGCACAAATTTCTGTAGTAAACAACCCTGCCGGGACTGCGGATACAGTAACTGTAGAAGGATTGGTTGAAGGTGATTTTGTAACGGTATATGGTACCTCTGAAGGAGTGACATCCCTTGGAAGCGGACAAGTGATAGCTGGACAAACTAGCTTGATAATTTCCATTCCACAATTGGGGACTGATGCAGGCCAGGTATTCGTTAGTGTAAAATCAACCGGTAAAAAAGAGAGTACTAGGACTTCTAGAGATTTCATTGCGGAGCCTGCAGTTAATCCGGACTCTCGTTCAATAGCTAGTTTCAGAGCACAAGCGGATAACGAATCTTTAACGGGTGTTATTAAAGGAACGGTTATCTCCGCCCCTTATACAGCAGGTACGAATACAAACAACTTCTACGTTCAGGATGCCACTGGTGGAATTCTGGTGTTCAATCCTGTAACCAAAACGCCAGTAGCTATCGGTGATGAAGTTGAGATCACAAAAGGTAAAAGATTAACATTTAACGGCGAAGCAGAGCTTACTGAGGGAGAATTTACAAAAACAAATAAAAACGCTCCTATTACTCCTGCCATAGTTAATCTAAGTGATCTTGCAGCAAAACAAGGACAAATCGTTACTGTAAAAAACGTTCCGGTTATAAGCACTTCACCTAAATTCTTTGTTGGAGCGGTCACTCCAGGCTACGAAGTATATTTAACAAGATTTGGCGTTACGACTTCAGGTATTGTAGTTGGCGATAAAGTAGATGTAACGGGAGTTGTATCCATTTTCTCGAACAATCCGCAACTGCTGCCTCGTACAAATGCAGATATTACGAAATCTGGCGGAGTGTCTGATGAGGATGCTGTACAAGCTGATACGGCAGGAATCGTATTTGAAGACCTCAACGCAGTTGTTAGTAATCTGGATTTGCCATCTGAAGGAGCAAGCGGCTCAACGATTACTTGGGTTTCTAATAATCCTTCTGTAGTCACTAACGCTGGTGCCGTTACTCGTCCTAGCAAAGGACAAGCCAATGGACAAGCGATTTTAACGGCGACAATTCGTAAAGGATTAGTTTCCCGTACAAAAGATTTCCTTGTTACCGTACTTCCTGAAACAGTATCCAATCAAGAAGCTGTGGCTAATGCCAAGGCGGAATTGACTTTGAGTTATACGGGTTTAGACAATTCAATCAAATTGCCTGTTGCTGGAACTGATGGCACTTCGGTCACTTGGACATTAAAAAATAATGCTCATTCCACGATCGTAAATGTCTCCACAGGTACTGTAAATCGATTTGATATGGAGTCGGATACAGATGTTACATTAATTGCTACGATTACTAAAGGTGCTGTCAGCGATACCAAAGAGATTATGATCCATGTCATCAAAGGACAGCAAATGCCTCAAGTGAACACGGTTAAAGCTAACCATGTCGTCGTAACAGGAACTGCGAAAGCGGGGACAACAGTAACTGTTAATACAGGACAACAAGTCCTTGGTACAGCTGTTGCAGATAGTGTCACAGGTGCTTTCAGCGTATCAATCACGAATCAGCCAGAAGGAACTGTCCTAGAAGTTATTGCGTCATCGGTAGGCTACACAAGTGATGCTGCTTACGTGCTAGTCGTGAATGCAGGATCCATGACAGATAGCGAGGCTGTTAATGGTGCTGTCGCTGCCTTAACGGACAATAGTATCAAACAATTGAATACAAGCTTAAGTGATGTAAAAACAGCACTAAATCTGCCGACTTCCGGTTTGAATGGAACAACAATCGTATGGGGATCTGATAAGCCAGCAGTGCTTGGAACAAATGGCGCTATCAAAAGACCTATGCTAGGTGACCCGGATGCAGATGTAACACTAACAGCTACGATTAGCAAAAACGGTACACAAGCAGTGAAAACTTTTGCAGTAGTTGTTAAAGCACAAACAGAAGCTCTGAAAGTAGTTAGCTTTAATGATATGGCAGTCTCCATCAGCAAAGGAACTGCATATTCCTTACCTGCGAAAGCTACGGCTAATATGAGCGATGGTACTACGACACAGTTGGATGTGGTTTGGAATCCTTCGACGGTAGATACCAGCGTTGCAGGAACGTACAATTTTGTGGGCTCAACTTCATTATATACGGCGACAGTTAAATTAGTTTTGACTGTTACTGAGGCTCCGTCTGCCTTAACGGTTGCTCAGGCAATGGCTACAGCTTCCGGAACATCAATCATTGTTGAAGGTTATATCCAGAATGTAGAAGCAAACACGCAATTCCCAGGGTATGGCATCTATTTGGATGATAAGGTAGGAACAAACAGCAGTACATCTCTGATTGTTAAGTTTGCAAATGGTGATCGCAACGGAGATTTCAGTGTGGCAAAAGCTGCTAATAAAAAAGTAAGAATTACTGGGAAAATCATAGACAGCGCATATTCCAGCAAAAAAGGTTTCTCCAGTGACTATGCAAAAATTGAACCTGTTGGCGGGGATTCCGTACCAAACGCAGCTCCAACTGCTTCTAATGTACAAATAACCGGTACAGCAAAAGTAGGCCAGACGTTGACAGGCTCGTACAATTACGCAGATGCTGATAATGATGCAGAAGGAACTTCCGTTTTCAAATGGTACCAAGTAAACGGTTCGACGGAAACCGTCATTCCCGGTGCTACAGGGAAAACCTATGTTGTCCAGCAAGCGGATGTAGGTAAAGCACTGAGATTTGAAGTTACGCCTATTGCTAGCGCTGGAACAACGACAGGTGTCGCAGCGAAAAGCACGATTTCGGCAATCGTAGCTGACAACACGATTCCAAGCAATCCAATTAATGACCTAGTGAGCAAAGGTCATACGGCTACAACGGCTTCCTTCGATTTTACAGCACCTACAGGAGCAACCTTAGTCGAACTATTTTATTCTCAAGACTCCGGAGCAACTTGGAATAAGGCAACAACGGATTCAGTTCTGAATGCTGCGTCCAACACAGCGACAGCAATCAATCTTGCAGCAAACACCACATATAGCTTTAAAATAGCTGTTACAGGTGGAAGCTATGCAGGGGAATCCAACATCGTCAGTGTAAAAACGGATGCTGTTGCACCAGTTGCGATATCCGATCTGAGCGCAACGGCACATACAGCGACTACTGTATCCTTAAGCTTTACGGCGCCTACGGGAGCAACAGTTGTCCAAATGGTATACTCCAAAGACAATGGAGCCAATTGGTTGCCTGCAACGACGGAACTTAACCTTAGCTCCGCTTCCGTATCCGCTAAAGCCATCAATCTAACGGCTGACACAAGCTATCAGTTCAAACTGGTTGTTACAGGCGGCAGCTATGCAGGGGATTCCAATGTTATTGCGGTCAAGACAGCTGTGTCACCACCTGCAGCACTTACGGTTGCTCAAGCATTAGTCGTAGCTAACAATACTGTAATAACGGTGGAAGGGTATATTCAGGATGTAGAAGGAAATACAGGTGCTGCAGGGTATGGTATTTTCTTGGCGGATAAAACAGGAAAAACTAATGATACTACAGCTTTGATTATTAAGTTAAAAGCTGCTGATCGGGCAATTTTTAGCAAAACGGCTGCTGCAAATAAAAAAGTAAGAATTTCAGGTACTATACTCAATACCGCTTATGTAAGCAAAAAGGGTTTCTTGGATGTGTACACAGAACTCGTTTTTGTGGATTGACTTTCTTTTATAATAGGGTAAACAGGAGGATTCTATGAAACTACTATCTAAGCCATATTCAAAATTAACCGTTACTGTCACACTCGCGCTGACTTTAACTGTAACTGCAGTAGTGATTCCTTACGCTATCTTTGCGGAGGGCCCGAAAGACCCGGCTCCGACGATTGCTGCAAAAGGTACGCCAAACGGTAAAAAGGTTCTTTTCGATAATGCCCACGGAAACACAACAGGAGCTTCAGACTGGGTCATTGACGGGGGGTTCTCCGACTTTGCCAATGGGATTGCGAATGCTGGATATTTCGTCAAAGAATTACGTCAAACCAAACTTATGACTTATGATGATCTGAAAGATTACGATATTTTTGTGACTGCAGAATCCAATGTTCCTTACAAAGTTTCTGAGCAGGCGGCTATGCTGGAATATGTTCAGAAAGGCGGTTCTATCTTCTTCATCGCCGATCATTATAATGCAGACCGCAATAAGAACCGTTGGGATGGCTCTGAAGTTTATAATGGATACCGTCGGGGAGCATGGGATAATCCTGCCAAAGGCATGAGCGCCGAAGAAGCAAATTCTAATGCTATGAAGGATGTTGTAAGTTCCGACTGGTTGTCAGACAACTTTGGAATCAAATTCAGATACAATGCATTGGGCGATTTAAGCGCAAATATTCTTGTTGCACAGGATCAGTCATTCGGAATTACAAAGAATGTTATATCAGTAGCTATGCATGCGGGCAGCACGTTGGCTATCACAGATCCTAATAAAGCTAAAGGTATTGTCTATGTTCCTAAAAATCCTCCGAAATGGTCCACTGGTCCTGTAGACAAAGCTGTGTACAATGGAGGAGGGATCGAAGAAGGTCCTTATGTTGCTGTTGCTAAAGTGGGTAAGGGAAAAGCAGCGTTTATCGGGGATTCTTCACCGGTAGAGGATAAATCACCTAAGTACAAGAGAGAAGACAACGGCAAAGCCAAAACTACGTATGATGGATACAAGGAAGAAAGCGATGCTATCTTACTGCAGAACGTCATTGAATGGTTAGGCAAAAAAGAAAACTTTACAAGCCTATCCCAAGTTCAGGGGCTTGTTTTGGATCAAAAAACGCCATTGATTACTTCGGGCAAAGAGAACGAGATTCCTCAACAATCGATTGAGCCTCTAGCTGAACCATGGGCTGCACCAGATCCAGGCTACAAATGGTGGGATCCATCTACATTCGCTGCTGGTTCTTACGGCAAGTGATTTTAGAAGAGTAATAGAAGAGAACCTTCGAGGTTACAGAAAGAGTGAGTATTCTCTACAATCGTAGAGAGTACTCTTTTTTTTATGATGAAAAGCTTTGGTAGGCTGCTTGCTCAGCCGGTCGAGCAGATGTACTGGGCGTTAGCGCGGGTTTTATCCTCGCTGACGGACAGAGAGGCCCTTATTTGATGAATAAGGACCTCTTCGAACATGTAACGGACACGAGCGCTGTTACTGGCTCACTTTGGGGCTGATTTTGCCACGAAATCGGCATATAAAGTCTCAGGCGTCCGTTAGCGAGAGACACGACGCTTTTCGCGAAGATAACGGCTGCTGAGTCCGAAGCGTGACGAGATGTAGGATTCCTTCACCTCGTCTCTGGAGGCTCTTATTTGCTATTTTGTCACACTGGGTGGATATTTGGACGATGGTAGGCAAAGAAGCCCCTGAGCCCTTGTATGGCCCCCATAACCTAAAAGCAGCTATATAGCTCAAATTGAGCTTTAGAGCCTTGCAGATCCCTATCGCATGTGAGTTATAGCATATGCCAAAAAAAGAAGCTAAACGCATACAAGCCGTTTAGCTCCTTTTTCATTACAAGTTTTCTATTGAGTCTTATTTCAAGCCCATTTCTTTGTTCACGCTGCGCACGATGTCGAATTTGGAATCGTCTGTAGCTACGTAACCTTTGTGGGAGTATACATCAAAAATGACTTTTTGACCTTCAGGGTCATTGCTAATCGCGATGAAAGCATCAGTCAGTTTCTTTTTCCATGTTGGGTCCATGTCGGAGCGAACAGCGATGGTATCATTCGGGATTTTATCCGAGAAGCTAAGAATGCGAGTTTGTTTGAACACATCCGGATAGTCTTTCGTCATGTTAGCGCGAATGTCTTGGAATACGCCGACAGCGTCAACTTGGCCGTTCAGCAAAGCGATAACGGCTTTGTCATGACCTTGGAATTGAACGCCAGTTACGTCTTTCACTGGATCAACGCCAGCTTTTTTCAGTACGAAGCCTGGGTATACATAACCTGCGGCTGAGGTAACGCCTTGCCAGCCGATTTTTTTGCCTTTCAGGTCAGCAACGGATTTAATCGGTGAGTCAGCTTTAACGAGAATCTCTGATTTATAGAAATCTACAAGATCAGTAGTTGATTGACCTGTTTCGTCATTCACACCAAGACGAGTAGCTTGCACAAGCAGATCAGCTGCTTTCCGATTGTCATGGGCAACAACGTAGTTGCTTGGAGGCAAGAAGCCAACGTCAACTTGCTTGGAAGCCATAGCTTCGATTACAACATTATAATCCGTAGAAACGGATACTTTAACTGGAATGCCCAGCTTGTCCCCTAGAAGTTTTTCAAGTGGTTTAGCTTTCGCTTCAAGTGTTTCAGCGTTTTGAGATGGAACGAATTGTACTTTAAGTTCTTTTGGTACGAAACCTGTAGTTGCCGGTGTAGCGGATGCTGCTGCTGATGCTGCTGGTGTAGTGGATGCTGCTGGTTTTGTCTCTTCTTTTTTCGCGCAACCTGCCAACATGCTCGCAGCTACCACCATGGATAAACTAATAACAGTAAGTTTCTTCTTCAAGACTTTTGCCCTCCGTCTAATTAATGTATTTATCTAGGTTAGCTTTATAACAGTAACATATATGATCTGGAAATGGTGTGAAGTATTTGTAAAATGCAGTCGTAAAGAGTCGAAAACTAAACGAATCTCAGGCAAATCGCCGTGCGATCGCCACGCACAGTACGACACCGGCGTTTACAATAAAGACAGGCCAACCAATAGACTCGTGCAAAACGAGAGCCGAAAGCAGCAGGCCGAAGAAAGGCTGGAGGAGTTGCAGCTGCCCAACCGCTGCGATACCACCCTGAGCAAGACCACGATACCAGAACACAAAGCCGATGAGCATGCTGAACAGGGAGACATAAGCAAGGCTCAAAAGTGCGGCACCATGGATACTTGCCCACGAAACCGGCATGTAATACAACGAGAGCAGTAACATAACGGGAAGCAACAGTACGAGCGCCCAAGAGATTACCTGCCAGCCCCCGAGTCTCCGTGAGAGTCGTGCCCCTTCCGCATAACCGTAACCGCACACGAGGATAGAAGCCAGCATGAACGCATCGCCGACCGGTGAAGATGCGGCCCCTTGTGTTAGAGCGAATCCTGCTACAAGGAAGCTACCTAGCGCCGATAAGATCCAAAAGGTAGGTCGCGGGCGTTCACCGCCCCGCAATACGCCGAAGATTGCCGTCGAAAGCGGCAGAAGCCCAATGTAGATAATGGCATGCGCGGATGTTACATACTGAAGCGCCAGGGCTGTTAGCAGTGGGAAACCTGCTACCACGCAGAGCGCGACTAACAATAGCGGAACGATGTCGCTCCGGACAGGACGCTGCTGCCGGAAAAGGAGAAGAAGCGCTCCCGCTAACACCCCGGCAATGGTGGCACGGCACACGGTGAGGAATAACGGATCAAAATCCATCACAGCCATCCGTGTTGCGGGGAGCGATCCGCTAAAGATGAGCACGCCCAGCATACCATGGATCCACCCGCTTGTCGTTTTGTTCATTAAAATCACCTCAAAGTATACTTCTGTATGATATGAGCATTATAATAGTTACAAAATGCTATGTATATTGACTATTTATCCATCTGTAAGGGTACAGATGATAGATTCAATTATTCAGGCTGGAGGCATAGTTATGAAAAATAAAAAGGAATCCATTCAGCAAATGATCCGTTCGGACATCGTGAATGGTCTCATTATGCCAGGTCAAAAGCTGCCCTCCATCCGTGCGCAGAGCCAAAGATTCGGCTGCAGTCTCAACACCATTATTGGTGTTTATCAGGAACTCGAAAATCAATATCTCATTTATTCACGTCCGAAGAGCGGTTATTACGTTGTAGCGAAAGAAGCGCTCCTTCCTCTGCTGCAAACCAAACGGATCGATTTTGCATCAGCGGCTCCCGATCCCGCGTCGATCCCGCAAAGCGATTTTCGTCAATGCTTGAACAAAGCGATGGAATTATTTGAGTCGTCCATATTCACTTATCCCGATCCGCAGGGTTTGCTTTCTCTTCGCCAGGAGATCGTGAAGCTTTTTCAGCAGCAGCAGGTTTTTCCTTCGGCCCAGCAAGTTTTTATTTTTTCAGGTGCTCAGCAAGCTCTTCATCTTCTAGCCGGAATGCCTTTCCCAAACGGAAAAACGAACATTCTGGTTGAGCAACCCACCTACTGGGGAATGCTGGCGGCGCTTAAGACGCAAAGACAGACCGTAATCGGCATCGAAAGAACGCCTGACGGGATCGATTGGGCAGCTTTGGAGCGCCATTTTCAAAGTAATATGATCAAGTTTTTTTATACAATCCCGCGCTTTCATAATCCGTTAGGCACTTCTTACACGGCGGAAGACAAACAGCGGCTGGCCGAACTCGCCAAAGCGAATGACGTTTATATCGTTGAGGATGATTATCTTGCCGATTTGGAAACGAACAGCAAAGCAGATCCGATTCACGCTTATCATGGAGCGGGTCATGTCATTTATCTCAGAAGTTTTTCCAAAGTGATGCTGCCCGGATTAAGGCTTGCAGCGGCCGCCGTGCCGGATTCGTTTATTCCTGTACTTCAATGGCATAAACAAACGGCCGATCTGAGCACTTCGGTGCTTTCTCAAGGCGTTCTTGAGATCTACATGAAGTCCGGGATGTATGCTCATCATGCGAAGCAAATGAAAACTTTGTACAATCATCGCATTAAACATCTCAAGGAAATTTCACAGCGATTATTGCCCAAAGAATGTTTGTATTCTATCCCGCCTAGCGGGGGGCTCTTCGCTTCCATACGCCTTCCGGACTCTATTCAATCAGAAGATTTGGTCAAGCGATTGGAGAATCGTGGCGTTGATGTACTGGCAGCCGATAGGCAGTTTCTTACCTCTTTCCCCAAGCTTAACTTGCTGCGCCTTAGCATCATTCGAACCGACGAGCAAGAAATTGAAGAGGGCATCCGCATTATTGCCGAAGAACTGGAGCGTGCCCGATATACAAGCAGCTCCCCTAAGCCATTTTTTCGGTTATGAGTAGAAAAAATCTCTTTATTGCCGTAAAATTTGAGATTTTGATGATGAGTTTGTGTTTTGACGATATCATGGTTGTAAGGGTTTTCATATAATGAAATCATTGTTCGCTCACATGAAAGGAGTTTGTCAACATGCTAAGTATGTGCCAAACAAACCGGGAGAGTTGGGGATTATATGTGGATCTGAATACGATCATCCGACAGGCGGATGCCTTTCTGACGACTCCGAATATACATATCACAGACGCGAGAGCCCCGCAAAGTCCTGGGAGCGCGCATGATTATTATTCAAACGGAGATTACTGGTGGCCGAATCCCGATACGTCGGATGGACTGCCCTACGTTCGACGTGACGGTGAGAGCAATCCGGCTAATTTCCATGAACATCGAATCCTGCTTAGACGGATGCGGTCTCGGGTCGCCAGTTTGACTGCCGCATATCGCATAACGGGAGAAAAACGGTACGAAGCAAAGGCCGTTCAGCTGTTGGACGCTTTTTTCCTGAACGAAAACACGCGAATGAATCCGCATCTGCTTTATGCTCAGGCGGTACCCGGAGTATGCGACGGACGGGGGATCGGCGTGATCGATACTTTGCATCTGATCGATGTGGCGGCAGCCGTTCATGTTCTGGAGAGTGAGCCTGGATCCACGGCGGAAACTCAGGTTCTGCAAGGGGTTTCTTCATGGTTCGCGGAGTATTTGCAATGGATGAACGAGCATCCGCAAGGGGTGGAAGAAAGAAACGAACCTAACAATCACGGCATCTGCTGGTTCGTTCAGGCTGCTGCATTCGCTCGGCTGACCGGTCATCATGCCATGCTGGATTGGTGCAGAGAACAATACAAGAGCAGGCTGCTTGAAGAACAAATGGGAGCGGACGGCAGTTTTCCCCGTGAATTGTCCCGTACGAAGCCATATGCCTATTCGCTGTTTACACTGGACAATCTCATTACGCTTACGCATATCCTCTCTACGCCGAACGAGAACTTGTGGGAATTTGAACTTTCGGATGGCAGAGGCGTACGGAAGGGAATCGCATTCCTTTTGCCATACCTGGAAAATAAACAAACATGGCCCTATGGGCGTGATGTAGAATACGATGCGCATTGGCCTGTCGGAATGTCGTTCTTATTGCTTGCAGGACTGGCCTACGGTTCTGAAAGGCTCCTTGCCCTGTGGCGCACGCTCGACCATAGACCGCAGGAGGCGGAAGTCCGGCGGAATATGGCGATTCGGCAGCCGCTTCTCTGGATCTAAGGGAGACGGATAGACGAGACGGTTCTTTTTCTTTTCGCTATAATAAATGAAAGCAGTTACAACATGTCGACAAGGGGTTAGTGCTAATGAAGTTCAATCGGTTCCGGTTCAACAAACGCAGCGTCATGGTTACTTGGCTCACCTCTTATATTTCGGTGCTGCTCGTCCCGATCATCATTAGCGGAATTTTATATGCGGCTTCCTGGCATGTGGTTGAATCGGAAGTGAATCGTGCCAACAATAACGCGCTGAAGCAGATGGAAATGGCGATCGATAACAGCCTTGGCGGCATTGAGCGGCTGAGTCTGGAAATTTCCCTCAATAAACCGGTGAACGCTTTTATCAATACTTCGCAGCCGCTTACGGATAACGATTATTACGATTTAGTCACGATATCCAATGATTTGCGGGTATACCAGACAGCCAATGAGTTCATTGAACAAATCTATCTGTATTACAAAAATAGTGACACCGTGATATCTACGCGCAACCGGACGGACAGCCGCCATTTGTTTCAGATGTTGGACGGACGGAATCTTAAAGACTATGAGGCATGGAAGACGTATTTGGATAAACGCTACATCCAGGAATATGCGCCGGTTACGGTGTCAGAGGATGATAATTCGTATAAAGCCGTTCTGTTTGCCAAATCCGTTACATTGACGAATCGGGATCAGCCGGGAGCGGTGCTCCTGTTTGTTGTGAAAGATTCCAAGCTGCTCGCCAATATTCCGCCGTCCGAAGCGACATCCGTTGCAGTGCTGGATAAAGAGAACCGGCTGGTCGCTGCAAGCGGGCTCGAGCAAAGTCCTGATTTTCTCGCCTATGACAAGTTTTCTGGCGAAAACGGTCTTTTTTACGGAGAAGTGACCGGCAAACAGGTCGCTGTCTCGTATACCACTTCGGCAAGAACAGGCTGGAAATACATCTCGATGATTCCCGCCGAGCGCTTCGACGACAAGATGAAATATATGAAAAGGCTGGTGTATGCCAGCATTTTGCTTAGCCTTCTTCTGGGCGGGGTGGTTACGTTCCTGTTCCTTCGCAAAAATTACAATCCGATTCACCTGCTCATTCGGAGTTTCTCGATGAAAGCAGGGATTTCGTTTGCCGAGGGGACGAATGAGTACGGCTTTTTGCAAGAGGCGCTCAACAATACATTCGCTGAGAAGGAACAAGTCGATCGCCGCCTGCACCAGCACCGGGACGCCATCCGCTCGCATTTCCTGCAGGGGCTTCTGAAAGGGAATTTGGAGCAGGACATTCCCGTGCACGAGTCGCTCTCGGCTCACGATATACGGCTGGCTTCCCCTCATTTTGCCGTACTTTTGTTTCATATCGATCATTTCGGCAAATTTCAGGAAGATGTCACAGTGGATCCGCAGAAAGTGAAATTGATGCAGTTCATAATGATGAATGTGGTGGAAGAAGTGATTGGCAGCGATCATCAGGGCTTCACGACGGAGATTGACGATATGCAGGCATGTATTTACAATTTTGGATGCGGGCAGGACCCGGAGGAGCTGCGGCGAGTTGCCGAGCAGGTGAAATTGTTCCTGTTTGATCATTTTCATGTGCAGTTGACGATATCTATCAGCGGCATCCATTCCGAATTGTTCGGAATTGCCGAGGCCTATCAAGAAGCTCTCTCGGCGATGGCTTATCGTCTAGTCGTTGGGGGCGGAGCTGTGATTCGTTACGACGAATTGCCGAGTTCCGAGGCTGTCCGCCAGGCTGGAAATTATTATTATCCTTTGCATGTAGAGCAGCAATTGATTAATTTCGTTAAGATTGGCGATTATGAGAAGTCGAGCTCGATCATTGAGCAAATTATTGAAACAAACGTAACCAATGCGGTGTTATCGGTACCGCTCGGCAAATGCCTCATGTTCGATCTTGCGAGCACGATGTTGAAAACCATGAATGAGATCGGCTCGCAGGCCAATAAAAATGGTTTCATGGAACAGTTTAACCCTGTCGAACGGCTATCCGGATGCGAAACGATCAAAGAGATGAGAAGGGAAATTTTGTCGATTCTCGAACAGGTCTGCCAGTCCGTTCAAGCCAGCCGAAAACAGGAGTATAGCCCGATTGGCGAGCTTGTTAGCGCTTATGTCAAAGCCAACTATACCGAAGAAAATCTGAACATCTCGATGATCGGAGAGAAATTCGGGATTACTCCTTCCTATTTATCCAAGCAATTTAAAGCACAAACCGGCGACGCGCTGCTTGATTTCATAAGCCGGACTCGTTTGGAGGAGGCGAAGAAGCTGCTGACCGAGCAAACCCTTTCCATTATGGAGATTGCGCGCAAAGTCGGATATGCGGATATCAATACATTTAACCGGACTTTTAAGAAGTTTGAGGGCATTACACCGGGGAAATACAAAGAGCTTAAATGAATGGTTTACGGGTTGCTTAAAGTCGTACAAGCTTGCTTGCGCGGCTTTTCATTTTTTGCATAGCTATTTGGGATTCTGATGATTGCTTTTTACGAATTTTAATGAGCGATTTGCAGTTTTGACGATATGCAAAAGGGCGGTTTCCCCGCCATACTAAAGCCACAGTGCTGCAACGAAGACATTTTGCACTAGATCCTATGAGGGGGACTCACATGAGTGAACGTTCCAAAAGAAAGTCCGTTAGTCTGGCTCTAAGCTTGCTGGCAGCTTCCAGCCTGTTCGTCGCTTGTTCCAAAGATCTTACGGGGAGCCCAAGCGCAACGGGAGCCGCGAAAACGACAGCAACGCCGGCGGCGGCAGCAGGTCAATATCCGATTAGTACGCAAGAAACGTTAACATCCTGGGAACAGATCGACACGAACCTGGCGTCTTTCGTCCCCAACTTGGCCGATTCCCCGTTTGGTAAGCGCTTAGAGAGTGAAACCGGGGTTAAGGTCAAGTATACGCACCCGGCCGACGGTCAATCGAAAGATCAATTCAACCTGCTGATCGCTTCGAACAACTTGCCGGATGTCATTGAATATAACTGGGGCGGCGGCGGAGCGGCAGCGTATCCGGGTGGGCCGGAGAAAGCGATCGCGGACAAGGTCATCCTGCCTCTAAACGAATTGATCGATAAAAATGCGCCAAATTTAAAGAAACTGCTGCAGCAGGATAAAGAGCTGGACAAAATGATCAAAACGGACAATGGCACCTACTACGCTTTTCCGATGATTCGTCCGGACAACGGCCTGGTTTTCCGGGGACCGATGATTCGCAAAGACTGGTTGGATGAATTGAATCTTCAGGTGCCTGCGACGATCGATGAATGGTATACGGTTCTGAATGCTTTCAAGGAGAAAAAAGGGGCAACCGCGCCATTTACGGCTCTGTACAGCAATGAATTGAATATCCAGGATGCGTTCATTGGCGCTTTTAAAACAGCAAACCGCTTCTATATCGACGATCAGGGAAAAGTGAAATACGGGCCTACGGACCCTCAATTCAAGGATGCGCTGAGCTTGCTGCACAAATGGTATGCCGAAGGATTGCTTGATAAGGACTTCGCGCTTAATACGGACTCCAAATCGCTGGATACGAAGTTAATGAGCGATGCCTCGGGGGCGACAGTGGGCTTGTTAAGCGGCGGAATGGGCAGATGGATGGATACGGGCAAAAAGAAAAATCCGAAGTTCCAGCTGGTAGCCGCTCCATATCCTACTTTGAATAAAGGGGAACGTGCTTTCATCGGACAACGTGATTTTAAATATAATCCGGTTGCAAGTAAAGCCGTTTCTGGGGATTCCAAGCATGCGGAGCTTGCCGTCAAATGGATGGATTATGCGTATAGCGAGAAAGGCAGCCTGTTGTTCAACTTCGGTATCGAAGGCGAAAGCTATACCATGGAGAATGGCGTGCCTAAGTTTACCGATAAAATTACTAAAGATCCTAAATACAACCTGCAGCAAATGATTACCCAATACACGAAGCCAAACGGTCCGTTCCTCGGCGATAGCCGGAAAAGCTTCAATACATTTAAAGAACAGGATGAGGCCATCAAGATTTGGGAGCAAACGGATGCCGCCAAGCATGTGATGCCGCTCTTCTTAACGCCGACAGCCGAAGAAAGCAAAGAATTGGCTAAACTAAATACAGCCATTACCAGCTATAAAGAGGAAATGTTCGTTAAATTCGTAATGGGCAAAGAGCCGATCGATAAGTTCGATGACTATGTAAAAAGGATAAAAGACATGGGGATCGACAAGGTGACCCAAATTTATCAGGGTGCTCTAGACCGGTACAATAAGCGATAATTAGTCTACGGCGAATCTGGCGGAGGGAGTGGACGATCTGGCGTGAACGATCCGTTCCGACCTTCCGCAGAGCCCGCCCGTGGCTGGAGAGGGTGATGCTATGAACACCATGATTGCCAAACCAAAGCCGGTTGCAGCCCTTGGAGAAAAACGGAGATTCCATTTCGGGATTTTGCTGGATATCCGCAAAAATAAACTGCTTTACGTCATGCTGCTGCCGGTTCTGCTGTATTATGTCGTATTTCACTATGCGCCCATGTACGGTGCTGTGATTGCATTCAAGGATTTCTCCCCAAGACTCGGAATATGGGGGAGCGAGTGGGTCGGGTTCGAGCATTTTCGTGAATTTTTTACAGGCCCTTATTTTTGGCGAACGATTAAGAATACGGTTCTGATCAGCTTCTACCAGCTGTTATTCGGATTTCCGGCGCCTATCCTCCTGGCGCTTTTGCTCAATGAATTGAAGCATGCTTTGTTTAAAAGAACGGTGCAGACCGTGACCTACATGCCGCACTTTATTTCATTGATTGTTATTTGCGGAATTCTGAAAGATTTCACATCCAGCGAAGGCGTTATTAACGATGTCATCGCGTTCTTCGGCGGGGAGCGTTTGACTTTTTTACTCGAGCCCAGCTTGTTCCGCACCGTCTATGTTTCTTCCGGCATCTGGCAAAATATCGGTTGGGGAACGATCATTTTCCTGGCGGCCTTAACGGGGATCGATCAAGAGCAGTATGAAGCAGCCAAAATCGACGGCGCAGGCCGCTGGAAGCAAATGACGCACGTCACGCTGCCGGGGCTTATGCCAACCATCGTGATTCTGCTTATCCTCGATATCGGGCGGATGATGAATGTCGGGTTCGAGAAAATCATTTTGTTGTACAATCCGGGCACTTATGAAACGGCTGACGTCATTTCCTCCTATGTGTATCGTGTCGGTTTGCAGGATTTCAATTACAGTTTTAGTTCAGCGGTGGGCTTGTTCAACTCGGTCATCAATTTTGTCCTGCTCATTTCTTCGAACTGGCTGAGCCGCAAATTTAACGATACAAGCTTGTGGTAGAAGGGAGAGAGCGATCATGCTGAACAAGGCGAGTTTTTCAGAGAGATGCTTCGATTATATCAATACGGTGCTGATGGTCCTGCTAATGGTCCTTACCGTATACCCGCTTATTTATGTGCTGTTTGCTTCAGTCAGCGATGCAGGAAGCTTGATGGGGCACAAAGGCATCTTATGGCGTCCCATCGGGTTCTCGCTTGATGCTTATACGAATGTATTCCGCAATCCGATGATTTTAAAAGGCTATGGGAACACGCTGTTTGTCGTATTGGCCGGCTTGGCGCTGAATATTACGCTGACCTCCTTCGGAGCTTACGCACTCTCAAGGAAAAGCTTACAGTACCGCAAGCCGCTTATGCTGTTCATCATCTTTACGATGTTCTTTAGCGGAGGACTGATTCCGCTCTACTTGACGGTCAAAGGAGTGGGAATGGTTAACTCCCTTTGGGCGCTTATTATTCCGCAGGCTATCAATACGTTTAACCTGATTCTGATGAAGACGGCGTTCGAAGCCATTCCCGATGCGCTGGAAGAGTCTGCTAAAATGGACGGGGCCAACGATTTCGTTATCCTGTTCCGGATTGTGCTGCCGCTCTCCATGCCCGTAATCGCCGTAATGCTGCTGTATTATGGCGTGAGCCATTGGAATTCCTGGTTCCAGGCGATGATTTTCCTGCAGGAACGTTCGCTCTATCCGCTGCAGTTGGTGCTGCGGGAAATATTGCTGCAAGGGGAAGCCAATGCCAATGCGGGCGTTTCCGACGGCGATGCGGCCATGCTTGCCGCCACGTTGAAGTATGCGACGATTATCGTCGCTACGGTTCCGATTTTATTCGTGTATCCATTTTTGCAAAAATACTTCGTCAAAGGCGCTCTGATCGGAGCTATCAAAGGATAGGAGGAAACATGCGTGAATGAAAGCGGCAGTTCCGCAGTTCATCTCGATGTTGATTGGGAACGTTACATGGCAGCAAACGATATGGAGTGGGTCGTGAAGCCCGTTAGCTGGGAGGAAGGGGCTTTCCTCGGCAACGGCTTGCTTGGCACGATGGTGTACGGGGAGGAACATGCCAGTAAGCGGCATGTGCTTCGCATGGTTACCGGGCGCACCGATGTGACGGCAACCCGGAAGGACAAACCCGGATTCCCGCCCCGGGTTCCGCTCGGCGAGCTGGATTTGGAATTGGAAGGGAAAATCTATCATCCGACGCATATGCGGATCAGCCTGTGGAACGCTGAACTGCAGGCCACGCTGACGACGACGAGCGGGGAAGTCAAGCTTCGCTCGTTGGTACACAGTCTCTATCCGGTGATAGCCGTAGAGATTGAGACAACAGCGGGCGAAAGCGGCGCCGGATGTGCGTGGTACGCCTATCCGGATGTCGACCCGGTGCTGAAAAATGCGGACGGGGTGAATTTGAATCAATATGTTCCGGTCACAGAAGTGGAACATACGGAAGAAGCGGACGGCATCCGCGTTTGTACGCAGCGGTATTCGGGCGAAGACGGCTGCACAACCGCTTGGAAGGAAGTGCAAGTGTCGCCGAATCGCCGGATCTGCTGGCTGTCCGTTACCCGGGGGCATGGCGAATCGGCAAAGGCCGAAGCCGTGAACGCGGTGGCGCAAGCATCAGTTGCGAACTTCGATGAGTGGGTGCAAGCTCACCGGGCATGGTGGCACCGTTATTACCGGCAAAGTTTCGTTTCGCTGCCGGATGGCCGTTTGGAAAGCTTTTACTGGATTCAGATGTATAAATTGGCATCGGCTGCGAGAGCGGACAGTCCCCTGATCGATAACCAGGGGCCTTGGCTTACTTCCACGCCTTGGCCTGGCTGCTGGTTCAATATGAACGTGCAGATGAGTTATTCGCCGGTGTATACGGCCAACCGCTTGGAAATGGGGGAATCGCTTGTCCGTTCGCTGTATGCGAACAGCGATAATCTGATTCTGAACGTACCAGAAGATTGCCGGCACGATTCGGCGGGATTAGGACGAAGCTGCAGCTTCGATCTGCTGGCTCAAGTGGATGATGAGATTGGAAATTTGACGTGGATCTGTCATAACGTTTGGCGGCATTACCGGTATGCCATGGACGATGACATGCTGAAAGAAGTTTTATTTCCGATTTTAAAGCGGAGTGTGAACTACTACCGGTATCTGCTGGAGGAGGGAGATGACGGATTCCTGCATCTGCCGCCGACGATTTCCCCGGAGTATGGCTCGTTCATGCGGACCACTGTGCCGGACTGCCATTACGATCTGTCCCTGCTCCGCTGGGGATGCGAGACACTGCTGGCGATTTGCGGAAGGCTGTCGATCCGCGATCCGTTGATGCCGGCGTGGGAAGACATACTGGCAAGGTTGGCTCCGCTTCCCGTCGACGAGACGGGCTTTATGATTGGACGAGATATGCCGCTCGCTTACGGGCACCGACATTTCAGTCATCTGCTGGCGATTTTCCCGCTGCATCTCGTTAAGGGAGAAACAGAGGAGGAACGGGCCTTAATCGCAACTTCCCTGCGTCATTGGCTGGCCAAAGAAGGGGACCTGCGCGGCTTCAGTATGACCGGGGCGGCCTCGATCGCAGCAAGTCTCGGGTGGGGGGATGAGGCGCTGCGGCTGCTGCAATCGCTTCTGCTCATCATCAAGCCGAATACGATGTACAAGGAAGCGGGACCGGTCATCGAGACGCCGCTGGCCGGCGCTGAATCGATTCATGATATGCTGCTTCAGAGCTGGGGCGGCAAGCTGCGGGTGTTTCCGGCAGTGCCGGAGGCGTGGACGGAGCTGGCTTACCATAATTTGCGGGGAGAAGGAGCCTTCCTGGTCAGTGCGGTTCGCAAGCATGCGGCCACGCAGTGGATCAGAGTGAAAAGTTTGGCCGGTGAGCCATGTTTGATCAAGACGGGCTGGAGCGGGATTATCCGCTGGAACGTCATCGATGTCTACGGTGCGGTGCGAGGGTCCGGCGAAACGGTCATCGACGATGAAATATCGCTTGATCTGGATACAGGCGAAGAGGCCGTTCTCTATCCGGGGGAAGAAGGACCCCATTTGCGCTTGCGTCCGGTCGAAGGAACGGAGAAGGTGGCGCGATATTTTGGAGGACATAAGCCTTGGCGGCTTTACGGCTTTTAATCAGACCAAACCTGACTGAAAGCAGCTGGCGAAGATGAAGTGGTTAAATATGGAATGGTTAGGAACACCTGTAAGTGCGGAAGGCTTTCGCATTTGCGGGTTTTTTCGTTACAGCTGGAGAACGGAACTTCCTGTTCAATTACATTAGAATATTCATACAAAAAATGAGAATATCAAATGTACACAAAGATGAGAATCAATGATAATATATAATGTAGTATGCAAAGTTATTTACTGTTGGAAACAACGATACATTTTGTATCTATTTGGGAGGAGGCGGATATATCATTCAACATTGTACTGGTACCAGAGACGGTTGCTTTAGAAGCAAACCAAAATAGATGCGAAATGTATCATGAAGTCGCCATGTATGGATGATCTATCGGGTGGTCTATGAATAATTCTGCTAACTCACCAAAAATGTAAGCGCTTACCATTTTTAATGAAATGATTTCATGCTTCGGAAGAGATACAAATTGTTTAAAGGGAGGATTAGGAAGAAATGAAATTTTCGTGGAAATTTATAGGAATACTTATGGCCGTAGTTATGTTGAGTCCATTGTCTTTGAACAATGTCGCATTCGGTGCTCCGTTGGTCCCCCATGCAAATGCTACCACGGTAGCAAATGACGGAACCCGCAACATCGACTTTAACAATGATTGGCAGTTCTATCTTGCTACAAGTACTCCAACCGTTAATACGGGCGGTGTGAAAAATGGATTGCAAGACCCGGCGGGGGCGCCTACTACGGCGCAGATTATCAATCCGGCTTTCGACGCCAGTTCATGGAGAACCGTTAATGTTCCTCACGACTGGAGCATTGAAGGACAGAAAGTTTCCTCAGGCAGCAACGCTCAGGGTTACCTGCAGGGCGGTTTGGGATGGTATCGTAAAAGTTTTGTTTTGCCGGATAGCATGAGCGAAAAGAAAGTTTCCGTTGACTTTGAAGGCGTTTACACGGACTCGATCGTGTACGTTAACGGCAATCTGATCGGTGAGTACCCAAGCGGCTATACGGGATTCTCTTATGACATTACTCCGTATCTTACATATGGTGACGATAGTCCCAACGTTATCGTCGTTAAGGTACAGAACATGTCCCCTTCAGGACGCTGGTATACAGGTTCCGGTATTACAAGACCGGTACACCTGGTTGTGACTGACAAGACCCGTTTTCTACGAAATGGCATTACGTATACATCTCCTGATCTGGAATCTGCCTATAATGCGGATCACAGTGCCAATTTGGTTGTGAGTGCCGATCTCTATTCTGAAGCTTCCAACGGCGTTGCTCAGATTCGGACCTCCGTCATTGATGCTAACGGGAAAGTCGTATCGACTAACACGAGCGATCCTGTTGATTATAATCCTTCAACAAAGCTCACTTTGAACGATAGCTTACAGGTGCCTAACGTCCACTTGTGGTCTACCAACGATCCGTATCTCTATACGATTCGCACGGAACTGATCACGGAGATCAATGGGGGGACAGGTCCTCAGGTTGTAGATACGATGGATACTTCTTACGGCTTCCGATGGATTAAGATGGCGCACGTTGACACCACGAATGCCAATACGATTGCTAATTCCGGCGGCTTCTATCTCAATGGTGTCTATACCAAACTTCAAGGCGTTGACCTGCATCATGATGACGGATCGCTTGGTGCCGCAGACAACCTCGATGCCGCCATGCGTAAATTCAAAATCTTGAAGGATATGGGGGTCAATGCTTACCGCACGTCCCACAATCCTCCAAGCAAACAGGTTATCACGGCCTGTGAACGCCTCGGTATCGTTGTTATGGAAGAGGCTTTCGATGGATGGGGTTCTACCAAAGCGGCTTATGACTTCGGAAACTGGTTCTTGACGAATGTCCCTGACGGATGGAAAGGGTCAACCCTTGCTCCAGTTCCTACAACTTCAGGCGCTCAATACATGTGGAGCGATTGGGTTATTCAAGAAATGGTTAGTCGTGACAAGAACTCACCTGCCATTATTATGTGGTCCATAGGCAACGAGATACGCGGAGTCGGCACTAAGCCTGCGTGGATGAACACTCAAACGATGTATGGCGTAAGTGCATTTAATGAGTACAGTGAATCCATTCGTTTGATGCGCGATGTTCAGGCACTGGATCCTACTAGACCCGTTGTTATGGGGGGCGACCAAGAGCGGACACCGCCGTCTACGACTTCAAGTCCTTGGGGGCTTATCAACAATACGCTAGCTGGTTATGGCCTCAACTACAACACAGCTCAATCCGTTGATGTTCTAATGACCCGGTTCCCGAACACGTCCTTCTTTGAGTCCGAATCTTCCTCTCAAACGAGTGCGCGCGGAGTCTATCAAGATCCGAGCTTGGTGAATACAGGTGTGAATCAGACGCCAGGTTCTCGAGGGACATCGTCTTACGACAATAACTTCGCATCTTGGACGATGGGGAACGAGTATGGTCTTAAAAAAGACCGTGACCGCAAAGCGTTTATCGGACAATTCATCTGGTCCGGCTTTGATTACATCGGTGAACCTACGCCATACAGCATTTATCCGGTAGGCGTATCTTCCTTCGGTGCTATCGATACCGCAGGCTTTCCTAAGGATTCCTTCTATCTCTTTAAGAGCCAGTGGAATCCGCAGCCTATGGCGCATATCCTTCCGATGAACTGGACGAATTGGCGTCTCGGAGAGACGGTTGAAGTGTGGGTGAACACGAATCAGCAAAGTGCGGAGCTTTTCTTAAACGGTGTTTCTCTCGGCCGCAAGAGCTTCGACATTAAGACAACGAATTACGGGAAACAATACTATGAAACAACAGAAGCAACTCAAGATGACAAGCTTAACACAAGCAGCACAAACACAGGCGGTTACTTAAGTCCTAACGGAAGCAGCGGCAAGCTGCACTTGACATGGAAAGTACCGTATACGCCGGGTACCTTGGAAGTTAAGACTTATGCAGATACGACCAGCAATGTAGTTACAGCGACGGATGTCGTCAAAACGGCTGGCCAACCTTACACGGTAACTATGACTCCTGACAAAAAGGTCATTACGGCTGACGGCAGAAGCCTTTCCTACATTGAGGCTGATATTGTCGACAAGGACGGAAATGTCGTGCCGGATGCCGGCAATTTAGTTAAGTTTGATGTAACAGGCGGAGCTATCGTCGGGGTGGACAATGGCAAGCAGGAGAGCAACGAGCTCTACAAGTGGGGGAATGTGGAACGCAATACGCATTCCGAACGCAGCGCATACAACGGCAAAGTACTGGTCATTGTTCAGTCCAACAAAGGCCAAACAGGTCCAATCACGGTCAATGCCTCATTTGACGGCTCTCTGCCGGCACAGGCTACAGTCTTTGCTCAAGCGGCAAACGCGACTGGCAACGCCGGCATTTTACCGGTAAATGTTAGCGTGATGAAGGACAGTGCGGTTAACCTGCCGTCCAACGTTACAGTTGTTCATGCGGACGGCACGACTTCTCAGTCATCTGTCAATTGGACGAATGTTCCAACTGCTAACGTAGTAGGAGCTTTCAAGGCAACTGCGCAAGTAGACGGTCTCCAAGCAGATGCTAATGTGAATGTATACGATTTTAGCAGCGCTTCCGTTAACCTATCCGTGGCAGCAGGAGACATCCCGGTTTTGCCGGCATATGTAAAGGTCAACTTTACGAATGGTCTCAGCGTAAGCATGCCGGTAGTTTGGCCTAGTCTGACATTAAGTCAGGTTCAAGCTAGCGGAGTCCTAACGATCGAAGGCCAAATTACTGGTCTAACTCGCAAAGCAATCGCAACAATTAATGTTTCGAGCAGCTTTACGCCAAACGTTAATCTTGCTGCGAGTGCAGCAGGTACAGGGGCCCAAGATGTTGTTTCGACAACCGGTCCAATCGCTACAGCAACGTTTACCAACGGAACCTCATATCCGAACTTAATGTTGGATGGCAATACGACAAGCGGAGGATGGACCAACAAATACAATATAGCTGCGACGGCAAACCTGCCGGCTGTCAACAATACGCGTCCTTATGAGTTTGTGCAGGTGAATTGGCCTCAATTCAATACCTTTAGTTCCGTTAAGCTGTACTTTACAACGGGTGGTACTGCACCAACAACTAATCTGCCGAAAACGCTGGATGTTCAATACTGGGATGGTTTGCAGTGGGTTTCCGCAGGGAACCAAAAAATTGTATGGGCAACTGCATCCAACCAAGCAAGTACAGTAACTTTTGACATGGTCACCACGACCAAAATTCGAATCGGTATGGAGAACGCAACGCCGTACTCAACCACTGCGGGCGGTATGGCGATCACCGAGCTTGAAGTCTACGGCAACAAGCCTAAAGAGCTTAAGATCACGGATATTCAACCGGTTAGTGTTACAACACAAGTAGGGGTAGCACCTGTATTACCGACAGTCGTTCAAGCCGTGTATGATGATGGATCAAAAGCACAGGCAGCTGTAACATGGGATAGCATCGATCCGGCTTCTTATGCGCAGCAAGGAACTTTTGAAGTACAAGGAACAGTGAATGGCACTACGATAAAAGCCAAGGCGAGTGTAACGGTAACTGTGCCGACAGCGGCGGACATTGCTGCGGGAATAACTCGCATAGCGGCTCCGGCGAAAGATGCGACAAGTCTGACGCTGCCGACTGTACCGGCCGGATTTACGATAACGATCAAAAGCTCGGATAACGCGTCGGTCATTCAAGTCGACGGAACCGTTATCCCGCAAAGTGCAGATACAACGGTGAATCTTGTCCTGGAAGTGACCCGGACATCGGATGGTACGAAAGCGGCAACTGGCAGCCTGCCTGTCATTGTTCCGGCGAAAACGGTTGCAGCATTGCCTGCGGCAACGTTAACTGAAACTGGCGTCGTATATCCGGGCCAATCGTTTGATCTCACTTATGGCTTAAGCAACCTGGGTTCGATCGCAAGCGGAGGCATCTATGCGGAAGAATTGACGGTCAATTATGATCCGGCTCAATTGAAGTTAAGCGCAGTTGTTCCGCTCAGCGACGGTATTTTTGTAAGCCAGGCAGGAACGCCTGGACACATTCGAATCATCTCGGCGAGTCAAGGAGCTGTTCATGCCATTACGAGCAACAACAGCGCAGCGATCTTGAAGCTGAGCTTCCAGGCTAATCCTGCGGCACAGTCAACGACCAGTACTGTAACCTTGTCTGGCGTGGTCGTCTCCGATAGCCATGGCGTAGAAACGAAGATACAAGGCGCATCCAGCAGCGTACAAATTACAGTTGTGGATAAAACAGCGTTGAACGCGCTGATCGCAACCGTACAAGCGAAGTACGATGCGGCTGTAGAAGGAAGCAATCCGGGCCAATATCCAGTCGGATCGAAAGCGGCTCTGCAAGCGGCGATCGCTGCTGCGCAAACCGTAGCTAACAATTCGGCGGCGACACCGGAACAAGTAGGTCAAGCGGTGATTGATTTGAATGCAGCGCTGCAGTCCTTCCTTGCATCGATCAATGTGGCGATTCCGGGAGATCTGAATGGCGACGGCAAATTCAGCATCGGGGACTTGGCTATTGTGGCTAGTCACTACGGAGAAACAACGAGCAGTCCGAACTGGCTGGCGAGCGCGGATATGAATAACGATGGCGTGATTGATATTACCGATCTTGCTTTCGTGGCACAGCACATCATTTCGCAACCGTAATCGTTCTGTAAAAAGAGGAAATGATTGGGGGGAGGGCATTCATGCCTTCCTCTCATTCTTCAAACCCAAATTTAGAAGCGGAGGTAAACCGTGAATATTTTAAAAGGAAATGTTAAAAAAGTAAGTATTCACCTTATGAGCATGAGCCTGTTGCTCTCGTTGGTGACGGCACCGGCCGTATCGTATGCCGATACACAACCAGCTGCCCTTGAGCAGAATCAAGGGACATTTACCCTGCCTCCTTCACAAGCGTTAACCGGGTCGCATACCGTTTCCTTCGATCATTATTCGCTTATGATCGACGGCAAGCGAACGTTCATCTATTCCGGTGAGTTTGACTATTGGCGTCTTCCAAGCCAATCCGAATGGCTCGATGTGCTGCAAAAAATGAAGTCAGCCGGATTTAACGCGGTATCCATTTATTTCAACTGGAACTACCATTCGCCGGCACCTGGACAGTATGATTTCACAGGCGTTCGTGATGTAGACAAACTTCTTACCATGGCACAACAAGCCGGGATTTATGTCATCGCAAGACCTGGGCCGTACATCAATGCCGAAACCGACGGCGGGGGATTCCCAGGTTGGCTCATGACGCAGTCTGGCCGTGCCCGCTCGTCTGCAGCCGATTATACGAAGGCCTATCAAGAATGGATGACCAATATTGATGCGATTATTGCCAAACACCAGATTACAAATGGCGGAAGCGTCATTTTGTATGAAGTGGAAAACGAGTATACGGGGTCAGATGCGACCTACATGCAGCAGCTCGGAGACAAAGCTCGTAAAGATGGAATCAATGTCCCTTTGTTCCACAACGACAAGAGCGGTCCTAGAGGAACCTGGTCGAGCGGAGTGGGCGCGCCCGATATGTATGCTTTTGATAGTTATCCAAGTTTAGGCGGTCTTCCAAACTATTATGGGGATTCCCATACGTTCGCTCCCAATAATCCTGTGTTTGTCGCAGAACTCGGCGGCGGTTGGTTTGATCCTTGGGGTGGAAAAGGGTTTCCTGCACTAGCGCAAACGTACAACGCCAATTATGAGAACATTATTTACAACCATGTAGTGTCACAAGGCGCTACAATGATGAGCATTTATATGACATACGGCGGAACAAACTGGGGATATCTTCCATTCCCGGGGGTGTATTCATCTTATGATTACACAGCTGCAATTAGCGAAAGCCGCCAAATAGGGGCAAAATACAACGCGGAGAAACTTCTTGCCACGATGTATCAAACGCTTACGCCACTCACAAAAACCGATTCTCTGAGCACAGCTGCTCCAAGCAACGTAAATCTTACGGTGAATGGGTTGAAAAATCCGGATACGGGAACTCAGTTTTACGTGCTGCGTCATAGCAATGCTGCATCGACAACGAAAGACACAACGAGCCTCAGCATTACCACTGCGGATGGTTCCTATACCATTCCGAAGAAAACTGGCACTTCAATCGAGATCAACGGGCAGGAATCCAAATTTCTAGTTGCCAATTACGCGCTAGGCTCGGAGCATTTGGTATATTCGACATCGAACTTATTTACGCATGTGACACAAGGTAACCGGGATACCGCTCTGTTCTACGGCGGGCAAGGGTCAGATGGCGAAACGGTTTTACGGTACGCAACACAACCGACAGTCACTGCTTTATCCGGGAACGTAACATCGACCTATGATCCAATAAGCGGCGATTTGCGTCTCAACTATACTCATGATGGAAGCGTATCGAAGGTACTCATCCAGCAAGGCGGCAAAGAGCTGCTGCTTCTTCTAACGACCGATATAACAGCGCGAACGTTCTGGCGTGGCGATACAGGGAATGGGGCTGTGTTGGTACAAGGTTCTTATTTGCTGCGCACCGCATCGACGGATGCAAATGGCAATCTAGCCCTTCAAGGCGATAATGAAAAAGCGACTCCGGTTGAAGTGTTCGGTGCAGCAACCGGCCAAATCACATGGAACGGCGTTGCAATGGAAACGGCAGCAACTCAATCCGGATCCTATGTCTTTTCTCTGTCTGATCCAGCAGCGGTTACGATTCCGCAGCTTTCCAATTGGAAGTTTTCCTATGAAACACATCAGGCAAACCCCAACTTTAATGATTCCGCTTGGATCAGTGCGAACCGCACCACAACCAACAATCCGACCAAACCTTCGACGCCAACGGTTTTGTATGCGGATGATTATGGATTCCATCACGGTATGGTCTGGTATCGCGGTCACTTTACAGCAAGCGGAAATGAAACGGGAATTACGCTCGATGGGGAAGGTGGAGACAACGGAGCCTATGCGGTATGGTTGAACGGTTCGTATCTCGGTTCTTCCTTAAGCGGCACCAAAGTTTTCTCATTTCCATCCAATCTTTTGAACAAAGACGGTGACAATGTTGTAGCGGTCATGGTGCAAAATATGGGACATGACGAAGACGGAGGGTCCAACGATTCCCAGAAAAGTCCTCGCGGTCTTGCTCAAGCTTCATTCCAAGGCTCATCCACATCAATTGCTTGGAAGATTCAAGGCAATCAAGGCGGAGAAACGCTTAGTGATCCAACTCGGGGCGTGATGAACGCAGGCGGCTTATTTGGAGAAAATAACGGATGGGCGCTGCCCGGTTTCCCGAATCAGTCTTGGAGCGACGTAAGTCTTCCGGACAATTGGTCACAGCGTGGACTTCCAGAAGGTGTTGCTTGGTATCGGACATCTTTCAACTTGAACTTCCCTACGATGAGTGATGTGCCGCTGGGATTAAATATTAGCGATTCCGCAACCAAGAACTATCGTTCCTACATCTATGTCAATGGATGGCTTGTCGGCCAATATATTAACAACTTAGGACCTCAGCATCTCTTTTCCTTGCCGCCAGGCGTATTAAATCCAAATGGCAATAACGATGTGGCGATTATGGTTTGGGCGCTTGACGGAACATCAACAGGGCTAGGGCAAATAAGTCTTCAAGGGCTTGGGAATTATGCAGGTGGCGTCCCTGTACAAGTGAATAACAGTCCGGACTACGCTGCTCTATTTCCCGGCGGATCCGCTGCGGTTACCGACAACGCAGTTTTGTCATTGTCTTCACCTTCTACAACTATTGCAGGTGGGCAAACACAAACGATCACAGGAGTTCTTACCAACAATGGAACCAGCCCTATTCAAGTAAGCAGCGTGAATCTGAATGCTCCAGTAGATTGGACGGTTACATTAACGAGTGGCAGCGCGAGCGGAAGCCTTCTACCGGGTAAATCGCAAAAGGTGCTGTGGAATGTAACACCTCCAAGTTACTATCCGGGGTATCTGGTGCAGCTGAGCGCAAACGCGACTTATACCGATACAAAAACGGATAAAACAAGTGCGATGCTGCCGCTAGGAACGGCATCGATTTCCTCCACAGCTGTTTCTGGCATTACGCTTGATAAGTCGATTTTGCATCTCGTTCCAGGTACCACAATGCCATTGATTGCGGTCATTACGCCTTCCGATGCGTATAACAAAGCGGTTAAATGGAGTACAACGGATCCAACTGTTGCAACTGTAGACCAAAACGGAAACGTAACTGGCGTTGCACTTGGAAATGCCGTGATAACCGCAAAAACAGAGGACGGCGGATATTCAAAATCAGCCGACATTACCGTACAAGCGGGTAAAACGGCCGTTACGGGAGTAACTGTCAATAAGACCTTGTATTATTTTGCTTCGGATTATTTTTCAGCAACGAATCCGGCTGCCAATGCACCCAAAACACAGTTGATTGCAAGCATTCTACCCGATGATGCGACAAATACACGTGTAACTTGGACATCGGACAATCCGACGGTAGCATCGGTTGATCTATTTGGCGTGGTAACAGGGCTTAAAGAAGGCAAGGCCCGCATCAGCTCCACCACTCTAGATGGTGGATACACCACGACGACGGCCGTGTATGTTCCGACGGTTAGCGAAAGTTTTGAAAATCAAATATCAGGTTCCAGTTGGAATGTTACCAAGGGCAGCACAGCCGGTGCCATTTCCGCAGCAGTTGGTCCTGCTTCCGGCGTGACGGGTCAGGTGCTCAACTTCACTGCGGGCGGAACCGGTGCGCGCAGTGCTTACAAAACATTTGCCACGCCGATTGCAAACAGCAAAGTGGAGCTGATGCTTGATTGGAATGTAGGCGCTCCGAGCGGTGGCACGGGACAACTTCGCATTCAAGACAGTTCCCATAACACGTATGTTGCGATCGGAGTCTCAGCAGGTGCAACAAGCCGGCTTGTCTACACAACAAATCCTACTATCCTTGCTGCGGGCGATGCCCTTACTACATCGAATGCAACACAACTCCCGGTTAGCGGATTTAATACGGCAAATGCGACGTACCGTGTAGATGCAGTTCTCGACACGACAGCTAAACAAGTAAGTTTCACCATTACCAATGCAGCCGATGCGAAGCAAACGGCGACGGTCACCGTTCCATATGCTTCCGGCGTCAATTTCACCAATAATTTTGGTGGGTTTGAACTTTATGCAACACGAAATTCCGGCGCGACAATGGCATGGAACACGTGGATCGACAATTTCAATGTATATAAATTGTCATTAGTCAATAAAACGGCGCTAAATGCCCTGATTGCAACAGCACAGTCCTTGAATAGCAATAGTTACACACCGGCATCGTGGACTTCCCTGCAAAACGCCTTGACGAGTGCCGTCAACGTGAATAAGAACGCGAATGCGACACAAGATCAGGTTGATGCAGCAGCATCTGCTCTACAGACGGCTGTAACAGGGCTGCAAGTATTGGCGGGAGCGACTTTAACAGGCAGCGGCACAGCAAACTCCGGACAGCCGGTTACGCTGACTTACGGCCTGGCAGGAGTTACGCAAAATACGTTTGCGCAGGATATTACGTTTACCTATGATCCGCAGCAGTTGGATTTTGTTTCTGCGGATTCATTGAACAACAATTTTATGATTGTCGATAAAGTAGCCACTCCGGGTCAGGTTCGTCTGATTGCAGCGAGTGTGGGGACAGACCACAAGTCGAATGGAAATTGGCTGACCCTGACGTTCCGTGCCAAATCGACGCAGTCGACGACCACATCGGTAACAGTGTCAAATGTGGTTATCGCGGACGATGCGGGCGTAGAAACAACAGTGAATGGCACATCGTATAGCGTGCAAATTACGGCTGTAGACAAGACGGCGCTCAGCACACTGATTACGAGCGCACAAAGCCAGCACGATGCGGCAGTGGAAGGAATGGCGGCAGGACAATACCCTGCTGGCTCGAAAGCAGTGCTTCAAAGCGCTATTGACAGCGCTAAGGCTGTACTTGCCAATGCAGCTGCTACGCAAGCTGATGTTACGCAGGCGGTAAGCAGCTTGACTGCGGCACTGCAAACATTCGCGAACTCGGTTGTTGTCGTGGACACGACGGCGCTTCGCGCATTGATTGCCGATGCCCAAGGCCAGCATGATGCGGCTGTGGAAGGAACGGCAGTAGGACAGCATGTTGTTGGCTCGAAGGCGACGCTGCAAACCGCTATTGACAGTGCTAGAGCGGTGTTAAACAACGCGGCAGCCACGCAAGCGGACGTTACGCAGGCGGTAAGCAGCTTGACTGCGGCTTTGAATACGTTCAAAGCTTCGGTGGTTCAACGTATGCCAGGCGATGTAAACGGAGACAGCACAATCAGCATCGGTGACTTGGCGCTCGTAGCTGTGGCTTACGGTAAGACTTCTGCGGATGCGGATTGGGATCAGTACAAAGTTGCGGATATCAACGGCGACGGCGTAATAGACATCCTTGACCTTGCCGCTGTTGCAAAAATGATTTTTGAGCAATAGTGTTCATAGACCGGGACTCTCTGAATAAGGGGGTTCCGGTTTGTTTTAGGTTTGGGATGGGGCTGCCTGGGGCGCCTACCATTCCGCTTTTCGTTTCGCCAAAATAAGGGAAATCGTTGCCATATCCGAATAATAAGAGCCCCAAAGTTAGAACCGTCAGGATGAAACTGACGGTTATTCTAATTGTTGTCGAAATGAGTACAGTTATGATAGGATGAAAACGGACGTTCTACTTGGATATGGAACGAAGAACAGGAGATTCTTTTTATTATGACTAACACGAACAATCAGCAAGTGATTAAACTAGCTTTGCTGCTCGGTTTATTTTCGACACTGGGGCCTTTTACGATCGATATGTATTTACCGGCGTTTCCGGAAATTGTGAAGCAATTCGATACGACAGCTTCGCTGGTGCAGCTCAGCTTGACCGCTTGCTTACTCGGACTCGGTATCGGCCAGCTCGTTATGGGTTCGCTGAGCGACGTCTACGGTAGACGCAATCCGCTGCTTATCTCCATGGCCGTTTATGTTGTCGCCTCGCTTGCTTGCGCATTTTCGCCACATATCGGACTGTTGATCACCTTCCGGTTCGTACAGGGGTTTGCCGCTTCGGCAGGCATTGTCATTTCCCGTGCGATCGCACGCGATCTGTACAGCGGTCACGAACTCACAAAATTTTTCTCGCTGCTTTTGCTTGTCGGTAATTTGGGTCCGCTCGTGGCTCCGGTTACCGGGAGCGGGATTCTTTCTTTCACGACGTGGGTCGGCGTGTTCATCGCGCTGGCGCTGCTGGGAATGTATCTGCTGACGATGACAAAATGGAAGCTGCAGGAGACTCTGCCATCCGATCGCCGCAGGCCCAGCAATTTCATGGAGCAGCTGCGGAACTACGGAATGCTTTTGCGAGACCGCCAATTTGTCGGCTACATGCTGGCACAGGGCATTATGATCGCGGGAGTCTTCGCGTATGTTTCGGGAACGCCGTTTATTTACCAAAATATTTACGGGGCTTCGCCGACCTTATTCGCTCTTTTGTTCGGATCGAACGGCATCAGCCTGATTATCGGCTCCCAACTGGTCGGCCGAATGTCGCATCGCGTATCCGAACACGCTTTTCTATTGTTTGGCTTAGGGCTCGCCAGTTTGGCAAGCGTCGTTGTCTTAGTGGTGGCTATCGTCCATGGGCCGCTTTTCGCACTGGTGATTCCGCTGTTTTTCTTCGTAGGGGCAATCGGCATTACGTCAACGGCAGCATTCCCGCTTGCTATGGAGAGCCAAGCTCATATGGCGGGCAGCGCCGCTGCGCTGCTGGGCGTCATTCCCTTCTTGCTCGGAGCGGTCGTCTCTCCGCTAGTCGGCATCGCGGGTGAAGACACTGCCGTTCCGCTGGGTGTCATTATTTTATTGACGAGCGCTGCAGCGATGTTGGCTTACTTCTTTCTGGTAAGAAGAAGCACGCGTGAGAGCTTAGGTTAGTCGTATATGTTAAATGGAAACCAGTCTGGCACTGTACTTAGTGACGGGCTGGTTTTGTTTGCTATGCTGGGATGGCGGGCCTCCAATCTCCATGCCTCGCTGGAGGAGTGGGGGAACTACGGGGCGCTATTTTGCTAGAAACAGCCCTTTAGACAAGGGGAAGGGAACTAGGATCCGCTATTCTACCATTCAGAGCAGATAATTAGAACATTGAGGTTAAATAAGACCCAGTAGTTCCCCTCGGGCGTCCGAAATTCCGCTTGTCGCCGAAATAAGGGAATGGAGTTCCCTCCCTTTGCTCAAACGTATGGGTTTAGACAAGGACCTAGCCGCAGGCTAGGTTATTCTTTTTTTCATCCGTAACGGCTGCACTAATTCAGTTATAATAAGAATACAAAGGAATTTATTGTTATTGAAAAAGGAGACGAGCTGCTATGAACAATAATATCATCGCATATTGTTTGAACAAAAAAGGAGCGACTAAGGATTATCCCTTCGGCCCGAATCCGTTGGTGATCAAAATTGCAGGTAAAATGTTCGCGCTTATTTTTGAGAGCGAAGGGAACGATTCTTATATTAATTTAAAATGTGACCCGGTGATTGCGGAAAATTTGCGAGAGCAGCATGAGAGCGTTCGACCAGGGTATCACATGAACAAAGAACATTGGAATTCAATTACGATGGATGGTTCGTTGCCAGAGTCGGATGTCTTCCAAATGATTGACCACTCTTACGATCAGGTTGTCAAAAAGCTTCCCAAGAGACTCCGGGAATCTATATGAAAAATAAAGTTTGGTGGAAGCTATATACATATGCGCCGTTTCTAGCGGCTTTACTAGTAATTGGGATGATTCATACGCTTATGCTGGCTAATGAAGAAGCGAAGCCTTACCCCGAACCTTTCGGTCGAGCTACAGAATTACCGCAGTTGGCGACTAGCGGGGAGTCGGTGCAACTGGTGGGCGAGAGTTCTTTTTCCTACAGATCGGGCCAAGCACTTCAATATGTAAGGATTGATGAAACGGGACAGAGCAGCTCAGAAACACGGCCTTTACCGGATCCGGGGCTCAATTTTTCTTATAGGCTTATCCAAGAGGACGGAACAGTCTGGATCGGAGCAGACAAGAAGCTGTATGCGAGTGAGTGGACGAACGGTTCATGGTCACCAAAGAAGCTGCTGATCGAAAACGACATTACCGATGTTCAAACGGTGAATGGTTCAAACGGCATAAGAGTGCTGCTCGCTTATAATGAGGAGGAGCTGTACGTAGGAGCTTATCAGGCGCAGGAACGTATAGAGTGGTCAAAGGTTGAAATAGGTGGGATCAAGCGGATACAAGGCGTATTGGATTCAACTGGAAGCCTTTCTCTCGTCTACACGATGAGTAGCGAAGGAAACGTGGCCATTCATTTTGCGAAGCTGGAACCTGAATCATGGAAGCCCATCGTACGGAGCAAGCTGAAGGAATTGAATCTTGTAACTAGTAAACTGGACGATGTGGCATTAGGTCTAGACGGCTCATCGCTTATTACAATATATACTACAAGTTCGCCCAAAACGGGCAAAAGTTCATTATACAGCCTGACCTTCCCAGTGAATCATCCGGAAGAGGCGCAGGATGAACTGCTTAACATTCCCGTATCGGCGGGGATTGATTCCGATACAATTCTGCATCCTGCTTTTACCAAGTCAACCTCCGGCGAGGTTTCGCTAGTGGTATCGTCGGTTTACGAGAAGAACCGACGCCTGACGAGTCAAGAGGTTTACAAGCTGGCCTTTAAGGAGGGGAAATTGGCTTCTTCCGCAAGGATCAGCCAATTCGGAGGTTTCGCCGAGTATCCGGTCCTAGTGTCTGACAAAGGGAATACACTGGCAATTTGGCTGGATCCCGTGAATCCGGAATCGTTCCGAATTTTCTACGCCACCGACCAACTGCCTTATCAGGAGAAGATGAACAAGCTGAGCGCAGTTGACTTGCGAAAGGCCGCCGAGACGCTGCCGCTGCTGTGGGGGATCGGACTGCTTACTTCGCTGCTAGGCCTGAAGTGGATTGTTTTGCCTGGCATGTATTTACTCGCACTCAGTGCATTCTGGCAGTATCATTATGACGCGCGCCCCCGGCTGCACTTCGGCCTTTCCTTCGGACTGTACATCGTAGTGAAGGCGTTATTTATCGGTGATTACCGGAAGGCTGCGGCGCTTCAAGTTATGCCGGATTTCTTGCAGCCTGTTTGGGTTCATTTGATGCTGCTCATAGCTTTCGCTGTTCTTGCGTATGTATCTACTAGAATATGGAGGAATGGCTTAGATGATCGCAATGTCGGTCTGGAGATGTTCTATTTTGCATTACTCGATGGTTTCATAACGAATTTATGGTACTCGTATTTTATGTCCCCGGCCTCTTTATAACAAATGTCCAAAACAAAGGTGGAGATAAGGGAAATGTTTAATGTTTGTTTAAACTGTGGGGAATACAGAGTCGATAAGGCAGTTGAATCAAAGGGAGAGAAAACATTCGCCAGTTGTCCAGCATGCAATCACGCACATGAATTTCTGCAGCTTCCCCTGTTTATCGTTACCGGAGCAAGCGGCACTGGGAAATCTACCGTTGCTTTTGAACTAAGTTCTTTAACCAAAGATTTTGTTGTAATGGAAACAGATATATTATGGGATCATCGCTATCATACGCCGGAGACGAATTACCGGGAATACAGAGAACTTTGGTTAAGGATGGCTAAAAATATTTCTCAAAGTGGAAAGCCGGTCGTATTATGTGGGACAGCTATGCCGGACCAATTAGAACCGTGTATGGAAAGGCGTTATTTTTCCGAATTGATCTATATCGCTTTAGTCTGCGACAACGATCAGTTAAAACAACGCCTGCAAAATAGACCTTCATGGAGAAACAGTTATCCTGATGAATTCATAAATGGAATGATGTCGTACAACACTTGGCTGAAAGAAAACAGCAATAAAAATAAACCCGTCATAAACTTAATAGATACAACGAATGCAAGTCCTAATGATACGGCTCAGCAAATAAAAACGATGATTCATGGTAAATATAAATTGTAATTGTGTACGAGAGAGCAGCGCTATTTGGCAATTTTTTTATCGATTTTCTCGAAGCCTTTCGTATCAGCCCACATGCCTTCAAATTGCTCGGAGAAAGATTTTGCCGCGTCTTCGTTATGTATGACCATTAGGACTTCATCATTCGTAGTGCTGGCTGCTTTCGAATAGTTGTAAGAGCCGGTTGTAACAACCTGTTTATCTGCAATGGTGACCTTGAGGTGCATGAGCCCACTGTGTTTGTTGATCTTCATCGGAATCCCGGCGCTGCCCAGCAGCTTTAATGCTTCTTCCTGCGTTTTGCCTGAGGATTGAATTTTATCGCTGATGATTCGCACAGTCACGCCGCGCTTTTTCGCCTCTTTGATCGCTGCTACAATATCAGGATGCGTTAAACTGTAGATGGCGATATCCAGTGTTGCTTTTGAAGAGTTGATTACATCGATCAAGGCTTTCTCAGGATGCTGATTTGCTTGAGTGAAGTAATATTCGTCATTCATTTGTTGCTTCGCTGCAGCCATCGGTGCTTCAGTTTGTTTAGGTGAGATCGTCGTGGTTGAAGAACTAGGGCTTGGTGCATCTGCCATCGTAGTTAGTGCTGAGGAGCACCCAGTTAGCGCCAGCACGCTAGTAAATGAAAGTATTCTGATAAAATTATGCATATCCCATATGACTCCTTAAATGTTGTATACACAGTATTACACGAACATGCATTTGTATGCAAATGTAAAAAAGGCTCCGCCAGTCCGGGAGCCATGAATGTGGGGCGAGTAGACTCACCCTTGCCTATCGTGAGGTACCGATTGATGGATACGAAGCAATTCTGCAAGCTGCGCAGCCAAAAAACTTGGCGTATAAGGCAAATCGTTGCGAAGCCAGCAAACAATGGTACCAATGATGGCGGAGGAGCCGTACCAGATCGCGATATCTTTTTGTACGTTCAAAGTGGTGGATTCCTCGAGCATGTTCATTCGAATGGTGATAAAATCCGCAAACAATTTCATGAGTCGCTCTGTAAAAACGGGTATGCGTTTGGAAGCGAGCAGAACCTTATAGAAATTCGAATGCTCTGCGATATGCTCAAGCATATTAACGATGATCTCCATGTTTAATCCGGGAGCGTACGGAGCTTCCTTCAAGATGGCATAGATTTCGTTAATCATATCGTCAGCCAATTTATCGATCATATCCGGAATATCTCGATAATGAAGATAGAAGGTGACCCGATTAATCGTTGCTCGCTCCGCGATGCGGTTCACGGTTATTTTCTCAAGCTCATGTTCATGAAGCAATTCAATAAAAGCATCTCGAATCAGTTGGCGCGTTCGAAGTACGCGAGGGTCTATACGTTGTGTTTTTGTTGACATGAGCACTTACTTCCTTTCTCTTTCATACGCTATACGACAAATTTCGCAAGTTTTGTGGATTATGTCGTAGATAGGCGACAATTCTCTTGACAATGTCATCTAATAAACATTTATGCAAAAGCTGTTGCTTGTGAACAGTAGGATAGATGACTATAATACTATTTACATCGAGTTAATTATACAACAAATTGTCAATTTGTAATTGAATTTGAAAGGAATAAGTGAAATGAGCAAAATTGCAGCATTTGATAGCAGTTCTATTAAGAAAGGTCCACTGTTATTTGTTATGATTCTGGGGGCATTCATCGCCATCCTGAATCAGACGATTATGAGTGTCGCTTTGCCGGAACTCATGGTCGAATTTAATATTGCTGCTTCGACAGCACAATGGCTGACCACGGGCTATATGTTGGTTAACGGAGTTTTAATTCCGATAACTGCGTTCCTCATGCAGCGATTTACGACGCGTGAGCTGTTCCAGGCATCCATGATTATTTTCCTCATTGGAAGCATCATTTCTGCCGTAGCGCCTGGTTTTGAAGTGTTGTTGGCTGGCCGTTTGATTCAAGCAGCCGGTGCTGGGATTTTAATGCCGCTTCTTATGAATGTCATTCTGACCATCTATCCGCCAGACAAGCGCGGAGCTGCCATGGGCATGGTTGGGTTGTCTATCATTTTTGCCCCTGCTGTCGGTCCGGCGATTGCCGGCTATATTTTGGAGCATTATTCATGGCGGACTCTTTTCTATGGCATCATACCATTCGCTGTCATCGTTATTGTGGTTGCATTTATATATCTGAAAAATGTCTCCGAACGTACCTATCCCAAAATTGATACGTGGGGTGCGGTTCTCTCAACCATCGGATTCGGTTTCCTTCTTTACGGCTTCAGTAGTGCTGGTGGCAAGGGATGGTCAAGTACGGAAGTCGTCCTGTCTATTGTTGTAGGTGTAGTGGCCTTAATATTGTTTACATGGCGACAACTGGTTGTCAAAAACCCACTTCTGGATCTTAGAGCTTTCAAACACAACATGTTTACCTTGACAACGTTAATCAACATTGCGGTTACGATGGTCATGTATGCTGATATGATGCTGCTTCCCTTGTATTTGCAAAATGCTCGCGGATATACTCCGTTGGAGTCCGGAATTCTAATGCTCCCAGGCGCACTCCTAATGGGGCTCATGATGCCGGTGGCTGGGAAACTGTTCGATAAGTTCGGAGCGAAATGGTTGTCCATCATCGGTATGGCGATTACGATTGTAACGACACTTGGCTTCATCAATTTAACGGATTCAACAAGTTACACTTATTTAGTTCTAATGTCCACAGGACGACGCTTAGGTATGGCGCTTTTCTTAATGCCAATCACCACCGCGGGCCTCAATCAATTGCCTGCAAGACTGAATGCGCATGGTACCGCTATTTCCAATACGATCAAGCAAGTGGCAGGCGGAGTAGGTACGGCACTGCTTGTCACGGTGATGTCGACCAGAACCAAATCTCATCTCGTAGAGCTGATGACGGCAAACGCAACTGCGAATCCTTCCAAGGAACTTATTAAACAGGCTTCCATTCATGGAATTAATGATTCTTATCTTGTCATTGTCGGGATCGGAGTTATCGGTTTCCTGCTTTCCTTCTTCATTAAACGTGTAGCTCAGGCCGAAGAAGAACCGACAGTCGTTGCAACCCCGAAACCCGTAAATGCAACTTAAGAATAACAGATAGGCGTTAGGCAGAGAGGGCTTCTCCATGAACCGGGAGAGGCTCTTTCTTAATATCTGAATAAAGGGGTTTCGATTTTTAATAGTATTTGCTATTTTATAGATAGGTACTACTCAAATGTCCTCCATAATTTACTTTTTTCAAGTTGCCGCGCAATTGCTCCTTTCATTGATCTAAATTGGAAACACTTAAGTTGATGAGTCGCGAAATTATGCCCTGCCCGTCGAACCGGTTCTCTACATAGGACTTTTCCCATATGATGGAATGAGACTCTATCGAACCAAAGAGTGCTGGGCGCAAGGAGGAGAACATGAAGAGCAATGAACGCATATTGATTCTAACTGCAAGTTACGGTGATGGTCATATACAGGCGGCTCGTTCATTGAAGCATTCTTTTGAGCGGCGTGGCATCCTACAAGTCCAAATCATGGACCTGATGAAAGAAGCTCATCCTTTGCTAGATAAAGTCACCAAAACGCTTTATATCAACAGCATGCTCATCTCCCAGTACGGTTTAGATTATTATGGCTGGAGCTATTACTTCACAAAAGACGCTGAGTTTCATGTCGGATGGGGGCGTTATTTGAATAACCTCGGTCAAAATAAATTGAGGCAAACCATTCAACAGATGCGTCCCTGTGCAGTGATATCGACATTTCCGTTCGGAGCAGTACCGGAGTTATGCAGACAATTAGGAATTCCCACATTTGCTGTAGTTACGGACTTCACCTTGCATGCACGCTGGAAACATCCGGATATTGATAAGTATTATGTTGCTGCCTACGAGCTTAAGGAGCAGCTAATGGCCAGCTCCATTTCCAGTGACCGGATTGAGGTAAGCGGGATTCCCATCCGCAAAGCATTTTATGAATCAGGCAGGATGGATTCGAGCCCCTTTTCGAGTCTCACGAATAACCATCGAAAAACAATTTTGATTTTGGCAGGATCATATGGAGTGCTTAGAAGCAACGATGAAATCATTGATGTGGTCAAAAATGTTACAGATAGTCAAGTGGCGGTGGTTTGCGGTCGCAATCGAAAGCTGGAGCATAAATTAAGGCTGAAATATGAGGGTGAGCCCAACGTTCATATTTATGGATTTGTCGATAATATCCATCAATTAATGATGATATCATCCTGTATCATAACGAAAGCCGGAGGACTGACTTTATCCGAAGTTCTTTGTTTACAGGTGCCTATTTTTATATATAAGCCTTTTGCAGGCCAAGAAAAAGAGAATGCGGCATTTTTTTCTAAAAAGAGCGCGGCGTACGTATCTCGAAATATGAAAGAAATGGCGTTTCAAATCGAGCGATTTTTTTCAGATCCCCATTATGCCGTGGAAATGAAGCGGCAAATGCAACTTTTACATAAAGAAGCAGCAGATGACTTCATTACCCAGGATATCCTCAGCAGCATAAAACAACCACAAATGGTTCTCCAATAAAAACTGGATTCTTAGTGAAAACTACGAATGAGAAAATGTTTAATCCAAGGAAGGTTGAGCTGAATGGAGGCAAAGATCAGGCCATATGCGGATACGAGTATGATCATGTATGGCATTGTAATGTTCATTGTGGAATTCGTCCGAGGGGCTTACTTGGTTTCCTATTTACCCACCTATGCCGTTAATGTGTTGGGATTTTCCGTAGCGACAGTCGGTACGGCCGTTTCCATACATTATGTAACGGATACAATTATCAAATGTTATGCAGGATATTTGCTTGATCATTTTCCTTTGCGATTGATTGTTCAATTGGGCCTGCTCATCTCCTTCGGAGGTCTGCTGCTGATGCAATATAGCCAACAATTTTGGCTGCTTATAGCAGCGTCCGCCTTATTTGGCGTAGGCATTTCGCCTATATGGCTAGTTTGTTTAAGCAAGGTGAAACCGGAAAATCGCGCCGCGCATATGGGTGTGCTCTATACTTGCTGGCTTTGCGGAATTGGGGCCGGACCGGTAGTCATTAATTTTGTAATCGATAAGAGCTATCTCCTATCCTTTCGGATCATGCTTGTTTTATGGGGGCTGGGCTGGGTATTATCGCTGTTCATTTCCAATGTGAAAGAATCGGAGCCGATTTCGATACCCTTGAAGCGTCAAATTTCCATGCTTTGGGATCGATTGCGTTCGATGAAGCAGCTGCTTCCAGGCATGATCATACAAACCGCGGCTGCCGGAATGCTCGTGCCGATTTTGCCTAATTTTGCTTCAAAATATCTAGGACTTCAGTTTTCGCAATATTCATATGTGCTGATTGCCGGTGGCGTCTTCACCGTTATATTTCTTATTCCAATGGGGAAATTGTCCGATCGCTGGGGAAGAAGATGGTTCCTCATTCTTGGCTTCTTCGCATTCGCCATTACGCTTTATGGCCTAACATTTGCTTCCGTGCTTTGGCAAGCCGTTCTGCTTGCGGCCATCTTAGGTTTTTCCTACGCGGCTGTACTTCCTGCTTGGAATGCTTTGCTCGCCCAGCATGTTCCAGAGAATCAGCAAGGAATGGGCTGGGGATTATTTTCAAGTATTGAAGGCATAGGCGTGATTGTCGGTCCCATACTGGGAGGGTGGATAGCGGATATGTTTAACGAACGGGCTGCCGTTTGGGTTAGTGCGGGGCTGCTGGGATCGATTGCTTTATATTACTTGATTGTGTCGCCTAAAGGGGAAAAAGAACTAGCCTAATTCCGCAGTAGCCTAAGGGGGAGGACTATGAATCATGTACTTGTATTCGTTATTGCCGGCTTATTCGTATATACAATAATTCCAACCTTCGTTATCCGTGTATTAGGAATTGGCGTTTACAAAAAGGGGACTGCCGGAAGAGGCATAGCTTTAACCTTCGATGATGGACCGGATCCCGAATACACGCCTCGATTGCTGGAATTATTGAAGGAAAATAACCTCAAAGCGACTTTTTTCGTTCTTGGGTCCAAAGCGGAGCATTATCCTGAACTTATCAAGCGTATGCATAACGAAGGCCACCTTGTCGGCGTACACAATTATGTACACTGGGCAAACGCCTTTATGACTCCGAAAAAGGTCAGATTGCAGCTAGAACATTCCGTCAACGTGATTGAAAAGATTATAGGAGAACGACCTGTCTATTATAGACCCCCATGGGGGATTATCAATATTTTTGACTTTCTGTTGTTGAAACGCTTCCGTATGATTCTGTGGTCGATTATGGTGGGCGATTGGAGAAGCAACGGAGGTAAACGCAAAATCAAGGAAAGGCTGCAGGCCAAGCTGAGGGACGGTGCGGTCATCGTTCTTCATGACAGCGGCCAAACTTTCGGAGCGGACAAAGATGCGCCTATCTACATGCTGGAGGCGCTGCGAGAATTTATAGCCGAAGCATTGTCCAAGAACTATGCCTTTCTGAGAGTGGATGAAAAAATGCGGCTCGAGGAAAAAAACAAACGCGCCCAGTTCAGTTTGTTCAAACGCACTCTTATCTTTTTATGGTTCAAATGGGATCGGCTGTTTCATTGGCTGTTCAGCGTCAAACCGTTGGATGAGAACAAACCGCTATTTTTTTATAGGGCGGCTACCTTCCGGGGCATGACCGTTAGTCTATCGGACGGCGAGAAATTAGTAAGCGGAGATCGCGTCATTGAATTGCATTTTAATAATGAAGCATTGTTTCACTTGGCAACCGGGGCCAGGTCGCCGGTTCATCTTGCCGTACAAATGATACGCTCGGTCAAAGAGAACTTGCCCAAAGTGACGGAGAAGATTTTGAGCACTCCTGAGTACAGTGACATTAAAGCTATTTATGGAATCACCATGATTCATCGGGGCGCAAGCCAGCTTGGCTTTACGCTCATGACCTTACCGAACGGATTGTTTTCTATCATAACGAGAATGTATTTAAAAATACTTCTGTATATCATGCATGCCGATGGGAAAAACAGGTTGAAATCGAACCCGGATGCCTTAATCCCTTTAGTACTAGCCATTTCTGCGAACGAAATGAAAAGTAAATACCCTGTATCACAGCTATCCGTTGAAATGGAAAGGACAATCGTTCCTGCCGGATATCTAGTAGAGACTCACGCCACGCAATAAAAATGAAAGCCCCGGCTACGTAGCGAAGCCAGGGCTGTTTGTATTATTGATAAAAGGAAAAAGGATTACGCCGCCGCGGACTTGCGTTCTGCAATATAGCTGGCAATCCCTAATAACAGAGCTAGTCCTACGAGGACGGCACCGACCCAAGGAAGAGCTGTAAGGGACAGATGAGTAATGACCCATCCTCCGATGAAAGCGCCGGATGCATTTCCTAGATTTCCAGCAGAATGACTGGAGGTAGAGGCAAGTGCAGGCGCGGCCTTCGCCAGGCTCATAATGCGTACTTGCAGTCCCGGAAACACAGCGAAGGAAGCAGCCCCCCATAGAAAAATGGTCACTACGGCAGCTGTCGGGCTATAGATGCTAAAGGTGAAAAGGGTAAGGATGACGCATATCGCAAAGTAAAGTCCCAGTATAGAGGGCATCAGCTTCCAGTCCGCAAGCTTTCCGCCGACGATGTTGCCAAGGGTTACACCACAGCCGAAGAGGACTAGAATCCAGGATACGCTATTTTCGGCAAAACCGGTGACTTGCACAAGCAACGGCGTAATATAAGTAAATACAGCGAAAAGGCCGGCGTTGCCAAGCGCCCCGATCAGCAGATACAGAAGGAGCTTGGGCTTGGCCAAAGCGGTAATCTGCGCCGCGATACTCACTGGTTTGTCATGACGGATTTGCGGGATGAAGATAAGTATGCCGATCAAAGCCGCGATTCCCATAATCGAAATCGCACCAAACGAGGATCGCCACCCCATGTGCTGGCCGATAAATGTCCCCAAAGGAACACCGATAATGTTAGCAATCGTTAGACCCGCCATCATAATGGAAACAGCACCCGCACGTTTGTCCGGCCGTACAAGATTGGAGGCGATAACGGCCCCAACTCCAAAGAAAGTCCCGTGCGTCAATGCGGTTATGACGCGTGCTCCCATCAGAACAGCATAACTCGGAGCGATAACAGAAATTCCGTTGCCGAGAATGAATAAAAGCATAAGCAGACATAACAGTTTCTTTTGCGGGATGCCTTGGGTGAGGACCGTCAATATAGGGGCCCCGATAGCCACCCCAAGGGCATACATGGTAATGAGTTGTCCTGCGGACGAGATGCTGACATGCAAATCTGCAGCGACATTGGGGAGAAGACCCATGATGACAAATTCAGTCATTCCAATCGCAAACGCGCCGACGGTAAGGGAAAGGATAGAGATGGGGAACGGTTCTTTGGCTGCGTGTTCCCTGATTGTACGTTGAGATAACTCCATGATGTAATGTCAACCTTTCTTCAAAGTATAATAGTGCGTATCAATCGTAGCCGAGCATTCCGGTCAATAAGGCCTGTTTCATATTATTAAGTTTTCTTGGCGTATAATCAAGAGAATTCTTTTTGAAAGTTTGTAAACCAACCAAATATGTTCATTTCGTAAACAAGCCTTGTACAGCAAAGAAACCTAATGTCCATAATGAAAAAAAATTCATCGGATAAGAACATTATCTCATTAATAAGCCCTGATTCTCGGAGGGGGTGGCAGGCTTTTTGGAATTTTATACAAAAAGTATCTTTTTGTCGAAAATTAAAGTAATTTTTATATACATTTTACGATTCTATTGTACTATTTAATTAGTATGAACTTTGAACAGAAGTACATAGTTGGAGGAGAGGAATTTCATGCGCATACGACTGCCGCAAGTTACTGTGGGTAAGAAGATGTATTTCTGTTTTATTATCATTTTGCTGCTTACTTTTGTTGTAGGATGGATGAGTCTGACCAATATGAAGCTGATTCAGGACAAAAGCGATGAAATCAGCAAGCAGTGGATGCCTGGCGTCGAAGCCGTCAATACGATCAGTTATTTGACCGAAAATGTGCACGCACTGGAATTGCAGCTATTCATTCTAATGGATCCTTCGCAGCTGCAAAGCGCCCAGACGCAAGCCATGGCCGGGATTAACAATGTGGATGAGGAGCTCAAACAATTCGGGGAAGGGTTGACGGACGAGCAGGAGAAGCGGACTTTCGAAGCCTTCCAAAGCCAATGGAATTCGTATAAAAGCTATCATGAGAAATTCTTAGAGCTTAGCAAAGAAGTCAATTTAAGCACGGGCTCCGGCAAAAGAGAAAAAGAAGTTCAAACTCTTATCTCAGATTCGAACAAAGTATTTGTGAACTTGCAGAAGTACCTGGAGGTTCTTGTGAAAATCAAACATGAAGGAGCGACGGCCGCCTCGGAAAGCAGCTCGGTGATTTATCGCTCCGGACATTTGAGCATGATGTACGTGCTTGGCTTCGCTGTCCTTGTCGGTCTGATTCTCGCCTACTTCATTACCCGCAATATTTCCAAGCCGGTGCGGCTTGTCTCCCAAGCTCTTCAGGCTGTGTCCTTGGGCAGCTTGATCGAACCCGATGTGAAAGTGAGAAATAAGGATGAAATCGGTGAACTGGTCGGTTCGTTAAACCGGATGAAGACGAATGTCCGGGAGATGCTGCTGCAAATTCGCGAGGCCTCTTCCTCGGTGGCGGGTTCGTCCAAAGAGCTGCTCGCTCATGCGGAGCAAACGACGCAGGCTTCCAATCAAGTGGCGGAAGTCATGCAAAAGGTAGCGGCCGGAGCAGAAGTTCAAGTGCAGAATTACGAGGATACGAATACGGCCATGACAGAGATGTCCATTGGAATCGGGCGAATCGCCGAGGCTTCGTCCGAGGTATCGGATATTTCGATGGAAGCATTCCGGGAAGCGAAACAAGGCGAGCAAGACCTGCAGGCGCTCATTGTGAGCCTGAATGGTATGGGTGAGACGGTTAGCAGAGCGAACACGGTTATTCAAAACCTCGAAAACCAATCTCAGGAAATCGAAAATATGGTTGGCCTGATGGGCAGCATTGCGAAGCAAACGAACCTGCTCGCTTTGAATGCGGCGATTGAAGCGGCTCGTGCCGGTGAAGCGGGCAAAGGTTTTACGGTCGTTGCAGGAGAGGTGCGCAAGCTTTCGGAGCAGTCCGCCCAATTTGCCAGTCAAATTACAGAGTTGATTGGGCAAGTTTTAAGCAATACCAGCGTTGCCGTTCAAACGATGCACGATTGCCTGCAGGAAATGGATATGGGGAAAGAAATGGTACATACTGCAGAAACTTCATTTCATCGCATTTTCTTGGCTTCCGAGAAAGTGGCTGTCCGTATACAAGAGGTCGCCGCATCAGCTCAAGAAATGGCCGCCACCTCGGAAGAAGTGTCTGCTTCTGTTGCAGAAACGAGCGCTCACGCGAGAAATTCGTCTACCTATGCGCAGCAAGTGGCCGAGACCTCTGAGCAGCAGTTGACTTCGCTGAACGATATCACCGGTTCGGCCGGCACGCTGAACGGCATTGCCGAACAATTGCACACGGTTGTTGGGAAGTTCAAACTTTAAAGCTAATACATAAAGGAGTTAAGCTGCTTGAATATGCTTAACTCCTTTGTTTTTGTGGGAACTACGATCCCTTATTTTACTTAAGTATACATTATTTTAAATTTATGGTAACTACGATCCTCTATTTTATATAAACTGACTCAAATCGGAATTTGTTGGAGCTGTTAAGACCCTGTAGTTCCGTCTAAAGCCTAAAAACAGCTAGTTCAGCTCAAATAGCGCCCTGTAGTTCCCTGCATCACCACAAACGACTAACAAAAAGCTGCCCCTCCGTCATCTACGATGATTTTTGGGACAGCTTCTTCATTTAAAAGACTTATACAGTTGTAAATCAACTGCATATTCTTTCATGCTTATTTCGATAGGATAGAAGATACAACTTTACTGCTTTCTGCACGCGTTGCATGGTCAAGCGGGTTGAATTGAGCTGTATCTGTAGCAATAATGCCTAAGTTTGCCGCTTTGTTAACGAATGGTTGGGCCCAGTCATGGATTTGCGAAGCATCCGTAAAGCTGACGCTTTTGCTTGGAGCACTTTGGACACCATGATTTTTCTCATATGCCCGCACGATGAGTGTGACCATTTCTTCACGCGTTATCGGCTTATTGGGTTCGAATGTCGTTTCACTAGTTCCTGTTACCAGACCAGCTTGAACAGCGGATTGTACAGAAGAAGCGTACCATTCGTTTGGTGAAACATCAGCAAATGTGTTGTTATAAATAGGTGTAGATTTCAACTGCAATGCACGGGTTAGCAGCGCAACAAACTCTGAACGTGTAACCTGATTTTCAGGCATGAATAATGCGTCCGTTGTGCCGTTCACAATGTGTTTAGCCGATAATTCTTTAATAATATCGTATGCCCAATGTGTGGCCGGAACGTCGCTAAAAGATTTATTGTACTCCAAGACGCCATAGAGGCTAAAGTGCTGCAGCTCCGCTTGAATCGTAGAATTGGCTACAGTACCGCCAACATATTCAAGTTCACCGTTATCGTTGATCGAGTAAATCCCTGCCAATTTAGAGTTTGCACCTGCTTTAAGTTTAAAACTGATCGTCACAGGCTCCGTTAACCGGCTTATCTTATTCGTTTTTCCATCTTTCGTAGATACGGAAAGGGTGATGTCTATCATTTCACCGGCAGATGTAAGTACCAACTGTCCCGCTGACTCCGCTTTAGAAATGAGTGACTCAATGTCCGCAGTTTGTTTTTTCTCGATATTTACAGTAATTGTCGCATCTTTCAGCGCTTCAATGGAAAGACCGGCGATCAAGGATTTGATGTTCGCAGCAGGAATTTCGACCGTAAGATCTCCGCTTTTCACCTTAAGCTTCGTATCGCCTAATTTGTCTACTGCTGCAGCAGGCAAATTCAGATTGCCACGGTCATTTAGAGCAAGCCATTTCCCGTCTTTAATGTCTTGAACAGCCTTATCTGCTTCTGTTATAAAAAAACCACCACCACCGCCACCGCCACCGATAGGTACGTAAACATCGAAGAGGTCTTTTGCTACAGTGGTTTCTTTACCGACCACGACAGTGTACGTTCCCGTCTGCGCGTCTGCAGGCAAAGTAAATTCTTTGGAATACGATCCGTTTGCCGTATTGACAACATCAAAATACAACACGGTACCATCTGGATTCAGCACTTTTACAATAACCTGATTGAAAGATGAAGTTCCGGTAACGGTAACTTTTTCACCTTTCGTTTTATTTGTAATATCAGTTATTTGAATTGTATCCGTAGATGAAGCTAATGCGGCAACAGGCATTACAGTCAGAGCAACCAACATGGTGGCCATGATGAGGGACAGCTTTTTTTTCATCTGATTAAACGCCTCTTTTCTTCATTGACATCGATTCAAGAAATCTCGGGGACTATCCTGTGATAATTTCATCAATAGGACAGACTCCCGAAATTTCATGAAAGTGTTGTTAACAATATGGTTATTTGAGCGTAATCGAATCCGCAAGATTGTTTCCGACATTCGTCGTGGAAGAATCAAGCGAATCTACAACAAACACATTCACCGTATAATCAGAACCGGTTACATTGAATAATGCCGTTACTTCCTCGGACTGTGTAAAATCTTTCTTTAAGGCGGTGAGACCTACTGGAGTGTTCCCTTTCATTAATTGGAAAACGACCGTTTCCAATCCTTCATGGGACGTGGCGGCATATTCATATGGCGCAACTTGTACTGTTGCTGTGATGCCGTTGGTTCGGTTCAATGAAGTTCCGGTGATGGCGAATGGAGGTGCAACAATCAACACTTTCCATGCTTCATAAGTAGCTTCCACACTAGCAGGATTTTGTCCAGCTTTCACTGTTTTGCCTACGAGTTTAATTTTATATTTGCCTGCAGCCAGTCTTTCAAAGACCGGTTTCCCTTTATCATCTTTTTTGTTGCCAATAAATGTACCATCAAGATTGAATGATAGGGGTCCCGGAGCAAAATAAGTTGCTTTCCCTTGAGCATTATCTGGTGAAACTCTTTCTACCATTGTTCCGAACATTTTTCCACGTGCATCGATATAGTCAAAATCGTAAGCTTCTACTGCCAAGTAATTGACATCAGTCGCTGTCAGCTTTGCATTCAGTTCTACTGGGTGATTTGGAGTAAGGCGAATATCCGATAATTCGATTTGCTGGAATCCAAAACGAGTATCCTCAGGTTGGTCTCCAACATGAATAACGAAAGGAAGGTGAAGATCCGGTTGTCCTGCGCTTGTTAGTTTGACCTCGCCTTCATAAACGCCGTCTGCCGCATCATTAGCAACGGATACTTGCAGCGCGAACGGGACTGTTCCGTTTGGTGTTGAAGTAATCTTATCTTTAGAAAGTGACACGCGAATTTTGCTAACATCCGGAGTTGCTACCGGTTTGGTGATATTTCCGGTTACGGATGGATGCATTTCAACGGATGCCGTATAATCAACGGCCAGATTGCTGGTAACATTTTTAACTCGCAATTGTTTGGATCCGCTCGAATTTTTGGACATTAATCCAAAGCTCGTATTGACCGCATAGTTAATCACATCTTTGGGCAAATAATTAGGGTCCAAAATCGTAATCGGTTCAACAGCTTGCAGCAAAGCAGGGGTTTCAATTGCTTTCAGCACGTTGACGCGCCCTGACCCTTGTGAATAGATATCATATAATTGATTGTTTTCATTTTTGATTTCTTCCGCTGTGTTTGCCAAGGCTGCGCGAATATCAAACGGGTCCCATTCCGGATGAGCCTGTTTAAGCAGTGCGGACAATCCCGTTACGTGAGGAGTCGCCATACTGGTACCGTTCTTCCGACCGTAGGCCGTATCGTAGTTATAGCTTTGCCCTTTCTCAGCATAATATTTCCCATAAGCGGCAATACTCGATAAGATGCTCACACCCGGAGCGACAAGATCTGGGCGTACGCCAAAGTTCCCGTCAGAGTTAGGCCCTCTGGAACTGAAGCTTGCCATTAAATCGCCCTTGCTCAAATCCGCTTTAAAATTACCGAAATCCAATGTAAATGGCGCATTGCCGGATTGAAGAGCTGCAGAGGCAATTTTTCGTCCGACATCTCCCGCCATATCATAAGCAGGAACAACATTTCCGAATTGTTCACCTTGAGGTGAGTTGATTGCTCCATCCCTGCCGATTAACCCAAAACTGGTAGCACGCAGATCTGCTTTGGTAGAATCGATTACTTTTCCTGTATCATCAACAAGTGCATTGCCGTTGAAAATGACAAGCGCCTTAGCGCCAGCTTTCTTGGCATTTATTGCCTTATCAACAAAATTTAAAGTTCCACGGGAGACAACCGCAATCTTGCCGGCTGCATTCACTTTACTAAAGTCATCTTCAGAACCAAGATTTGCAAAAACCGCTTCTTGTGGTCCGCTTCCTACGATAGACGCGAAGTCAATATTGCCGACTTTCCAAGCCATAACTTTTAATGGGAGATTAGCATATACGTTTGTATTCACAGTTGCTGTAGCGGTTGCAATGTAAGACGCAGTCGGACTGGATGCAGCGCCAACTGCAATAGGTAATTGAGCTGTAGCTGGCTGACCAACCGTATAATAATAACGACTGTTTGTCGCAGCGTTACCATTAGCAATAACCGTGGTGACGCCGGCCAATACGGCGTTGTTTACAGCGATGGCATCCGGTCCGTTTGGATCTTTCTCAGGGTCTTCGCCAAGGGATAGATTGATAACATCCATTTTATCTTTCACAGCTTGTTCAATCCCTGCAATGATGCCGGAAGTAGGTCCGCTGCCACCAGGGCCAAGCACGCGATACGAATACAAGTCGGCATCGTATACGATCCCCCGTACAGTTACATCTTTACCTACAGCCCGTCCTAAAATCGTACCGGAGACATGCGTGCCGTGATCCGTTTTCGACTGCCCCCATGCTGGCGTTGTTTCATAAGGGTCGTTATCTTTATCGACGAAATCGTATCCGCCTTTATAAGCGCTTTTCAAATCTGGATGATCGTAGTCAACGCCTGTGTCCAGAACACCGACCTTAATTCCTTTACCTGTGAAACCTTTTGCCCACACTTCCGGCACATGAATTTGGTCAAGTGGATATTGATCGTATTTGGTCGTTACATCGGCTGACTCCGTCATTTCCACAGGCGATAAGTGATAGACGGTATCTTTAAACACTTTCTTAACAGAGTCGATGCTAGCCAATTCCTCGATGCGGCTCGCATCAACAGTCAATGCCATTCCATTAAAAACTTGATTAAAAGTTCGATGTACTGTGTAAGGAATGTTCATTTGATTAAGACTGTTTTTAAAACTAGCTTGTTCAGCACTCAAGGAAGATTCCGCTTCCTGTTCTGAGAAGCTGGTTTGGATGGACATCGTTTGACTGCGTACTGGAGCGATCGGCTCATTGCTTAACTGCACGATGATATCGATCATTCCGCTAGTTGCATCGAGCATGCTTGGAGCAAGCTTGCTGAAAGCGCTGTCATGTGCTCTGTCTGTTAATAAGGTCGCATTTCCAGCATTCCCTGCGCCCAGAGCTACGTTATTTGCCACCCCTCCAAAAAGTACTGTACCAATCGATAAAGTCAAAACGGATTTAAATAATTTTCTGCGAGTGTTCAATACAATTCCTCCAATCAACAGTGAGTAAAAGAAGCCTTGCATAAAAAGTCATTCGTTATGGCAATACCTTGTACTGAAAACACCTCTTTCTACTAAATGGAATTAATTTCTACTAATTTCAACCATATATTACTATAAAGCTGGGATAAAAGTATATAGATTTGGAAAAAAATTGTACGATGGTCAAATAAATCGATAGTCTATTGGGCTTAATCCCAATGAAAGTCACATAATGAGCATTTTACAGATGCGGATATTGACTTTATGAATAATCGTAGTAGAATAATAATGTGAAAACGTTTACAGTTCGTAAGTGTATCGGATCAATGATTATATCTCGTTTTCATGTTTCGTATAATTTTTGCATAAGGGGGCAGAAAAAAATATAACATTCTGTAAAATGCTCGTTATGTGACTTTCATGTGTAATCTAGTTTTTAAGAGGTGATTGAATAAGAAATCTTTTATTGCCGCAAAGAGATTGTGTATTTCAACAGCATTGTGTAAACGTTTACCTACATGAATTATTATGAAGTTTTTGAGATCAAACAGAATTTTACAGAGTGAAATGCTGCCTATCATTTACTAGTTGTACTTTTTTATCGAGTCACATGTAAACGTTTACCTAATATCATGAGTTCACTTATTTATAGGAAATAAGCGATATTAATTAAATAAATATAATATGCAAGGAGTGAGAACGTGAATAATAAAGTACATCGAGTACTGAGCATTATTTTAGCAGTTCTTATTATTTTAAACTCAGTTCAATTTACCATCGGTTCAAGGGTTCAGGCAGCAGGCGTTGACACGTTTGATGCGGCGACAGGGACCTTGACGCTAAACAACTCATTTGTTGCAGGTAAGTTAAGGGCCCAGATTGATGCTGTTATAACCCCTTTAGGCAACACTTATGCTGATATCAAAGTTTTAATTGTGACAGCCGGGATCGTCGGTGTTGGAAAAATAGCTGATGGCGGTAGTGATATAGCCGCAGGTGGGATCATTCAGTCCCTGTCAAATCTTGTAGATTTCCAATTAATCGGTACGTCATCTGTACAAAGCTCATCATCCGCACCAGGCGATAACATTATTGCGAAAAATTTTTTTATCCAGGCTCAAAATCCTCAGCTAAAATCAGTTGCGTTTCAAAATGCTACAACGATCAATGCACAAGCGTTCCAAAATATGAGCAGTATTTCAACAGTTATCCTCCCGAAAGTAACGACTATAACGAGTACAAATGCCTTCTCGGGCTGTACGGGTATTACGTCTATTACTTTTGGTACAACCCCTCCAAGCCTAACATCCGGCAATATTACTACCTTATATAATAGTTTAGCTCCGGGTGCTGCAATCTATGTCCCAGCTGCCAGTCTCACAGCCTACCAAAGCACGTGGAGCGCTATTTCCTCCCATATCAGCGCCATCCCATCAGGAGGCGGAACTGACCCAGGCAGTGTAGGCACATTTGACGCGGGCACAGGTACTTTGACGCTGACAGGTGCATTTGCCGTGAGCACGCTAAAGACTCAAATTGACGCCGTTATTCCCTCTGGAAAAACATATGCAGACATTAAAGTTTTAAAGATTACTTCGGGTATGGTCGGGATTGATGATACAAGTAGTATCATCCCGCTTTTAACCAATCTCCAAGATTTCCAACTGACAGGTACAGCTAACACACAAAGCACGGCAAACAACAGCGATGTTGGCATCGTTCAAGCAAACTTTTTTACAGCGGCAAATGCGCAACTAACCTCTGTGACGCTTCAGAACGCAACAACAATCAATGCGCAGGCATTTCAAAATTGCAGCAAGTTGTTGACCCTCATCGTTCCCAGTCTCACAACCGTCGTAGATGCAACCGCTTTTACGGGCACAACGCACCTTGCCTCCATTACGCTCGGCGCAGCGGTACCGACAAGTGGCCCCACTTCGTTCCCAGCAAGCGCGATATTCCTCGTACCAGGGGACAAAGTCGCGATCTATCAGGCTGACGCCATTTGGAGCAGCGTGGCACCTCGTATCAAAGCGATCGGCGATTCGTCTGGCGGTGAAGTAGTTGATCCCCCAGTTACAGATGGGCCTGCTGTCATTACGCTTAAACCGACCCATCCGAATATCGTAAGTGTCGATGAGAGTGCTCGTTCTATACAGGTAATAGAAAAAACAAGTCTTGAACAACTTGATGCACAAACGACTAATGGCGCTAGTACTATACTAAGGGTGTTGGATGCAAAGGGCATTCCCAAAAATGAAATAACGGAACTCGTCGCAGGCGATAAGTTTGTAGTTATTACCGGGGGTACAAAAAAGGAATATACGATTGAAGTAGTTCATTATACGTTGGAGAACTTGGCACTGAATCCGAATGCAAGCAGCATAAAGGTCAGTTCCTTTAGAAGCGGCAACGATCCCACGAATGCTTTTAACGGTGCTTCTACAGGCAACGCTGGCAGCGGATATCAAGTTGATGGTTCCCAAAGCACATCTGCCAATATTAGCGCGGGGAAAAATACGTTCTGGCTTGCCCTAGATTTAGGTCAAATGAAGAAAATTGACCAGTTTAGCGTGGCATGGGGCACTACTGTAGGTGATTTAACAACAAGACTGGCAAATTCGACATATCGTGTTGAATACACCAATGACCCTGCGAAATGGGCTGCGCTTTCCAACGCTACGGTTGCAGGTTCGGGCGGAATTGCTACTGGCTACAGTAAACCTTCCGGTTGGGACGTGGCCTATGCGCAAGATGTAACTCAATTGCCGGATGCGAACGGAAACAAGGTGTTCATGAGCAATCTTGCCTCACCTATTAATGCCCGGTATGTGATGGTGACAGGCGAGCTAGCTAGCAATTGGATTGAAATTTATAATTTCTATGTTTTCCAAAAAGAAGTTAGCAATGTTGCACCTGTACAACCTGTGTACCCTACAGCGGATTTGGCAAAAATCATGCCCGATTACGAGGGGATGAGCTTAACCATCGGCCGCCCAGCTATCGTCAAGAAGGACACAGCAGTTCCGAAATTCGATATCACGTCGAAAGCCGATATCACCGTTTCCGGTGTATTAAAGGACCCAAGTGGAAACATAGTTTATACTCTTTCAAGTCAAAATATGGCAAGCGGCGCTACAAGTGTGATTACGCCAAATGTAAAAGCTTCTAAGCTTGGAACGTATATCTTTGAATTCACAATTGCGGGAAGCAAAACGATCTATGATAAGGTTTATTTCACAGCTGTAGATGAAGATATAACCCAATATAGCTATACCAAGCCGTATCCTGCGTTTTCTGTCATTGGCGGTAAACTTGTCTATGTTCCAGATTATCGCGGCAATACTGTGATGGATTACTCTAATGCCGGCTATAAAGGCGGGGGTGTGGAGATTCCAAATGTTCCTGTGAAACTGATCCTTGAACCCTCGCAGGACAGCAACTCTGACGATACCGAGCGGATTCAGAACGCTATCAACATGCTTGGGCGTATTGACCCCGATTCGAATGGATTTAGAGGTTCTATTTTGTTAAAAGCAGGGACGTACAGGGTTAGCTCCAGCATTAAAATTGCTGCTAGCGGAATCGTCATTAAGGGCGAGGGTGATGATCACGAAGGCATTGAAACGCATAGTACGCCTCTTAGCCCCACCAACTGGAAGGATTATACGCATTCTGAGGCACCGCAACCTAACGTCACCAAGGTTGTTGCAACATGGATTGCCAGTTCATATGACAAAAATACCGCTGTATTCAACTTTGCCGGCTCAGCAACGTCTACAAGCGGAAGCGCAATCAAAGTTGTCGATCAGTATGTCCCGGCAGGCGGACATACGATTAGACTTGAGAGTGTTAGCGGGCTTAGCGTTGGAGACACCGTAAATATTCGCAAAGCTGTTAACGCTGCCTGGGCGCAGGATCTTAGAATGGATGTCATTACAGATGCGCCTGGCATACCTTCGGCCAATCAATGGGCGGCAAATGGCGTAGTAGACAGCAGTTACGTTACGACGGACGAAGAGCGCACGATCCAGTCCATCAACCCTGTAACGAATGAGATTATGCTTATAGAGCCCTTGGCCGATGTGTTGGATATGAGGTATGGCGTTTCAACGGTTACAAAGTATAACCCTACTGGCAGAATTAACAATGTCGGTATAGAGAACATGCTGATCATGTCGAGGTTTGATTCATCGACGACAGCCATCAATACTGCATTTGGTGTGAGCTATCAGTCCTTTGATGACGAGCTTCATGCTGAGCTGGCCATTCGTTTCGGCAATGCGCAAAACGCATGGGCAAGAACGATAACCACATACCACATTGATAGTGCAGTGGCTATTGCGACGGGTGTTAGTAAGATTACAATCCAAGATGTCAACTGCCTTGAACCTGTCAGCGGCACAGGCGGAGAGCGCCGATACAATTTCTCAAACGCCGGCGGCACATTAGTACTTAATCAACGTAACTACTCGCGATATACCCGTCATGGATTTATTGTGATGGGCAATGTCGTTGGACAAAACGTATTTTACAATGACAGGACGGATTATCAATTTGACGCCAATGAGCCCCATTTGAGATGGTCCACGGGCGGATTGTATGACAATATCAACGGTCGAATTTACCTGCAAGACCGATGGAACAACGGAACGGCGCATGGTTGGTCGGGAGCCAACTATACGCTCTACAACAACACCGGTCCCTATATCATCAGCCAGAATCAGATTGCTGCCAATTACCTGTTTGGTCAAACAGGAGAGCGATTACCGTTTGTTATGGATGCGGTGGATCCAGGAAACGTTCCGAATTTCCGGGCCTATGAGTACAGCAACGGAAGCAAAATGACACCTGCCAGTTTATTTATTCAACAGTTGAAGGATAGGATGGGGCAAGCGGCGGTTGATGCAACAAATAACAGTGTGATTCCTGCCTATATTGATCAGTCTGGCGATTTTGCGTCCCAGTTTGCCACTCTCACAGGAATCTTCGTTGATGGCGTTCCGATTCCAAACTTCAACAATGAAGTTCTTTCATACACGGTGCCTGTTCCGTTAGACTATACGGCGCTGCCAGTCATAACTTACACGGCTGGCACAGGTGTAACTGTCTCAACTTCCATAGGCGGTAATAGTGCGGTAATCCTTACAGCCACCATGCCGGGTAAAAAGGATAGCGTTTATACTGTTAATTATGGAATTATCAACAAGAGCGTTCCTGTCACTTCAAGCGCAGGCGGGTCAAACGTCAATAATCTGGTTGATGGTCTTTTATCGACCTCATGGTCGGCGTCAGGTACCCCTTGGGTTCAGTTCTACCTTGGCGACAAACCTGCGTTTATTAACAGTGTATCCCTTGGATATTCCAGAGACACTCAAATTAGAAGGTCCTATTACTTTGAGTTTCAGGTTTCGAACGATGGATACACGTGGACCAAGGTGATGGCGAATAACTGGCAGCAGGATAATCTCGGTAACGGGCATATCATGGGGAAGGAAGTTTTGCCTGGTCCAGACGGCGATTCGGCGGCCGATTATGAAACCTTTACCTTCCCGGCGGATATTTCTGGAAGATTGCTGCGCGTAGCTATGTTTGGTGCGAGATCGGGTACGGGTACGGGCACATCTAACTCCAATAAGTATTGGGCGATTGATGTCGGAGCAGCAATTAGCGGAGGACCGCTCGCTGTTTCCAAACAACCTCAAAACGCAGCCAAACGAACAGGGTTCACTGCGTCATATACGGTAACGATGTCTGGTGGAACAAGACCCTACAATTATCAATGGCAAATGTCAAAGGACGCCGGTGCGACATGGAATAATGTGACGTCCGGCACGGGCGTGAATACCGCAACCTATACGACTGGCGCAATAACGGCAGATATGGATGGGCTTCTATTTAGATCCAAAATAACTGACGCTGATTCTAGCAATCCTCAAACTGCCTACTCAAACGCTGCATCGCTCACCGTCAAGCAAGATACAGGAATTATCGTAACACCTGTCGGTACAAGTGTTTCTGTTTTTGATAATGTCATCTACAGCAGAACGGCCACCATTAGGAACACCACCTTTGTATACGGCTTATTAGGGTATCTCGATATTAAACCGGTGGGTTCTACGGTATTTATTATTCCTTCTAATATATCACCTAAGACGGAGTCTGTGGCAGCATTTACAGATGCGATGGCAGCATTCTGGCCTCCGGATGATGATAGTCTAAGAGACACTAAGAAAAGCTATATCAGAAAATCCGGCGAACAAATCAGGGATGGCGATCATCTGCTCATCATAAACCCAGCTGGGACTGGCGTTGAGAGATACATCATCAATTATGCCAAAATGGATGACGCAACCATGGTGAGCGCGGATAAGTCTGTCATCACATTTGACAAGATCAAGGGTCAAAATACATCACCGGATGGAATCATCGGAAATCTCAGCTTGCCTACAACTTCGAGCTACGGCTCTTCAATCAGTTGGAAGGTTGATAATAATTCATATTTATCTGCAGCCGGAGTCGTGAAAAGACCGCTATTTGCGGCTGGTGATGCGAGAGTCACGTTAACAGCAACGATTACAAGCGGAACCGTCACTGACACGGTCATATTTAACCTCACTATTTTGAAAAAAAGTGCAGAAGAGCTCCCAAGCAATAGCGCAACCGTCACGGCAAAAGGAAGTACAGAGACGGGCTATCTTTGGGGATTAGCGGTTGATAATGCCGGGAAGACGATCACGGGACTAGCGGCTTCGACCAGTGTTGACGCCTTTAAGAATGGCCTAATCCTTGCTCCAGCTGCAAGTTGGAAAGTAGTCACAAGTGCGGTCGGAAGCACTGTAACGGCGGATACATTTGCGAGCGCAGTAGAAACCACTAAAAATGTGGCGAACGGCAATTTGTTAATCGTTTTGGCGGAGGATGGGGTAACGTTAAATAAATATACTATTACGTTAAAACCGACCGCACCAACGCCATCAGCCGCAGCCGTGCCTGGCAAAAAGTACAATACGACAAAACTAACGGGATTAGTGGCCGGAACTGCGTATGAGTATGTGATTAGAACTGTTGTAGGTATGCCTTCAGCATCGACTTGGGCGTCCTCCTCCGTGCAGTTTACGACAGGCGCAGGTGAAACGGAAAAAGATAATCTGTTTGTTACCCAAGGCACCTATTTGTATATTCGGGCAGCGGAAACAGGAACTATGTCATCTTCAAGTCCCATGTATATCCTTATAGATATAAGCCAGATCAACAAAACCGTGGATGCCTCTGCCCCAACTGCAACGCTTCAGCCGGGTTCCAATCATTTAACAACCAAGCTGACAGGTTTGCTTCCAGGGACAGCATATGAGTATATCGTTAACACAAGCGCACAAGAACTCGTTAACTGGGATGCCGCATTACTGTTCACAACAGCTTCTAGTGAAACGACGAAGGACAATATCCCGGCACTTTCAGGTCAATACCTTCATATCAGATTTTCAGCTATTGACAACAAAGAAGCATCCTCTGAAAAGAATATTTATATAACGGCAGATCTGGTAAAAGTAAAGCCTGCGAATGCAACGCCACAGTCCAGTGCGCAACCAGGCACGCTAGGAGGCACCACCAAACTGACAGGTTTATTGCCGAATACAACATATCTGTATATTATCAACACGAACACTGACAACCCGGCGACAGATGCGTGGGATCATAAAGGGCGATCGATTACAACAGGGAATGGCCAAACTGTATATGACAATATAGTTTCCTCCCCTGAGCTTTACATGCACCTAATGGTCGTTGAAACTAGCAGTAATGCCAATTCGCTTCCACAGAATTATTTGGTAGGAGCGGGAGGTGTTAGAAGCTTGCCGCAAGGTATTGTTCCCACGGCGTCGGCCGAGCCGGGAACAGCTGGCAGTACGATGAAATTAACAGGATTACTGCCTGAAACCGCGTATGAATTCGTCGTTACCGATGCGCTATCTTCGCCTAAAAACACGACATGGGGCGAGGGTATCGTTATAAGAAGCAAGACGGGCGCCGGGGAAACGACGATCGACAATATTGAAATACCCGCCGATCTTGGAAATATGCACGTCAGAACTGGCGGAACAACAATAAATTCACCATCCGAGGCGCAGAACTTTATTATTTTGGGTTCGTATGTGAATAACGCATCTGGAACTCTCAGCAATAATGCTTATGTGACAGCCGCAACAAGCGGTCCCGGTTATATTCCTGGCCTTATTGTAAGCGGCAAGGCGCCGAATTTCACAATACGCAATGTGCCGGCAGGCACGACAAAGGAGGCGCTGAAAGCAGCACTTCTAAAAAACAGCAAGGCCGGTTGGAAAGTAGTCGCAAACGCCGCCGTATCTGCAACTGTGAAAGACACAGCAACGTTTAATAGTGCAAGGGAGATTTCTACAAACGTATCCATTGACAATGTCCTTACTGTGCTTGCCGAAGACGGAAAAACGGTTCAGCGTTATACGATTACGAATAACGTGACAACCGTCAGCCTAACCGGCATTGCGGTAAAAACGCTGCCTGCCAAAACAAGCTACATAGTCGGCGATGCGCTTGACCTCACTGGCTTGGAGATTGAAGCAGCTTATAGCGATGGCACGAAAGCCAGTGTGAGCGGTTACGCGGTTTCGCCCGCAGGTGGTACGTCGCTTAACGCAACCGGTACAACTACGGTTAGCATCACCTATACAGAGGACGGTGTGAGCAAGACTGCAAGCTTTAACGTTACAGTTGGTGAGGCTACCCGTGTGACAAATGTTACATTAACAGGAACGAGCAGCATCGGCGCCGGTCAGACATTTGATTTGAATTTTGGTTTAACCGGTGTGACGCAAGCAATCTACGCCCAAGATCTAACCCTTATGTTTGATCCGGCACAACTCGAACTTATCTCTATAGATCCTTTAGTGAAGGATCAATTCTCGGTAGTCGCTTCGGAAAAAGCACCGGGACAAGTACGAATTCTTCTGGCCAGCTTAGGCCAGAACCATGCGGTAAATGCAGATGGCGACTTGCTGAGATTGCGCTTTAAAGCCAAATCGATCGCGCAATCCGTGACAGGAACCGTAGCTTTGATGAATGTTACACTAGCAAACGGTAATGGCATGGAGACACCGGTCAGCGGTGCTTCGCACAATGTGCAAATTACCGTGATCCCTCGAGTTCCGGGCGATTTGAACAGTGACGGCAAGGTGTCCATCGGAGACTTGGCTATTGTAGCCGCATGGTATGGTAAAACGTCTGCGGATCCGAACTGGGAGCAATACAAGGCTGCGGATATGAATGGCGATGGCAAGATTGACATCGTTGATTTGGCGGCCGTAGCGAACAAGATCCTTCAGAATTAAGTGTTGCAAAGAGCGGGGAAGGCAGGACAGTCTTCCTCCGTTTTTCTTTGGTAGATATCGAAAGATCGCAATACGAACACAGTTGATCTTCAGAAAGAACCCTTTGAATGGATCAAATTTATGTACCCTTAGAGCAGTGAAGTTCTTGACTTTTTGGACAAAGGGGGTATAATGTATATGTGTAAACGTTTACTTATGTTATTTGTTCAAAAATCCGTATGATTTGAATCTGATCTTCTCGTTCTTAACTCTGAAGAGAGCATGCAAGATAGATTAAGCTATAGTTTGCGTACAAGAGTTGGGTACGAGCTGCTGGACGTCTGTGTAATCTATCACAAAAAGTGTAAACGTTTACTTGTGCATTTTTTCAGAAATCTTAAATAGGTAAACGTTTACTCGAACGATTTATTTAAATATCGAATGGTAACGAGCTGCTGAACATTTTTAATCCAGATTTGTAAACGGTTACATTTTATTTATCCGAATATCTGCATGAATCATGTATTTTATTTTTTTAGGGGGTGGTTGAATGGGAATTATAAAGGAAAACGGTCATGAGAAAATAAATTAACAGGAAAAAGCGACAAAAACCAATCCTAAAATGAGTTTTGGAGGAGTGAGGACATGTATAAAAAAGCACGGAAAGTGCTAAGTTTAGCTTTAGCAATCCTTATCGCATTGACATCGCTTCAATTTACTATGGGCACAAAAGCTCAGGCCGCTTCAGTCGGAGAAGCTGTTATCACGTTTAAAAACACCAAGGACAATATTCTCGACCTATTGGCGGCAGCCGGATATGACTCCACGATTCCCACGCAAGCAGCTGCCTTGAAATCGGTTGTCATTAAAGCAGGGACAGCAAAGAAAGTGTTTGCGAATGCCGATTTTAACTCTGGAACTAAATCTTTAAGCAATTACATAAACCTTGTCTCTTTTATAATCGAAAAGCCGGATGATCCTACCTATCTGACATGGAACGGGAACAAAGTACCTAATAACGCCTTTAAAGGTCTTGTGAATCTGAAGCAAGTGAAAATAGGGATTGATACTTCCTACATTGGATCATCGGCATTTGAGGGGTGCGCCTCACTGGAAACAGCTGAGTTTGGGCTGACCCGCACGCTGGGTCCGTATGCGTTCAAAGGAGCTACCAGTCTTAAATCGCTTACTTTTAATAAAACCTATCTACCAATCGGGCTTGACGATTATGTTGGGCCGCCTCCAGCACCGGGCGACTGGTTTCATGGCGTTGACACCGACAATCTAAACATTTATGTACCCACAGATGCGGTTGCTGCTTTCCAAGCCGATGAGGATTGGAGCGGTTTTGGCAACATGATGTCCAATGGCGACAACGCACCGAAAGATGCCGATGCCGGAGCGCCTGCAACGCAGAACGTCATTATTGATAATTTCACTACGAAGTCTCTGAAGAGCGCCATCGACAGCTCCAATTTTAAGGGAACCGACTACGGGGATATTAAAGTTCTTACGATTAAAGCAGGCATTTTAGATCCTGCTGACTGTACATTTATTGCAACCAGTCTAAAAAAGCTTGAAGAACTTTATATTATTGGCACATCTAATTTCGCAAATGGGACAATTCCCAAAAACGCCTTTGAAGGCAACAGATTTCTGAAAAAAGTCAAAGCGGATAACGTAACGACAATTGGAGTGAAAGCATTCAATTTATTTGAAAGCTTGAACGAAGTCGACTTTCCGAATGTGACGACAATAAGCTCGCAAGCATTTGCACAAACAAAGGGCTCAAGTGCCAGCAAGCTGACTACAACAAGATTTCCAAAACTTCAAGTTATCGAACAAAGAGCATTTTATTTCTGTGTGAATTTGACGGATTTGTACTTGGGAAGCGTACCTCCTATGCTTACTGTGCCTGAAGGCAAACAAGGCTTGTGGTTCAATTTCGTAACAAACATGACGATACATGTGCCTAGCTTAGCTGTGTATAATGAGTATATTAAGCTTGAAAACAGCGATCAGATTGACTGGAGCGCAATGACTTTTGTCGCAGACAACGGAGATGCGCTGCCTGTTATAACTCCGGCGGCACCGTACATTGACGCTGATTATGACTATTTGCGCGAGAATCATCCGGTGCCTTATTACAACGGTGACTACAAATTAAGCCTCAACATGTACACCTTTAACATGAATTTAAACTCATGGCTGCAAGGGCGGACGTCCCCCATCCCGATGACGACGCTAGACGCGATACAGTGGGCGCACGATCATGGGTTTGACGCCGTTGACGTTACGTGCTATTACATTCCGGGGTATAGCAATACGGCGATGCCGACTCCTGAACAGCAAGTGGCCATTCATGCCTATGCCAAACAAATTAAAGATTTTGCCGGCAACTTGGGTATTGCGATAAGCGGGACGGGCATTCAGAATAACTTCGCCGACCCTAATCAGGCGAGACGCGATCTAGATATTGAGCGTATTAAGTTCTGGACTCAGATAGCGTCTGAAATGGGCGCGCCTGTTATCCGTGTGTTTTCCGGCCCTCCCCCTGTTGACATCACGCGCACAGGTTGGGCAGCCATCACTCACGATCGCATTGTGCCTGCCATTCAGCAAATTGCGGATTTTGCAGCAGCCAATTATCCGACTGTTCAAATCGGCCTTCAAAACCACGGTGATATGCTAGCGACGGCTAACCAAGTGCTGCAGACTGTGAAATGGATCAATAGACCCAATGTTGGCGTTGTGAACGACACGGGTTATTACAGAGATTTTATGAATACCGATGCTACGCAATACGATTGGTACAAGGATATTTCACTTATCCTCCCGTATTCAAACAACTTCCAGGTGAAAAAGAAGCCTGGTGGTGCCGAAACAACGGAGCTTATGGACCTGAATAAATTGTTCGGGATCATTAGAAACAGCCCATACCGTGGTTATATTCCGGTTGAATTGTTATGGCTTCCCAACGATGACGGCTATCCGGGCAAACTGGAAACACCACCATACGATGAAACATCAGCGTTCCTTGCGTCGATGAGAAAAGCGATGCAAGACACGAAGAAAACAGTTGCTGATCTGAACGGCATTACGGTAAAATCATTGCCGAATCAAACAAGCTACACAGTCGGCGATACCCTTGACACCACTGGCTTGGTGATTGAAGCAACTTACAGCGATGGCAAACAAGCCAACGTAAGCGGCTATACCGTAACTCCAGCAAACGGTACGCTGCTCAGCACCACCGGCACCAGAATGGTCACTGTCAGCTACACAGAGGGCAGTGCGACTAAGACTGCAACCTTTACTGTAACAGTTAACGAGGCTAGCCGTGTAACAAATGCCACATTAACTGGAACGAACAGTATCGGTGCCGGTCAAGCATTTGATTTGAACTTTGGCTTAACCGGTGTGACGCAAGCTTTCTACGCCCAAGATCTGACCCTTACGTTTGATCCGGCACAGCTGGAGCTTATTTCTATAGATCCTTTATCGAAGGATCAATTCTCGGTGGTCACTTCGGAAAAAGCACCGGGACAAGTCCGAATTCTTCTGGCCAGCCTAGGCGAGAACCATGCGGTAAATGCAGATGGAAACTTGCTGAGGTTGAGCTTTAAAGCGAAATCGATCGCGCAAACGGCGACCGGAACCGTAACTTTGATGAACGTTGCGCTAGCAAACGGTAATGGCGTGGAGACATCGGTCAGCGATGCTTCGCACAATGTGCAAATTACCGTGATCCCTCGAGTTCCGGGCGATTTGAACAGTGACGGCAAGGTGTCCATCGGGGATATGGCTATCGTAGCTTCTTGGTATGGTAAGACGTCTGCGGATCCGAAATGGGAGCAATACAAAATTGCCGATATTAATAATGATGGCAAGATTGACATCGTTGATTTGGCGGCCGTAGCGAGATGGATTCTTCAGAATTAAGTGTTGCAAAGCGGGGGAAGGCAGAACAGCTAATATAAATCGTTTAAATGGCGATATGGGGTTATTCTAAGGCAGTCGAATAGACTGCCTTAGAATAACCTGCTTTTCCTACTGGAATTTTGAACAGTAAATTCAGTTGCATCTGCGATTCAATTCAGATAATTTGCATAATACAAAAAAGATCTTGACAGCAATTGGGAAAGGAGATTAAGATATAACTCAGGAAACGCTTACATGGTTCAAGTAAACGTTTACCTTTAGTAAGTAAACGTTTAACTGAAAAGGGGAGGAATTTTTATCAGAGAGAGATCAACCATGAAATATGCGAGGTCATTCAAAGTTTAAATCCGGATCTTCAAGTGAGCTTTGTCGAGTTAATGACTAATAAACTAATCTATCAGGAGGAAGTACAATGAAAAAACAACAGATCGTTATCGGTGTTGCTGCAGTAGCTATTATCGGACTAGCCTTAGGTTGGCCGAAGATAGCACCTATGTTCAAGGGCGCGGCAGCTCAATTCCCATCAAAGGATATTACTTTAATTGTTCCCTACGCTCCAGGAGGCGGAACGGATCTTACCACTAGAGCCGTAGCAGATGAAATGTCCAAAGCGTTAGGTAAAAACATTAGCGTTGTCAACACACCTGGTGCCAGTGGTTCAGTAGGAACGATCAACGTCTGGAACGCTCCGCATGACGGGTATACCATTATGGGGAACGGCTTTATGTCATTCTCAAGCTATCCGGTTATGGGGTACACAGAACAAACATACCGCGATTGGAACCTTTGGATCACATCATTTTCTCCGAATGTTGTCGCTGTGAAGCCGGATTCCAAATATCAGGATATAAGTCAATTAATTAAAGGCTTAAAAGACAATCCAGGGAACATTTCTATAGGAACAGCAGGTGTTGGTACAGGTGGGCATATCGCCAGTGAAGTGCTTAAATCTAACCTTGGTTTTACATACAAGCATGTGCCTTATGCTGGAGGCAACCCTGCCATCATAGCTGCAATTTCAGGAGAAGTAGAAGTTGTGCCTCAATTGTCTATGGAAATGGTTGATATGATTCGAGGCAAAAAACTAAAAGGGCTTGCTGCTCTGACAGATAAACCGCTTACTATCGATGGCGCTGACCCGATACCTTCCATAACGCAAGCTGCTCCAGAATTGAAATCGATTGTCCCGCTTGGTGAAGCGTTTGGTATTGGTGTACCTAAAGATACGCCGGCTGATGTGGTAAAGAAAATTGATGAAGCATTCAAAAAAGCAATTGCTAGTGATAGCGTCAAGAAATTTGCTAAAGAAAAAGGTGTAGAGATCCTAGGTTACAGCGGCGATCAGGCTCAGCAATATGTGGAGAAACTTGCTTCGACAGTTGACTGGGCATTGTATGACGGTGGAGTAGCCAAAATTTCTCCTGAGAAATTTAACATTAAAAAGCCAACAAAATAAATTTGATAGAAATAAGGTGAGCAGCAGATGGAGAAGAACTCAGGCACAACGGCAGGAACGCCTAAACATCTGGATTTTATAACGTCAATCTGTTTGTTTCTAGTTTCCGTTTATATTTTAGTGGATAGCATGAAGATGGTAAAAACTGTTGGAGGCCCGATATATTCATCACCGGGCCTGCTCCCGATCATCATTGGAAGCATGCTGATGCTATGTACCGTTGTGTTATTTATTAAAAGTATGAAAAATGTGGGTTTTACAGGCAACGTGCGCGCGATAGGCGAGTGGTTTGGCCCGTTTATCAAGGATACAGATACACGTGGTATGCTTACAGGGATTGTCATTATTGCTGTGTATTGCTTTGTTCTCGTGCCGAGGCTTCCATTTTTATTATCATCGGTTATCTTCCTGGTATTTTTGATGAAAGTAATGAATGCGGGATCGTATTTCAAAATTATTTTGACAGCTGTTGCCGTAAGCATTTCTTTATACGTTCTTTTTGAAATCATATTCAAAGTTCCTTTATTCTAAGGAGAGAAGGCAAACAAAATGACACTGCACTATACACTAGAGGCTTTATCCTCTCTAATGTCCCCGGTTAATTTAATTACACTCGTTCTATCTGTATTTTTTGGATTGATTGTAGGTGTACTTCCGGGCTTGACCTCAACGATGGCGATTGCTCTTTTGACTGGTTTAACATATAGCGTTTCTGCGGAAACAGCTATTTTATCCCTTGTCGGCGTATATGTTGGCGCAATATCGGGTGGTGTCCAAACGGCCATCTTGCTGAACATACCGGGCACACCTGCTTCGGCGGCAACGGCGCTTGACGGTTATAAGATCGGACAGAGAGGGGAAGGCGGGTTAGGTATTTTTGTCGGGAATTTCTCTGCTTTTCTCGGGACACTGTTCGGCGCTGTTTGCGTCCTGGTTCTCAGCCCGCTGCTTTCGACGATCTCCCTGAAGTTCGGTTCGTGGGAATTTTTCTTGCTGGCCTTGTTTGGAGTTATCATGTGCGGCAGCCTGACTTCGGGCGGGGACGCAGTCAAAGGATGGATTGCCGGTGCGCTTGGTTTGTTCGTATCCCAAATCGGGTTAGACGGCATTAATTCGTACCCGCGTTTTTCCTTCGGAAGCGTGGAATTGATGGCTGGGATTTCACTGGTGCCTATCATGATTGGCTTGTTCGGATTCCCCGAAATTGTAAATTCATTTAAGAAGCAGCAGATTAAGGTTCCTACGGAAGTCCTTGATCTGCGAGTCAAAAAGGGCTTGAAAATCATGAAAGGAAATACGCCAACCGTATTTCGTTCGGGTGTAATCGGAGTTCTTATCGGGCTTGTCCCGGGAGTTGGCGAGGATGTTGCCGGCTGGTTGTCCTACTGGGCGGCAAAAGTCCGCAGTAAAAAGAAAGAAGAATTCGGCAAAGGTTCCTATGAAGGTGTCATCGCTGCAGAAACAGGAATCAATTCAACAATCGGCGGCCATATCATTCCGTTATTGACCCTGGCCATTCCGGGAAGTACTTCTTCGGCCGTATTGCTTGCGGCTATGTGGCTTCATGGTCTAAGACCAGGACCGTTAATGATGAGCGAATCGCCAGGATTTATTTACTCAATGAGCTTGTATTTGACAGCAAGTGCCTTTGTTATGTTGATCTTAGGATTGCTAATCTCCAGATATACGGTAAAAGTGCTGCGCATTGATAAACGAATTCTGATGCCCGTTATCTTTGTTATTTGTGCCGTAGGCTCATATGTCATTGATAACAAAATTTCCAGTATTTATATCATGTTTATTTTCGGTATTGTTGGGCTGCTTATGTCCAAGATGAAATTTCCAGCTTCACCGTTTTTGCTTGGCGTTGTTCTTGGACCGATGGCAGATACGAACTTAAGACGTGCATTAGTTCTTTCTGGCGGCAGTCTAGAGCCTTTATTTACAAGACCTTTGTGCTTAATTTTAGTAGTCTTCATTCTGCTTGTCGTTTTATCGCAGTTTAATGCGTTCAAAAAGTTAAAAGGACTTTTTCCAAGCAAGAACAATATTGCAGCGAAATAATAAAGATAGAGAATGAGGATTCTGCCTATTATCCTATTAAGGAAACGGCAGAGTCAGTTATTCTTCATGGAGGAGTAGAGAGATGAGCAAAGAACAGTACGGGTTCGCGATCATTGGTGCAGGCGTAATTGGTCATACTCATGCCCAACGATTATTAGATGTTGATAAAGGGAAATTGGTCGTAATCTGCGATCTGAGTGAAGAAAAGGCACGTAGCTTCGGCGAAAAATATGGTTGTGAGTGGTCCTGCAATTTAGAGGAAGTGCTCGCTCGCCCTGATGTAGATATCGTAAATATTTGCTTGCCGAGCGGTATGCACGCAAAGTACACGATCGCTGCTGCCCGTGCAGGAAAACATATTATTACGGAGAAGCCAATCGATATTACCGCAGAGAATGCTTTGGAAATGATTCAAGAATGTCGTCAAGCGGGAGTCAAGTTAGCCGTTATTTCACAGCATCGGTTACAGCCTTCTACCCAGCAAGTTAAGAAGGACATTGAAGAAGGCAAGTTTGGCAAATTAGTCTTAGGATCTGCAGCGATTAACTGGTACCGTTCACAAGAATATTATGATAGTGGAGCTTGGCGTGGGACCTGGGCATTTGACGGGGGCGGGGCATTAATGAACCAAGGAGTACATACTGTTGACGTCTTGCAGTATTTAATGGGCCCGGTGGAAAGCGTGTATGCGCACTGTGAAACATTGGGGCATGATCGAATCGAAGTCGAGGACGCAGCCGTAGCCACTTTACGTTTTCGCAACGGAGCTATTGGTACACTAGTAGCCACCACTTGCGCCTATCCGGGGCTTACTGCGCGTATTGAAATATTTGGAAAAGACGGCAGTGCTGTTATAGATGGCGATGAACTCGTATTTAGAAAATTGAAATCTGAATCGGGGGAAGACGATTCTAATGATAAAACGACCATTTCGATGACAAAAGGAGGATCAACAACTGCCGGAAACCCGGGTGCAGTTGATGGAACGGGGCATATTAAACAAATGAATGACATGATCGCAGCGATTGAAGAAGATCGCGAACCCGTCATTAATGGCGAAGAAGGGTATAAACCACTGGAAATTATATTGGCAATTTACGAGTCAGCTCGTACAGGTCAGACTGTGACACTGTTAAACCAAGCTACTGTGGTGTAATGAAATTTTAATTCTCAAGTAAACGTTTACCTAGCGTAGACTAAGGCCGAGAACACACTATGTATTGTAGTGAGTTATCGGCTTTTTTTCAAGCAGCCGCTCCCAATACCCCGATGGAAATATGACCCTACATGTGGTTGCATTGCTCATTATTACATTTAAGCATATTGGATAAAGAGGGGGGCTTAACTTGCGAATAACGATTCGATTTAAGCTTATATCAGGATTTCTGGCACTATTGTTATTGTTTTTGATTGCCATCACATGCAATATATGGATTCATGCAAAGGTAGATACATTAACGGATGACATTATGTATAGTAAAAACGAACAATCCGTGCTGCAAAAAATTACTTATTTAGTCCGCTCTACGAACGATGACGGCGGCAGGTATTTAATGAGTACAACTGTCGATAGTAAGGAAAAATATATGTCCTTAATGAATAAAGACATAGAAGACGTTTCTGAACAATTGAAGCTGATTATTAAGGGTCATTTCCATGATAACGAGCAATTGAAATCAATTACAGCTTTCGATTATGAATGGAATAAATACCTTCAAGGAATTGACGCATCTTTTAGGGCCTTACAAAGCAAGGGAACTGGGTCAGCTCAAATGATGTATACGCAGGTTCCATTTGATCCCGTCATTAACTCATTAAATACATATAATGACGGATTATCAGCATTGATTTCAAGGCAAGATGCGGCTACCGACACGTTCAAGTCTTTTGTCAAAAGATTTAATATAATCATCATAGCGGTTACTTTACTGATTGGAATAGCTCTTGCTTTGATCATCTCAGGGAGAATAGTTAAACCTGTGCTTCAAGTTAATAGACAATTGAAGGAAATTGCTGAGGGAGGAGGAGATTTGACGAAACAAATTCATGTAAAAACCAAGGATGAAATCGGTGATTTAGCCTTTTATTTTAATCAGATGATACATAACCTTCGGAATATGGTGCAGCAGATAAGCTCAACGGCGCAACAGATAGCATCCTCTTCTGACCATTTAAATGCTTGTTCCCAACAAACAGGTCAAGCAACTGAACATATCGCTTATAGCATGCAGGAAATGGCTTCTAGATCTGATAAGCAAGTACTAAGTTTGAATGAAAGTGTTACAAAGATAATCACAATGTCGTTGGGAATTCAGCAAATTGCTACGAACACACAGGAAATGTCGAGAACGTCCGCAATCTCATCTGAGGTTGCACTTTCAGGCAATCAAGCTGTACAAACGGGAATAGATCAAATGAATTCTATTAAGATAACCATTCTTAGCTTAGCGGAAATTATACATAATCTTGGTGAACAGTTATTAGAAATTGATCAAATTGCCGCTGTAATTACGGAGCTGGCAGCACAAACAAACTTATTGGCACTAAATGCGGCGATTGAATCCGCGCGTGCCGGTGATTATGGCAAGGGATTTGCGGTTGTCGCAAATGAAGTAAAGAAACTTTCCAGGCAATCAGACAGCTCAGCCCAAAAAATTACGGAACTCATCCAAACCATTCATATTGAAACCAATAATGCTGTTCATTCTATGGAAAAGACGCTAATCGAGGTAAATGATGGTACGACGGTTATGAATGAGGCAGGTGAATCTTTTGGGAGAATACAACTATCGGTAACTGGCGTATCAATGCAAGTTAAGGACGTCTCTGCAGCGGTTGAACAGATGTCGGCCAGCTCAGATGAGGTTGTGAATATGATAAACGCCGTTTCACAGTTATCGCGAGAAACGGCGTCAGGGACACAAAGCGTGTCAAGCGCATCTGAGGAGCAGCTAGCCTCTATGGAAGAACTCTCTTCTTCAGCGGCGTATCTGGCTAATATGGCAGAAGAACTTCAATCTTTAGTAAGAAAATTTAAAGTATAACCATTTATTGGTGCTATCCGTGCAATGTCCATGTACTGTTAACGTTAAGAATTGTTTATATAGATCTTGACTTCAAATGGAAAGATACCTAAAATTAGTGAGATAGGTTTGTGTTTTTTTTATTAATGCTTGGGGAAATTTTATATTAGAAAGTAAACGTTTACCTTATGTTGAGGAGGGGAAATCGTGGCTATCATAGATCAACCGAAAAAAAAGAAATATGCAACTCTTAACGATGTAGCCAAGTTGGCAGAAACTTCAATTGCCACTGTATCATATATTCTCAATGATTCCAACAAACGGTATGTAAGTTCAGAGTTAAAGGAACGGGTGATTCAAGCGGCTAAGGAACTTAATTATATGAAAAGTGCCGTAGCCAGCAGCTTAAAAGGCAAAGAACGCGGCATCCTTTCCGTTCTAATTCCGCAGTTCGATAATCCTTTCTTTACCCGAATCGTCGTTGTCATTGAGGAAGTAGCCCGCAGCCGAGGATACTTTGTTTCAATTAGTACAACGGTGGATGATATGGAGAGAGAACGGGAAATTATTAAAAAGATGATTGAACAGCGTGTGGATGGACTCATTATAAGCCCAACCATTCAAGGGACCGAAAATACGGACCATCTGCGCAGCTTAGGCATACCCTATGTTATTTTGGAGAGGCCATTAGTCGGCGTCGATCAATATGATTTTGTTGGTTGCGATAATTGGAGCTGTGGATATACCGCGGCAAAACATTTGATTGATCATGGACATACCGAGATTGGATTTATTGGCTGGGATACGTTTATTAATGTCCAAGAAAGGAAACTGGGTTTTCTTGCCGCTATGAAAGAGCATGGTATTGAGGTCAAGCCTGAGTGGATTCAATTAGGCGGCCTTGGTGCTGAATCGGGTTATCGGTTTATGCCGCATCTGCTAGATTCTAAAGTAACCGCGGTTGTATTTGGCCACCATGCTTTGGCTGAGGGAGGAGTCCAACTATTAAGAGAACGAGGGATAGGCATACCTGAAGATCTGTCTGTTGTAATTATTGGTACTCCAAATTGGACGCAGTTGAATGCACCCAAATTTACATGTATTGACCAATCGGAACGTCTCATTGGAGAAACAGCGGCTGAGGTCTTGCTTAACAATGTTTTAGAGGAAAATATAAGTAAGCCTTGGCAAACGCTAAAAATAGCTTGCGAAATTTTGCCTGGAGAATCGGTAAAAAAATTAAACTAACGGATGAGCGATTAACGATATTGTTGCACTTCAGTTGGACGTTGGTGTAAGGTGACGCTCAGATAGCAGAGAAACCCCGTTTTTTAAAACGTTGGGTTTCTCTTTTTTTCTGTTAGAATGAAGGAATAACTAGGCTAGAGGTGGATGCAGTTGAAAATACTAATCGTTGAGGACGACTTACCGCTGCTTGAGGCGATTAAGGAAATATTTGAAAATGAGTCCTTCGACACGACGGGGACTTCGATGGGAGATGAAGGGTGCTTCTTAGCGGAGCAAGGAAGTTATGACCTTATTCTCCTTGACGTGATGTTACCGGGAATGAACGGACTGGACATTGTGAAGCATTTGCGCGGCCATCAAATTTCGACGCCGATCATCATGTTGACTGCAAAAGACAGTGTGGAAGATTGTGTGAGGGGGCTCGATGCCGGGGCTGACGATTATGTGACGAAACCTTTTGCTGTTACTGTACTGCTCGCTCGAGCAAGAGCGGTATTAAGAAGACGCGGGACCATTGATCTAGATGGAAAAATGTCTTGCGGGCAAATTCAGCTGGTACCTGGCTTAAGGGATGCTTATGCCGGGGAAGAGCCTTTGCGATTAAGTCCTAAGGAATATGAGTTATTGGAATTTTTCCTGTGCAACAAGGAACAAATTCTATCCAGAGATCAAATCTTCGAACGGATATGGGGATTTGAATCGGAATCTGCTTCAACAGCGGTTGATGTATATGTTCACCATCTGCGCAAAAAACTTGCGCCGTATGGCGGAGAGATCTATTTAAAGACAATTCGCGGAGTAGGGTATTTGTTTAAGGGAGATTCCAATGTTCAATAAAACTCGAACTCAATTGGTACTGTTAAATTCTGTAGTGGTTGTATTGATTTTGCTAGTATCTGGAATTATCTTGTATATTCATTTATCTTTTCGCTTATTTCATCAAGTTGATGAGGCGGTTGTCAATATTTCCAGATCCATGCAAGCGAGCTCCATCGATCAAATGCTGCAAGCCGATCATCCGGAGCCTGATGCCGACAGGAGGACTTCCTATTTTTTCTGGGACGATCAGGGACAATTAATCAATCAATATCCGAAGCAATTGTTCTCTCTGGATGATGCTTCACGCTTTAAGCGTATTAGCAGCAATGGGGATATGCAGAATGTGTTTGCAAATGGACGCGAGTACCGGATATTGGGATTCCGTAATCCAATGAACGAAACGGTCGATTCAACGTTTTTACCCCATGCTTCGTACGTAGTTGTCGTTAGAAACTTAGAAGCTGAGAATAGCATGCTTCAGACGCTTCGTACGGATCTTGGCCTGGCCGGCGCAGCAGGTGTATTGTTCTCGATCATGGCCGGTCTCTATCTGGCAGGCCGTTCTCTTGTGCCGATTCGGAGGTCCTGGAACAAACAACAGCAATTCGTTGCTGACGCCTCCCATGAGCTGCGCACGCCAACCTCCGTTATCCATACTCGCGCTGAGCTTTTGTTCCGGCATCCTCAACATACGATCGAGCAGGAAAGTCAGAACATTGCCCTCATTTTGAAGGAAAGCAAGCGAATGGGGAATTTGATCGACGATCTGTTGACACTCGCAAGAACGGATTCCAACCAACTGCAAATTAACGCCGCGACAATACCGCTTCACCTTATTCTCGAAGACCTTGCCGAGCAATTTGAGCTGCTGGCGGAAACCAAATCCATCCGCATTCTTTCGCTTTTCCAGCCATCCGTGATATGGGGGGACGAAAGCCGGCTTCGGCAATTGTTCATTATTTTATTGGATAATGCTCTAAAGTATACGCCGCCGCATGGAACCATTCAGATTACCTGTCACAACTTATCACATTCCATACAGGTCATCGTGAAAGACAGCGGTTGCGGGATCGATGAAGCCGATCTTCCGCATATTTTCGAGCGCTTCTACAGAGCGGATAAGTCACGTTCCCGCACGGAGGGCGGTACAGGGCTCGGACTTTCTATCGCTGAGTGGATCGTGCATGCGCATAGGGGCAGCATTCGCGTAACGTCCCAGATTTCCGTCGGTACTGAAATTCAGATCAATTTTCCAAAGAAAAATTAGGCGGCTATTCATATAAGTGTGTTTTAATAAAATTTAAATGTTTACTCCTTATAATGAAAATATCGATGAAGCATTGTAGGGAGGGATTCACATGGCGAAAATGAACAAAAAGTGGGTCGCCTTGTGTTCGACGGCTATTGGAGCTATGTATGCCGCTGGATATTTTGCAACCGAGACCCAAGCTACGATACAGCAACCGCAACCGCGACAACAACTGCAAGCTCAAGTCACTCAGGCCAAAAGCGGTCAAACAAATCGGATGTATAAAGAGGGTACCTATACGGGTACAGGAAGTAATCGACGTGGATCGATCGAGGCCACAGTAACGATAAAAAACGATCGGATTACAGATGTCGAAATCAGTCATTTTGCCATGCACTATACCATTGATGACGTTGAAGGGCTGCCGCAAGAAGTAGTACAGAAACAAAGTGCGCAAGTACAGAATGTATCGGGTGCGACGTATAGTACACAAGCATTTAAAGACGCCATACAAGATGCGCTTTCCCAGGCGCGAAACGCCTAATGGTCATAACCATGAAGAAAACAAAATTATTTATGGATACCGTTGTAGATATTAAGGTCGTCACACAGCAACCAAAGGATGTGATCGAAGCTGCCATTGATCGTGCTTTCGAAGCATTTCGGAAAGTCGAACATGCCTGCAGCCGTTTCAGCCTTGACAGCGAATTGATGGAGGCGTGCCGACAAGTCCAAACTCCCGTAAAGATTAGCCCGTTATTATTTGAACCTTTGAAGTTTGCTTTGGAGATGGCGGAATGGACGAATGGCCTATTCGATCCTGCGGTAGGAAAAGCGATGGAGGATCATGGATTCAATCAGCATTATTTAACGGGAGAAACGATCCAGAGCTTATCATCAGCTTCGGCTACCTTCAGGGATATCATCTTAAATGAACAGGATCGTACGCTCTATTTGCGTAAGCCGCTGGTCATTGATTTGGGGGGAGCAGCTAAAGGATTTGCCATCGATTTGGCCGCTCAAGAGCTCAAAGAATTTGAAGGCTTTGTCATCAATGCTGGCGGAGACCTCTATGCGGGAGGTGTGGATGAAACCGGCAGCAAGTGGAAAATTGGCATTCAGCATCCCGAGCGCCAAGGAGAAGTCATCCAAACGATTGAAATCTCCAATGAAGCTGTCTGCACCTCGGGAAGTTACGAGCGCAAGAGCGCATTAAGAGCTGGTTTGCATCACATCATCGATCCCATGACCAAACAATCGCCGGGTGAATGGGTCAGCTGCAGTGTCATCGCCCCTTATGCCATGCTGGCCGATGCTTTCTCGACGGCCTCTTTCTTGCTGGATTGGGACAGCGGAAGAACGTTCATTGAGCAAGTTGAGCTCCAGGCAATTTTCATTACATCCGGTCTGCAAATATATCAAGTAGGGGGGGATATACATTGACTATGAATCGTTGGATCAAAACGCCAAAGGGATATGTCATCATTTCCATGGTGGCCTTTTTATTCATAGCTGCTATTTGGTCACAAGACATCAAAGGCATTGTTAATGGCCTTATTGCGGTAGGTGTTTGTTCAGCCATCGATATTCTTTGTTCACGCATAGCCAAAAAAAAGCGGGCTCTGCCAGATGGAGCCGTGATAACAGGGTTAATCATTGCTTTGATCTTAAGCACCGCTGCCTCTTGGTATATTGTTGCGGCAACTTCCCTTATGGCTATTTTGTCTAAATATTTACTTGTCCAGAACAAAAAACCAATCTTTAATCCAGCCGCCTTTGGACTGCTTCTGTCCATCCTTTTTTTTCGAACAGGACAAAGCTGGTGGGGGGCATTCGGGGATCTTCCTGCATGGTCAGTCGTATTTCTCTTGATTGGCGGATACATGGTAACGAACAGAGTAAACAAATTCCCTCAGGTTTTTTCATTTCTTGGGACGTATTTCATTTTATTGTTTGTTATGGGGATATTAAATATCGGAGACGCTGCTGACGCGCTTCGGCCGCCATTTATCAATGCTTCCCTATTCTTTGCTTTATTTATGCTTACAGATCCGCCTACTTCACCTGCCAAGGATAAGGATCAAGTCATTTTTGGCATCCTTAGCGCGGTTGTTGGAGCAGTTGTTTACGGTTGTTTTGGAGGTTTAATGTACTTATTTATTGGATTGCTTGTAGGTAACCTTTATCAGTTTTTGAAACCAAGATCCGACAAACAGCAGAAGAGGTAAAAAAAGGGTGAAAATAAGTGCGAATGGCGCCCAATTTTTTCCTAGAAAATCATGGATGAAGATCGTATTGGGGTAGCACATCAGCGAGAGAACGATCATTCCCAATGCGAGAGGAACGACCAGAGGCTTCTCATCCTGGATGTTCAGGATTTGCACGAGCCCCAGCAGAGAAGCGTGAAAGGTGAGCACAATTTTGAGGAAAATGGATAGCACCCAAATGGAGATCAAAATGCCTTCGACCCTTTCAAGGAAATGGCCGATGCTTATATTTTTGGCAAGCGTGTAGGCCGGAAACAATTGGTTCGAAGTCAGCTCTGCACTCAGCACGGCAATGCTCCCGATCGTCGTAATAAGAAGGATGGCGCCCCCGATTCCAATCCCCCAAATAAAGCTGATTTGACGACCTTTCTCTTTGGCAACGAACGGATAAAACATGAGCAGCACAATCATCTCCTGCAAACCGTAGAATGAAAATCCGCCCCGCAGAACCGGCTTTATGCCGAACTCCATAACCGGCATGAAATTTCTCATATCGAATTTAGGCAGCAACGGTAAAATGAGCAGTAAAAATAGGAGAATCAGCCAGGGGAAAAAGACGACGGCCGCCCTCGAATACACGACAAAGCCTGATCGGACGGCCAGCACAACAACAAGAATAAACAGCATTTGCAGAGCCTCTATCGGCGTTTCCTGCATGATCTGAGAAGTTACGAAATAACCTAGATCCCCGATCATCAGGGAAGCCAACAAATAAAAAAATAAGACAAAAGCCAGAGATACCGCTTTGCCCGCCCATTTGCCAAGCACAGTTTCGCAATATTGGACCAAAGTTTGCCCGGCAAAGCGTTCTCCTAATACAACATATAGCATGGCGTTCAAAGCATTGAAAGCAATACCTAGGAGGCATGCCAGCCATGCGTCCTGCTTTGCCTCAATTGCAAGCCCTGAAGGCGTAATCAGTATGGAAGTGCCAATCATGAAAAAAGTAACGAGTATCGTGAAAGAGCTTCTGCTAATGATTTGTTGCTTCTCCATGGAGCCGGCCCCCCTTTCATTGCAATATGGAATAAACCGCTTGAGGATAGGGTCCTAGTATCGCCGACAACATAACCAACGGATTAGGTAAAGAGGCGTTCAAGCTTTTTGCGATGCCAAGCACACTGATGCATAGTGTAGAAATAGCCAATATCCAAGCTTCTTTGCGCTTGTCCTCCTTCCACAATGGATGGATTTCTTTCCATACCGTCCAGATGAGTGTGAGAACTACCCCAATTAAGAGCAGCATAAGTTGCACCTTATTCTGTCGTTATTTTTTCAATAGGCTGCATGATCGTTCCTATCCGTCGAATGGTGAATTTTACATGAACACGTACTTTAACCGATTGAAAAACCTCGTTCCAATTCTTGATTTGATGCCAGGATTGGGGGTATTTTTTATGGAATGTTTTTCCAAAACCATAAATATCCGCACCGAAATTTTTCTGTATTTTCGCGATGGATTGCTCAATGATCGTTTCCAATTTGCTGTTGTTCAACTGTTCGATCTCGTCGACCACCGAGGCTTGAGAAAGGTCGATTGTGCATTCGACATCGGCAATATCACCGTCAATTCCGATATTGACGTCGAATTCGGGAGCTCCATTGACAAGGTGCGGGTGGATGACGCTGTTGGAACGAATCGCCTGCAGCGTAATGTTCCCTTGAGATCCCGGACATGGAATATACCCTGTGCTTTGTGAAACTGAATTTTGCACATAATTTAAAGCTTTCGTATCGTTCTCATCCAACCAGCCAACAAATCGGTCCATATTGAAAACAGCCATGCCTGAATATTTAAACAGGGCAGGTGGTTTCACATATTTTGTATTGGCCGACTGCTTCCCGATATTTTTATTGCCTATAATTTCGATCCCGGTCATGGCGGGACTCTTGCCCGGAGTTCCTACTTCCTGAAGCAGACGGTTAAGATTCATGCTTCCCGTTGCAGACCAATATTTATCGGAAGTTTCAAGCATTGTATACATGTTGTTGGCGGGAATCGGATCCAATACGCTAATAAGGTTTAAAACATCGGAAGCTTTGGCCTGCTTGGCGACGATGAAATAAAAGTCAGTTCGCATATCCATATTGCGGGACAAGAAATCCAGCGGTTTGCTAATGCCTGCGCGAGCCGCATCCTCACCGAATACAACCATCCGCAGATGGGAGTAGTGCAAAAACCGGGATGCTTTCACACTCATGCGAGATAAGGCTTCAGGAACCGTCATGCCGGTTTCTTCATAGGCGACAACGGCGTTCCCGTTGCTGGAGCTTGCTTTTTTGACGGATACTTGACTTGGATTGACGATTTGGATCGTAACTTTATAGCGCTCTCCGACTTTATCAATCCCCATTCCTACGACGATGCTTATACTATTCAATTCATGGCTGCTCCAACAACCCGTTAATAAGCAAAGGAACGTAAATAAGCATAAACCGGCGGATATGGCACGATTCAAAGGATGAGCCTCCTCATCTGCGCTTCTGACGAACGAGATTTTTTTGACGGAAGACCTTGGGGCGAGTAATCATATTCGGAAAAGTAAAGCGGACCAGCGTATCTTTCTGATCTGATAAATGGAACGGAGCAAAAGGCGACATATAGGGAACGCCAAATGAGGAAATCCCGCACAAATGGACGACCAATGCGATGATCCCTACAAAAATGCCAAAAAGACCAAATGTGGCAGCCAGTATCATAAGCAAAAACCGGATGATGCGAATCGTGATGCCGAGGTTAAAGGCGGGCAGAACAAAGTTGGACATCGCTGTGATCGATACGACGATAACCATCGCGGCACTTACGAGACCTGCTTCCACGGCAGCTTGACCAATCACAAGCGTGCCCACAATAGAAATGGACTGACCAACGGTTCTAGGCATACGCACACTGGCTTCACGCAATATTTCGAACGTAATCTCCATCATAATCGCTTCGACAAAGGCCGGGAAAGGAACGCCCTCGCGCTGGCTTGCTAAATTATAGAGCAGCGTAGTCGGCAGCATTTCCTGATGAAAAGTTGTCACCGCAATGTAAAAAGAAGGGGTTAATAGTGCCAATCCAAAAGACAATACGCGAAGCAGACGGATTAAGGAGGAGAAATTCGCCGGCTGGTAATAGTCCTCGCTGGATTGGAAAAATTGGGTGAACAATGCCGGAACAAGCAGGGCAAACGGCGTTCCGTCTACAAGAATGGCAACGCGTCCTTCCAATAAACCGGCTGCAATGACATCCGGGCGCTCTGTGTTGAAAACAGTTGAAAAGGGTGTGTTCTGTTTATCTTCAATCAGCTCCTCAATGTAGTTGCTCTCCAAGATGGCGTCTATATCAATGAGGGACAGTCTGGTTTTTACTTCTTCGAGCACTTCTTCGGACACAATGTTCTTAACGTAGGCCACTACGACTTCCGTTTTGGTCACTCTGCCAATGCTCATCGTTTCCATCCAGAGATTGCGGTCTTTGATTTTACGGCGGAGCATGGCTGTATTCCATTGCAGAACCTCTGTAAAGCCTTCCCGGGGGCCGCGGACAACTGATTGTACATTGGGTTCTTCGACCTGGCGCCCGATAAGCTCCTTGGTTCCAATCGCTAATGCCCGCTTGCATCCGTCAAGCAGCAGAATACTTTCACCGGACAATAGCGACTCAAAAAGATCGTCCAGAGTGTCAATATGCTCTACTGTGCCCGAGGAGACCACAACATTCTCCAAATAGCCTAGCAGCTCTTCGGGATTCAAGTGTTGTTGTGCGCCGTTCTTGCAGCAGGCGAGCAGGGTGTCGATCATCGAGTACAAGTTCGAGATGCCAGCCATATAGACAATCGCTCCTTCGATGGAACGATGATCGCCGAGATCAATCTGGATTTCCCGGATGGCAATGTCGCTGCTGTTTCCCAGTTCTTGTGTGATCTCCAGCAAGTTATCTGTCAGACTATCGGCCAACTCCATGTCCAATCCGTTCTCGTCATGTTTCATGAAAGCCTCCTGCATTAGCGCTATTCGGGCAAGATCTGTTTGAGCATAGTATTGATATAAATTCCAAATTTATGCATTGTTTGAAACGCACCGTTGCTTTACGAAGATCTTATAGTAAAATAAAAGGCAAACAGCATTAATGTAAGCGGTATCACAGAAAGGCGGGGAAGGAATGCAGCTGCGTTTTATCGCACTTGGAATGGCTATGTCTGTGCTCTTGGCTGCCTGTCAGCAGGGGGGTGTGACTTCGGTCGCGAAGAAACACCCGACAGAACAGACCCTTACCTGGATTCATCATTTTGATGAGGAAGGCGCGCGTAAATGGCTGGAAATGGGAACACAGCAATTTACCCAAAAGAATCCGATGTATATGGTCACACTTACGGGGGTAGATGGTGGCAACTACATGAGTTTGCTTCGTACAAAGGCCATTTCCAATAATATGCCTGATATCTATATGATTGATAACTTGGAATCCGCAGAGGACTTAATCAGAACCGGCTACGCCATGGATTTGACCGGCCAGCCCTTCCTTTCTCAGATTGACGAGCGATATTTGAATGGCGTGAAATTAGCCGATGGACGAATTTGGGCGCTGCCGATCGATGTCAATGGGGCGGGTGTTATTTACAATAAAGAGGCTTTCGCGAAAGCCGGTATACAAGATCCGCCGAAAACATGGGAACAGTTTATAGAAGCCTGTGAAGCGCTTCGCAATGTTGGCATAACGCCTATCGCCGCGGGTTATAAGGATAGCTGGACAATCGTTTGGGACATAGCGGCCGATCTGTTAGCCAATCAGCATGCAGAGAATGTAAATTGGTTTTCTGAAATTGAAGCAGGACGAACCACATTTGCTGAAGATCGTATTCATTTTAAAGCTATACTGAAACGATTTGGAGAACGCTTGAAATATGTGTCAAAACCATTTGAAACGGATTGGAATCAAGCGCAGTTCTTACTGGCTGAGGGGAAAGCGGGAATGATTATTAACGGAACATGGACGGTTGACGGGGTAAAGTCGAAAAATCCTGCCAGCAATCTGGGCTTGTTCGCATTCCCTTACTCGAATGATCCTCAAGATGCCAAGTTCGGTTTAAAATCAACAGGCGGCATTGTCGTCAATCCGAAATCCCCCAACAGAGAAGTCGCTTTGCAACTGCTAAACCTATTTGCTTCCAAAGAAATGGGTATTGTTTTCCAGAACAATAAAAAGGCATTGTCTGTCATTAAGGGATTACCCACCGACTTTGATCCCACCTATGTAGATTTGGATGAAACCTATATTCAGAAGGGCAAAACGTATGATTGGTCCAGTTTGCCGACGGATTTCGTTAATCAGGATTTGCAGAAGGTGTTTGTGAATGCGTTAACAAAATTTGTACTCGATCGCAACCACAACCTGGAGTCATGCATTCAAGAGCTTGATCAAGCCTTCGATCGTTTTCGCAAACCATACAAAGGATAGATGGCAAGGAGCGGTGCAGAGTGGCAGTTCCATTTTGGCGTCAAAAACAGATTAAAGATTATCGCATCCGTACGAAAATATTTCTATCAAATATGATCATCATTTTATTCATTTCGGTGGCAATAGGCGGAGCTGCGATCTATGCTTCCACTACATATATTGAGTCGAATACAAGAGACCTGTCCATGCAAGTTATTCATCAAGTATCGGATAATATTGAGAGCAAGGCCAAGGAGGTATTCAATTCATCGGTTTATGTGTTAAGCGACAATAATATCAGGCAAATTGTTGCCGAGCAAGGGGAGCAGGTTACAAGCGATAATTATCCAGCATTTCGCAGTCGCATGGAATTTTTGCTTGCGCAATACGGGAACGGTAATCCCTATATGAATGCCATTATGATTCAAACCGGAAAAGGGCAAGTGTATTGGTGGGAAAATAAGAACGGACTGGATCATACTTTGAATTCTGATGCTGTAAAAGCCATAACCGAGATGGGATCCTCTTATTTAAACGATCATGGACAGAATACGGGCTGGTCCCCTCCAATCCGAAAGCAAAATGAAGTATTGCTCGTTAGAGATTTCACAGATTTGAATCAAATTGACCGCAGTTTAGGTACGATCGTATTTTGCATTGATTCTAATTATTTCCTTTCGTTAGGAAGCGGGAGTTCGATAATTAAGCAAAACAATGTGGCTATTCTTAGCCCTTTCAACGAGCTGTTAGCTGGCGGCAGCGATCCCGATACAGCGAATCTTATTAAAAAAAGCTCGGGCATTGTCCTTAGTGAACAAGATTCATCCATGGCCATGGTAGAGCATGCAGGGACAGGGAGCTATTTATTCGTGCAAGAGCGAACCCCAAAGCTTGGATGGCGGATCTTATGCTTTATTCCTATGTCAGCTTTGCTGTCGGATACGCGCGTATTAATTTTAGTCATCCTGCTAGTTTCGCTGCTGGCGGTTCTGATTTCCACAGGTATTGCCGCCTTGCTCTCCAATTCGTCAACCCGCAATATCAAAACGCTGGAGCAAACCATGAGAAAGGTGGAGGAGGGCAACTTTGACGTCCGAATTGAGCCGCTGGGGAAGGATGAGATTGGCAGTCTCACCGTTCGTTTTAATTTCATGCTTTCCAGAATCAATGAGTTGATCAATACGGTGTATAAAGAGCAGATTGCCAAGCAGCAGGCGGAATTCACTGTTTTAATGAGCCAGATTAACCCGCATTTCTTATACAACACACTAGGAACTGTAAAATGGTATGCCCGTTTGAAACAGCAGCCGGAGATTGAACGAATGGTTACCGCTGTTATTGATCTTTTGAAGTCTTCCGTCCGGCGAGTCGGGGAGTTCCATAGTCTTGAGCAGGAAATTGTGCAATTGAAAAACTATATTTACATTCAGAAGATCGGGTACGGGGAAGCTTTCCAGGTTGAATACGAGGTTGACGAGCAGCTTCTTGGGTGCGAGGTGCCTTATTTTATTTTGCAGCCTTTGGTGGAGAATGCTATTCTTCACGGCATTGAAATGTCGAAAGGAAATGGACGAATTTGCGTTTCAGCCAAGCAGGCGGAGAACCGGCTGTACCTGGTTGTCGAGGACAACGGAGTTGGCATGTCGGAGAAGCGAACAGCCGATTTGTTAAATACCGTTGCCAAAGAGGAAAGGGTGCCTGGCGTGACAAGTATCGGAATTCATAATGTGAATGAACGTGTTCAACTCTATTATGGTCAGCAATTCGGGCTTAGTTATGAGAGTACGCTTGGCGTTGGCACGAAAGCAATGATATGCATACCACACAAGACGTACCGTCAGAGGAGGTAAGAATATGTTGAACGCTATGATCGTTGAGGACAATGCCATTTACCGGTATGCCATTAAATCGATTCTCCGTTGGGAGGATTATGGGTTCCAAATTGTGAGTGAAGCGCTAAATGGCGTGCATGCCCTTCAGCTGTTGCAGGAGCAGCGTGTTGATTTAATTGTTACCGATATTTCTATGCCGGAAATGAATGGGATAGATTTAATTCAGCATGTGAAACAGTGGGATTCGAGCATCAAAATCGTAGCTCTAAGCTCTTTCGATGATTTCCGTTATGTGAAGGAAGCCTTGAAACTTGGCGCTGAAGATTATTTATTAAAGCATGACCTGGAGCCGGATACCCTTCAGCAGCTATTGCAGCTTATGAATGTCAAAATTTTAGAGGATTACGAGCGGCAGAAGCAAGCCGATTACCGAGATGCGAATTTGCGTGAGATGCAGCTGCTAGTGGGTCGCAAGCTGCTGCTTGGGGAATGGCAAACGGCTGGAGAAATGGAGAGCCAAGCATCTGCGGTTCATTTTCCATTCCAGAATGGACCTACTGCGGTTGTTGTCATGGAGGGCGAGCTGCCGAATATCCTTCCTAAGGCCACGGAGGAGCCGCAGCAAGAGCTGATCACAATGGTCATCCCTATCAAGAACCGGAGAAACGCGGTAATCATTTCTTGTCCTTATGAAAAGAGCGAGCGTAAATGCAAAGAGGAAGCACTTCGCCATGCTTCGCTTGCGGTAAAACAAAACGATACGGTAACGGCAGGCATTAGCTCCATCGGCTATGCATTAAAAGACTGGTCCGCCTTGTATCAGCAGGCAAAGTCAGCATTGGAACAATCCGTATACGAAGGTGCTGGGAAAATTTATAGCTATGCTAGTACAAGCGTCATGGAGGTTGAGCCGGCTAAGAACAATCTCGCGATACAAGCGCTGGCCGCAGCTATGAAAAAGGGCGTTTGGACGGATGTCGAAGCTCAGATAGACTTCTTTTTTCAATCTCTGCGAGAAAGAAAACGGCCTCTTGCGGAATTAAGATCACTTCTTATGGAGGTTATCCTGTTGATAAAAACCACCGCATTGGAAAAAAATATGTTTTCTGAGCGTGTGGAAAATTCGCTTAAACAGCTGAGCCAAACCATTGAAGCCCTTCCGCTCTTGGATGAAGTGAAAATTTCTCTGTTGGACTTGACCCGATCGTTGATCGGAAACCGTTCTGAAAATGCCCAGATTAGGAAAGAGATTCAAGCGGCAATTGCTTACATGGAAGAGCATTATGCCGAAGATATCACGGTTGCGAAGATGGCTTACGTTCTCCATCTCAGCAGCAATTACTTATCCAATTTATTTAAAAATGAGACAGGCATGCGAATTGTTGAATATATGAACCGTTGTCGGATCCGCAAAGCCAAGCTGCTGCTTCGTGATCCTTCTTTAAAAGTGTATGAGGTTGCAGCAAAAACAGGGTTTCAAGAAACTTCTTACTTCTGCAAAGTATTTAAAGAAATCGAAGGGAAGACGGTGAAAGAATTCAGATGTGAAAATTAATGCAGCGGCTTTGTTGCCGAAAAGCTCTGTGAAATGTACAAGAAATCTGTGAATTATTGAAGGAAAAAAGCTGTGAATTCAGATAGAATTCACAGCTTTTTTTTATGCCGATCGTCTGAAAATATCATCGTTTTATTATAAATTTGCATGTTTCCTTTAATGAAAGCGCTTAATTAATATTTTATACTAACTTCACTGATAACAATTATAGAGCTCCAGCTAATGAAATGGGTTTCATAACGAAAGATTGGATTCGAAGGAGGGCAACGAGTGCAACCATCCAAAAATAATAAAGCTGTCATCCATCTCTCACCGGAAGCACTGAGAATAAACGGGAATTCGCAAATCATACTTTGCGCCTCCTTATTTTACTTTCGACTCCCGCAGGGCGTGTGGAAAGAGCGGCTGCTTAAGGTGAAAAGTGTGGGCTATAACGCGATTGACGTCTACTTTCCTTGGAACCACCATGAGACTCAAGAGGGCGTATGGGATTTCTCAGGGGAAAAAGATGCTGCGCAGTTCCTGAAGGAGGCATCAGATGCCGGTCTTTGGGTGATTGCCAGGCCGGGACCTTACATTTGTTCCGAATGGGACGGCGGCGCACTGCCTGCCTATTTATTTGTCAAAGATGACCTCCATATCAGAGAGAACGACCCTCATTATCTGCAGCATGTGGCTAGATGGTATGGTCAGATTCTGCCCATTATTCGCAACTATGAGAATGGACAAGGGGGGACGGTCATTGCCGTTCAGCTGGAGAATGAGCTGGATTTCTATCCTTGCGCTGATCCTAAGGGCTATATATCCGCTTTACGGGATATGGCCGTCCAGCATGGCATTTCTGTACCTCTGCTGGCATGTGCAGGTCAAGGGGGATTGCAGGAGGCTTCAGGGTTCTCTGAAGATGTGGTGCCAACGTGCAACTTTTATCCAAATGACCGTGATCCGTTCTTTGAAGAGAAGGTGCTCTGGTATAGGGAAAAGTTAGCCCGGTACGGGTATCCCTTGCTTGTCACAGAAACGAATCGTTCGCACTTTCTGCTTCGCAGATTGCTGTCTGCCGGAGCGAAGATGCTCGGACCTTATCTGCAAGCTTCAGGCACAAATTTCGGGTTTACGAATGCGGCCAATAATTGGGGCAATCCCCTTTCTTTCCTCACATCGGATTACGATTTCAATGGCATGCTGACTCCGGAAGGACATCTTCGAGAGGAAGCCTACGAAGGCAAACTGCTGGCCCGGCTGATTCAAACCTTTGGCCGTTCCTTGGCCGAAGCAACGCCGGTTGAGAGTTTAACAGGCCCCCATAGATTAGCTTTAAAGCAGGGCGGGGAACTTTTGTTTCTAACAAATGTGTCAGATACAAATGAAGACGCATACATTCAATGCTCGGATGAAAGGATTCCGCGCTATACAGCCCTTATCGCAGCCGGCGGACACTGTCCGGCCCTGCCAGTGCAGATACCACTGCAAACTTGGGACATTCCAGCGAGCGGTACTCTGGCGTATGCGACGGCTGAGCTTTTCGCAGTCAAGCAGCTTGCCAACCGAACATTGTTGGTGTTTCATACCGATGGCGAAGGAGAGCTCTGTTTTACATTTGATACGGAGGTGCGATTGGAAGGCGGAGATATGCAGGTGCATGAGGAAGCTGCCGGTCAAGTGATCGTCTCTTATCGATCCTCTGAGAAAGAAGCCAGGGCAAGGATTCATGTGTCTGAGCATCATGTCATTGAAATTATAGGATTGAATCGTACACATGCCTTGCTCTTAGAAAATATCGATGAGATCGGCAATCTGCAAACAGGTGCTTATCCGGAACGAATAACAGAAAGCGCCGATCTCCCTATTACATGGGCTCAAAGCCTTGTTAATCCGGTCGTTTCCCTGGGATCTGAGGAAATAGCGCTCGGTGACTCAGCCGACTTTTTAGAGAAAAATGGGATATATCGCGGTTTTGCTTGGTATACAGCACAGCTCAAGCGACCGAAGGAAAGCAATTATCTGGGTTATATGCTGCAGCAGGCGAGCGATGTCATTTCCTTGTATAGCGGTGATTCCTTTCTAGGTACGTTAACGCCCGGCGGAACCAGCGACTATGTGCCAATCCCAACTGAGACTCCATTCCGTGAGTCACTGACAGCTAGAGTGGAGATATGGGGACACACGAATTTCCATGATACGAATTTGCCGGCTTTGCATCTAAACAGCCTTAAAGGACTAAAGGGGATTGCAGGCATTATTTCAGTACAGGATTTAAATCAAAATTGGAGATACCAACGAATGAGTCCGGGAGAGGATAAGGAAGATTACGCAGCTGCAGACGTTAATCACCAGCATTGGCCGATTGTAAGCATTGGCGGATGGTTATCCACAGAGCAGCCTGCTCATCAATGCTACCGAAAACAGGTGAGGCTGACAGAAGAAGCGGATACATGGATGCTGCATACTGTGGGGAATTTCACTCATGCCTATGCTTATGTAAACGGCCAGGCACTCGGACAACTGAATCCGTTGAATCCCTATATGGATTTAACCCCGTATGTGAAGGCCGGAGAAACAGCTACAATAACGTTATTTTTGGATAAAACGTACGGTTCTCTAGGCGGGCAAGTTTCCCTCTATGAAGGGGTAGCAGCCAAAGAATGGACGTTGAGCGCATGTCAGGAGGCAGGTCTGCTGCGGCATGCCGATAAGTCTAAATTAGCTGCACATGCGGTTGAAGTTCCCTTATTACTCAAGCCGGGGACAGTCTCATGGTTATACGGCGAGTTAAAGGACGATAATCAAGGGCTAGGCTGGAGAATCTGCGCGAAAGGCAAGGATTTGAAGCTGACGATCTTTTTTAACGGTCATTTGATTGGGCGTCTATGGACGCAAGGCGGTGCTAATAGGCCGGTTTTCCGTGGAGGCAGTGATGATTCCGTCTATGTGCCCGGGCCCTGGTTCCGCAATGAAGATGAGGGCAACGAGATCGTTATTTTGTTAGAAGCGGTATCGGCGGTTGGGGATGCTTTGTTAGAGCCACTTCGTTTTGTACCTGTAACCGCCAATTAGATGGAAAGGAGCGTACGCATGAGAACTGCCATCACCTCAAGCAGCTTAGAAGAGGAGCGTATGATGATCAAAAAGCGCTCAAACGGGTTGCGCAGATTTTGGTCACACCGCACCTTACTGTTTATGTGTGTGCCTGCTATATTATTTTTCTTGGTTATGTCGTATCTACCGATGCCGGGGCTGTACCTTGCATTTATCAACTACAACTATAGCAGCGGGTTGTTTGGAAGTCAGTTCGTGGGATTTGATAATTTTAACTTTCTGGTCACCTCAGGGGCATTATGGAAGCTCACCTTTAATACGATTGCCTATAATCTTGCGTTTATCCTTATTGGAAATACGCTGCAGATTAGTATCGCCATTTTGCTGAATGAACTTCGAAAAAAATGGTTCAAGAAAATTGCGCAATCGCTCATGTTTTTACCCTTTTTCATCTCCTTCGTTCTGGTGGGCCTGATTGCCTACAACATTCTCAGCTATGATTACGGTTTGCTGAATGGCATCCTTAAATCCATCGGTTGGGACCCGGTGAAGACATACTCAAACCCCGGTATTTGGCCATTCATTATTGTCATTACTTATCTGTGGCAGTCTACCGGGTATGGGTCCATCGTCTACTTCGCCGCCATTATGGGATTGGATTCGGAGATTGTAGAAGCAGCCGAGATTGACGGTGCCAACGCACTTCAGCGTATTCGCTATATCGTGCTGCCTTGGTTGAAGCCTACTTTTATTATTTTGCTGCTGTTCTCTTTAGGCGGTATTCTCAGAGGGAATTTTGGATTATTTTATAACTTGGTTGGGGCCAACAATACAGCCTTATTCGATGCAACGGACATTATTGAGACTTTCGTGTTCCGTTCATTAATGAACAATTTTAATTTCTCGTTAGGAAGCGCTGTCAGCTTGTATCAGTCTGTCTTTGGATTCTTCATCGTCATCACGGCTAACTGGCTCGTTAAAAAGACTTCGCCTGAGAATTCTTTGTTCTAAATCAAGCGCGCAAGCCAGACAAATTAGTAGCTTAGGGGGTACAAACAGTGGAGCAAGTCATCGCACGGCAAAGGGGAACTGATTTTTCTTCGGTGGCCATCCGCGTATTTGGTTATGGGTTTATTGGTTTATTCGCTCTATGCTGTCTACTTCCATTCCTGCTCGTTCTAGGCACCTCATTCACCGCAGAGAAATCGATTACGCTGCATGGCTATAATCTGTGGCCCAAGGAGTTCAGTACATTTGCTTATAAAATTGTTTTCGAGAATCCGGGATTGATCATCGGCTCCTATGGGGTAACGATGGGAATTACCTTGGTCGGAACGACAATCGGATTATTTATCGTCGCTATGACCGGATATTCCTTGCAGCGCCCTGATTTTCCGTATCGAAATCGCATTTCTTTCTTCATCTACTTTACAACGTTGTTCCAAGGCGGAGTTGTTCCCTTTTATTTGATCATGACACAGTGGTTGCACCTGAAGGATAACTATTTGGCGGTGCTTCTGCCGGGATTGATGAGCCCGTTTCTGATCATTATGATGAAAAGCTTCGTCACCTCGATCCCGCATGCGATCACGGAATCAGCCAAAATGGATGGGGCTGGAGACTTCAAAATTTTCACCAAGCTCATCTTGCCGATGACAACACCGGCCTTAGCTACAATCGGCCTGTTTATTGCACTTGGTTATTGGAATGAATGGTACAATGCCATGTTGTTCCTTTCACCGGATTTAAAATATAGACCGCTGCAATTGTTCCTCTATAACGTCGTGACCAGTGCTGATTTTATTAAAAACTCCTCTGTCTCATCGAATGTTCAGCCCAGAGATATGCCGCTAGAGTCCATGAAAATGGCAACTGCGGTCGTTGCAACAGGACCTGTTATTCTATTTTTTCCGATGGTTCAGAAATATTTCATCAAGGGTATTACCGTTGGCGCAGTGAAAGGCTGACGCAAAGCATATACCAACATATTAATGGGGAGGCATTTTCGTATGGATAATAGAAAGAAGAAAACGCTTGGCGTAGCCTTAACAGCAACACTTGCTTTCAGTCTAACCGCATGCACGTCATCTTCGAACACGACAACAAGCCAGGCCGGCACTACTGCAACAACCGCAACCGCTACGGGAGCAAGTGCTTCACCCAGTAAAATGGATACATCGGAATTTCAAACCATTTCATACGTCATGCTGGGTGACAAACCGAAAAACGGTCAATTTGAAAAAGTGATGGAAAAGGTTAATGCCATTTTGAAGCAAAAGGCAAATGCCAAATTGGAGATCAAGTGGGTGGAGTGGGCGGATTGGCAAACCAAATATAATTTGCTGCTCGCTTCCGGGGAGCCTGTGGATCTAATTACCGTTGCAACGGATTGGCTGGATACATGGCAAAATGCACAAAAAGGCGCTTTCATGCCTCTCGATAAGCTGCTTCCGACCTACGCGCCGTTAACATGGAATGAAGTACCGCCTGAGAACTGGGCAGAGACAAAATACAAGAATCAAATTATGCTCATTCCGGAAGATCATTATACGCAGTGGGTGAACCATGGATTCTTGTACCGTGGCGATTGGGCCAAGGAATTCGGCATAACAACACCCATTAAAGATTGGGAAACGATGGGCAAATACTTCCAAGGCGTTAAAGATAAGAAGCCAGGCGTCGTTCCTTGGGATGCGAATGGAACCGCTGCCGGTAATATCGGAGGCTACATTAATTCCTACACCGATGCGATTGAACTTCCTGTCAATACAGGCTTATTCAATCTGATTTACGGCAAATCGTACGATCAGAAATATACAGCCTACAGTCCTATTTTCGATAGCACTTTCGTTGATTTTGCTAAACTAATGAAAGATTGGGGCGATAAAGGCTTCTGGCGTGAGGATGTGCTGAACTATAAGGGAGATAACCGTGCCGAGCTTGAAGCGGGCAAATCCTCCGTGGATCAGCATCATACGCAAACGTTCCTTGGAGAGCGTATCAAGATGGATAAGCTGCAGCCTGGTTCCGATCTTCAATTTTTCCCTTTTTCCGCTACGCGCAACAATCTCGTTTCCATGTCCATTACGCATGGAGGAACTTCTATCGGTGCGAAAAGCAAACATCCGGAACGCGCTCTGATGGTGTATGAACTCATTCGCCAGGATCCTGAAGTGTATCATTTGATGAACTATGGCCTTGAAGGGGTTCAATATGTCATGAAAGATGGCAAACGTTTCCGTCCGGATGGCTATGATGTACAACGAGACGATTTCTACAGCAATTTCTGGGGTGGACGTACAGACAAAAATGAAATCCCTGACGGTACGGATTGGGTGGGCAAGGGAGCCCTATACGCCTCCTATGACAAGATCAAAAAGCCATTTCCATACGGCCGTTTTGTTTTCGACAAGGCTGCTGTATCCAATGAGCTGACGGCTATTACACAAATTGTAGGTCAAATGGCGCCTGCCATTCTATACGGCAAAGCCGGTGACCCGGAGAAGGCAGTGAATGATTTCCGTACGAAGCTAAAAGCGGCCGGGTACGATAAGCTGCAGGCGGAAGTGCAGAAGCAGCTGGATGCTTTCAAAACAACCGTAGAGAGCAGTAAATAGAAGAGGTCGAAGGTCTGTTTCCGAACAGGCCTTCGATCTATATCACTCAAGTAACGGAGAGTGTATGCCCCTGGAATCCATTACCGTCTACGATATTGCTAGGGAAGCTAACGTTTCCGTCGCAACAGTTTCCCGTGTTCTTAATGATACGGCTCCCGTTCGTACGTCAACTAGACAGAAGATTATGGCTATTATTGAAAAGCATAAGTTTCAGCCTAATGCTTTGGCACGCAGCCTGGTGAACAAGAAAACAGGTATGATCGGTGTTTTGTTTCCGGATAGCAGTAACATGTTCTTCCCTGAAGTATTCGGAGGGGCGGAAAGAGCTGCGCAAAAGTTGGGGTATACGCTTTTTCTATGTAATACGTTTAGCGATTTCAGCAGAGAGTCCGAATATTTAACTTTACTTCGGGAAAGGCAGGTTGAAGGTCTTATTTTCATGGGCGGCCGCATTAATTCACGGCATTGTCCCGATGCACTCGTGCAGGAAGTACTGGATATTCAGAAGAAAATTCCGGTGGTTCTCATTAACGGATCACTGCCTGGTCATCCATGCCATCGGGTGAAAACGAACGAATATTTGGGGACAGAGCTCATCATGCAGCATTTAATCGATCACGGACATCGGCATATCGGGTTTTTGGGCGGAAGCGGGGAAACCACGACAACGTTTGAGAAGCTGCAGGCGTTCCGGCGCATGATGCATGCGAATCGTTTCCCGGTTCGTAAAGATTGGGTACGTCTGGGGGATTTTTCAATAGACTGCGGATATGAGTTGATGAGTCAGACATTGGAGCACAGGAACCCGCCTACGGCTGTCATGTGCATTAATGACTATGTGGCTATCGGGGCGATGAAAGCCGCAATATCTCGAGGATTGCGTATCCCTGAGGAGATGGCGATTGCCGGATTTGACGATACACAGCTTTCATCGGCTATGAATCCAGAGCTGACGACCGTTTCACAGCACAGCGAACAATTGGGCAGGCAAGCTATGGCCATTTTGCACAAGTTAATTCAGAAGGAAAAAGTAAAGAAACTGACGGTTCTAGTGCCGAAGCTTATCGTTAGGCAGAGTACATAGGAAATCTGGAGGCGTTCACTAATTAAGTGCGGAGGCTATTAGGGTATGCATGGATTCCACTGAACAAGAACAATACGACAATTGAATGCTATATAAATGGTAATATACACCAATATATGATTTCGTCTAATGGCAAAGGCTGCTGGGGGCCACCCCATCCAACCGTTCCATGCCTCGCGGGAAGATAGGGATAGGTGAACCGAATAATAAGAGCCCCAAAAGACTTCTATCACAGCCGAAAAGCCCCGTTTTCGCAGGATAGGAGTCTCTGGAGGCTCTTATTTGCGCGGATTCAGCTTGAATCGAGCCAGATCCGAGAAATAAGAGATCCAAAAGACTTCTATCACAGCCGAAAAGCCCCGTTTTCGCAGGATAGAAGTCTCTGGAGGCTCTTATTTGCGCGGGTTCAGCTTGAATCGAGCCAAATGAAGCGAAAGTTTCGATGAGCATGGGTATTGGGAAGCTTTTGCGGCCAAGCTTAAAGAAGTGCCAAAGTTTTGTGCCTCCGGAGATTCCCGAAGATCTTTGACCGATTTTTTTTAGCTATTCAAAATTCAGTGAGTCTCGCCGAAATTAAACATAGGATATTTTATCCATGTCAAAAAGGGAAAACACGTCCCCTTATAAAACAACTTCGGAGGCTGGACAGAATGAAACTTACGCTTTATAAGAAACTGCTTTTTAGCTTTGTCATTGTTTTACTGCTTCTAACGGCTATTAGTTTGACGTCCCAAGTTAAGATGAAATCCATGGGTGAAACCGCCAAGCAAACGACGGATAAGGGACTTCCCTCTGTCATTTTGCTTGGCAATTTAAATTACGATTTGAAAAGTCTCGACGATCAAATGCTGCGCCTCCAATTCAATATGGAGGATAAAACGAAACAAAATTTAAGCGGAACCGGTATATTGGGGGATGAGAGCACGACTACTCCAGTAGAGAGGATCCAAACCTTGTTTAATGGTATTCAAAAGAAAGTCAGTCTTCTGGAAGGGATTTTCCAGGAAGAAAAAGACGTCCAAATGCTCAATGTTTTTAAAGAGCAGTGGACACAATACGCTAGCGCCTTCCCTTCAACGCTCGCTGCCGCGCAGCAGCATGGAGCTGAAGGCATGGCGCTCATCCAGGTCTCAGACAGCAGTCTGGGCAGCTGCTCCTTGTTGATTGAGATGTTTACCCAACGCATACAGGATGACGCGGAAGGAGGGGCAGCACAGGTAGAGCATTCCTATCAGAGCGGTGTAACGTGGAATATTATACTCAGTATAATTGCCGTGCTTTTGGGACTGATCATCTCGTTCCTGATCGCGCGTCACGTCTCCAAACCGATTTCCTCCATGAGTGCTGCCGCCAAACGCATTTCCGAGGGGGATCTTTCCGTAACCTATACGGTTATGAAACGGCGGGATGAGATCGGGGATCTCCAAGCCTCTTTTGCTCAAATGACGGAGCATATGCGCAGTATGATCGAAGCCGTGAATGGGCACGCCCAAAGCGTCTCCTCCTCTGCGGAGCAGCTTCGCACAAGCTCCATCGATATGCAGGAAGTGTCGCATCACATCACTCAGACAGTGAAAGAAGTGGCAACCGGTGCGGATCAACAAACGCTGGCGATGGAAGAAACTACGCGTTCTATGGAGGAAGTCGGCGCCGGCATCTATCGTATGGCGGAAAGCGCCTCCTCCATTGCAGAGTCTATCGAGTGGACCAAACAGCAGGCCGAATCCGGTGGAACGTATGTGCAGAGCACCGTTCAGCAAATGGAATCGATTCATGAATCTGTCCATCAAACCGATAAAGTCATGTCATTATTGGAGCAAAAATCCCAAGAGATCGGACATATTTTACAAGCGATTCAGGATATTTCCAAGCAAACGAATCTTCTTGCCCTTAATGCCGCGATTGAAGCGGCGCGTGCTGGCGAGCAGGGGCGCGGCTTTGCTGTCGTATCCGGCGAGGTCCGTAAGCTGGCCGAGCAGTCCAGCCAATTCTCGGCTGAAATCTCCACCTTGCTCGGTGAAATTCAATCCACCGTCCAAGATTCGAACGAAGCGTTGAGCCAAGTCAAAGAGGAAGTGCAAACAGGCATTGAGCTCGTTCAGAAAACGGAGCAAAACTTCGGCGAAATTGTGCAGTCGACGAATCAAGTGGCTTCGCAAATTCAGGAGATGGCGGCAACTTCCGAACAAATGTCGGCAGGCGCTCAAGAGGTTACGGCTTCTGTTCAGGAAGTAGCTTCCATCGCCAGAAAAACCGCCGACTCTTCTCAGGACGTTTCACACTCTGCCGTCAATCAGCTTGAAACGACCGGCGAAGTCAAAGTCGCTGCTCAAACCTTATCCGACATGGCCGAGGAAATGCAGCAGATCTTAGCTCGTTTCCGTATTGCTTAATCTATCCACAAACAATAAAAAAGGAGCCCTCGTTAAAGAGCAGGCTCCTTTTTGTTCGAGGTATCGAGGAAAACCTTCCCAAATTCTAGAGCTTAGCGAGATATCGTGGAAACTTTTTCCATGTATGTGCGTAAATAAAGTTTATAACCGAGGAAGTTTGACGCAACTGAGTTGACATAATGTTGTAAGTTTGTTTATTACGTCGGTTTGCAAATTCTTGAATAAATTGATAATTAAAGAGGGAGGAGATTTGTAATGTTAGGCATTATCGTGATTTTACTGTTGTCATGGCTTTTGCTACGTTTCACGATTAGGCAGCAATTGTCCGTACTAGGATACAATCCCATTGGTCTGCGCCTACGGCAATTTGGTATTGCTTTACTGATTGGTTTGTTCGTTTGTGTGGTTGTCAAATGGACAGAGTCTGTGGTTACGTCAGCGGGCTGGGAAGTAAACTCAGGCTATCAATGGTCTAATTTTTTCTCCGCTAGTTGGTGGAGTTTTAAGTCTGTTTGGTTTGAAGAGCTGCTATTTCGAGGCGCACTGCTTGTCATACTGATCCGCTGGCTGGGTGTTCGATTGGGAATTGTTCTTTCGGCAGCCGCGTTTGGGGCTTATCATTGGTTCTCGTATGGTTTGTTCGGCAATATCCCTGTCATGATCTTGATGTTTGCAACTACTTTTGTGATGGGACTGGTATGGGCGTATGCGTACTCAAAATCTGGTTCCATGGCGATCGCAGTAGGCAGCCATCTTGGTTGGAATGCAGCATCGGCAATCATCTTCTCTGACGGTCCTATTGGTGATCAATTGTTAATTCAGCTTAAAGGTGCTGAGTATGTCCCGCTCACGGGCTTGCCGTCGCTATTGTTCTTTATCGCTTCGAACACAGCATTACCACTCATACTTTTTTTCTGGATCAAGTACAAGATACGAAATCGACCAAGCGAAACATAGTAGAGAGTAGGCAAAAAATCAGCCTCTAAAAAAATGAAGCCGGTTAATCCTTAAAGTAGGAGAAATCGGCTTTTTTCTTTATTTTCTTCGCACACTTGTTTATTGTTTATTTTTATGATGAAGAACGGTATGAACGACCGTAGGGCGCCAATTAATGATTTTAATAAGCTGTTCCTGCATATAAGCGGGCGTGTGCTTGAATCCACTTTCAACCCAGTACAAAACCAGTCCAAGCAAGGCATGGATGGAGTAAATCGAGAGAAGTTCTTGGTCAATTTGGTTGTCTGCGTGGATCAATTCTTCCTGTGTGATCTTTTTTAAGGCCGTGAACATTTTTTCCCGCAGGTTGGGGAGAACGTCACTCTTCATCAAAACGGTATACGTGGATGAATGCTCAAACATATGCTCGAAAATCATAACGGAATTTGCCGGCAATTCATGTATGCGAAATACTTCATTCTTTTCGTAAGGCGCTCGAAATGCAAGCAGCAATTTTTGAATCAACTCAGTAAGGATGTCATCGAGCAGATCTTCCTTACTTTCATAGTTGGAATAAAAAGTACCGCGATTATAATTCGCCTCCTCCACAATTTCGGTTATCGAAATGGAAGTAAACGGCTTTTTGGACATAAGAGTCAATAAGGCGTTTTTTAAAGCATGCTTACTTCGAAGGATTCGGCGGTCGGTTTTATGAGAAGATTCGCTCATTCCATTCACTTCCTCATGTAATATTCAACAAAGTCCCCGTTTCTGTTCGTTAGAGAACAAATACAACATTATTGCTGATTGAAATCCTTTTCATCTATTGATTATACTTGTTTTAACAGATGTTTTGTATTCAACATTTGTTCATTTTTTATAACATGGAGGTATCCTATAATGAGGCTTTCAGGAAAAGTAGCTGTAGTTACAGGTGCTGCTTCGGGGATGGGTAAAGCAATCGCTGAACTTTTTGCAGCTGAAGGAGCAAAGGTAGTTGTCTCTGATTTACGCCTTGAAGCGGCTCAGACCGTTGTATCCGGTATTGAATCTAACGGCGGTGCAGCCATTGCGCTCGCAGCAAATGTGGCAGTAGAAGAGGATGTCCAACAGTTAATAGATAACGCGGTAAAACAATTTGGTACAGTTGACATATTGATTAACAATGCAGGTATCATGGATAACTTCGTTCCTGCAGCAGAATTAACGGATGAGTTGTGGGAGAGAGTTTTTGCGATTAATACAACGGGGCCGATGCGAACAACGCGCAAAGTACTTCCGATTTTCACAGAGAAAAAGAGCGGTGTCATTGTTAATATAGCTTCGGCGGGGGGCTTGTACGGTTCGAGGGCCGGTGCCGCTTATACAGCAGCAAAGCATGCAGTGGTCGGTTTCACCAAAAACGTTGGCTTCCAATACGCAACCTCAGGTATTCGCTGTAATGCTGTGGCACCGGGCGGCGTGAACACCAACATTGGCTCATCGATTACAGCTCCAAATGCATTCGGTATGGAACGTGCAACCATTGGAATGGGGATTAACCCGCGTGTAGGCGATCCGGAAGAAATTGCGAAGATTGCTTTGTTCTTGGCTTCGGATGAATCAAGCTTTGTTAATGGTACAGTTGTTACAGCGGATGCCGGTTGGACAGCTTACTAGAATCCCATTGCGAAAAGCCCTATGAACTTTATCATAGGGTTTTTTCACGTTTGTCGGAGCGGTGAAGCCATTCATCGTATTTTAACGTAAAAAACTGATTACAACTATTGCTGCACCGAATAACAATAAAAGCGAGAAAGCGAAGTATCCGAATAACTTTAGAGGCCGCGGCATACGATTTAAATCCATTTTTTTAATCGGTCCGCCCTCGATATTTTGAATAGAACGAAGATACTCATTTCTTGACCTGTGGGGTAGCCTTCCCAGTAGTTCTGCTTCTGTGGTCAGAATAAAGGAAAAAGTTCCATCTAAATGGACCGCAGATGCTTGTCAGATCTATTTAGCTGGAAAACCTCCCTCTATTTGCACCGATTTCGTCAGAATCGACTAAACCCGGTCAAATTAATGGGAGGTTTTCCTTCTAAATTCCCTGCAAGGGCATCATTCGAGCCATGTAGAGGGGGATTTTCCAGTTAATTACCCTCGCCGTCGGCTCAACTTGAGATCCGCTCGATTGCGGGAACTCTATTCCCTTATTACGGCGAAAAGCGTAATACCAGGCGCCTAAGGGGAACTACAGGGCCTTATTTCGCCGCGATGATCGAACGAGCTGCTCGGAATGGTGAAATAGCGGACACCAGTTCCCTTCCCTTTGCCAAAAGGGCTGTTTCCAGCCAAATAGCGCCCTGTAGTTCCCCTCCCAGCGATACTCAAGTTCTCAGAAGGACATGCTCTGCAAATGCGCCTCGAGCCGGTCAAGATTTTGCTCGTTGCCTGGTAATGCGAAGTTCTTGATGGCGCCAAAGACGGCAGCGGTTTCGAAAAGCTGGCGCCAAGTCAGCCTGGTTTGGCCGCCAAGATCCTCGAAGGTTGCCGTAAGCTGAAAGTGGGGCGCGCAAAGATGCCGCAGCACGATCCGTTCGGGCCCAACTTCGACAAATTCGCTTTTGTTGGGATAATCGACTCCGTTCGGTCCGTGCATCACGAACTCCCATATCCCTCCCGGCCGTATATCGAACTCGTGAAACGTATTCGTAAACCCGTTCGGCCCCCACCAACGTGCCAAATGCTCGGGTTTTGTCCAAGCTTCGTAAACGAGAGCAGGGGATGCATTCATCACCCGCGTTGTTACCAATTCGTATTCTTCCACAGCGCTGATTTCACTGTTTGGCGTACGGTTCTCCGACATTTCCGTTCCTCCTCTGCCTGTTAAAATAGGTTAGCCGATCTCCAGCAGCACACCCAGCTTGTCCAGCATTTCCTTCGTGCCGTGCTCGCGCTGAGCAGGCGTATCGTGGCCGTCCAGGAAGACGCCTTGCTCAGTGAAAATCAGCTTGGTGCCTTCACCCTCCAGCTTGAATTCGACGGTCGTTGCGGAAACGGACATCCGCGTCTCGTCCATGTCCAGCGTATAGGTGTAAATGATGCGCTCGTTCGGCACAATATCGTGATACCGGGCATCGAACGTAAATACCGGTCCGCCGGGAGGCCCCCCTTGACTGCTTTCTCCACCGCCGACACGGAAGTCAAACGCATCCGCTTTAGAAAACCACTGCTCTTTCAGGCGGGGGTCCGCCCAGTAGGTAAAAGTCTTTGCGGGCGAAGCTTTATAGACTCTTTCGACGACGAAAGTATGATGAACGGTAGATCGGTTGTTCATGATTTTCAGCTCCCTTGATTCGATTCGCCGGCATCCTTGTCGAGGATGTCGCCAAGCAGGTCCAGACGGTGTTCCCAAGTCATCCGGCGTTCGAGGATCATTTTCTCATGGCTCTTTTTCATTATTTCCAATAATTTCGTAAAATCTTCGACTGTCACAGGTTGTTTTAAATGCATCAGGTTGGAAACGTATTCCAATCCGCTCAAAAGCTTTTGCTGCATCGCGATCGTTTCTTTGAGACGGGTGATTTGCAGTGACACGATTTCCAGCGGACTGAATTGCCCGCCGGTTACTACGGATTTGATCTCCTCCAGCGATAAGCCGAGCTCTTTTAACGACAGAATTTGCTGCAATCTCGACAGGTCGGCCTCGTTATACAGTCTGTGCCCTGAATCGGAATGCGCCGACGGAGAAAACAGACCGATCTGATCGTAAAACCTCAATGTTCGTATCGTGAGTCCCGTGAGCTTAGCGAGCTCTCCCACCTTCCAAAGCTGCTTCATAATCACCTCTTTTTACTGCGCATCGTTTTACCGGTAACTATACTATAAAACATGACGTTACGTCATGTGCAAGCGTTAAAATGCAGTTGCATTAAAGGAATGAAATGATATCCTTAAATTTACAAATTTTTTACACGTAGATCACACTTTTATCATCAATGTCAAATATGGTGAGAAAGAGCATTTGCCCAAACGAATAAGACGGAGGTTTCCATCCCATGAGGAAGTTCAGTTCACTCAAGAGTACCACAATCATCGCAGTCGTTACCGCGATAACCGTCACCATAGCGGGCTGCAGCGCGCCAGCAAGCACCGCTAAACCAGGGGCAAACGGCCGATCGGGAACACGCCAGATGACCGTAGAAACACAAATCGTGAAATTGTCGGACATTGGTGGCGGGCAAGTATTTACGGGCTCGATCACGCCGGCTTTCACCACGAATCTTTCTTCCAAAGTGAATGGCCGCATTACTTCCCTTGATGTGAACATCGGGGATACAGTGAAAGTTGGACAAGCTTTAGCGCACATTGATACTTCCACGCTTCAGCAATCCTTCGAGCAGACCCAGAGTGATTTTGCTTTAAGTCAGGTGCAGTACAACAAAGTAGTGAACGATCAAGCGAATAGTCTGGCTTCAGCACAGAAATCGCTAGCCGTTCAGCAAGCCGCATATGAGAAAACGATGAATGATCAGAAGAACGCAGTAGCTCTAGCGCAAATCCAATTGAATAATGCGATGACGACACAGCAAAACGCAATTGAAACGGCTAAGCAAGGGGTTTCTACGGCACAGGTTGGATTCAGCAAAGCGCAATCGGATGCGGCTACAGCTGTGACTGTCGCCCAAACGAACTTAAACTCACAGTTGGACAGCTTATTAACAACACAGAACAATAATATAGATACCTATCAACTGAACGTACAACAAGCTGTTGCTGCCTATAATACAGCTGTTCAGACCGGAAAGGACATAGACAATGCATTTGCCAAGCTGCAAAGTACGCAGCTTACATTGCAGCAGTCGCAGCAGGCTCAATATAAAGATACACAGTCGGCACAGCAATCGTTGACCACCTTGCAGAATGCGTTGTTGACTGCACAAAGCTCGCAAGCTGTACAAGTTGCACAGGAGAGTTTAAACTCCGCGCTTTTATCACTAGCTAACACGCAAGCAAGCGCTGCAGCTCAGCTCGAACTCAGTCGTACACAGCTGGCACAATCACAATCCACCCAGGATATCTCCAAAAACAGTGCAGAGGCAACGCTCGAGCAATCCAAGCAAGCGCTGAAAGCAGCGCAGTCTACGGATTCCTTGCAAGTAAGCGCAGCCCAGCTTCAGCAAACTCAAACCAAATTGAAGATTTTAAGCGAGCAGCTTCAGGATGGTGTGTTAACGAGCCCGGTAACAGGAATTGTAAGCGCAATTCTAGTGCCGGTCGGACAGAATGCGGGGCAATCTGCCGTCATGTCGATTGCTACCGTAGATCCTTTGTTGGCAACGGTGAACATATCGGAAGCATCCATTGGCAAAATCAAAATGGGCTCATCGATGTCGGTGAAAATCCCTACGTTGAATAAAACGTTCGATGGAACGGTATATGCCGTTCATCCAACAATGGATCCTACATCCAAATCCTTTCTGGTAGACATTAAAATTAATGATGAGAAGCACGAAGTATTACCCGGGATGTTTGCGGAATCCTCGCTCAAAAGTGAAGGCAAACAATCCATTGTTGTGCCTGCAGATGCCGTTCTCAGCCAACCGAGTGGCAATGCGGTATACATCGTTAAAGACGGCAAAGCTTCGAAAGTGCTTGTAAAAGTAGGCGTGATGACGAGCGCATCCTTCGAAATTACAAGCGGCCTGAAGGTTGGAGACGAGCTGGTTGTAAAAGGGCAAGAGCTGCTTTCCGATAACGTTCCGGTACAAATTAATCAACCGGGACAAGAGAACGGAGCAGGCAAAGGCCAGGGACAAGCCGGCCAAGGTCAGGGGCAAGGCAGAGGCCAGGGAGGTCAAGGAGGTCAAGGAGGTCAAGGTGGCCAAGGCCAAGGTGGTCAAGGTCAAGGCGGTCAAGGTCAAGGCCAAGGAGGCCAAGGCCGAAACGGGCAAGGCACGCAAGGTAAGGGACCTGCCCCGTCAGGGACAAGGCCAAGCGGCAATGGCCCTGACGCAGCGGCTCCGAAAGCGGGGGCTGGACAGTGAAATTAGCTAATTTCTCCGTTCATCGCCCTGTCACTATCTTGATGATCATGATTTCGCTCGTCATTGTGGGTTCGATTGCGATTCCTCTTTTGCCGGTGGATCTTTACCCGAATCTGGAAATTCCATCGGCAACCGTATCGGTTTCATGGAGCGGTGCATCGCCAGGACAGATCGAGCAGCAAATTACGAAGCCGATTGAGAATGCTATGGCTACCGTTACAGGAGTAACGAGTATTAGCTCTAACTCCCGTACTGGTTCAAGCAACGTTACCTTGCAATTTAATTACGGTACGAATATTGATCAGGCTACATTAACGATGAGGGATAAATTAGATCGTGTCCGAAGGCAGCTTCCTTCCGATGCAGATGCTCCAGTCGTATCACGTGTCGATCCGAACAGTACACCGATCATGACATTGGCTTTGTATGGCAAAACCGACCTTGTCACTCTGCGCGACATTGCTGACAATATTGTTAGTCCCGATGTTCAGCGTTCGGATGGTGTCGCTTCGGTTGGCGTTACCGGAGGTCGTGTCAGACAAATTCAAATTCTTGTAGAGCCAAGCCGCTTGCAGCAATACAATATTTCTTTCAGTACATTGGTGTCAGCGCTCGGGAATGATAATTCTTCCACCGATGCCGGACTTGTCAATAAAGGAAGTCAACTGGTGCCCTTGCATATTGATGGGGAATTTAAATCAACGGCAGATATCGGCAAAGTACAAGTACAGCTGGGGCGTGGACAAACGATTGCTCTAAGCGAACTCGGCACAATTATAGACACGTATCAAGATGTTACGCTTGAAGCGCGTAAAGACGGAGAGGCCAGCGTTTCTCTCTCAGTACTCAAACAATCGGATGGAAACACGGTTTCCGTGTCCAGCAACATCCAGAAGTCGCTTCAAGATATTCAATCCAAGCTGCCGGAAGGCATGCATATCGCGGTATTGAATGATTCCGCCAAGTTTATTCGCGATTCCTTGCGTACCGTCGTTGAGCATACGTTGCTCGGAGGCGTGTTCTCGGTCATCATCTTGTTGTTCTTCTTGCGAAGCATAAGAGCGACACTCATTATCGGTCTCGTAATTCCGATTTCAATTATCAGCACATTCAGTATGATGTATTTCGGTCATCAAACGATTAACACGATTACGCTTGGCGGCTTGGCACTCGGTCTCGGTTCGCTTGTAGACTTCGCCGTCGTTGTTTTGGAAAGCATTTTCCGTAAACGACATGAAGGCTTGTCTCCTGAAGAAGCCGCCAAAGTGGGAACGGCCGAGGTGGGAACAGCGGTTATGGCTTCGGCGTTGGCCCAAATTGCGGTGTTTGCGCCGACGGCTTTCATCAGCGGTTTAGTGAAACAATTTTTCTGGCCGATGGCGCTTGTGGTTTGTTTTTCTCATATCGCGGCATGGTTTGCAGCCGTCACTTTGGTACCGATGCTGGCGGCCAAAATTTTGCGCCGCAAGGTCGATGAAGAGCTGCCGACCGGCAGAACCCTCAATCCTTTCGTGTGGTTCGGCCGGGGTATGCAGCATATCACACATTGGTACAGCAGGCTGCTCCGGTGGTCCATGCTTCACCGCTGGGTCATTATCACCATTACGGTTGTCTTATTCGCTGGCAGTGTGTACGCGGTTCGTTTTGTAGGCAGTGAATTAACGCCCAAAACCGATCAAGGACAAGTCAATTTAAATATTAATCTCCCGCAGGGTACGGATTTCGCCGTGACGAATCAAGTCGCAGCAACGTTGGAATCGAGATTGAAAGATGTGCCGGAAATAGACACTGTCTTTACATCTGTCGGATCGGCCGGAGGTGGAGCGTTTCAATCAGCGGCAACCAATACGGGCAGCATTCAAATTAGGCTAAAACCGCTCAGCGAAAGAAAGAAAAGCACCGATCAAGTTGCGGAACAAATCCGGACGCTGACAACAGGCTTCGCGGGAGCGCAAATTGGCGTGAGTGTTCCATCAGGCGTGCGTCTGCCGGGGCTTGGCGGTGGCGGCAACTTCGGCGGCGGCGACATTCAAGTTAATCTATCCGGGCCGGATTTAGCGATTTTGCAAAAGCTGGGCGATCTCGTCGTACAAGAAATCTCATCCGTAGATGGCACGCGCAATGTGCAAAATACGTTAGACCGTTCGATTCCGCAATTTAATTTAACGATCGATCGCGATGCAGCGGCACATTACGGCGTATCGTTAAGAGATGTGATGACGGCATTGCGAACAGCCTATCAGGGAAGCGTGGCTACGCAGTTTAAAACAGCCAGTTCACAAATCTCTGTTCTCGTGAAGTATCCGAACGATTTTACGAATAAGCTGGAAAATTTCAATAATGTGACGATTACGACGACAAGCGGTGCGGTTGTGCCGGTCAGTCTCATTGCCAAGGTTGAACCGGGAACAGGTCCTGCGCAAATTCGCAGGCAAGATCAGAACCGTGTGGCAACGGTGCAAGCTTCCGTTTTCGGAGCTTCCGTCGGGGAAGTATCGGCTCTGGTTCAACAGAAAATTGATGCGATACAACCACCGGATGGCTACCAGGTTACGATGGGCGGTCAGCAGCAAAGCCAGAATGATTCCTTCAAAAGCTTATACTTGATTCTTATACTATCCGTTGCCTTAGTGTACATGGTTATGGCTAGTCAATTTGAATCGCTATACGGGCCGTTTATCATCATGTTCTCGCTGCCTCCGACGTTCATAGGAGCCATCCTGGGACTTCTGGTGACCCATCGAACCATTAATATGAACTCCATCATCGGAATGATTATGCTGGTCGGAATTGTCGTGAATAATGCCATTGTTTTAATCGATTATACGAATCAATTGCGAGCCAAAGGCATGCCGTTATTCGATGCTTTAATTGAAGCGGGCAAAGTACGATTGCGGCCTATTCTGATGACTACAGCGACTACCGTACTTGCGATGGTGCCTCTTGTCATTGGATTCGGAGAGGGTGCGGAAACGCAAGCTTCCATGGCAACCGTTGTAGCATTTGGCTTAACCTTATCCACACTGATCACCTTGGTACTGATTCCTGTTGTTTACACATTGCTGGACAGTTGGAAAAACGGCATTACGAGAAGATTTAAACGCAAGCCTGCAATGGTTCAGGAACAAGGCACGACTGCCACATTATAGGAAGTGCGAATATAGCCAACATAGCTTTCTTAAGGAGAAGGAACATGAAAACAGTGAAACGTAATGTTACTCTCTGGCTGCTAGGTTTTCTGCTTGTTAGTTCCTTCACGGCTTTCCCGTTATTTCCCGGGAAAGTTTTTGGGGAAACGAACAGCCCTGCTGCCGGAACATCAAATATAAACCCTGCTTTGATCAAGCAAATTAGCGGCGGGAAAGGTTTCACGGTTATTTTGAAGAAAGACGGAACGGTTTGGACATGGGGAAATAATCTCCGCGGCAAGCTGGGGTCAGGGTTGAACAACCGCAATCAAGCGACGCCAATCAGCGGGTTGTCAGGAATAACCGCGATTGCGGTTGGTCAAGCTCACTCCTTGGCGCTCAAATCGGATGGCACCGTGTGGGCTTGGGGGGAGAATACATTTGGACAATTAGGCGATGGCTCAACGATAGACCGGTCCACACCTGTTCAGGTTGCTGATCTTGCCCATGTGACTGCGATTTCTGCGGGCAACTTCCACTCTGTTGCAATCAAAGACGATGGAACAGCTTGGAGCTGGGGAGATAATACGTACGGCCAACTCGGAGACGGTACGAATAAAGGCAAAAATAAACCTGTGCAAGTAATAGGCAACATAGTTTCGGTTAAAGCGATAGCGAGTGGCGCGTACCACACCTTGGCGATTGACCAAGATGGCGTTGTGTGGGCCTGGGGCGATAATTACTTTGGTGAGCTCGGCTATGGTTACGATCAGAACCGATTGAATACGCCAATTGTGACTACAAGTTCGAACTGGCATATTACACAGATCGCTGCCGGGTTCGACTTCTCATTAGCTCTCAAGGACGACGGTACCGTGTTAACGTGGGGACTGATCGATTCAGATCCAACCGCTATGTATAATGCGGTTACTACCCACACGCAAGATGAAAATAAGTTTCCCGTTCTTGTGACCGGGTTGGATCACGTCACTCAAATCACGACCGGGAGTTCGCACGCGGTTGCGTTAAAGGATGATGGCAGCGTCTATACGTGGGGGGTTAATACTTCAGGCCAACTGGGCATAGGAACTGCTTTTGACGGGAAAACATGGAATCGGTCATTCCCCGACCATGTCAATGGCCTGCCCGAAATAACGGGAATAGGTGCGGGTTCCAATTTTACTTTTGCTATCGATAAAGACGACAAGCTTTGGGCATGGGGGAACAACAGTTACAGCCAGCTCGGCGACAAGACGTTGAACAACCAATCCGCCCCGATTCAAACGCAGGTGAACGAATGGCTGAATCCTCCGGTGCTAAAGCCCGGTGAAGGAACGGTCATAATCAAAGCTCCTAGAGAACAAACCCTTACAGCGAGTGAAAGTGATACATTTGTTATCAAAAATAAACGGCTGTACGGTTGGGGAAGCAATGCGTTCGGTCAATTGGGGGATGGCACTCATACCTCGGCCATTGCACCGGAAGCGATCAGTCTGGACGGGATCGCGACCATTGAAAGCGGTGATTCTCACACAGTTGCCGTCAAGCAGGACGAAACTCTCTGGGCGTGGGGACAGAACTTCTCCGGTCAATTAGGCGATGGAACTACGACACCAAGCCCTTTACCTGTTCAAGTGAAAGAGTTGAACGGTGTTGTATCCGCGGCTGCAGGCAGTAACCATACGCTGGCGCTGCTGAATAATGGTTCCGTATGGAGTTTCGGAGACAATACGTACGGTCAACTGGGTCATGACAAAACAGAAGCGGCAAATCAAATTATTCAGCTATCTAATATTGTTGCTATCGCTTCAGGCACTAATTTTAACTTGGCTTTAGAAAATACCGGGAAAATATGGGCGTGGGGCGATAATACGAATGGACAGTTGGGAGACGGGACGCTTGCCGGCAAGCAACAGCCTGTACAAATTTCTGATCTAACCGGTGTTATCGCCATTACTGCCGGTAAAAATTTTGCACTTGCTGTAAAGAATGATGGCACCGTATGGGCGTGGGGTTACAATGCCTTTGGACAATTAGGCAACGGTACAACGGCTAATCAAACAAAGCCTGTTCAAGTGACAACACTGCCCGCTATGAAATCTGTCTATGCAGGCTCTTACCACAGCCTGGCGATCGCCAATGACGGGAGTGTGTGGGCTTGGGGCCAGAACCTGTTCGGTCAGTTAGGCGATGGGACCAAGATCAATCAGAATAAACCGGAACAAATAAAAGGAATTTCCAATGCAGTTGTCGCTGCCGCAGGTGGGACTCATAGCGTGGTGAAAGATAAGGATGGCGCCATTTGGACATGGGGAGGCAACTACACGGGCCAACTTGGGAACAATACTTTGACCAATAGCTATCAGCCGTCTGTCGTTACGGGACTTGGCGCTTCTTTCAACGACTTGGAAGGACACTGGGCGAAGGAAAATATTGTTCAGGCAGCGGAAAAAGGGATTGTGAACGGCTTTAGCGACGGAAGCTTTCTTCCTGACCGCGTGATTACAAGAGGCGAATTTGTGAAGCTTGCCGCTACGGCCATGCATTTGCCTATCGCTTCGGAGAACGCAGGCGAAGCCTGGTATCAACCTTATATCGATGCTGTACAAAAGGCGGGAATTCTGCAAATCGGAGATCTGCAGCAGGGCTGGGATCTTCCTGTTACACGTCAGGAGATTGCTGCAGTTGCCCTTCGCGCGGTAAGCCCGGACTTGCAAAAAGCGAATACCGCTCTTGCTCCGAACTTTGTGATGAGCGGGGCGGTTAACAAAGGCATACTACAAGGCTTAAGCGGCGGACAGCTGGCGCCGGAAGAAGCAACGACACGAGCTCAAGCGGTAATTGTCATTGAGCGCATCGGTAACGTTCTGCAAGGCATGACGCTGCCGGTTGATCCGCTGGCTGTAGAGCAAGCTAAGCAAGGCAGCTAACTGGAAAAACTGCCTCTAAATTGCTCGAAAGATGACCTCGCAGGGAAATAAAAGGAAAACCTCTCGTTAATTTGACCGGATTTCGTAGATTCTCACGGAACCGCTGCAAATTGCGGGAGGTTTTCCAGCTAATTGGCTCTAACAAGCTTCAGCAGTCAAATTAGAGGGAACTTTTCCCCATACACGATCCCCCGTCAAAAAAATGCTACACAGTACGAATAGACTTTATTATAATGTAAAAATAAGGATCAATTCTTTTACAAATCAGGACGAAGGAGGATCGCCTTGAATTCATTGGATGAACCAGGCGCCAATGAAGCGTAATTCAGTCCTCAGAGCGGACAACGCACTTTAATCAATAACTTGGCACGCTTTTTGGAAGCGCATACGTAGAGTGAAGAGATTCGTTATTTACAACATGTGAATTCGATGTTAGAATATATTACATTATTGGCGGTCTGGTTCTGGCGGTCGTAGGGAGACTCAATCTCTTCCCACATCCCGCTCAGAAATCGAACAGAATGCTATGTAGGAGAGTGCTCGTTTGTTATACGACAAAGACACGATTTATATTATCGGCGATGCGCAAGCTTCCGTGAACAATCCTATTACGCAGCAGTACAACGCATTTTTCATTGGACTTGTCGTGGATACAACAAGCCACAAAATCGTTGATGCAGGATGTTCGTCCACGATACCGCTCACATCGGATTTTGTCCGCTCCATCTTTATCGGGCACAATATGCTGCTCCTTGATGCGGTTGCGGAAGAAATTCGCCGGAGATACCATGGATCATCCCAGAAGGCGTTGGTCGTAGCGTACAAAGACGCACAAAAAAAATACAAATTAGCACTTAACGGCCGTGAAGAGATGGGTTTCCAAACTTCCGGTACAGTGTAAGCTGCTTTATTTATCCGTATGGCAACATACCCGTAAATAAAACCCAGCAAATGGTTTCTTGGGATGAATGCTCCCGAGGCTGTTTGCTGGGTTTTTGTTACCTTACAATAGGGGAGGACAACCTATGAAACTGTATATTTCCATTGATATGGAAGGGATTACCGGACTAGTGGATAACACGTTCGTCGATTCCAGACAGATCAACTACACACGCGGGCAGCACATTATGACGGACGAAGCCAATCATGTCATAGGAACTGCGTTTGATGAAGGCTGCAAGGAAGTTATCGTGAATGACAGTCACTCCAAAATGAACAATCTCTTAATCGAGAAACTGCATCCGGAAACCCAACTGATCTCGGGGGACGTAAAGCCTTTTTCCATGGTACAGGGACTGGACGCTTCCTTCGCAGGTGCGGCATTTCTAGGTTATCACACGAGAGCAGCCACAAAAGGTGTGCTTAGTCATACGATGATTTTCGGCGTTCGTAATATGTACATCAATGATAAAGCAATAGGCGAGCTCGGTTTTAATGCCTATGTTGCAGGTCATTACGGTGTGCCTGTTTTATTAGTGGCTGGGGACGATGAAACGGCAATTGAAGCGGAAGAGCTTATTCCGGGCATTACAACAGCAATTGTAAAGAAGCGAATATCGCGAACGTCTGCCGTGTGCTTAACTCCCGAAAAAAGCGGGCAGCTGCTCCGGGAAAAAACGAAGGAGGCACTGGCTAACCGCAGCCGGGTAAAACCGCTCGTACCTCCCGATCATCCGGTTTTGAAGATCGAATTTGCCAACTATGGCCAAGCGGAGTGGGCTCACCTGATGCCGGGTACGACGATAGATGATAACAGCCCTACGGTTACATATCAGGCGAAAAATATACTAGAAGCTTATCAAGCTATGTTAGTTATGACGGAATTGGCGATGAGAACGGCATTTTGCTAAAAAGCGGGAGCGGGTGATAGCGTGACACAATATATTCTTCGCAGATTTATCTCCATGATTGTCACACTGTGGCTAATTATCACGGTTACTTTTGCACTGATGCATACGGTTCCGGGGTCGCCTTTCGAAAAAGAGGGCAAAAATTCGAACCCGACGGCGGTTCAGAACATGATGGAATTTTACCATTTGGACCAACCCATTACGACGCAGTACTTTCTTTATTTACAATCGCTGCTTTCGTTGGACCTCGGGCCCTCTATCGGCCACTTTCCCGATACCGTGAATGCCATGATCAGCCGTGGATTTCCGGTTTCGTTCCAGCTTGGCATGGTGTCCATCCTGATTTCGATCGTCACGGGTATCGCGCTCGGAACGGTCGCCGCACTCCGGCAGAACCGAATCATCGATTACCTCGCTATGATTTTTGCGGTTATCGGCATTGCAGTACCTAACTTCATTGTAGCAACCTTGCTGATCAAATATGTTGCCGTCGAGTGGAAGCTCCTTCCGGTAGCCACATGGGGGACCTGGAAGCATGTTGTCCTTCCAGCACTTGCTCTGTCAACAGGACCTCTTGCCATTATAGCCAGACTAACCAGAGCAAGCATGTTGGAGGTACTCACAGCCGACTATATCGAAACGGCAAGAGCCAAAGGCTTGTCGCCCTTTACGATCGTCATCAAGCATGCGCTCCGCAATGCGGTGCTACCGGTCATTACTTTGCTCGGCGCATTGGTGGCCAACGTACTTACGGGGAGCTTCGTGATCGAAAAGATTTTCGCCATTCCGGGCATGGGCAAATATTTCGTCGATGGCATTAATAATCGCGATTACTCGCTCATTATGGGTACGACCGTATTTTATAGCGCTCTGTTAGTCATAATGATGTTCCTGGTGGATATCGCCTATGGGTTCATTGATCCCCGCATCAAGCTGCACAGGAAGGAGGGGTAACCGATGAACGTTCCGGATTCTTTATTTGTCCCTATGTCCAAAGGCGCAGGGACGGCGGAAGCCATTGTTCGCGTACGGCTGTCTTTCTGGCAGGAAGCATGGATCAGACTGCGTGCAAACAAATTGGCCATGGCGGGGCTGATCATTGTGCTCGTGATGTCGCTGCTCGCAATATTTGGGCCGTTCCTTACGGACCAAAGCTATTCGAAACAGGTGCTGCTGGACGCCAATCAGAAACCGTCGGCAGCCCACTGGTTCGGCACGGATGAGCTTGGGCGCGACGTGTATGCCCGTATCCTCTATGGAGCACGCATCTCGCTATTTATCGGCCTCATGGCGGCTTTAATCGATTTGGTCATCGGCATTATTTATGGCGGCATCGCCGGTTACTTCGGAGGACGACTTGATAATATCATGATGAGGTTCGTTGATCTTTTGTACGGAATTCCATATCTGCTTGTCGTCATTCTGCTGATGGTCGTGATGGGCCCGGGCCTTGTAACGATCATCGTGGCTTTAAGCGCTACAGGCTGGATCGGGATGGCGCGGATTGTACGCGGACAAGTACTAAGTTTGAAATCGTCGGAGTACGTGTTGGCGGCAAGAACGTTAGGCGGAGGAGCGGGATACATTATCCGCAAACATTTGCTGCCTAATGCGATAGGCGTCATTATCGTGCAAGTGACGTTCTCGGTACCGTCCGCTATTTTCGCAGAAGCGTTCTTAAGCTTTCTTGGTCTGGGCATTCAGCCTCCTTTGGCAAGCTGGGGCGTGATGGCCAATGACGGTCTGTCGACCATTTTGTCAGGACAGTGGTGGCGGTTATTTTATCCGGCATTTTTCATATCGATTACGATGCTTGCCTTTAACCTGGTTGGGGATGGCTTGCAGGACGCTTTTAATCCGAAAAGGAGGAGGTAGTCGAGATGAAAACAACGAACTCGTCCGATGTTATTTTGGAAGTGGACAATCTTCATGTCACGTTTACCACGCATGGTGGAGAAGTAAAGGCGGTTCGCGGAGTCAGCTTTACGTTAGGCAAGGGAGAGACGCTGGCTATCGTCGGAGAATCCGGCTGCGGCAAAAGCGTAACAGCGCGCAGCATGATGCGCCTTCTGCCCGAGCACAGCTCGAAAATCAGCCAAGGCAGCATCCGCTACAAGGGCAGGGAACTGACCCTGCTTAGCGAAAAGCAGCTGCGGGAGCTGAGAGGCTCGGAACTGTCAATGATTTTCCAAGATGCCATGACGGCACTGAATCCCACCATCTCCATCGGAGAACAGATTATGGAAGGGATCGTTCGCCATCAGAAAATATCGCGTGCGGAAGCACGCAAGCAAGCAACGGAAATGCTTGAGCTGGTTGGCATTTCCAATCCTGAGACGCGCTTGAAGCAGTATTTGCACGAATGCAGCGGAGGCATGAGACAACGGATCATGATTGCCATCGCAGCGGTGTGCAAACCTTCGGTTCTGATTGCAGATGAGCCGACTACGGCGTTGGATGTGACCATACAAGCACAAATCATCGAGCTGTTCAAAATGCTGCAAAAGAAAACCGGCGTTTCCATCATCATCATCACGCATGACCTCGGTGTTGTTGCGAATATGGCGGATCGGGTCCATGTGATGTATGCCGGTAAAATCGTCGAAGCCGGGACGGTGGACGAGCTGTTCCGCAATCCGCAGCACCCCTACACCAAAGGGCTGCTAGCTTCCATGCCGCGTTTGGACACAGACAAGTCGCTTCCGCTTACGCCGATTGCGGGAACGCCGCCGGATCTGTTTGCTCCGCCGGAAGGTTGCGCTTTTGCAGCGCGATGCAGGTATGCCATGGAAGTGTGCGGAGCCTACCAGCCGGAGCAGACGGCAGTATCGAGCAGCCATTCAGTAGCTTGCTGGCTCCAGGATCCGCGCGCTCAACTTGTATTCCAGCCGCCGATCAAGCGAAATATCATGACGGCTCTAGGATAAATAAGACAATGAACGAAGGGGAGAAGTGCTCATGAAAAAAATTCCAGCATTGCTAATCAGCTCCGTATTGGTCATCGGTACGTTACTAGCCGGATGCAGCAAAGATCCAGGGGCCGGAACGCCAGAGTCCGGAGCCAAGCAGACGGAAGCAGCCAAAGAAGCGAAATCCAAAATCCTCCTTTACAACAATTTAAAAGAACCGACCTCCCTTGATCCTCCGAAAGGATTTGACCAAGTTTCTTATGACGTTGTCAACAATGCGTTTGAGGGATTGACGCGACTTGGCAAGAATCAGGCGCCAGAGCCGGCTATGGCCAAAGAGTGGAAAGTTACGCCTGATGGGAAAAAGTACACGTTTACGCTGCGCGACGGCATTAAGTGGTCCAACGGAGACCCGGTCAAAGCGGCTGATTTTGAGTATGCCTGGAAGCGTCTGTTAGATCCAAAAACAGCTTCTGATGCGGCTTTTCTCGCATATCCTATTGAAGGAGCGGAAGCTTTCAACTCCGGTAAGGGAACAGCGGATGGTGTGAAAATTAAGGCTTTGGACGACAAGACCTTAGAGGTTACTTTGATCCAGCCGGCTTCTTGGCTAGTCGGCATGCTTTCCAGCCCGGCCTTCTTCCCCGTGCATAAGGCTACTGTGGAAGGCAATGCCAAATGGGCAGGCGAAGCAGCTACGATTGTAAGCAACGGGCCATTCAAAATTACGGAATGGAAGCATGACAGCGAGCTGAAAATGGTGAAGAACGATCAGTACTGGGATGCCGCAAACGTAAAGCTGACAGGCGTTACGTTCAAAATGATCAATGATACGAACACCGCGTATCAATTATTTACTACCGGCGAGCTGCATACAACCGGTTCCATTCCGGCCGACATGAGCGATAAATTGTTCGCAGAAAACAAAGTGAAAGTGGAGGACGCCGCAGGATCGGCATTTTACCGCTTTAATGTGAAAATGGTGCCATTCAATAACGTAAACATCCGCAAAGCTTTCGTTGCAGCGGTAGACAGACAGAAGCTTGTGGATTTGGTTCTGAAGCAAAAGCAGAAGCCGGCAGACGGCTATGTATCGCCAGGTCTTAAGGATGCTGCGGGCGGAGATTTCCGCCAGGTTGGCGGCAGTCTGATCAAGTTCGATGCGGCTGAAGCGAAGCAGCTTTTGGCCAAAGGGATGCAGGAAGCCGGATACAAGACGCTGCCGGAAGTAACTTTGACTTATAACACGAATGATGTCTCTCAACGCATTGCTCAAACGCTTCAAGCTATGCTCAAAGACAACTTAGGTATCGATGTGAAACTGGCCAACAAAGAAGGCAAAGTGCTGACGACCGAGCAAAAAGCGCTGCAGCTGCAATTGTCGCGTTCTTCGTTCCTTCCGGACTTTGCCGATCCGATCAACTTCCTGGACGGTTTCCAATCGACGAATCCGTTCAGCCGCACAGGGTGGGTGAATGCTTCTTATGATAAATTGATCAAAGACGCCTACGTAGAATCGGATGAGGCTAAACGATACAAATTGATGCATGATGCGGAAAAGATCTTGATGGACGAAGCTCCGATTCTTCCGCTTTACTTCTATAACTCTACTTACCTGCAAAGCGACAAATTGGAAGGCGTCGTTAGACACGCTTTCGGCTTCCTGGACTTTAAGTGGGCGGATTTGAAATAAAAAGAAGGGCGAGGGAAGCACCTGTCAGGGGTGCCTCTCCCTTTTTTATCCTTGACTGCCAGAAAGGAGATCTTCCATGGTTGAGCTTATTAAGCCTCGGTGGTTAAGTCCTGGCGATACGGTGGCTATTACGGCCCCGGCAAGTTGGGTAGATACGGAGCAAGTGAAAGCGGATTCAATATTTTTGCAAAAAATGGGTCTGAATGTTCGGTTTGGAGATACCTTATCCATGCAATACGGCTATCTTGCGGGAACGGATGAGGCGCGGGCCGGGGAGTTGAACGCCATGTTCGCTGATCCTGCGATTAAAGCGATCATTTGTGCGCGCGGCGGATACGGTACCGGGAGAATAGCCGATCTTCTGGACTATGACCTTATTCGCGCGAATCCGAAGATTTTCTGGGGCTATAGCGATATTACCTTTTTGCATGCAGCGATAGGGCGATTTGCGGGTTTGGTTACTTTTCATGGACCTATGTTGGTTGATCTGGGAAAAGAAGAGGTTCACCCGCTAACGCTTCAAAATTATGAATCGCTGCTTCATCCTGCTGTACTCCGCTACACAGAAGCGATTTCCCCTCTGCAAACGTTGGTGGAAGGAGAAGCCTTCGGACCGCTTGTGGGAGGGAACCTTTCTTTAATCGTAAGTACGCTGGGTACACCTTATGAACTGGATACGAGTGGGAAACTATTTTTTATTGAAGATATCGATGAGGAGCCCTACAGGTTGGACCGGATGTTGAATCAGCTCAGACTGGCTGGGAAATTGGCCGATGCTGCCGGAATTCTGCTCTGTGACTTTCATAATTGTGTGCCGAGCAAACGTAAAGTGTCGCTTACTTTAGAAGAGATTTTTAACGCTCACATCGTTTCCGCCGGGAAGCCGACACTCTCGGGTTTTAAAATCGGCCACTGCTCTCCGAATATTGCGGTTCCACTGGGAATTGAGGCAAGAATGAGCACCTACGAGAAGTTGCTGGTATGTATGGAACCCGGTGTAGAGGCATAAGCTCAATGCTTATGCTTCCGAAGTAGTTTTGTGACATAAGTCTGCTTCGCTTGCACAGCTGCACAAAACTTTCAGGAGGCAACAAATATGAACATTATTCAAAGTGTTGAAGTCATGCGGCAATCGACTCCGCTTAAGAAGCCGTTCAAAACAGCACTGCGTACTGTGTATAGCACCGAATCCATTATTGTTCGGATTGGGACGGACGACGGCAGAGTGGGTTGGGGGGAGGCGCCGGCGACCATCGTTATCACAGGAGACAGCCTGGATAGTATCCATTCGGCTATCGTCAATACGTTCACTCCTTTATTGATCGGTAAAAGCTTGCTGGCATACGAACGCATTCTGCAGGAGATTCATCAAGCGATGATCGGAAGCAGCAGCGCTAAAGCGGCTGTGGATATGGCTGTCTACGATCTTGTCGCACAGAATTGCGGTTTGCCGTTGTACCAGTTCCTTGGAGGATATAAGGATCAGATTGAAACCGACTTTACGGTCAGCGTCAATTCGCCAAAGGAAATGGGAGAAGATGCGATTCGTTATGTGCAGGAAGGCTTCAATGTACTGAAGATTAAAGTCGGTAAGGATAATCTCCTAGAGGATATCGAACGAATGAAGGAAATCCGCAGATGCGTGGGCAGCAGCGTGAAAATTCGCATTGATGCAAATCAGGGATGGCAGGTAAAGGATGCTATTCGCGCGATCCGTCGTATGGAGGACTTAGGGCTTGATATTGAGCTGGTTGAACAGCCCGTGAAAGCTGGAGACATCGAAGGGTTGAAAATGGTTACCGATCACGTGGAAACTCCCATTATGGCGGATGAGAGCGTGTTTACTCCTATTCAAGCGTTTGAGGTGCTAAAAAACCGCGCAGCCGACCTGATTAATATCAAACTGATGAAATCCGGCGGTATATACAAAGCGCAAATTATTAATCAGATCGCGGAAGAATTCGGTGTCGAATGCATGGTAGGCAGCATGATTGAATCCCGTGTGGCCGTAACAGCCGCAGCGCATTTAGCTGCCAGCAAGAAAAATATTACGCGCTGCGATTTCGATGCGCCGTTGCTGATGCTCCAAGATATTGTGGTTGGCGGCGTGCAGTATGACGGAAGGGTCATGACCTTCCCCAAAACAGCGGGGCTTGGCATTGTGGACGTGATCCACAGCCAAAGTGTAGTGGGATCATGAACATGAGCATCAGCATGCCTAAACGAATGACGGTCGTTGTTTCTGTCGCAACGGTATGGACGAAGCCGGAATCTCCAAGGCCAATGGATGAGCCTGCTTTGAAGCATCCGGCCCGAATAAGAGAATGGCTAGGGCGGATGACGCTGAATGACAAGCTGGATTTGTGCATAGCCAACCGGGTTCAAACACAAATTCTTTATGGCTCCGTCGTTCTTGTCGTGGAAGAAGTTATGAAAGAAGGCGAAGGTTGGAGCAAGGTGCTTATCCCGCAGCAGGGAACGCGCAAGGATGCCTTGGGCTATCCTGGCTGGGTGCCAAGCTGCCAGTTAGTTGCTGCGAAAGAAGCCCCTGTCGGCTCCAAACGAGCCGAAGTGATCGCCGATAAAGCCTGGCTGTATAAGAATCCGACCGAGCGGTCGATCGAGTTGAGCTATCTGACCTCTTTGCCTGTGTTGGAGGCAACGGAACAATGGGTGAGAGTACAGACTCCAGAGGGAGTCGGGTATCTAAGCGTGGATGACGTTCGCTTGATCGATGGTCTCCTGGCTTCCGGAGTTGGAGAAGCCCACATCGGACGGGGGATCGTCGAACAGGGGAGGAGGTTCCTCGATCTGCCCTATTTGTGGGGAGGAATGTCCTCTTTCGGCTATGATTGCTCCGGTTTTGCTTATGCTATGCACAAATATTTTGGGATTTTGATTCCTAGAGATGCCTCGGACCAAGCGAAGCAGGGGACTTTCGTTGAGAAGGAACAGCTGGAACCGGGGGATTTACTCTTTTTTGCGCATGAAGAAGGAAAGGGAGCTATTCACCATGTTGGGATTTACGCCGGAGACAATCTCATGATACATTCCCCTGAAACTATAAAAAGCATTGAAATTGTGGATTTGAGCACGATGAATCTAGCCAAAGAGCATTGCGTATCTAGACGGTATTGGAAGTAACGGTTTTGGAAAAGCGCGCAAGGTGCCATAATAGCTCACTCATAGCGGCAGTCCGGGACTTCTTCTTGTCCAAGGCTGCCGTTATTGGTGGTATAATATACCATACTGGGAGTGCCGTTGGTCTAACGGGGCACAAGAGCCCATCGAAACTGATGCATTGAGGTGTAATAAATGGGGAAGATTATTTGTTTTATATCAGAAGATTTTGCTGATTTTGAAATTACTTTAGCATTCCATAAGATTAAAAATGTTGGCAAAAAAGAAGTATTATCGATGGGATACAATCTTGAGTCTGTAATTAGTGAGTCTGGTCTGTATTATAAGCCTAATTTGACAGTTTCTGATGCATTGGAACTGGATGACATAGAGGGATTAATCATCCCTGGCGGACCGATTCGAAATCAACAGAAGGAGTTAACCGAGCTCATCATAAAACTGGATCAAGAAGAGAAAATGCTTGCAGCCATATGTCATGGTCCTCAATATCTAGGTAGAGCCGGTATTTTAAATACAAGAAATTTCACCACTTCATGCTCAGTAGAAAGAATCCACAAATTAGGTGTCATAGATCCTTTTCCCCGTGAAAATTATTTAAATAAGCGTGTAGTCCGGGACGGTCATGTAATTACGGCCATTGGTCGAGCCTTTGTTGATTTCTCTTTTGAGATATTTGATTATCTTGGGGTTTATCAAGATCAGTATGAGGAAAGCGAACAATTATTTAAAGATATTATGGATAGATGATTGTTCTGGAGCGGACACATTAAGTAGTTTCTGAATTCGAGCTTTACGAAGAAGGTCGAAGGGAATTAACGGGAAATTTTCCTCTAAATGGCTTGAAAGAGGACCTCGCAGGTAAAATTGAAGGAAAAACTCCCGTTAATTTGACCGGATTCCGAGAATACTCATGAAATCGGCGCAAATAGCGGGAGTTTTTCCTGTTAAATGGATCTGACAAGCTTCCGCAGACAAATTAGAGGGAAATTTTCCCTTAATTTGATCACAGAAGCATAACTGCTGGGAAGGCTATCCCACAAGTCATAGAAATGACTGGGGATAGCCTCGTTTCGTTAATAGGTCGTTAAGATTTATTTATCGTGTAAAATCCAAATTGTTCAATTTCATCAAGAGCCTTACGTCCAAAAGATTCTACTAACTCATCGGCACGTATTTTGCTTCCACCTAGTGTTAGCCCGTCCCAACGTACAATTCTACCGTCCTTAACCAAATAATAATCATCCATATTATAACCTCCCAAATTAAAATTTTGGAAAACTCTGTGTGTTAGCATGCGCAGCGTATTAATCTGCCTATCCGTATTTTACCACACTCTGCAAGGAAAACATAAGGTGAGCTTTGGCTCCGATTAACAAAGATCCGCCACTTTGATCTGCTCAGGTTCATCTAAAATAATATGGGTCCCGTTAGCAAAATATTGCCAGGGGGCCAAATCCTATTACTTGTTAAATAACTTCTCAAGCGCCTCACGTTGAGGCTGCCTAATATGAACTGCTGGGCGAATGCTTTTCGCTAATTCTTCAGCGTCATGGATGTTATCGCTCTTGCCTAATGTTATCAATGTGCCAATGGCTACAGCGCCAGTGCGACCTTTTCCACCGCCGCAATGGAATCCAACCTTTTTACCGCTCTTATATGCTTCTACAACGTGATTTATTGCTTGCTGGAATAGTTGGTCTTGCGGACCATCCGCATTGTCACCAAGTGGTACCTGCACCCATTCTACACGGTCTGTAGGATAAGCGCACTCCGTGGCCTCTCCCCGTAAATCCACAATAACCTCAACGTTCTCGTTTTTAACCATGTCCTCGACATCTGAAGCTCCGCCAAAAAATATGCTGTCTTCAACCAAAGCTTGATAATTTTTGTGCATAATAAACTCCTTATTTTCCTAATAATTTTACTTGCCTTCTTTCACAAATTGTTCGATCCTGCTTTTAATGGATTCGCGCACTTTACGGAACTTAGCTGTAATTTCTTCTTCCGTCCCAGTTGCTTTGGCAGGATCGTCAAATCCCCAATGCCATCTTTCAGCCGTATCATTTCGAACAACTGGACAGTTGTCGTTGGCATGACCGCACAAAGTAATGATGTAATCAGCTTGAGCCAAAATTTCTGGGTCAATCACATCGGAAGTATGGTTCGAGATGTCGATACCAGCTTCTTTCATTGTTGCAACTGCACGTGGATTTAATCCGTGGGCTTCCAAACCAGCACTTTTTACTTCGTATTTATCCCCGCCTAATGCTTTCAAATATCCATCAGCGATTTGGCTGCGGCATGAGTTTCCTGTGCAAAGAAAATATACTAACGGTTTTTTGTTCTCCATGGTTTCATATCTCCTTTTTGTTTGATGATCAGCGCGACGACCACCGCAATTACGGCAATCGCAACAATTAGCAACCAAATATTCACACTTGTTGTATGAATAACGTGAAGCCATAAATAAAGCCCAGTAAGAGTAATTAAGAGCGTTGGGACAGTAAGAAGGATACCTGTTTTAAAATAATTGCCCCATGTGATTTTTACACCTTTGGTAGATAGAACATGCAGCCATAAAAGTGTAGCGAGTGACCCGATCGGTGTTATCTTAGGTCCAAGATCGCTTCCAACAACGTTGGCGTAGATCAGTGCTTCTCTGATAATTCCGTCTGTATTCGTACCTTGAATGGCTAGAGCATCAATCATAACTGTCGGCATATTATTCATGATGGAGGACAAAATAGCCGACAAGAAGCCCATTCCCACTGTTGCAACAAATAATCCTTGTCCTGCTAAGTTTTCAACGACTTTTCCCAGGGCATCGGTGAGGCCGACGTTTTTCAGGCCATAAACGACGACATACATGCCGATAGAGAATATGACGACAGCCCAAGGGGCATCCGTGATCACTCTTTTCGTTCCGATCACCTTGCTGGATCTAGCCATCAATATGAAGATCAGTGCCACGACGCCTGCAATGATGGAAACAGGAATTTTAATAAATCCGCTGCTTATATACGCGACGAGAAGGATGCCAAGGATAACCCATGACATTCGGAAAAGCCTATGATCTTTGATGGCATCTGAAGGCGGTTTTAATTGCATCATATCGTAATTCGTTGGTATGTCTTTTTTGAAGAAAACGTACAAGACCACCAGGCTTGCTGCTAATGAAAACAGGCTCGTGACCATCATGCGGCTAGCATAAGTGACAAAGTCGATGCCGAAAAAGTCAGCCGATACGATGTTGACTAAGTTGCTGACGATAAGAGGCAATGAAGTTGTATCCGCAATAAAACCACTTGCCATGATGAAGGGTAAAATCATTTTATCAGGGAGCTTCAACGCTCGAACCATCGCCAATACAATCGGAGTTAAAATTAACGCGGCACCGTCATTGGCGAAAAATGCGGCAACTGCCGCGCCTAGCAAAATGACATATACAAACATGAGTCTTCCATTGCCTTTCGCAATTCGCGCCATATGCAAGGCCGCCCATTCAAAAAATCCGATATTGTCTAAGATTAAGGAAATGAGAATGATGGCGACAAAAGCGAGCGTAGCATTCCAAACGATGGATGTTACCGTCAGCACGTCGTGGAAAGATACGACTTGGAAGGCAAGGGCAAGGATAGCGCCGGCAGACGCAGACCATCCAATGTTGAGCCCCTTAGGCTGCCAAATTACAAAAGTTAACGTAAGCAGAAAAATAAGTACCGCAATGTAAGTCATGGTTCCTCCTAATCGCAACAATTTAGATCTTCACAAGATATCGCATCCACTTTGTCTTTTTGGGAAGGCAGGTACTGAAAAAACTCATGCAGAAAGGGCTTATCTTCAATATTTAACGAATAAAAAACCCATTGGCCCTTTTTGGCTTCCTTCACTAGACCACCGGCTTTCAGCTTACGCATATGCTGGCTCACATTGGGCTGACTCGTTTGTAAAAGTTCAACAAGCTCATATACGCATAGCTCACGTTCTTTGAGCAGAGAGAGAATCGTCAACCTCATTTTGTCACCGAGCAGCTTACATACATCAGATAGATTTTCAATATCGGGCAAAATAACACGCTCCTTTACGTTGGGACATTCAAGCCTTATCACTCGTAAATTATTATATAATTATTTGATTATATATAAAGTTAAGATTTTGTAAATCCTTGCGGAATATGAGGGTGGGTTTTTATCGCTTCCAATATGTGCAAATGTGTCGTTGTGTGTTGGGGAAGGTCGGTGTATGGGGAGCCTACTTAGCTCAACTGCAAAAAAGTACATCAAAATCAGCATCCTCCATGCAGTTACAATCCAATACCTGCAATTGTACAGGTAATTTCAATAGAAATGGCCAAAATGGCTTCGTTCACCGAAATTACCTGCACTTTTACATCAAAGTTAGCTAAATAGAACTATTGTATTTAAATTACCTGCACTTTTGCAGTTATCACGGGGGAAGGGGAGGTGTCAAGTAGCTGTCCAAAGCAGTTTGCCGCGCGGCAGATGCTAAGCACATCAACCAGCGGTATAATTGATCAATTTTTCTTGATTAAGTATTGCAATATGGTTCCTATTGGTATATAGTATTGATAAATCAAAAATATTTGATCAAGGAATCGGGTGAGAATAGATGAAGACCATAATCCCTATACAAGAAGTTAAAACAAATACAACACCAAATGACTCATTTTTCATGTCATACGAGTCAAAATTTAAAGCATTAGCTGATAGCAAGCGACTGCAGATCATGTATGAGTTAACTCAGCGCGGTAAAACGTGCGTTTGCGACCTATGTGACATCTTCGATATGGCTCAATCCAAACTGTCCTACCACTTGAAGATTTTGCTCGATGCAAACCTAATTATGAAAGAAGTCATTGGTACTTGGAGTTACTATGAGATTAATCAGGCAGAAGTAAACGGATTACTGTCTGAGCAGCTGTGCTGCATTTTTAGACCAAGCGGAAACTAAATTTTTTTTAGCCAATTGATCAATTTTTTTTGATCAATAAATCAAAATTATTTGATTAAGGGGGTGTTATATTCCTTTAGAATCAACGAGCTTGCGTCCCTTGAAATGACTGCTCGTCGTAAATATTTGAAAAATATATAATTTGGAGGTTCCTCAATGTCTGAAAATAACTTGCTTACTCAAAAAAATTTACCTGTAGCTATTATCGGTGCCGGTCCTGTCGGCCTTGCCGCGGCTGCGCATCTAGCGATTCGTAAGGAGGCCTTTGTACTGTTAGAAGCCGGGAATGAGGTTGGTTCCAATATGGCTTCATGGTCTCACGTCAGACTCTTTTCTCCATGGGAATTCAATATCGACAAGGCTGCGCGCCAATTACTCTCCTCACACGGTTGGAAAGCTCCAAATAATGAAGATATTCCTACCGGCCTTGAGATGATCGAAAACTATTTCAAGCCCTTAGCCAACCTGCCTGAAATTAAACCTTACCTTCACTTCCATGCAAAAGTGGTTGCTGCGAGCCGCAAAGGTTTTAACAAGGTAAAAACACAGGGCCGCGACGAGCTTCCTTTTGTTTTGCATGTTGAGAAAAACGGTGAGCGAATGGTGGTTGAAGCCAGGGCTGTTATAGATGCCACGGGCACGTGGACGAATCCGAATCCCGTCCTTTCAGAAGGGGTTTGGACAACTGAAGAAAATTCTCTAAGAAATCACATTTTCTACGGGATACCCGATGTTCTTGGCAAGCACAAAGAGCGTTATGTTGGCAGGAAAGTGCTTGTTGTGGGGAGTGGTCATTCCGCCATTAATACGCTTTTGGAACTTGGAGAACTTAAGGATCAAGTACAGGAAACGGAAATTGTTTGGGCGCTTCGGAAATCTAAGCTGAAAGATGTTTATGGAGGGCAGGAGCAGGATCAGCTGGCTGCTAGAGGTGAACTTGGCACACGTATTCAAAAGCTTGTCGAATCAGGAAAAGTAAAAGTTTTGACGTCATTTTATATTCAAGAGCTAAAAACTAAAGGTAGCCAAATTCAAGTCATTGGTTCCCATGAGAATGAGTTGCTTTATTTGGATGATATGGATGAGATTGTTTCAAATACAGGCTCCCGCCCGGATCTGTCTTTTTTAAGAGAAGTCCGCGTGACAACGGATTCAAGCCTGGAGAGCACTGTTGAACTGGCACCTCTGATCGACCCTAATGTGCATAGCTGCGGCACAGTAAGACCTCATGGGGAGAAAGAGCTAAGACAACCAGAGAAAAATTTTTATATTGTGGGTTCCAAAAGCTATGGCCGAGCGCCTACCTTCTTAATGGCTACAGGGTATGAACAAGTAAGATCCGTTGTAGCAGCTCTAGTCGGCGATTATGAAGCAGCTGAGAGAGTCGAACTTGATCTGCCTGAAACAGGAGTGTGCAGTATACAGAGGAATTCGTGCTGCGATTCGGAGCAGAGCGACCAATCCCCTGTCACAGCAGAAGCAGTAAGTTCTTGCTGCTCAACAGTTACCAAACCGGCGGTGACGAAGTCTTCTTGCTGGAGCTAAAATCCATTGGCATTTTCCTTGAGGCAATGGGCAGCAGGCAATATTTGTATTGCTTTCAAACCTTTGGCGCATGTAATATAGTCTTTGTGATCTATATTACAAAGGAGTATTTTTTGATAAAGGAAGCAGATTACTGAAATTCAACAACTTGTCCATTTACTAATTTCAATATTCCCACTTGTCATAAACTCAGTGTATCTCTTTATAACAGTTCGTTAGGCATACTTTATTTAGTTTTAAAAAAACAGGGGAGAGATTATAAAGATATAGGTTTTGAGTTTCAGAAAACTGATATCCTACATGGAATCCTTCTCTATGTTGGAATCTATCTTGCATTTATAGTGGCTGTTACGATCTCTCCGAGTTTTGGTCAGACGCCAAAAAATATTGATTTCTTAAAAACAAAAATATCTATTTTCTACTTGTTATTTATCATTATTAATCCTTTTTTTGAAGAACTAATTGTTAGGGCATATACCATAACCGAAACAAAGTATTTATTTAAAAAAGAAGAAATTTCAGTACTAATCAGTACGTTAATCCAAACATCATATCATCTATATCAGGGATTAATCCCTGCCTTGTATGCTGGGATAATGTTTTTTATTTTTTCAATCTATTTTGTGAAGAGTAGGAGGATTGTCCCAGTTATTATAGTACACTTATTCTTTGACTTCATGGCAATGTTAGATTTGGGTAAATAATGGGCTGCTGCATAAAATTAATTTAGCGGAGAAAATGGTGACTCAATGACAAATACAGAAAATGATCTAGCAGTAAATTTACCCATCGAGGAAAGAGCTAAACCTTATGGATTTGGTGGCTGGCTTTACTTCGTAGCGTTAGGATTCCTATTAACTTTCGCGAGCTCTTTATACTATTTGATAGATACTATATTGCCCATCTACCAGGATGGACTTTTCTCTCAATTGCAGGAAGAAAACTGGAAATATTCTTTGGTTATCATCTATGAAACTGTTATAAATATATTTTTTGTGATTTTTCCAGTGTTCCTTGGTTATCTTGTCTTGAAAAAAAAGAAATTATTAAAATATATGGTAATAAATTTTTATTTGATTAACTTTGCTGTTAATATTGGCTATTATTTTATTACAAACTCCATTGAGGAGGCGGCAACTCACGAGTTTATGGGTGAACAAGGCAGAAATATTGTTAAATCATTCGTAACTTGCTTAATATGGATACCCTACTTTATCAATTCAAAACGAGTGAAGAATACATATACGAATTAATCGAAATGAGGCTATGAAAAACAAACCCGGGTTTATTGACGCCGGGTTTGTTGCTGCATAAGTATTACCATCCAAAATTATTGACTAAATAGATAGAAAGGGTAAAAATATGAACTTACATTTGCTATCTTTTATATTACCTCTATTGTTTTTATTGTATCAAGTTATTATTGATTTTATGAATTTGTTTCCGTTCAACGATGTACAAGCAAGAGATAAAAAACTTAGGAAATTTGAAGTGTTTGGGAATTATCCACCTTTAATTATTATTGCGATATTCTTTTATAATGAGGGTGTATGGGCTTGGATCGGATATTCAATGACGATGATTATTATGGTAATGCACTTGTTTTCATGGTGGATTCCTTATTTTACAGGTTACCCAACCTCAGTTCGTAAGGATTATGAAAAGTATTTTAAGCGTACATATAAGTTTTTGCCTCCTATAAAAGATCACATCGTTCCTGATGCAGAGCATGTTGGCGTCGGTATTATTTTAGTCACTACTGTGGTCATTCAGAGTCTATACTTATTTTCTTAAGCTAACTGTTGCTGGATGAGGCAGCGAATAAGGCTGGACTGGCCCCCACTATTCTCAACCTCCTCTGAAGTGATTCCCAAAAAACAAGCGGCTGCCTCAAAAAGTCTGAAAAACACCTGATGGTGCTAGTTAGTGGGAACAATAGTCCGCTATTTGCGCGAAAACCCACCATTCGGAAATTTAGAGGGAACTCCGTTCCGCTATTTGGCCGATTTATCGTGGTGTAAGGGTTGCCAAAGGGAAATAAGGCCCTGTAGTTCCCTCAGGAACCGGAAAGGGGCCTGCCAAACCCAAATAGAGCCCTGTAGTTCCCCTTTCTCTAAGGGAATACTAATAAAACAAGCGGCTGCCTCAAAAAGTCTAAAAAACACCTGGTGGTGCTAGTCAGTGGGAACAATGGTCCGCTATTTGCGCGAAAACCCACCATTTGGAAATTTAGAGGGAACTCTGTTCCGCTATTTGGCCGATTTATCGTGGTGTAAGGGTTGCCAAAGGGAAATAAGGCCCTGTAGTTCCCGCAGGAACCGGAAAGGGGCCTGCCAAACCCAAATAGAGCCCTGTAGTTCCCCTTTCTCTAAGGGAATACTAATAAAACAAGCGGCTGCCGCAAAAAGTCTAAAAAACACCTGATGGTGCTAGTTAGTGGGAACAACGGTCCGCTATTTGCGCGAAAACCCACCATTTGGAAATTCAGAGGGAACTCTGTTCCGCTATTTGGCCGATTTATCGTGGTGTAAGGGTTGCCAGGGGGAAATAAGGCTCTGTAGTTCCCGCAGGAACCGGAAAGGGGCCTGCCGCGGCGAAATAGCGCCATACAGATTCCCTATCACATAGGGAAACTCCCAATAAAAACAAAAGGCAGTCTCAAAAGTCATGAATGACTTATGAGACCGCCTTTTTTATTAATTCAATCCCGCTATCAATCGCTTCAGCACGACTACGGACTCAGCTCTGCTGGCATTGTCATGAGGAGCAAATTCTTGATCCGTTCTACCGTTCATTAACCCGGAATCAACTGCCAATACGACCGCTTTCTTGGCCCAGCTGCTGATGGATCCTTCGTCGCTAAACGAAAGGGACCCATTTGCGTTCATATCTTCTATTTTCGTCCCGGTTGCATAAGCTTTCGCTCTTAAGAGCATGGCTGTCATTTCCTCACGGGTAATGTTTTGCTCCGGTGCGAACGCATTATCCGCAACCCCGTTGATCAGGCCCGCTGCATAGGACTTCTTCACGGTACTTTCATACCATGATCCGGATGAGACGTCAGCAAAAGGATTTTGCCCGGAATCATCCTGCAAATTAAGCGCTTTGGAAAGCAGTGTTGCAAATTGCGCTCTTGTCACATTCGTATTAGGGGCAAAATGATCATCATCCATACCCTCGACGACTTTTTTATCAACCATCTGCATAATATCGGATTTGGCCCAGTGGCCGCTTAGGTCGCCAAAGACTTTCATAAAGCTTGTAGATTCATTTGGCTTAAAAGTTTGACTTCCTAAATTATGATCTACGATTTTGATATCGGTCCATTTAATGTTCGTTGTTCCTGCCTTTTTGGCTTTGAAGGTAATGGTGCCAATTTCGACATTCCCCTTCTCCCCATCCACTTTTCCAATCTTCGTATGTGCAAACGTAACTTCATTGTTCTTCACAATAGGAGGAACGGAGAAACCGTTTATCGCTGTGCTAGCTTTGACGACCTCGATATTGCCGCCATCGATGTTAAATTTGACTTCATATGCGAATAAATCCTGAATATTTTCCCCTTTCAAGGTAACGGTAAATTCGCCGTTATCCGATTCAGTACCGGATGCTGACATCACAAATTGCGAGTCGTCCGCGGCGGAAACAGGGGCAACTACGGCTAAGGATAAACAGAGATTGCAAAATAAAGTAGTGAAAATTGTCTTACGTTTTAGCATATCTATCATCCTCTCATAGAGAGGGGGACAAGCCCCTCAAAAGTATGAATCTTAGATCTCAGAAACAGAACAATACAATTCTCGTAAGCGGTTTCTAGCAATAGATAATATCATTATAAAGCTTTTAGCCAAGAAGAATCCATATATTTTCATCAGGTAAACTTGTAAATTTTTAAGCTCTTCGAAAATTCTATGAAAAGAGATTCGTTGCGAGAATTATTTTTTTAATAACGATTAAATTATAATTTTTAAACAAATTATTCCATTTTAAAACAAATGAAAGCGCTTAGAATAAAAGGGGAAAGGGGGCAAACGATTTTGGCGTAACGGATGGAAGCTTTTATGCCGTTCAATTTCACTAAAAACTGGTTAAAGGAGTGCTATTGATCACGATGAGACGGAGAACATTCAAAAAAATGGTCAGCTTCTTGGGCATAATAACGATGATGAGCAGCGTTTTCATTTCACCCGCGCAAGCGTCAGCGGAAAACGCAACTACGAGCGCAAATATGACCATTTCGGCTGTATCAACCGCCGCAGAAGATAGTTTGCTGCTGCACTACAAGTTCGATCAAACGAGCGGGACGACAGTGGAAGATGCTTCAAACAAAGGCCATAACGGTACTTTGATGGGAGGAGCCACTTGGAACACGGACGGGAAATTAGGGGGAGCCGTTACCCTCAACGGAACGAATGGGTATGTCAAGCTGCCGGACGGCATTCTTGCCGGTCAGAATGACGTAACCATAGCAACATGGGTAAAAGTAAATAACAATAAGACGTGGGGACGCGTGTTTGATTTCGGATCGGGTACAACCAATTGGACGATGCTGACTCTGAGGAACGGTTCCGGATTCATGGAATTTTCAACGACCCCGGAGGGCGGCAGCAAAGAACTAGTAAGCGGCCCCACTTTTCCGACTTCAAAGATCTGGCAGCATGTGGCGGTTGTAAAAAAAGGCAGCAAGAGCACGATGTACATCAACGGTATTGAAGTTGCTAGCACCGCGACGATGCCGACGTTGCCTTCCGTACTGGGAAATACAACGCAGAACTACATAGGGAAATCGCAATATGCTGCGGATCCGTATTTTGACGGCGGCATCGATGATTTCCGCATCTACTCCCGGGCGCTCGAAGTCAATGAAGTGATGGGACTTGCGATCGAAAGCATGTCCAATCTCGAGCTTGTGGCTTACTCCAAAAACTGGCTAAACCTCGGTGACACCTCCAAACAAACGCAAAACTTAAACCTGCCTTCGTCAGGACCGGGCGGAACGTCCGTTACTTGGCAAACTTCAAATGCCAGCATTGTAAAAACCGACGGGACCGTCATTCAACCGGCAGCAGGTCAAGGAGATAAATCCGTAACCCTGACAGCGACGATCTCCAAAGGGGATATTCAAGATACTAAAAGCTTTACTGTTGTTGTATGGGAAGCGGGCTCTACCGCCTACACGATGAACATTAACGGCGGGCAGCCGGCGCATGACGTAAGCCCGACCTTATACGGCATCTTTTTTGAAGATATCAATTACGCTGCAGATGGCGGTCTATACGGCGAGCTTGTGCAGAACCGTTCGTTTGAATTTGATTCACCCCTATATTCCTGGACGAACGTGAATGACGGCGGTGTAGGGCAAGTGACCATTGCGAAAACCGATCCGTTAAATTCGAAAAACCCGAACTACGTCCGTTTATCCGTTACAAAACCGGGTGCAGGCGTAGGAATTTCCAACAGCGGATATGACGGCATTGCGGTAAAAAGCGGCGAAACGTATCATTTCTCCGTGTATACGCGAAGTTCGGATTCGCCATCTAAATCGATTGCCGTAAAGCTTAAAGGGCAGCAGGGCACGGTGTATGATGCGTGTACAATCAACGGCCTGACCTCTCAATGGCAGAAATTAGACTGTTCTCTGAAATCCAATTCGACGGATACGAAAGCAAGCCTGGTCGTAACGGCCACTGACGCGGCTACTGTGGATCTGGATATGGTCTCCTTGTTCCCTGAGACGACCTGGGGGAATCGATCGAATGGACTTCGATACGATCTGGCCGAAATGCTGGATGACCTGCATCCCGGTTTTCTTCGTTTCCCTGGAGGGTGCATCGTTGAAGGGGGTTCCCTCGCGAACCGGTACCAGTGGAAAAATACGATCGGCGATGTGAGCCAGCGCCAAATTCAACACAACCAATGGTCCAGCAATTATTATCAGTCTTTCGGTCTAGGTTTCCACGAATACTTTCAATTGGCTGAAGACACTGGAGCAGAGCCGCTGCCGATTATTTTCATCGGTCAAGTGTCATGCCATTCGACTCCGCCAATGATTCCTCTGAATGAGCTGCAGCCGTATATTCAGGATGCTCTTGACCTGATCGAATATGCGAATGGCGATGTGACAACGAAATGGGGCGCAGCGCGGGCGGCGAATGGCCATCCGGAACCGTTTCATATGAAATATCTCGGCTTGGGCAATGAGCTGTGGGGCCAGAACTATCTTGACCGCTACAATGTTTTCTACGATGCCATCAAAGCGAAATATCCGGAGATGAAGCTTGTCTTAAGCGCAGGAGCCTTTCCGGATGATGCCAACTTCGATCTGACTTACAGCTGGCTGAGCAAAAACGGGCAGAAAGCAGATCTTGTCGACGAGCACATGTATCAATCGCCGCAATGGTTCTATAACAATGTAACCCGTTACGATAAATACAGTCGAACAGGTCCGAAAGTATTCGTCGGGGAGTACGCAGCTCACGGATCAGGCAAAAGGAATAATATGGAAAGTGCTCTCGCTGAAGGAGCGTTCATGACAGGGTTGGAACGTAATTCCGACGTTGTCGGCATGGCATCCTTTGCTCCGCTGTTCGCTTATACGAACCACACGCAGTGGACAACGGATTTGATTTGGTTTAATAATCATGAGGTTTTCGGTACGCCGAACTATTACGTTCAACAACTGTTTAAGAATCACCTTGGACAAAAGCTTATGCCGACTGAGCTTACGAAGAGGAACCAACCATCAAGCGACGTAACCGGCTCAATTGTGTTGGGGTCGTGGAGCACAGCAGTGGACTATGACAATGTCAAAGTAACGGGTGCAGATCAGACGGAGCTGTTTAATAATGATTTTACGAATAGCTCTACCTTGTCACAGTGGAACCAATTTAAAGGAACTTGGGCCATTACGGGCGGCATACTCAAGCAGACGGATGCCAGCGCGACCGATGCAAGGGTCCAATTGCTCCAAGGCCAAAACTGGTCCAACTATACGCTGGAGCTTAAAGCGAGAAAAGTTAGCGGTGCGGAAGGGTTCCTTATCGGTTTTGGAAGCAAAGATTCCAACAACTACTATTGGTGGAATCTTGGCGGCTTCGGCAATACCAAGACGGTCATTGAAAAAGCAGTGAACGGAACCAAAACGACGATCAGCAACACGAGTACTAAATTAATAACGGCAAACCAATGGTACGATATCAAAATTGTGCTGGAAGGCAGCCGGATTCGCTGTTATTTGGACGGCGAGCTTATTCATGACATTACGGACAATGTGATACCCGGACCCCTTTACAGTGTAACAACGAAAGATGAAGTGACGGGCGATCTTATCGTCAAAGTGATTAATATCTCCGGCGACGCTCAAACTACGCAAGTGAACGTTAGCGGAGCCGAGTATATTCAACCGGCGGCTTCCGTTATCGAATTAAAATCGGATTCGAGCGCGGATGAGAATTCATACGATGATCCGACCCATGTGTATCCGGTGACGAAGAAGGTAAACGGCTTTGGGAAATCGTTCACCTACAGTTTCCCAGCGTACTCGCTCTCCGTCATAAGACTGAGAACCACAAGATCGCCTGTTATCGACAGCATTGATAATGTCAATGTCCATACGAGCATTGGACGCGCACCGCAGCTGCCGGCCGTTGTTACGGTGACGAAATCCGATGGCAGCAAGCAAAACGCGGATGTTGAATGGAAGCGAGTCGATGCGGATCAATACGCAACAGTGGGTGTTTTTGAAGTGAAAGGGACCGTTGCCGGCACTTATTTGAATGCTTATGCGAAGGTTCAAGTTGCTGAGAAAGAGAAGGAGAACCCGATTGCAACGCTAACGGGACCTTCGTCCGTCGAGGCCGGTAACGCCGTAGATTTGACTTACGGCTTTAGCGATGTATCCGAGAGTGTTTATGCGAATGACATTACGGTAAATTACGATCCTAACCATTTGGAGTATGTTTCTGCAGATTCCTTAGTTGAGAGGATTCAAGTAGTTGGCACCTCCGAAGACGTAAATTCAGGTAAAGTGAGGATTTTGCTAGCGAATACAGGACCTGCCGTGTCGGGTACTGTTCAATTGCTGAAACTTCACTTTAAAGCCAAACCGGTAAGCGCAGCGACGCTAAGCACTGTAACTTTAAGCGATGTCATCGTAGCTAATAGCAGCGGTACAGAAACAAATCTGAACCGTGGAGATGCCCTGGCGCTCCAAATTACGGTGAAAGATACCGTGGATAAGACGGCATTGTTGAATTTGATCGCGTCTGCCCAGCAGCTTCACGATGCAGCACAAGAAGGCAGCAAGCCGGGCGAGTATCCTGTAGGAGCCAAAGCGGCATTGCTCCGTGCGATTACTACGGCGCAAGCCGTAGCGGATAGCGCCGGTGCGAGCGCACAAGAGGTCAATGCGGCAACGCAGCAATTGGAGGCGGCAGTTCAAGTCTTTAAAGCTTCCGTGATAGCTGCGCAGCAAGGAGATATGAACGGAGACGGTAGGTTCAGTATCGGAGATCTGGCCATTGTGGCAAAAAGCTATGGCAAAACATCGGCAGATCCGGATTGGGATACGCTTCACAAGAAAGCGGATATCAATGGCGATGGTATCGTCGATATTATGGACCTTGCAGCTGTAGCCAGATTGATTATGGAATAAGTCCAGTCAGAAGAAAAAGAATTGGGAGCCCGGGAGGGTTCTCAATTCTTTTTTTGGGGGGGTGAGTGAGGCTTACCCCTTGTTGGTCATGCAAAATAAC
>NZ_WHNZ01000063.1 GCF_013141725.1 Paenibacillus planticolens | reverse complement strand
TCTTGCGATTCTCGGAGCAGAAGGCGATGCCGTGGTCAATCGCTTGCCTTGGCGAGTGAATGGCCGACTTGGAATCAGCGAATTTGAGCTCGCCGGAATCCGAACGGTCAGCCGCAAACAACAATCTGGCAAGCTCCGTTCTTCCGGAACCGAGAAGCCCGGCCAAACCGACGATTTCTCCCTTATGGATGGAGAAATCCACCGGCTCGATCGCCCCCTTTTTTCCCAACGAATAAGCCTCCAATAACACCTCTGCCTTGACCTGCCGATCGTTCGTACTCTTCGGAAGCTCCTCCAGCAAGTGCAGCTCTTTGCCGATCATTTTGGACACTAAATCTATTCGGGAGAGCTCCTCTGTCATGCTCTCTCCGACAAATTCTCCGTTACGAAGAATGGTTATTCGATCTGAAATTTCATACACCTGATCAAGGAAATGCGTGACGAACAAGATGGCCAAACCTTCCTTCTTCAACCTTGTCATGACGGTAAATAGCTGCATGACTTCGCCCCGGTCCAGACTGGAGGTAGGCTCATCCAGAATTAGCACTTTGGCGGAAATACTGACTGCTCTGGCAATCGCAATTAATTGCTGAACGGCCACGGAATAGTTATGCAAGGGCAGTGTCACATCAATTTCAAGATTCATTCTCTTCTTCAGCAACTCGGCAGCCTCTACGTTCATTTTCTTCCACAAAATGCGGCCGAACCGGCGCGGCTCGCGACCGATATATATATTTTCCGCAACAGACAGATTAGGACACAAGTTAACTTCCTGATACACGGTGCTGATTCCGGCTTGCTGCGCATCCAGCGGACTATGGATTCTGACCGGCTTCCGGTCCAGCTCCACGCTTCCTTGGTCAATGGAATAAACACCGGTGAGCACTTTAATCAATGTCGATTTACCGGCCCCATTCTCGCCCATCAGCGCATGGACTTCACCCGGGAACATCCGGAAGTTAACGCCTGACAATGCTTTAACACCGGGAAATTGTTTATGAATATCCGTCATTTGCAATATCGGCTGGGTTTCTCCCATGGGATTGCTCCTCTCCTTATAGAGAAAAGCCACTCCACCGGCTTCTTGTATGGAGTGGCTTTTTCCTTTATATGATTTTATTAGTACTGACGATCTGCCAGCACTTTCTTCGCGTCTTCGGAAGTAAAGACGCCTTCTTTGGTAACAATCCGTTTCTCGATTGATTTGCCTGCCACAACATCATTGACAGCTTGCATCAATTGCGGCCCAAGCAGCGGATTACACTCAACGATGAAGTTGATTTTGCCTTCGCTTGCTGCCGTCATGCCATCTTTCACCGCATCGACGGAAATGATCGTAATATCTTGACCTGGCTTCAAGCCTGCTGCTTCAATGGCTTGGATAGCTCCAAGAGCCATATCGTCATTGTGTGCATAAAGAACTTTGATATCTTTATGCGCTTTTAGGAACGCTTGCATAACTTCTTTCCCTTTTGCTCTTGTAAAGTCGCCTGTTTGTGATGCGATCACTTTTAAGTGCGGATTGCCCTTGATCTCTTCGGCAAATCCGGCTTTACGGTCGTTTGCCGGTGCGGAACCTGTTGTGCCTTGAAGCTCAACAATGTTCACGTCCTCCTTGGCGTCTTTATATTTATCAGCAAGCCATTTCCCTGCTTTCTTTCCTTCTTCTACGAAGTCAGATCCAATGAATGTCGCATACAGCGACGTGTCCTTCGAATCAACAGCACGGTCCGTCAGAATGACCGGGATTTTAGCATCTTTTGCTTCCTTCAACACTGTATCCCAACCCGATTCAACAACCGGCGAGAAAGCAATGACGTCCACTTTTTGCTGAATGTATGTACGGATCGCTTTAATTTGATTTTCTTGTTTTTGCTGGGCATCGGAGAATTTCAAATCAAAGCCCGCTTCTTTCGCCGAGTCTTGGACTGATTTGGTGTTTGCCGTTCTCCAACCGCTTTCTGCTCCGACTTGAGCGAAGCCTAGAGTAATTTTCTTGCCTGCTGCCGGAGCAGGTGCTGTGGTAGCTGCTGCATTGGTTGTTGGAGCCGTCGATGTGCTCGCGCTGTTTCCGCAAGCTGCTGCGAATAACATCATACAGGAAGCCGCAACGAGAACCCCCATTTTTTTCGTAACTTTCATTGTTCATTCCTCCCCTTAGTTCACCTCTTGCTCGGTGTGACCTCATTATAAAACGCTTACAGTTGACTTTTATACAGAGTTTCAAGCTCATTTCTTGTAATTTTTTAAGTGTTTATCCGCAGCTCCATCGACAAAAGTTTGTTTTTATGAGAGGAAATTGTTATTTGTGGTGAAATGTATACGTTACCATATCCGCATGGACGACAATTTGTTATAGTAAGATTGAGACTAAGACCCCCTCAATTAAGAAAGGTTACATACACCATTATGAGATTGATACAATGGATTTCATCGAGTTTACAGATAAAGCTGCTTACAATGTTTATCATTCTAACGTGCATCCCTCTTATTGCGGTTGGCCTCATCTCTTATCAGAAATCGTTTAAAACCGTTTTTAACAACAGTAAAGCAGCAGCCATGCTATCCGCAGATCAGCTCGCCAGAGACCTCGACACCCAATTTATTGACACCAGGAAGCTGCTTGAAATTAGCAAGAATACACAAGTGCTCCATTTCTTATTTTCCCAAGAAGATACCTATGAGGATACGAAACAAATACTAAGAACGATGGATTCCTACAGACAAACATACAAATATGACAGCGTGCTCAATATTACCATGGTTAATTTGTACGGCAGAGGCATTAGCGAGAGGAAGGGCTTGTTCCAGCTGGAGAAAAATCCGCTGCGCAACCCGCATTTAACCCGTTTGACCAACAATCCGGACGAGGTCTTGATTATCCCTCCTTCCGATGCTTCCGTTCTTGACAGAATCGACGGTTTTCAATACAGCAATACGAATGTCATCTCCATTATGGCTGCCGTCAAGCAGCAGATTACGCACGAAGTGATTGGATTTATCGTCATCGATTTGGATGATAGGGTGGTCAAACAATTTTGCGATAACGTAACGATCGGGGCGACCGGCTTCTACTTTGTTGTGGATTCGTCCGGCACGCCAATTTTTACACCTTCTACGTTAAAAGCCAGTGCCAAACTGCCGCTCCCATCCGATTTAGTCCATCTTCTTAACGGAGCCGATACCAACGATACCAATTACATCGACTCTACGGAAGGCAAGCCGAAATTCGTCTACGTTGCTCCTTCGCGAATGACAGGCTGGAGTATCGTTGGGTACGTTCCGCTTCAAGAAATTGTTGAAGAAGCCAATTCGATTCGCCAACTCATTATCATCACGGTTGTGCTAAGCTTCGTCTTTGCTGTTTCTCTGCACTTTTTTATTTCTAACCGCTTGACCCATCCGCTTCACCTCTTGAAAAGCAAAATGCAGCTAGCCGCATCGGGATATCTGGAGGCCAAAGTCGTTCCGACGGGCAATGATGAAGTCGCCCAATTAGGCAACAGCTTTAACATCATGCTCAGTAAAATCCGAAAACTGCTTGAACAAAGCATTAAAGAACAAGAGGAAATTAAGAAAGCGGAACTGCGGGCGCTGCAAGCCCAAATCAATCCTCACTTTTTGTACAATACGCTGGATTCCATCGTCTGGATGGCAGAAGCAGGAAAAAATAATCAAGTCATTCAGTTGGTTCAATCCTTGTCCAAACTGTTCCGCATTTCATTAAGCAAGGGGCGGGACTGGATTATTATTAATAAAGAAGTAGAACATGTACATAGTTATTTGGTCATTCAACAAATGCGCTATCGTGATATTTTGGATTATGAGATCGATATTGAGCCCCGCTTAAACCCGTATCCGATCTTAAAAATGATTTTGCAGCCGATTGTCGAAAATGCTTTATATCACGGCTTAAAAAATAAACGCCGCAAAGGCCTCATTCGCCTCACCGGCTGCATCGAAAATGAGGAGGATATCGTCCTGACGGTGGAGGATGACGGTATCGGCATGTCGCCGGAGAAGCTTGAGCAGATGCGCGATTATTTGACGAACAATCAGCCTCCAGAGCAAACGGGCAACGAAGTGTCCGGCGGATTCGGCCTCCATAACGTGCAGCAACGAATTAAACTGTATTACGGGGATAAATACGGAGTAAGTATCGACAGTATTCAAAATGAGGGAACCAAAGTTTCCATTCGAATACCAATGTCAGGGGGGAACATCTGATGAAAAAAGTGCTGCTGGTTGACGATGAAATTTTAATTCGCGAGACGATTCGCGACACCATCCAATGGGAAAAAGAAGGATTCGTGTATTGCGGAGATGCTTCCGACGGAGAAGTTGCGCTTCCGATGATCGAACAGTTTCAACCTGATATTCTGATCACCGATATTAAGATGCCCTTCATGGATGGCTTGGAATTGAGTTCCTATGTTAGAAAAAACATGCCCGATATCAAAATTATTATTTTAAGCGGACACGGCGATTTCGAGTATGCCAGAACCGCCCTTCGTTTGGGCGTAGAGGAATATTGCACGAAGCCGATCTCCTCGGCAGATTTACTGCAAACCCTTCGTCAGGTCAGTGACAAAATTGATGCGGAACGCCGCGCAAAAGAGCAAATCGAACAATTAAAGCTAGGCGAAAGCAGGCATGCCGGCTTAACGCAGAGCAAGCTGCTGAACGATTTGTGCAGCGGTTTCATTACGACTTCCGAGGCTGTCCATCTGAGCTCCAAATTGAACTTGAATCTGCTGTCCCGCTTCTATGTCGTCGTAACCGCTGATTTCCGCAAAATGTCCGCTTCCGACACCGTTCCGGAGGATATCTTCGACTACATGAAGCAAGATGAGCATAAGCTGCATCTCAAGCTCGAAGGCGACAACATTCTGGTGTTCAAGCGAAGCAAAACGGAATGCGTATGGATTCTGAAACGGGAATCCCCGGAACAGATCAAGCAAGCGTTAGAGACGTTCCAACACTTGCAAAATCAAACGATGGATCAGCTTCCGTACTCCATATCCATCGGCATCGGGAGCATGCAAGACCGTATGCAGGGCATCCATGTTTCCTTCCTGGAAGCCATGGAAGACATGCACTGGCGCCGTTTATCCCGGCAAAACCGCCATGCGATGCTGGAGTCAAGAAGCGGCTCCTTTGAACAGTCCGTGTTCTTAGACCGGACTCAATTCGTAGAATTTCTGAAGATCGGCTCACCGGCTAAAGCAGAGTCCTTTGTCCGTTCTTTTGCCTCCGTCCTTCAGCATACAGACTGGCAATCATCGCTGATCGGGTACTATATTCTGAACGATTTAACGTTAGAAGTGTTCCGGTCTGCCAGAGATTCTTATCCGAATATCGCAAACTTCGATATGACCCTGGACGTTATGCAGAATGCCATAGAAGCCATACGGTCATGGGAAGAATCATGCGCTTACTTGATTCGGCTTTCCGAACAATATTGGCAGTGGCGAGCCGGGGCATCTGATAAATATGGGGATATGCTGATTAAAGTGAAAAAGTATATCCATGATCATTATGATAAAGATTACTTTTCGCTCCAAGATGCTGCCGATCATGTCAATTTGAGTCCCGGTCACTTAAGCAAAGTGTTCAGCCAAGAGATTGGCCAAACGTTCATTGAGTATTTGACGCAAACCCGGATTCGGAAAGCGATGGAGCTGCTTCAAACGACACAGTCCAAATCGTATGAAATTGCCTTTCTGGTAGGCTATAACGACGCTCACTACTTTTCAAATCTATTTAAGCGGGTTACGGGGATGACCACGAAGCAGTTTCGCAAAACCGGCCAATTGAACAAAGACCTGCCTACTTCGGAAAGAGAGGAGCACAAGGGCTTTGTCAGTTACTCCTAAGAAATGTCTGCTATTTATCGTTATTTTTTCACTCTTTACAACCGTGGGCTGCAGGGATGCGAATACCTCCGGCCCTTTGCTCTCTTCGGAAACGCCGTCCTCTCCAAAAAATGACCAGCATCCCGCTCACACTTTCGGGATTATTTATCCAATGGCTCATTCCTTTTACGAGGTCATTACCCAACTGGCGGAAAAGGCAGCTGCCGCTAATTCCGTTCAACTGCTGGTTAAGGCACCGGAAGAAATTAGTTTAGAGCAGCAAATCCGAATGATGGAAACCATGATTAAACAAAAGGTCGACGGCATTGCAATCGATCCGATCGATCCCGATGCGCTTACTCCCGCTATTAATAAAGCCATGGAATCCGGGATTCCGGTCATTTGCTTCGAAACCGATGCTCCTAATAGCCGCCGCTTATCCTATATCGGTCCTGATCATTATCGTGGCGGAGCTTTAATGGGGGAAGTCGTCGGCAAGCTGATGAAAGGAAAAGGGATGGTACTCGTTGAGTCGGGTTCCTCCGGTTCAACCATTCAAAAGGATCGGCTTTCCGGCATGCTCGACTACTTATCCAGGAACACCGGCATACAAGTGCTTGAAGTCGGTTATAACGAAGGCTCTTCCGACAGGGCATTGTCTGACATGGAGCGCATGATTGATGACCACCCTCATTTTGATACGCTCGTCACCCTGGATATTTTGTCGAGCTCTGCTTCCATTCTCTTATGGAAGGCTAAAGGATTAAAACGGAACTCGCTAGCTTTCGGTATGATGCCAAATGTGAAAGAAGCTCTGATTAACGGGCAGATCACCTCTGTCATCTCGCAGAATGAACAAGTATGGGGCGATCATATTATCGGACAATTGCTCCGTGCGGCTCGCGGAGAAGGGATCCCCGTTTATGTGGATACGGGGCTGCGGGAAGTGACGAAGGATTCGCCTGAGTGATCAAGAAGTGTACGCTCCGCTTCCCCTTGTTTGTAACTTTGTGTTTGGGACAAGCGCTGGTGAGTCAATATAAAAGCGGTACACGCAAGATGCTGGGTTCCTCACGATAACACACCATAACATACAAATATCGTCCCATCGATCGCCCAGCATTGCAACCACGCCGCCAACTGCCGGGCAATTTAGCTGGAAAAACTCCAGCTAATTTCAGCATATCGTCGCTCCAAACGCCGATTAACTGGAAATTCTCCTGCTAAATCTGCCAAATTACTCTACATATTCATTTCCAGTGCGAATTAACGGATGTTTTTCCAGTTATTTTCATGAAATGCATGTGCAGTAACAGATTAAC
>NZ_WHNZ01000007.1 GCF_013141725.1 Paenibacillus planticolens | reverse complement strand
TATGACGAGCTTCTGCAATCAAATTAGAGAGGAATTTTCCTGTTTTTTTGACCGCAAAAGCAAATTTGCTGGAAAGGATGACCGTTCGGCACAAATTTAAAGTTGTTCCGCTTTTTGTGCATTTGGCTCGATCTGATGCTTAATGCGATTGTCCAAGGGTTTCTTGCGAATAAGGACAACAACGGCGATCAGAGCAAGTAGAAGGAAAATGACGGATCCAGTGATGGATGCTGCGGAGGCATGTGCCAAAATATACTGAGCCTGCTTGTGCGGCGTTGCTCCGAAAAGCGGATGATCAGCGGCGGAGCGGCTAGCAGAACCGAACACGGTAATCAGAATAGCAAGCCCCAAGGAAGCACCCATTTGATGCGCGACATTCACCAGACCGGAAGCCGCACCTGAGTCGCCGCGCTCAACACCGGCTATTCCTGATGATGTGAGAGGAATAAAGACAACTCCGGCGCCGATGCCCAGAATGACTAATGGAATCGCGATGTTTGGAAAATAGGACGTGTCCAGGGTGATACGGCTTAACCAGGTCATACCTGCAAGGGCAATGATTACACCGCCGATCAGCAATTTGGTGCTGCCAAAGCGGGACATCAAACCAGGTACTGCGTAGACCATTCCAAACATTACGCCGGACATCGGTATAAACGCGATTCCAGCAACGAGAGGATTAAAATCGGTAACGCCTTGCAAATATTGCGTCAGAAAAAAGAACATGGCAGACATGCCGCCTACAAACAGCAGTCGAGCTATATACGCACCGGTACGTTCACGGCTGGCGAATAAACGGAGTGGCGTGATCGGTTGTTCGGCTCTCTTTTCGATACGGATGAACATGGTGAGCAGTACGGCTCCGGCAAGGAAGGACACGATGGTTCCATCATTGCTCCAGCCGTAAGAGGCGGCACGAACAAAGCCGTACACAATGGATGTCATACCAAGCGTCGAGGTCACGGCGCCGACAATATCGAAGCGGCCTTTGAGCCGCGGTGTTTCCATCAAATAGCGGGGAGCTAGCAGCATGATCACGATGCCAATGGGGACATTGATGAACATCCCCCAGCGCCAAGAGATTAGGTCGGTTAAGATGCCGCCCAGCACAAGACCAACGCTTCCGCCTGCGCCGGAGACAGCGCTGTACAAGGAGATTGCACGCATCCGCTCCTTGCCTTCCGGGAAGCTTACCATGAGTAAGGCAAGTGTAGCGGGTGCAGCAAATGCGGCTGCTAAGCCTTGAATAGAGCGGGCGATTAACAAGCTTTCTGCGGAATGGGCCAAACCGGCGATCAACGAAGCCAACGTGAATAAGCCGATACCCATCATGAAGATGCGTCTGCGGCCCAATAAATCTCCGGCTCGCGCGCCAAGCAGCAGAAGTCCGCCGAAGGTCAATGAGTAAGCATTTTGTACCCAGGATAAGTCTGTTGCGGATAAGTGCAGGCTGCGCCCGATTTCAGGCAGCGATGTGATAACAATCGAACCGTCCAAAATAATCATAAGTTGGCAGGCAAGTATGATGGCCAGAACGATCCGTGAGGAGATGGAGCGTCCGGTTAATTCTGTCGTGGATGAAGACATCAGGAGATCTTCCTTTCAGGTTTGGAATGTTTATTCCAAGTTATCATACTTCCTGAAGGGAATGGAGTCAACACTTTTTTGGATTATTCATTCCAATGTGAAGGTGGGAATCGTGAAAATCCAGCTATTTAACGTGCAAATAGCCGCATAAATTCAAAAAAATGAAGAATAAATATTCGGAATACTTGACGAGCCCAGCTGCACATACTAAAGTTGGGTTTAACGAGGTGTGTACAATGAGCAAACGCGACGATATTTTGAACGCGACGTTGGATTTAATCGACGAAGAGGGGCTGCAATCCGTAACTTTTGCCAAAATTATGAAGAGGGCGAGTGTCGGATCTGGTACCGTCTTTAATTACTTCAGCAATAAGGAAGAACTGGTGAATGAGCTATACCGGGTATCCCGTAAACTTCTTGGCGAGAACTTGATGATGGGTTACGACCCCGAGTTAAGTTTATATGAGCGCTATAAATGCTTGCAATCGAACAGGATTCGGTTTGCAATGGCATTCCCGAAGCATTTCCGGTTTATCGATGCGTATTCCTATTCGCCTTGCATCAAACCAGAACTGCGTAAAATGGATGATGACAGCACGTCCAGAGAAATCGTTTTGTCACTGATCAGAGAAGGGCAAAAAAACGGCGTCATCCGGGAAATGGATGTGCACATATGCCATTCCATTATGCACGGCATCGTGACGGCCATTGTCAAAGGCTTTTATGTTAACAAATATGAGTTAACCGATATACAAATTCAGCAAACACTCGAAGCGTCTTGGAAAGCGGTTTTAGTCTAAATTTGGAATATATATTCCATTTGCCCGATTTTAAACCTATGTAGTTTTCATCCATGCTTAGTGCGGTCTCTTAAAGAATTTATATGTTTTGGGGTGTGGGGTAAGCGAAAAAGCTTACCCTTATATGTGTTAGGTCTTGGAGCAGCTCTTGATATGGGGAGGTATAAGCTAGCAGGAAGAAAGAGGAACTACAGGGCGCTATTTTGCTAGAAACAGCCCTTTAGGCGAGGTTGGGGATACTAGGGTCCGCTATTTCACCGTTCCGAACAGCTAGTGACATCATTGAGGTGAAATAAGATCCTGTAGTTCCCTTCGGTAGCCCGAAATTCCGCTTTTCGCCGAAATAAGGGAATAGAGTTCCCTCAACAGGCGGATTTCAAGTCGAGCCGGTACCATTCCCGAGCCGGAATTGACCGGGCGTGGTGTTTTCGAACTTTTTAAACACTTTGAAAAAATGCCGCGGATTTTCGTAGCCTACGAGCTCTGCGATTGTGTTGATCGGCCATTCCGGGTGATCTTGCATGAATTGTTTGGCTTTGGTAAGTCGAAATGTATGCAAGTAGTGAAGAAAGGTAAGGCCTATTTCTTTACGAAATAACATGGAGATGTAATTGGGATGCATGTGTACATGATCGGCAACTGAATCCAGAGATAAATCCAGTTTGTAATTTTGTTCGACAAAAGTGATGATTTTATCGATAGCTTGGATGTGCGGTTGGTGGTGTTCCTGGTGATCTTGGCGGCGCTCAAAAGGAAGGAGCTGCCCGGAGATCGCGGATACGTGCGCATCTTCCAATGCAGCGGAGCAGTGAGTGCCTATGCAGTGAAGAAACTGCTCGCGAAGTTGATTATGGCAGTCAGCATCACCTGAAAAAAGAAGATGGATGTACTGCATATCCTTTTCGATTTGTTCGAAAGAAAGCTGATTCTCCATGGATCGATCCAAGTCGTGTGCGAACTCCGCATCCCGTTCTAAGGTTTCTGGCTCCTGTCTGAAAACGGTCATGTTGCCCTTGGAAAAGTACCGATTGCATAACATAGCAGCCATCGCTTTAATGTACAGTTCCCGCAAACTTTCCTTATCCTTCTTATTTCCGCATACTCCGATATGATACCCCGTGCTCTGTAAGCCCGTTCTATAATAAAGATCGCCGCAGGCCTGCTGAAGCTCTTCATCCGTAAATCCATCCTTGCCATTTACAAGGAGAACGGCTTGCCGCAAAAATCGGGATTGCAGGGAGTAGGCCTTCTTATTCATTCCTATGAGAGCATGACAAATAGCTTCGAGGCGCTCGGCGGTCAACAGAGGAGTACCTCCGTACGCTTGAATGACAACAATCATCGTATACGGGTCAGGAAGCATGGTGTGCAGCAGCTCCGGCTTGAGGGGCATGTCCTCCCATGGCGTATTGTAAAGAATATGTTCTTTGAGCAGCAAAAGGTCATGCTCTTCGGTCTGCTGACGTTCTACACGAATGGTTTGTTCGATTTTCCGTAATGTGCCGAGCAGCTCATCTTTATTGATCGGTTTTAAAAGATAGTCCATAACATGGTAGCGCAGCGCTTGTCGGGCATAAGCAAAGTCGCCATAGCCGGTTATAATGACGAAGCGGTCACAAAGGTTTTGAACTTGTATTTCCTTAATAAGAGCGAGCCCGTCCATTTCTGGCATATGAATGTCCGTAAGAATCAAATCGGGTTGAAAGAGCGCAAGCTTGTGCAGGGCATCAATGCCGTCGGCAGCGCCAACGATTTCGGTAAAAGATGTGTTCGCTTTCTCAATCATGCGGATGATACCGTTCAAAATGATAGGCTCGTCATCGACAACCATGAGTTTCATTGTGTTGCCCCCTTACTTAATTTGAGCAGACATGTCGTTCCCTCGTTAAGCTTACTCTCCATTTGAATGCCCGAACCTTCGCCAAAAAACATTTTTACGCGCTCGTTTACATTCATCATGCCGATACCTCCGCCGCTGATCTGCAAAGCTTGCGGATCTAAAGTGCCATTTAACACGCGTTGAATGAGCTTAAGCCGATCTTCCTCCATGCCTGCGCCTGTATCGCTAACCGCAATGAACATAAAGGTGTAATCTTCCCAGATGCGGATGGAGAGGGAGACTTGTTTTCTTACACTCGCGATGCCGTGAACAATACTGTTTTCAATGATAGGCTGTAAAATATAATGAGGACAAACAAAGTTATCGATAACAGCGTCAATTGTGAAAGATACCTGCATCCGGTCGCCCAGTCTGATTTGCTGGATTTTGATATAGTCTTTGACATTTTCCAGTTCTTCCTGCAAATAAGTTTCGCTTTTTGTTCCCGACAGACTGTAGCGGAATAGCTTGCCGAGCGTATAGGACATCTCAGCTGCTTCCGGATCATCGTTGGATTCCGCAATCATGCGGATAGATTCCAGCGTGTTGTAAAGGAAATGAGGTTTAATTTGCGCTTGCATCATTTGATAAGCAGATTCTTTTCTGAGCATTTCCGACCGGTGAACAGTGTTGACCAACTCGTCCATCCGCCGAATCATCGCATTATAGGAGGAGGTCAGATGTCCGACTTCGTCTTTATTAATTTCTCCATGATACAGTGGGAAATAGTTTTCATCGACCTGCCGCATATGCTTGGAAAGTTTCAAAATACGTTTCGTTATCGAACTGGCGATCAGATAATACATCCCGGAAAGAAGCAATAGAAGGGTAGCGACGATCAAAACAAGCACATATTTATTCTTTTTGATCCCGCTAAAGACATCGTCAACTTGCTCCATCATGACAAAATGCAGCTTAATATTGTCGGCATAAAACGATTCAATCAGCATTTTATTCCCGGTAACATTTTGATAGAAATATTTAGCGTTCGATTGGAAGGCATCGGCTAATATGCTTTTTTCCGCATCCTTGGTTAAGTGGATTTTCTCAATACGGGATACGACCTGACGGTCTTGGTCAAGCACATATAAATTGCTTTTGCTATTCAAATTGAGCGATTCGAATAAAGGTTTAATTAACTTCGAAGTGACTTTAATATCAAGCAGACCGATGTCCTGTTCGAAATTCCGGTTGCCGATTTTGTGCACATAATGGAGGTCGATGTTCGGATCGGACACGTTATTCACCGTTACCCATTTACCTACGCCAAGCGGTAGCTTCTGAATGCTCTCGTCGAGTTTAAACTCGTCCATCTTCGCCATTTCCGGACGAAAAATCATGCCGTTCTGCTGCTCCATATAAATGGTCATACCGTCAATCATACTATTCGATGAGAGAATATAAGAGAATAAGGGCCTGATATAGGTCAAAAAATTGGATACTTGTTCAAAATCGGTCCGGTAGTTCCCACTTAAATAGGCGATCGTATTCGAATTATTTTGGAATAGCTGATACGCCGATTCAATGTGCACGGTACTAATATTTATGTTGTTTAGCACTTGATTCACTATTTTTTGTCTGCCTTGCGCGTACTCTTCAAGAAAGCTGTTGTAGTTCTGGTTATACAGGAACAGGCCGAACGAAATGATCGGAATGAAGATGATGAAGATGTAGCCAATCGCCATTTTTTTAACAATGGACAAGTTCTGGAAGTTAAAAGCAGGTTTCTTCGGAATAAGTTCCACCACCTTATAAATGGACAGTTCAGCTTAAAAATGATCCCTATAAATTTGTTTTCCAGTCCTTTATGATAGAGCTTGTAAGCGCTTAATTTTGGTGGATAAGTATATGCAGCGTGGAGGGGAGTACCATGAGTATAGCATTTCGGATGGTAAAGAAAAACTGGCAGCTCTATCTGATTATTTTGCCGTCGCTCCTTTATTTAATTGTTTTTAAATATGTGCCGATGGCTGGCGTGCAGATCGCGTTTAAAAATTATATGGTAACGAAAGGAATATGGGGCAGCGATTGGATCGGTTTTAAGCATTTTATCGAGTTTTTCAAGCTGCCTATATTCTGGAGAATTATCAAAAATACAGCGTTGCTCAGCCTTTATTCGCTTCTTGTCGGCTTTCCTGCGCCAATCATTCTTGCGTTAGCCTTAAATGAATTGAAAAACGGTGTTTTTAAGCGGACGGTACAGCTCGTCACTTTCGCTCCCTACTTTATTTCAACCGTGATCATGGTTTCGATCATTATGTTATTCCTTTCGCCGCAGTTGGGCTTCGTCCATCTCTTGGCTGATAAGTTCGGATTTCCGGCGGAAAATATTATGTCGAAGCCGGAGTATTTCAAAACGGTCTATGTGCTTTCCGACGTTTGGCAGTTTACGGGGTATGCCTCGGTCATTTACATCGCCGCTCTGGCAGGGGTAGATCCGCATCTATATGAGGCGGCTAAAGTTGACGGCGCATCGCGCTTCCAACGTATGATCCATATCGATTTGCCGAGTCTCATGCCAACGGCCGTCATTTTGCTCATTCTGAATGCAGGACAAATCATGAACGTTGGGTTTGAGAAGGTGTACTTGATGCAAAATGCCATTAACGTTGGGGCATCCGAAGTCATTTCCACTTATGTTTACAAAATGGGCTTAGTCGGAGCAAATTTCAGTTTCTCCGCAGCGGTTGGACTCTTTAATGCCGTTGTCAATTTGCTGCTGCTTATCGGTGTAAATTATGTGGCCAGGAAAAATTCTGAAACGAGTTTGTGGTAGGAGGTCGAACCTATGGTTAATGCTGAACAGACATTGTCGCTAGAAAGACGTACATCGCCTACCCGCGTGCTCGAAAGCCGAATAGACCGCGTGTACTTATTCTTCGTCTACTTGTTTTTGGTCATTTGCTTAGTCATCGTAGCTTATCCGCTTATTTATATTGTCAGCTCATCCTTTAGTTCATCGTCAGCTGTAATCTCGGGAAAAGTTTGGCTGCTCCCGGTTGAGCCTACGCTTCGTGGCTATAAAGCGGTGTTTCAAAATCCGCAGATTCTGACAGGGTATGGAAATTCGTTGTTCTATCTGTTCTTCGGCACGCTGCTAAGCGTTTCATTGACGATTACGGCGGCTTACCCGCTTTCTCGAAAAAACTTTTACGGACGCAATGTGATAACGGCCTTATTCGTTTTTACGATGCTGTTCAGCGGAGGATTGATTCCTTATTATTTGACCGTTAAAGGACTGGGCATGCTCGATACGAGATGGGCGATGATTATTCCTGGCGCAATTTCCGTCTGGCAAGTCATTCTGGCAAGGACGTTCTTCCAGACATCGATTCCATCGGAACTGACAGAGGCCGCACATTTGGATGGATGCAGCGATTTCAAGTTTTTGATGCAGATCGTCATCCCGCTGTCCAAACCCATCATTGCTGTTCTCGTGCTTATGTATGCGATCGGCTATTGGAACTCGTACTTTGAAGCTTTAATTTTTTTGAAAAGCGCTAAATTGTATCCGCTGCAGCTTATTTTACGGAACATACTCATCCTAAACTCGATTGACCCTACGATGGTTAAAGATGTCAGGGAGCTTGCGGAGCGACAGGGCTTGAAGGAGCTGCTGAAATATTCGTTGATTGTCGTCGCAAGCGCGCCTGTTCTTATTTTGTATCCATTTGTGCAAAAGCATTTTGTGAAGGGATTGTTGATTGGTTCACTGAAAGGCTAAATTCGGAACCGGAATGAAAGGCGGGATGCGAGGCAGCGGAACAGCTCAGGTTTGCCCCCATGGGTTGGATTGGCGAACACAAACAAGGAGGGTTTTGAGTATGGGGAATCTAAGTACCAGAAGAACATGGAAATCGGTAGCCCTGATCGTATTCATTACTACGTTTGTAGTCGGCTGCACATCGGGCAGCGATGATCCGAATGGCAGCGCTAGCCCTAAAGGGGGAGGAAGTGCAGACGGAGGGAGCAACGTGAATGCAACGGGCTTTCCCATCGCCAAAAATAAAATTACAATGAGTGCTTTCGCGCCGCAATCGGCTAATATTGCAGATTTGAATACGAACTGGTTTACCAAATATTTGGAAGAGAAAACGAACGTTCACTTGAACTGGCAGCTTGTGCCGGGAGAAACAGCGGCTTTGAAGGAGAAGAAGCAGTTACTGCTCGCAAGTGGCGACTATCCTGATATATTCATGTCAGGGGATCTAACGAAAGAAGAGCAGCTGTTATACGGTCAACAAGGCGTCCTGCTCCCACTAAACAAGTTGATCGATCAATATGCGCCGAATATTAAGAAAGCGTTCAAGGATATTTCCTATTTGGAAAAGGCGATCACGGCGCCGGATGGCAACATCTATGCAATTCCTTCCGTAAATGAATGCTATCACTGCCAATTTTCAGCCAAAATGTGGGTGAACACGAAATGGCTGCAAAAGCTTGGGCTTAGCGCTCCAAAGACGACCGACGATTTCTATAACATGTTGAAAGCTTTTAAGGAGAAAGATCCGAACGGCAACGGCAAAGCGGATGAAATTGCGTTCACGGGTTCGCCTACGGGCTGGCATACGGATATTGAAACCTTCGTCATGAATGCGTTCGTCTATTTTAATGCCGATAATAATTATTTCGTGTTAAATGGCGGCAAGCTTGGAACGGCCGTTGACCAGCCAGGCTTCAAAAAAGGTTTGCAATATTTGAATAAACTGTATTCGGAAGGCTTGATCGATAAGGAAGCGTTTACGCAAAAGTCGGATGCGCTTTCTCAAAAAGGGAATAGTCCAGACACGGCAATTGCCGGGGCGATTCCGGCAGGCTGGTTTGGCGAATTCACCGATGCGTCGCCAACCGCAACACGCCACAAAGACTATGACCCGATTGCGCCGCTTACAGGACCGGATGGCGTCTCATACACAGCTCACTACATCGGTATCGGGAATTCCGTATTTGCCATTACGAATAAAAACAAAAATCCGGAAGCCGCCATCCGCTTAGCTGACTATCTCTACTCGGATGAGGGCACAACGTTGTCCAACTTCGGGGAAGAAGGCCGCAATTGGGTGAAGGCGGACGCGAACGATAAAAATACACGTGGAACCGCAGCCAAGTTCAAAGTGAAAGAAACCTCTTACGGGGTAGGTCAAGTACAGAACGACCATTGGAATCAAATGGGACCGAACTTACGCTCGTCCGAATATCGCGAAACGGCCTATGCGGCAAGCCAGGACATCTACACCATGGACGGCTTGGAGACCCGCTTGTACAAAGCCACGAAGGAATTGTATGAAGGGCATCAACCCAAAGAAGAGTTTCCGACGGACATTTTCTTGACCAACGAACAAGCGAATCAAGTCAAGCAATTAAAGCCGATTATTACGGATTACGTGAAACAGTCCATGCTGCAGTTCATCATGGGGGCCAAAAGCATTGACAAAGATTGGGATGCCTACTTGAAGGGGCTCAAAGATTCCGGCATGGATCAATTTATTAAGATCTATCAGGATGCGTACGACAAAGGATATAAAAAATAAATGCATGCAGGTCGAGAAAGGAAATCGGAAGATGCAGCGCATTTTAGTGGAAGAATACCGCGGTAAAGTGCTCGAATGCACGCATGCCGGCCATATTTGCGGTGTCGACGACACAGGAAGCATTCGGTATGCGGCCGGCAATCCGCTTCATATGACGTACTTGCGTTCGGCGGCTAAACCGTTTCAGGCGATTCCGGTACTCCAGCATGGCATCGAGAAGCTGTATGGGTTTACCGGCAAGGAGACGGCGGTTATCGCCGGATCGCACCGGGGTGAACCGTTCCATATAGCAGCCATCGAATCTATGCTGCACAAAAGTGGCATATGCGAAGAGAGCCTGCTCTGCGCTTCGACGTATCCCTTAAACGCAGACGCCAGGGATGACGTCTTACGGCATGACCGGCCGAAGCGGCGGGTGTATCATAACTGCTCCGGCAAGCATTCCGGGATATTGGCCCTGTGTAAAGGGGGAGGCTATGACATCGTCTCCTATTGCGACCCCGGACATCCCGTCCAAAGGCAGATCTTGCGCACACTTGCTTCGCTATCCGAGGTACCGGAAGCGGATATTCCGATCGGGACGGATGGGTGCGGATTTCCCGTCTTCGCCCTTCCGCTTGACGGATTAGCTAGAGCTTACCTGAAGCTGGCTTGCTCAGATTTGATTGTGGATGCGCCTATCAGGTCCGCCGTTGAGAAACTGACCGCACTGATGAGCGAGCACAGTGAAATGATTGCAGGCACAGATTTTATATGCTCCGTCCTACTGAGGGATGCGAATATCGTCGCAAAGGGAGGCGCGAAAGGCGTTTACTGCTTCGGTTTGAAGAACGAACGCCTGGCTTTCGCTTTGAAGGTGCTGGACGGTTCCGAGGAGGAGTGGCCGCTCATTGTCGCTTCGATTCTGGAACAGATCGATTACACGAACCGCGCGACGATAGACGACTTGTACCGGATTTCTCAGGTGAAGATCAGCAACGACGCCAACCGGATCGTTGGATACAGCAAGGCGGTATTCGATCTAACCACGGATCAGGAATAAAATCTAACGGACCTCAAAGAAGCTATTCATGTTTTCAGCGTGTAATTGAGCTGACAACTTGTCGAGTAGCGACTTTGGGGTCCGTTATTTATGTGATTGTGGCTATTTTGCTAACTGTATTCCATTCAAAACATAATCCCATGTTGCATTCCGATTAGGATCATTAGGAACTTCTAGGGAACAGACTCTGTCTATTCCCCAATCCAAAAGAGAAACCACTTGGGTACCTTCTGCCGGCTTGAGGATAAGAATGACAAACTGGCCAGTTACGATTTCAGATAAAACTGCTTGCAATTCGACTGCTTGCTCGTAGCTGGCGTTCCATCTCACAAACAAAATGTTTTGGCTGGTTGTCATCTTCTCGATAAATCGATCGATTCGACGATTCATTTTATCTCTGTACGAGGAGTAGGTCATTGTCCAGTGTTGATTGGGTACAATTGGAAAATCATGAACGGAAAGAATATTGTAATAATTATCTTTTACAAAGTGCGACTTTACAGATTGAATAGGGACACCATCCTCTAGAACATGAGCAGATCCATCGATTAAACACATATTTTTGAGAACCATAAAGTCCTTGAACGAATTCTTCAATAATCGACTTACATCTGAAAGGGATAGAGAGACATGCCAATCAAGCGGTCCGGAAAATGTTCGTAAATGTAAACGCTTTAAATGTATCGATGGATTACAAGCACTGCCTAAACTGACTATTTCGTCATAGGAGCCTTTAATTTCCTGTAATTTCAATAGAGTTCCCTCCTCTGTAGTGATCTTTCTATACAAGATGTGGGATTGCTATCATTTGATTGGACAACTTGATTAGGAGGACGACAAAGGGGCGCACAAATTATTTTTTATGATAAAATGTTGAATACGACAGGGAAAGTGAAAGGGTCGATATTCATATGAAAATCGAATTTGAAAATGCGACGATAGCATTTGATGTACAATATGGAGTTAGAAAAAAATTATCGATTGAGATAGATGCAATGGGGTTCATTACCGTTAAAGCTCCTAATGGCACAAGCCAAGAGGCTGTTATAAGCGCCGTGAAACAACATGGGAAGCGGATCGTGGAGAGATTAAATCTCATCGCGAAATCGCGGGAAATGCCTAAGCTAAGGGAATATCAAGATCAAGGCAAATTCCTTCATCTCGGCAAATATTATTTTCTCCATGAGTTAATTGAAACTGAGGGACTTAGTGAGGAAGAATTGAAAATGCGTCTCAAGAAGTTCTATTTCTCAAGCTGCAAGAAGGTCATAGGCGAACGAATTAAAATTTATCAAACACAATTGAAAGTAAAACCAAAATCGTTTGAGGTCGAGGAGTCCGCAACGAAGTGGGGAAGCTGCTCCTCGGATAAGAAACTAACCTTTAATTATCGCTTAGCGATGGCGCCGATTGACGTTATAGATTATGTCATTATCCATGAACTCTGTCATCTTACACATATGAATCATGATCGCTCTTTTTGGAGACGCGTAGGGAGCATTATGCCGGATTACAAAGTGAAAGAAGAGTTTCTGGCAAAATACGGGCTTGCGATGACACTGTAAATGTTGGATAGCTGTGCGATTTATGACGTTTGTCACCTTGAACCGATGACTTGATTCACTTTTGAAAAACTCCCTTAAAGGTGATAATAAATGTATTAAATCCTTTAAGGGAGTGTTCAAACTATGAACTCAACAGCATCGCTAATGATTTCAGCTATCATTTTCTTTTTCATCCTGCGCGGACAATTAAGCGGCATGCATAAGCCGCTAAAAAAATCGGGAATAACTTTGCTGCTGCCTATCTTATATATTTCTACTTCGCTTACGCAATTATTCGATCCGACGCTGCATATTCGTGAAGATCAAGTGATCATTGCTTTGTTGATCGGTATGGTTGTCTCGATTCCGCTTATTATAACGACTAACTTCGAAGTGAGAGACAATGGCAATACGTTTATTAAGCGCAACAGAACGGTCTTTGTACTGCTGATTGTAATATTCGCCCTGCGTTTCCTGGCGATTGCGACAATAAAATCAATCGATCCCAGCACGCTCAGCTTTATGTGCAACCTGGTGACCTTTGGCTACATCGCGACTTGGCGGATTGTTAGTTTTATTAAATTCAGAAGCGTCACTTCTTCGAAACTAGTTGATCTGAATGCTTAATAGTTGAATGTAAGAGGAGCTAAGCGGCTTATGCTTAGCTCCTTTTCTTTTTTGCGTGCCTGACTAAAAAGGAATGATAATTGTAAAAAAGATCGGGATATTACAAATATAAAATTTTAAAAATATGTTAAGTTGAAATCACGCAGAGGTAAGGGGAAGGAGGAAGCGTTATCTGCCAAAAAAGGCAGCGAGTTTGTTATCCAATAAGATGAGCGGTATTAGATTGCGCACGGAATAGAATGAATAGAGAATAGGAGATAACCGATGAAAAAAGTGATAGGAATTGTTATGGCAATCATTTTATTTGCGTGTTCACTCAATTTGCCTATGAATGCTCACGCTGCGGACCCGACGATGGATGGCCACGGACTAATGGGCGATTTCTTTAAATGTGTGCCAAACCCTAATAATCGGACAGATATTACGGTATTCAAATTCGATGATTTCCGAGGATCGCGGGCTGTTGGAAACTTAAACGGGGATTCTTTTGAAAGCATTTTCAATCAATTGTCAGGAACACCGGATTATAATACGGCACGTTTTACAGGTACTATCGTTCCAAAATACACAGAAGATTATACCTTCCATATGGTAGGCGATGATGGGTTCAGACTATGGATTAATGGGCAGCTGATTATTGATTTTTGGCAGCAAGTTTGGGAGAAACCGCAAGTTAGTACGCCAATATCTCTGGAAGCGGGCAAGCATTACGACATCAAAGTTGAATATTTGCAAGGCTGGGGCGGTACTTGGCTTCGTATGGAATGGGAAAGCGCAAACCAGAAAAGAGAAATCGTGCCTGAATCAGCCCTATATTTGCCGGCAGATCGCTCGATTGCAACCAAAAAAGGCGAATTGACCGCAGAAATTCAAAAGCTGGATTATTTAACAGAAAACTTTGCGAATAAAGTTACGGAAAGTACATTAAACAATTTGCATACGGTAAAAATTACGGCCGAGGAATTGCTGAACACGATTGATGGCAAAGTAATGAATGATCGCGATAAAGTGGATGTATTAATGAAAGGGATTGAAGCTGTATCCGTTTCGCGATCCGATTTTATGAAAGAAATGGGTGTTACAAGTTCATCCGTTTCCAATAAATTTAACAATCCGCTGTATCAAGGGCAGGATCCGTTTGTAACCTACAAAGACGGCTTTTACTACTTTGTCTCTTCGAGTAACTTAGACTCTAACAATAAGGTTTATGTTTCCAAATCCCGTACATTGACAGACCAAGGTGAAAAGATTCAAGTTTTTGATTCACAAGGCACTCAGACGCGTATTTTTGCTCCGGAAATCTTCTTCTTTGACGGCAAATGGTATATTTATTACTGCGCTGACCTGCAAGCCTACGGGTATAAGCATATGGCTACAGTCTTAGAATCCGTAACGGATGATCCTCAAGGGGCTTATATCGATAAGGGCGCCTTATATGCAGGAGAAAATGGCGTGTATAAACAGGCAAATGATTTTACGGTATTTGAAAATAAGGGGAAACTCTATGCCGTTTGGGGTACGCTAGGCTCCGGGGAACCAATTGGTCCGGCCATTGCGCCTATGGATAACCCTTATACCATTACAGCGGATCGCTCTTTCTTGCCGGGAGACGGTGGAGAAGGTCCTCGCGTTTTACAAAGGGATGGAAAAGTATTTATTACCATGTCGGAAGGCGATTATGCATCCAATGGCTATCGTTTATCTTATTATATGAACACAGATGGGAACTTCCTGAATCCAAGTTCTTGGACTCGCAAAAATAATGTTTTCGTTTCTACCGGTGATGTATCCGGTCCTGCAAGAGCAGGCTTTGTAAAATCGGTCGATGGCAAAGAAGACTGGATGATCTATCATTCACGCGTTTATAAAGATACGGGACGCAACTGGTGGCGGCAAGTCAATATTAAAAAATTCGGTTGGAACGAAGATGGCACTCCGAACTTTGGCGTACCGGTTTCTCCGAATGAATGGCAAGATCTGCCTTCCGGCGATTTAGGTCAAGGCGAGATGTATCAAGCGGAAGATACGATTCTTTTAGGTGATATAGCAAAAGAAAGCAGCCATTTGAATTATCAAGGAACAGGCTACATTCACTTGCCCAAAAAAGCAGGAGCTGAAGCAAATTTTGTTGTCCAAGCAGCTGAAGAAGGCGATTATATCGTTGGCGTGAGATATGCTTACGGAGAGCAAGTGAATGGGGAATCTACCAATAATCCAACGGTACAATTGCCGGCAAGAGCCAAAATCAATGTATATGTCAATGGCAAGCATGTCAAAACGATCGCGCCTGATAAAACCGCTATCTCTTGGGATGAATGGTTTACAGCTTCGGAACGTTTGGCCTTAAAAGCAGGCAAAAATGTAATCTCCTATCGGATTGATGAAGGTTGTATCGGAAATGTGAATTTGGATTATTTAACGATGTATAAAGCAGATGTTCCAAATTCGATTGAACCGACATCATTATCCGGAACGCTAACGGGTGTGTCTCAAATACCTTCAGGGAACAACTTCGAATTGAATTACGGATTAAACCATGTATCGAGCAGCGCAAACGGTGCTATCTATGCTCAAGATTTAACATTCAGCTATGACCCTAATACGATTAATTTCGTATCGGCACAGTCGCTGAAAGACGGACTAGTGGTCGTCGACGTGAAGAAAGATGTCCCAGGTCAAGTCCGCATTTTGCTTGCAAGTCTAGGAGCAAATCATGCCGTGACAACGGATGGCGGATTGCTTAAATTAACATGGAAAGCGGTCAAAGAAACGGCTCTTTCAAGTCTGACACTTGCTCAAGGCAAAGTTGCCAATTCCTTGGGTGTGGAAAGTTCCTTGGAAGCCGTCACGCATCACATACAAATCACTGGCGCGAATGACTTGAACAAAGAGGCATTGAATACGTTAATTGCACAAGCGCAGGCTGCTGTGAATGGAGCGGTGGAAGGCAGCGTGCCAGGACAATACCCAATCGGTTCCAAAGCGGTCTTGCAAGCAGCGATCGATACAGCCATTGCAGCATCCGCGAATGCCAGCAGCCAGGCAGAAATCGATCAAGCAGCAAGTATTTTGAATCAAGCGTTGCAAGCATTTAAAAATTCAGTGAATACATCCCTGTTGGGAGACATCAATGCAGACGGTAAAGTGACCATCGGTGATATTGCAATCGCTGCGGCCGCTTATGGCAAAAATACAACGAGCCCGGACTGGAATTTGGTCCAAAAAGCCGATCTCAACCATGATGGCGTCATTGATATTGCCGATTTGGCGATTATCGCAAGTGCTATTTTGCAATAACGAAAAATGTTCGTGGAGGAGCTTGCCTTGAGGCGGCTCCTTTTCGGTATTTAGCAGGATAAATTAACCATAATTATTCATTACCAGCTTTGTTTTTAATTTGTTTGATATGATGAGGAGATGGATTCATTAGATTTTACAGTCAAGGAGAATAACAATGAAAAAAGAAAATCAATCTGCTTCAAAAGATAATGATTTTACGATTGAATGCAAAGATATCATTTTGAGGGAATACAGAGTGGAGGATCTGGACGAATTTCATGAATTAACCTGGCAACCTGACATCTCTGAATTTTTGCCGGGATGGAATGTACCTAAAGCTCAAAGAGAAGATTGGTTTATAAACTACGAGTTAAAAGAAAACAAACAGTTTTTAGACGCAGTTTCTGAAGGTAGAGAGGTGGGGCAGCTGCGTCTTCGCTTAGGAATTATATCGAAAGTGACAGGCGAATTTATTGGCTGGATATGTACGGGAATGAAAGAGGAGCTGCCTCCTCCGAACAGAGAGATTATGTATGCGATCTCAAAAGATCATAGGGGCAAGGGTTACACGACTCAAGCTGTACAAGGATTGATTAGCTATCTATTTGCGTACACAAGTGTAGAAGAGCTTAACGCGGTAGCACTTATAAATAACATGCCTTCAAATAGAGTAATTCAAAAATGTCGTTTTGATTTTCTAGGTATTATTGAGATCGAAAACGAGACCTACAATTATTACAAGATTCGTAAGAACTTTAATTGAATGAGAAATGCGGGATTATATTATCAAACTCTCCACTCAACCTTTTGGAGTATTGGCATGTACGAACATACGTGCTAACATAGAGGAACTACGCGTTTAACATAAAGACTGGAGAAAAGAAATGAACTCTTCACTGCTGCGAAATCGAACTTTTATTTTTATGATGATTGGAGAAGCCATTCAAGGCGCAGGCATTTGGACAAGCATCATTGCCAATTTGCAATTCATGCAGAGCCATGTCCCGTCTGATTTAGGCAAGAGCTTGATCCTGATGTGCGGTTTATTTCTTGGCGTCCTCATTTCACCGCAAGCCGGCGTGTGGGCAGACCGTTATGATAAGAAGAAAATATTGCTTATCTCAGGATTTGTCCGTTGTCTGGCACCGGTCTGTATGTTTGCTGCCTTGCACTACCAATCCATTGCCATCATGTTGTTATCCGTCATTATTATGCAATTAGCGGCGACCGTTTATATGCCTACGGTACAAGCTGCGCTGCCTTCCGTCGTTCCTGCTTCTGATCTAATGAGAGCGAACAGCATTAATTTTAACGTGACTACAGTAGCTAGAATCGGTGGTACTGCTGTGGCAGGAATTTTGGTATCCGTAATGAATTTGTATACGGTCTATGCGCTGTCGCTTGTTTTTTACATCATCCTCGTCATGCTTATTACACAGCTTAAGATTCCAAATGCGACGGATTCCTCCGGTTCTAAAAAGCAGGAAAAAATCCGGTTTTCGGAGATGTTTCCGCTCATACGACAAGAACCGTCTATTCTCATCGCACTTATCAATAGCGGAATTATTACCTTGTTTCTTGGCGGCTTTAATCTGCTTGTACTGAAGTTTAGTCAAATCCAGCATAAGCCTGAATTGATGGGGTGGATCTATTCCATAGAGGGTACTAGCATTTTGATTGTAGGTTTATTTGCGAAGCGGGTAATTGGCATGCGGAATCTGGTAACCAGTTCTACGATGTTCATGTTATTATTTGCACTCTCATTTGCTGGGATGTCCTTTAGCGAGAGCAGCTATGCTGTGCTCGGCTCTTTTGTATTGTTTGGCTGCGCTGTCGCGTTTTTCTTCCCGATGATCTCAACCCTATTCCAGATCAAAGTGCCGAAAGAAGTCCAAGGCCGTTTTTTCTCTTTCCGAGGAATGGTTGATCGTGTCATGTTTCAGGTCGCTCTGCTTGCGACCGGCGCATGTTTAGATTGGTTCGGCATCTCTACATTTCTATTGACACTGGCTGTAGTTACAATTTTAAGCGGGATATTGACATTGTTCTTTGCCAAACGAAAGTCAGTGGACGTCCGGCAGCCAATTGCTCAGGACACGGCAAGTTGATATACGTTTAACAACTGTAGTATATTGGATAGATTATTCAGAAGGTCCTGCTACCTTTCGGTGTTAAGGGGGTACATCATGAAGACGGAGACATTTATTAACATCCTTAGAAACGAACTCGTTATAGCGCTTGGCTGCACGGAGCCGGTAGCCATTGCTTTGGCTGCAGCGAAGGCTAGGACCTATGTTGGCGGGAAAATCAACAAAATTACGGTTTATGCAAGCGCAGGCATCATCAAGAATGCTCTTGCAGTTGGCATACCCGGTACCGGCTTAACAGGAATTGATTTTGTAGCTGCGTTAGGGGCAATTGCCGGAAATGCGGAGAAACAGCTGGAAGTTCTCGCTGATATAATGCCGGAGGATATTTCTGCGGCCCAGGAAATGGTTGAAGAAGGTGTTTCTGTCGTCCATCTCGCAGATACGCCAAGGAAATTATATATCGAGGTCGTTATTGAAGCAGAGCAAAGATACGCTAAGGTTGTCATTACGGATAATCATACGAATATAACGTTAGTAGAGGTTGACGGGAAAGTCGTTGACACCGGAGGCTGCGCTAACGCGAGCTTTAAGAGTTCGAATGAAGAGCGAGGCGAATTAACGATTGATTCGATTGTGGAATTCGTAAATACCGTTGATCTTGAAGAGCTTAGTCTGGTCAAACAGAGCATTGAATTGAACCGTAAGGCAGGACTAGACGGCTTAACGAATGCCTACGGTCTCGAGGTTGGCAAGACAATTAAAGAAAATGTGCAAATAGGAATTTTGTCAGACGATTTAATATCCCATGCCATGGCTCTTGCAGCAGCTGGATCGGATGCTCGCATGGCGGGTTCGCCGATGCCTGTCATGGCGAATTCAGGAAGCGGCAATCAGGGCATTGCAGCGACAAACCCCGTTGTAGCGGCTGCGGAAAGGCTTGGTGCCTCGGAGGAAAAACTCGTTCGCGCCGTAGCTTTGAGCCATTTAGTCACGATTCATATCAAATCCAAGTTTGGACGTTTATCCGCATTATGCGGAGTCACTGTATCCGGCACAGGTGCGAGCTGCGGTATTACTTATTTGCTTGGCGGAGGCAATACGGAGATTAAAGCCGCGATCCAAAACATGCTCGGCAATGTGACCGGGATGATGTGCGATGGTGCAAAAGGCGGGTGCGCCATGAAAGTTGCGACCTGCACAAGTGCCGCGGTACAATCTGCGCTTCTCGCCTCTAAAGGGAAGACCATTTCCTCGACAAACGGCTTTATCGAGAATGACGCTGAGAAGACGATCGATAACTTTTGCCGTATAGGGAATGAAGCAACATCCGAGATTGACAAACTAATTCTCGAAATGATGTTAAATAAAGACTTATAGAACGATGAAAAGGAGCAGTTTGCCTCACGGCAGCTGCTCCTTGTTTATTCTTTTAACCGATAGCCATAACTGTACACCGTCGATCTATTTTAATAAAGTGAATCTGTAACGACCCGAAAAATACTTTTCCTTGATTGTAACGAAGCTCACATTTGTACCCATAGGTATGGGAAATGGACTGCAGCTCTTTAAAACTAGGAAGCTTTGTAACCAATGCGGTAATCTGTGCTATGACGTGATTGGGCAGTTTGGTGAACATCCTTGTGTGAATGCCGTCAACAACCGAAATAAAGCTGGGAAATGTAGATTTGCTAAAATGCGACAGATTGACACTATCCTGAGCAATTTCTAATATCTCCTTGTTCAGTCGATTCAGGTTAATGGTGATATTTTTATAAAAGTAGATGCCGAATCCGATTCTGTTCGTCAAGGGATTCAACCTTTTTTTCCATTTTAACACGGTTGCTTCCAAATAAGTTTCCATCTGATCATGGAATGTTGGCCAATGAAATAGGGATTTGAAAAATTTTTTCATGAGAGTTCTCCTTCGTTTAGCAAGTTGCCCTTGTTTTGACGCAGGAGTGCTGTGTATTGTTCATTTTACATGGTCGCATATTTCTCCTTATAGTGATTCAGCGTGATGAAGGGCCAAATATACCGGTAACTGTGATAGTGGGAATAAAAGCTGCCAGGCAGCCCGGAACCGGTCGGATAACGCGTCGTCCAATCATCCTTGTGCGTCTGGAGAAGCAGTTGACGAATGCCCCGCTCGATAGCAGGCAAAGGTTTTGCAGATACCGCGATGAGAGCGTCCAGCGCCCAAGCGGTTTGGGAGGGCGTACTTGCACCGAGCGGTACATAGCGCTTGAGATAATCGCTGCTGCAGGATTCACCCCAGCCTCCGTCTGCGTTCTGGATGCTCAGCAGCCACTCGGCTGCTTTCTTCACAGCAGGATGATCGGGATCGGCGCGAATGGCCATCAGGCCAGTCAAGGCGGCCCAAGTGCCATATATGTAACATATTCCCCAACGGCCGTACCACGAACCGTCCTCTTCTTGATGCGAGAACAGCCAATCAACTCCTCTGCGGACGAAGGCGTGATTGACGTCAAAGCCTGCAGTTGTACCAAGAAACTCCAGCGTCCTTCCTGTCAAATCTGCTGTGGAGGGATCGATGGCAGCTGCCGAAGCCCCGTCAATCGGGAATAGGGTGAGGAGCTTGTTGGTGACACCTCTTTCGAAAGCCGGCCATCCGCCGTCTTTATTTTGCATGGCTATCACCCAGTTTAATCCGCGGTTCCATGCATCTTGGTGAGCAGGATTGCTCCGCGTAGTTGAGCGAATGGCGCGCAAAGCCGCCGTCGCATCGTCCACATCAGGGTTTATGGTATTGGACTCGGAAAAGCCCCAACCGCCCGGAACAGGATGAGATACATGGAGACTCCAATCTCCTAACTTGGTATGCTGCATGCCAAACAAATAATGGACGGCCTTTCTAACGGTTGGATGCTCCTTGGAAACCCCGGCTTGCTGCATAGCTGTGGCCAGCAGTGCGGTATCCCAGATCGTGGAAGGGGAGTTCTGGAGGTGAACTTTTCCGCCCAGGTTCCACAACATCGAAGCGAGTCCGTTCAATGCAGCAGCAATCGTAGGATGCTTCTTATCATAACCGAGTGAAGTTAGCGCCATAATCATGAGAAGAGTGCTCGTCGAGTAGCTGTAAAGCGTTCCGTCCACTTCTATGCGATCAAGCATATAAGTTTCTGCAGCGTTCACAGCTCGTTTGTGGAGCTGTCCCGGCAGGCTGCCCAACTGTTTGATACCGCTATGAAGCTCAGTTAACAGTTGTTGAAAACCGCGGAGCAATTCAGGATCTTCTGCCACCGGGCGGTTCTCTGGCTGGGAAGCCGATAGTGAAGACATGTCATCGCTTTGAGACAAATGGGATAGGTCCGGTGTCGCGGCATTTTTCCTGACGAACTTGAGGTCAGCCATGATGAGAATAGGCGCAAAATGTACGCGCGCGAAACCGGAGAAGTCAAAAAAGCTGATAGGAGCGGAAGGCGGCAGCAAAAGAAACTCCAGTGGAATCATCAGCGAGGAAGGCCATGCGTACTGCCCCGCGAGTGCCAGAAAGACTTTCGTAAGGACGGTCTTTACACTTAAGAGTCCGCCTTTCGAAGAAATGAAGCGAGCCGCTTTCTTCATCGGTTCGTCTGATTTCCGGCTGTATCCCGAATATAGTAAAGCAAAGTAAGCATTCACGGTGGCATCCAAGTTGCCCTCCGCTTCATCATGATACACCTTCCAGGCGCCATTCGCTTCCTGATGGGCTGCAATACGATCGTGAAGTTGCTTGATCAACTCTTCTTCGGGAATCTCCAGGGTCCGAAGGACGATAATCAGGTAGGCATCGGTTAACAGACTATTTTCAAAGCAAAATCGCCATGAACCGTCTTCCTGCTGCAGTTTCTCGAGCAAGTGGGTCATGCGGAGAATTTCGTCATTCACATCGCTCATTATAGGCATACGCAATCCTCCTGCCGCTTCCAAGCAAAATTAGATGGATCTTTACATGATATGAGCCTTGCATGTTTTTAAGATAAAAAACTGCATCCAGCTTTTCCGGGAAAACAATAAAAGCCGCCAGTTGTTAATTTCCAACTGGTGGCTTTTATTTTTTCTTGGCACTAAGTTCAATTGTGAAAAGGGGAGGTGACGTCATAGTGATGAAGCGGAGTTTTTGGAACAAGCATGCACCCGATGATATAGATAAGCACGACGGTTCCAAAGCTGCTTAATGCGGCGATGATGACCAACAAGCGAATCAGGGTGGCATTGAATCCAAGCCATTCTGCTAGTCCTCCGCAAAGTCCTGTTAGTTTACTGTCTGTTCTCGAACGGAATAATTTGTTCATGAGTGATTGGCTCCTCTCTATTTTGCAACAAGGTTGAATTTGCACTGTTTCGTTCTATGTCTTTATTGTAGCTTCTGTATGGTTGTGCGAAAACGGACCAATGGCGGTTTTTGAAGCCGGACTAAAGACGGGGCTGGTCCACAACCTAAGGCAAGCGTTAGCAAAGAGACACACGCTTTTCGCGAAGATAACGGCCGCTGTGTCCGAAGCTTGATGAGAAGGTATAGACAAGGACCTAGCCGCAGGATAGGTCTTTCCTGTCATTTTTTATGCACCTGCCTTCCAAATATATTCGTAGACAGATATAATGAAATTTATAATATTTCCCTTTTTATCCATATCATAACTGGCGCTGGTGCTGCCTTTTTGCAACTATTTTACAACATATTTCTTTTACGGTTGTAAAATTTACTTCACTTAATAACTACTTAGGAGGTCGTAGAATGTATGCAAATGAATCTATTCTCAAAGGAAATCTGACATCTCTGCATCAACATTTAACAGCAAACTATCAGAACTTCATTATCGGAACGGTCAATGAAAGTTGTTTAAGGCTGGCCGTGTTTACCGGTACTTACCCGTGGCATTTCCATCCCGATTCCGATGAGCTGTTCCTCGTTCTGGAAGGAGAGCTGATTATTGAGCTGCATGACAAGAAATCAATTGTATTGGCTCCCAATGAGTATGTGACCATCCCTGCTGGCGTTTTGCATCGAACTCGCTCCGAGGTGCGAACAGTGAATTTATGCTTCGAGCATACGGAAGCGAATACGGTGTTTGTTGAGGAATCGAACGAAGTTAAATGACGATTACGATTTAAAGTGGTTGTCTTGAAGGTGAGTCAAAAAACCATTGACAATTAATGGATTTGGGGTTTTAATGATTATAACATTGTGATAATAACATTTTGTTTGTAACAATAACATTTTAATCAAACTAGGTGATCTACATGGATAAAGAGCTGCTAAAAGATAAGGATGGACTAACGGAAGCCGAGTTTTTACAGAGGTATGATGTCAGTATGTACGAAAGACCCTCTGTTACCGTAGATATGTTAATTTTCACTGTCACTAACGAAGAGAAAGAAAACTATAGAAAATTGCCGGAAAAGTCATTGAAACTGCTTCTGGTCAAAAGAGGGGTTCATCCATACATCGGGCAATGGGCTTTGCCTGGGGGATTTGTAACGAATGACGAGAGTGTGGATGAAGCCGCATTGCGAGAGCTGAAAAGCGAAACGAATATTGATGAAGTCTATATGGAACAGCTTTACACATGGGGAGATGTCAGAAGGGATCCGCGAACGAGAGTAGTCAGTTGTTCGTACATGGCACTTGTTGATTCCAAATCGCTAGAAGTGAAGGCGGGGGATGATGCGGACGAGGCGAGGTGGTTTAACGTTAGATACAGTGTCGTAGAAGAGAAGAAAACGATGCTGGAGAAGGATTTTGTATTTGAAAAGACGGTGAAAATTACGCTGTCAAACGATAAGGACATTCTGGAGGGCGTTATTAGAGTCATTGAAAAGTATGCAGGAAAAGCCGTAAAGGTTGCACGCGAGGTTCTCGTTTCAGATGGCATTGCATTCGATCATGCGGAAATGATCCAATATGCCGTTGAGAGACTTAGGAATAAGGTTGAGTACACGGATATAGCTTTCAACTTGATGCCGGAACTTTTTACATTGTCAGAACTTCAACAAGTTTATGAGGTTACGCTGGGGAAAGAGCTGCTTTCTGCTGCATTTAGAAGAAAAATAGCGAACATGGTTGAGGAAACGAATCAGTTTACGAAAGATGCAGGGCACAGGCCGGCAAAGCTGTTCAGATTTAACCCGAATTGGCGATATGTATAACTTGAAAATAACGTGCGTGATAACTTGATATTGATAGTTGGAGGTTAAAAATGAATGCAAACCTAAAATCTGCAAGAATGGCGGGAGTATTGTTTCTAGTTGCAACGGTAACGTATATGCTAGGCAAAGGATTAATGGACTCCATTCTAAATGAGCCAAACTATCTACTTCATGTTTATCCGAATCGAACGCAAATGATAACAGGAGTGCTCCTTGAACTAGTGAATTCCGTTGCCGTTGTCGGTATTGCCGTATTCCTGTTTCCAATCCTAAAAAAATATAATGAAAAGATTGCTCTTGGCTACGTTGCCTTCAGAGTAATTGAGGCTGTGATCCTTATCATTGGTGCAATCTCCCCGCTATTACTAATCCAATTCAGTCAGGCATATATAGATACAGGAGCACCTGCTGATTCCTATTATCAAGCGGTAGGCATGTTAGTCATCAAAGGGAACTATTATGCCTTTCAGTTGGCGATGATCGTTCTTGGTTTATATAGTCTGTTGTTTTGCTATTTCCTGTTGCAATCCAAACTCATTCCACGCTTGCTCTCCGTCTTGGGGCTTATTGGTTACGCATCGTTGTTAACCAGCGGTTTATTAGAGCTTTTCGGTTACAGTTCAGGAATGATTTTATTTCTTCCGGGAGCCTTATTTGAACTCCTATTTCCGATATGGCTCATAATAAAAGGATTTAACACCTCTACTATGGAACCAAAACAGTAAGGAGCATTCTTTATGAAGGCGGTTGTCTATACCAAATACGGAACCAAAGACGTTCTTAAGCTTAAAGAGGTTGAAAAACCGACTCCCAAGGCTAATGAAGTGCTCGTTCAAATCCACGCAGCCTCCGTAAATTCATGGGACTGGGATCTCCTGAGAGGTATTCCGTTCTTGGTTCGTCTTGGAGGGCTCCTCAAACCCAAATACAACATACTTGGAGCTGACGTGGCGGGACGAGTTGAAGCGGTGGGCAAACATGTCAAACAGTTTCGTCCTGGCGATGAGGTGTTCGGGGACATTTCCGGATGCGGTTGGGGCGGGTTTGCAGAATATGTATGTGCCCGCGAAGATGCGTTAACGTTGAAGTCTTCCGGTATGACATTCGACGAGGCGGCGGCTATCCCGCAAGCGGCAGTCCTCGCCTTGCAAGGGCTTCGTGCTCAAGGAAAGATCCAAAAAGGACAAAAAATTCTAATCAACGGTGCGGGCGGAGGCGTAGGTACGTTCGCCGTGCAAATGGCCAAATCCTTCGGGGGAGAAGTAACTGGCGTGGACAGCACGAATAAGCTGAATATGCTGAAGTCGATTGGCTTGGACCATGTCATTGATTACACTCAAATTGATTTCACCCAAAATGGGCAGCGCTATGATCTCATTCTAGATGTTGTCGGAACCCGATCGCTATTCGATTATAAGCGGGCATTAAGTCCTCAAGGTGCTTATGTCATGGTTGGAGGTTCTATGGCCAGAATCTTTCAGCTTCTGCTGTTGGGACCTTGGATTTCACGAATTAGTAAGGTGAAAATGGGGATTCTCATTCACAAACCAAACAAAGAAGATTTAAATATCATCAAAGAACTTTTCGAAGCTGACAAAGTCGTACCCGTTATCGATAGGCGTTATGCGCTAAATGAAGTGGCAGATGCCCTACAGTATTTGGGAGATGGCCATCCGCAGGGAAAAGTTGTTATTGTTGTTGAACAGGGAGGCGATTGACTGTGAAACTTTATTTTCGGGATAATTTTTTTAATGCCGGCGTGACAGAAATACTGAACGAACAGGAAGAAGAAATCGGTCATCTCGATTTAAAAAGTGCTTTTGGATCTGCAATCGATGTATATGGGCCCAAAAGCGAACTGCTGTGCAAAGGTGGTTTTCCATTTTTCTCGAACAGATGGGAGGTTACCGGTGCCAATGGGGAGGAGTTAGGTGTCTTAAGAAGCAGATTTGCTTTTTTCACTAAGAAATTCACCTATGAAACGGAGAGAAGAGGCAGCTTCGAGATCATTTCCCCCGCATTTTCGAAGGAGTATGAGGTAACTGACGATTCCGGGGCGCTTGTTGCTCATTTTGAACAAGTGAACGGCTGGTTTTCTTCAGGCGCTTTTCGACTGAGCAATCATAGTCAAGATTTGGATTCTTACGAGCTCGCGGCCGTCATTATGGGCATGCATGCGATTCAGAAAAGGCAGCGCTCTGCCGCAAATAACGCAACCTAGAAGGAGTGCGAGCGGACAGGCAGATGAGACTTCGAAAGGGGAATAGCGAGTGAAGCAGATAGGTGAGGGCAGGACGGCAGAAATATTCGAACATAATGATGAGAAGGTGTTGAAGCTTTATCGTTCCGGATTTCCGAAGAAAGCCATCATGTATGAATATAAGGTAAATACGCTTATAGCTTCTCTTGGCATTCCTGCTCCTAAAGTTTATGAGCTGGTTGAAGTTGAAGATCGAATCGGCATCCTATTTCAATATATAAAAGGCAGTTCGCTTATTCATAAGACTGTTCAGAACCCCCTTGAGTTAAAGCGTTATGCCAAAATTCTGGCTGAGCTGCATGTCCTCATACATACACATGAAATATATACAACCGATCTAAGCAACCAAATACGCCTACAAAAAGAAATGTTGGAACATAATATTCAACAAGCTAAACTCCTTTCGGACTCTGAACAAATGGCGATTATAGAGCATTTGGAAAAGCTGCCGAACGGTCGCGCACTTTGTCATGGAGATTTTCACCCGGATAATGCGATGGTCGACGAACAGCAATGGATCATCGATTGGATGAATGGAATGATTGGCCATCCCGCCGGGGATGTCGCGCGTACGCTGCTCTTATTTCGTTATGGCACTCTGCCTGAGGGCATTCCTAGTCACTTCAAGGAAGCTCTTTCTCAAATGAGGGACAATATGGGGGATGAGTATCTAGACCACTATCTTACTTGTACTAACCTTCTATTCGAAGAAATCGACCAGTGGCTGCTGCCTGTTGCCGCAGCAAGATTAACGGAATGGATTCCCGATGAAGAGAAAGAGGCGTTGCTTTCTTTCATCAGAGAGCGTTTGCTTTTAAAATGAATGTGAAATGCTCGTAATCCGGGAAGAACGCATCAAGAACGCTATCCGTTCTTGGGTCATTTACGTATTGGCCTGCGGTATTCAAGCGTTCTTCAGGCGTAACTGTAAAAAGGAGATCGATGAGATGTCAATCAAACAAATTTCTGAGCATATTTGGAGCGTGAGAACATGGATGATTATCCCTGTGCATGTTTGGGCAGTCGTGGATCACGATGGCGTTACGCTCGTCGATGCGGGTGTTCCATGGATGGCTAAAAGCATCTTGCGACTCATCAATGAACTTGGACCGCTGAAACAAATTGTACTAACGCACGGACATGGTGATCATGTCGGTACACTGAAGCGAATCCTGCAAGTTCATTCTGTACCTGTATTTGCTCATCGAAAAGAAATCCCTTTTGTAGAAGGGAGGACCCCTTATCCGGGCAGAAGCAAAGCTGTCGCTCAAGTCGCTAAAGGTGTCTTGCAACCCTTGCCGGAGGACGAGGACGGGCGGCTTTCACCGATCGGCGGACTTACGCCGTACTTCACGCCAGGTCATTCACCGGGGCATGTCGTCTATTATCATGAAAAAGACGATGTCTTGCTTACTGGAGATTTATTCAACTCTAAAAAAGGAAAGCTCTTCATGGCGCGGTTTACACCAGACCCTGAGGAAGCGCTGCGCAGCAGCGCAATTGTCAAGCAGCTCAATCCAAAGCGACTGGAAGTATGTCACGGCGATACGGTTTTTCAGCCGGCGGAGCAGTTGGATGAGTTAATGAAAAGGTAATAGATAGCAGGGTCAAAGGTTTCGAACCTTGACCCTGCTATTTTTTTTATAGAAATGGCGTGGGGACCGCATTTGAAAAACAATGGCAAAAAACAACAAAAAAAGGCTGATAAACGTAAATACAAAAGAATAGAAGGACATATATGCTTGTGATACACTCGTTTCATTTTTGTGCGGAGGGAGGCTCGGTTAGAAAACAACAAATCTGCGAGTAATAAAAAAAGAGGAGAGTTATACAATTGAAAATGACTAAAAGGTTTGTGCAACTGCTTATCTTTTCTATGCTTATCTGCATTCTTTTTCCGTATAACCTATCTATCAGCCACGCAGCAGAATCCATACCTAACGGGACTAATTATGGATTGAAGGCGGAGTATTATAAGAACTCGGGACCAAGTGAGTTTAAATTTGAACAATTAATAACGACGGTCGTTGATCCGTACATTAATTTTAGTTCGTTGGAAGGCACTTTCAAGACGCTGGTCGGTCAGACAGATCATGTAAATGTAAGATGGACAGGACAGATCACACCGGGATTCTCTGAAAATTATACGTTTTGGATGATAGGCGATAACGGATTCAGACTGTGGATTGACAACAAGCTAGTCATCGACCATTGGGTGGACGATTGGGATAAGGAACAAACGAGCAATCCGATTTTATTGGCTGCAGGTCAGAAATATGACATAAAAATTGAATATTTCCAGAATACCGGCGGTTCGAACTTGTTTTTACGTTGGGGGAGCCAAAGCGTACCGAAGCAAATCGTGCCGGCGGAAGCGTTCACTTTACCTGCCGATTTTGAAAATAACGGGCCTGTCTCTGGTTCGGTTTTACCCGACGGGCTGCATGCAGAATTTACATTTGCGGAGGCATTAGCGGAGCTGGGGAGCAACGCGCGGGAGCAGCTCTCAGCCAATGTGTTAGGGAAGAATTGGCCGATTAAATCGGCGGCATTGAAATCCGGCGACCCGAAGACGGTCCAAATTGAGTTTGAGTATCCGATGTATTACCAAGATGCCCCTATGGCGAATATCGGATATACAGGTGGCGGCGCCCTTATGTACGCTGGAAGCAGCAAGCCTGTGAAAGATTTCTATCTTGCCATTAAAAATGATTCCACCTATCAGATCGAAACCCCGTGGGCAAACGATGTAGATGAGAACAATCCTCTGCCGGAATATCCACGGCCGCAGATGGTTCGTGATCAATGGCTAAACCTGAATGGAAAATGGGAATTCCAGTCTGCCAAACAGGGGGATGCGCTTCCAACCGGTCAAAAGCTGAAAGAGTACATAACTGTACCTTTTGCAGTAGAATCTAAATTATCGGGCATTCAGCGTCAAGAACAGCTCATGTGGTATAAACGAAGCTTCACGGTGCCTCAAAATTGGAATGGACAGCATGTGAAATTGAATTTTGGTGCCGTTGATTATGAAACGGACGTGTATGTGAACGGAACAAAAGTCGGAACTCATAAAGGCGGATACACTGCATTCAGCTTTGATATTACAGATCAATTACAGTCCGGAGAGAATGAGTTGATCGTTCATGTCGTCGATTATACGGATACGAAAGGGGATCAAATCAAAGGGAAGCAAACGGTCGTACAGCCGGGAGGCATTTGGTATACGTCCGTGTCTGGCATCTGGCAAACGGTGTGGCTCGAGCCGGTCGCTGCCGCGAGCATTGAGCGGATGGATATGGTACCTGATATTTGGAATGGCCAATTGAAGCTATCCGTCGATACGGTCAATGGAGCAGGTAAAACAGTAGAAGCCGTAGCTCTAAAAAATGGCGTTGAAGTTGGCCGCATTAGCGGAAATCCCGGTGCGGAATTACTGCTTCCTGTTCCGGATGCGAGATGGTGGACACCGGATGATCCGTTCCTCTACGATCTACAAGTATCCTTGAAAGACGGGGGAAAGATCGTTGATAAAATAGACAGCTATTTCGGAATGAGAGAAATAAAACTAGGGAAAGTTGACGGCATCCAGCGGCCTTTGTTGAATGGGAAATTCGTCTTTCAGATGGGAACTTTGGATCAGGGATACTGGCCGGACGGCCTCTATACGGCGCCAACAGACGCAGCACTGAAATTTGACATTGAAGCTGAAAAACGTATGGATATGAACATGATCCGCAAACATATTAAGATTGAACCGGCCCGTTGGTATTACTGGGCGGACAAACTGGGGCTTCTTGTGTGGCAGGACATGCCTAGCGGAACCAGTAGGGAAGTTGCGGCGCAGCAGCAATTTTACAAAGAATTCGATGAGATGATCAAACAATTGCAAAATTCACCTTCCATTGTGGTATATATTGTCTTTAATGAAGGATGGGGTCAATTCGACAATGGAGGGAATTATACGAGAGAGGCCATCGCACATGCTTTAAAAGCGGATCCGACCCGTCTTATTAACGGTGTCACTGGATGGTATGACGCGGGAGGCGGAGATAACGAGTCGAAAGCCGGTCATTTCCTGGATTGGCACAGGTATCCTGCACCGGATTCTCCCACTCCTTCGGAGTACAGGGCAGCCACGCTTGGTGAATACGGAGGCTTAGGTCTTCGCGTGCCTGGGCATGAATTCAGTCCCTTGACCGTTTATGCTGAATTATTAATGAACAGTAAGGAAGAGTTAACAGACAAATATATCAGTTATATTCAAACGCTTAAAAAGTTGAAAGACAAACCCGGACTTAGTGCGGCTGTTTACACACAAATTTCAGATGTCGAGTACGAAATCAACGGATTACTAAGTTATGACCGCAAGGTGGAAAAGGTTGACTTCGCACGCGTTGCCGCAGCGCACAGAGATTTAATCGGGAACAGCAATAGATCCGATCTGTTGAATAGCATTCATGCCTCAGCGCAAATGCGTGACCAAGCAATAGTAGGCGATGGACCGGGGCAATATAAGCAAGTAGTCATCGATCATTTCTCTGCAGCTATCGCAGATGCTCAAGCTGTATATGATAATACTCAAACCACTGCGGATGGAGTTAAGGAAGCAATCACTTCTTTAGATGCAGCCGTCAAGCAATTTCGCGCTAAAATCAACAAGCCTCTGCATTTTCTAGATAACTTTGACGATAGAAATGCTGATGGTTGGACGACTTATGGCGGCGTGTGGAGTGCTGCCAGCGGTGCTTTCACGGTGATCAACGGGGAAGGTTATAAAGCAGTTGCTAATGATACCCATTTCCAAAACTTCACGTATGAAGCGGATGTTTCGATGAGTGCCAGCCCCGATTTAGCCAATGCAGGCGTTATTTTCAGAGTTAGCAATCCGACAATCGGAACAGATAACCTGCAGGGATACTATGCAGGCATTACGCTCGCTGGACGAGTGCAGTTAGGCAGGCTGGATAATAATTGGACCGAGTTGGCCAATAACGCTGTCCCGTCGATCAGCGTAGATACAGTTTATCGATTGAAAGTTGTGGCCGCGGGGCCCAAAATTGATGTTTATGTCAATAACATGCTTGTGGCAAGTGCCGTAGACAGTACCTTTACAGAAGGTGCTATCGGAGTTCGCACATACAAGGCTAATGCAACTTTTGATAATATCCGTGTGACAGAAACGGAAGATGAGGACATACCGAACGCTCAAATGACATTGGAAGGCGCAAGCAGCGTAATGGAGGGTTCGACATTTACCGTAAAACTAGGGGTGTCGAATGTAACAAACACCGTGTATGCTTCTGATATTACGTTGAACTATGGAGCTGATTTATTCGAGCTTCAGGAGGTTCAATCAGCTGCAGACGGGATCGTCGTTCTAAAATACGTCGATGATCATAAAGGCCGAGTGCGCATACTACTGGCGAACATTGGCAAAGAGCTTCCAAGCAAGCAAGAGATCCCATTTGTTAACCTCAAATTTATTGCGAAAGGTTCTCCGAATACTTCGGGTAAAATCTCGGTGATCAAAGCAGTCATCGCCGATGAGGGTGGCGTGGAGTCAGAAGCTTCAGCGGCTGAGCTTGCTGTGAGCATTAAGGGTATTGTCTCAGACGGAGATCTGAACCATGACGGTAAATTCTCCATTGGCGATGTCGCGATGATTGCCAGTCACTATGGCAAGGACAGCAGCAGTCCGGACTGGAACGTTGCAAGAACAGCCGACTTGAATGGCGATGGCAAGGTGGATATTGTAGACCTTGCGATGATAGCGCAAAAGGTTTTGAGTCAGTAGTGACGCTCCAACATACGAGTCTAGACAAGGACCCAGCCGAAGGCTGGGTCTTTTTATCGTCACTTACTATTGGTTTATAATTATCTGAAAAGTAGATTAATTACTTTTAGCTTGCAACTTATTAAAAATAAGTTATAATAAAAATTGTAACAAATAAAATTACAGAATGTGAGAGTGAGATCATGGCAACTGTACTTTATATTACTGCAAATCCTAATGACCACCAAACTTCATACAGCTTAGCGGTCGGCAAAGAATTCGTCGATGCATATCGCGAAGCAAATCCTGGTGACGAAGTTATCCATCTTGATTTATTCAAATTGAACATTCCGCAAATTGATGCCGATGTATTCAGCGGTTGGGGAAAACTGCAATCCGGCGCTGATTTCAGCACGCTAACAGCTGATGAGCAGGCAAAAGTTGCCCGTCTGGGTGAAATTGTTGACCAATACGTTGCCGCTGACAAGTATGTATACGTTTCTCCAATGTGGAACTTCTCGTTCCCGCCAGTTATGAAAGCATACATTGATGCGATTTGCTCAGCCGGCAAAACGTTCAAATACACAGAGCAAGGTCCTGTAGGCTTGCTTACAACCAAAAAAGCGCTCCACATTCAAGCGTCCGGCGGCGTATACTCCGAAGGTCCTGCTGCAGGCTTCGAGAGCGGACACAGCTACTTGAAAAAAGTTATGCAATTCACTGGCGTACCTAGCTTCGAAGGCATTTTTGTTGAAGGTATGGCCGCTATGCCAGCTAAAGCCCAAGAAATTAAAGCGAACGCAATTGCAAATGCGAAAGAAGTTGCAAAACGCTTCTAAGATGGGTCGGCAAAAAGACCGCATCAGGCCATATGGCTTGAGCGGTCTTTTTTTACGATAATACGGCCTTAATCCATTTCAATATGAACAAAATCATGTGGATTGTTCCGAATAAATGAACCGATGATTTGATGTGTTTTCAATGAGGTTTGGCAAAGGTCATCATACAACGGAGTTATAGAAGTCATCAATTCCGGGTCATTGTTCAAATCATTGAACGATACCTTGAAATTCTCTAAGCACATGGCGTGATTTCTTTGATGAAGAATCTTTTCCATACTTTCTAATACATGTAACGCTGCATGATCGCCGAAGAAATGCAATCCGTTTTTGAGCCCTGCCCATCGCTCTGGTTGTGCAATAAAATAGGCACTCCACCAGTAAAAGTCGGCAACAGATTTCAGTGCGTGATTGTAATAGGCCCGAAATACGAACAATGCTTGTTGTCCCCGCGAAAGCTCCTTGAAAAGACCTGATTTGAAGTCACCGCCTCGCGTCAGAATGTCCTTATAAGCTTTAATGATCGGATCTACACAAGCCACCTCGATTGCTCCATCCGCTAATGCTTCGAAAGTTTCTTGCCTCATTTTAACTATCAATACTTGATCACCCTTTCGAAACTATTATACATTATTTGGAAAATGGATGGAATAACGAAATAAAATAAGTTTTGCCAGCATAGTTTATTCCCTTCACGAATATTCCAGTTACTAAGGCATAGAAATGATGAGTTATTTGGGAAAAGGGGAGAACAGCGTGAATAAAAACGGCCGTATATGTATGTTGCTTATTTTCATACTCTCGTTGTCAGCCTGTACGTCAGCCAATGTCGCTTTGAACACGCCAGACCCGTCCGTACAACCAACTGCCGCTGTGCCAGAGATGACAACCACCCCATCACCCTCCGTCTCACCAATTGTAGCTACACCTTCACCTTCACCTCTGCCAAGTATCACGCCCGCATTCGATCCTCCGGTACACTTCAGCTATCCGGATGCCGTACGCGGGATTTATGTAACCGGCTGGTCAGCCGGCGGCCAACGAATGGCGAAGCTGCTTTCACTTGTTGATCAAACCGACCTCAATGCCATGGTGATTGATATCAAGGATGATGACGGTTACCTCACATTTAAGCCGGAGGGAAAACTTGCTGAATTTGGTCAGCCTTATATCAAAGATCCGCAATCGCTTATGAAAACACTTGAGCAGCATAACATTTATCCGATCGCTCGAATTGTTTCGTTTAAAGATACGGTGTTGGCGAAAAAACGTCCTGATCTTTCATTTATTGATGGCAGCAGCACTTGGCGCAATGCGAACGGTGACGGGTTTATCAACCCGTTCCTTAAGGAATCATGGGATCATAACGTAGAAGCAGCCAAACTAGCTGCAGAACTAGGATTTAAAGAAATCCAGTTCGACTATGTTCGATTTCCGGAAGGTTTTGAAAGCAGGGACCAAGTTTTGAAGTATTCCATGGGGGATTACAAAGATAGAAAACCTGCGAAATTTATACAAGAAGAAAATGCCTATATCGAAGCTTCTAAGAAATATCAAGACGAATTGTCTGCCTTACAGATAAAAGTGACGGATGCTACTACTACTTACAATTCAACGCAAACCGACGAAAATAAAAAAACGATGGAGGAAGCGCAAAAAAGTGTGTCCAGTTTAAAAAAAGCAGCGCCTCAAGCGCCGGATTTCAGCGATAAAGCGCGCATGACACAGCTTCGTGTTGATGCTGTCAGCGATTTTGTGGCTTATGCCAAAGAACAATTAAAACCGTATGGTGTGCATGTTTCCGTTGATATCTTCGGATATTCTGCTACATTGCCGGAAGCTCCGGGTATCGGCCAGAATTTTAACCGTATTGCCAGTTCGGTTGATGTCATTTCGTCTATGATTTATCCAAGTCACTGGTCCAATGGTTATTTCGGGATTGCTAAGCCGGATAAAGAGCCATATCAGCTTGTTACGGCATACATGAAAGCGGAAAAAGAAAAGTTTGCTCTCCTCCAGACGCCTCCGATATCACGTCCATGGATTCAAGATTTTACCGCAAGCTGGTTAGGCGCCGGCAATTATATTCCATATGGGAAGGCAGAGGTAGACGCCCAAATTAGAGCCTTAAAAGATGCCAATGTGCATGAATACCTCATCTGGAATGCTAACAATTCCTACTCAGAAGGTGTAACTTATATGCCCTAGGAAAGAGCAATCCCTCCAGCCGAGTGGGCCGGGGGGACTTTTGGCGTTTGGAAAGAAGTCAAGTTACGACTATACAAAGTAAAATGTAAGGGATATCGAAGTGAGAATATAAGTTTTACAATAAAATATGTGGAAGGGGGAGGGACAGATTTGTTTGTGTAGATACAGAGTGTATCAAAAATGCGAAAGTACGATTCTGACGGTAATAGAACTATCGACATCGCAGATCTCGTTTTCGCAGCCAATATCATTGGCGATTAACTAATGACAGAGGAGATGTATCGCTTGAGAAAATGGACTCTATTTCTTATTGTGACAATGCTGCTTTTTTTGCTTCCCGCCAATATGATGGCCAGCGAGGCGACTGTGGCAGCGGCTGCGGATCCAAGTTTGGTTCTTAGAATGGATAATCAACATATCGCCAGCGGCAGCTCAACCAATTTGAACGATAAAGTAGACGCGCTGAAGGTATTGGACGAAGGAACGATCATTGTAAGATTTCGCTATACGCCAGGATCAAGCATTATGTCTTTGTTCTCGCTGAGCAACAATACGACGGCTAATGGACATTTCCATCTCTATATTTCGCCAACCGCCATCGGCAGCGAGAACCGCTATGCAGAGCCTGGACAAACGCAAGTCAACACGCATGTCAAAACAGATGCTCTCGTTCTTAAGGAAAATGAAGTTCATACCGTGGCAATGGTCATGGATAAAGCCAAAGGATACAAATACTTCCTGGATGGCGTAATGGTCAAACAGGATACAACGTCTGCCCGCAAATTTCTGAACAATATCTATGCTCCGAACAGCGCAAAATTAGGACTTACGGAAAGACCGGCCGGCTCCAACCAATACCCTTTTACTGGGGATATTGACTTTGCTGAAGTGTACAGCAAACCTCTTGCCGATCAAGAGTTGGTCAGTATAACCGGGGTCACCAATACGGTGCCCATCGTTAATCCAATTCCGGATGGTGCGAAAATAACGGCGCCACTCAACGTATTCACTCCCGGTTTCATGAATTCCAGCTACTACCGGATTCCCGCGCTGCTTCAAACGAAGAAAGGAACATTGATTGCGGGCATCGACCGCCGAAATGCCAGCGCGGCAGATTCTCCCAACAATATTGACGCTGTCGTAAGAAGAAGCTTCGATCAAGGCACAACGTGGGAAACGAACGGAATCGTCGTCAACGATTATCCCAATCAAGCATCGAATATCGATATGTCGCTCATGCAGGACCAAAGCACAGGGAGAATATTTTCGCTCGTTGACGGCTTCCCTCATGGCGGAGGGCTTGGGGGCGGATTTGGCACTAATGCTTATAAAGGCACCGGATTTAAAACAATAAATGGCAAATCATATATGTTCCTTACCGACTCTTCCGCTAAGGAATATACGATAAGAGAAGAAGGCAAGGTCTACGATGCCGCTGGAGCGGTAACCAACTATACGGTTGATATGAAACGGAATCTGTATTTGAACGGAGTTAAAATCGATAATGTTTTTGGCCAAAACTCACCGTTGAAAGCTTATAAAACCTCATATCTTGAGCTGTACTACAGCGATGATGAGGGGGCGACGTGGACCGGTCCCATCGATTTGAACGGCGAGACGAAAGAAGAGTGGATGATTTTCCTTGGTACGGGCCCTGGATCGGGCATTCAGTTAACGCAAGGAATTCATAAAGACAGACTCGTATTTCCCGTTTATTTCTTGAACGATAACAACAAACAGGCAAGCGCAGTCATTTACAGCGATGATCATGGCCAAACTTGGCATCGCGGCAAATCTCCGAATGAAGGACGCGATGTTGGCGGCGGCGTCATCATTCATGAGAAAGATTTTACGAATTCAGCCCATGAGCTGACGGAATCGCAAGTTGTCGAAATGCCGGACGGGCAGCTTAAGCTATTCATTCGAAATTACTCCGGCTATGCCCAAATAGCGACGAGCTTCGATGGCGGCGAAACCTGGGATGCGACAGTCGTTACGGAAAATGCGCTTATTGCCGCATATTGTCAAATGACGGCCATTCGCTACAACGGCAAGATTGATGGCAAAGACGCCGTTATTTTCGCCTCTCCCGGCAATTCGTCCAGCCGCATTAACGGTACAGTCCGCGTTGGGCTAATCAATGAAAACGGAACATACCCAAATGGAAGAACACGCTATACGTTCGATTGGAAATATTCGCAATTGGTTAAAGACGGTACCTATGCGTATTCCAGCCTTGCTAACTTATCGAATGGTGAGATAGGGCTTTTCTACGAGGGAACGGACAATACGAACATGAGCTATATCAAATTCAATGTCGAATATTTGAAATGGCAGCGCCAAGCTACCAATCCTGCGCCAAAGCTTTCGTCCATCGCCCTTGAAGCATTAAAGCCAAACGGCTATGCATCAGGCGATAAGCTGAGAATAAAAACCGTATTCAACAGCTACGTTATGCTGAGCGGGAACAGAGCTTTGACAGGAACAATCGGAGGCAAAAATGTTAATTTCCAATTAGTGAGCCAAAGTTCGGCAGGTACCGAATTCGTCTTTGAAGGCTCGTTTCCTGAGCTTGCTGCAGGTTCCTACCCCATTGAAGCCGCTTTTGCTTCGGACTTAAATATTTATAACTCTTATGGGAATACGCTTTCGAAACAAGCGGATGAGAACAAATTCACAGGCACGATCAAAACGCTGTCTGAAGCTGGGGAGGACAATGCCGCAACGCATTTAACCGGAGAAAGCGTTGTTCAAGCAGGCAAGGAGTTCGCTGTCCGCTTTGAGTTAAGCGGCCTGACACAGAACGTGTTCGCGCAGGATATTTCTTTGAGCTTCGATGAGGGTGCCTTCGATTTCGTGTCAGCGAAATCATTGATTCCTGGTGTTGATGTAGTTGCAAGTGTAAATCAAACGCCTGGCAAATTGCGGTTTATCGTTGCCAGCGAAGGACCTGAGCACGCCGTAACCGGACATGCACAGGTGCTGGAGATGACTTTTAAATCTAAAGATACTCAGCAGACTGTGAACGCTGTAATATCAGTTGTTGATGCAACGATGGGCGATGAGCACGGTGCTGAAACAAGTGCAGTTCCTTCTTCGTTGAGTGTTGAAGTAACACCGGCAGCTCCAGGCATCCCAGGGGATTTCAACAATGATGGCAAAGTTAGCATAGGGGATCTTGCCATTATCGCAGCCCACTACGGCAAAGATTCTTCAAGTCCGGATTGGGAGCAAGTGAAACAGTACGACCTGGATCATAATGGAAGCATCGACATTAACGATCTAGCGGCCGTTGCCAGCAAAATTTTAGAATAAATGAAGAATAAACAGGATCGTTTGGCGAAACAATTTCGCTGAGCGCTCCTGTTTTACTTTCTCCGCAATCCCGGGTAAATTAATAAGAGAGCAAAAGTTTGGTAAGGTATGTAAGAAGGAGATGGGGTCAAACGATGACAGAACTTATTGGTGAAATAAAAACAATTCATCGGTTTCCTGTTAAATCTTTTGCGGGAGAAGATTTGAAAGCTGTTACGATTGAGTCGTATGGCTTATACGGGGACCGTTTTTGTGCTTTTTTTGATGGGACAAAGAAAGGTTGGGATAGCTTTTTCACAGCCAGAGCGATACCTAAGATGCTCACTTACAAGGCAACACTTGTCGACGATAGAATCAATGTTCTAACTCCGGATGGACGAACCTTGGGCTGGAATGAGGAGCTGTTAGCGGAAATTCAAACATACTCCAAAAAAGAAATCTCTATGGCAAGCTATAAAGCGCCTAACCCCGAAAACCCGGATTTGATGTCAGTCGATAGTGCTTCAGTCTTGATTATCACAGATGGAAGTTTACGAAAAATGGAGGCGATTTGGGGGAAACAGTTAGATCCACTTCGTTTCAGAGCAAACTTCATAGTCGCATTAAATGACGACAACATCCACGAAAAAGACTGGATAGGCAAGCGATTGACAGTTGGCGACGCAGAGTTTCAAGTCGACTCGCCGTGTGAACGCTGTTCGCTGATTACTATCGATCCTAATACGCTTGAACGTGACGTGTCTCTTTTGAAAAAAGTAAACGAAGAAGCTGATTTAAAATTCGGTGTCTACGCCTCCGTGAAAAGAACGGGGAAGATTCATGTCGGTGACAAAGTTTATCTGGAAAGCCGTTAAAGGAGGAGAACGAAGAACGAAACTTTTGGGCTCAGTGTGCATATCTTATCATCTAGATACGGAGGAGGTAGTGATATGCACTGGATTTCAATGATCGGAATTGCGCTTGCGGCGAATTTGGATAATTTGGGTATCGGCGTTTCATTTGGCGCACGATCTACGCGTGTTCCCTTTATTTCAAACTTAGTTATTGCCATTCTTTCAATGATTGCTGCTTATCTGTCCATCACTTTAGGTATGGTGATTTCACAATATGTTCCAAGCAATTATGCAAACTGGGGCGGAGGAGCTTTAATCATCCTTATTGGGATTTATGCCGTTATATCCGATTATAAAAGCAACTCTAAAATTCAAAATGAAAATGGGATTACCTCATACATTCATAGTCCTAATAAAGCTGACAAAGACAATAATAAAGTGATTTCATGGAAAGAGTCGCTGACACTTGGAGTTGCGCTAGCGCTTAACTGTGTTGTTGGAGGTTTTGGAGCCGGGGTGACGGGACTATCTCCGATCATGACGACGTTATTCATTGGTTTGTTTTCCCTGCTGACCGTCGATATTGGCGTACGTGCCGGACAGCAAATTGCGAAGACGTTGATTGGCAAATGGTTCAATTTGCTTGGCGGCGTTCTTTTAATTTGCATAGGATTGTACGAAATGTTTGTGTAATTTGCATATTCGAGAAAGTAAAGCCAAAACAACCTTTTCCGTCTGAGGACGAGAGAGGGTTGTTTTTTTGTTTGCGATCAGTTGCTCTAGGCGCGAGAACGTGATACAATCATCCTGACGAACGTTCGGAAGGATGATGAACATGACCGCAACGAGAATTAAAGAGGTTGCCTTGAGACAGTTTGCCAAGAACGGATATGAAGGTGCGTCGCTGGCGGATATCGCAGCTGAAGTCGGTATTAAGAAGCAGTCCATATATACGCATTTCAAAGGGAAAGATGAACTTTTCCTTGCTCTGCTCGGCGATGCGCTGGATAAAGAATTAAGGTTTGCTGTAGATTATTTTGATCGCTATAAAGATCTAGCCATTGATCAGCTTCTTTATGACTTTCTTATCCAATATCAGGATTGCTACGAAAAAGATGATAACACCAAGTTTTTCTTGCGGGTGGCCTTTTTCCCGCCTTCGCATCTCTATGACATCATTGTCAAAGAAGGTTATCGTTATTTAGATACGCTGGAAGCCATGTTAATTCCGGTCTTCGATCAAGCGATTGAAGCAGGGAACATTAGTCCTGAAGTTAAAAGTGATATAGCGACAATTGCTTTTCTCGCTGTGCTCGACGGCATGTTTGTAGAATTGCTGTTCGGCGGAGCTGAACGATCACTCAAAAGGATTGAGGCTTCCTGGTTCATCTATTGGCGCGGCATCAAAAAGTAAATCAGCAGGAGGACCATACACATGAATCGTAATTGGGTTTATATATTTATTGGCGCTTTTTTTGAAGTTTTGTGGGTCACAGGTTTAAAACATTCGAGTACGGCATGGATGTGGATAGGCACAATCATTGCGATGTATATTTCATTTCATCTGGTAATTAGTGCATCGACCAAACTGCCTGTGGGGACCGTGTACGCCGTCTTTACCGGCATGGGGACAGCAGGCACTGTATTAGTGGAAATGCTGCTGTTCGGAGAACCGTTCAGGATTCTTAAAGTATGCCTCATTCTTCTTCTTTTATCCGGCGTTTTTGGATTAAAATTCGTGACGAAAGAGCATAATACGAAGGGAGCTGCAGTCTGATGGGTTGGATTTTTCTCATGTTTGCCGGGATCTTTGAAGTCGTAGGCGTTGTGGGTATGAATCAAATTAATAAGGCAAAAAACTTCCGTTCGTTCAGTATATTTATCGTAGGCATCATTATGAGTTTCGGGCTCTTGAGCCTGGCGATGAAAAGCTTGCCGATGGGTACTTCTTACGCGGTTTGGACAGGGATCGGCACGGTGGGCGGAGCCATTGTGGGGATGCTGTTCTATGGCGAATCCAAGGATTGGAAACGAATTATGTTCATCATGATGGTATTGGGCGCTGCAGTTGGTTTAAAATTAATGGCTTAACCACATAAAATCTTTCTCTTTTGAATTGAACCTCTCCACGTTGGAGAGGTTTTTTCTTTTACATATATTTACAAATAATACTCTCCTAATGGGTTTATACGAACACTATAAAAACAGTTTTTTGTAACTTTTTGAATAATCAAAGGAACCTTTGTCGAAAGAAAATTTATTAGCAGGAAGTGTCGCCTTTTTGGTGAAATTGTTGCTTGTGGGCCTTATTTTAGAGATTTCCTATGGGATTAAATAAATAAAGGGGGGTAGTTCAATGTACAATCTTTTAATTGTAGATGATGAACCCAGGCATAGGGATGGACTTGCGAACCTGATCAGTAAATTAAAACCGAATTATCAAGTGTTTAAAGCCAAAAACGGGAACGATGCGCTTACGATTATGGCAGACAATCGAATCGACATTGTTTTTAGCGATATCCGCATGCCCCAAATGGATGGGTTACAGCTTCTTGAACGACTTGAATCTTATGATAAACCGCCAATTCTCGTTATTCTTAGCGGCTACAGACAATTTGAATACGCCCAAAAGGCTATAAGTCTAGGTGTATGTGAATATTTGCTCAAACCTGTGGATGTTACAACCATGGATCATACCTTGGATAAGATCGAAAAAGCGATGCTGGCGAATCAAACCCAACTGCAAGAAAATCAATACACAATCACTAAGCTGAATCAAACGCTCCCCATTTACAACGATCACTTGATGAATCAATGGATAGCAGGACATTTGGAGGGAAACCGTTTAGCTGAGGTGGAGAAGCTGCTTCCTTCTATTATCGGAAAAGGCACCGTTTTGCTGACTGAAATCAATGCTGCTAAATCAAGCTCAAGGACCGATGAATCCCAGACGAGACAAATGGTTAAGGAAAAAGTGGAACAATCCCTGGGGCCTTTATCCCGGTCGGTTTCCTTTTTTTTAGAGGATAAAAGAACCATTCTTGTTACGGTAGTCTCAACCCATACAGTCGATATTCGTTCAACAGAAACTCTCGATAACATGCAAGCATGCATCCGAAGTATGAAAAAATGCGATTTGGAATTGACGATGGCGCTCGGAAGCGAATGTGAGGACGTCTTAAAACAAATCAATCAGTCATTTGAAGATGCCAAAAAAGCATTATCTTATCAGTTTTTCCTTGGAAGCGCTATTATTATTTCACTGGAAGATATTATCCCGGCAGCAAGCGATCGTGTTCTTACGAAATATCGGGAAGAGGAAGAACTGCAAGATGCTGTTCGAGAATCGGATAAAGAGAAAGCCGTTCGCTTGATTCATGCAATTTTCGACAAACAGATTAGCAAGGGGCTTCCATTGCCTGATGCTTTTAAAGAGTTTATGCTGCGCATGATCTTGCACCTGATTCATCATTTTAAAGATGTGATGCTAGAAGATTATTACAAAGAGCTATTAAAAAAATTCGAAGATACGATGAAAAAAAGTTCTTTCTTTTCAAGCATGCGAAATACCGTAAGCGAGCTGTTAAACGAAATGATCGATAATATTTTAAATACTAGAAATTGGAAAAAAGAAATGATCATCAAGACATGTTTGCAATATATTGAGGAAAATTACGCAGAAGATCTGTTTTTGGAGTCAGTGGCGAGCAAGTTTTATTTTAATACGAGTTATTTTAGTCATTATTTCAAAGTTAACACGGGAATTTCGTTCAGCCAATACTTGCTTCGGACACGATTAAGAAAAGGTAAGGAGTTTCTGGAAGAATCGGATTTCAAAATTTATGAAATATCCAAAAGAATCGGATTTAAAGATACCAAATATTTCAATCGGGTATTTAAAAAGGAATTCGGCGTAACACCGGAGGAATACCGAAGAATTGCTTTGAACATGTCCAGTGTGAATAAATCATAAAGCGAGTTGATGCACAGTGAGGCCAAGCGTTAAATTCTTAGGCAGATTCATGAATAAGCTCAGGTTCAGGGATAAATTAACGATTTCCTATATTCTGCTTATTACGGTTCCATCAATCGTGATCGGTTTAAAATTTTACAGCACAAGTTCTCAAATCATTCTGGAAAATGCAAGTAAACATATCTATGAAATTGTCAAAAAAGATAATCAAATCATTGATAATAAGCTTTACAAATTACAAGAAAGTACATTATCCACGATTTCCAATGTCGAATTGTATTCACTCTTGAAGGCTATGAAAAAAGAGGATGACATTCAATTAATCCAAAGCGATAAGCGAATTAAGGATATTTTAAATCAATATTTTATTGAGAACGGGGATATTTATTCCGCAAATCTATTAACAAGTTATTTCACTTTCGGAAGTACCAATGTTTCCATTTCACAAGAAAAAGTGCTTGATTCCAGTATTTACAATAAAGCAAAGCTGTCACAGGGCGGACTCGTTTGGATACCCAATTACGAAGTGTCCGAAATCGTGAAAAGCGGGGAAATATTGAAGAACGACGAATACAGTTTGTTTGCTGCTGCCCGTACGATTAACAGCACGTATTTCCAAAATGGTTCCATCCATTATATGGAAGAAAGCATTGAAAGACCTGTCCTTTTAATAAATGTGAAGGCTGACTTGTTTCATAGTGTGTTTGCCGACAGTCTTCCTGTTACAGGGGCATATACCTATGTGCTGTCTAGGGAAGGAAGAGTCATCTCGCCATCGCAATCCAATCATATCAAATCGTACATAGATTCAAAGTGGTTCAAAGACGCCGCATTGCAAAATAGCGGTTCGCTGATCAGCATGGTTGGTGGGAAAAAAATGCTGGTCTGTTTTGACCGGATGCAAACAACCGGCTGGATTACGGCTGCCTTCGTGCCGTATGACCAATTAATTGTGAATTTGTCGAATTTACGGACGTATACATTGTATCTAAGCATATTTCTAATGGTTTTATCGATTATTATCGCCTATCTGCTATCCGGATGGTTAACGAATCCGATCAAGAAATTGTTGGTTGCTACTCACTTGATTGGCTTTGGGAAGTTTACAACCAAAATGCCGGAACTTTCGGATAAAGAGTTCGGATTTCTCTTCAGTAAATTTAATCAAATGAATGAAAAAATACAACAATTGATTACTGAGAATTATGAGGTGAAATTGCGGGAAAAAGAGGCGGAAATTATGGCCTTGAACCTGCAGCTCAATCCTCATTTTCTTTACAATACGTTAAATATTATCAACTGGATGGCGATAGACAAAAATCAGGATGACATTAGCCGGATGATTATTAGTTTATCCACGATGCTGGAATATACCGTGCATAATAAAAAAGAAGTCGTCTCCCTTTTAGAAGATATGAAATGGTTGAAAGGTTATTTGCATATTATGAGCACTCGCTATGAGGGCATATTTGGCGTTCACTATGATATGGACCCAGACTTAAATAATTGTACGGTACCTAAGCTTTTTCTTCAGCCGATTATCGAAAATTCAATTATTCACGGATTTGACTCACTGGAAAAAGGCGGGATGATCCGAATTATCGGCAGGAAAAATGAAACGACCGTGCATTTTACTGTGCAGGATAACGGAAAGGGAATTAGTAGCGCACAAATGAAAAAGATGATGGAGAACGATTCGGAGCGTGTAGGGATGAGCAATATTGATAAACGTATAAAGCTTTTGTTTGGTCAGGAGTACGGTATCTCTTTTGACTCGCAAGTTGGCGTTGGCATGAGCGTTCATATTGTGTTTCCTTATCGCATTTTTGAGAGCGATGTGGATATTTTTTAGTGTAGAGACATTTCTGATGAAAATATAAGAATAATCCACTAAACCAAAAACTTTCGAATATCAAGATGTAAGCGCATTCGATATATTGTAATTACATAAGTGAAACCTTATGAAGAACTTAGAGTGATAAGGGAGGAAAACAAATTGCAACAGAAAAAAAGAATGATGAAACGCTCTCTCGTTGTTTTATTCGCATCCATGATTACTCTCACAGGCTGTACAACCAGTACCAAAGAGGCGCCGACATCACCATCACCAGCGGCAACAACTTTGCCTCAAGCAAGCAAAGAAGCGGCAGCGTCGCCTGAGGCGAAGAAAGACCCCGTCAAATTAAAGTACACCTATTGGGGCAGTCCTCAAGAAAAGACGGCGATCGAGAATGCAACGAAAAAATTTACACAGAAATACCCATGGATTACTGTTGATCCTGTGTTCATTCCGGAATCGGATTATGATGCGAAAATTACGGCTATGGTAGCTGGTAATGAAGCACCGGATGCCGGTTATATGCACTCGGAATTAGGGGAAGCGTGGCAAAATGAAGAGAAGTTTGTTAACATCAACGATCTGTTTGCAACGGATAAAGAATTAAAAAAATCAGATTTCCTCGATTACATATGGTTCAACGGCACAAAACCTAATTATACGTATGCGATAAGTACGGCAGCAGAGTCGTTTGCCATTTTCTACAATAAAGATTTGTTTGCCGAGGCAAAAGTGGACGTACCTCCAGCAAAAGCTGAAAATGCGTGGACTTGGGATCAATTTGTCGCTGCAGCTCAGAAATTAACACTTGATAAAAATGGCAAAAATGCGGCTGACCCGAATTTTGACGCGAATAACATCAAACAATTCGGCGTTTCCTTCGAAAGCTGGTGGGGACCGATTATGGCTCAAGTCGTCAATAATGGCGGCGATATCATTTCGAAAGACGGGAAAACATTCGCGCTCGACCAACCGGAAGCGGTTGAAGCTGTTCAAAGACTCGCTGATTTAATTACTAAATATCATGTTGCTCCGTCACCTACGCAAATGAAATCGATTCCATCCCAGGCTGTTGCCCTGCAATCCAAAATTGTAGCGATGAGCATGCATGGACAATGGATTAACCTTGATCTTGGAGCAGCAAAAGTCAACTATGGCATTGGCGCATTGCCGAAGATGAAACAAAGCATTGCCATGGGAATTAGCGGTGCCAGCGTCATTTATAAATCCACCAAACATTTGGAAGAAACATGGATGCTGACCAAATTTTTAGCGGATCCAGCGGGTGCCATTGATTTGTATAAAGACGGTTTGTGGATGCCAACGATGAAAAAATGGTACACGGATCCTGCATTGGTTTCACAATGGGCTGAAAATAATCCTGCGCATCCGGAAGGTTTCAAAGATGCATTTATGAACAACTTATTGAATAATGGCGTGGCAAGTCCTGGTTATTATTTGATGAACTTCGGTAAAGTGACGGATATGACGTTCTCGGCACTTGATCCGGTTTGGTTGGGTAAATCAACCGCAGAAAAAGCGCTGAAAGATCTTGCCCCGAAAGTTCAACCGGAGATTAAGGGCAGATTTGGTTCTAACTAATCAACGTTAACGGATAGCAAAGCGTGAGATACATGATTAGCCGGCAAATCTGGTGTTGTCGGCTAATCAGATAAATGAGTGCAGGAGAGATCGCGATGGAGATTGGTGTTGAACAAAATCAAGTCATTACCTCATCAACAAAAATGGTCAAGAAACGAGCTGTACGTGAACTGATAAGCGGACTTTTGTTCGCTTCACCTGTCCTTTTAGGATTTCTCATATTTGTAATTGGGCCAATATTGTACACGGTTTACCTCAGTTTTACGAAGTATAATATTGTATCTGCTCCCAAATGGGTCGGGTTCGATAATTACATGCATTTACTTTCAGGCAAAGATGCTTTCTATTATCCGGCAGTCAAGGCTACCTTTTATTATGTTATGGTCAGTGTGCCGGCCGGCATTGTATTCTCATTTTTCATTGCCATTTTGTTAAACATGAAAATAAGAGGACGAACCATTTTTCGTGCCATTTTTTATTTGCCTGTTATTATTCCGCTCGCGGCATCCTCTATCATTTGGCTTTGGTTATTGCAGCCGAATTTCGGTATTGTCAACTATGTACTTAACACGTTACATTTGCCAACTTCCTTGTGGCTGTCTTCGGACGCCACCGTTATCCCTACATTAATCCTAGTCAGCTTATGGACTACAGGCAACATGATCGTTATTTTTCTAGCCGGTCTTCAGAATATCCCTTCTCATCTTTATGAAGCCTTGGAAGTGGATGGTGGAAACAGTATTCAAAAGTTGTTTTACATTACAGTTCCGATGAGCTCTTCCATCATATTTTTCAATACGGTAATCGGGTTCATTAACGCATTTCAAACATTCGTCCAACCGTATGTCATGACACAAGGAGGACCGAATAAAGCAAGCTATTTATATGTGCTGTACTTATTTAGAGAAGGGTTTCAATTCTCTAACTTCGGAACTTCAAGCGCGAGCGCAGTTCTCCTGTTTTTGATCATATTATTGTTCACTTGGATTTTCTTTAAATTTTCAAAATCGCTTGTGTACTACGAAGGGCAGGAAGACCGCAAATGAAAAAAAAGCAGACACTAAAGTTAGCTTTTGTTTACGGGATCTTAATCATCGGCAGTGTGATTTGCCTCTTTCCCTTCTATTGGATGGTAAGAACGGCAGTCGTTGATATGGGGGAGGTTTTTAAAAATCCTCCGATCTTTTTTCCAAGTTCGATGTATTGGGAGAATTTCAAAACGGCTCTCAGCAGCCACCCGTTCCCTCAATATTTTCTCAATAGCACGATTGTTACAGGATTATCCATTGTCGGTGTGTTATTAAGCAGTTCGCTCTGTGCATATAGTTTTTCCAGAATTAACTGGATGGGCAGAGACCGTGTTTTTGGAGTGATTTTAACCGGATTGATGCTGCCGTTCTTCGTTGTTATGATTCCACATTTCATCGGTTGGAAAATGTTAAATCTAACGGACACATTCGTACCGTTAATAGCACCTGCATGGTTTGGCGGCGGCGTGTTTAACATCTTCTTGCTTCGACAATTTTTTATGTCGATTCCAAAAGAGATGGATGAAGCGGCGAAGATTGATGGAGCGGGCCATTTGTTAACCTATTGGAAAATTATTTTACCGATTGGCAAACAATCAATGATTGTAGTCGGTTTGTTAACGTTTCTTGCGAGTTGGAACGATTATTTGGGCCCGCTCGTTTTTATAACATCAGAGAAAAACTACACGTTAATGCTTGGATTGACTTTGTTCCAAGGTACGTACTCTGCGCAGTGGAATTATATGATGGCAGCGACAAGCGTCGTTGTACTGCCGTCCTTAGTCTTATTCCTCATTGCGCAAAAACACTTGGTAGAAGGCATCGCGATGACAGGCGTAAAAGGGTAATCGTTATTGCCTTGTGCCGGTTGATAGCCATTTAACTACCTTAAGGGGGTGGTCAAAATTAGCGGAATGTTCCCTGTATCTGCAACAGGCGGTTCATTCCGCTAGGAAGATGTTCATAGCGCAGCATTTAATAAGGGGTAAGAAATGGCCAGATAACTCAGCACTCAATAGGAGGTAACAAATGAGTAAGTTCAAAAAATCAATTGGCAGGAAAATTTTGACGACAACTTTGGTGTTCTCGTTAGTGTCAGGATTTAGCACAACTGTTTTTGCAGCAGATCCTAATTTTGTGCACAATAATGATCCTGGGATGCCTGTGTTCACGAATACAGCCGGGAATGTGGTGGTCCCGCCTGAACCGGCCACTTTCGATGCCGGCAGAAGCATGATGATGGATATGTATCAAGCCGATCTTGCAGCAGGAGGCACTTCGTACTGGATGGATCGCATCCTTACCAGGAAAGGGAATGATCCTACAGGAACCTATTTGATGTCACGGGGCAAAGCTTTGTATATGTATACGAACGCTGCCACAGTCATCGGTTTTGGCAACAATATCGCTTATTTTGATTTGCTGAATCAAAAGGGTTACTCCATTCAGATTCCCGGCGTGACCTTCACGCAGGATGCGACGAAAAGAATTCAAACGCCAAGTTATTGGTCAGCGTTCTATAATGCGACCGGTTACACGCTGGAAGAAACCAAATTCATCACAGACAACAACGTCGCTATCGACAATGTAACGATTACGAATACAGGGACAACGTCCAAAACATTCGACCTAACGGCAGATTCTCCATTTGCCAAAACAGCTTCAGAAGATGGCACTGAGCTTACAGGTACGTTTGATGTGAGAAATAATTTGACCAAAGTGTATCCACGGTTCAGTGGAACAGGAATGAAAGCCAGCAATGGCATTTTAACCAGGTCCATCACTTTGGCGCCAAATCAAAAGATTACGCTTAAATTCCAAATGGGTTTCATTACGAATGAAATACCGGATTCGCTCGTCGATTACAACCGCTATAAAGACTATGATGCCAATACCGCTTACCTAACTCAGATGCGCGAGTATAACAAATGGTGGGCAGACAACGTTCCATATATGGATGTTGCGGACGAAAATATTAAGAAGATTATTTATTACAGATGGTGGTTAAGCCGGTTTAACTTCCTCGATGCCAACATTCCAGGGAATGATTACCAGTTCCCGATCTCTGTAGAAGGAGCTTTAGGCTATAATAATGCCATCGTATTGACGCAACCAATGCATATGCAGGATCTCAAATATTTCAGAAGCCCGATATATTCGTATGGCGATTGGGTGTCAGCCGGCGAAACTTCGAGGGACAGTCTGTTTACAGATAATCCGGGGAAACCGTCCAACTGGAATAACAGCTATTCCCAATACATTGGGGATTCCGCTTTCCAAACGTATGAAGTCCATGGCGGTCAGCCGAAAATTTTGAATAACTTAGCGCGGTATGCTGAGAAAGATGCGAAAGGTCAACTAGATCGGTTTGATACGAACAAAGACGGCGTCATTAATTATGATTGGGGCTCCCTGACAGGGAACGATGCGGATGGCAATGCTTTTCACTATTATGAAAAAAGAGGGAACATCAATCAAAACCGAACTGAAAGCGCTTTCGTTTATGGGAATGCCATGGCTTCCGCAAAAGCCTACCAGTTAGTCGGCAATACAGCGAAGGCCAATGAAATGTTCGCTTTTGCAAATAAGCTGAAGACGGACTTCTTATCCATTATGTGGGACGAATCATCAAAAATGTTTTTACAGAAGGACTTATTAACAAATACATTTATTCCTTGGAAGGAAGCTAACAATTACTACGCCTTCCAAATGGACGGACTTGTACCTAAAGACGATCCTAAGTATTTGGAGTCACTCCGCTATTGGGCAGATAAAGATGAATTCCCTGTATTCCCATTCTATACGGCAAATCAGAAGGATAAAGCTCTTTCCGTAGCGGCAGGGGTTGGCGGTTCCAATAACTTTGCCAATTTGAATGCTTCAGGAAATATTAGACTCTTTACGGAAGTGCTCAGGAAATATCCGAACCAGCCTTACATAACAGCGGATATGTACAAGAAGTTGATGTACTGGCTTGGATGGTCAACCGCTTATCAAGGCAATATTAACTATTTGGACAACAATGAGTATTGGTACAACTGGAACCCAACGACGAAGCAAATTGGCGGAAGATCCGGGATTCACCACAATATCCTTGGCAATTACAATTATTCCGTTATCGAGGATATTATCGGACTTGTGCCTCGTACAGATTCAACGGTTGAATTATGGCCGATTGACATCGGTTGGGATCACTTTACGGTGAACAACCTCCGTTATCATGGCAATGACATCACGATCGTCTGGGATAAACCAGGAGATGGGAAAACGTATTATCCGAATGTTCAAGAAGGATATTCGATGTATGTGAATGGTTCGCTAGTTCTTAGAACGGATAAGCTGGCTCATTTGGAATGGAATTCGGCTTCAGGTGTCGTAAAGGTCTTAGACGGCAGCGGGGCAACTGTAGCCGTACAGAACAGCAATACGCAAATGAAAAGTGCTATGGAAGTTGATTTGAATACGTATAACAGGGCTGCTGATTTGTTCCAGAAGGCTGGTGTGGATTTAACGCCGGAAACTGGCAATGCTGCAAACTTGGCTTTGAATTCAACAATGACAGCTTCTTATACGCATCCTCAAACATCACCATCCAATGCTAAAACAGGATTTACAATAAGTGGCAACTTCTTTACTTCCGGTTCTTTCACCGCGAACCCGCCAATTTGGGGTTCAAGAGGGTCGACAAACGCGCAAGATTGGCTGCAAGCTGACTTTGGATCACCGAAAACATTCGATGATATCAAGATCTACTATTACAATGATAAACCGCAAACTTTCTACAGAGAACCATCTATGTATACGGTTCAATACTACGATGAATCAACTTCGTCTTGGAAAGCGGTTCCTAAACAATACAAATCTCCAACACTGGCAAACTATAATCATGTCCAGTTCCCTGCGATTACTGCGCAGAAGATAAGAGTTATGATGACTCCTAAGCCTGGGTCCAATGTTGGCGTGAAGGAACTCCAAGTATTCAATACAGGCGTGAAAGCTCCGGATGCTGTCAATACGCCACCGGTGGTGACTGTTCAACAGGATACGACAGCGAAAATTCCTTTAAAAGCGAAATTGCTGGTAAATATGTCGGACGACGGACTGCCATTCGGTACGCTGGATACCAGTTGGTCCCTGAAAAGCGGAGTCCAAGGCGGCCAAGCGGTCTTCACCAAAGATGCAGCCGGCAATACGATTGCTACGTTTAACAGACCAGGGAACTATGTGTTAACACTCACAGCTACAGATGGTGAATTGTCTACAATTGTAGATATCGCAGTTACGGTTGATCCTCTTCCGAATGCGGTGAATGTGGCCTTAACGGCTACGCCGTCAACTTCCTTTGTTTCGACTTGGGAAAATCTGAATGCGATCAATGACGGTTATGATCCGACTAGCTCAACCGATAAAACAGGCGGTGCTTACGGAAACTGGAACAGCAGCCCTAAAACACAGTGGGTGGAATACACGTGGGGAACACCGGTGAACATCTCGAAATCCGATGTGTATTGGTGGACAGATAACGGCGGTATTCTGGCACCTACTGATAGTAAGCTGCAATATTGGAACGGCACAGATTACGTAGATGTTCCGAACGCAGTTGGCAATGGCGTTGCGCTCAATAAGTACAATACAACAACCTTCTCGCCAATCACGACAACAAAATTGCGCATGACGATCACAAGAGGAACGCAGTGGACGGGGATTTTGGAATGGAAGGTTTACACAACGCCAACATCAAGTGTTAAACCTGTAAAAGTAAGCACACTGCATGATGTGCTGCCTGTCCTGCCGCCAACCGTGACCAAAGTTTTCGAAGATGGCTCGACGGCCGCTGGAAGTGTAATCTGGGATGCCGTAACGCCAAGTCAAGTGGCAACTCCCGGAAGTTTTACAGTAAAAGGTACAGTGGACGGAACCAATATTGAGGCTGAAGCTACTGTCTTTGTACGGGTAACAAACGATGTAACGATTAACAGCATTCAGGATGAGAATATTTCGATCACAGCCGGCAAACCGCTAGTGCTGCCATCGATCATCGAAGCTTATTATAACGATGGTTCCATGGATAATATCAACATTAAAGTAACATGGGATGCTTATGATCCGAATTTATTGAACTCACCGGGAACATTCACCATACTGGGTCATGTGGCGGGCACTTCCGTATTGGCCAAAGTAAATGTGACTGTCTATCCAAGAACGATTACATCCATTGCAAATTCAACCAGTTCCACAGTCGCTGGTGTAGCGCCGGTATTACCGCAAACGGTAACAGCGCAATACGATAACGGTACATCCGGACCTGTCAGTGTCGTATGGAGCATAGCTCCGGAGCAATATGCTGCCGCAGGCACAGTTACCCTTAATGGTACTGTTACTGGGACAAATATTGTAGCAAAACTGACATTAACGGTAACCGCTAAAGCAATTACTAGTTTTGCTCCAGTAAATGTAACGACGAATCCTGGAGTAGCGCCAGTATTGCCGAATACCGTAAATGCGACATATAACGATACGACAACGTCTCCTGTCAATGTAACATGGGCTGCGATTGATCCAGTGAAGTATGCTGCAGTCGGTACGTTTAGTGTGAATGGTACAGTTGCGGGCACTACGATTAAACCAGTAGCCAACGTAACCGTCGTAGCGGCACAAGCCGTTATAACAAGCATTAATCCTGTTGATGTATCAACTACCGCTGGAACAGCGCCACAAATGCCAGCTGTTGTAACCGTGAATTATAACGATTCGACTACAGCATCACTAGATGTAATTTGGGATGCAATTGCCCCTGCGCAGTATGCTGCGGCCGGTACGTTTAGTGTGAATGGTACGGTTGCGGGCACAACGATCAAGGCAGTTGCCAATGTAACCGTAAGCAATCCGATTGTAACTACATCGACATTAATTGGTCCTGAAGCTGTGAATCAAGCACAACCGTTTGATTTGACTATGGGTGTGAGCAACCTGCAATCCAGCTTCACAACAATGGATGTCATTGTGAAATACGACCCTACCAAGCTGGAATTCGATACGGTTTCGAATGGTAATGTCGTCTCATTAGCGAACAGTGCGCTTAGCACCCTGAGAGACAATTTCAGCGTCTTGGGTACAGCTGTTAAGGCTCAAAAAGGCGAAATTCGCATCATCTTGTCCAGTATTGGTGCGAACAATGCGATAAGTAAACCGGGTGACTTGTTAACGCTGCATGCCAAAACGAAAGCCGGTGCTGAGCCAGGGATCACAACCGTATCGTTAATTGACTTCAATGTCTCTAACGAAGGTTCAGCAACGCAAGTACCTGGCGTATCGCTCAACATTCAAATTAACGTTGTCAATAAAGCAGAGTTGAATGCTGCAATTGCTGCTGCACAAACGAAGCATGACAATGCGAGCGAAGGTACGCAAGTCGGACAATATCCGGCCGGATCGAAAGCAACCTTGTTAACAGCGATTAACAACGCAATCGCAGTAAGCAATAATGCTGCATCGACACAAACGGAAGTAGCAAACGCATTAAGCGCTCTGAATGCAGCCGTAACAACATTCAGCAACTCCGTTATTATCGAAACGGATCCAGAGCCTGGTACAGTGAACAAAACGGAACTAGCCGAAACCGTTGCCAGTGCGCAAAGCAAGTATGATGCAGCGATTGAAGGCGACAAACTCGGCAAGTACGAGCTTGGTTCCAAAGCGACATTGCTAGCTGCTATTACAAGCGCTAAAGACGTACTGGACAAATCATCTTCCAGACAACCACAAGTGGATGCAGCGAAAGATGCGTTGCAGGCGGCCCTGCAAACATTCGCGACACAATTCATTACACTGGTTCCTGGCGAGACGAAAATCTCCATTAAAGACCTGTCCATCATTGCCAAGTACTACGGTACGAAATCAACAGACGCAAACTGGAATCAAATTGAAAAAGCGGATATTTACAACACAGGCACAATTGATATTCAAGTCTTGGCATATGTTGCCAGAATGATTATCGACGATTGGATGTTGGAAAACTAATTGCTTGATAGTGGGAGACGGTGGACTGTCAGCCGTCTTCCCCTTTTCTTTGGTATAGGAAGTATGGCGATTCGAACGAAAACAGAAAGGTGATGTATAGTGAAACTTTTTTCGAAAGTATGTTCGGCTTTCATGTCCGTCGTGATTGCGGTTCCCTTTATCGCCTCTTCAGGAACAGCTTTGGCAGCCGATCCTGTCGATTACCAGCTGGATGTTAATGCGGCGCAGCGGGGAGCTACAATCAGTCCAAACTTAAATGGGATATTTTTGGAGGATATTAACTACGCCGGGGATGGGGGCCTGTATGCCGAGCTTGTTGAGAACCGTTCTTTCGAATTCTTGTCTGCTACCGGTAGCACGGCCAACTCAACTGCCGCCCCGCTGTTTGCTTGGAAATTAGTACAAACCGGCACAGGAACAGGTACTATAACGGCGCTGAAAACAAATCCTCTAAATGCGAAAAACCCAACCTATCTGCAATTAAATGTGACTGCACCTGGCAACGGCGTTGGATTCTCAAATGACGGATACGATGGTATGGCTATAAAGAAAGGAGACAGTTACGATTTTTCCGTCTATGTGCGAAGCAGCGATAAGTTAACTGAGCCATTGACGGTAAGCGTCATGGATCCGAATGGGACTCAATCCTACGGCCAGGTTGAAATCGCGGGTTCGGAAATTACGGGCACATGGAAAAAACTGACGGCAACTATACAGGCCAGCGATTCAGCGGTGAATGCAAAGCTGTTCATTAAGACGAAAAATGTCGGCAAAATTGATTTTGACATGGTGTCGCTTTTCCCTCAAAAAACATGGAAAAATCGTCCCGGCGGTCTTAGGGCAGATCTTGTTCAGATGCTTGCCGACATGAATCCTAAGTTTTTAAGATTTCCAGGCGGCGCGATCGTTGGCGGTAAAAATATGGCCAATGCGTACAATTGGAAAAACACGATTGGCGATGTAGCGGAGAGACCGAATAACATCAATTTCTGGTCGACGGCCAACCGTGGCGAGAAAGGAGCTGCGCCTACCCAAAATCAATCGGGCGGTCTAGGCTTCTATGAATATTTCTTGATGGCAGAAGATCTGGGCTCGGAGCCGCTGCCGGTAGTCAATGTCGGCATGGTGGAGCAGTTTTTGGTGGGCGGTCCGAACACTCCTTTAAATCAAATTCAACCGTTTATTCAGGATGCTCTTGATTTAATCGAATATGCCAATGGAGATATAACGACAGAATGGGGGGCTAAGCGTGCTGCTGCCGGTCACCCTGCACCGTTCAATCTGAAGTATATGAGTCTCGGCAACGAACATTGGGGGCAGGACTATTACGACCGATATCCATTGTTCTATGATGCAATCAAAGCGAAATATCCGTATATGAACCTCATTTTTTCAACAGGTGGAAGTGCTGACGTTGCCGCAGGCTGGAATTGGATTAATGATCCAGGCAAAGGGAAGGGCAGAGCTGAAGTCATGGATGAGCATTATTACACGAATGCCTCCTTTATGTTAAACAATACAAATCGGTACGATAGTTATGATCGCAATTCCAAACAGGTGTTTGTTGGCGAATATGCCGTTAAGAACGATGCGGGATCGGCTAACAATGGAGATGGCAACACAGGCAACTCGATGAAGGGAGCACTTGCCGAAGCAGCTTACATGACGGGATTAGAGCGTAACGGAGATGTTGTTAAATTCGCCTCTTATGCGCCAACTTTTGCTAAGCTAGGAAGTGCTGGAGGGAATACGTACACACAATGGTGGCCTGATCTCATCTTCTTTAATAACTCACAGGTGTATGGTACGACGTCTTACCAGGTACAGAAGCTGTTCAGCAGCAATACAAGCAAAAGTTCTTACATTTTGCCGAGTACATTAACGAAAACAAATTCAGGTGCGCAGCAAGGCGTATACTCTGTTGTAAGCAAAGACCTTATTAATGGGGACATTGTTGTGAAACTGGTCAATAACTCCAATTCAGCTTTGAATACACGCATTAATTTGAGTGGAATCAATGCTGCCAACTTGGCATCGGAAGGGACGGCCACAGAACTTGCAGCAAACGCTCTAACCGATGAGAACTCGTTAGCTAATCCAACCAAAGTATCGCCAAAAACGAAGACGATCTCCAATGTTGCAACGCAGTTCGATTATAGTTTGTCCAAATATTCGGTGACAGTATTGCGGCTGCACACAACAGGCGATAACCCGTTGGATATTCTAAGTATTCCATGTATCACACTGGATGCTGTAGTCAATAAATCACCAAAACTGCCGACTTCCGTGACCGCGATTCTGAAGAATGGCAGTACAACGAAAGTAGCTGTTACTTGGGATCCTATTGATAAAAGCAAATTCTCAACGATAGGGAATGTGTTTATTGTAAATGGTGTAGTTCCAAGTACATCTGAAAAAGCAATGGCTATTGTAACGGTTATTGATACTCCGACCATAACAAGTATTGACCCCGTTAATGTCACAACTAGAGCAACGGTAGCGCCGTTCCTTCCAAGTATTGTGAAGACTAATTTTTCGGATAAGAGCACTGATTATCTACAAGTGACATGGGACGTGCCAGAAGCAGCGAAGTATGCGCAAGCGGGGACATTCACGGTGGATGGTACCGTTGCGGGCACAACCATAAAAGCAAAAGCCAATGTAACCGTCACTCCGGGACCTGCACCAGGGACTGACTTGATGCTCTGGTACAAATTTAACGAAGGCAGCGGTACTACGGTAGCGGATTCTTCCAGTAAAGGGAATAACGGAACTTTGAAGACGACCACAGGAGGATCGGCGACTTGGATTGCAGCGGGTCATGAAGGGTCGGCAATTAACATGAATGGCGGTAAAATTGATGCCGGAACCAGCCGGGACCTGCAGCCTGCTGATATCACCGTTTCCTTCTGGTTTAAGCGAACGGCCAGTATTAGCGGCGAACAAGTCGTCGCATGGTTCAAACCTAATGGCAATTATGCCGGTCAAGGCTGGTACATTACCTTGAATGGCGCGATTATCATGATGCTTGACGGAACAAACCTGTTCAAAGTCGCTCAAACACCGAATAACTTTTTCACATTAAATGAATGGACGCATGTAGCTTTCACCTTTAATTCTGTTACGAAACAAGGCGCTATTTACAAAAATGGCGTAGCTCAGCAAGTCGTGGTTGAGGGAGCACTCAATAGCATTACCGCGACCAGCGACCCTAAATTAATTGGCGTCAGTGGTTATTCGGATGGTGCACCTTTAAAAGCCGGTGTATTGGACGATTTCCAAATCTACAATCTGGATAAGAGTCCGACGGAAGTTCAAACCATGTATCAAGGAAAGCAAATTACAAGCATTAACGATGTATCTGTAACAACGGAACAGGGTTCAGCACCTGTATTGCCAGCTGTTGTTACAGCTTTATACAATGACACTACGACTGAAGCTGTAAATGTGGTTTGGGAAGCTATTGACGCATCCAAATACGCACAACCCGGCACGTTTACGGTCAATGGTACTGTTGCAGGGACCAGCATAAAGGCCAAAGCGAATGTCACCGTCGTTTCAACAGCGGCAACGGCTGGAACCATAACAGGGCCAACTTCTGTTGAAAGTTCACAACCTATTGATCTGAGTATTGGTGTGAGCCATCTTCGTACCAGCTTCACAACGCTCAGCATGGTGCTGAACTACGACCCGAGCAAGCTGCAGTTTGATACAAAAACGAACGGCAACGGCACTTTGTCCTTGGCAGACCAAGCTTTAAGTTCCCTGAAGCCTAATTTCCGGGTTTTGGATACCGGCATTAAAGCCGACAAAGGCCAAATTCTGGTGCTTATGGTCAGCGAGGGCGCGAATAATGAAGTCAAGGAAGCGGGTCCATTGTTAAGCGTTCACGCATCTGCAAAAAGGGTTAGCGAAACGGTTGCAACAAGCGTGTATGTGACCAACTTTGAAATTTCCAAAGATGGTGCAGGTACGCTAATTGAAGGCGCTTCGCATAGCTTTGAAATCAAAGCTGCGGCTCCAACCGTTGATAAATCAGTGTTGAGCACGACAATTGTCAATGCTCAAAGCAAATATGCATCGGCCGTTGAAGGTTCGCAACCAGGTCAATATCCAGTCGGATCGAAGGCCATTTTGTTAGCGGCCATTAACAGCGCAGCAGCCGTAAATGATAACCCGGCATCTACACAAGCTCAAGTGGATGCGGCAGCAACAGCTTTGAGTAACGCATTGGCTCTGTTTAATAGCTCGGTCATCACGGAAAGTGCAGACAAAACAGCGCTGAACACAGCGATTGAACAAGCGCAAGGCAAACTCGACGCTACTAAAGAGGGCACAAGAATAGGTTCGTATCCGGCTGCAGCGAGAACAGTCCTGAAAGCAGCCATCAGCAGCGCACAAGCCGTCTACAACAGTTCATCGGCTTCACAAAGTCAAGTGGATGAAGCGGTAAGTACGTTGAATGCTGCGGTACAAACTTACTTGGGCGCATTGATTACATTAATTCCTGGCGAAACAAGTGTGACAGTGAATGATTTGTCCATGATTGCCAAGTACTACGGAACGAAGTCAACGGATGCCAATTGGAGTCTGATTGAAAAAGCTGATATTAATAATAAAGGCGTCATTGACATTGAGGTTCTGGCAGCTGTGGCCAGAATGATACTCGATGACTGGTTGCTTCAAAATTAGTTAGATCGCATACCCAAAGGGGCTGTCCAAAAGGTCAAAGAGACCTGCTGGATAGCCCCTTTGGCGGCTATGGGAATATGACGCAGATCCTCTGCATTCATTACGTAGCTCTAATAAACTTTTTCCGAAAGTTAAGCGGTGAGATACCTTCTTGATTGGAGAAACAGGATGAGAAGTAGGACCCATACTGGAATCCAACTTCCTCAGCGATGCGTGTCATCGACCAATTCGTTTGGATCAGGAGTTTTTTCGCTTGTTCGATGCGGTACTGGCACAGGTAATCCATCGGCGTGACGCCGTACACTTTGAGCATACATTTTGCCAAATAATTGGGGTGATAGTTGAGTTCCTGCTGCAGCACGGGATTCGTGATTTTCTGGGCGAAGTTTTGGCGAATAAACAGTTCAATTTTTTCGGCTAGATGGATCGCCGAGACATCGGATGCCAAAGCCAGATCCCGGTCGATCAGCTGCATGAATTGCTGAAATACGGTTTGCCTTTTCCAATTGCGCAGCGATCGCGGCTCTTCATCCAACAAGAAAAACTGATCCAGGATGTCCAATGCTTTTTGTGACAGTTTCATAAACTTCGGAATAAAGATCGAACATACCTCACTGTGATGCAAATAGGCATTGTGCTTATGATCGTTGATGAGCGTATTCCGATTTTCCAGACATACCTTCATACTGCTGCATTCTTCCCATGCGCCGAAGGTTTGGAAATGAATCCAGATAATACTCGATTCACTTTGGCACGGCAACGTGCCGTAATGGTTCGCGTCAGGCCTTAAGATGAGCGCATCTCCGTTCTGAAGCGTCCATTCCTGTGAGCCTTCGCCAACATGCAAGGAACCGTCCGTCACGACAATCAAATCAAATACGCCGATTTGGTTCCTATTGATGTGCTGTTCACCTTTACGATAAATAGCACGTCCGCAATCAAGAAAGTAAGGAACGGGGGGTGAAATAAAATGAAGAACCGGTGAAAAGTTCATTGGTTAACCATCCTGTGATAAGGTTGTAATTTTTAAAAAACTGGTTGTAAAATGCTATATAATTACCATCTTACACCATGTATGATATTCATGAAAGCGCTAATCAAAAGCGAGCCTATTTCTATAGTAAAGGGGATTCAACTCATGAGCATATCCATCTCCAGGCCTTTATCTTTGAAAGATGTGCAGATTACGGATGATTTTTGGTCGGCTTATATCCGATTGGTTCGAGAAGTCGTCGTGCCTTATCAATGGGAAGCCTTAAATGACCGAGTAGAAGGGGCGGCGCCAAGCCACGCGATTAAAAATTTTAAAATTGCTGCTGGTTTGGAAACCGGTGAATTTTACGGAATGGTATTTCAGGACAGCGATGTCTCGAAATGGCTCGAAGCGGTGGGCTATTTATTGGAGACCGGAGCAGATCCCGAGCTGGAACAATTGGCCGATGAGGTCATCGACATCATCGATAAGGCGCAGCATAAGGATGGTTACCTGAACACTTATTTCACACTTAAAGAACCTGAAAGCCGATGGACGAATCTGGCGGAATGCCATGAGCTTTATTGCGCAGGCCACTTCATCGAAGCAGCTGTGGCGTATTACAACGCGACAGGAAAACGAAAAGTGCTTGACGTTGCCTGCCGTCTGGGGGATTGCATTGATCAAGTATTTGGTAATGGACCCGATCAAATCAACGGTTACGACGGACATCAAGAAATTGAGTTAGCGCTTGTGAAGCTGTACAATGTCACACAAAATGAAAAATATTTGAGTCTCAGTCAATTTTTTCTGGACGAGAGAGGGAAAGAGCCGAGCTTTTATGAGAAGGAATTCCATAAACGCAATATGAAGGTACACTTTCCGATGTTGGACATCGTTCATGACCGAGCTTACAGTCAAGCGCATGTACCGGTTCGGGAACAACAAACGGCAGAGGGTCACGCGGTTCGCGCCGTGTACATGTGTACGGGAATGGCCGATGTCGCTGCGGCAACCGGTGATACCGAACTTCTCGAGGCTTGCCGCAGATTGTGGAGAAACATGGTCAGCAAACGCATGTACATTACAGGAGCCATAGGCTCTATGGAACATGGTGAAGCGTTCTCGCTCGATTACGATCTGCCTAACGATACCGCCTATGCGGAGACTTGCGCCTCGATCGGATTGATTTTTTTCGCCCAGCGCATGCTGCAGATCGAAGCGAATAGCGAGTATGCCGACGTCATGGAGCAGGCTTTATACAACACCGTTATCTCTGGAATGTCGCGGGACGGCAAGCGGTTTTTCTATGTGAACCCGCTGGAAGTATGGCCCGAGGCCATCGGTAAAAATCACACTGTGAACCATGTGAAGGCAGAGCGGCAAGGATGGTTCGGGTGTGCCTGCTGCCCGCCGAACATTGCGCGATTGCTCGCTTCTTTAGGCCAATATATTTACAATATCCAAGGTCGCACTGTTTACGCAAACCTATATATTGGAAACCAGGCCTCCGTAGATATTGAGGGGCAGCAGGTGAAGATCGTTCAGCAATCTCAATTTCCTTGGGAAGGTCTCGCCCAATTTCAAATTGAGACTGAGAAGGAAGTGGCATTCACCCTCGCTTTGCGTATCCCGAAATGGTGCCGGGAAGCGAAGCTGCATGTGCAAGGGGAAACGATTTCACTTGCGGAAGTTTGTACGAATGGCTATGCGTATATCAATAGAACGTGGCAGCCGGGAGATCGCGTAGAGCTTGTTCTGCCTATGCAAGTCGGCAGGATGATCGGGCATCCTAACGTTCGTGCAAACATCGGGAAAGTTGCGCTGCAGCGCGGACCGTTGGTATATTGCTTGGAAGAGGCGGATAACGGTTCGTCCCTGCACCGCGTATTTGTAGAGCGAGAGACAGAGTCTGAGGATGAGACGCGATTCGAAGATGAGCTTTTGGGTGGCATTCAGACCATCAACGTGCGAGGAAAACGGCTGGAGTCGAGCGGATGGGGAGACCATCTATATCGGGATAATGCGGAGACTTATATGAACAAAGTCGCTCTGAAGTTTATCCCGTACTATGCATGGGCGAATCGTGGGAGCGGTGAAATGACCGTTTGGGTAAAAGAGCAGTAAAATAACCAAAGCCCTCACCCGTCTACGGACGAGAGAGGGCATTATTCATAACACATTATTTGGAAGGTAATATTAATCCATTACCAAGCAAATGTCATCGTAATAATCACTAATAAAATAAAGAGAACCAAGACTGCAGCAGCATTCGTACCGCCGTATCCTACTCCTGTTGTTCCTACACCAACTCCCATATCCAAATCCTCCCTTCCTACACCGTTATCAATTCCCAAAATCCAGATTCACCAAGCAAATGTCATCGTAATAATCACTAATAAAATAAAAAGAACCAATACTGCAGCAGCATTCGTACCGCCATATCCTACGCCTGTTGTTCCGACACCAACACCCATAGTCAGCTCCTCCTTTCATAAACCATAATCATTCTCAGAAATCGCATTTACCAAGCAAATGTCATCGTAATAATGACCAATAGTATGAATAGAACCAAAACTGCAGCTGCATTCGTACCGCCATACCCTACTCCTGTTGTTCCCACACCAACGCCCATTCAAATTCCTCTTTTCATTTAAGTTGATTTCATATCATTTTCAGTTCATTAAAAACTAAACGCCGTTAAAATAATAACTAATAAGATGAAAAGAACAAGAACAATTGCTGTTGAAGAAGTGCCTACCCCATAACCAGCCGTGTAACCCATTCACATGACCTCCTATTCAAAATGTGATGACTATATAGAGTACGAACCTATTAAACTAAATGCTTGGACGAAATAATCAGATCTTTTTACCTAATTGCTCGACAAGGCGATTTGGAGTCTAGTATTGAAATGTAACGGACATCAGCGCTGATACTTGCTCATTTGGAGACTGATTTATCCCGAAAATTGGCAAATAAGAACTCTGTTGTCCGTCAGCAGAGAGACACGATGCTTTTCGCGAATATAACGGCCGCTATGACCGACAAGGACCAAGCCGCGTAACCCAATTGTCGCCAAATTTTGCAAACTAGTCTTACAAAAAAAGGAAAACATTTGTTTTTGGAGAACTATATGTGATAGTTATGGAAAAGGTGGGTAGAAAGATGTCGATTTTTATTACAGGCGGTACCGGGTATATCGGAAGCAGAACGGTTGACGTGGCTCTGCAGCAAGGCTATCCAGTTACTGTGTTGACAAGAGACGCGAAGAAAGCCGATGAACTACAGCGTAAAGGCGCAAAAACCTTGGTCGGCGATCTGCTGGAAGAGGGTGACTGGCAAAAGGAGCTGGCAGACGCTGAGTATGTCATTCACTTAGCTGCGCCGCCAACATGGGGAAAAAAGGTTACAACGAAGGTCGCCCAAAACTATCAAAAAGGGCATTACGACATGACAGTTCGACTGCTGGATAATATCAACGCGGAACGGCTTAAAAAACTGATATATATAGCGGGCACCAGTTATTTGGGTGATGCTGGCGAAGGGGATCCAGCAATCGAAACGTTTCGATCTCAACCTAAAGGCTGGGGGCCTTATATCTCGCCTTCTGTCGATATCCTGCCACGGTATGTCAACAAAGGAGTTCCGATTGTTACTGCTTTTCCCGGACAAGTGTACGGGGCGGATTCTTGGTTCCCGCAGCTGTTTCTGGAGCCGCTTGCAAAGAATAAGCCGGTCATTGGTCTGAAGGGGCATAATCCACTATTTTCTCCTATCCATGTACAAGATTGCGCTAGAGCCTTTCTTTTCTTGTTGGAAGCAGGGCAGCCGGGGGAGAGTTATATTCTCGTAGACGATAAGCCGATTAGGAGCGGAGATATTACCACACTATCCGCGGAAGCACTAAAGGTGCGGGAGAAAAAGCGATATGTTCCTACCTGGTTGTGCCGGCTGCTTCTTGGGCCGGTATTAACCGAATATGCGACATCCCATACTAATTTCTCTAATGAGAAATTGAAGAAGGCCGGGTTTTCCTATCAATTCCCGACGATTCAATCTGGCATTACAGATGTCGTAGCTGAGTGGAATAGTCGTGCAAAATCTTCGGGTTCCTCTTGAATAAAAGGAAAAACTCCCGTTAATTTGACCGGATTTCGTAGAGTCTCTCGAAATCGGTGCAAATAGAGGGAGTTTTTCCGGCTAAATGGAGCTGAACAAGCTTCCGCGGGCAAATTATAGGGGAATTTTCCCACTATTTTGACCGCAGAAGCATAACATTCTACCAATTTACTGCAAAACGAATCGTATCCTCTTGTGCAAGCTCATGACCTAACTGGACTTCCAGCAACTCAAGATCAGTAACGGCCTTGATGCCATGTTTGAGGCCTGCTGGTATTTGTAATACATCGCCCGCCAACAGCCGATACCGTTTTTCCTCCATGAGGATCTCTGCGGTGCCAGACAAAATCGTCAACATTTCTTTCCGCTGGAGATGCTGGTGATAACTTGTAGACTTTCCTTGGGTGAACTTCACGATTTTGATCATGGCTTCGATTCCCATCTCATTTTTCCAATAATTCAGGATCCGATAAGAACCCCAACTTTTCTCTACATACATTGGAATCTGTGGTGTTTGCGCGAGCCTTTCCTTAATCAGATTGGCTTTATCCTTGTTAGCGATCAAAATGCCGTCAAAGTTTGCCGCAACAATGATATCCGGGATGCCAATAATTTCAATGGGGTAGGGAAGTTCATTAATAAGATGGGTATTGGCGGAATCATCCGATATACGTCCGGATCCGATAACACTTTCCTCGAAATGAACGCTTAACGCCGTCCAACTCCCCAGGTCGCTCCAATTTCCTTCATATCTCATTACAACCGCAGGCTTCGTGAGCTCAACGACTTCCCGATCGAAGCTTGCATTGGCAAGATGTTCGTAAGCAGCAAGCCAATTCTCCACTTGAACTGGATGTCCCTTATCCTTCAAAAACGTCATCATGAATTTCAAGCGGAATGCAAATACACCGCAGTTCCACATCGCTTGCTCTTCGATTAAGCGACTGGCCGTTTGCTCATCCGGCTTTTCTATGAAATGGTGGACGAAAGAATATTCATCATTCTCTTTGGGCTGAACCGGAACAATATAGCCGAATTGATTGGATGGCGCATTAGGCTTGGTTCCGAGGAGTGCAAGATCTGCCTTAGAATGTTCAAGAACATCGGGAAAGCGGTGAAGCAGCCGGAAGAACGCGGTATCTACATAAGTATCCACTGGAAGAATACAAATCGTTTCACTCGGATCCACGTGCATGTTCTCATGAAGATAACTTGCAGCTAAAGCGACGGCTGAAAAAGTACCCCTTTTGTAAGGCTCGCATAGGATAGGGATGCCTTCACCAACATAGTTCCGCGTAATTTCCAATTGACTTTGATGAGTCACGATACAAGTGGATTGAAGCAGTCCCACTTCATCCAATTGTCTGCATATTCGTTCAATCATCGACTCAAGGACACCGTCTTCGGATTTCAAGAGCTTTAGAAACACTTTAGAGCGAATCTCGTTGGAAAAAGGCCAAAGCCTTTTTCCAGATCCCCCGCACAATAGTACAATACGCAAGCCAAATACTCCTTTCTTGGGAAGCATCCCCCTTCATCTTTCTTTCTTGGAGCGAATGACACGTTCAATCGCCTGCTTCATTAACGCCCCGGCGCGATTCCATGATTGATGAGACATATCGGATCTCCCTTGGCGTCCTTTTGCTTTACAAAGCCCGGGATTCTCGTACGCTTTCCTCATAATCTTTTTTAAGCTGTGCAGATCCGGCTCCGCCCATTGTTGTCCCTTTTGCGCAAACAGATGGCTGAACTTTCTAGAGATGGCATGCGGACTTTTCATGCTTACGGACGGGTTCCTCAGCTGATAAGGAATCAGGAACGAATTGTTGGGTGTAAGGAAATCCATTTGCCCGCCCCAACCTGTCGCGATGACCGGCACGCCGCTCGCCAGCGCTTCAAGAAAGGGCAATCCGACACCCTCGCCGCGGGTAGGGAGGACGAAGGCGTCACCGAGCGTATATAGCCCTTTCAGCTGGCTTTCTCTGAGTCGCCTGCCGATAATGACCACAGGGGCTGTATTTTTGCGGATACCCAGTCTTTTTTTGTATTGCGATATTTTGTGTTTAATCCATTTCTCATTCTCATAAGAGGCGTATCCGTTTGTTTTGATAACAAGAATAACGTTATCTTTAGACGAAAATTCTTCCCAATAGGCCCTTAGCAAGCCTTCTGGATTTTTGCGATGCTGGAAGCCGAAGACAGATACGAACGTAAACTTGCCCGCCGCATCCGGCAAATGAAACTTTTTGTTATTCGGACGAAACTCCTTGGTGTTTACGCCATGTGGAGCAATATAAATCGGGACTTTGACGCCGCTATGCTTGAGTGCTTTTTTATTATGCTGAGAGGGTACAAAAACCGCATCGAATTTATTCATATGAGGAAGCCAGCCTTTGGGAGTCTTGCTTGTTTCCCAAACGGTATTCAACAGGATAGGGTCAAAACGGCTTCGTTCGATCTTCCATTTCATGCGGGTAGGAATGTAGTGAAAAATAAGCGCCTTTTTGCCTTTGGAGGGATGCTTGGTAGCACTTACGCTAACCGCAACACCTTGCCGTTTTAGTGATCGTATATAAGATCTGCTTGCACGGCCGAGACCGCTTGTTCTGTGAACAGGTCCTTTCCAGACTACAGAATAAGGTTTCATTTGGGCATCGACTTAATGGTTTTAAGATAGCCTTTACGCTTGTGCAAGGAAATGGACCTGTATGTTTTTGCCAGGGAAGCCATTCTTGCATGTGAGATTTGGTTCGTGCTTAAATGTAAGCTTTTATTCATTGCGGGCTTCAAAATCATTTTGTTAGGCGCAGATCCATAAAGGAAGTTTCCATACGTTTCAAATTCAGAGAAAGCAAATTGTTTCGTTTTGTTCATGCTTCTCATGATCGCGGAGTACCAGCTTCTGTTATGTTTAGACTCAATCGTTTGTTTCAACTGCTTTACTTTTGATTTCTCGAACAGCATGTAATGGGTAACGAAGGATAGCCGGGCTGAGCGGTTTCTTCCCATTAATTTTTTGTACGTGTTGAAATATTCGCCTTGACTCCAATTTCTGCAGTAAAACACGGTCTTGTTACCAACCTTGAAGACGTGCGGACGAATGAGTACGGTATCGGCATCAATGACCATGTAGTACTTTGACGAGCACAACTTATCGCCGCCTAGCTTTAGCAGCTGCTGATAAAGCCAGCCAGACCGATCCCAGGACTTGGATTCATAGTGAATGTCTTTTTTCGTTATCGGGAGAACCGTATCTTCATGAACGAATCGGCATCCTTTCTTCGAACAAAGATCAATAATTCTTTGCTTCCAAGGAGCCACAATAATGATTTCTCTAATAGGGTGCTTCACATGTTTCCTGACTGCATCAATAACAAGCGGGAGTGTCCCAAGATCCTTCTCAATCGCTGGGATTAACACATCAATAGGGGTTGTCATTTGCTCATCTCCACAAATTAAATGTATGGATTATCTTATGTCAGGAGAATGAAAAGGAATGGGTTAAATGGGATTAAAAAAAACACAGAAGTAAGCCCAGAAGGCATAAGAGGTGACATTCGCCTAGTTCGCTATAGACATTAGCGGAATAATGTAACTATAGAAATTAATGTGAGAGCGAGGTAAAACCGTGCAAATCCATGTAGTGCAAAAAGGAGAAAATCTGTGGCAGATTTCTGAGCGATATGGGGTTTCAATCAATCGAATAATTGCAGTTAACGGGTTGGAGGACCCCAATCATTTAGTAATCGGCTTAGCGTTACTTATTCCGGAGCCTTACCCCGAGTATGTGGTGCAGTCAGGAGACAGTCTGGGGACGATTGCCGGCCGCTATGGCATAAGCGTAGAGGCCCTTGCCCAGGCAAATTCAATAAGCGATGTCGGGCAACTGAGGCCGGGGCAAGTATTAGTAATTCCGGTATTGCGCCATACCGTACGGCCGGGCGAGACTCTTTGGGCCATCGCTCACCACTACGGCGTTTCTATGCAGGCCATTTCACAGGCGAATGGGATTACGAATGCGAATCTTATTTCGTCAGGTCAAATTTTGAAAATTCCGGAAAAGCAGAAAATGACCATCGATGTCAACGCTTATACGAACGTTTTCGGGGAAACAGCTGCAAGGCAAGTACGGGAGGACGGAGAACATTTAACTTACGTATGTCCCTTTGGGTACCGTATGAAGGATGATGGGACTCTGGAACCGGCAGATGATCAGGCGCTTATTGCCGCCGCGTACGATAAGCGTGTTGTACCGGTCATGTCGATCACCAACTTTTCCGCAACGGAAACCGGCTCCAAGCTGGCCCATACCATTTTGTCCAGCACAGAGCTTCAAAATAAGCTGTTGACCAATATCATAACGATCATGGAAACCAAAGGTTACCGCGGTTTAAATGTTGATTTTGAGAATGTGTATCCAAGCGACCGTGAGTCATATAATCAGTTTCTTCGACTGGCTGTCCTCAGGCTTCATGAGAAAGGTTTTTTTGTCTCAACCGCGCTTGCCCCCAAAACTAGCTCTGAACAAAAGGGGCTGCTTTACGAAGCCCACGATTATGCAGCGCACGGAGAGATAGTGGACTTTGTCGTCCTCATGACGTATGAATGGGGCTACCGGTTCGGTCCTCCTCAGGCCATATCGCCTATCAACGAAATACGGCGCGTTCTTGACTACGCAGTCACGGTCATCCCGAGAAAGAAAATATTTATGGGTTTCCAGCTTTACGCACGCGATTGGCTGCTCCCACACGTCAAAGGACAGCAGGCTGAAACGTTCAGTATGCAGGAAGCCGTGCGTCGCGCTATCAAACATGGAGCGGAGATCAAATACGATCAAGTGTCGCAGACCCCTTACTATCGATATGCCGACGATAAGCAGCGTACACATGAAGTTTGGTTTGAGGATGCGAGAAGTACTCAAGCCAAGTTCAACCTCGTTACGTCCTATAACTTAAGAGGAGTGAGTTATTGGGTACTGGGCTATCCGTTCCCGCAAAACTGGCCGCTGCTCGAAGATAATTTCCATGTTCGCAAGCTCCTATGACGCAGGCGTGAAAACAGCCCTATCCAATTTACTTGGAAGGGCTGTTTGGCTTATCGATGTTATGGAATGAGACGGCGAGCGCCCCAATAGTGCAAATCATAATAAGGGGTGCCGAACAACGTACTTACTTTGACTTCTCTCGTTCCGATAGTGCCTGCTTGAAGGATTTTGTTATCACCAAGATAAATCGCTACATGGGAAACACCGCTGGTATAGGTCCCTTCCAGGAAAACAAGGTCTCCTTTGCGCAGCTCGTCTTTAGCAACGGGCGTACCCATCTGACTCATTAACGATGCGGAGTGAAGCAGATTGAAGCCATTTTGGTTGAAGGCGTATTGCACAAAGCCGGAGCAGTCAAAAGCGATGCCAGGCGTACTGCCGCCAAAAACATACGGTGTGCCGAGCTGCTTCATGCCGGTTGCGATGATCGCATCCGCCTTGGCCTCCCAGCTTTGCTTCTGCGAAGCGGCAGCAGGAAGCTGAATAACAAGGCCTTGATAAATATTAGTCGGATTAACTTGCGGATTGGCTGCCATAAGTGCTGTAATGTTAACGTTGGTTTTTTGGGAAATTGTCCAAAATGTATCTGCATCCGTGGCTATGTAAGTATTGGATGGCGCTGCATAAGCGATTCCACCAAATAAACAGCTAGCCGCGATTACTGATGTAAGAATAACTTTTTTCATTCGTTACCTCCTAGAAGATTTCGTTCGTCTGAAAGTTCTTTCTTCCACCGTGCTTTTTATTCTAGCAGACTCGCAATGCTAGAGAATACGGGTAAATTATGGATGTCTCCGAAAGCTTAGAAATCTCGTGAAATAGGGATTGTAAACGCTGTAGTGACATTCCGTAAATCTCGTGATACAATACGTAGCATATAGTAAATTATATGTTACACCTTGTCACTTGATCAGCAATGTGCAACGGTAAAGGAGGAACTAACTTTCAAAAATTAAGGATGTTATGAATCTTTCACGCTGGAAATGAGTACGCTCAAACACAAAGGTTTGTAAGGAGTTGAAAACATATGAAAAAAGTCGGATTAGCCATTATTGCTCTTTTTGTGTTCCTCAATCTAATTTCGATTCCAAAATCCGCGGATGCCGCTGGCGCTGCAGGTATTGATGTCAGTGTTGTCCTGAAGGTAGGGGATACGATTAACTTGGCCGCCGGTTATCCGAAGGTCAATTGGTCGGTAACGGAATTGAACGGAAGCGCTACGGATAAAGCAGCCGTTAGTAATACCGGTGTCGTAACTGCACTTAAGCCGGGCATCGTGAAAGTTATTGCGACTGCCTCGGATGGCACCACCTATACAGGTGAAATCCTCATCACGATTCTCGGCAATGTGGAAGAGAAGCCTGCAGCCGTCTTGAACGGAACAGCAACCGTCAATCCAGGCGGATCCTTTGATCTGACGTATGGCTTAAGATACGTTGCAGGAGGGATCTACGCACAGGATATTACATTAACCTTTGATTCGGATAAGCTGGAGTTTGATTCAGCCGTTTCACTCAAAGAGAACAAGATTTCCGTTGTCGACATCTCCAAGCAAACAGGTAAAGTGCGCATCCTTGCAGCCTCTCTTGGAGAAGAGAATGCCAATGCGGCAAATGGAGATTTGATCAAGCTGCACTGGAAAGTGAAAGCTAATGCACAGCCTGGAACAGCTGCTGTTCAATTAACGAACGTAGTCGTTTCTAACGGTGAAGGTGTAGAGACTTCCTTGAACGCTGAAAATCATAGTGAAATCGTGATTCAAAGCGCTCCAGTAAACAAACAGCCATTACTTGATCTGATTGCGCAAGCGCAAACTAAGCATGACGGTGCAGTGGAAGGCACACTTCCAGGTCAATACAAGGCAGGTTCGAAAGCTGCTTTGTTTACAGCTATTGATGCCGCTAAAGCGGTTGCCGACAGCTCGTCGAGCACACAAGCTAACGTGGATGCTGCGGTAACTGCCCTTACGACGGCGCTGGAAACCTTTGCGAGTGCGGTCAATCCTGACAAACCAAGTATTCCAGGGGATGTGAACGGCGATGAGAAAGTAAGCATCGGCGATATTGCCCTTGTCGCAGCGGCTTATGGCAAAACAAGCAACGACCCGGATTGGAATGAGTACAAATCTCGTGACATTAACGGGGATGGGGTTATCGACATCCTTGACTTGGCTGCTGTGGCCCAAATCATCCTGGATGAGTATTTAGCCGCAAACTAGGATCGAATAGGTGTTCATAAAATCCTGGTCACTAACTAAGCGCAAATTTGCTCTTAGCGTGATCAGGATTTTTTGCTATTGATTTTCGTCATGACGCTGCAAGTTGGCGTGGATATAATGATACATGGAGTATCGGAACAGAAGTCATCGATGGCACAACAGTTTGATCGCTATTATCATGGAAATATGAGAATTTTCAAGGTTTATAGGAGTATTCTTAAGTAGGTTCTGGAATTCATTGTGTTATTATGAATATGATTGATACTATTTTGTTTCAACAATCATCTTTTGGAAGGGAGGTGTCCGAGGATGAATGAATAACGGATGTCCGCATTGATACATTTCGTTTCGAAATTCTTTTTTTGTAAGCGCCGTCAACCGCTTAGACAACATAAGTTATTCCCTCGATGAGACGGCTATATTCTAATGAAATCGATTTGGAGGACATCTATGAAGTGGAAAAAGAAAATATCGTTGACGCTTATGCTCCTTTTGGCGGTCAACAGCTTTAGCGCTATAGGCGCATCTGCTGCCCCTGCAAACGGTTATCCGGAATGGAATAACAATCCGGATATTTTCCAAGTGAACCGTGAGCCTGCACATGCCTCGTTTATCCCGTATGGCGATGTGCCTTCTGCGTTGCACGGAGCGGATATGATATCTGCAATGACAGACCATCTGTCCCCATATTACCAATCTCTCAACGGCCAATGGAAATTTAACTTCGCGAAGAATCCTGATGCCCGTCCCTTAGATTTCTACAAGGATAGCTATGATACAAGTTCATGGAATCAGATTAAAGTACCTGGCGAATGGCAGCTCCAAGGCTATGATTTCCCCATTTATACGAATATTACGTATCCGTTCTGGGGCAATGGCAACTCCACCAATGTTCAGCCGCCTGTCGCTCCTACGGAATATAATCCAGTAGGATCGTATAAGCGCACATTTACGATTCCGGACAATTGGTCTGGGAGGCAAACGTTCATTTCCTTTCAAGGTGTTGAAAGCGCATTCTACGTCTGGATTAACGGCCAAAAAGTCGGATACAGCGAAGATAGCTATTCACCCAAAGACTTTAACATTACCCCGTATCTGAAGGCCGGCGAGAATACGCTTGCTGTCGAAGTTTATCGGTGGTCGGACGGCAGCTGGCTCGAAGACCAGGATTCCCTGCGGTTAAGCGGCATTCAGCGGGATGTGTTTCTTTTCAGCACGCCTTCGGTTCATATGCGGGATTTCAGCGTCGTTACGGATTTGGATGCTTCCTATCAGGATGCTGCGCTAAATCTGAAAGTAAACGTCAAAAATTATATCAACGGCACTACGCCGGCCAATCATACGGTAGAGGCGATGCTATATGACGCCAACGAGCAGCCGGTATTTACTGAACCTGTCAAAATGGAAACAGCGTTTGGCGGCAACTCTGAGGTTCAGGTCAACTCTTCCAAACTAGTTGCCAATCCTAAGAAATGGTCGGCAGAAGATCCGAACCTGTATACGCTTGTCTTGAGCTTGAAAGATCCTTCCGGCAAATTAATCGAAACGGCGGGTACACGCGTCGGTTTCCGGGAATTTGAACTCAAGACGATGTCCGATGGCAGCGGCAAGCAGCAAATGATTCTCAATGGCAAGCCAATTATGATTAAAGGTGTAAACCGTCACGATACGAACCCTGATACGGGGAAATCGACCAATCTGGATCAGATGATCGAAGATATCGAATTAATGAAACAATACAATATGAATGCGATTCGTACCTCTCACTATCCGAGCCATCCGTTCTGGTACGATCTGGCGAACAAATACGGTCTCTATGTGCTCGATGAGGTCAATTTGGAAACGCATGGCGTCAGAAGCACAGTTCCGACCAACAAGCCTGAATGGGTGGAAAACATAAAGGATCGCGCTAACAGCATGGTCCAAAGGGATAAAAACCATCCTTCCGTCATCATCTGGTCATTAGGCAATGAAGCGGGCTCCGGCAGCGATTTTAAAGCGGAATCCGATTATATCCGCAGTCTCGATCCTACCCGTCCGATTCATTACGAGGGGTACAACGATAAGACCGTAACGGATATGGTCAGCAACATGTATCCGGCTGTCTCGACTTTGGAAACGTATGCCAAGAGCAGCGACCCAAGACCGTATATCATGTGTGAGTATGCCCACGCTATGGGTAACAGTACCGGCAATTTGCAGGAATACTGGGATATGATCAAAAAGTATCCGAATCTCCAGGGCGGATTCATTTGGGATTGGGCCGATCAAGCGGTACGCATGAAATCGCCGGCCGAGAAATTGTATTTGACTGACGCGGGCGAAACTTATAAAGCTGATTACACAGGAACCATTATTGACAATGATGGTGCGGTAAACGGCGTTCTTCAGCCGAAGGATGTAGGAAGTGCTACCGTGACGATGCCGAACGATGCGAAATACAATATCACCGGACCGTTCACGTTGGAAGCCTGGGTTAAACCGTTATCCAATATTTCGGACAGTCCGATCATTGCCAAAGGGGATACGCAGTTCGCTTTGAAAATGGCTGGTACAACCAAATTGGAATTATTCGTTTATAAAAGTGGCACCTGGACATCAGCCAGCGCAAATTTGCCCGCGAACTGGGTGAATAACTGGCATCATGTTGCCGGCACCTATGACGGAACGAACTTGAGGCTTTATGTGGACGGCACTGTCGTGGCAACGAAAGCTTTCACAGGCAGCTTCGGTTCCAACAACTTCCCGCTTACCATCGGCACAGACAAGGAGAAAGGCCGCACTTCCAAAATGAGCTTCGATAAAGTCCGCGTTTACAACCGTGCCTTATCGTTGACAGAACTTAACGATGATACGCGCACCGCGGATGCATCCGCTGTCTTGTGGCAGGATTTCAATAAAGAGAACGCTCAATCAAGCCCTCTTGAGCAGCACGAATTCTTAGGCTACGGCGGAGACTTCGGGGATAGTCCGAATGATAACAACTTTATGGCCAATGGTCTGATCTTGGCAGACCGCACGCCGAAGCCGGAGCTTACCGAAGTGAAGCATGTTTATCAAAACATTATTGTGAATGCCGCAGATCTTGCGAAAGGCAAAGTCGATGTACGAAATGAATTCCTGTTCACCAATGTCAACGCTTACGATGCAAGTTGGGAATTAAGAGCGGATAACAAGGTCATTCAGCAGGGCACTTTGGACAATTTGGATATACCGGCTTTGACGACGAAACAAATCACGGTTCCTTACACGCTACCTACAGCTCAGCCTGGCATTGAATACTGGCTGAATTTCAGCTTCAAATTGAAGTCGGATACGCTGTGGGCGAAGAAAGGTCACGAAGTCGCGAGTCAGCAGCTAAGCCTTGCGCTGAATGCTCCTAATCAACCGTCCGTCGATCTTTCTACATTGCCGGCGTTGGATGTGCAGGATCAGGGAACGCAAGTAACGATTAATACGACCGATATGCAGATCAATTTCAACAAATCAACAGGTACGATCGATACGTTCAAGTATCAGGGCAAAGACTTGATTAAACAAGGTCCGACACCTAACTTCTGGAGAGCGCCGACGGATAACGACAAAGGCAATGGCGAGCCTGCCAGAACCGCAACTTGGAAAAATGCCGGTAAAAACAGAAGCGTAACCAAAGCAACTGTCACCCCAATCGGAGACAAAATTGTACGCATCGACGTGGAAGGAACGCTGCCGACGACGACGGTTTCCTCCTATAAAACGTCCTATACCATCTTCGGCAACGGCGACATCACGGTGTCCAACTATTTGAAGCCTGGCGCCAAATCGCTTCCGGAAATTCCTGAGATCGGAAATATGCTGACGATTCCGCAAGAATTTGAGCATATTACCTGGTATGGCCGCGGACCAAATGAAAACTATCAGGACAGAAATTCCGGTTCCGATGTCGGGATGTATAGCAGCACTGTGGAAGCGCAGTTTTTCCCTTACATCAAGCCTTCGGAAACGGGCAATAAAACCGATGTGCGTTGGGTAACGCTGACGAACGACGATGGATCGGGTCTGATGGCAATCGGAGCTCCGGTCATTGAGGCTAACGCGCTTCACTACACGCCGGATGATTTGGATGGACCGGCACATCCGTATCAAGCGACTCACCGCGATGACATCACGCTTCGCGTCAACTACAAGCAAATGGGCGTAGGCGGTGACGACAGTTGGGGAGCTAAGCCTCATGCGCCTTATATGCTGCTGTCGGATAAGGACTATAGTTACAGTTATACGCTCAGACCGATTGCCGCTCATACGACGGATTTGATGAAGCTGAGCAAAACCGTGACGACGATCAATCTGGTGAAATCCATCCAAGTAAATGGCAAAGCGTTGGACGGATTCGATCCGGAGAAAACAAGTTACACGTACAATGTTTTGCGCGGCAATAACAAAGTGCCGACGGTTGACGTGCAAGCATCCAACAGCACGGTAAAAGTGCAGGTGACTCCTGCTGCAGATGTAAACGGTAAAACCGTCATTACGGTATCCTCTGCAGACGGTCTTATCACCAAGACATATGAGATTCAATTCAATGTGGTCGATCATTATTTGAGCAACATGGATTGGGTAAGCGCAACTGTCGGTTGGTCCTCGATCAAGAAGGATTTGAGCATCGACGGCAATCCGATTCGTTTGAGAGGTCCGTCAGGAACAGTCACCTATGCAAAGGGTATCGGCACGCACGCGAATTCCGAAATCATTTATAACCTGGCAGGTAAAAATTATGAAACCTTCTCAGCGGTCGTTGGCGTTGACCAAGAGGTCAGCGGCACAGGAGTGAACAACACGATTGTGTTCCAGGTGTTCCTGGATGGCGTCAAGGCTTTCGATAGCGGTTTGATGAGAGCTACGACGGTTTCCAAAGCGATTAACCTGGATGTTAAAGGCGTAAAAGAACTGAAGTTGGTCGTAGGCGATAATGGCGACGGTAACGCTGAGGATCATGGAGACTGGGCAGATGCCAAGCTCATTCCAGGCAAAGACCCTTTTGCTGTTCTTAGCGGTGCAAGCTCGGTAAAAGCTAACCAGCCGTTTGACCTTGCTTTGCGATTGGACAATGTCACACAAAACGTGTATGCGCTTGACTTTACCGTCAATTACAATCCGCAGCAGGTTATTCTCGATGATGTTGCCTCCAAGCTAGATCATGTAGACATCGTTGCGAAAAAGGAGCTAGAGCCGGGCAAACTCAGAGTGTTGGCGGCAGCCCTTGGCACCAGCATTCCATCTGGCGAGGATTTGCTCAAACTAGCGTTCACAGCTAAAGATCAAACGGTTACGCAAGCAACATACACGGATATTTCTGTAAGCGCCTTGGTCATTGCCGACAATAAAGGAGCAGAAGCGAACGTTATTGGTAACCAGTATAGAGTTCAAATTGAACAGATTCACAAAGATGGTTTAATCACAGCGATTGCTGGCGCACAAACCAAATACGATGCGGCTGTCGTGGGAAGTGGCAACGGACAATATCCAGCTGCAGCGAAAGAGGCGTTCCTTGCTGCGATTCAGAAGGCAAGTGCTGTCGCGAACGATGCGAATGCTAACCAGTCGCAAGTGGATCAGGCATCGAATGACTTGACGGCGGCAGTCCGAGTTTTCGAAGCGTCCGTCAATACGAGCCTTCCAGGCGATATAAACGGTGACGGCAAATTCTCAATCGGTGACCTGGCTATGGTTGCCAAAGCATACGGCAAAACGTCCGCTGATCCGGATTGGGATCTCTACAAGTATGCAGATCTCGTACCGGACGGCAAAATCGATATCTTAGATCTGGCCTACATGGCAAGAAAAATCATGGAGTAGTTGTAAAAAAGGGATCCGCAACTTCGGTTGCCGGGTTCCTTTTCTATATTGGAGGTAGGAGAACGCTATTTTGCCGGAAATAACACCTTTAATCACAACCTGGAATATACAGAAGCATAGGCATTTATCCCACATCTGCTTATTCTAACCAACTTCGTGGAATCCGTGAATTTTGCGTTAAGAATAGGCACAAAGGAGTGTTTCAGGTTGATAGAACAAGCATCTCATTACTTTGCCCGCGGCAACACCGCTCACGGAGCCCATTTCTTGTACAGTTCCGCCTTTCAAGGGCTGAAAAAGTTATTTGTTCTTATGGGTCCCCCTGGTACGGGAAAATCAACGGTTATTCGCAGCTTGGCGGATAGTCTGATGGAAAAAGGCCATCATGTACAATGCTTTCACTCGCCGCTTCGTCCTGATGAACTGGATGGTATCATCTCAACGGAATTGAAGGTTGGTGTTGTTGATGGGCGAGTCAGCGACGGAATTCCGGAGAACGAGAATGGTGAAATCATCTTTATCGATTTCTGTGAGGCCCTTGACAACCGCCTTATTTTTCCAGAACATCAATTTAAAATTGAAGACCTTAGCGGCAAGCTTGAAGATGCCTATTCAAATGCCTATGAAACGTTCTTAACCGCGTTGCGGATTCATGACGAGTGGGAAAAATATTATATCGAGAGCATGGACTTCATCAAGGCAGACGAGATTACGCAGGATTTGATTCAACAATTTTGCGCTGATCGTGAAAACGATACACAAACAATTGGGCGTCATTTGTTTTTTGGAGCTGCGACACCGCGGGGGGCTTACGATTTTATTCAAAGATTGACAGCTCAGTTGGAGCGGCGGATTTTCATCAAAGGCAGACCAGGATCCGGCAAGTCGACATTGCTAAAAAAGCTCGCCTCCGCTGCCGAAAAGAATGGAATCGAAGTTCAAATATTTCATTGCGGATTCGATCCAAACAGCCTTGATATGTTGATTTTCCCAAAACTAAGCACCGCCATCTTTGACAGCACCGCCCCTCACGAATACTTCCCTGATCGAGAAGGGGATGAAATTTTGGATATGTATACGCTCACAATGGCCCCCGGTACAGATGAAGCATATGCAACCGAAATAGCCGCTATTAAAGAACGTTATTCGGCTAAAATGAAGGAGGCCACTTCCCACTTGGCGTTGGCTGAGGCCATTGATTCTCAAATTAAGTCCTTCTATGTAGCAGCGACGAATTTTTCGGTGGTAGAGAAACTTCAAGTGCAAATACAGCTAGCATTGAATGAACTGGTTGCTCATAGCAGCAAGTAACAAGAGAAATTCGGGTGCATATACGATTGAAAACGATAGCTCATATAAAGCAGCAGTCTGGGACTTTTAGTGTCCAAGGCTGCTGTTGTTTCTTTTATTGGGGACATCTTTTGCCAATGGGGTGCTGCAACTTTCCCGCTCCAAAACCGTCCAATATTTGTAATACTGATGTGACGGAGGTGGAGCGGTATTGAAGAAGAAATGGGCTGTATTTGCACTAATCGGGCCGCTAAGTTTGGCAATGCTGGCCCAGGCCGGGCAGGCGCACGCCAATGCTTCGGATGTGAGGGTAGTGATTCCAGAATTTAAGGTGAAGCTGAATGGACATTTGGTGGAAAACGCTTATCGCGAGTACCCTTTGTTGGTGTTTAAGGACATTACGTACTTCCCAATGACCTGGTACGACTCTCGTCTGCTGGGGCTGGAAGCCAGTTGGGCCAAGCAGGAGGGGCTGCGGATTTCTCAGGGGCTGGTAGCGTCGGACTATGCCGCTTACAAGTCGGATCACCGCAATGCGGCATCTTACCGCGCGGAGGTGCCTGCGTCGGCTATTACCGTGAACGGTCAGACCATCGACAACGCCAAGGAGGAGTACCCGCTCCTCAGCTTCCGGGACGTGACGTATTTCCCCCTTACTTGGAGGTTTGCGCATGATCAGTTTAGCTGGGATTACAAATGGGATCCGGCGGACGGCCTGTCCATTCAGTCCCATAACCCACAGATGCAATCGGTCGGCCTTCCTGCATATGCTGGTGAGAATGATGTGGCCCTTTTCAAGGGGTACTATTATTTTGTCCAAACGACGGAAACGACGAACCACGTTTATCGGGCTCCCGTGCAGAAGCCGTCTGACAAGGAAGAAATTTACGCGTATAACATCAAAACCTCAGAAGGGTTGCAAAAGCAGTTAACCTTTCAAATCCGTGGCAACACATTGTGGTTTACTTATCACCTCGGGGGAGGCATTATGGGTCACGATGAGTTCGTGCAAATCGGTGATGACGGGAAAGCAGAGCTGTTGCATCAAGGGTATCTCGATTTCCGCGATACGCCGTACGGAACATTAATCATCTCTCTAGGCGCTTCGGCGTTCGAAGGCGGCAACCTGTATTTGTCGCCCTCAGGTCACGATGGTACGAACGGCAAGAGTATAGGCGACCCTGATCTAAAGTACGCTGTTACGTTCAACGTTACCTCGTCAGGAGTACGAAATGACACGGCTACTTCCCTCGCCGTTAGGGGAGACGATGTGTTCGTGCTTGCTTCACGCAGCAGCTCTGACGCCAATCATATTTACAAAATCAGCCTGAAAACAAATAAAACCGATAAAATCGTCAACTCGAGCGTCAGCGGGTTCCGGGTTATTGATAACAAGCTATACTATGTAAAAGACGAAGACAACGCATTATATTCCTCCACACTGGACGGGACTGGCGAAATGAAACTTTCCGACCATGCGGTGTCATGGTTTGGCAGCATCGACAGTCATGCATATTACACATCCAAGAACGAAACAAACCATTTCGATCTGTACCAAGCAGATCCGAAAGGAGAAGACCCGCGCGTATGGACAACGCCAGTCGCTGAAGTGCAGGTGTTAAATAAAAAACTCGTCTGCCGCCTTGGCGAAAACGAGGACTATGGCGTCGTAGTGCTGGACGGTTCAGGCCGGCTGCTGCTAAAAGTGGCGGAACCTGTCGCGCGTATCCTCACGTCCGACGACGGGATTCTCGTTGCTGCTTCTGGCGGAAATGGCATACAGACAATATCTTTAACGGACAAATAATCGTATGTAACGAGAAATATAAAAAGCTGGATGTCAAGATAACTTGCCATTCAGCTTTTCTTTTCAGGTTAACCTTTTTCTAAAATTAGAAAAAAACACAATACGACCCCTGGTTTTTTCATGCAATACAAATTTTATCATGCCAGGGATGTGTGCTAAGATTATTATTTGTGAATGATAGTACCCACGAGTAACGAAAGGAGCGGTAGAAATGGCACGTGTTTTATTCATTAATGGCGGATCAGAGGGGCATATCAATCCAACGATTGGAGTGGTGCAAGAGCTTGTTTCGCGTGGAGAAGAGGTCGTGTACTTTTCTATAGAGGCTTTTAGGGAGCGATTGGAGAAGACGGGGGCTTCAGTCCGAACATTTGACGATCAAAAGTTTATTAAAGCCTTTATCTCAGGTGGAAGAGATTATTTGCTCCAGAGAATCAACGGTCTTTTGCTAACGGCAGATATCGTCATTCCTAGCGTTCTTGAACAGATCAAAGATGAGCATTTTGATTACGTCATCCATGACTCCATGTTTGGTTGTGGACGTTTGATTGCTCAAATGCTTAAGCTTCCCGCAATCAACTCTTGTACTTCTTTTGCGCAGACCAAAGTATCGGTAGATGCCATGCTGGAACAATTTTCTGAAACAGTCCCTATTGAAATAGGTAAACCTGTAATCGATAAATTTCAAAGCCTGACAGAAATGGTGAAGGAAAAATACGATGCGGAGATCCTTTCTCCATATGAAGTGTTTTGTAATCCTGCACCGCTTACAATCGTTTATACAACAAGGGAGTTTCAACCTTATGGGGAAGCCTTCGACCAAACGTATAAATTTGTAGGTCCGTCCATCACTCCGCGATTAACGCAAGATAATTTTGACTATACGGCGGCAATGAATGGGAAAAAACCAATTTACATTTCACTAGGTACAGTCTTTAACCAAGCCATTGATTTCTATAAGCTTTGTTTGGAGGCATTGGGGGACACGGATCATACGATTGTCATGTCGGTGGGGAATAGAACCCATATTGCTGATTTAGGCGAAATTCCTAAAAACTTTATCGTAAAAAATTATGTTCCACAAACGGATATTCTGCAATGCGCAAAATTATTTATTACACATGGTGGCATGAACAGTGTTCATGAAGGTCTCTATTACGGGGTTCCGCTGCTTGTAATTCCGCAAAGCGCGGATCAGCCGGTCATTGCCGGGCAAGTTGCCAGTCTCGGAGCAGGCCTAACACTCCAAATGCAGAGCTTGACCGCCAATCAACTGCGTGATCCCGTAGATCACGTGTTAAGCCATTCATCTTATCAGATTGCCGTTTCCAATATCAGGGAATCCCTTCAAAAATCAGGTGGGTATCATCAAGCCGTTGATGAGATCTTCGAATTTAAGAAAGCTGCCGGCATAAATAAATAAATAAATAAATAAAACCCATACATTTAAGCATGGGGTGAAAATGGATAGTGGGTTCCGACCGTTTCATGAAATCGTGTTTTTTGAATATATCCCCGATTCGGTAAAGGAGTCCTATTTCTCATCACGCCAGACACAGCGGCCGTTATATTCGCGAAAAGCGTCGTATCTCTCTCCTGACGGACATCAGAGGACTTATTTGCCAATTTCGTGGAGAAATCAGTCTCCAAGTGGGCAAGTAACAGCGCTGATGTCCGTTGCATGTTCGAAGAACTTCTATTCCATCGAATAAGGTCCTCTCAGTCCGTTAGCATAGACAAAAACTGCGCATCTGCTCCTGCCGTCAGGTCGGGGCAAATTGACGTTCACACTTGCTTGTCAGGGGCTTCCGTATCCTGTGAAAAAAATATGTTTTCAGCAGTATGCCCCTGATCGGTTTTCATCTTCTCGATCATGCTGTGCAATTGTTCGGGGGAGGCAGTGGAGGTCAGACCGATGTTCAGTGTACCTTTCAGTTCGTTTACATGCAGTTCCTGAATTTTGTACGTTATATTCGGAGGCGGTGTTTGCTTCTGGTTGGCCGTCTGATCGTTCAGCTTCTCTTTGAGCTGTTTATCCAGCTGATCTTTCAGGCGTTGATTTTCCGCCTCCAGCTCGTATTGCTTAGACTCCAGCATGGCGATCCTTTGCTCGAAACGACATATCCAGGAGTGCATATAAGCATTTGCATCATACATAATGCCGCCTCCTTCAGGTTGCAAGGATTTAACTTAACAGCCCCGACTTATTGGACTACAGGGTGTGGGGGCGGTATGAACTCTTCTTCCGGAACCACGGGGGTCGTCTTCTCATGAACGCCTTCCGCAATCTCCGTCGCCTTGTTGTCCGACAAAATGTTGCAGCCGATATTGAGAGAACCCAGGTTGGCGATGGAGTTGATTTTAATCTGGTTAATATAAAAGTTCATCGCTAACGCTCTCCTATACGAGGTTGCTGTTTCCTTGATCGATGATATCCGGATCCAGAACGCTGTTTCGGTCCGTATTCACGGAAGATGTGGCGTCCCCGATGACTGTGTTGCCGCCGACTGCTTTGGAATTTGCCGCATTTCCGCGCAGCAGGTTGTCACCGAAATTGACGACTCCGCCAGTTGCAACTTCGTTGATCCTGATGTTAAAGATGTTAAACACGTTTGGCATAAAGCTCATCCTTTGGGCAGTGTAAACGCAAAGCTGCGAATTGGACCCGATCTCCGTCCAAATCCGATGCCCACTCCCTTTCATTTACTCTTCGTGATGTAGTGTATTCATTTGCCTGGGCATCTGTGTCTCGAATTGCTCCCGGATATTTGCATCCGGGATCGATGACTATTTTATCTTCTCTTTGAAGTCGATATTGTCACGCACATTCACTTTAATGTTAACTTGTTGTTCGCTCTGCGGAAACCAGGTGTTTTTCCAATCTTTTAGCTGTTGTTCGGTCATCCATGGTCTGAAATGTTGACCGTTTCCAAGAATATTTGCCTTTAATAATCGTATAAATCAACGATGTTGCCCACAAAGGCGTTTGTTCGAGCACGATAATGTTGATTTTGAAAATTTGGTGACGAACGAGCAGGATTGTATGAGAAATAAGAAATAGAAGGAAAGGGAAGAGAAGAGAAGCAGCCTTGTACCCCATCTCGCCAGCATTCCATGCAAGATGTCGACCAAATCTTTTCCTCTAGAAAAGGATAATCCTTTTAGGTACACCCATACTAGAACTGCTTCCATCAGACATCCGATTATGATAGGTTCCCAATGACCTTTTGGGGTTGACTCTATTATTTTTATTGTATGCAAAAATGGAAAAGGACCGATGGAAGTTATTCCACCGATCCTTTTGACAATCTATGAATCTAAAAGTTTAACTATGTAGTAGGGCAACTTTCATATTAACTGGTAGGTCCATTATCAACTTTGGCTTCAATGACATTTTGGATGCTAGTCGGTACGTTAGAAAGGAAATCATAGCCAGTCAAAGCTTCAATATCTTTTACACTTACACGGTAGTAGCCCCATGGCTGACTATTAACCGTTTGATCATTTGGCATGATAACAGATATTACTCTGGTTGAAGTTGTTATTCTGCTAATGTCATTATTTCCGTTAGGCAATACTACGACGATCTTCCATACCTTCGATGGTACAACAACACCGTTTCCTACCGTAGTTTTGTATCCATTGGATCCAGTACCACCGCTTCCGTAACCTCCAGATATAATAAATAACTCGTTGCCAGCCGTAACAAGAGAGCGTGAGTAATTTTCCAAGTTAGCCCAAGTAATCTCGTTGTTATTAGGCGCTTGCGGAATCATATTATCCATTAGGAATGTTGCTGAATTGTTGGCAACAGAAGATGTACGGTCGGCAGAAGGGGTCATATGTCCTCTGTCAAATCCTGAACCCGAAAATTCATTCGCGGTAACCTGATACCATCCTGACGGCAATGTTGTGTCTGCGCGGAAATCATCTTGCCTTGGAGCACTGCCAAGATCAGACGCTCCCACATGCCAACTGGTCCAGTTAGGTTCGTGTTTGCTGTTATTGTAAGAAAAAGCATATTGCGTTTTAATCATCAAATAATTATTGGAATTGGTTATAACGCTGGTTGCACCGCTTGGATTGCCTAATGCCATATTATCATCATCACTTGGTGGGGCTGATAACGGCGGCTCCGCGCTGCTTGAGGAATTTTGAGGATTTATGCTGCTTGTAATGTAGAGGTCGTTTGCATTATTGTTGGTGTCCCAACCGCTGCCTTGGCCTTGTGTTGTTCCGCCGTTAAGATCTTTACGTGCTGCACTCGTCGTATTGGAAAGTGTGCCAATTGGGGAAGTTTCCGAGTCATTTACAGAACCGTAGCCAATAAAATCTACAACATTTGAATCCGTTGATCCGGATACCGAGGTCGTCACTTTCGCCAATGCAACTTTTCCGGCGGTTGCGCTTAAGTTAATCGTGCCTGTAATATCAGGAGTCGGCAGGTTAACAGTACCACTACCACCGCTTGCTTCAGCGATTAAAAAGTATTTATGAGCGCCAATGCTGCCCGATAAATTGGTGATATTAGTAAACGAGCCAGTACCGGAAGCGTACTGAACAGACCATCCAGACAAATTTATACTGGAATCCGTAGGATTGTAGATCTCAATAAAATCATTTTTGTACGACGCACCGCTGTTGCCGCCACCGCCATAAACTTCACTAATAACAACATGCGATGTAGCAACTGCTTGTACAGGCGTGGTGAAGAAATTTCCTGCAGCACAGAAAAATGCAAAACACACAGATAACAAAATTGCAATTTTTTTGTTCATTAATCCCATTCTCCCTTTAATAAATTTGTCTAACAAAAACATTCCTTACTTTGAACCCAGCCTTTAATCAAATACGGATCATAAATAGTGGCTATGAATCCCCCCTAGATGCAATTTACAAGATACAAAATTTACACTGTATTTTTGGAAAGCGCTTTCAAGTCGAACCACCAACAGTGCGAAAAAGTGAATCTTTGTAAATGTACATGTTGACATTTGCTTTACTTCCACAATATAAACGATATTTTAATCGATGTAAAATATTTTTTTTGTTAATATTTCCTTGCGAAAATCTTTGTATAACCTTATTCCGCCTATATTTGGGACATATTTCTTCATTTACTTTTTATTGAAGTGAATAATTAGTAGCGTGAAATTTTGTGCCTAATATAATGAAATTATTTTCACGTATTTGGGTCGGTTTTATCTACATTTTTTAAAAATAACCAAAACAACTTCGGCATTTCAGGAAAGGGAGGATGCTTCTTATGTTTCTTTTTTGCCTAATGATTGCAGCTATCTTTGGTGCATTTATTGCTTTGGACATGTATATTTCAAGAGTTTGGGATGTTTTCTCCGCGAAAAGCTACGATATGTTGAATATGGTGGCTGGCGATCGGAAATCCCATCCTTCTTCCATCCTCAAACGCGGTGAAGAATACAGCAATAGAACCCGTTTTCTTAGAAATCCATAACGCACATGCGAAGAAAAAAGAGCAAAGGAGTTAAGCGGATTGTATCTGCTTAACTCCTTTGCTCTTTGCTTCTATTGCTGCTTTTTAGCCTTGGCGATCCGGCAGCCCCTGATCACCGTCCTCGCCTTCTTCGTAAATCAATCCTCAAGAATCTACTTATGGGACAGCTTTTTTAGTTATTTCTGCCAGGATCGTCATGATGATTTTGTTTTGCCTAGAGCAACAAGTTTTCATAGACCCAAATGTCTTTACACATGCTCATTATTTAAACCAAGTGAAAAAACGTTTCTCTAGACCCACATGAATAGCGGCTGTAGTATAAGAAAGCATAAACGGGGTTGAGAGGAGAATTGCATTAGAATGGATCAGCAGCAGAGATTTGATAATTTGAAGTTGGGTGAGCGCGGCGCAATCGTTAGTATAATCGCCTATATTTGTTTATCATCTATTAAATTAATAATTGGCTATGCAGCTGGCTCAGAAGCATTAAAAGCCGATGGATTAAACAATGCGACAGATATCGTGGCCTCTATTGCCGTATTAGTTGGATTGAAAATCGCCCAAAAACCAGCTGACAAAGATCATCCTTATGGTCATTGGAAGTCTGAGACAATAGCCTCGCTTGCGGCTTCTTTTATCATGATGGCAGTTGGTCTACAAGTACTAGTTGAGGCTGCTATTTCTATGTTTCATGGTAGAGAGCAAGCACCGGATCTTATATCGGCTTGGGCGGGAGTTTTTTGTGCAATCGTGATGTATGCTGTTTATCGTTACAATAAAAAGCTTGCGCTCAAAATCAATAGCCAAGCTGTCATGGCTGCCGCCAAAGACAATATTGCGGATGCGCTGGTGAGTATTGGAACCGTAGTTGGCATCATTGGCGCTCAATTAAATATGCCTTGGCTTGATCCGCTCACTGCGATCCTAGTAGGTTTTATTATTTGTAAAACGGCTTGGGATATTTTCCGGGAAGCTTCACATCATTTATCAGACGGGTTTGATGAACAAAAAATAGAATTATATAAAGATACTGTATTGAGTATTGAGGGCGTAGAAGATGTAAAGGAAATTAGAGCTAGAAATTATGGCAGTAATGCGGTAATCGACGTTATTTTGCTCATTCAGTCTGATTTAGAATTTCAAAAAGCCCACGAAATTGCGACAAGGGTTGAAGATGAGTTGAAAAAATTATCCAATGTATATGAAGTTCATGTTCATTATGAGCCGGGTGTATAATCTTGAGTACGATTCGACAAGTATTGGGGGAGGGACGATGATGTCGTCTTTTGCCCCATTTTTGTTTTTTGCAACACGTGCAAAACGGACTGCTGGAATGAACAATAACCGCAAAAAAAGCGTGAATTGGAGATATAATCAATCGAATTTTTGATTTTGCGCATTTTTATCGTTGAATTCGCAGGTATAATTAGTTATAAGTGAGTAGAATATTTATACAAAATAAGAGGATTTCGAATGTTAATTATTGCAACATAAGTACATAATAAACAACGAAAGCGCTTTATTTTTTCGCTTTATCCAAAATGTTACAAAATGTATCACAAAATTCGTGAGAGGGGTGATACGGATAACCGATTCCGGTTGAAATGATATTTTCAAAAGCTTCTGTTTTAGTCGCTTTTCCAATAACATTTGGGAGGATTTGAAACTAAGATGAAGAAACTGAGGTCCTATCTTGCTTCTGTTATGATGCTGTCCTTACTACCCTTTAATGTCGCCAATGTGGCGTCAGCCGCTGATGTGGAGATTTACAAAAATCCGAATATGCCCATCGAGCAGCGGGTGCAGGATTTGCTGGGTAAAATGAATTTGGATGAAAAAATCGGTCAGATGGTCCAAGCAGAACGGGCTTCCCTGGGAACGAATGATGTCAAAACCTACTACTTAGGTTCGATCTTAAGCGGTGGCGGATCGGTTCCAACCGGAAATACGGCAGCTGCCTGGAAAACCATGGTCGACAATTTCCAAAATCAATCGTTGGGTACTCGGTTAAGCATTCCGATGATCTATGGCGTCGATGCTGTTCACGGACACAACAATCTGACGAATGCGACCATGTTTCCGCATAACGTAGGGCTGGGCGCAGCCAATGATGCTGATTTGGTGAAAAGGATCGGAAGCGCAACAGCGGAAGAAGTGCGGGCGACGGGCGTACAATGGACTTTCGCTCCGGTTATCTCCGCCGTTCAAAATATTCGCTGGGGCAGAACGTATGAAGGCTACAGCGAAGATCCGCAAATCGTAGGTAAGCTCGGAGTCGCTGCTGTCCAAGGGCTGCAAGGCGATCTCGGAGATAACGGATTCTTGAAAGGCAAAAAAATCGTCGCCAGTATCAAGCATTTCATTGGAGACGGCTTAACGGACAACGGTGTAAATACTGGAAACATCACGATTCCGGTACCGGAAGGAAAAACGCTGAATCAAGCCAAAGATGAATATTTGGCTCCGCACCTTGCTTACTACAAAAAAGCGGTTGATGCAGGCGCTCGTAACGTAATGATCACTTACAGCGGTATTAACGGACTGAAATCACACGCTGACACACATCTGATTACAGATGTTCTGAAAGGCCAAATGGGCTTTACGGGCTTTGTCGTGTCGGATTATGACGCTATTCAACAAATCGTAGTAGATGATCAAGGCAATAATATAAGTGGTGCAGCCAATTATAAAAGACAAGTTAAAGCTAGTGTAAATGCCGGCGTTGATATGTTCATGCTTTCCGCCAAAGGGAATACGACAGCTAACTCTGGCGCAGGCAGCGGCTGGGTCGGATTCATCAACAACTTAAAATCATTGGTAGGCTCTGGCGATGTATCGATGGCACGGATTGATGATGCCGTTACCCGAGTTCTCAGAGTCAAGTTCGAGAATGGACTGTTCGAGCAGCCGCTATCGGACAGCGTGACGAATCCGGAGAGCGTAATCTATAACGCAGACCATGCTGCCCTTGCTCGCGAGGCGGCTAGAAAATCTCTCGTTCTGTTGAAAAACACTAGTAACGTACTTCCATTGAAAAAAGATGGATCGCAGAAAATCGTCGTTATTGGCGATAAAGCCAATCACATCGGCTATCAACTTGGCGGCTGGACGATCAAATGGCAGGGCGACGCCAACGTAGCGACCAAAGGAACGAACATTCTGGACGGCATTAAGCAAGTAGCGGGTCCAGGTGTAACCGTGGATTGGGATCAAACCGGAGCTACAGCTACAGCAGGTCATGATATTGCCGTTGCTGTTATCGGGGAAGATCCATATGCGGAAGGTAATGGAGACCGTACAGGTACGAACCTGACTTACGGAACAGGCGGCGCATCCAGTGATGCGAGCATCGTTGCGAACTTGAAGGCGGCAAAAGCGGCTAACCCGAATTTGAAAGTAGTTATTATTCTTGTATCGGGCAGACCGCTTGTAATTACGAACGATATTGCTGACTGGGATGCTGTTGTTGAAGCATGGCTTCCAGGGTCCGAAGGCGCGGGCGTTGCCGATGTTGTTTTCGGCGACTACGATTTCCAAGGCAAATTGCCTTACACATGGCCTCGCACGTTTGCTGAGATCAATTCGAAAGACAAGAGCAACCCGTTATTCCCGCTTGGATATGGCATGACTTATGCCCAAACGAGACCGGGCACTGCATTATCTGGTGACACTGAAGTGATTCCAGGCCAAGAATTCGATTTGACCTACAGTGTAAAAAATGTAACTCAACAAGTTTACGCGCATGATGTTACGATCTCCTATGATCCGCAGAAGTTGGAATACGTTTCGGCGAGCCCTGTGAAAGAGGGAGCACAAATTATTGACAAGAAAGCTTCCGCAGGTAAAGTTCGCTTTATCGTAGCTAACGTGGGAAGTAATCATAGCGCTAGCGGAGATTGGCTCAAATTGAAATTCCGTGCGAAATCGGTTGAATCGGCAAGCAGTGCCGTAACGGTATCGGGCGTTGTGATTGCTGATGAGCGAGGCGTGGAAACGGAGCTTAGCGGCGCGACCTTCAACGTCCAAATTAGCGTAGTAGATAAAACAGCGTTGAGTGCTTTGATTGATAGTGCACAAAGCAAGTACGATGCTGCTGTTGTAGGAACGCTTCCAGGTCAATATCCGTCGGCAGCGAAGGATGCTCTGCAGGCTGCGATTAACACGGCAAAAGTCGTGCTGAACAATGCGGCAGCGAAGAAGAATGAAGTCGCGCAAGCGGTAACGGATCTGAATGCGGCGATTACGAAGTTCACGTCCTCCGTTATTACTGCTGCACCAGGCGATATGAATGGTGACGGCGTGTTCAGTATCGGCGACTTGGCGATCGTTGCGGCTGCTTACGGTAAAACGTCGGCAGATCCGGATTGGGATAAGTACAAGGCTGCGGATATCAATAAAGACGGCAAAGTCGACATTACAGATCTGGCTATCGTGGCACAAGCGATTCTGCAGTAAACGTTCTATGGTGGGAGAGCAGTCTGCCCTCGTGCAGGCTGCTCTAGCTACCACCAGCATCTAAACTTGTCGTATCCGGTTGACATGATGGATATCGCCGAGTTGGCAACGCTTTTTATGAACAAGCGAGAGGAAAGGAATGAATGTGTTAATGAAGAAGCAAGAGAAAATGTTAGCCGCTCGTTGGTTTAAATTGTTATTTAGTTTTGTGATGGTGGCATCCATCATCGCACCTCAGAGCTACACGCCTGTTTCGGCGCAGGCGCTTCCGGGCTTGCCCGATGTGGCTAGACAAGTAGCTGCCGAAGGAATCGTTTTGCTGCAGAATCCCGATTATAAAGTAGCGGGCTCTCAGGTTAATGAGATTGAAAAAGTATTGCCAATCAAAAAGAGTGAAAACATTTCAGTGTTCGGGCGTATTCAAACACATTATTATAAATCCGGAACTGGTTCCGGCGGTGCTGTCCGAGTAGATTATGTCAACGGGATTCTAGAGGGCTTGCGCAATAATCCTAGTGTACATGTCAACGAAGATTTAGCCAAAGTATATACGGATTGGGTGAAAACACATCCATTTGACGATGGCGGCGGCGGATGGGCGGCTGAGCCGTGGTCGCAAGCAGAAATGCCGTTGACTGCCGATATCCTTAATGCGGCAAAAGCGAAATCCGATACGGCGATTGCGATTATCGGACGCACAGCCGGGGAAGACAAGGATAACAAGGACGAGAAAGGCGCTTACCGGCTGACAGATCTTGAAGTTGCTATGCTTGATCAGGTCTATGCTAAATTTGATCGATTAGCTATCGTTCTCAATGTTGCGAACGTGATTGATATGTCATGGGCGAAAAATTACCCGAAAGCCTCCATCGTCTATGCATGGCAAGGCGGTATGGAAGGCGGAAGCGCTGTTGCCGATGTACTGACAGGTGACGTAACGCCAAGCGGTAAACTGAGCGATACGATTGCAAAGACGCTTGCCGACTATCCTTCCACCGCTAATTTTGGCAGCCAAACCGAGAATGCCTATGCTGAGGATATTTATGTAGGTTATCGTTATTTTGAAACTTTTGCTCCGGATAAGGTGCTCTATCCGTTTGGGTTTGGGCTATCGTATACCGACTTTAAGATAACTACGGATTCCATCAAGAGCAGCGACCAAGAAATTACCGTAAATGTAACTGTAAACAACACCGGTAAGGTAGCTGGCAAGGAAGTTGTTCAAGTTTATTACGGAGCGCCACAAGGAAAGCTTGGCAAACCGGCTAAACAATTAGGAGCTTTTGCAAAAACCGGCATCATACAGCCTGGGCAGTCCCAGCAAATGGCGATTTCCTTTGATATCAAAGATATGGCTTCGTATGATGATAGCGGAATTACGGGCAACGTTTCCTCTTATGTTCTTGAGGCAGGCGATTATAACATTTATGTAGGAAATAGCGTAAGGGATTCTGTAAAAGCAGGTGCCTATCAAGTTGCTGAGTTAAAAGTTGTTAAGAAGCTCCAGGAAGCACTAGCGCCTACGAAAGCGTTTAATCGCATCAAACCTGGCACTCAGAAGGGTGACGGCACTTTCAACAGCGTGAACGAAGCCGTTCCTACAAGAACGATCAATCTGGCAAAACGAATTCAGGATAATCTTCCTGCAGCTATCCCGCAAACAGCCAATAAAGGTTATAAATTAGTCGACGTATATGATAAAAAAGTGACGATGGATGAGTTTATCGCCCAGTTTAGCAATAATGATCTAGCATCGATTATTCTAGGGGAAGGGATGTCCAGCCCTAAAGTAACCGCAGGAACCGCAGCGGCGTTCGGCGGCGTTACGAATAATTTATTGAAATTCGGCCTTCCGATCGACAGTGCGGCAGACGGCCCATCCGGTATCCGCATGGAAACCGATACACAAAAAGCAACGAGCCTTCCAAACGGTACGATGCTTGCGTGCAGCTGGAATATCGAGTTAGTTGAGCGGTTATTTTTCAACCTAGGCAAGGAAATGCGCCTTAACAATATCGATACATTACTGGGTCCTGGTATCAATATCCACAGAAACCCTTTAAACGGAAGAAACTTCGAATATTTCTCCGAGGATCCTTTGCTAACAGGGATGATGGCGATCGGACAAACGAGAGGCCTTCAACAGAACGGCACGGCTCCTACTTTGAAACATTTTACAGCAAACAATCAAGAATCAGCACGTCATCTTGCCAATGGTCTTGTCTCGGAAAGAGCACTTCGTGAAATTTATTTAAAAGGTTATGAAATGGCTGTGAAAAGCGGCAAGGCACGTTCCATCATGACGTCCTACGGTCCGGTAAACGGAACATGGGCCTCAAGCAACTACGATTTGAACACAACAATCCTTCGGGGTGAGTGGGGCTTTGACGGCATTGTGATGACAGACTGGTGGGCAAAGCTGAGTGAAGATCAAGGCTTTTATGCTACTACGAATCGTTATGATGAACTTAACGGCAAAGCGATGGTTCGAGCTCAGAACGATATTTACATGGTTATCCCCGATGGCTATGCTGAAACTCAGAAAAACCGGAATAATAGCACTTTCAATACCGTCGCATCTCTTACAAATGGCAGCCTTACCTTGGGAGAATTGCAGCGTTCTGCAAAAAATATCAGCCGTTTCTTGATGCAATCTCCTGCTTTCGCAAGAACAGCGAATATCGAATACAAGGTTGACTATACGCCGGGTAAAGACTGGTTTAGAGTTAACACTGCCAAGATTGGCGATCCGCGACTCAGCAGTATTACGGTAGGCGGTAAGAACATTAAAAACTTCAATTCGTTAAAATTGGATTATAAAGCGTTCGGTGACTCGGTATTGTCACAATATCCTGAAGTTAAAGCAACTGCTGCAGATGGTGCAGTTGTAGATGTTGTTCAGGCGAGTACTGGCAGACCGGCGGCGGTCATTACGGCAAGCGCTGGCGGAGAGCAAAGAATTTACAAGGTTATCTTTAGCTCTCAAGAAGGATTGGAGCCCATTTTTGATAATCCAACCTATGCTTATTTGAAAAGTATTTCGATTGACGGTAAACCGATTGATGGCTTCAGAGAAACCAGATTCAGCTATGATGTGGGTCTCAACAGTGTAGCAAGCCTGCCTGAAGTTACTTTTGAGAAAAATGAAGGCGTAACAGCGACTGCTACGGTGGATACAGCGAACCGAAGAGTATCTATCAAAGCGATAAGCTCTGATCAGGCTAATACCTATGTCATTCAATTCGGTAAACTGCCGCAGAGCGATGAGTTTACTAGCACGACTTTAAACAGCGCATGGACGATTAATAAAGAAACGGCGACCAACAGTGAAAACAAGAACAACTGGTCGTTAACCGCTAACCCTGGCTTCTTAAGAATCATAGGGGAAAGAGGCGATTTCTGGACCGATCATGCGGACCTGAAAAACTATTTCCAACAGGAAGCGTTTGGAAACTGGGATGCGACAGTAAAAGTTAACATTAATAAAGCTCCTAATCAGAACTATAACGGATTCGGCATCACCGCTTCACAGGACAATAATAATTATATTTGGGTGAAGTATGAATACAGCTCAGGTAAAATAATCGGCATGGTCAAGGAATCCGGCGGTGCAACGCCAGTGAGCATCGGATCGCTTTCGGCCAGTCAGATTACCAATGTATTTGGCGACAAGAAAGAACTATATTTACGATTGAAAAAATTAGGCAACGTCTATTCAGGCTATGTCAGCGCGGACGGCGTCAATTATATTTCCTTAGGAAGTACAACGGCGGACTATGCCAATCCGAAATTCGGGTTATTAGCATCGAATGGAAGTCAAACGCTTACCGATCCATTTTATGCGGATTATGATTATGTTCGTTTCAATACGGACAATGTATCTGCAGGCGTGACGACTATTGGGCTTAATACCAAGTTGAAGGTTGCAGAAACAGAATCTGCTTCGATTACCCGGGTGATCACGCCGGTTTCCTGTAATGATGTAGACGGAGGGTTGTGCTATACAAATACTGCTAAGGGAGAAGCGATCTCATATAATGTGAATGTTGCGACAGCAGGCAATTATAAGATCACATCCCGCATTCGATCCAGCCAGTCCGAGGTGGCCCAAATGTCATTTGGTCTCTATGATGGCGCCAAGCTTCTGGGGACATTTGACATCACGACGACTAAAGGAGAATGGGCTACGTTTAACATCCCGGATGTCGCGCTTTCCAAAGGGGATCATACCTTAAGGATTGTGTTTGAAAGTGCCGGTATCGATTTGAACTGGTTAAAATTCCAGCTCAAGCAGGATGGTGTGGACACTTCAAAATTAGCAGATGCGATTCGAGCTGCTGAGAATTTGGATATGAACGTGTATACCGCTTACAAAAAGGCGCGTTTCAACACGATCTTAGACAACGTCAAGCGTGTTATGACTGAGCCGATCAACGACTCGGTAGTAGCCGATGCAATCGCTGAGCTGCAGGCTGCTGTAGCCGATCTGAAGTCTTCGGTTATGCCGAAAGATGTGGTTCCAAAAGCTACTGAAAAAATAACAAACGGTATCCGGATCTATCCTTACAACGCGCCATGGATTTTCACATCGAACACCGGATTCAGATTTGAAAGCGGCACGGATGCCATGAGTTACGTGAATTCCAATGACATCGTCTATTTCGGCAAAATTGATTTAACGAATCTTGCTGAAATTAGAATTCAATATTCTCGTGAAGGCGCCTCAACGCCATATTTCAGATTCTATACCGAAGCTGATAATACGGGAACTCCGGCCAAACGCGCAACGACGCAAGGAAGAGCCTATGGCGATGTATACAGTGGCGGATCATTCGTGCTCAATAATGAATTTGCGAGCATTAATTTTAATCAAAAGTCTACCGCTGCATGGGGGAATTATGGCATCGCCAGTACCAAGCAAACAGGGAATAATCCTTATTTGGATACCTACGTCGGTGCTGCAACCAATTTCGTTAACAAAACAAAAGCAGTGGGTTCACAAAATGTGTATATGAAATTCGATGGTTTGAATGCAAACTTCCAGTATGTTGAGTTTATTTATGAAGTGCCTGCTCCTAGTTCTACGATTGTATCTGTTGTTCAGCCGCAGCCTTTGAGCGTTGCTTATGGAACGGGCTTTGAGCAGTTGGGCTTACCGGCAACAGCAACAGTCAACTTGAGTAATAATGAAACTAAAGCTATTCCTGTTCAATGGAACAAAGGCGATTACAACGGTAATGCAGCTGGCGTATACACGCTGAGTGGAACTCTGGCAGCGGTAGAAGGTGTTACCAATCCGAATAATTTGAAAGCGTCTATTTCCGTTAGCGTATTGCCGCAGCCGGCAACCGCGAAGTTAAGCGGCCCGAGCAGTGCTACGACTGGCATGACAGTGGACTTTACTTACGGGCTTGAGCATATCATTGGTGAAGTTACCGCTCAAGACGTGACCGTAACGTATGATACCTATAAACTGGAGTTTGTGCCAACTCCGGTATCATTAAACGGTGACATGTTTATCGTCGTCGATTCCGTTTCCAAACCGGGTCAAATTCGCTTGCTTGGCGTACATTTGGGCGATTACCAATCGGCGCCGAATAAAGATTTGATGAAACTGACGTTCAAAGTACGGCCAGAAGCAGCGGCAGGGGTCGCTTCCATTGAGGTGTCGAAGCTTGTAGTGGCTGATGGTCAAGGCAAGGAAACGAAAATCGCTGGTGCTACTCTTAACCTGCAAATTAACGTAGTTGACAGAACAGCACTGAGTGCCTTGATTGCAAATGCACAAAGCAAGTACGATGCGGCTGTGGAGGGAACTCTACCTGGCCAATATCCGACAGCAGCGAAGGCTGCTCTGCAAGCTGCGATTACTTCGGCGAATGTTGTGCTGAGCAATGTGGCAGCAACCCAGGCTGAGGTGGAAAAAGCGGTAACGGATCTTAATACTGCGATTCAAACGTTTACAGCTTCAGTAATTGTAGGCTCACCGAGCGATACGAATGGAGACGGCAAAATCAGCATTGGCGACTTGGCTATCGTTGCGGCTGCTTACGGTAAAACGTCGGCAGATGCAGATTGGAATCTGTACAAGTCAGCGGATGTCAATCATGACGGCATAGTCGACATTACAGATCTTGCTATCGTAGCTCGTGCGATTTTGGAATAAAAGCTGAAGGAAGATGAGAGGCCTTGAAGGGATAACATGCCCGACAAGGCTTCTTTTTATTCGACAAAATGACAGAGGATCTCTTCATTTTTGCTGATATAACCTGACACAATTTTTAAGGTAAAACGATTATGATGGATTTGACTCTTCATTTTGGGGTTAATTTGAAACTTTGAAAAGGAGCAAATTTTAATGGTAACGTTTTCTTCTTTCCCTAGTCATCTAAGCCTATTCATAACGCATCCCGACACGGGGCTTCCTACATCGAATTTGCCGATTTATGCAGAAATTGCGATCCCGCGTGTGAAGCCGGCTCTCCCGCCGAATACGAAATTCAGGGAGCCGATGATCTACTCGCTATTGCAGGTGGATTCGCAAATATCGACAGCGAGTCGCAACTTCATCGTTCAAGTTACAGAGCAGGCTCTTGTCGATGTGATCGCTGCTGTCAGTCTCAATTCTGTGAAAATGCAAGATGGCAGCTTCATCCGAGATTTCTTGATAGGTGTCTTTAAAGATGTTCTGAACTCCGTGAATGCAGCCCGATTTGACGATATACCGCAATCGGAATTGAAATCCTTGATAGCTGCGTCTTTGAAAGACAACGCGCTTCGAATTGGCCTCATGCTAGTGGAACAACCCGAAGATAGGGGCATGATTTGGGCGGAGCCGCTCGGCGTACTTACGACGGACCATGTCGGCTATGTATCCTTCGATTTAAGACGATTGCAGCCTGAAGTGAAGAAATTGTTGTCAGAAGCGATTGAATTGCGCCGCACCGATCCCGGTTTACTTGCGAAAACCGCTATTTTGGTGTATCCGTACGGCGTTGAACAACGGTTCGATGTTTTAAGCCAGGCCAGATTTTCGATGAATGCGATCGTTGCCCGCTTATCTGTTAATTCGCCTGAAATGCTTGCACATTTCAATAACATGGGCCCCCGATCGCTTCAAAACCCCTCGCTAACGGACTGGCAATTATCGCCGACGTCTTTTGCTGCAAGTCCCAAAACGCTCGTGGGAGAAGACGGTTGCGATTCGTTAGTGCCCAGCAATATGGCGCTTCAACAATTTGTGCTGCGACAGGTCGTTCGTCTGACGGATGCGCCGGAAGGATTCGATGTTCCCGTGAATTGCAAGCCTGCATACATCGACGAATACAAGGTGTCTTGGTATTCGCTCGGTCATTCTTTAGGGGAATTATTGTACAGTTTGCCACTCGCACCTGCAGAAACGGTTAAGCTTGCGGTTATCGACTGGTCGTGGGACAGCTTGACCAAGCGCGACGAAAATACGACGTTAAACGAACAACTGCTTCATCAAACGCATCGGGATCGCACAATTACGGAAACGATGAAAGCAGGTTTGAAAGAACTTCAGCATGGCTCTTTGTTTATGGGAGGAGCGGCCCACTCGTCGGGGGGAACAGGTTCGTTCGATATGGGGATTCTTGATGTCGGAGCGGCCGTCGGCGATACTTGGAGTATGGGCGGCTCAACAGCTACCAGCGATGGAAGCAGAGATCTCGCAGCGGAGAACATTCAGCGCTTGAGCGACAGTTTTTCGCAAGCAAGCTCAGCTCAGCGTGAGCTGAACTCGACCGTCGTTATCCAAGCCAGGCAAGAGGAGAAAGAAAGCATCCAGACGAGAACGTTTACAAATTACAATCATAGCCACACGTTAACGATTTTGTATTATGAAGTGCTTCGGCATTTTCGCGTTACGGTCGAATGGGTGCGAAGACGCCCCGCGCTCTTAATTAAACTTCCGAAACAAATCGATAAGTTTGACGACAATACTTTAATTGCGTATCGGAACCAACTTGAACCTGCACTGTTGGATCCTAAATTAAAAACCGCTTTCGATGCGCTTGAAAAAAGGGAAGCCATCCGCGAATACCAAAAGGTGAACAATATTACACCGGCACCTGAGAAGGCAGCGGGTTGGGAAGGCGATTTAACTTTCGGCTTATTCGAATTCGGCGTTAAGACGGCCGAAGGTTTACGTGATAAGACGGATGAACTTGTGATGGTTAATTTAATTACTTGGGATGGCGCCAACGTAGGCAGGCCATTGCTTCATTTGTGGGAAAAGGGAGCAGTAACAGATAATGTGGACACCGGAGAGCGCCTAAACGATACGGCGATGGGGTGGTTTATCGCTAAACCGGACGTGCCGGTTGCTTGGTCGAATTTGGTCGGCTTTGAGTTTGTTCTGCACGATACGGACGAATGGCGACTTGATCGCCTGCATGTGAACGGATTTTTCGCTGGAGGAGTCGTTCCGCTAATTGAAAACGCCGACGTCGATTATTATTTCTCCACGAACGGTTCTTCGAATACGATGACGTATATTAAACGTCCCGGGCCGCGTCCATCCTCCATTCCACCGGTTCTTTCCCCCGAGGCCAGCTTAACAGTCGAAGAAACTTACGCGATCAAAAAGCTAAAAGATCATTTTGATAGTAACCACGCTTACTATAATCGTTTACTTTTGTTAGGAAACGACTCGAATTCGATCGCGCTTCAGATGGAAAAAGAAGCATTTGCGGACATAGTAGATCCGACTCCGCTCGAAGTATTCGGAAGCTATGTTGCATATCCTTTGGCAAAGAAACCTAAAATACAGGATTGGCTTGTCGTCGATCTTGCCGTTGCGCTTAACAGCAACGATCCGAATCAAATTCAATGGGCCACAAATCAACTCGCTCAGTTTAATGAACATGAACGAGAATTAATCATGGAGAGAATCGCGCTTGCCTCCGTGAGGAGCGAGCGTTTGATCACGCTCCCGACACGCGGCGTGTTTGCCGAAGGGAAGCTCGGCCACTGCAATGTGTCAGAAGAGATCGATAACACCCGCTTCTGGAAGTGGGAAGAGCATCCGATTCCTTTCGCTGCGCCAGATATCAATCCGATCACGGCTGTTCAACCTCAACCACAAGTCATTACGCCAACTCCGACAGCATTTCCTCAATCGTTAGTGAATATCGTGAATCCAACGTCAGCACCAGATCCTACAGGCCTAGCAGCCGCTCTAAATCTTCTTGGCACACCCAATATTTTCCGGGATATGTCCGGCCAACAACAAGTTGCGGATCTCTTGAAAAAGCTATCCGATAATACGATCGATATCGCCGAGGCGGCTAACAAAGCGCGAGAAATTCAAAAAAATTATCAATCGAATTTAGATAAACAGCAGAAAGATTATGATCTTGGCATCTATAAAACGGCGGCGGAAGTAGAAGGCAAAGCGATAGAAGCAGAAGCGCAGAAAGCAGCGCAGGCGCATGCGGCTAAAGCGGAAGCAGAGGCCAAACAAGCGACTGTGGAGGCTGCTAAGCAGCAAGCCGAGGCTGCCAAAAGTCTGCCGCCATCGAAGCGCGAACCCGTCTATCAAGCGGCGGCCCAATCTCTCGCAGGCAATCCGGTCAAAGATAAGTTAATTATTTTCAAGACGCAAGGTTACAACGGACAGGTTATTCCCGGCGAATTTATTCTGCATGTCCGGGACGTACTTCAACAAAAATTCGTCATCGCCTCAGCTAAAGTGAATTCCTATCACAGCCAAAAAATTACGTTTTCGGATGCAGAACCCGTACTGGACGCTGAAATTGTTCGAGCCGCAACGACACCGATCGTGATTCTGGATGAAACGTTTTATCTGCCGGCAATCGATATTCTAACCCCTGAATCCTACTCCGTTGGCAAGAGCCATAAGGTCATTAATCTGACGCTAAAGCAAGCCTCACGCGACGTCGCCTTCAAAGCAAAATCCACCAATGCAGCTGTCGATGAATTGATGAATAAATGGGGAGTAGAATTAGGCGTAAGTAAAGTCGTAGCCGCAAAAATGGTGGCAGATTATGAACAAAAGCATCAAATTACGCACGGTACGGAAGAGGAAAAGTCTTATACCTTCAATGTTCCCACACAGAATTACGAATTGAAGTTTAGCAGCAAGTAAGGTGAGAAATCAGAACTTCATGAATTAAATTTTGGCAAAGTAATCGTTGCGGCGGTTCCATTTCCAATTTCAGATTCGTACCCTATCCTGCCGTTATGGCGTTCAATCAGTTGTTTGCAAATAGACAAGCCTATGCCAGTACCGTTTTCCTTCGTCGTAAAAAATGGTTCGTAGATCCGGTCCAATGTTTCCTTCGACATGCCGGTCCCATTATCAGAGATTTTAATGAAAATGTGATTAGCAGCTGTATCCGCCCAAATTTGTATGGCACCATTTGTATTCGACATGGCATCGATTGCGTTTTTCAAAATATTCAAAAACACTTGCTCAAGTTGAGAAGCGTCGCCAAAGGTGAATAATTCTTGCTCGGAAATATGTGTTGAAAGATGGATCTCATCGCTTAATACGATCTGTTCTGCAATACCGATAACTCTTTGTAAAACCTCTTTAACATCGACAACTGAGTCGTCATGCTTGGTGTTATCGCGTTTTCGCGACAACAGCAGGAAGTCCGTAACTAATCTATTTAAGGCATCTATTTCATTAATACTTAAATCAAGATAGTGAGTCAGTTCGTCTACCTTGATTACCGGCTGCTGAAGTCTGTGCTTAGCAAGTTGAGCGAATCCTTTGATCGACGCTAGTGGATTCCGTATCTCATGAGCCATGCCTGCTGCCATTTGTCCCATTACGGATACCTTTTGCGAGTGTAAATGATCAATCTGCTGCTCTTTACTTGCCAGATAGCCTTGAGTAAAGCTTGCAAAACGATTCCAATTACATTCCATCAAGCGGTTGATTAAAAACACACGTTTACTAGCATCTTCCTCGTACTGCTCGATTATGGCAATCAAGATGCTTTGAGAAGTTAGATTTAAGTTTTTACTTATTTCCAAAACGATCTGGTCGTGCTCGCCTAAAGTTCTAGCTGTGAATGTTCCTTGCTCAAATCCTTGTGCTTGCGATGAAACCAAATAGTCCCTATATTTGGGAGCCGTCATAAATAAGGCATGGATCATACCTGTCTGGATCTCTGTGATACTCGTAAATAAAAATTCTTGCTGTGTCTGAACAAACATGTTTGCTGCATGACTTTGGTTTCTGATCGCATCGAAATGCGTTTCCAAGATTTTCGGGATGGAAGAAATTAATAACGAACTAAGGCTCTCCTGATTTCGCTGCATAATCATCCAACTTTCAGAGTTGATTTTCACTATTTCTCTATTAATTTATGTATTCCTGCTACATGTAAGCTATTAACGCTACTGGATTAAAAGCCGCGACTATCGCGGCTTTTTTGCATTTTAGAGTGTGCGCGGAAATCTGTAATTATTAATAGTGAAATGCCAAAGAAAATGAATTCCGTTTGCACATGCTTATGATAGATTTAACATCAGTAGAGAGCGGTTGATCGATGTCATAACCATGATTCTACTATATCTATAAGAGGAGGAAATGCTATGCAGAAACGTATTAGATTTAGCAGAACTCTTACCACTATGCTGACTATGGCGACGTTGTTCGGCATGACAGCACCCGCGGCTCTTGCCTCGCCAGGCGACCAGTATCCGTATAACCAGCGGGATGACAAGAACTTCGTTAATAACACCAACGTTACAGAACGGTATACGCCGACCGGCAGCAACAACATGAGTCTCAAAATCACCTCACCCAGGGCTCAGGGCAATGCCAAGTTTACCGCTAACCCGATCGTGGTGGACGGCATCAAAGAAGCGGCTTGGGACAACGCCACTCCTTACAGGATTGGAAATAAGTACAACACCGCTATGACGGCAACCGCTCCGGATGCCACAACCGAAGGCACCTTGCGGTTCATGTGGGACGGCCCGGTGCTCTACGTATTGGTGGAGGTAACCGGCGATACTACCAAATCCGACACTGGAACCCCGAACTGGAGCGCAGCCACTTATACGCCCGCCATGGACGGCCTGTTCGTCACGCTGGATGTCTTCAACGACAAGTGGGGCATGGAAACGGATACCCAGGGCATTTTCTTCCTGAGTGCAAGTCCGAACGCCGCTTCGGTGTCCTCGTTCTATAATACCGGAATTCCTTCCCTAGGGTCCTTCTTCAACCCGAACCATCAAGACTATTCGACACGCTTGAAAGCTTTCAAATCATCTGGGTACAACGCTGAGACTAACAGCCCGGGCGTCAACTACACCTACGAGATGGCTCTGCAAATGGAAGGTTGGGGCGACGACTGGGATCGCGAGCTGACCAATGGCACGCAGGTCGGCTTGGATGTTGGCATTTACGATCAAAATGCTTCTTTTACCTATTGGAGCAAATCCGAATACTATGCGGGGCGCGAGGGCAGCTCCAATCTGCCGAACTCCGAACGCGTAAGAAACCGGGATTGGGGTGAGGTCACACTGTCCGGCTGGGACAATAAGACGGAATTCGCTTACAGTGGCTGGCGCGCCGAGGAGGATATTCGCTTCTGGAACTCCAAGAACAACCCCGGCGGATCGGGCAACGGAACGGTCGATGCGAATAACGGTGACGGCAGCAATGTATGGACTGCCGAGTCCAAGGCCCGTATGGTTGGTGCCAAAGCCGCATATAACGCGATCAAAAACAGCCCCTCCGCCACCCGTGCAGAGAAGGAAGCCGCCGTTTTGGAGGTCGTCCAAGCTTTCGCCGGGCTGAAATGGGGGAACACGAAGTACCCGGATCCCCACGACCTGCCCGCTGTGAACACCTTGCCCAACGTCTGGCAGTTCTTTGACAAGAACAAGGGCACGGGCGGCATGGTAACCAACGAAGCGGAGTGGGCCCAGCGCAAGAAGGAGATTCTGGAACTGGCACAGTTCTATGAGTATGGTTACAAGCCCAAATTGGATGTGGACTACAAGGTCTCCCTCGTCACGAACAGCTACGCCGGCACCGGCAACGCCACCGTCACGGCGAAGGTGACGCCTACAAACGTCAATTTTACCGGCGGCACTGAGCAAAACGTGACGATCAGCATTACCATGCCTACCGCTGGTGTCCCAGAAGGTCAAGCCGCTCCGATCTCCTTCGCAGGCAGTTGGACCGCTAACGGCATCGCCAATATTAGCTTTCCCAACTGGGCAGCGGATGGCGTACGTACCGATTTAGCGTGGGGCAACCCCAACCGCAGCGGCACATTTTACAATCTCTTCCCTTACTCGCGTAACAATACTACCGCTGACGTAAGCGTCATAATGGCCAACGCCACTGCGGTTTCGGCCTATCTGGACATACTGGAATTGGCGGTTGCCAACAACCCGGCTCTGGCTGCTAAGATTGACCCGACCCGCGCGGTCACCAAAGGTTTCTCCATCAATGGCAAGTATGCCTTTGTGGCTGGCGTCTTTGATGAGCGGGTAAAAGCGATCGTTGCCGGCGGCGCAGGCGCAACTGGCCCAGCTAACTGGCGTTATAACGCGCAAGGCCAGGAGTACAACTTCAAAGACACCATGTTCAGCAATAACAACCCTGGCGCCGAAAACGTGATCGCCCACGGCACTGAAGGCCCGGGTAACAGTTACCGCCATAACCGTACGCGTGAGACCGAGCTTTTCCGTCACTTCTTGCCCTACGGCCACATGTATAAGCACGAGGAGAATTCTTACGCTTATGGCGACTATAGCCGCCTGCCATTTGACCAAACTTCACTGGTGGCTACACTTGCACCGAATCGCGCAATCATCATTGATACGAATCTCAATGACTATAACGACGGCTCCACGACCGACAACATGAGCCTCAGCAGCGCCAAGGGCGTTTACAAGACGCTGGGCGTCAATGGCGACGATTTTGTCAAGTTCAATACAGGCAACTATGTGTCCAGCGGAGACCCCCATGGCGCTGCCAGTGCCACAGTGGAAGGCAAATATCTGCAAGATTTCTTCTACGGCAGCAAAACGCTGACCGACGCGGAAGCCGATAGACTGAACACAGACCCTTACTCGCTGAAGGTCTCCAACGGTCAGACCCAAAGCCCATACGACTACTATTGGGGTGGATTCAACACCATCACCGGCGGCAAGGGTGGCATTAACGGCACTAACGGCTGGTACTACTACGAATTTCCCAAGGACTCAACTCCGGATAGTCTCAATGCGGTTTTAGCGGGGGCTACGAATGCTCTTGCCGGTGCATCATTTGACCTAACCTATGGATTAAGTCATGTAACAGACAGTATCTATGCGCAAGATTTGACCTTTACTTTTGACCCCGAAAAAGTAGAGTTTGTCTCTGCGAAGTCCCTAAAGGATAAATTCGAGATTGTAGGCCAAAAAGAAACGTTGGGTCAAGTCCGGATTATTGCGGCAAACTTGGGAGCCGTCGATGCGGTAAATTCCGGCGGTGATTTGCTGAAGCTGAATTTTAAAGCAAAATCGCTCTCTTCCTCCTCTGAAACGGCTATCGCATTATCCCATGCGGTTGTATCAGGCAGTGATGGGGCGGAAACGACAGTAGATGGAGTCTCCCACAACGTAACAATTTCAGCCATCGTTGTCATCGACAAAACGGCGTTGAACGATATTATTGTCAAAGCGCAAGAGGAGCTCAATGCAGCGACAGAAGGCAGCGGTATCGGCCAATATCCGGCAGGATCGAAGGCAGCCTTGCAAGCGGCGATCGACAGCGCGAACACCGTAGCCGGCAGCGCATCAGCGACGCAGCAGCAAGTGGATCAAGCGGCAGTTGATTTGAATGCAGCGCTGCAAGCCTTTAAGTCCTTGGTTATCACTCGAACTCCGGGAGATCTGAGCGGAGACGGTAAAGTAACCATCGGAGACTTGGCGATCATGGCGAAATATTATGGTAAGAAGAATAGCGATCCGGATTGGGATCAAGCGAAAATTGCGGATATCAATGGCGATGGTGTTATTGATATTAACGACCTTGCGTTCGTGGCAAGGAAGATTCTCGAATAATCATTTGGAGGGCAGGATAACCTGCCCTCCTTTTCAATTTTGCAAGATTTGAAACGCTCATGAAACGCTGACTGCTTTAATATCATCTTAGAAGTGAACTTTAATTAAAGCCTTATCTTAGGCACGGAAGGGTGAAAGCTTGTGAGGAAGAATGTTCGATTCGGGAGGAGTGCTGCAAGAAAGACAATGATTTTCGTTTTTGCTTTCATGCTGCTGTACACCATGTGGCCTATGAAGGAACTGGAAGCGGCCAAACTCCTGCGGTTTATGGTTTTTAATGGTGGCAAATCCTATTTAATTGCTGGAGAAGAATATGGCGTTTTATTTGAGGAGGATCTCGGATTAGGGACCGTTTCCATCCCGTCTTTTGAATACTCCGTTGATAATGGCGGAATTTGGCATCCGATGTATCATTGTAAAAATGATTCGTGTTTCAGGCTGCCTATTGATCCGGAGCTAACATCAGCTATTATACGTCTCGACGTGGTCTATATTCCAATATTTGGATCAAATACCCATTCGGAAATGCGCAGTGGTCCTTATAAAATTTTACAGCCCGCAGATCCGTCGGATATCAACGTGACTCCCAAGGATGACGGAACGGTTGAGCTGACATGGAATGACAACTCCAACATGGAATCGTCTTACCGGATAACACGTTATGGTCCGGATGGAACCAAAACATTTTACGTAAACAACACGATGGATCACAGAGGTCCTCTAAGCTATATTGACAATCAGACGGACAAATATAAAAGCACGCTTTATAATTACTCGCTGTCTATGGTGATTGACAAATATGATTTACCTGAAGAACTTCAGCCATCAATATTTAATAAGCTTGTCAAAACCAAAGTTCCAATAAGTATCGTGGATAAAGTAAAGATTTCCCCGAACATACCAGACGTTATTGTTCCGGACAAGACGGAAATCGATCCGAATTCCAAAATCATTAATAAGTTCAAACTGAACATCATCGACTTTGACAAAATTGCCATTGCCAGTCTTTCACTGAATAAACATTCAATCGAGCTAAAACCGGGACAAACGGAAAAATTAACGGTAGCTGCCACTAACGCAGGAAATCAGAAAATCGTATGGAGCAGCAATAATCCCCAAATTGCCGTAGTGGACAATGATGGCAGTATAACGGCCAAATCGCCGGGTATGGCGAAAATCATGGTGAAAACGGAAAGCGAGAGTCTAAGCGATAGTTGTGATGTCAATGTCACGTTGATAACACAAACACCGGAACCGGCCATCCTTAAAGATATCGCGGGTCATAAGGCAAACGCGGAGATCATGGAAGCGGTGGCTCTCGGTTTCGTGTCAGGTTATCCGGACGGTACGTTCAAACCTGATGCGAATGTCACTCGCGCGGAGTTTGCGACCATGCTGATGAAAGCTTTGCAATCGCAAGCTGTGGCGGACGACACTACGATGAACTTTGCGGATGTGGATCAAATAGGATCATGGGCGCGAGAATTTGTGTCAAAGGCTGTCAAACTCAAAATCATAGAAGGGTATGATGACCTTACGTTCCGGCCGAACGCGAATATTTCACATGCTGAAATGATTGCGATGGTCATTCGGGCCTCCGGCCTTCGTACGGACAACGCGAAGCCAACCAGTTTTGCCGATGCAGCCGACATTCCGCCGTGGGCAAATCCTTCTGTCTCCAAAGCTGCAGAAACCGGCATTATCATTGTCGGCGGGCTTCCGGACAACAAATTCGCACCTCAGGCGCTGTCCACCCGCGCGGAAGCCGCCTCGGCCATCGTTCGTATGTTGAAAGTCAAAAAATGAGAAGGAAGGGTGAAGTTCATTGAGAATGAAAGTGAAGAAATCGAAAGCGGTTAGAATCATGCTCGTTGTTGTTGCAATGTTTGTTAGCTCGTTTGGTTCCGCTTATGCGGCGGCTAATTTGGAGCCGATCAACGCGTTTTTCAACAGGGGCGTATCGTTTGTATTGAAAGGAGAGCTATGGCAGCCCAGAGACGAAGATGGAAAACCGCTGACAGCGATTTTTTACAATGGGAACAACTATTTGCCTGTCCGCGCTCTGGCTGAAGCGTTAAAAATACCGATCGATTACGATGCTGCTAATCAAAAGATTTACATTGGAGGCAAACCGGGTGAAAAGACGCCGATTTTCGCAATGCCGATGGAAATTGACAACATCTACGCGATTCCAACCAAAGACCCTAAAGAAACGAATGTAAAAGATAAACAGTACCAAGAGGTTTTAAAGATTGACCAATATGGGGACGCTTATTTCACCCTTGACCGTAAATACAAGCGGCTCGTCCTGGATGCGGCTGTCATAAGTCCAGGTGAGTATGACGTGGAATTTTCGCTTTATAATGCGGGAGACACTGCGGGAAGTGCAGCTTCAACTGTCTTGGAAATGCACAGCGTTAGTCCTGATGACGATGTCAAACGTCTTATGTTTAATGTAGAGGGCCTCGAAAAAATCAAACTTCATGTGCAAAGCCATAATTTAAACCCGTATATTTATGCGAGAATATTAGACACATCCTTTTTTGATAATGGGGATCCTGCCGCTGGAAACAGTTCGAGTGGGACAATAATCAAGTAAATCGCTCGGCTTCAAAATGTCTTGTCTGCTCCGCATACATATCAATGGAAGCTGTTGGAAATCATATAGCCTAATGTTGATATGTAGAGGAGTGGGCAAGATGAATGATTGGATCAAGAACGCATTCTCGCTTGGCTTGGGAATCACGGTTGCCACCAAAGAAAAGCTGGAAGGCTTTGTGAATGAGCTGGTGGCAAAGGGAGAAGTGGCTCCTAGTGAATCGAAGGAATTAGTTTCCAAATTAATTCAGAGGGGCGAAGAGCAGCAGGAAGATCTTAAGCGAATCGTCCGCGCACAGCTTCAAAAGCTGCTGGATGAGCTGCACGTGGCGACGGAGGATGATATCAAGCGCTTAGAGCTGCGCATCGACCAAATGGAACAGAAATCGCAGGCATAGTCGTTATGAGGAGAAGGATACGGCAGTTGCATCGATACCGGGATATTGTTGTCGCTCTGGTTCGCCACGGTTTCGGTTTCCTGGTGGAGGAGTCGGATCTGCTGCAACGTCTGCGAATCCCGCTAAGAGGATTTCGCGTGGAGGACGATGTGGATCGCAAGACGCTGGGGTTGCGTATCAAGAACGTCGTTGAAGAGCTCGGCCCTACCTTCATTAAGTTGGGACAGATCGCGAGTACCCGTTCTGATCTGCTTTCGGAAGATATTGTTAAGGAGTTGAAAAAACTCCAAGATCAAGTGAAGTCTTTTCCTTACAATCAGGTGCAGGACACAATCGAGGCGGAACTGGGACAAAGCATCGATGCCGTTTTTGGCCACTTAGAGGTGGAGTCGCTTGCAGCGGCGTCTATTGGGCAAGTGCACCGTGGCGTATTGCGCACAGGAGAGCACGTGGCTGTCAAAATCCAACGTCCCCAAGCCGCAGAATCGATCCGAACGGATTTGGAAATTTTAGCGGATTTGGCTGCGCTTGCCGAACGTCGCTTTGCTTGGGCGCGGCGGCTTCAGGTGGAGCTAATCATTGCAGAATTCAGTCGATCGCTCATAAGTGAACTGGACTATACCAAAGAGGCGAGGAATGCGGAGAAAATAGCCGCACAATTCAAGGATGTAGACCATATTTATGTGCCTCAGATTTATAGCGAGTACAGCTCAAGGAAAGTCATTACGATGCAATATATCGAAGGGGTCCGTTTGTATGAAGAGGATCAGCTTCTGGCCTTAGGGTATGACCGAGCCCGTATTGCCAAGCGTCTCATTCAGGCGTTGTTTCATCAGATCTTCGTGGATGGATTGTTCCATGCGGATCCTCATCCTGGGAACATTCTCATTTTGCCGGGCGAAGTGATCGCTTTTCTTGATTTTGGCATGGTGGGTCGGCTCACGGTGGAAATGAAGTATCATTTTTCCTCACTAATCATTGCGCTTATGCGTCAGAACACCGACGGGGTGATTAAGGCGATCTACCGGATCGGGTTTATTGACGAGGATATCGATATGGCGGAGCTGCATTATGACATCGAGGGGCTTAGAGAGCAGTATTACGGCGTCCCTCTTAGTCAGGTAAGCTTGGGCGGAATTGTCAACGATCTGTTCGAGGTGGCGTACAAGTATCATATTCGCGTGCCGGCGGATTTCATCCTTTTAGGGAAAACGTTGGTTACGATTGAAGGGGTTGTCGTAACGCTGGATCCGACGATCAGCATCGTAAAGTTAGCGGAACCGTTCGGTCTTCAATTGATGATGGAACGATTCCGCCCGAAGAATCTGACTGCGAGTATCTTCAAGGATATAACGGATTACGGGCACATGCTGGTGAATTTACCAAGACAGTCCCGAGAGCTCATCTCGCTGATAAAAAAGGGGAAGATGCACCTGGACGTCAGCGTTTCTGAGGCAGATGATATCCTGCGCAAGCTGGATCGCATCGGAAACCGGATCACGTTTAGCATCGTGCTCCTTTCCTTCAGCTTGATTATGATGGGCCTCATTGTTGGTTCTTCCATCGTTGGCCGGAAGCCTAATTTCCTGCTTAACGTGCCAACCATTGAAGTTGGATTCGTGGTCGCTTCTTTGATGATGATCTGGCTGCTGTTGTCGATTTTTAAATCGGGCAGATTTTAGCAGAATAGGACGAAAAGATCGGGTCTAGTGTCCGGTCTTTTTTTTATTTCCGGGGAATTAAACGGTTCAGTATGATTTTGAGGGGTTTCAGATTCCGGCAACGTAGTTATACTTAGGAAGCATATCATGATTGGAAGGGAGAGGTCATGAACGAGGACGATCAGCACCTGGCGAATGCCTTGCGCCGCCGCCTACCGTCAGCACTGGAAGGATTGATGGACAGATACGGCAACGGGGTTTATGGCCTCGTCAACCGAATTTTGGCGGGGGCGGGCCAGACGGAAGATGTGGAGGAATGTGTAAGCGACGTCTTCCTGGCGGCTTGGAGGCGTATCGACGAATATGATGAGGAAAAAGGCTCCTTTCGGACCTGGCTCCTGATCCTCGCCAAATATTCCGCGCTCGACGCCCGCCGGAAACTGTTGAGACGGCCTGGAGCGGGGCCGTTCGAGGACCGAGTGGCGGATGGGGCGAGCGTTGAAGACAAAGTGATCACGAAGGAAGCCTCCGCAGAAATGATCGCTTTGGTAAATGATCTGCCGGAACCGGACCGAACGATCTTTTACCGGCGCTATTTTTACTACGAATCGGTGGAACAGATCTCGAGGGGCTTGAGCCTGACCGGCAAAGCGGTGGAAAACCGACTGTACAGGCTGCGCAAAATGTTCAAGGCTAAACTTGGCGAAGGGAGGTTGGAGTAAACGGATGGCTCAAAATGAAGATAAACCTATTTTCGCATGGATGGACCGGCTGGATCCGAAGGAATTACAAGGCATGGAGGAAATTGATCCGTCCGCGGAGGAGAGAGTGGAAGAAGCCGCATGGCAGCGAATCAAGAGTCGGACATTCGCCCGATTGGATATCGGCGAGGAATCACTGGAGCCTTTAAAAAAAGTAGTTCCTTACGAGAAGGCCTCCCGCCGGAAATGGCTGCCTGCCGCCTGCGCAGCTGTTATCCTGAGTACAGCTTTCATCTCCTTCTCGCCAGGCGTCAGAGCCGAATTGAAGAAAGCTTTGCAATTTATCCCGGGTTTCGGCTTCGTACAGCAGAGCGAGGCTCCCGAAGAAACGGCTTATGTGCTACCAAAGCCGGTGGGGCTCACTGGAGAGAACGGTGAGATCACATTGGAGGGAGTGCTCATTCAGGGGTCAGGCGGACAAATCTCTTTGAGCGGCAATAAAGTTTCTGCAGTGGCCGTAAAGAGTATCATTCTGGAGACGGAGCAAGGGCAGTTTGAATTTAAGCAGAGCAATGCTTCATGGGGAGGCAGCGGTCCTTGGCAGGCCGGGTATTATTTTGATGGCAAGATTCCATATGAAGGGCTTGAAGACGCTACTTTGAGATTTGACAATACGATCATCGGTCAGCTGCATCTGACGAAGGCGAAGACAGCGGACGATCTTGCCGGCTTCGGCTCGAGCGACATCCAGAATGGCATTCGAATCACCTCCATCGTGACCCCTCTGGACGGAAGCAGCCGCAAAGTAAATTTACTCGCTCAATTGCCTGGACGTCAGACGGTTGATTCTTATGGCAAAGAGCCGATTGCAGAAGGACTGCAGCTTCAACTGACGGACGATGAAGGTCAATCAGTGCCGATAAAGAAGGACACCGGATTCGTCAAGCCGCGCGAATTGCTGTTTGACAATCCGAACGGAGCGAACCATTACCAGCTTGCCATTCCTGCAATTCGGATTGTGGATCCTGGAGCGGGGCATGTTAAAGTTACCCTGCCGGTGCCCGAAGAAGGTACGAAAGAGATTCATGTAACAAGCCAACTAGCCGGATTCCCCGTAGACTTCACCCGAGTGGAGCGCGTAAATGCCGATAGTGTGCGCTTTGAAGTGGATACTCATTTTGATACTAACCTGCAGAGAACGCTGCAAAATTACCGGCTTTTCACGAAGGATGGCGTCGGTCTGTCCTACAGCACCAAACTGAACGAGAAGACGTGGGCAGTGGAATCCGAATGGCTGGATGTCAAGCCTGGACAGAAAGAAATTACCTTTTATATCGGTGAACCGCAAATTGTCGTTAAAGGACCTTGGATTTTGAGTGATTTGCGATAAATGTGTGCGTCTCCTTGAAAAACCGCGTCAAAATGCTACGACGAATCTCGTCCCAAGACATCGTTCTTGGAGGTGAGATTCTTTTTTGCGGATATATATATATAAAAATCTCAAACATATTTGAAAAGATTTTATATTACGCATTCTAAAGGATGTGAGTACAATCAGAAGAGTGCAGATACAATTTGTATCAAACATTCTTTTTTAGGAAGAGCTTAGAAAGATCTCGTTGTGTATTCCACCATAGGAGGTGAAGATTTTCTGAGTGCTGCGGCATTATTTACGGAATATTAGCTTAACGCATAATGAGATTCGAGAATGATAAGGAGTCGATGGAACATTGAAAAGTAAAAAAAGCAGGTTTGTTTCTAGAATCTCGTTTACAGCGGTCTTTTCATTCGTGATGATTCTTGGTAGCGCTTCCAATTTTTCGGCGACATATGCGGCAAGCAACTCCAAGGCAACGGTTGTAAAAGCAAGCGCAGCGCCAAATATTGAGGTCGTTTCACAGGGAGATCATGAAATATTAGTTGCCGATGAAACAACGGTCTATCAATTGACTTCTCAGATAAGAGCAGCTGATGGCTCAAATCCAAGTAAACTTGTCGAAACCGCTGCAGGTGCGGCCAAACAAGCGTCTGATGCCTTAGCCACCGGCGATATTCTTAAAGTAACGGCTGAGGATGTAAGCGACACTAGCGAATACAAGATCGTATCCGTTAAGAAAGAGGGCAAAGATGGGTATTGGGACGGACCGCTTTATAGACAGATTGAGAACGCTGTAAAAGAAAACATTCCTGTATTTAAAAATGTGGATTATGCGATAACAGATGTTAAGTATGCTGCTTATCTGAGAGAAATTAAAGAGGAATTTTACATTGCAGGCTCCAATTCCAAATCAAACCCTCAATTCCAAACCGTAACCGACTACACGGAAGTTTTCAAGCAAGCAATTGCTGAAGCGAATGCAAACGGAGGCGGCCGTGTTGTTGTTCCCGCGCGTAAAGAACCTTATTATACAGGTGCCATTCATTTGCTTAGTAATGTTAATCTGCACGTTGAAGAAGGCGCAACGGTGAAATTTGTCAGAACCAAGAAGAACGAGTTTTATCCATTGGTAAAGACCCGTTTTGAAGGCGTAGAAGCCATGAACTTTTCTCCCTTTATTTATGCATTCGGGCAGGAAAACATCGGGATTACTGGCAAAGGCACATTAGATGGACAGGCAGACGCTTACAATTGGATTCCATGGAAAACCGGAAGTTTCGGATGGCTTAACCAAGCAACGCTTAGAGCAACACTCTTTGGATGGGGCGACGCGGGAATACCGGCCGAGCAGCGCATATTGGACGATAGTATTTCCACGCTTAGACCGTGCTTTATTGAGCCTTATTTAAGTAAAAATGTTCTAATTGAAAATTTGACCATTATTAACTCGCCAATGTGGGAAGTTCATCCGGCTTTATCCGAAAACGTCATGGTCCGAGGACTGAAAATCAACAGCAAACTTGCAAATAATGACGGTGTCGATCCAGAGTCCAGCAAGAATGTAATCATTGAAAATAACGTCATTGACACAGGGGACGATTGTATTGCCATCAAGTCGGGCAGAGACGGCGACGGCCGGCGCATCAACATTCCGAGCGAAAACATTATCGTTAGAAACAATGTGTTCAAGAAAGGTCATGGCGGCGTTACGATGGGAAGTGAAATGTCAGGCGGCATCAGAAACATTTTCATTGAAGGCAATTACTTTGATAGCGATGAACTCGATTATCCGCTACGATTTAAAACTAGTGCACTGCGCGGAGGAGTCATTGAAAATATTTATTTGAGAAACAGCAGCGTCAATAAATCCAGACAATCCATTATTCGTGCAGAAATGACGTATGAGGATACCAGCGATACGGGACCTTATACGCCGGTCATAAGAAATATTGGAATAACAAACTTCACAACTTCAATGCCTCCTGTCGGAGATAACAATATCGAGGCGAAAAAAGGAATCGACATCATTACAGTGGACCGTCAACCGGTAGAAAACATGTTTATTAAAGATAGCGTATTCACTGGTGTGGCGTTGAACGCCAGCGGTGTTGAAAGTATAGCGAACGTGATGAGCGTTGGGCGTGTCAAAAATTTGGTGTTCGACAACGTCGTCATTAACGGCAGGGTATTCAATCTCGAAAATGTAAAGGTAAACGACGTAACAGCAGGCGGCAGTGTCCTGCAGGAAGGGATTACAAATGATGTGGATACGAGCGGCGACTCCGTTGAAGTAGTCGGTTACATAGACACCGAAAAGGCAAATTTCCTTAACGGTGCAGATGTTCATGTAACGGTTGACAAAACGGCAAGCAAAGCTACGGATACAAAATTTGAAACCGCTGTAGATGGCAGGATTAAATTCACTGCATCTGTTCCAGTGCCTCTTGGTCTGCATACGGTTACCGTCGTGGCGATTGCCAATGACAAATATAACATGGATGTCAAGGTATTCAAGGTGCGTAAATTTAAAAATGGAAACGACATCGTCATCAGCCTGAAGAAAGGCTCATCTGCCAATTTTGTTACGGACGTTGACGATGCGAACAAGTTAATAACCGCTAGTCCCGGACTAACGGTTGAGAACTTAGGCAATAACGTTGTAAGTGCGAATGAAAGTGCGCTCAGTTTTGCCGTACTTGACAAAAATCGCAAAAAGAAAACAACTGGCACAATTACAAGTACGGATACGTTGGAAGTATCACCTGTTTCCAGACCTGGAGTAATTATATCTTACAAGTTCAATGTGTATGTCGAAATAAGAGCTACGTCCACAACATCAAACACGTTGTTCAATACCGTAACAAGATCAACACCAACGACGGATTTCTCGACTTGGGGCGGAAACAGCACCTCCAATGTCCCGGTACTGGGAACAGTCAGATATATCGACGTCATTACAAAATCGGACCCGGCAGCAAATCCGGTTTGGTTTAATCTGGTAGGCAATGTAGCGGTTTCCGGAACATACCGGGCAGAGATTTTGGAAAAACTGCCTGCAGGAAATGGAGCCAAAGTAGAGCTGTATATCAATGATGCTAAACTAGGCGGGGAAATAGATACCCAGCTAAGCGAAGGTACCGATTATACAGTTTCGACCAATACCTTCCGTGTCATAAGTGCCGGTACAGTTGATGTAACAAGCGGTGAGGTGAATGCCAAGTTTATTATGAAAGGGCCTTCCGCTGCCTCAACGAACGCTAACCTGAATCGTATCGCCGTGTCGTACGTAAGATTGTATTTAATGGATCGTGATGGTGTACGTACAGAATTAAGTGGATCGGATAACGTCATAGCCGGGGCTCCATTCGATGTTACGTATAGTTTGGCTAATGTCAAAGCCGGCATTCTGGCTCAGGATTTGACGTTCACGTATGATCCGTCGAAAGTGGAATTCGTCTCTGCGGAATCCATCAAGGATGGCTTCCTGGTCGTAGACAAAAAGGAAACACCGGGAAAGGTCCGCATACTTGCAGTAAATATCGGGGGCAATTCAGGAGCGCTATCAGGTGGGGATCTTCTGAGGCTTCGCTGGAACGCCAAGCCGCTTACCGGCACTTCGGCATCCGCAATCACACTATCTAATGTAGTGATTGCCAACGCCGAGGGAGAGGAAACGGTAGTCGCAGGGACCTCACATGAGTTAACCATTGCGTATGTGGATAAAGCGGCGCTCCTTGCTCTTATAGCCGAAGCGCAGCAGGCACATGATGGGGCAGTAGAAGGAACGCATTCTGGCCAATATCCGGCAGGCTCGAAGGCTGATCTGTTAACAGCGATACACAGCGCGCAAATAGTGGCCGATCATACAGCATCTACGACGCAGCAAGTGCAGAAGGCAGCCGCCGACTTGAGCGCTGCGCTGCAAACATTCAAAGATTCTGTAATTACCGGTATTCCCGGAGATATGAACGGAGACGACAAAGTCAGTGTCGGAGACTTGGCGATCATTGCGAAATACTACGGCAAATCGTCTGCTGATCCAGATTGGAATCAATACAAATCGGCGGATCTCAATAACGACGGAGTCATCGACATTGCCGACCTTGCGATTGTTGCGCGGAAAATTCTTGAATTTTAGAAGTAAAGTTGAAACGGAGGGGCGCGTTACGCCTCTCTGTTTTTTCTCATTGGTACATTTTTGAAAATCAACGGACGGGAATCCTACGGGTACGAGATTTCCAAAAATATCAGGCAGTTGATGCAGGTGAAATACGGATACATTGGCTAACGGACTGAGATGCTCTTATTCGATGTAAAAGAAACTCTTCGAATATGTGACGGACACCAGCGCTGTTACTTGCTCACTTGGGGACTGATTTCTCTCCAAAATTGGCAAATAAGGACGCTAGTGTCTGTCAGCAGTGAGACACAACGCTTTTCGCGAATATAACGGCCGCTGTGTCCGAAGCGTGCTGAGACATAGGACTCCTTCCACCGATTCGGGATAAGAGAAAGGGAATGGATATGGATATGGGGTGAAAAAGTGATATGAACTTACTGCTTCTTATCGTCCTGGGTAAATCCGGCTAGATGAATCCAACCGTTGTAAGATTGGACTTTCATGTTAATAACTTCCAACTGTCGCGAGAGGTCGTCAAGCTTTTGCTTGGTGAGTTGCTGCTGCTGCACTAATAATTGATACCTTGCAGGGAATGTCTCTTCGCCCTGGTTATACAAATCCAAGTAATGGCGAATCATATCAATAGACATTCCTGCGGTACGAAACGCAATAATGGTTCTCAGCCATCCGAGTGCAGCGTCATCAAATATCCTATGGCCATTCTGATCACGTGTAACGCCAGGTATCAGCTCCTGATCTGTATAGTAGCGCACCGTATGAGGCGAGATTTGGAACATTTCAGAGACATCCTTGACGGAATAAAACATGGATGAACCACCTTTAAATTAAAGTTGACTTCGAGTAACTCGAATAGATTATACTACATCTCAATAAACCATATGAGGTGAATGTTATGGGAAACAAAGTTTGGTTAGTTACCGGTAGTTCTCGAGGATTAGGACGCGAAATTGTATCGAGAGCTTTGGAGCAGGGCGATTGTGTTATTGCAACTGCACGAAATCTTGCCTCGTTAGAGGAATTGTCAGGTAAGCATGGAGATCGGGTCTTCACGCTCAAGCTGGATGTTACGGACGTTGAAGAAGTCCAGGCAGTCGTCCAAGAGGGCTTAAGGAATTTTGGCAGAATCGACGTTCTCGTCAATAACGCGGGATATGCCAACGTCGCTTCTATTGAGGATATGGACATCCTTGATTTTCAAAAACAAGTAAACGCGAATTTCTTCGGAGTGGTGTATATGACGAAAGCTGTTCTGCCGATTATGCGAGAGCAGAAGCGGGGTTCAATGATTAATATCTCCTCGATTGGCGGACGTTTCGGGAGTGCAGGTCTTGGCGCTTACCAAAGTTCCAAATTTGCTGTCAACGGTTTTACGGAGGTATTGGCGAAAGAAGTTGCTTCCTTTGGTATCAAAGTCACGACAGTTGAGCCCGGCGGTATTGCTACGGATTGGGCAGGTTCGTCCATGAATATCCCTGAGATAAGCGATCCATACCTTCCGGTCATTGGTCCAGTTGTGGCACACTTGCAGAACATGACGGCCTCCACTCCCGAGAAGCGAATAGGTATTGTAAGCGACCCTGCCAAAATAGCGGAAGCCATATATGAGCTAACGGAGATGGCCGAACCACCGCTGCATTTATTAATGGGGACAAGTGCGTGGCGGATTGCGCAGGAAGGTGCAAAGCGGCTGGCGGAATCGGATTTAAAGTATGAAGAGCTGACGAAATCAACTGTCTACATGGAATAAAGTATGCATCAGATTAAGGGCACCCATCAGGGTGCCCTTTGACATTTCATCGTTAGACTCATAAGGAGAACCTTATCACAAATGACGCGAAACCATAGCCGCGGTGAACCGTATCACAAGTGACGATAATTTTGTAGTGAATGCTTTAAAAATTGGAAAAATGGGGATGGTATAAAAATCCCCAACTTGCCTGAACTTGCGTTGAATACGGACTTTGCAGAAATCATTCATTAAAGAGAGGGGAAGTAGAAATTGGAGTCACTTTGGCTGGAGTACGCATGGACTTTATTAATTCTTATTGGATTGGAGGGTTTGTTATCGGCCGATAATGCGCTGGTTTTGGCGGTAATTGCCAAACATTTACCGGAGGATCAAAAGAAGAGAGCCATTAACTATGGAATTATTATGGCTTTCGTTTTCCGGTTTGTTGCTCTTTTTGCGATCTCTTTTATTGCCAATGTCTGGCAAGTACAGGCGATTGGGGCGGCCTATCTTTTATATCTCGGATTAAAACACATCATACAAGCACGCATAAACAAAGGAAAGGAAGCTCTTCATGGCGAGGTGGCAAAAGAATCCACCGGGAAAGGCTTCTGGCCAACGGTAGGAAAGATTGCATTTGCAGATCTTGCATTTGCGATTGATTCCATTCTTGCGGCAGTAGCTCTTGCGCTTGGACTGCCAGATTCGCCGCTTGGCGAATTTGGTGGAATGGACGGAGGACAATTTATCGTAGTCGTTCTTGGTGGCATAGCCGGGCTAGTTTTAATCAAATATGCGGCTACATGGTTTGTAAAGTTACTGGGGCAACGACCCGCTTTGGAGACAACGGCTTATGCAATCGTGGCTTGGGTCGGGGTGAAGCTTGCCGTAATTACCCTTGCGCATAGGGATATTGGTATCTTAAATCATGATTTCCCGCATAGCACAGGTTGGACGCTTATCTTCTACGGTGTCTTGGTTGCTATTGCACTTATTGGCTGGTTTGCACCGGCTAACAAACAACCCCAAGCAGGTCATAGCTAATGGAAGAAGTAAGGCGCTCCTTGTGGGCGTCTTTTTTCTAATTGGAAGGAAAACATCATAAATGGATTGAATATATATACAATAATATTTATAATTATACATAAACTTAAGTGGTAAGGAGTGGGAAAATGACATATAAAATATTTGTGGATGGTCAAGAAGGTACAACAGGTTTAAAAATTCATGAATACTTATCTAAGATTTCTAATATTGAAGTAATCAAAATTGAGTCGGAAAAGCGAAAAGACTACGAAGCGCGTAGGGCTCTAATCAATGAAGCGGATATTGTATTCCTTTGTCTTCCAGATTCCGCTTCAAGGGATTCCGTATCTATGGTAACAAATAAAAAAACCAAAATCATTGACGCAAGTACGGCGTTTAGGACGAACCAAGAGTGGACATACGGATTGCCAGAATTACATAAAAATCAAAGAAATAATATCCAAAATTCATCCAGAGTATCTGTCCCAGGATGTCACGCGACAGGGTTTATTTTAGCTATGCACCCTTTGGTCGCTGAAGGAATTATACCGAGCGATTATCCTGCGACTTGTTATTCGCTTACAGGATATAGTGGTGGAGGCAGGAAACTTATATCTGAATATGAGAGCTCAACTAGAGATCAGCTTTTCGCACCAAGACAATATGCACTTAACCTTAACCACAAGCATCTTTCAGAAATGCAGCTATATTCGGGGTTAAACTCAGCACCGCTGTTCACGCCAATAGTCGGGAACTATTATCAGGGAGATGCGGTTTCAATTCCTCTGTTTCCTAAAATGTTTAATAAGAATGTAACAGCTAGCGATGTTCAAGAACTGCTTGCTTCGTATTATAAAGATGAACGTTTTGTACGAGTTATCCCTTACGACTCTGAGGCTTATCTGGAAGACGGTTACTTTAATCTTATGCAGTGCAATAATACCAATTATTTGGATATATTTGTTTTTGGCAATAAGGATGGAATATTACTTGTTTCCAGATTTGATAATCTGGGAAAAGGCGCCTCGGGGGCAGCCATTCAAAATATGAACATTATGCTTGGCTTTGATGAAGGAACAGGGCTAGAGTAAGCGAATAATGTCATAATGTTCATATGTTTTCTTTCTTGCTTGGCGGATCCATTCCGTATTAAAAGTCACGCAAATTAAGGAAAAAGGGGCTTGATGGTATTGATTAATTGGCCGGTTTTAATCTTATTTCTATTATTTCCGATTTATGTGGTGTTCAGGCTGGAAACCATATCAAAAAAATTGACTAGAATCGAACGTAGGCAAATTGACTGGGAACGAGAGGATATAAAAACACATAATTCTCGGATGATAGCTGACCAACAATTAAGAGATGTTCATTCAGATTTAAAGAATTGAGGCGTTCAAAAATGAGAGAAAAGAACATTAGGGAAATTAGGGTAACTGATTATCTTGATATCTATTTGTTAAACCAAGATTTTAATCCGAATTTATCCTTATTTTCTGAAGAAAAAGTAAAAGAGAAGATTGAAATCATTACAAAGAAAACAAAAGATATCATCTATGTTTATGAACAACATAACGAGGTAATTGGATATATTCACGGAAGTCCATATGAATTACTTTTTTCCGACTCTTTAGTAAACGTCTTAGGCTTTGTGGTTAAGAAAGAGTATAGAAATCAAGGCTTAGGCAGCTTGTTGATAGAGAGTCTTGAACAATGGGCAATGAATAATGGATATTCCGGGATTAAATTGTTATCCCATCCAACTCGGTTGCAGGCTCACCAGTTCTACGAGCGACGTGGCTATATTTTTACAAAGGATCAAAAGAACTTTATTAAAAAGTTCGATTAGTGCATATTTAATAAGAATAAGGAGAGGTAATATGTATGAGTTTCATGGTTGGATTGTTTTAAGATACCACACACATGATACAAATGAATTACTGGAAGATGAGGCTTATAATAAATTCATGAAATATATAGAAGAGGTGGATAGTGAAAAAATCTCTAGTTTACGGAGAAGGAACGGGTTGAACTCATGGACCATTATAATGCGGGACGACATCGAGCCCGCCGGTTAGTGATTTAATTTCGCGATCGGGGGCAACACCGTATACGTTGTATGCTTCAGTCATCGCAAACATCTCGTACGGGACGAGAAAATCGAACACTTCCGTTGATTCGTTCGCCAGCAGCACAGCCACGGTAGGTTTGTTCAGGTCATATTTCGGCACCTGCACATCCGTTAGTACAGGTGGCGCTTTATCGTATACCGACATTCCGGCATTCATCGTATTGACGTACCCGACCGCGCCTGTCCCCCCTACGACGACGACAAAAACGATGAGATAGATCATGATGCGAAATACAGTTTTCACTTACTTCGCTCCTTCCAACAAGATTGCTTACTTATAAAATTTAACAAAACAAGATGAACATATCACCTGTCTATGGTTCGGTAGAGAGACTCGCCAAACGTTGGAGCTGTCACTGGACCTAAGTCTGTATTCTTTTTTTAGCATGACTCGATAGGGCTATAAATCCACACGCAAATAACCCCTTTAGTGGTATATCATACCATTGAAGGGGACGGTTTATTTGTCAAACGGACGATTCAAAGAATTAATCAAAGAACAGCTAAACCTTGTGAACCAAAATACGGAAAGTTGGTCGATGCGGCAACCTGCAATCTGATTAGACTGCCATCATCCTTGATATGAAATACGGAGACTGTGCCCTGATTGCCGTTAAGGGTATAAAAATTGCGTCCGTCTTTACTCACACCAGCATCTATCGGTATGCCAGCAGGTGTGCCAACAGGTGTACTTGTAATGTGTCCGAGAACCGTTAGCGCTCCGCTGTCATCTATCCGATAAGTGGATATTGTGCCACTTAAGGTATTGGTGGTATATGCAAAACGTTCATTACTCGTAATAGCAACCCAGCATGCAGTCTGCTGGCCGTTCTGCACAGAGCCACTGATAACATGAAGCAGTCCGTTGTCACTCATAGAATAGGATGACAGCGCACTGGAAGATACTTCCGTAACTAAAAGGATTCCTGAGGATAGGAAACAAGCGCCTAACGGTCTCGTACCATTAGATTGGTTAATGATTGGTCTTGCAACAGTACCATTTGTATTCACATGGAATACGCTGAGACGGTCTGTAGTAAACTCAGATACAACGATTTTGCTGCCATCTGGAGTGAACAAAACCTGCGCAGGCTGAGCATTGATCGTACTTAGAGAATGGGTGGAACCCGGAATATTCGTAAGTCGTCCATTATCCGCTACGCGAAAACCAGTGATATTGGATGCATAATGATTGGCGGCATTTCCCACGTTTGAAACATAAAGTAGATTGCTGAATACATTTACGCTATTTGGCTGAGCGCCTCCCGATGGCTTCACATCGGCGAGAACGAGTCCTCCGTTGTCAGTAATGATGAAACTGCTGATACTATTGCTGCCTGCATTGACTGCAAATAAGAACCGACCATCACGGGATAAAGATAGTGATCCTTGTGACAGTAGGGGATCAATGCCGTCGTTTGCTGTTGCAGGTGAAACTTTTTTTGTCCCCGTACCTCTTCCATATGTTGGGTAGGCCCCCATAAAGGTAAGCATGCCATTCATGTCCCGGTAAAAAGCGATGACTTCATTCATTTGTTCCATATTGGACATGATGTAAACCATACTCGTTCCAGTTGATGTCGGCATGTATTGACTTTCCTCCTTAGAGCAGTAATAGTTCTTTGCTCCGCCTTAGATTATGCTTTCGTTTAATAGTATTCATCTGAGCTTAGAACAATGCCCCGCAGTAACTCTGTAAGGGTACATGACTTTTTACACAAAAAACATGTAGAATTAATAAAATCCACCAAGTCCTTTTATATACTTATAGTTGTTTGATATCGCGAACTAAAAGGACTAGGTGGTAATAGACATAATGTTAAAAAAACGTGATTTGAACGAATGCCACACATTATTTAGCTTAATGATGGATCCTGAAGTTTTTCCATACGTTCGTTATAAATGCAAATTTTATGAGGAATATTTATTCGTAACCAAACAGTTGATCGTTGAAGAAGAACTGGAGACGTGTATTTCTAGAACAATTCTTGACGATATGGGACATCCGATTGGTACCATTGATTTATATGATATTGCGAATAAAACAGGCTTCTTGGCCACATGGATTGGAACTCCTTATTTTGGAAAAGGGTATAACCAACGAGCGAAGGAATCCTTTTTTACTGAACTATTTCTTGAACATCAGATCGAAACGGTTTTTTTGAAAATCCGCAAACAAAATATCCGCTCGAAGAAGGCGGTAGAAAAACTGCCGTATGCCAAGTTAGCAAATGATATACACCATGAAATGTATAAATCAATCAATAAAGCGGAACAGATTTATGATTTGTATCAAGTGGAGCGGTTAGACTTTTTTGAATACAGTCAATGTTTCAATAAGCAACTGGTGTAATTATCCATGATAAACAAGTGGAAGGGAGCCAAAATGAAAAAAAACATTAAGTACATAATGTTAATCTTAATTAGCGGGTTGAGTTTTTCGTTTAGTCATCAAGCGTTTGCAACCATCGATTTAATGGCAAATAGCCAGCTAGTCGTCCTTTCGGAGACAAAATTGCTAGATGACTATAAGAATCCGAATTCGGTGGCAGGCTCAGTTTCGGGTATTCAAATGTTAAGAGTTGCATGCAGCTATCAGGAAGGAGATTGTTTAGCAAAGGAGAACGGTAAAGAATACATTCGTGTGAAAACGTGGATGGGCGAGAAATGGATTGAGGATGACAACAAAATCACTGCAGGCGGATACTGGGAAACGGAAAGAGACATTACAATTGTTAATGAAATGAACATGTATGACCATCCCAATGTCGGTGTTTTCATGAATGAGTCGCCACAAGTGCTCAAGCCGCAAAAAGTCCATGTAACTGCGAAGTATCAAAATTTATATAAGGGGGCACATACGGGTAGGGCGATGCTTGAGGCACCCATATGGTACCGTATATCTACAGATGAATTCGGAGAGAAGTGGATTGAAAACCCGTTTATTCCTGAAGACGTAATAGAGCAGCCTAGTGACATGATCATTAAATTTAAAGGAAACGAACTACTTTATGATTACCCATTCGTTGGCTCAGGAAAAGGTGTTCAAGCGAACGCAGGTTTAAGTCAATTGGTTTCACGCACCATTATCTATGCGGGGGTTGGAAGTACCCAATGGTACAAGGTTCAATTGGATGATGGAACGTTCAAATGGGCTTTAGCAAATTTATTATACTATCCTTCAGTGGACGGACCATTGACACAATTCGACCTTTCCAACGAGAAAATCAAATTGCGGACTGCAACACGTTATTTTGACATTGATGGAGAATCAGGACCCACTTTGCAAAATTGGTTGCAGCCCGGTGACTATGTTGCCGACAAAATCAATAACGGGTGGGCACGTATCCAAACGCCGTACGGATGGAAAGTCGTCAATCTAGATCGGGCGCCACTCGAACGTCCTCACGGAATTACAGAAACAAAAGAACTGGTAAAATTGACACCAGAAACAACAACTTATTATTTTCCATTAACGGGGGAAGTTTGTCATGTTGCCGGTACCTTTACTTTTCAAGATGCCCAGTCTTTTGAGAAATGGATCTCCCCACAAGGCGTTAGCTGGTATCATATTTCAACTTACAGCGGTATTGTATGGTTGCCGGAAAATCCGATACCGCAATAAGATATGGAAATTTTAAAAATTGTGCAAAAACAGTGCTATCATTCATTCTTATTCATTTGAACAGACCCCTTGGGAGGAAGCGCGGTCTTCCTCCTTCCCCATGCCCCCGCGTTCGCACCTAACACTCCTGCGATAATGACAGCCGCGCCGATCAGGTGGTAGTAGGCAAGCTGCTCGTTTAAGAACACGAAGCCCCCAACAATTGAAACCAATGTGGCAAGATGATTGAACACGCTCACCTTCGATGCCTCCAGCTTCGATAAAGCGTAATTGCTGAGCAAGCTGGAAATGAGCGAGGAGAGTATGCCCAAATAAAGAATTGCCAACAGAAACACCGGGCTTGCAAACGGCTCAAAATAATGAGGTAGCGTACCTTCTGCCAAGTGCTGGCCGACTGCCATCAAGTTGAAGACAAGGAAGCCAATCACCGTCATCACATAGGTCATGGCAATCACATTCATACGCGAAGTAAGCCTCCTTGCAAACACGCTATATCCGGCTAATGCAAGGGCTGACAAGAGAATGAGCAGCGTGCCTTTCATATTGGTTAGATCAATCGTCGTACCTTTCATGACAAAGATGAAGATGACTCCCGCTACGGAGAGAAGCGTCGAAAGCTGCTGCAGCCTCGTAGTACGTTCCTTCAGGAAATAGGCTGCCGCAACCATCGTGAAGATTGGCACCGTCGCATGGATAATACCTGCCTCCGCAGAGGTTGTGAATCGCAAGCCAAATGCTTGGAAAGCGAAGAACATCGACGGATATAAGACGGCAAGCGGAAGAATAGCGAGCACATCCCGCGGCTTAATTTGAAGCTTCATCCATCCAAACAGGACAGGAATGGACGCAGCGATAAGGGAGACGGTAAAGCGGTGAGCAAGGCTATCCAGCGGCGTTGCCACCGATAAAGCTAATTTTCCGAAAAGAAAAGAGAGTCCTACGATAGTGGAATAAATAACGATGGCTGAGTATGCGAATCGTTTTGTTTTGGAATCGATTTGGGGTGCTGTCATAACGTTCCTCCTAGTGACTTTTGATGATAGGTATATCGTATCTCCCAGCTATGCATGATACAATAAGGAAAACTGACATCTGTACCGTTACAGATTACGAGCAAGGGGCTTGTCCGATGTACATGTATTTGAAGCTCATGAATGAGCTTGAGGAACTGATTCTGAAGCAGCCGTATAAGGACGGACAGAAGCTTCCTTCGATCCGCACGCTTTCGGAGCAGTACGGCTGCAGCAAGAGTACAATTATTAAAGCGCTGGACGAGCTAGAGAAGCGCCATCTCATTTATGCGATGCCAAAGAGCGGCTATTATGTTGTTAAAGGGTCGAATTCCGCCCAAGGCGAAGTGTCACCTATTTTGAACTTCGCGGCAGCTGCTCCTGATCCAGATGTGTTTCCGTATTTGGATTTTCAGCATTGCATCAATAAAGCGATCGATACTTATCAAAAGGATTTATTTGTTTATGGTACTGTTAAAGGAATGGCTTCCCTGATCGATATCGTACGCAGGCAATTCATGGACTATCAGGTGTTTACCGAGGAGCGGAATATTTTTGTTGTCTCCGGGGTTCAGCAGGCGTTATCGCTGCTTGCAGCGATGCCCTTCCCAAATGGCAAGATGAAGATGCTGATCGAACAGCCTGGTTACCATCTGTTTATCGAATATTTGGAGACGCGCCGCGTGCCTGTCATCGGCATCGAGCGACGTTTTTCGGGCATTGATTTTGACAGGCTGGAGAACATTTTTCGTACGGAGGACATCAAGTTTTTTTATACGATGCCGCGTTTCCACAATCCTCTGGGCTGTTCCTATACGAACAAAGAAAAGAAGAGACTTGCCAGGCTTGCCGCCAAATACGATGTATACATCGTTGAGGATGATTACCTGGCCGATTTCGAACAGGACAGCAAGGCCGATCCAATCTTTACGCATGACGATTCGTCGCATGTCATTTATTTAAAAAGCTATTCCAAAATTATTTTTCCCGGCCTGCGCATCGGCATTGCGGTCATCCCTGATCTACTCGCTGAAGCGTTCCGGCTGTATAAGAAGCAAGACGATATCGACAGCTCCATGCTGTCGCAGGCTGCGCTTGAAATTTATTTGCGCAGCGGCATGTTCGATCGCCATCTTGCCAAAATCCGCAGCAGATACGCAGCAAGAGCGAAGCTGCTCGATGCTGCGCTTGCGAAGGAGGCTGCCCACAGTGGCGGTGCCTTCCTCTATGAGCGCTCGAAAAATCCGTTCATTCATACGCATATTTTGCTGGATAAAGCGGTTTCCGCAACACATCTTATCGAAAAATTAAAGAAAGAATCGATCCTACTGGAATCAATCGACCGGAATTATTTGCAGAATTTCGAGAGGGAAAATATCGTGAAGCTAAACGCAACCAACGTAAACGAGGAGGATATTGCGAGGGGAATAGAACGGATTAGTGCCATTATTGCCCAAACCGCTAGCAAATAACGAATAAAGGAGCTGTTATGTTAGATGAAAAAGATTACCCTTCGCCAATCCCAAAATTCCGATGTTGAGACAATTGCTGATTTACGGGCAGTTGTACTAAGAAATGATTTAACGAGGTTAGGAAGGTTTGATGAAGAGAAGGTTCGTCAACGATTGCGTAATTCATTTGACCCCGTTCACACTTGGATCATTGAGTCAGAATCTTCTTTTGTCGGCTGCGTAGCTCTTAAACCAACGTTGGATGGTTATTTGTTGGAACATTTTTATATTTCCCCCAATTACCAAGGTCAAGGGGTCGGTAGTTATGTGTTAAAGAAATTGCTTGAACAAGATGAGGTACAAGGAAAACGTGTATCATTAAATGTGTTACAAGGAAGCTCTGCTAAGCGTCTATATGAACGGTTTGGTTTTAAAGTTGATAGCGAGGATCACATAGATGTCTATATGTCTGTGGAGGTTTAACAGCCATGAAGAAAATGAATACATTAGCAACTAAACCCTCAAGTCGCGCTGATTTGAGCCAATCGAGGATGGGCAGAAAAACACAAAATTTGCTGATCTGATTATAGATGGGAAATCGCTTTATAGTATGCTGCGAAAGTATGATAAAGTTCCTTCCCTCGGCTGGATGAGCAACGAATATCAAAGAGAAATGATTGATCATTTTTACTTAGAAAACCGCATAAAACAATGTGGTATGGATATCCCATCATGGTTTGCTGGTGGTGTGGGGATGAAGAATGCGGATTTAACTCTGTAAAAGTTGATAAGGAAAACAATGTTGTTATTTGGAAGGATTTTAGCCAATTTAGCGAAACAAATGAAAAATGCCATTATTTCAGACTGGAAAGAGTTTTTGCAGCACTTGATGCTGATCACATTGCTGGTTATTGCACTTTAGCAAAAAACGACTGTATACCTGATGTTTCCTATACACCTTATATCGGGTTTTTGTTTGTGGGAGAGCAGTACAGAGGAAATCGATTAAGTGAAAAGTTGATTTTATCTGCCGTGGCATACGCGAAGGAACTGGGTTTTGATAAAGTATACCTTGTTAGTGACCATGTTAATTTGTACGAAAAATATGGTTTCGTGAAGATAGATGAGAAAGAAGCACCTTGGGGAGCAAAGGAAACCATTTTTATGCACCTGGCGTAGCGTGCTGCTATCTAGCAAAGAACCACCCCGAAAGGGAGGGATTTAAAACTTGCCGTTACGTGTAGCGCGGTGAACCGTATCACAACTAGTGGTAAAGAGTAAAAGAAGAGCCCCATTTCTGGGGCTCTTCCCTTTCAATACGTTGTGGTTGGACTTAGCGGTTAGAATAGTGATAACTTCATCTCAATGCGCGTACCAACAGCGAGCATAGTATTCACCCGAATTTTATTATTTAAGGCGACGGGTCAATACCCAGAATAGAAGAGCCAAAGCACTGACAATTGCACCTAACAAGCACACTCCGTTCCAGCCTGAGTAAACATAGATACTGGTAGATGCGATTGACCCGGTGGCGCTACCAATAGAATAGAAAATCATGTAACCAGCAGTAAGCCTACTGCGTGCCTCAGGGCGCAAAGTAAGGATCATGCTTTGGTTGGTGACATGTACGGCTTGTACTGCCAGGTCAAGAAGGACAATACCGACGACTAATGCGAGAAGCGAATGTTGAGTATAACTTATTGGTAACCATGATATAAGCAACAGAATCAATGCCACACCCGTGGTCCTCTGCCCTAAACCTCGATCGGCAAGACGACCTGCTCGCGCTGCTGCTAACGCTCCAGCAACTCCAGCGAGACCAAACGCTCCAATCGCAGTATGTGAAAGAGAAAGCGGCGGAGCGCTGAGAGGCAGCACTATGGAAGTCCAGAATATACTGAAAGCGGTAAAAATCATCAAGGCTAGTGCAGCACGGATTCGTAGGATTCGTTCTTGTGCGAACAATGTGAGCAGCGAACGAAGCAACTGTAGGTAGGATAATGATTCACTTTTGTGCTCATAATGCGGCAGTACCCTAAACAATACATATGCTATGATTAGCGTTAATACCGCAGAGACAAGGTAGACAGAACGCCAACCGGCTAAATCCGTTAATACGCCAGCGAAAGTTCGTGCCAGTAGAATACCAATTACGATTCCACTTGTCACAACACCCACGGCACGTCCACGTTCGGCTGGGGCAGCCAAAGTTGCCGCGAATGCAACGAGCGTCTGTGTCACTACGGCAAGCAATCCAACCGCAGATATGCCTATGAATAACACCATGCTGGTGGGGGCGGTGCCAACCACAATCAAAGCCAACACGGATACTAGCAGCTGTCCAGCGATCAGCCAGCGTCGATTTAATAAATCGCCGAGGGGCACTAGCAATAGCAGTCCAAGTGCGTAACAAACTTGAGTGATTGTAATAACAATGCCGACGGATGAATGAGTAATACCGAACTCGTTTGAAATAGCGTCCAGCAAGGGTTGCGCATAATATATGTTGGCGACTGCCAGTCCGCAAGCGATCGCGAATAAGAGTGCAACATTGCGAGACATTAAAGATGCGGGCGCTGATTCTGATGCTATAAGCGCCTTTTGAGCTGGTTCAACGTGTTTGTCTGTATAATCCACAGTAAGGACTTTCGGTTCTTCAACAAACTTCCCCAAAGATAACGCCTCCTTAAATTTATGTTTATCAGATTTACAATATAAAATACTGATCGGTATGAAATATTGCCTGACAAATATAACTCTAAAAAAAGATAACTGTCAAGAGATTACTGTAGAGGACAGCTGAAATGGAGCGAAAACTCTTTTTATTCTGCTCTTATATGAGATCTAAGAGCAGTAAAAGCTTAATCTTATTGACAGGATAATCTTCACATAATAAAATTATAATATACCGTTCGATATGAAAAGAGGGTGTTGCTATGGCTCGACGACGCGAATTTGATGAGGGAAAAGCATTGGATGATGCTATGCAACTATTTTGGGAAAAAGGGTTTGAAGCTACTTCTTTAAGCGACTTGACATCAAGAATGGGCATTCAGCGTCCAAGCATATACGCCACCTTTGGAGACAAAAAAGGATTATTTGAAGCTGCGTTGCGAAAATATATGAGTTCCCATGCTGCCTATGTTCGCACCAATTTTCAAAACAATTCTTCTGTTAAAGAGGCATTCCGTGCCTTTTTTGAAAATATGGTGGCAAAAGAATATGAAAAAAGTCCGAACTGGGGGTGCTTTTGCATCAATTCGATGGTGGAACTTGCGCCTCATGATGAGAAATTTGAAATCCTAACAAGAGAACATCAGATGTATCTCTCGGTAATATTCCAAGAAACGATTGAACGAGGTTTGCGCTCAGGTGAGCTTGATAGCGGTATTAACGCAAAGGGTTTAGCGCAGACACTAGTCATATCGTTAATAGGACTTACTGTGTTTATGAAATCTCGTCCTGAACGAGTATTTGTTGATAATTCTGTAAAAGAAATACTTACATTGTTAAGATAGAATCAAAAAATATGGGAGTGTCATTATGATATCAGCCGAAGTAGTGCGCTATTTTTTTTGAAAAGGTTCGTTCTGGTCGGGAGTTGGATGCGATACACAGTTTGATGGCAGACCGTGAAATACTATTTCAAATAAAGAGAAGTTACATCAACAAAGCCACTCTATTGTTTGGAGTGGCTTTGTGTCTATAAAGAAATGTGAATTTTATGGTCAAATCGAACTTTATCCTTCGATACAATAGGGTGAACCTTACCGTAAATAAGGTAAAGGTCATTTCGCTAACGGGGGTGAATAAGCTGAATAAGCAAAAATTAAATTCGTTTCATGTTATTTCAGTCTTTGTTAACCTGTCGACATTAAGAGACATACGTCTCCTACAGCTTCGTTTAGAATAGATTTAACGATGTTGTATAGGAGGATTATATGATGAAAACCTATGATATCATTATGATTGGGAGCGGCCACAATGCCTTGATTGCTGCCGCTTATTTGACGCGTGCTGGCCGCAGCGTATTAGTTCTGGAAAAAAACGATCGTCCAGGCGGCTTCCTCCGAACGGAGGAGCTCACCCTCCCGGGCTTTAAGCACGATGTGTATGCAGCGGCCCACCCGCTTTTGCTTACTGGGCCTGCTTATGCAGACCTTGGGGAAGCACTTGAAGCACGAGGCCTGCGGTACATAAACACAGAGTTTCCAACCGGAGTTTCAATGGAGGACGGACAAACAGGAGTATTCCCCCGTTCATTTGAAGACCTCGTTATAGAAGCCGAGCGGCTGACTCTGGGTGACGGCGCCGCTTTGGTCCGAATGTTCGAAGAATTCAATCCCCATGCTGGTGATGTGTTTTCATTATTTAATTTGGACCTCTCCAGCCCTCAAGCTTCCAACATACTTAAAAAGCTTCTTCAAAACAATGGTCGTCCAGGCTACTCGGCGTTCGCGGCATCGGCCTTTTCAACTGCCCGCTATGCGGTAAGCTCCTTTAAATCTCCTGTGCTGCGCGCGATGCTTGCGTCGTGGGTTACTCATCTTGGACGTACTCCGGACGAAATTGGAAGCGGCATCTGGGTTCCGCTTACTGCGATGGCACTGATGGGTGGCGGAATGCCGATACCTGAAGGCGGCAGTGAGAAGCTTGCACAGGCCTTAGCGCGGCTGGTGCAAGACCAGGGCGGAGACATCCGCACCCATACACAAGTTCAGCGTATTGTTGTAAAGAATGGACGTGCCATCGGCGTGCGGACATCGGAAGGCGAGGAGTTTTATGCCAAACAGGCGGTCATTGCATCGACCGGTCCTGACCAACTCTATCTCTCGCTACTGGCGAATGAGGAGGTCAGCCCTCCTCTACTTGCGCAAGCGAAGCAGTTCCGGTATGGTCGGGGCTGTGTACAAATCCACCTCGCGCTTAGCGAGCCGCCGCGCTGGCCGGATGCACGCTTTACCAGAGTGGGTCAGCCGCATTTGACGGATGGGCTAGATGGTTTCACACAGGCAATTGCGCAAGGGATGTCGGATTTGCTTCCGGCGAAGCCGACCTTTACTGTGGATTGCTCCACTAATCTCGATCCGACTCGCGCGCCTGCAGGCAAGGCTGTAATGCGGATTCAAGTGCTTGAAGTACCGTGCCGTCCTCGCGGCGATGCTGCCGGGCAAATCGATGTCGGCGACGGCGCCTGGACACCGGATCTCACCAAGCGTTTCACCGAGCGAGTATTAGCCATCGTTAGCAAGCATATCCCTAATATCCCAAGCGCTATTATCGGCCACTCGGTTGTAACTCCTGATACGATTGCGCGATACAACCCCAATTCAGGCCCTGGCGATCCGTACGGCGGCGCACATGATTTAGCGCAGAGCTATTTGTTAAGGCCGCTTCCGGCGCAGCCCAGCCATCAGACCGAGGTGCCAAACCTATTTATGTTGGGCGCTGCAACGTGGCCGGGTCATGGGATCAATGGAGGATCGGGCTACATTGTCTCCCAAAAGTTGCTTTCGCAAGATGAATGACAATAACGGCCAAATATTTTTTAGATACCTATATTACAGTTATACTTCAATAAACACAGGCTGCTGGATAAACTCATTCGGCAGCCTTATTGCTTTCTCGGATGACTGAAGGATGTAGAAAATCAGCACGAACCGCGAGCTTAGCTTACGAGTGATTATGAAAGCCATTAAAAAATAAGCATTATATTTATGGTATTGTTAGATGAATTGCCCTAATAATGAGGTTGTAGATTGGTTAGCGAAGGATCTTGAATACAAGGAGCACTCTTTTGAAAAGAATTGAGAATATGAGAATTAATGAGTTATGGCAATATGTTATGACGAAACTTGCTGCTTCTGGACTTACTTTATTCAGTTTTTGGACTATATTTTCGATAATTAACGGTTTGAACTTTTATAGTGTCTTTGGAGGAATGAAGGAAGTCTCATTGTGTAATATCCTTTATTTTTACAGCATTCCTTGTTCGCTACTCATAGATCTAATCGTGAGGTTTATTCCTTCTAAAAAGCGCTTATTTGAAATTCTCCTCTATATCGCTTGTGGCTACGCCTACTTCCCGGGGCTTGCTTACTTTCGTGACGGGTTTAGTTTATCTTCTAGAGAGTTGCTTTCCAGCTTCCTCTTTGCAGGAACCTTTGGAGCGATATTTGCTATGATTTTCTATTCGTGGACAAGAATTGGCAGGGAAAAGTGGACTTTTCAATATCTCTTTGGTGTAGGTGTTCCTCTGCTTTTGTTAATCTCTATGACTATCGTTAACAATCTAAAATTAAATTGGGTTGAAACATACACTGCAACGACTTATGAAGCCGCTTTTGACTTGTTTAATGGATCGAAGGAAGTACCAATTAACGTTCGAAAAGGACAGACACTTATTTTTAAAATTAATTGGGATACTCGTGGTGGTTCATCAACGGGTCAGCATGTAATAAAGCCCAGTGGAACTTACGCAGGTATGAAAGAAGCAATTGAACATAAGTCATCAGTTAATATTGATGAGGATGGAATATATAAAATTGTTGCAGTCGGTGAAGGAGGTTTAAAGGGAAGGTTTAAAGTGACATGGGAAATAATTGACTAAAGAGATTGCTAAGCTAACGAAGAAGATAGTTGAAGAAAATGAGGAGCAGTTCTGCTGCGACAGTTGCCGATGAATAATCGAAATTCTTGTTATAAACCCAAAGAAAGGAAACAAATGACTAGTATTATAGTTAGATCTATTCCATCAATTTTACACCTCATATTAACATTACTATATTTTAAATATATATTTGGATCTAATGGAGATTATTTAGATACAAGACTATTTCATGGATTTATAGTGTTATTATTAACAAATACCATTACCAGTTTGATTGTTTCACGTGGTCAGTGGAGGCAACTATTAATTTCTTTAATGTCTTTCATTATCTTTTATGCACTCCATCTGTTTTTCATGGTAGTAACTGGTGATCCGAGTCGTGATGTTGAGGATAATCCTGCTGAAGGACTAGTGTTAGTCGGACTTGGTATTCCTTATTCAGTAATAAGTCTCTTGATTGGAACAGTTCTAGGAATAATAATAATTAGATTAAAAAAGCAAGTTCAGATATTTTATGAAGATTAAGTAATCTTGTATGTAATTCGAAGAGGGTATCACCTAACACCATACTCACGTTTCGGGCCATTCGGCCATAATTCATTAAACTAACGTGTATGGGGCTGAAGTTAAGGCATGAGGTGGAGTCCCAGTTACTCAGCGATCTCCTTGTATATAGAAATGATAAAGAGAGTTTATCTTTTGACTGGTCAGAAAGCTGTATTGAAGGAAAGTGTGCACATTTTATGGACGATTCTATTGAGAACTTTTCAGGAATTAAATTGTTTGATTCGAAGAAAAATTTGGTTACTGATGGTTGGATGGATTCTGCAAGAATAATCTCATTTGAAAAGCTTTAGTTCTCAGTAAGAAATTATTGTTTAATTTCGCCGACCAACTAAGTGATTGGCACAATATGTCTGCTTATATTACTTCTTAAGTGAGTACAATATATATGTTTCCAATTACTCAAAGGGGTGTGCTAAAGTTATGACTAATCAAAAGAAAAGCGTGAAATCCGAAAAGCAAAAAAACCAAAAACCAAATCAAAAGGGTAAAATTGATGAGGCAAATATTAATTAAGGTGGTTAGTTAATAAAATGGTTCACATATAAAGCTATATAAAAGTCTGAGGTAACTTTCCCACAGAACAGGCTAAATTTTTTAGCTTATTTCATCAAGATAGAAAAGAGGTAATCTCAATGTCCGATAAAACTAAAACTAAGATAACCAAATCTCAGCGATCCGTAGATAAGGAACTGCAATCTCGAACTCAAAAATCGCCAGACCAATCTGCACAAAATAATACACACGATCAACCAGGTGATGCTTAAAAACATTTCAGCGAACCATTCAATTAACAGTAGCTGTATCTGTTGGTGTTGATATATATTGACATCCAGTAGAGGACATCAAGGAGCTCATGGCACAGGACAAATTGTTAAGCAACTGAACAATCAAGCCCAAGCCCGGAGCAAATTCAAGGAAGTTACAAGTTAGAGACCTACGGCATGCTTCATGCTGCGGGTTTTTTTCTTTTTCGGCGGCACAAACATAATCGTTGTATACAGTAAGTAAAAAGTGCGTAACAGCGAACACCAGTTGAGGGGTTTGCCCCGCGGCAATTCCTTTTTTTCTTAATACAACTAAAGGGATAATGACTGTGAAAAGAAGGTCAATAATGAAATCCGAAATAACAAAGAAAATCGAATTGAATTTACATGGGGGAGTGGTTGAAGACGGAGATTTTTAAGGACAGAGCCTACTTATATTTATTTTATTGTGTTCTTTTAGATATTCGGAGCTTTTTATGCTCATCGTATTCAATGGTGGAATCCTGCATCCTGGGTCCAGCCTTAAATAAATATGATTGAGATAAACAATATTGCGGATGTGTTCCATAACTTACCTGATTTCCTTGCTAACCGAACAGGTGCCACGGCAGCCTGCTCATTTTATTGAACTGGAAGATCTAATAAAAAGATGTAGAGACCTCATAATACAAGGTTCAGGATAACGTATTTGGCACTAAGATCAAAATAAGAAATAAATACTAAGGGAATTTCTCTTTTTTGGAAAAAATAACTAGGTTAATATATGTAAGGAAGTTAAGTTGAGAGAGAGCTTTATAAAAAATGCAACAGACGGGGGAGGCTGTACCGATGATTGAACGTATCGCTATAATATCGTTGCTTACGCTGATTATCCATTCTGCTGAAACACTCTCATACGCGGTGAGAATGTTTTGTGACCGCTATTTATACCGTAGGCGTATTGGCAGCTTTATATGCAGCATTTTTGCCAGGACATTATAACATTGGGGCTTCTCAATCTTCGGGATTAATAAACGGAATGGCTACTATTCTATTGACTATACTGATCGATCCGCAGGTTGCATTACTGACAGATAAAGCTTTGAGTAAAAAAGCTAAGTTGTCTTCAATTAATAAAGTTTTTGGTGCTCTTATGTTCTCAAGATTTTGTGGGACGTTATTAGCACAAGTAATATTAATACCTGCAGCATATTGGATAAAAACAATTGTCCCATACTTATAGTATTTGTAGTAAGGCTAACTGGCCGAATTAGAAATAATCGGGGGCTGTGGAAAATTGGCGTTTAGGATCTGCTCACGGCAGATCCTTATTTTGCTTATTGAACTAAAAGGTAGCATTGCTTTTGACACTCGAGTTAAAAGTAGGTGCGGTATTCCAATTTATGGTAGTATCAGTTATATACGATAATATTATGGGCTCGGAGGTTTATTATTCATGAAGATAGGTGGAATTACTTTATTTATTTGTGGGATTTTTCTGTTTGGCATAAGTGGATTAGAAAAAGTATTGATCTACATTGCTGGAGCTATTTCTTTTAAGTTTACAGAAATGGAGCAATTGAAGAATTTTACCCCTCCTGACATTTGGAATTTAGTAAACTACACGCTTATTATAAGTATAATTCTCTGTATCGCTGGGCTTGTATTGTTCGTGTTATATCTCAATTCTCGATATAGAAAAGTTGATTAAACTAAAGGGACACGTTAATTCTGAAATTATGGCTAAATATTTATTAATCTTAATTATTTTATGAGGTGATGCTATGAATGATCGTAATAAAATGTTCGCATGGACCTTTTCTCTTGTAGTGGGTTCAATAATTATGCTTGTGCTGAACGTTCTCTTTTATGGTAGTAATTTTGCTACAGTCTTTTTAGCATCAACAACTGCGATTAATGCTGCATACTTATCTACAACTTATAGAGTTGAAACAATAAAAACGCTGAAGAAATTATTTTGGTGGTAAATGTGAGTCATACTCAGTATCTGATCATACCTAAACACAGAACTATTACACTTAAGAATTCAGGCTGCCGGCAATTTGGGCAGCCTGTTCAAGCCGTGATACTTTATCCAAGCACATGAACAATATATTACATAAGATACATCGTAATTTAATTTGATTAAGAAGGTGTATCAGAATGTCACCTTTATGTGCGTTGATCACTTCATGTTGAAGCACTTTTTGGAAAACTCAAAGTATGCACTTGATTTTATTTAACAAATAATTATAAAATGTTTAAGTGATTAAACGAATGAACAGAAAGTGGAGAGCGTATGAGCCAACAAACCGAGCATGTTCTGCAACAATTCAAAGAGTGCATCCCTCTGCTGGAAGTGCTGACTGATGAAAACCGGCAAGCCATTATTATACTGCTGGCACAGCACAAATCAGGACTTAATGTTAATACGATAGCGGAGCATATTAATTTGTCCAGGCCGGCTGTTTCCCATCATTTGAAGGTGTTGAAGCAATCTGGCTTTGTTAGTTCAGAGAAAAAAAGCGTAGAAAATTACTATCTGTTGACTGTTCGCAAACCTCTTGAACAACTCAAACTATTAATTGCGGCCGTTGAAGCTGAGTGCAACAAGTCTCAATGACAAGTTAAAGATATAAGGGAATAGTGAAGATATGGAAATATCTTTTTTTGCATAATCCGTTTATATGTTTAAACGAATAATCTTATTGGAGTGATTTTAAATGAAGGCCATGATCATTGAGAAATACGGAAAAAATGTTCCATTAATTATGACAGAACGTCCAACGCCTGACATCGGAGAACATGATGTGCTCGTGGAAATTCATGCTGCCAGCTTAAATCCTATCGACTTTAAAATAAAGGAAGGTAAAGTAAAATTCCTGTTAACGTACAAGTTTCCTCTAATCTTAGGAAATGATTTCTCCGGAGTTGTTGCCAAGGTTGGCAAACGGGTGAGTGCATTTAAACCCGGAGATGAAGTTTACGGGAGACCCCGCAAAAGCAGAATCGGCACATTAGCCGAGTATATTGCTATACATGAAGATGATATTTCGTTGAAACCGCAGAATCTAAGCTTTGAAGAAGCGGCTTCCATACCGCTGGTCGGACTTACGACTTACCAAGCTTTCTCAGAAATTTTGGATCTTCAAAAAGGTCAAAAAATTTTGATTCACGCAGGTTCAGGAGGCGTGGGCACCTTTGCTATCCAACTGGCCAAGTTGATGGGAGCTTTTGTCGCCACAACAGCAAGCGATAAAGGTTATGAATTAGTCAAAACGCTGGGTGCCGATCTGATTATTAATTATAGAAAAGAGAATTTTGAAGAGCTGCTTACGGGATATGATGCCGTTTTTGATACTTTAGGAGGAGATATATTGGAAAAATCATTCCAGATATTAAAACTAAACGGACAAATCGTATCCATCTCCGGCGTACCGAATGCAGCATTTGGAAAAGATGAACAATTGGGTTGGATGAAAACGGCTGTTTTGTCCATCGTAAGCCGAAAGATCACAGCTCTTGAGAAGAAGAGCCGGACGAGATATCGTTACCTTTTTATGAAACCAAGTGGAGCGCAATTGAAGGTTTTAAAGGAATATATTGAAAGAGGTCACATTAAGCCGGTTATTGATAAGGTGTATAATTTGAAAGATGCCGATCAGGCGCTTCATTACCTTGAAAGCGGAAGCGCCAAAGGAAAGGTAGTCGTTCGAATAAAGTAAAATCCTATTTTGTGGTATCATAATTTATATAGAGTGATGAAGATTGGGGCTAAAGACATGAACGAGCAAATGGTCATTGAACAGTTCAAACAGGCGATTATGAGCAATGATACGGTCGCGACGAGACGATGCCTAAACGAGCATCCCTTTCTGGTCAAACAAATTAACGAGCCTTGGTTTTCCTTCGAAACCCCTGCGATCGTCGCTGCAGCGGCAAAAGGCAATCGCGAAATCGTGGATATATTGCTGGAGTACGGCGCAGATTTGAATGCAAAAAGCAGTTGGTGGGCCGGGGGATTTGGGGTTCTGCATCATGGCCATCATGAGCTTTCCCGATATTTGATTGAGCGAGGAGCTTTTGTCGATATTCATGCTGCGGCAGAACTCGGTATGTTAGATACAGTGAAAGAAATCGTAGAGATGAATCCCGCTGCCGTCAATCAGCGCGGACCCGATGGTCAGGTTCCGCTTCATTTTGCCACTGATTATGAAATCATGGATTTTCTGCTCGCTCATGGCGCCGATATCGATAGGCGCGATATCGATCATGGCAGCACTCCGGCTCAATGGGCGATCGATAACGAGGCTAAATGCAGGTTTCTTATTGAGCGTGGCGCGGCTGCGGATATTTTTATGGCGATCAATATCGGAGATGCGGAGCTGGTGAGCTCATTCATTCGTTCCTCCCCCGAGTGCCTTCAAGCTCAAGTGGGGCGGGGCAGCTTCACGTCCGGCGATTCGGACGGTGGACATATCTATGCATATAAAATAGGCTCAAATACGAAACCATTCCATCTTGCAGCGCGCCGCAATCATCCCGAGATCGTCGATCTGATTGCGAAGCACAGTCCTCCAAATCAGCGTCTGCTGCTAGCCTGCATGTTAGCCGATCTGGTGGCCGTGCAGACTCTGCTTGAGCAGGATTCGAATTTGTTTCAGTCACTCTTGCTCGAGGATCTGAGCTTAATTGCCGATGCCGCTTGGAACAATGAGGTTCAAGCCGTTCGTGTGATGCTCGAAGCCAGTTTCCCCGCGGATTCCCGCCGCGATGACAACGATTTTACAGCGCTTCATAACGCGGCTATGAGAGGAAACGACGAAGCGGTGCGTCTGCTGCTTGCGCATGGCGCATCCGTTCACTTAACCCACGGGCACGGCGGCGCTGCATTGGGCTGCTGCAAGTGGGGAGCTGTTAACATTCGAGATTCGGCCGGGAATTATCATGCGGTGGCTGAACTCCTCATTCAAGCCGGTGCTCAGGAATAAATCAGAGACCCTCAGCACGTTGCTGTGGGTCAACTTTAACCATTATTAGATATCAAGTTTACGGTTAGCAATCCACTTCACCATTTCAGGATCGCGATGCGAAAAGAACAGACTCTGTTTCGTATCTAATGCAGTGATCGACTCCATATCCTCTTGGCTCAATTTAAAATCAAAGATGTTGAAGTTTTCGATAATTCTTTCTTTACGGACCGACTTTGGAATCACAACGACTTCTCTTTGTGTCAACCAACGTAAAACGACCTGAGCAACGGATTTATGATACTTTTCAGCTATGGATAACAATAACTCATTCTGGAACAAGTTGTTTTTCCCTTCAGCAAAAGGCGCCCAAGATTCGATTTGAACACTATTCTCTTGCATGAATTTTGCATTTTCAATTTGTTGATTGAAAGGATGTGTTTCAACCTGATTTACAGCTGGAACTACATCATTATGAATGATCAAATCGATCAGACGATCTTCATGGAAGTTACTAACGCCAATTGAGCGGACTTTGCCTTCACGATACAATTCCTCCATAGCGCGCCAAGAACCATGCACATCCCCGAATGGCTGATGAATTAAAAATAAATCCAAATAATCCAATTGCAATCTTTCTAATGATTTTCTAAAGGCATTTTTTGTGCGCTCATAACCAGTATCCTGAACCCAAAGTTTCGTTGTAATAAATAATTCCTCTCTTGCCACGCCACTCCGTTTGATCGCTCTGCCAACTGCTTTTTCATTTAGATAAGAGGCAGCTGTATCAATAAGCCGATAGCCTGCCATAATAGCGTCATATACGCTTTGTTCACATTCATTTTGATCTGCAATCTGAAATACACCAAAACCAAGTATCGGCATCTCAACACCATTGTTCAAAATTACTTTCTGCATATAAAATCCTCCGATTTTTAATATGAAGTACCTGTCATCACATCCTTATTATGCACCAGATGACAAAGAGACCGTTATCCCATTCGTGCCAAATGTTTGCCTAATCCTCTCACTACAACTTATGACCAGGCACAGGTAATTACTAACCAAGTATCAAAAGTGTGATAAATAGGTCATTTTTTTTATGGAAGAGGTTAAATAATTGCGGTCCATTTCCAAATTATAACATCTATAATGGAAATGAGATCGGAGGTTGTATGAATGAAGCTAAGTAAAATGGGGTTACTTTTAATAATAATTGTATCTACATTGATGAGTATTCTCGGAATAACAAGCTTAATTATCTCTTACAAAGTAGCTTCGTGGATTAAGAATATCGAGCAAATTAAATTAGGTTACTTTGAAGTATTTAAAAAGTATTCCCTAGAAATAAATATTCTCGCTGTGTTTTTCATTATTCTTGTTATACTGGCAATTTTTATTTTATTGAGAACCATTCAAAGAAATATTTTGAAATTAATAACCGTCCTTTCCTTCATTTTTACAGTGGTAATTGGTACGTATTTATTTCTTTGCCTCATTATTTATCAAAACATTAACGAAATTATTGAAATGAATCATATGGTTTACCAACCGAAGAAGATTGACCGATCTGATTTAGATAAGATTAATTATGGCAATTTTGAGGAGATTGAAATTAATGCAATTGACAATATCAAGTTACATGGATGGTTAATAAATAATTCAAACGAATTAAAATCGCCTCTAATTATTTACTTCGGGGGCTCTGGTGAAGAGGTATCCGATATGATGTCTATTGCAGACAAATTGGATGGATGGTCGGTGGCGTTAGTTAATTATAGATCGTATGGACTGAGCGAAGGAGAGCCAAATAAAGATAACTTATATAATGATGCTAATCTCATTTATGATTACTTCTCAAAAAGAAGCGATATTGATAGTAAAAAAATAGTATCGATGGGATATAGCCTAGGAACGGGGATCGCAGTAAATTTATCAAGTGAACGTCCTACAGTAAGTACAATACTGGTTTCCCCATATGATAATTATTCCAAGTTAAAGAGCGAAAAAATATCAAACATTTTAAAATTGCACAATATGTTTCCGTTGTCGCTTTTTGTGAAAGAATCCTTCAATTCAATAAGTAAAGCTCCTTCAATTCATACACCATTATTATGCTTAGCAGGGGATTTAGATCGAAATATTCCTATTGAATATTCGAAAAACCTTGTAGCTGAATGGGGCGGTGAAAAGAAAATGAAGACGATACATTACGGTGATCATTTTTTCATGTTCTCGAGCGTTGATGCCTGGGCAGAAATAACAAGTTTTTTGAATGATCAAATTCATCCTCAAACTAGGGGCTATTAAAGGATCAAAGTTCAAAATTTGGTGCGTGCGGTGACACGTTTGGGTGTAAGAATTAAAACGAATTGAGGAGCCTGCTTCACAGCAACGCTCCTCTTTTGTCTGATCAAGTAATGGACAGCAACCGCGTTAATCCTTACTCCAGTATTTTTCGATAATTGCATCTCGTCCTGAATAAATCCGGGATTCTTTATAAAAAGCAGGGTTCTTCTTATGGTAATTTTGATGATATTCCTCAGCTGGGTAAAATACCGAGGCCTCCTCGATCGCCGTTACAACCGGCTTATCAAAGCGACCACTCTTTGCCAGGTCTTCACGCGATTCTTGCGCCAATAATTTTTGCTCTTCGTTATGATACAGGATAGCGGCGCGGTATTGGCTTTTACGATCGTTGCCTTGACCTGTTGCATCTATAGGGTCGATTTGCGGCCAGTAAAGTTCGAGTAACTTCTCGTAAGGGAACACTTCCGGATCGAAGGTAATTTGCACGACTTCCAAATGACCTGTTTCTCCGGTCAGAACCTGCTCATATGTCGGATTCTCGACATGCCCCCCCATATAACCAGATACGATCCCGTGAATACCAGGCTGCTCCTCGAATGGAGTCACCATACACCAGAAGCATCCTCCTGCAAAAGTTGCTTTTTGCTGCATTTTCATTCCTCATTTCTAGTTAGCTGTAGCTTCAAATGTTGCTATTTAAATAACCATGATAAGTGATCGCATAATAAAATACAATATAATATAGTGATATTTAATAATAACTAGATATAAAAAGTATTAATCTATTCCATAAACACAAAGCTCTAGGGAACTCCAGTATACTTATAGAAGGTAAAGAATTATAATAAAAAATGTCACTCAAACACAAATGTTTTATTAGCTAACTAAGGGATCGAGGGAGAAAATGTGATGCAAAAAGCAACATTCGCAGGGGGCTGCTTCTGGTGTATGGTAAGCCCGTTCGAAGAACAACCAGGTATACATGGCATTCTATCCGGTTACATGGGTGGAACGGTTGATAATCCTACTTATGAACAAGTAAAAACCGGGGAAACCGGTCATTTGGAAGTTGTCCAAATTACGTTCGATCCGGCCATTTTTCCTTATGAAAAACTGCTTGAGCTATATTGGCCACAGATAGATCCTACAGATGATGAAGGACAGTATATTGACCGCGGCAGCCAATATCGTACGGCCATTTTTTATCACAATGAAGAGCAGCATATGCTTGCCGTAAAGTCGAAAGAAGAGCTTGCGAATAGCAGGCGTTTTGATAAGCCGATTGTAACGGAGATTAAGCCTGCCGTTGTTTTTTTTCCTGCAGAGGAATATCACCAGAATTATCACATCAAAAACCCCGAGCATTATAAGGAAGAACGGATCACTTCCGGACGTGATGCTTTTATTACTCAAAATTGGAAGAAGTAATGAAATGAAAATGCCAACTATCCTTTTATGGGATGGGGGGCATTTTTTTGTGTTTTGAATACGTTACCAGGAGGAAAGGTTGATGGGAAAATATGTTATAATATAAAAAAGGAGAGTGATTATCATACAGCAAGTTTCTGATTATCTGTTTATGGGGTCTTTGATTCTATTGATAGTAACTTTACTTTTTAAGGGGCTAGGTTCAACAGGAGCTTCTAACGGTTTAGGAAATGTTGATATACAAATGCAACAAAATCACAAGAATGACTTGATTAAGCAGGATACGATTATTTCTAGGATTTTTAAATCTTATTTCGTATGGATTTCAATTGTTGGCATCGTAATTTCAATCGTCTTATCTAAACTATAATAATTGGATAAAATGTTTAATAATGAATTCAAATAGAAGGAGCGAGAGCGAATATGCAGGGAAAGCAACCTGTTAACTTGGATGATCTTGTTGGTGAGATTCAGATGCACATGGTAAATACTTTTACATTTATTAATATGACAACAGGGGAAGTTATTACAATAACGGAACAAGAATATAGTGCAGCAGAAGAGGATGAGCCACTAGATAATTTCCCTGATTGGCAAAGGGATAACATTGAAGCAGCAATAAGTATTATTGAAGATGAGGACGGGATTTACGTTGATTTTACGTTAAAAAATGAATTCAATGAATATGAAATCATGGAGGATTTCATAGGAACTTTAGAAGATGAAGATATCCAAGATGAGCTGTATGCAGCTATCCAAGGTAAAGGTGCATTCCGGCGATTTAAAGATGGGGTTATTGAACATGATGTCGATAACCAATGGTATTCATACAAAAATAGTAGGATAAAAGACTTGGTAATTGAATGGTGCAAGGATAATGAGATTGAATTTCAGGTATCCGAGCATTCTGAAGAAGGTAGTGGAAGATAACTGGAAAATCTCCCTCTAAATGGCTCGAAGTATCACCTTGTGAGGAAATAAAAGGAAAACCTCCCGTTAATTTGGCCGGATTCAGAGAATTCTGATGAAATCGGCGAAATTAGAGGGAGGTTTTCAGGCTAAATGGAACTGACAAGCTTCTGTAGACAAATTAGAGGGAATTTTTCCCTTATTTTGACCGTAGAAGCCTACCTGCACAAAGGACAGCGCCTTCAGACATAGATATGACGGGGATAGCCTCGTTTTCTCAATTAACGAGATTGGCGTGAAGCTAATTCCGCGTGTTCATCCATTTTTTTGGCCAATACCGGGTCCTCGTAGGTTGCTATTTTCGAATCGATGAGTTCAAGGTTTTTCTTGAAGTCCTCGATTTGCTTCAACACGTGTTCGCGGTGAGAGATGAGCATGGCTTTTCTCTCGTCTAACCTTTGACTGCCTTGCGCACACCAATCGCTGTATTGTTTGATTTCTTTGATTGGCATACCGGTGTTTTTTAGGCAGCAGATTAACGCTACCCAATTTAGGTCCAATTCACTGAAAAGGCGGTTGCCGTTTTTGTCTCTTGAGATAAAAGGCAATAGGCCTTCTTTGTCGTAATAACGCAACGTATGAGCGGGGAGACTGAATAGATCAGCCACCTGATTAATTGTATAAATCATTTTTTTTACAACCCCTTGACTTAAAGTTAACTTTAACGTTTATGCTAACTATAGATCACATGTTTACAACATTCAAGTGGTCAATCCTAACTCAAAGGGGCTGTACAGCAATGGAAAAAACACATAAGATCGCGCTGGTAACGGGAGGTAGCCGCGGGCTTGGACGAAATTCCGCTATTGCGCTCTCTAAAAAAGGATTTGATGTCATCGTTACGTATCATTCTCGCAAGGACGAAGCAGAGTTAGTCGTCAAAGAAATTGAGGCTAACGGTCAAAAAGCTGCCGCACTGCAGCTAGATGCGAGTGACATCGCCACCTTCGAACACTTCGCAGTCTTACTTGCCGATGTGCTTAAAGAAAAATGGCATACTGAACATTTCGACGTTTTGATAAACAATGCTGGATTTGGGGTACACGCGCCGCTTGTTGATACCACAGAGGAACAGTTCGATAGTTTGGTGAACGTGCACCTTAAAGGTGTATTTTTCTTAACACAGAAGTTAATTTCCCGTATTTCTGATCACGGAAGAATTATCAATGTTTCGACTGGATTGACCCGGTTTGCCTTAGAAGGCTATGGAGCTTACGCCGCCATGAAAGGCGCCATCGAAGTATTGACGAGATATATGGCAAAAGAATGGGGACGTCGGGGCATCCGGGTTAATGCGATCGCTCCGGGAGCGATTGCTACGGACTTCCAGGGAGGGGCAGTAAGGGACAATCAGGGGATAAACGACTTTATTGGTTCTCAAACGGCGCTAGGCAGAGTTGGGGAAGCCGATGATATTGGCGGTGTCGTCGCATCGCTCTGCACCGACGAAATGGGCTGGGTAAATGCGCAGCGAATCGAGGCTTCCGGCGGCATGTTTCTCTGAGCACCAAGCTCAGAATAAGGCAGGGACCGAGCTAGCTTAATAAAGCAGTGGCAATCTAGGACATAGTCCTAGGTCGCCGCTGCTTTCTATTTTCGAGTTATTCTAATAAGCGGCCAATCGCAACAAATAGCGCCAACGCTAAGAAAATGATGTTCACGACAATTTCTCGATATTCGCCGCGCTTAATATGGAATACCGCACCAAAAAGAACGATTACAGCAAGTCCGACCGCGGCAGTCGGCGTCAAAACAGGGACGATGTTTGCTGCTTGAGGCAAAATTAAACCTATTACTCCAAGCAATTCTGATAAACCAATAAAGGAAACGAGGTTTTTGGGAACATCACTCACCCATGTCCAGGACCTTTTTGCTGCTTCATACTGAAACGCCTTCAACCAACCGGAATAAATAAATCCTAATGCTAATGTCCCTTGTGCGATCCATAAAACGATATTCATGAATTACGCCAACTCCCTGTCACTTTCATCTATTGATATTCCAACCTAACTCGCGATAATCCATGTTGTTTTTTTCTGAAACGCCTCCTCTTGAGTCTATTGAGCTCTAGGTGCATAATAATCTATAGAATAGTAATAAAGTTCATTGGAGTGCTAACCGTTAATTCCAATAGAGCACTCGGAATGATGCTTTATGCCATCAGTGAGATGGGGAGGAACGGGCCTTATCGCAAGTTTCGCTTTGCAAACTGGCGTGATGAAGATGATGCTTCTCTTGAAATCATTTCTGAAGACATAGAGGTGTGTTATTCAACTAACACAAAACTATAGCGCAATAGTCAGGGAGCAGCTCGCTATACGGGAACTGATCCCTAGTTTCGTTGAAATAACGAGGAGTTTACAGAACCCCCCAAAGGATGTAAGGGTACATATCTTTGTATTAATACGCGGAATACTATATGTGAATTGCAAAAAAGCTCTTGATCAAATCCGATACATGCCGGCTTTGTTCCTCCAGCACGAAGTGCCCGCCGCACAGAAAACATGTTTCGATATATGATAAATGCTTGCTGAAGGCAAGTGCCCCCTCCAACGTAAAGATAAAATCGTTTTTGCCCCAGGCGACCAGCGTCGGAGGCTGATAGGTTCGCATGTATTGCTGCCAAACGGGATATTGCTCTACGTTCTTCAGATAATCGTAGCCTAGCGCCAATTGGATTTCGCCATTGCCGGGACGGTCCAGGAAGAACTGGTCCATCGAATAACCGTCGGGACTAATCAAATAGGGGTTGCATACTCCTGTTAAATATTGCTTCTTTGTAAATTCGAAGGAGGTCAGCGCGGAAAACGAGGCTATTGTCTTCGGACTCGGGTCCACCCACAGCGCTTTGAAGAGGTCGAAAGGCTGTCCGAGCCCTTTCACGTCGGCAACGGCATTCTGAATGACGAATCCGAGAATCCGGTTCGGATGGCGTACGGCCAGTCTGAATCCGATAGGCCCTCCATAATCATGGACGTACAAGAAAAAATGAGGAATACAGAGCTTGTCGAGTAACTTTTCGATGACGAGGGAAAGATTCTCGAAGGTGTATGAAAATTCTTTCGTCGAAGGCATGCTGCTATTCCCGAATCCGGGGTAATCGGGAGCGATGACGTGAAACCGGTCCGCCAGCAAAGGAATCAAATCCCTAAACATATGAGAGGAGCTCGGAAAACCATGAAGGAGGACCATGGTCGGACAACTCGGATACCCGGCCTCGCGAAAAAAGATATCCAACCCTTCGATGTTCGCTTTTTTGTATAGAACCATTGTTACCTCTCCCTATTCGCAGCAATCTCACCCTAGCCTAAGAAATATGTAAAGAATGTGCCTTTAAGAACTTGTTTATCGCACCGACGAGGGGCCGAAGAAACTCTAAGCGGATCAACCGGCCGTTTTTTTGAAAAAGGAAAATACATATAAATCTCGAATAATTAATGTAATCGGATAGCTAATAATTTAATGACAGACAGGAGTTTGATACGATGATAAAAGGTTTTGGAGGAATATTTTGGAGAACGAAGAATCTTGAAGTTGTGAAAAAATGGTACAGTGAAGTGTTGAAGATTGAAATCGAAAATTGGAATGGGACTATGATAAAACCCGAATTAGGAAGTGAGACTATCTTTTCATTTTTTACCGAGAATGACAGTTATTTTCCAATAGATCAACAAGTGATGTTAAATTTCCAAGTACATGATCTTAACGAGATGATTACGCATCTTGAACAGATTGGTGTACCTCTTGCAAGGGAAAAAGAGATCAGTGATTATGGAAAGTTTATTTGGATTGAAGATCCTGAAGGTCGACTTATCGAGCTTTGGGAAAAATAACGGAGAATTATGTGATCGCTTTCCGCGTGCCTTCGGCAATGCGGTCGGCGATTTTTTTTTGTCCATCGTGCCGTGCCCGCAACCTTCCGCCACACCTGATCGTCTAACCAAATGAATGGAAATGAATTGGAAGAGGTGTCGGTTATGTCCTTTTACCGGAAAGCCTTGCACGTTCTCATAAAGTACAAATTTATGGTGGGAGGCTTGCTGGCGGTACTCGTGCTGCTGTCCACAATCGTATACAGCAGGACGCTGCAGAATTCGGCGGGAACTGGAGGTACCTCCGTGGTCGTCGCGCCTGCTTCTAGTGTCACACCAGCTGTGCCTAGTGCAGAACCAACGCCTGCTGAACCATTAGTATCGACAGCGCCGACTGTACGAATAGAGACACAAAAGCCAACTCCCGATCCATTATTCAGTTTGGCGGCATGCCCGCCGGATATGAAATGGTACCCGGCTACGGAAGAGGCTTCCGGATTTACGCCTGCCGAGCCACCGTCTCGCTCGCCGATTAAGGGGATCCAGCAAATTTCTGCAGGCCACATGTTCGATGGTGCCGGTTACGGGATGGAATTCGGCTCTTCTTACGCATTAGCCGGTGACGGAACTGTTTACCGGTGGGGGATATTCGGTTGGGGAGAAGGCCGGAGGCCTGACGCTTTTCCGAAGAAGGTCGAAGGGTTGCCGGAAGGCGATCCTGTTATTCAGCTCGAAGGGCGATTCGCATTAGTGGATTCCGGGGGAGTCATCGACATGAATGCTGAACGCGGCCCGGAGAAAATAGCGGGGTTATCCGGCGTAAAGTCGATCGCTCAGGCGGACGATGTGTCGGTATTTACCATTGATTCCGATGGAGTCATCAAGCTATATTCCATGTATGGGCAGGAGGGCAAGCCAGCAGTGAAGCGGGTTGAGGCTTCTTTCCGTGCAGTATCTGTCACGGCCAGCCCCTATATCATGCTGGCAGTTGACAGCAAAGGGATGCTTTGGGTGGGACAGTCGACCTTGTCATCGGTTCCGAATGCTGATTCTGCTCCGCTTGAGCTGCCTGACGGCGGAAAAGTGGCAAGAATGGAAGCTACGATGTCGTATGAGGAAGCGGCATATATTTTATCCGATAAAGGCTCTTGGTACACGATGAACGGCAGCGGAGCTCTTAAGCCGACCGTGCTGCCGCAAGGCACCACGCAAGTAGCGGCAACGTCGCGTTTGACGGCAGCCCTGGATAAGGACGGCTATGTATGGGTATGGGGGAAAGACCTGGGAGCCTATGATCAATTTGGGGTGAAGCCTGCTATAACCGAAACACCGCAGCGGCACCCCGCATTGAACAATGTAGCGGCATTGACAGCAGGCTCCGACCATTTGCTCGCCTTAACGGCGGATGGCCGCGTGTTGACGATCGGCTCCAATATGTATGGCCAGCTTGGCCGGCAGCCGATCTTTGCAGATGACCTGCTTGCGATCGGCACATGGAAGGGGGTTGACGCCTTATTTCCAACGTATGGGCGAGCGTATGCTCTGAAAGCGGGCGATGTGTGGACACTCCAGGACGGCACCGTAGCAAAACCCGTCTTGCTGGGCGAGAAAGCGAAGAAGGTCATCATGGCGTTGGGGCATTTTTCCGTGTTACTCGAGGATGGCAGACTCATGGTCGCGAACCCCGACGAGACGGAGCCATGCAAGCTGCTGCAAACGCCGGCGCCAATTACTGACGTATCCGTTGCCTTGAACGGTGTCTTGATGGCGTTGTCGGACGGAAGCGTATTCCATGTGGAAGGCAGCATATCGGGGTTAGGCAACAGCGTCGAGCTCCGATTCGATCCGAAGCCGAAAGGGAAAGTCATCGAAGTATCCGGCGATCCGATTCCGTTCGTACGAACCGACCAAGGGGAGCTTTATTTCAAGGAACGAACACAAGATGGCGCGCCTTTAATGAGGCTCGTTTCATTCGAAGTGCCGGTTGAGATGTGGTCGCCGATGCATTATGTATTTTTTGATGGTATTGGTTACATCGGCAAAGCATTGGACGTAAATGGCCAGGTGTATGAGGTTGAACTGAAGCTGCAACGTGATGGAACTAATGACAATGAAACGGCTTCTGTCCAAGTGAAGAAGACGGGTCGATCGGCCATCCGCCTAACTGGAGGGGTTGAGATTGGCCAAGACGGCCGGATTCGCGATCTGAACGGCAGCTTCAAAGTAGAAGCGAGGCTTCCGGCAGGGGTTCGACTGAGATCTTCCGCATCGATGTATCATTACCCAATTGAAGGCCGTACCTTCTTTCAGCATCTGTTCGTCGCGGAGGACGATACGGTATACTGGCTCGGAGCGCTGCCATATCGTAATTCGCTTCTTACGCCGGGAGAGGTCGTACTGCCCTAGGCAGCCAACATCCCGACGATAGGAATCATGGACGAGATTGATAAATACATTAGTTGTAGCAAACAAGTGAATGGGGGACGGCAAATGTACGGTCAACCATGGTCATCATCTCCTCCGATCGCATCACCCTTTTTTTCAAAATGTCGTCACACGATCGAAGTCACGGGGGAGGGAACGGTTTCGGCAACTCCCACCAAAGCCATTATTGTTCTTGGTGTGATAACGGAGAAAGTAAGCCTGGCAGAGGCTCAGAAAGAAAATGCAAATGCAATTACCAATATCGTCAATGCATTGGTTGAACTATCCATTCCGAAGGAGCATATTCAAACGACGCATTACAGCATCGACATCCAATATAACAATGAAGATGGCAAGCAAGTTTTTCGGGGATATCAAGTCACCCATTTGCTCCAACTCACAATCGATCAAATCAATCAGACTGGACTTGTTGTGGATACGGCCGTCATGAACGGTGCCAACAATGTGTCGAATATTCGATTTACATTGGCGCACCCGGAAATTGCCTATAAGAATGCCTTATCACTAGCTATAAAAGATAGCCTGCTCAAAGCAATGAACATCGCCCAAACATTAGGGGTAACGCTTCATCCGGCTCCTTGCCTTGTTCAAGAAACTTCCCGTTCACAAGAACCGATTCCATTCTCTGCGATATCGTATTCCACGAGTGCAGCAACGCCAATTCAGCCCGGTGAGTTGAAAATTGTGGCCTCGATAAAGGCAGAATTTACATATTATTGATACAGAAATCGTAGTGAAGCTCATCAAATAGATTGAGCAATTGTTTTGCAAAAAAGTTAGGGGGCTGCCAGTGCCTGTGCAGTTATGCTTCTTCAACGGTCAAAATAAGGGGAAATCTCCCTCTAAATGGACTGCAGATGCTTGTTAGAATTCATTTAGACGGAAAACTCCCTCTATTTGTACCGATTTCGTGAGAATTCTCGAATTCGGTCAAACTAACGGGAGTCTTTCCTTCTAAAATCCCTGCAAGGCCATCATTTGAGCAATTTAGAGAGAGATTTTCCTGTTATTCCAATTAGCTTCCTTCGCTTATGGGACAGCCTCTTCGTTTCTGGCACTTTTGGACAGCCTTATGGCTGTGACATGCCATCATCAATAACGGAGCACCGCGGGTTCGCGGGCTCCGTTTTCAATTTCATTCTATATTTCGCCCCAATCCCCCGAAAGAGTTTCCCGGGCGCAACTTTTTCAGCATTCATTCAGCGGAAATTAAGCTCTGTTTAATGTTAAAATCATCCAATTTTTAGGGTGAATTCATGTAAATTTCAGGAAACATCTCTATACTTCGACTTGTAGGCAAAACATAGAAACGGAAGGATGGAGATTGGAATGAGAAAGCAATTGATCGTATTGATGGGTGCGACATTACTGGTGGCAGGAGCAAGCGGTATGGCGCTTCCTGTGCTGTCGGCGTATGCGGCGGAGACAGGAACGGCAGCGGCAGTGTCATTGTCAGATACGCAATCTGACACATCTTCCACTACAAGTGACTACAGTACGTTACTATTGAACGATTGGCTGAGTAAGCTGGATATCCACACCGAGGCGTTATCGAGCAGAAACTCTGGAGATTTTGCAGATGCTCTCGCATCGGGAGCGATTTTAACAGCAGCATCGCAGCTGGAGGCCTCCGACTTAATCGGAAAACTGAATGCACTGTTTAGCGAAGATATGGCTAGCGAGGTGCAATCGGGCAGTTTGACGGCGCAGGAAGCTGCGGCTTTGGCACAAACGGCCAATGAGAGAATTGCCGGTCTCGTCAATTCCGGATGGTCTGCGGGAAGCCATACGGTGGTTATTCAAACGAATGCATCGGCCATCATACATAGCCGATTACGTACTATAGCTGACGACGCATCTTTGCCGTCAGGTGTTGGTTCCATTGATCTGCGCAGGGCACTGCGTGACGGTGAAAGCTTAGTAGAGGCTACTGGGATGGACAGATCCGCCCTGAACGATGCGCTGACAGCGCTGCTCAACCAGGATTTGGAAGCTGCCGTCAAGGAAGGAACGCTTCCAGCCGATCAGTTGGAGAAAGCGGAGAAGGACGGAGCCTCGGCATTATGGGACGCGGCGAATACCGAAGGCTACGATCCCGAAACTACGCTGTGGATGGAACAATATGGACAGCGGCTGCTGGCGGATAGACTCGATCCGATCTCCATCATACAGTACGCTGCAGCCATAGGCGGCAAAGATATTGGCGATGTTCAGTCCAATCTCTCAGATGGCCAAAACCTAAGTACAGCGACAGGAATGGCAGAATCCGATCTGACCTCCCAATTGACGGATAACGTCAACCAAGTATTGGAGAACGAATGGAAAGCCGGCAACTTGACTGTGAAACTGCTCACCAAGCTCGAACAACATGCAGGGGATGTGCTCCAAAAGGCGGTTGAGCAGAGCGGATACGGAACGCAAGCTGCAGCCGGAACGAGCAGCTCGGCGCTTGCAGCCGAGAGCATCCGTTCCATTGTGGCTGATAGTGCAGGTTACGCAGGAATGTCTGTTTCGGATCTGCATGATAAGTTAGCAACCGGACAGACGCTTGTTGGAGCCACGGCAGTAGATCAAGCAGAACTGACCAGTGCGCTGCAACCTCGGATTGACGCCTTTCTGAATGCCGCCGTTCAAAAGGGCTGGCTCGCGAAAGATAACGAACAAGCGACGAAGGACGAAGCATACGTACTGCTCAACGATGCAGTAACGACCGCCAACTATAAAGCTACTATCGACGCCAAGCAGTACCTGGTCGACCGTCTGAATCGAATCGTCGATGATGCCGTTGAAGTGACTGACACCAAGAGCGACGAGGTACTGAAAAGTTTGGCGAGCGGTCGAAGCTTGCAGCAAGCCTTAGGCGTTGATACTGATTCGCTGCTGCTTAAGCTGCTCAGAAAAGCGGATAAGGAAATCAATGGCTTCGTGACTTACGGCGAGTTGTCCGAGAATGAAGCAACAGCACTTAAAAATGATTATGCATCGGCAGTAACCAAAATAATTGCCAATAACTAATCATCATTCGCAAAAAGACTGCATCGGTATCTCAGCCGATGGCAGTCTTTTTCGGTTCGGATATTAGTTTTCAATGTCAGGGAATTATTAACATTTTTCAGCAACTATATCAACAAATTAACGTCTAAGGGGGTAAACAAAAAAAGAGGTGCTTATATGAAAAAATTTGTGCTGGGCCTATGCTGTGGTTTCGTCATGGCAAGTTCATGTGTTGCAATCGCATCAGATTCTATCCAGGCGTTATTATTTCCTGCAAGTTTCGAAATAAATGGAAGTAAGATTTCCTTGGACGATGATTATAAAGTACTTAATGTTGACGGTCATGCCTACGTACCGATTCGATTCGTAGCTGAGCATTTGGGGGCTACGATCGACTTTGAGCAGGAGCAGCAAAAGATTTTTGTGAAAAATAGGAAGCTTGACTTATCGGATCCAGATTACCAAGGGATTATTGTTGGCAATGTAATCTTAACTAAAGACGGCGGTAACACCAAAGTTACCGGTCAATTGAAAATCGAAGGTGTAGGGAATACAACAAATTCCGTCGAGGCAACCCTTGCTTTTTACAATGATAACAGTGAAAAAATCGGCGAAGTTGCGATTTATGGAAATGATTTTGGGGTAGACGCTCAAACCTTCGTTTCGGAGGGCTTAGGGGATTTTAGGACGTATTCAACGGTTAACCTGCATATTGGTAATGTAAATGGCCAGATGATTAGTGCGACTCCAAGCATGGTTTATGAAAACAGAAAAAACAATTTCACCCTCAATCTTCCGAAGAGCTGGGAAGGGAAATATGAGGTAGTGGAAGCCATAGATGAAGCTTCAGAATTCGAAAATATTTCTTTTATTGACATAGCAAACAAAGGGTACGGGGGAGTAGTTTTTTCAATTGGCATATGGACAAAAGATAACTGGAGTCAAAATGGTCAAACAGCTATGGAGGTCGGTCATATATCGAAAATTGGAGAATTAGGAGATAGAGTTTTTACAATAAGCACTCCGGGTGATGTACAATATGATCCGTTCAATGAGAAGTTAACGGCAGAATATAAATCCTTGTCGAGCTATGTAAATAAGATCAAAACTAGTTTTCATGCAAATGTAAAATTTCACTGACATTGAAGTAACCAAAATTCGTATTGCCCTTGCATGCAACTTCTGATAAGATGATCTCAACTTATTAAAACACTTTAATAAGTTCGGTTACTATTTTGATGAAAGGCTTTGATCTACATGACGAACGTGATTAAGACGCCGAAAGAGATGAGGGAGCCGTTAATTCATCGTATTCGCGCGGGACTCATCATGATGGGAAGCGCTACGAAAGCGGAGCTCTGTCAGCGATTGGGGATCAGCTTTCCGACGATCAGCAAGTTTATGGCTCAGATGGAGCAAGACGGAGAAATCCGCTATACAGGCGATGATGATTCCAACGGAGGCAGGAGGGCAAAGCGGTATTCGTATGATCCGGAATACATGTTGGGATTAGCTATTTTCATCGAAAAGAACGAGACGAATTATTCGATATTTAACTGTATTGGAGAGGTCAAGGAGCAGGGAACAAAGCCAAGCGTATTACAACAAGACGTTCAACTGCTTGCGGACCTGATTGAATCGTTGATTGAGAAATACCCAAGGCTTCGTTCCATCGCAATCGGAGTGCCTGGCGCCGTTAATAATGGGAAAATCATTTTTATTCCGCCATATCAGCAATTTTTTGACTATGATTTGAAAGGGGAATTTGAATCCCGGTTCCAGATACCTGTCGTTGTCGAAAACGATATGAATGCATCGGTGCTTGGATATGCGTCGAACTTTGAGATGGAGAACGAATCACTGGTTTATCTGTACTTCGGTCAGAACGGACCGGGTTCCGGTATTATGATCAATGGCGATGTCGTGCGAGGCAGCACGTTCTTCTCGGGTGAGATTTCTTTCGTACCTCAGTACGATAATCTAACTTTCCACCAAGCACTGCTGATGGAAGATCGTAATCACCGGGTTGTAATTGCAGAAGACAGTCAGATTGATGCCGTTGCTCGTTTAATTGCCACATTCGCAGCCATTCTTAACCCGCGGGTCGTTGTTTTCTGCGATGATGAGGTAGACGAAGCACTTTTGGCTAGAATCGCAGATCGAGGTTCGGCCTATATCCCGCAAAACCATTTGCCAAAGCTTCTGATGAGCAATTGGAGACAGGATTACTTGACAGGCCTGCAGCATTTAGCACTTAATTTGATGATTACGGACTGTTGCTAGAAATTAGATCTCATGTAGACAACACTAATGCTCTCTAGAAGGAGTGTCGCTGTGGCAACGATGTTTTTAGGTATTATCTATCTGGCATTCATTAGCCTGGGAATTCCAGATTCTTTGCTGGGATCGGCGTGGCCCGTGATACGACCTGATATGGGTGCTTCATTCGGCTTCGCGGGAATCTTGTCGATGGTAGTGGCAGGGGGAACCATCGTATCCAGTCTAGTAAGTGGGAGTTTGGTCCAGCGATTGGGGACGGGTAAAATTACACTAATCAGCTGCTGCCTTACTGCAGGAGCGCTGCTTGGGTTCTCTATGGCACCCTCGATATTTTGGCTTGTTCTTTTGGCCATTCCTCTTGGTCTAGGCGGAGGTGCAATTGATGCGGCACTAAATCATTATGTAGCTGAAAATTACAAAGCCCATCACATGAACTGGCTGCACTGTTTTTGGGGTGTTGGGGCAACTCTGGGGCCAATTATCATGTCATTTTATATGGTTAAACATAACTCCTGGAGAGATGGTTATACAGCTGTATCTATGATACAGTTCACACTCGCAATTGTATTGTTAGTAACGCTCCCCCTATGGAAACGTATTGCTGTTAGTAGAGAGCATGAGCGTCTGGATAGTATGATTCCACAAGACCAAGTCGGACCTGAGTTGAAACAACCGGCAATCAGTTCCAAAGCTAACGTACTCCAGATCAAAGGTGTTAAACAGACACTTATCGCTTTTTTGTTCTATTGCGGAGTTGAATCCACGGTAGGATTATGGGGGACCAGCTATCTGGTAGGTGCAAGAAATATGACTGCGGAGACGGCTGCCGGGTGGATATCTTTGTACTATGGCGGAATAACGATGGGAAGACTGATAACAGGGTTTATTACTTTGAAAATCAACAATCGTGTATTGATCCGGTGCGGTCAGATTATTGCCATTGCGGGTGGGGGAATGCTGCTGCTTCCGCTGCCTCAACTTTTCTTGGTCGGGCTTATTCTTATTGGCCTTGGGCTTGCACCCATCTATCCTGGTCTGCTGCATGAAACACCAACACGCTTTGGTCGTGATAATTCCGCCAAGCTAATGGGATATCAGATGGCAGTCGCGTATACGGGAACGACGTTTTTACCTCCGCTCTTTGGATTGCTCGCTGCACAGACGACCATACATGCATTCCCTTTTATTGTGATTGCTTTCATTATTCTGATGATGATGAGTGCAGAGAAAGTAAATCATATTTTGAACAATCAAACGAAATCTACTGGCATTAATTGCTAAAATAACAACTAGGTGCTACGAGAGGATAGGAATTTTTATGCAAGCAAAAACAGAAAAAGAAAAGATGATTAGCGGTGAACTTTACCAAGCGGGTGATACGGAGTTAGTGAAGGATCGTTTGAATGCGCGCCGGCTAACGCGGCTATACAATCAGTCGATTGAGACAGAGGAAACATCTAGAAAAGAAATCTTGAAGGAATTGTTCGGCTCAACAGGGGCCAATTATTACATAGAGCCAACACTCCGTTGCGATTACGGGTATAACATACATGTCGGTGAGAACTTCTATGCAAACTTCGATTGCGTGTTTCTCGATGTGTGTGAAATTCGGATAGGGGAGAATTGTTTCCTGGCCCCTGGGGTGCATATCTATACGGCTGCACATCCCTTAGACCCTAAGGAAAGAGCCTCCGGCGCTGAATTCGGTAAGCCTGTTACAATTGGCAATAACGTATGGATTGGTGGTCGGGCTGTCATTAATCCTGGCGTAACGATAGGAAATAATTCGGTGATTGCCTCTGGAGCCGTTGTTACGAAAGATGTCCCGGATAACGTGGTTGTAGGCGGTTGCCCAGCAGTGGTTATCAAGCAGATCGATATTGGTTTGGAAAAATAGGCGGGAAATCAAAAAAGAACCTGGATAGTATTATCAGGTTCTTTCATATTGCATATAAACAGACACGATGATATAATCGGATTGTGTTTATTTTTGTTTCATGGACATAAGGATGTTATCTTACACTTTAAGTGTACCATGCCGGCAAGCTCTTGTCAAATGTTTTCTCAAATTGATGATGAGGAGAGATATGGAATGAGTTCTTTGGTTCTCAGTTTTCAGGAAATGGAAAAAACACAGCTTTTGCTCGTTGGCGGGAAAGGGTTGAATTTAGGGGAATTATTAAAAATTGAAGGCATACAAGTACCTGAAGGATTTTGTGTTACAACAGTGGGATATCAAAAAGCTATCGGAAAAAACGAAACGTATCATGCGTTGTTGGAACGGCTAACCTTGCTGCAAGTAGAAGATCGAGATCAAATTGGAGAAATTAGCAGGAAGATTCGACAAATCATTATGGAAGCAGAAATTCCTTCCGATGTTGTGCAAGCAATTACTCACTATCATGCCCAGCTTGGGGTGGAACATGCTTATGCAGTGCGTTCCAGTGCGACTGCTGAAGATTTGCCGCATGCCTCTTTTGCCGGTCAACAAGACACTTATTTAAATATCATCGGGGTCGATGCCATCCTGCAGCATATCAGCAAATGTTGGGCATCCCTATTTACGGATCGCGCGGTAGTCTACCGTATGCAAAATGGATTTGACCACAGACAAGTTTACTTATCCGTTATTGTTCAAAGGATGGTTTTCCCGCAGGCTTCGGGTATTTTATTTACCGCGGATCCAGTTACTTGCAACCGAAAGCTGCTATCCATCGATGCCGGTTTTGGACTTGGAGAAGCGTTGGTCTCCGGCTTGGTATCTGCCGATAGTTACCAAGTGCGGGAAGAGGAAATCGTCGAGAAGAGGATAGCGACCAAAAAAATGGCTATCTACGGAAGGAAAGAAGGCGGAACAGAGACAAAGCAGATCGATCCTGATCAGCAAAAGACTCAAACACTTACTGAACAACAAATTTTACAACTGGCACGTATCGGTAGACAGATCGAAGCTTATTTTGGCAGCCCGCAAGATATCGAATGGTGTTTGGCTGATGATACATTTTACATTGTCCAGAGTCGGCCGATCACTACGTTATACCCGATCCCAGAAGCGAATGATCAAGATAATCACGTCTATCTATCTGTTGGTCATCAACAAATGATGACAGATCCCATAAAACCATTGGGATTGTCCTTTTACCTGTTAGTTACTCCTGCACCTATGCGTAAAGCCGGTGGGAGGTTGTTTGTTGATGTTGCGCCTAGGTTGACTACATCTGTTGGTCGGGAAGCTTTATTAAATACCCTGGCATCCGACCCGCTCATTATAGGCGCACTTACGACCGTAATAGAGCGAGATTTTATAAAGTTGTTACCGAATGATCAAACAGCACCGGTTCCGAGCAGAAGTAATAGCGATATGCTGGCACAATTCGAGAACGATCCGACGATCGTTTCTGATTTGATTAAGCGTAATCAATCATCGATAGAAGAGTTGAAACAAAACATCCAAGCGAAATCGGGATCGGATTTGTTAGATTTTATTCTGGAAGATATCCAGCAATTAAAGAAGATCTTATTTAACCCACAAAGTACGGCTGTATTTATGGCAGCTATAAATGCTTCATTATGGATCAATGAAAACATGAACGAGTGGTTAGGCGAAAAAAACGCAGCAGATACGCTTTCTCAATCTGTACCCCACAATATTACTTCGGAGATGGGTTTGGCGCTATTGGATGTCGCGGATGTGATTCGCCCTTATCCAGAAGTGATTGATTATTTGCAGCATGCCAAAGAAGATAACTTTTTGGATGAACTGGTTAAGTTTGATGGAGGAAGGGAAGCCCAAGACGCTATCCTTGATTATCTCAGCAAATACGGAATGCGATGTGCCGGAGAAATCGATATTACGAAAACGCGTTGGAGTGAAAAACCAATTACACTTGTCCCTATGATTCTTGGCAACATCAAGAATTTTGAGCCTAATGCCGGCAATCGAAGATTTGAGCAAGGGCGTCAGGAAGCTTTGGAAAAAGAACAAGAGATCATAGATCGCTTGAAGCAATTACCGGATGGTGAGCAAAAAGCCAAAGAAACCAAACGAATGATCGACATCATCCGGAATTTCATCGGCTACCGCGAATATCCTAAATACGGCATGATTAGTCGCTATTTCGTTTATAAGAGGGCCTTACTGAAAGAAGCCGAACAGCTCGTTCAAGCCGGCGTTATCCATGAGAAAGAAGATATCTACTATCTAGCTTTTGAAGAACTACACGAAGTCGTACGCGCCAATAAACTAGATTACGAAGTCATCAGTAAACGTAAGGACGATTACAAAGTTTACGAAAAACTAACTCCCCCGCGTGTCATCACGTCTGATGGGGAAATCATTACAGGTGAGTACAACCGTGAAAATCTCCCTGCGGAAGCTATTGCAGGACTGCCTGTTTCTTCCGGAGTGGTTGAGGGGAGAGCGCGTGTCATTTTAAGTATGGATGATGCTAATTTAGAAGATGGAGATATCTTAGTCACCTCCTTTACCGACCCTGGCTGGACACCATTGTTTGTATCCATTAAAGGACTAGTCACCGAAGTTGGTGGACTGATGACCCATGGAGCGGTTATCGCGCGTGAATATGGCTTGCCGGCAGTTGTCGGGGTGGATAATGCGACCAAACTGATCAAAGACGGGCAGCACATTCGCGTGCATGGAACAGAGGGGTACATCGAAATATTGTGATGGCTGGGGCCGGTAAGAAGATCTAGACTTCATTGGCTGTTGCGGTAAATAAAGGAACTCCATTCCCTTATTTCGGCGAAAATCTAAATTTCGAGCGCACAAGGGGAACTACAGGGTCTTATCTCACCTCCGTGATCTAGTTATCTGTTCGGAGTGGTGGAATAGCGGATCCTAGTTCCCTTTCCCTTGCCCAAATAGCTGTTTCTGGCCAAATAGCGCCCTGTAGTTCCCATTTCAGCCAGGCATGAAGTTGATTTCCCTAAAATAAGACGAAGAAGTGGAGAGGAAAGACTGAATGAGCAGAAAAAGTATAGTTTCCGGGATACTTTTGTCTTTGGGTGTACCGATAATTGTGTACTTAGTAATTGTAGGCATTTCTAATCTCGGTGACGTACTGGGGACACCAAAAGATTTTCAATATCACGATTCTTACTTCGTCGTAATGCATATTGATCCATACGTATATCCTGTGCTGGCTTTGATTACCTTCATGTTATATGCAGTAATTTTTTCGGTTGTTCGACACTTTAAGCGAAAGTAATCCAGTTGTTATTGAGCTGAGACGTCGTTTTTCAGCGTTAACGTAGGCGGAGCGGGTAAAAAGTTGAAGTTAACGCTGTAAAACAAGCTTAAAGTAGGGGGGACAGCCCCTAATCCGTCTCCGCCTGATTTCCCGCGACTGTCCATTATTCATATATGCTCAAGTCGCCGCACAATTTGATAGGTGCTTGGGGCAATTCAATAGTTCGCTTTTATCCAGCCTTCCTTCAGCCGCTCAAGCAAGCAGATCGGTTCGTTCTCGACGATCATGAGCTTCCGCGTGCTTTCCTTCACGAAGCCTTGCTCCATCATATGATCGATCAAGGATATCATCGGTGTGTAGTACTCATTCACGTTTAGCAGAGCACAAGGTTTATTGTGATAGCCGATGTGCGCCCAGGTCAGTACTTCGAAATACTCCTCAAGTGTACCAACCCCGCCAGGAAGTGTGACGAAGGCGTCTGCATGCGCGGCCATCATCGCTTTACGTTCATGCATAGTATCAACGACGTGGAGCTCGGAAAGACGGGGGTGGGCGATCTCGATATCCGAGAGCTTTTTGGGGATCACGCCAATCACCTTTCCACCGGCTTCCATAACTGCGTCCGCCACAGCCCCCATGCAGCCTACCGTTGCTCCCCCGTAGACGAGCGCCCATCCCTGCGCTGCTATGGCTTTCCCCAAATTTCTTGCTTCCTCCATATAGACCGCGTCATTGCCAGTTCCAGATCCGCAAAATACCGCTATCGTTTTCATTGTCTCATCTCCTATTCCATCTTCAAGACTACCGCATTGAAACAGAAGTTTCAACCGCCGAACGGCTAATGACTCTTCGAGGAATGATCAATGAAAGCTTGCAGCTAAAGGACTAATTTCGGTATACATCCATATCCGAATATGCTAATATATCTTGAATTCATATGATAACTAAAAGGAGGACGCAAATTGATTAGTATAGGAACACTTATTGCTTTTGGAATTGTATCGCTTGGGATGGTTTGTTCTCCTGGTCCCAATATGATTTACCTAATTTCGCGCACACTGTCCCAAGGGCGTAAGGCAGGCATAATTTCTTTAATCGGAGTCGTGCTCGGCTTTGTCGTTTATCTTATTGCAACTATGCTGGGGCTGGTCGCGATCTTTAATACGGTACCGGTTATTTATAGCATAATGAAGTGGGCTGGTGCGGCATACTTGCTTTGGCTTGCATGGAAGACAATCAAACCCGGGTCAGCTTCTTTGCTTGAACCAGTCGCTCTAAAGGCTGAACGGCCAAAAAAGCTGTTTATGATGGGTTTTATAACCAATTTGCTTAATCCTAAAATCGCTGTACTGTATATATCGCTTTTACCTCAGTTTCAGAATCCTGAAAATGGCTCCTTGCTGGAACAAAGCATTATCTTGGGATTGACGCAAATCTTAATCAGCTTTACTGTGAATCTGCTTATTGTTCTTACTACAAGTAAGATTGTAGGTTGGTTTGGCAAACGTCCGAAATGGCTAAAAGCACAGCGTTGGATCATGTCCGGGGTCTTGACAGGACTTGCCGTTAAACTGGCTGTCCAGCGTCGGTAGTATTATGTCGTGTTCTGTTAGCGGAAGGGAAGAATTCGGACATCTCCAGGCGATTATTTTGATGGGATATGCAATGATTGAATTAACGGAAAAGAGATCACATCTTAAAATAAGTTTAGCTTAATAAACAACTAAGACGCGGCTGCCGGTATGAATCGGCAGCCGCGTTGCTTTGAAATTCATCTTACAATTTTCAACTATGTTCTTGGTATAGAATGTGATATTCTTAATAAAGAATCAAAAGGAGGTATAAGGGTGAAAAGTATTATAATGGGAAAAATTTGCGTTTGTTTGCTGTTGCTATTGTCGATTTTTGGATTTTTAACCGTAGAAACTACACAAGCTGCCACCAACAATATCACTGATAGCAGTGTCACCAGCAACGTTTATAGCTCATTGAACATGAATCAGGACGAGGAGCGTCATGGTGTAATTACGGATGAAAACGGTTACCCAGTTCCTGGATTGTCGATCACATTCGCACTGAACTCTCAATATTATGGATATGCCATAACGGATTCAAACGGATATTTTACAGTGCCCAGTTCAATAAATGAGTTCGTTGATACCTTTATGATTTTCACCATGAAGGGCATTACTGTCGTTAAACCAACGTATGGGAGCGACCTCAATTCATACAACTTTAAGTTCCCCTCGAATCTTGATAAAGCAGAAGGTATCGTAACCCTACATGGAGGAGTTCCAGTGCCGGGAATTCAGGTAGAAGTTCATTACGGTACAAGATACACATTGAACACAGGAGTTACAGATCAAAATGGAAAGTATTCCATTCCCTTTGTCAATTATGCTATGGATAACTTCCCTGTCTACGTCACTCTGGGAGAAATTGATCCTTTTTATACTCAGCCTGTAAAAGATGGTTTCTTCTCTGTTTCTTCGCCATCTGGGAACATGGTATGCGGATATGTGTGGCCTGCGCAAGCAGATGCTACTGTAGAACTTGTAGGAGTAGGGACCACGAAAGTAAACTATTTTGGCCAGTTTGCATTTTATAACGTTAATCAAGGTAACAATACATTGAAAATTACACCCGATGCGCAATTTAAACCTGTACAGGTTGATCACGTTAATCCTGGGAGCTGTATTAATGTTGAGCTCTCCGAAAAAGACAATAAAGCTCCGGTTGTTCATGCAACAGCGGACCGAGCCCCTGATGTAAATGGTTGGTACAATCATGATGTAACGGTTACTTTTACGGCCACAGATGATGATGATACACCTATTCAGTTCATTTCCAGCCCGATCGTCGTCACCACTGACGGTGCCAACCAATATATTTCAGGATATGCTACGGATTCACTTGGATTAAGCGGAGAGGCCGGCATCACCATTAATATGGATAAGTCCCCTCCGATTACTACAGTCGCTCCGGGAACTCCAACGATTTCAAATACGGATATACCGATTAACCTGATAGCGAATGATTTTTATACAGGTGTCAGTGAAACAGTGTATCGAGTCAACGAAGGTTCATGGCAAAAATACACAGGAACGATTGTTCTCAAGAACGCCGGTGCCTACAAATTGGAATACCGAAGTACAGACGGGGTGGGCAACATTGAAGCAATCAAATCGACGATTTTCATCATTGATAAAGTCGCGCCTGTCACAATGTATCGATTAGATCCGCTCACTGAAAAGGATTCAAAAGGAAATACTTATATTAAGGGATTCATGCTCACGCTTCAAGCAGCGGATAATGGCGGTGGTTCTGGCGTGAAAGCAACGCAATATCGAATAAACGGTGGCCTTTGGTTCCCGTATACAGGTCCGTTCACGATTTATGCGGGGACAACGCATCTCGTTGAATACTTCAGTACAGATCAAGCGGGAAATGCAGAGAGTCCAATTAACAAGATGGATTTTGATAAAGGGATATTTACTGGCGCAGGTAAATTTTGAGAATAAGTGAAGTTAACCTAAATAAACGAGGTGGAAGACTTGAATAATAATGGTGAACAGAAAAAAAGAATTTGGGAGAAACCAAAATTAGAAGTTTTATTTGTTCGAGAGACGGCCTATTGGGAATTTAGATGGAATGAAAAAACTGGCTTTTGGGAAAATGTATGGGTTAATGAAAGTTGAATTTATCGAGTACCTGAAGGCAGCCGGCACAAGTTCGGCTGTCTTTGTCGTAACGGACAGTTTAGTTATAATTGTTCTCTATAAGAAATGCCTTGCAGGTTTTTGTTATGATAGGGGAGCAGCCTCCATAACTAACGGGCAAAAATCTGCAATTGAGCGAGGAATGAAACTTATTGACTCAGGAAGAAGTGTTAAATGGCGGTAATGTAAATCGCATCGTGCGAATGTCCAAGATTTCTCGGAATCGATGACGCTGGATGTGAAATATTGACATATATTTCGGGGGAGGTTCCTGGTAACAAATATCCAAAACTTGAACCTTATATGTGGTCAGACGAAACTCTTATGGGATTGGCACGCCTTTTGCGTCGGTTCCATGATTCGAGTCAAGAGCTCACTTTAAATACAGAAGACAGATGGCAGCTAAGCTATGCCGATGATGCCGAACACGAAGTTATCTGTCATAATGACGCAGCGTTATATAATATTGTCTTTCAAAATGGGGCTCCTGTGGCACTGATTGATTTTGATATGGCAGGTCCAGGTCCACGTATGTGGGATATTGCGTACACGATTTACACATCGATTCCTCTTGCAAGTTTCGCACCTGACCCTTTTTCTGGAACAACGGTAGCATACCAAAATGAAATTCACGCCGCAGAACGTCGTCGGCGAATTCATTTATTTTTTGAATCTTATGGAATCCTCGTCCCAAATAATTTGCAACAGTGGATTCTTCAACGTTTGATAGTCTTGTGTGATACTTTGAGAAATGGCGCCGCCGCCGGAAACCCTGCCTTTCAAAAAATGGTTAACGATGGCCACCTGGCGCACTATGAGAAAGAGATTCTTTTTGTAACAGATCGTTTCAAAGAATGGGTGTAGAATCGAAATTAATTCTGAAGGGTGCTGAGAATGCTTCTCTTTTAAACGACAGGAAAGTAGAGGATGAAAGAAAATGCATATTGGAATAGATTTAGACAATACAGTTCTTGATGCCACTTCGTCGTATTTGCATTTTTTGTAATAAAGCTTCTGGTTTATCATTCACTCCTGAAGATGTTAACGATTTTTATTTTTATCGTCTGTATGGGTGGGATAATACGGAGCGTGAAAAAATTTATCATCAATACGGCCACGAGATTCATTGGAGCTCAAAGCCTTTTCCTATGGCAGTGGAAGTATTACAGGAATTATTTAAAAGTCATCAAATATCAATTATTACTGCTCGTCCGTTACTTTTTCGTGATGTTACAATTGATTGGCTTAAACAAAATGGGATTAGATACCATAATCTATTTTTTACTGAGAATAAGCTCCAAGAATGTATAGATTCCGAGATCAATGTGTTAATTGATGATGCCCCCCATTATGCAAAAGAATTTGCCGATAAGAACATTCCAGTAATATTGTTTGAACAGCCGTATAATATTTGCCTGAACATTGATTTAGTTTATTGTGCTTCTAATTGGGTTGAGGTAAACAGACGGATCATTGATTTAGAAGAGGCATTGAACTAACGGAGAATGCGCGTAGGTTTTTCTGGAAACCGGTGAATGTATTTATAGACTTTACGATGTTATACCCGGTGCGTAAAAAATAGAGGTTTTAATTTTGAAATAATACATAAAAAAGCAACTTGTTGTAAATATTACAAATGTGCTGTTTTCAAGTACAAATAATATTTAATAAGGAGTCATATATGACCAGCCAACAATCCAATCAAGCAAACAATCAAGCTAGTAATGCAGTATCACAGTCTCAACTAGCCAGCACTCAAGGAGCCACTTCAGCTGAAAATGGTGCAGGAACACAAGCTCAAACTGCAGATACTTTGAAAAGTTCCAAGCAAGAGCAAGAAGAGGAGTAAGGTTATTTTCTGGAAAAATGAAAAGTTAAGAATGAAAGAAGCCGTCGATTCAGTATCGACGGCTTCTTTCAAATGTATGGTGAAATTTTAGGTTTGGACCCGAAGAGTATCCATGAGCCTTTTATATATTTTTGAGCCAAAGCCACAATCCCCCATGAGAAGAGTAATGTGAAGGCATAGCCTATGGCGATGTATAGATAGTAAGCGGCCGGGGTGTAGCTGACTGGCAATCGGAAATAATAGAAAAGAATAGCTGCATGTATGATATAGACTCCGAAAGAAGCGACGCCAAGATTGATAATCGTATTGATGAGCCTAGTATTTAATTTTTGATACAAGAAGATTGAGATTTGAAGCAAAATCAACGGTGAAGTAAACGTATGGAAGAACCAGTAGCACTCGTATATTAATGCGTTTGCGCTGAAATCATTCACACGAGTTTGATACCATAGATTCACATCTCCGAAGCTCGATGCGATCCATAAAGTCCATAGAGGAATCCAGAGCAGTACTTTTTTGGAAAGCAGATTGGTCCACGTGACGGTAATCCATTCTTTAAACGTATGATAATAGATTCCACAAAATGCGCCCATAAAGTAATAGGAGCTATAACTGATTGCCAGCTGTCCTTTATCCTCGTAATGCATGTAATAATGGTTATATAGCACAAATGCCCACTGAATCACGAATCCGATCCAGATTAAATGTTTGGTTACCCGAGGGTTTCTTTGCAGAAACCACAATAAAATGGGAAACAGGATGTAAAACTGGGCACTGATAAAAACAAAATAAAGATGATAGAAAGATTTACCGTATAAGACCATTGGAGAAAATTTGTTAAGGAGGCATTTTGAGAAAACTGCTCCCACGTTTCTCCGAACGAATAATAAATCTGAATAACGTAATAGAATGCCGAGAATATGAGATAAGGCAACAAAATATATAAGAAGCGCCGCTGATAAAACCGGACGATTAATTTTCCATTCAAAGGTCGATCATAATAACTGTAAAACAATACAAGCGCGCTTAAGAAAATAAATGTCGGCGTTCCAAATTTGTTAAAGACGTTTAAAAAATTAAAATAAAAAAACATCGAAGAGGTTTTATCTACAATTTCTCCGACCGGAATCGAAGAGACATGAACAAACATGACGCCGAGAATGGCAAGTGCTCGAACGATATAAATGATATTTAGCTGTTCTTTTGTCTTTGTTTCGGCAGCTACCCCATCAGAGTAAACCTCCTTTTTTCTTGCTGATATAAGCCAAGTATAAGAAGTATTTATGAATAAACTATGAATTTGGCCTTAAAGCTCGCTAAATGTCCGATCACAGCCAAGTAAAACAAAAAACCTCGCCAATACAAAAGGCAAGGTGGTTTTGATTCTGCTGCGCTTACATTGTCAGCCAATTTAATATCCCATTTCCTTTAAAAATGCTGAAACGTGCGCCGATTGATTATTATAGCAAAAGCTTCCCTTTTCCCCGCTTGACTTTGTGAGATAGTATCTAAGATAATTTATCAATAGATTAATCTTTCATCAAAGTATAAATATGGAGGCGGAGTAATGCTAAACAAAATTGTGCCTTATCAAGAACATTTTCATGATAAGTTAATAGATATTTGGTACCAGGCTGTGTGTCAGACACATACATTTTTGACGGATGAGGATATTGAATTTTATCATCAAATGCTTCAAAACGGAGCACTAAAGCAAGTTGAGATTTGGTTGGAATTGAACGAAAATGAAGAGCCGGCAGGGTTTATTGGGCTTGACGGGACAAAGATAGAGATGCTTTTCGTAGACCCCAAATATCATGGAAAGGGCATAGGCAGTCGACTAATCAAACATATCGAAAACATCAAAGGCAGCAATCTCCAAGTTGATGTGAATGAGCAAAATGATGGAGCGTTCGCATTCTATAAACGGATTGGTTTTGTACAGGTAGGACGATCGGAACTAGACAGTTCAGGACGGCCTTTTCCTTTACTACATCTCGTATTAAAAAATCACGCTTAAATCATAACCTAGCATAACGCAGCCCTCATCTTTTCGAAAAGGTGGGGGCTATTTATCGTTTGCTTTTGTCGGCTCATGCTTGTAGAAATTGTTCTGCTGAGAAGTCTCTTTGCGATGCGGATGGCTGTCGTGCAGCAGCTTGTATTGTGTTGGCGTGCATTTCTTATATATTTTGAAAGCCCTATTGAAAGTGGAGAGACTACCGAAGCCCGACCGCATGGCGACTTCCGTCACCGACATGTTCGGATCGATCAGCAGCTTCTCCGCATACATGATGCGATTCTGGTTGAGGTAATCGTAATAGGATATGCCGATGAACTGCTTGAACAAGCGGGTGAAGTGGAACTTGCTGAAACCGGCTAATTCGGCAAGCTCGTCAACCCGGATATCCTCGGTGCAATGTTCGTTCATGTAGTTGCACACTTTCAGGAATGTGTCGATGTTCTTATGATACTTCTGGCTCTTCGTTCGCGGGACACGGTGCTCGCCATGGATGACGTTCCTGCCGATGAGCACGAAGAACTGGATGAGCAGGGCGTATGCAGCAGCTTCTTTCAACAGGGAACGGCTGAAATATTCGTTCATCAGATCTATCAGCGGTTTCCGCAGCGTCTGTCCGAGCGTTTTGTTCTGATCGGCGGCAATGATACAGCATGGGCGCAGCAGATGAAAGGTCGAGTCGAATCCCTTGAGGCTGTAAAGCAGAGAATAGTCGAATTGCAAAATAATCCGTTCCCCGGTATTCGGCGCGTAGATTTCATGCAGCTCTCCCGGGGGGATCACGATAATATCGCCCGGATTCAGCACAAACTTCACATCATTCACGATGACTGTATAAATATTTTCTAACGGCATAATGATTTCTGCGGCGGTATGCCAATGCACCGGGTAGTTTTCGATTTCATGGTTGATATACAACCGGATGCCGAAATGCTCGTCATACGATACGGTTTCCTTCGTTCCGTTAAGAACTTTAATCATAGTTGTCCAACCCTTTCCCTGGAAAATCCACCATGCCTTTAGGAGGAAAATCGCAATATTTGAGAAGTATAAAGCAAGATTTACGAAGAATGTTTCTATGCGAACAACTATAATAATACCAATGAAACCGCATTCATGAGCACGTATTTTGTCGATAACCCATAATCTTCTTTGCAATAAACCGCGGAATTCTTAAATATATGAAAGGAGGAGGGGGCTGCTCCAGTGAGCAAATGAACAAGAATGGCTCCGCAATCGCCCGGACAACAATTGAAGCTTTCGCAAATCATGCACACCATCCCGGGAAAGCGAGAAATTCCCTTTAAAAACAACTGATAAAGGAGGCTATATCCATTATGCGATTTTTGAAACGGTACCTTTCTCTAGTACTCATCGTTACATTGGTTTTCTCATTCGCGATCTCCGCAACGGCTGCCGTGAATGATCCCATTCCCAAAACGCAGGTTACTCCCGCTGGACTGAATTATGATCAATACCCGTCGCTGAAGGACGTTTACAAGGATTACTTCATGATCGGTACGGTCGGAGCTTTGACTGGCCCCAGGTCAGGCCTCATCGGTTACCATTTCAACGCATATACGCCCGAAAATGAAATGAAACCCCAAAGTGTGCAGAACGTAAAAGGCACGTTTACTTTTAACACTTTGAACAATTTGCTGAGAAATGTTACCGCTTTGTCCGGCGATATGAAACTGATCGGACATACGCTCGCTTGGCATTCGCAGACGCCTAACTGGATGTGGGACGCTCCAAATTTCGATCGGGCGACCGCCCTGGGCAATCTCAATGCTCATATCGATCGTATTCTCGGCGAATACGGCGAACGGCTTTACAGCATTGACGTGGTCAACGAAGCCATCGGCACCGCAAACCCGACCAATTGGAAAGCATCCTTGGATAAAGGGGAGGGCTGGACCCTGGCTCTTGGCTGGGAATGGGTTGAACTCGCTTTCGTAAGGGCGGCAAAGGTCATTGACGACAATGGCTGGAACACCAAGTTGTACTACAATGACTTCGGCCTAGACAGTGCAGCCAAGGCCCAGACGGTCTACGCGATGGTCAAAGACATCAATGAAAGATACGCCGGCACACGTCCGAACGGCAAACCTTTGATTGAAGGCATTGGCATGCAGGGGCACTACAACAGCAGCACAAAGCCTGAGAATGTAGAGACGTCCATTAAACTGTTCGCTACCCTGCCCGGCGTTAGCGTAAGTGTCACCGAGTTGGATATCGAATGGCCGAATTTGGGTTCGCTTACTACGGAACAGGCCGTGGCGCAGGGCCAAAAGTATGCGCAGTTGTTTCAAATCTACAGGAATTACGCTGCGGGTCCGGCGAATAAGACGGCAAACCCGAAGGTCGTCGAGCGCGTGACGTTCTGGGGCACAAATGATGCGGATAGTTGGAAACGCGAAGGATATCCGCTGCTTTTCAACGCGCCCAACGGGACAAGCATAACCGCCAAGGAAGCGCTGGTGGCAGTATTGGCACCCGACACCTATCTCGAAATGAATCCCGTCGTAATTAAGCCGGAGCCGGAGCAGAATAAGCCGATCAACGGAGTTTATGTATACAATACAAGTAAAGGAGACTCCTGGTCCGGTGCGAACCTCATCTTGGGCAATAACGCTAACGTGTGGCCTTGGTCGACAGCGGGCGCGGACGGGAAAGTGGCCTTTACCCCTGAGAAGGATGCTACATATCGTATCGCCGTCAACTACACATCGATGGGCACAAATGCCATACGTGTGCGTTGGCTTAAAGATGAATCCAATAGCGGCTACACCGCCCAAGACGGCCAAGTCGTCAGCACTCCACCGTATAACTCTTCTTTAAATCCTAGCCAAGTGGCTACTAGAATTCCTGCCTATTTTAACAACGGCATGTCTACTGGCAACAGTTATACGCTAATCACTGAAATCAAGCTGGACAGTTCCCAGGCTGCGGGCGGCCTGATTGGCAACATCGCCATTCGCGGAGGAGCCGGCGGCAACAGCTTTTCGATCAATGAGATCAAAGTCGAGAAGGTAGGGTCTGATGGCAAGGAAGATAAGCTGCTGGTCAATTGGCCGGTGGGAATTAAAGAGCCGGAACCTGAAGAACCCGTCATCGTAATCCCTCCTGCGGGCCAGACTTATGAAGCGTACCCACCGCTGAAGGGCGTTTATAAGGATTACTTCACCATGGGTATTTTCGGCGCGGGCGAGAACAATGCCCTGATCCACAATTTCGCCGCGTATACGCCCGGCAATGAGATGAAGCCAGAAAGCACGCAAAACGTAAAAGGCACCTTTACGTACAACAGCGTGAACAATGCGTTCTACAATCTTACCAGCAAGAACCCGAACATGCTATTCTACGGGCACACACTGGCATGGCATTCGCAATCACCTACGTGGATGTGGGATGCGCCGCCGGCTAGATACGGACAGCCGGGTACATTCGACAAGGCAACCGCATTGGCCAATCTCAATAATCATATCGAGAATGTACTCGGGAACTTCGGCGGACGTCTTAAAGGCATAGACGTGGTTAATGAAGCCGTTGGCACCGCAAACCCGAACGACTGGAAAGCCTCTTTGGCTAAAGGGGAAGGCTGGTACATGGCGCTCGGTTGGGAGTGGGTTGAGCTCGCCTTCCTGAAAGCGGCCAGCGTGGTTGACAGTCACCCTGAATGGGAAAGCAAGCTGATCTACAACGACTTCGGTCTTGATTCACCGAGCAAAGCTCGTGTTGTCTACGAGATGGTCAAGAGCATCAACGAACGTTATGCGGGCGTTCGCCCGAACGGCAAACCCTTGATTGAAGTCATCGGCATGCAGGCGCACTACAATCTCACTACGAGCGCCGCGAATGTCGAGAACTCCATTAAGCTGTTCGCGACGCTCCCCGGCGTCAGCATCAACATTACCGAGATGGATATCGGCAGCCCTCCAGTGGGCGTCCTCACCCCGGTGAATGAGAACAACCAGGCCGTGAAGTTCGCCGAGTTGTTCCAGATTTACAGAAAGTACGCCGCGGGTCCAGCCAACAAGACGAACAATCCGAAAGTCATCGACCGCGTGAGCATTTGCGGCGTGAGAGATGCCACTACAGGCTGGCGTGCCGGCGAATTCGCGCTGCTGTTCACCTCCAACGGATTGGCAAAACAAGCGTTGGTGGCGGTTCTGGATCCCAATGCGTTTCTTGAGACGCATAAATACATTGAGCCGGAGACAGAGCCGGAGCAAAAGCCCGTTGACGGCGTCTATGTCTATGACGCGGGCAAAGGAGATGCTTGGACCGGCGCGAATATCATCCTGGGCAATAACGCCAACGCGTGGCCTTGGTCGACGGCGGGTGCCGACGGCAAAGTGGCCTTCACCCCGGAGAAGGACGCGAAATACCGTCTCACGTTCAACTACACCGCGAAAGGTACGACTGCCCTTCGTATACGTTGGATCAAAGACGACTCAAACGGCAACTACACGGATGCCGATGGAGCGGTTGTCAACAGCTACCAGTATTCAGCCAGCCAAGTAGCTACTACGATACCTGCGTACTTCAACAGCGGAATGGTGAATATGGGGAGCTACACCTTAACTACTGAAATCAAATTGGATGGTTCCCAGCCTGCCAATGGCTTATTGGGCAACATCGCCATCCGAGGCGGCGGTGGCGGCAACGCCTACTCGATCAACTGGATCAAAGTGGAAAAGATCGGTACTGGCGGCGCGGCCGATAAACTTATGGTCAGTTGGCCGAAGGAGGGGGACGCAACCAAGCATAAAATCACTGCGACAGCGGGAACAGGCGGTACGATTACTCCGTCCGGCGAGGTCGAAGTCGTTTCTGGTGCGAGCCAAACCTTTACGATTACGGCCAACAGCAACTATTCGATTGCCAATGTGCTTGTGGATGGGGTCAGCGTAGGCGCGGTAAGCACTTATACCATCAATCAGGTAAAGGAAGACCATACGATTGCTGTTACGTTCAGCTACAATGGAGGTGCTGTATTAACCGGCACAGACCATGTAATGGCTGGCGAATCCTTCAACCTTGTCTATGGTTTGGGCCATATGAAGGGCAGCGTGCTGGCTCAAGATGTTACAATCACATTCGATGCCGATAAACTGGAGCTTGCTTCACCGCCAGTCTCGGTAGACGAAGGAAAGTTTCTCGTCGTTGGCTACAAGGCAGATCCGGCCGGTACGCTCCGTATTCTTGGCGTGCATCTTGGCGAGTGGCAATCCAATCCGAATGCAGGTCTAATCACATTGTCATTCAAAGCAAAAGGCAATGCGCAAACCGGCTCGACCGACATTAAGGTCACGAGATTGGTGACGGCAGACGGTACAGAAGCGGAAACCGTGCAATCCGGCGCTGTACACACCGTTCAAATTGCCGCCATGGACAAGACAGCTTTGAATGCGCTCATTGCCGAGGCGCAAAATGCGCATGATCAAGCGGTTGAAGGCAAATTGATCGGACAATATCCGGCAGGTTCCAAAGCAACGCTGCAAGCAGCCATTAATGCGGCAGTAGAAGTTGCGAACAATCCGGCTGCCAGCCAGACTCAGATTGACTCGGCTGCTTCGCAGTTGAATGCCGCTTTACTCGCCTTCAAGGTTTCCGTCATCGTTAATATTCCTGGCGATCATAACAACGACGGCAAAGTCAGTGTCGGCGACTTGGCCGTTATGGCCAAGGCATACGGCATCACTTCGGCAGATGCAGAATGGGATCAAGTAAAACACTTCGACCTGAATGGCGACAACCAAATCGATATTCTAGATCTGGTTATGCTTGCACGGATGATTTTTGAGTGGTAATCCCAAAACGAATTACTCTTGAGCAGTGTTGCGGAAGAGGGTGCCCCAAAAGTAAGGATTAATGACTTTTAGGACAGGGCTGCCTTTCAGAAAAAAAGAGCAAAGGAGTTAAGCGGCTTTCATGCGCTTAACTCCTTTGCTTTTTGCGTCTACTGCCGCTTTCTTTAGCAAAAAATGAGAGGGTGTCCTGTCCCCAGTCATTTCCGTGACTTATGGGACAATCTCTTCGTTATAGTTATGCTTTGTGCTAAAAATAAGGGGAAAATTCCCTCTAATTTCACTGCAGAAGCCTGTCGGATCCATTTAACTGGAAAAAACTCCCTCTATTTGGGCCGGATTCGTAGGAATCTACGAAATCCGGTCAAATTAAGGGGATTTTATCCTTTTATTTTCCCGCGAGGTCATCTTTCGAGCAAATTAGAGGGAAATTATCCCGTTAACTTGCTTCGCCTTCTTTGGAAAGTTTATGGGACAGCCTCTTTCTTTATTTTCGTAATTTTCATCTTTACATAGGAACATACATTCGATTATTATAGAGGTGGGTGTATTTTCCATAATGGGAGGGTTCATTATTCATACTTACCAAGTCAACGTTCTAACAAGAGAAGCGATTAAGCTAATTGGTTTTTCAATAATCGATAGTCTCAACAACGTTATTGAAACGAAGATTGGCGGAATACTCCGTGAGGAATTACAGAAACGAGCCCTTGAAATACAAGGCAGGATAGGGTCAGGGATGTATTTAATTCAAATATATCCTCATGACGGTCATTGGACTCCCGATGTTCCGTATCAGCATGTCATTGCCTATGAAGTGGAATCTTTCAACGAGGTTCCAAACGATATGATTACATACACTTTATCTGCTGGACGTTTTATCAAAATTGTACATGAAGGCCCAGAATCGCAAATTGGTATCACATATGAGTTCATCAATAACACGTATGGAGGCAGGCATATCGATATTGAATTTTGGAACGATATTCATACATTAGAAAACGTAGATAATCAAATTGATATTTATATACCGTCAAAATAAGTGATTTTTTTATGCGGATAATTTTTCAAATACCCGATGGATATCAAATAGGGTTAAACCCCACTTAAATCCTGTCGAGATAAATAATAATGTCCATTTAAAAGTTGCATGAATCATATTTAAGCCAAATATTTTCACAATGAAAAGAGGATGCCGAATGGCATCCTCTTCCTTTTAAATCATATTTGATATTCGTGTATTGCTGGTATTTAAACTTCAGAGGGAGACTTTCTTAACGGGATTTGAACGTGGCGCCGCATGATTCGCGGACTACGAGTTCCGGAGAGTGATTGATGGTAATCGTCTCGTCCGAGCCGTTAATCGCGCTGATCAACTGCAGCACGGCCATTCGCCCCAAATACTCGTTATGCTGATCCATCGAAGTCAGACGCGGAATACTGTATTCGCTCAGCGGAAATTGATCGCAACTCGCGATGGCGATCTGCTCGGGGCAGTGCAGCCCGCGATCCTTCAGGGCGCGAACCGCACCGAGCGCTACCATATCGTTATGGGCAATGAGTGCCGACGGCAGGTTGTCCGGGTTGGCATCGAGCAATTGAGTCATCGCGGCATAACCGTCCGGTGCGTAATAGTCCGAGGTCACGATGTAGGGGGCATAGACAGTTTGTCTGAGCGAGCTCATCGCCTGTGAGAACGCCTCGATCCGGGAAGAGGTGATGCGAATGCCGGGCTCTCCTCCAATGAAGCCAATCTTGTTGTGACCGAGTGCGATGAAGTGGTGCACAATGGATGTAACGCCTTGCTTAAGATTTCTCTCGACGAACAGGCATTCGCATCCTTCAATTCGGCTGCCGACGATGACGACTGGCACGTGCTGATGAAGTTGGTTAAGGGCGAGAATGAATGAAGCCGGGATATCCTCTTTATCAATTTGGCCGCCAAGGATCAGCACGCCATCTACTTGTTTCTCGAGAATGATCTTGAAATAATCTTCTTCTGTGAAGTGCGTATCGAAGCGCTTCGAGTCACGAGAGAACATCGTGTTAAACATGAGAGTGGCGTACATGTTTTTCAAGGCGAAACTCTCGATTTCAAGAAATAACGAGGCGAAATAAGGATTCGTAATATCCGGAAGAAGAACTCCGATGTTTTTTGTCGTTTGATTGATCATCCCCCTGGCGAATACACTAGGCGTATAATTATACTCGTCAATGATCTGTTGGATACGCTCTCGCTTCTTCTGTGAAACAGAGGGACTATTGTTCAGCACGCGCGATACGGTGGATACGGATACGCCGCTTTTTTGGGCGATTTCTGTAATTGTGATCTTGCTCTTCAATATGTCACTTCCTTTTGCTAACCTAGGCACTAGTTAAATTTTAGCGCAACTTGTCAAACGACGCAATAGATATTTGGTAACGATACCAAAATTTAATGTTCAACAAGAATTGGTGGTGAAATTTCATTTTATCAATAAAACATAGGTTGACAGCGTTATCATCACCTGATAAGCTTTCACTTGTAACCGGTTTACACAATTATTTTTGGTAACGTTACCAAATTGTCAGGGGATGTTTTCGATGGAAAAACAGTTTTCAGGATCGGTTATTGCAGTCGATCTGGGAGGTACCAGCATTCTGTTAGGGGAGGTCACGTTAGAGGGAGAGGTCATTCGAACGAAATCCTATCCAAGCGATACGACGAGCCAAGCAATCGCGCTGCAGAGTATTATCAATGCGATAGCGGACTACATGAAGACCTCTCCGTTCCGTTCGGAACCGGTGGCAATCGGCATTGGGGTCGTCGGCCGTGTTGATGTGAAGCGAGGCGTATGGTTAGAGATCGAGCCGGGAAAATCCGAAGAGACCGACGTTAAGGCAATCATCGAGTCAACGTTCGGAATCCGTTGCGGTATCGAGAACGACGTTGCTTGTGCAACGAAGGCTGAACAGCGATTCGGATGGGGAGAACAGTCCGAGAATTTCATCTACTTGAATATCGGCACTGGAATCGCAGCAGGATTCATTGTGGATGGACATTACGTGAGCGGCGCGAGTCTAAACTCGGGCGAAGTCGGCCATATGGTTGTCGATCTGCACAGCGATGTGGTCTGCGGCTGCGGTCGCAGAGGATGCGTAGAACGGATCGCTTCGGGTCTTGGCCTTCATGAGAGGATATTGGCGTTGAGGAGCCAATTCCCGAATTCGTCTCTTGCTGTTCGTGACGGCGAACGCGTAACTGCGCAAGCCATTTTCGCTGCGGCGGAAAGCGGAGACGAGCTCTGCGCACGCGTCTGCGAAGAAGCGGCCAGCGCCACGGCAGCGCTCGTCATGAACCTTGTGCGTGTCAGCGATCCCGATACGATCGTTCTTGGTGGCGGCGTTACGAAGAGTGATTATTTTGTCCGCAGAGTCAAATCGTATTTGAATCCGAAAACGATGCGGTTCGTTGCCAGACCTCTTGTGAAGACGAAGCTGTCTGAGGCCGGACTCGTCGGTGCGGCATTGGCAGGCATGCAAGCGATCGGTATGACCGGGGAGGGGGCTGCGCTATATGGATAAACCTACAATGATGACATACGTTCTGGAGCAGTCGGAGATGGTCGAATCGATCCTCTCACGCTTTCCAGACAATGTGGAGGAATTCGTGGACATCGCGCTCGGTACGTCTGACTGGCTCGTATTCGCCACCGGATCAAGCTATAATGCCGCATTAAGCGCTAAGTATTATGTCGAGAATCGGGCGGACGTCCGGATGGAAATCAAAGAGCCGTTTCATTTTACGCATTATGACCGTATCTCCCCGCATGTTGATCTTGCCATAGGCATCTCGCAGAGCGGTCAGAGCACATCAACGATCGGCGCTTTGGCCCGCATGCGTCAGGAATCCGATATCAGGACAATTGCGATGGCAAGCGATACCGCCAGTGCGATCGCCGGGGTGGCGAATGCGACGACGGACATCGGCTGCGGCAAGGAACGGGTCGGGTACGTGACCAAGGGGTTCACTGCGACGGTGCTCACCTTCATGCTCGCTGGACTCCGCCTTGCCGAGCGCAAAGGAATTGTTTCAAGCGACCAAGTAAGCAGGGAGCTGAAGACATTTCGGAAGTATGGGGCGGCACTGCCTTACATCATATCGGCTACAGAAAATTTCTACGAGCGCTTTAAGGAGGAGTTTACAGGGGCTCCTCGGTTCACGGCGATCGGCAATGGACCGGCCGTTGGCACAGTGAAGGAGATCGAGACGAAGTTCTCTGAAACGGTCAGACTGCCGACGCAAGGGATCGAACTGGAAGCCTTCATGCATGGTCCGTATCTGGAAGTTAATAGGGAGCACCGCATCTTTTTCTTGGAGACGAAGAGCCCTGTCAAGCATCGGCTTGATGCTTTGAGAGCTTATGAATCCGGGGTCACACCGTATACGTACACCATAAAGCTGGGCAATGATACCGATGAACGAACGCTAGCGCTGCCCGTATTGTTGGATGAATACCAAGCTCCTCTGGCGCTCATCGTACCTTTCCAGATCCTTGCTCATCACATCGCAGGCGGACGGGGCATCGATTTGACCTGCCGGATCTACACCGACTTTGGGGTTGCGATGCAGAGCAAGACGCAGCCTGGCGATTATGCTTAACTGTGAAAGCGATTAAAAAAGTGCAATTAATAAAAGGGGGAATCTGCAAGATGAAAAAGTTTTGGGTCCTGGTATTAGCATTACTCCTAGTGCTGTCTGCAACTGCATGTTCAAGCAGCAACAATGAGTCAAGTAAAGGCACCAACAACGAGCCTGGGAATGCCGGGTCGTCTTCGGTGCCGGCTAAGAAAGTCAGCCTGAAGCTCTGGACCATTTGGCCTTCAGGAGATTTCAAACCAATTCGGGATGAGCTAGTAGGAAAATGGAACAAAGACCACCCTGATATTCAAGTGGAAGTAGAGTCCGCCGAGAACGACGCCTATAAAACGAAAGTACAAACTGCAGCAGCGGCTGGTGGACTTCCGGACATTTTCTTTAGTTATGGCGCGGGCTTCTCGAAGCCATTTGTTGATGGAGGAAAGGTTCTCGCTTTGGACGAATACCTGAACGATGGAACAAAGGACAAACTTACAGCCGGTTCACTGGACAATTTAACCTACAACGGTAAAGTTTACGGCTTGCCGTATACCATGTGGCTCGGAACTTTTTTCGTCAATCAAGAACTGTTCGACAAGAATAATATAAAAGTACCAACCACATATACCGAGCTCCTTGAAGCTGTAAAAGCATTCCGTGCCAAAGGAATCGATCCGATGGCGGTAGGCGGCAAGGATCTCTGGACAAGCGAGTTTTATCAAAACATATTCGCACTGCGTGAAGGCGGAACCAAGCTGAATCTCGATGCCTTGAGAGGCAAAGCATCATTTGAAGATGCTGCATTTACCAAAGCGGGTGAGAAGCTTCAGGAATTAGCAAAAGCGGATGCTTTTATGAAAGGCTTTATGGGTTTATCCAGGGATGAATCGGAAGCGGTATTTCTGACAGGTAAAATCCCGATGTACTACAATGGCAGCTGGTTTGCAAAAACATTGGACGCTGCTCCGAATGTTAAAGCCAAAGTTAAGGTTATGAAATTTCCTGTCATTGACGGAGCTGCGGGAACCGAAAATGAATGGGTTGGCGGCGTGCTTGATACATTCATGGTAAGCTCAAAAACCAAATATCCGGAACAAGCCGTTCAATTCTTAAAGTATTTGACTGAAAATCTCTCAAGCGAAGGTTACAAAGCGGGGGCTGGACTGCCTACTTGGAAAACGAAGGTCGACGAGTCGAAAATCGACCCGGTATTAAAAGATGTTCTGGCGGCTTTCAATAAATCAACCGGTGTTGTGCCCTTGTATGATTTGTACCTGGGAGGCAAACAAGGGGAAGCGCATATGAACCTTGTGGCGAAGCTATTGGCAAACAAAATAACACCTCAAGAATTTGGGGTTCAAATGCAGGCATTAGAGAGATAACCATATCCGTGAGGAGGGGAGTATATCGCTCTCCTCCTTTCCCTCAAGGAGGATCTTATCATGGATCGCGTGTTAAGCAACAAGAAAGCGATACTGTTTTTTACATTGCCGGCATTACTGTGGTACGCAGTTATTGTGCTGCTGCCAGTTTTTATCTCCTTCTACTATAGTCTGCTGGATTGGGACGGCGTAGGAAAGGGCGTATTCGTCGGTCTCGAGAATTACGTAACCATGTTTCGTGATGATGATATTTTCAGGCAGTCGTTATGGAATTCCATATTGCTTGCAATCCTCTCTGTGTTTGTACAGCTCCCGATCTCGCTTGTCTTAGCACTCATTCTGGCTGGTTACGTGAAAGGCAACCGTTTCTATCGTACCGTATATTTTATCCCAGTTGTTATGTCCACGGTTGTAATCGGGCAACTCTGGATGAAAATTTATCATCCTTCTTTTGGTCTTCTGAATGGGGTTTTGGGGAGATTAGGGTTGGAATCCTGGCAGGGTGAATGGCTAGGCAACGAGAAAACCGCTTTACTTGCCGCTTTCTTACCTATCGTTTGGCAATATATCGGCTATCACATGCTTCTACTGTTTGCATCGGCAAAGTCCATACCGGAGGATCTTTATGAAGCTGCGCGGATAGATGGAGCAACGGGTGTGAAATCCTCTCTGTATATTACCATTCCGCTAATTAAACCGATGTTGAAATTATCGACGATCTTTGCCGTTATTGGATCATTAAAAACGTTTGATTTCATCTATGTGTTGACGAACGGCGGCCCTATGCATGCAACTGAAGTACCAAGTACGTGGATGTTCAGCAATATTTTTAAGCAGTATCAATACGGATACGGAAGCTCACTTGCGATCATCATCATTCTAGAGTGTTTATTGTTTACAGTTATGATTCAAAAAATGTTTAAAACGGATTAGGGAGTCTTTTCATCGGAAGTTTTGTCGAAAAGACGCTAGACCAATACTTTCGTTTCGGAGGCCTAAATATGACTGTGCAACAGGCAACGATTGCTTCACGACGAAAAAGCGGAATCAGGATCAGCACCTTGATCATGCAGTTTTTTCTCATCGTAATTGCTATTATTCAACTATTTCCTTTGGTATGGCTCTTTCTTTTTTCTTTCAAAGATAACGCAGATATATTCAGTGGAAACGTAATCGGTTTTCCGAAGGTATGGCATTGGGACAATTATAGTTCCTTGTTTACAGACGGCAAACTAGGTCTATATTTCGTCAATAGTGTGATTGTCACATTTGCTACGATGGTACTTACCGCCATCTTGGCGACTATGGCCGCCTATTCATTGTCCAGGTTGAAATGGAAGCTTAGTAAAGTGACACTGACGGTTTTTATGATTGGCCTAATGATTCCTATTCATGCAGCCTTGCTTCCTGTATTTCTTATTCTGAAAACTACGGGTCTTCTGGACACCAGACTAGCGTTGATTCTTCCTTACACCGGGTTCGGATTGTCTCTCGCGATAATTGTCATCGTTAATTTTTTCGTTACACTTCCTCGGGAGCTTGAAGAGTCCGCATTTATTGACGGCAGCGGAATTTATCGTACATTTGCTTTGATCATGATGCCGCTAGTAGCGCCGGCTATCGCAACCGTTTCCATATTTACGTACTTGTCCTCATGGAACGAATTAATGTTCGCTATTACGTTTATCAGCAGTGACAACCTGAAGACTTTGACGGTTGGGATCATGTCGCTGTCAGGGCAACACGCAACTTCTTGGGGACCTATCGGAGCAGGACTGTTCATGTCAACCCTGCCGACGATCGTCCTGTATCTGCTTATGAGTTCCCAGGTAGAGCGCAGCTTAACGACTGGTGCAGTTAAAGGGTGAGCATAAATCCGTAAATAGAAGTTAACAAAGAAACCACTCCAATGTTAGGAGTGGTTTTGTCGTAACTCTAAAAGATCAGTCACCTTTTCGTTTCGAAGCAACCTTTGAGGCCAACTTATTGGTTAAGAATAATGATGGAACGATCATTACAACCATGAGAATACTCGCTGTCAAAAAGCCGGATTGATAAGCAGATGTCAAATGAGAAACATCCGGAGACGCATGATTTATTTGACTTGCGACAATGGTAGCTAATACGGCTGAACCGAAGGCGCCACCGATATTTTGAATAATGCGGGTGGCGATGCTGGCTTGTGGAATCTGCATTTTTGCCAAACCCGTATAGGCATCGCTCATTAATGGAATTGTGACGCCACCTACGCCGATACCGCGAATAAGGAGTATAATGGCAAGGATCCAATAGCTCGTGCTTTGATCAACCCAAATGAATGGAATTGTTCCGACTAGAGAAATGGCAATCGAAATGACTACAACAATTTTGGCACCAATTCGGTCAATCAATTTTCCAATTAAAGGTCTTGCGATCAACATGCCTAATCCCTGAGGAATTAATGATAATGCAGCTAAAATGATGGAATCGTTGCGAACATTTTGAAATAAAAGGGGTAGCAGAAGCATTGGACCATTGGTTGCAATTCCTGCAAGAAATAAGCCGCAGAACGATGCACTAAAGCTTTTAAACTTAAATAAGTTCAGAGGCATAATGACAGTTTTTTCATTCTTAAGTGCATATATCACGTAAATGAACGTTAAAAAGGCGCCAACGAGAATGAATGTTATTGTTTTCGTACTCGTAAAACCCCCCATCTGCGCTGCTTCAGTGATACCATAGATAAAACTAACTGAAATACCCCCGAGTATTAAGATCCCAAACCAGTCAAGCTTTGCTTGTTGATTTGCAGGTGGAAAACTTGGCAGCTTTGTAAATATAAAATATAGCGTGATGAATACAACCGGGACATTGACGAAGAAAATCCAATGCCATGAAAGATAATTCACAAGAACCCCACCAATTACGGGTCCAAGGATTGGTCCAAGAACGATGGGTAAGCCTACGATAGACATTAATCGACCAAGTTTTTCTTGCCCGGCTGCCTGTATCAAAAGCGTTGTTAGCAAGGGAATAATCAAACCAGCACTAAAGCCTTGAATAAGACGAAAAATGATCATACTAGATAAATTCCATGAAAGTCCTGAGGTAATCGAACCGATAAGAAAAACGATTTGTGCGGCCATATACACCTTTTTTCCATCAAATCGCTGAATGAGCCATCCAGAAAAGGGAACAGCTATTCCTGTAGCTAATACATAGCCCGTTACGATCCATTGAATACTATCTAGTGATGTATTGAAAGCCTTAGAAAAATCATTCAGTGCTATGTTCACCATGGTTCCATCCAACATGGGGGCAATAGCCCCGAGGACAAGCACAATTGCAATTGTTAATAATGATCTCGGTATTTTTTCTTCTTCTTTTGTGGCCATTACAAAAGCCCCTTTCTAAATAAGATACAATTTGAACCTTATTCTCATATTGAACTATACATCGATTAGAAACAAGTTGCAATATTTCTTTTTTGGGGATATGTAATTTTTTGGAGTTTTTATAAAAGGTGCAATGTGTATCTTAAATTCATGCTATATTTGACTATATAGAATCTGCGAGGAGCTTTGAAATGCCAAGTATTAGAAAACGAGGGAAAGAGCTTGAAAGCGCAATATTGGAAGCGGCATTTGAAATTTTTCAAACGTCCGGATATCAAGAGATGACCTTTCAAAATGTTGCAAAAAAAGCAAAAACAAGTCGAACGGTATTGTATCGTCAGTATGAGACCCAAATGAACTTACTTCATGCCATGGCTCATTATCGATTAACACAAGTGTTTGGAGAGCACACATTACTTGAACTCATAGAAGATCATGGAAGCTTGCGATCGGATTTGCTTGCAATGTTAAAAATTTATCAACGTTTTTTGATTGCTATTGGACCAGAATTGTTTAGTGCCGTCTTGATTGAAATTAGTCGGAATCAGGATGCATTGAAAGAAATTGGCCTTCATGCGCAAGAAGGAAATGAACAGATTATGAAAAAGATTCATGGATTTGCAGAAAAACGCGGAGAAATAGCAGGGGATCTTACTGTTTTTCAAATGCAGCTGCCTTTTAGCATAATGCGGTATGAATATTTGATTCAAGGTGGAAACTTGACCGAGTCCTATTTGAACCTGTTAGTTGACGAAATGTTACTGCCTATTTACTTGAATAACAAGGGGGCATCCTGTTAGGATGGCCTCAAATATGCCGTTACAGACAGCGCGGAGAAACGCACCACGTTTTTAGTTGACTTATCAACTACTGTAGTATATTCTTTCATGGGATGTGATTGCAAAATGGATTTACTCGATAATATTGCTGTCTTAATTCATGATGTCAAATTAGAAGTAGCTATGTATATGGCTAAAAGTTTAGCTCCGTATGATATTACGCCTGAACAAGCTTTTATCATTATTCTGCTCAATGAGCGAGATGGATTGTCTCAAGGCGAAATTGCTTCCGCTTTAAGAAAAGACAAATCAAGCATTACTCGGATGCTAGTGAGCCTTGAAAATAAAGGATTAATGCACAAAATTACTAGTAGTTATGACCGCCGTTACTATAAAGTATCATTAACAGATAAAGGTAAGAGTTTAGCTGCAAATGTCATACCTTGTATTTCAGGAACTATTGATGTACTTCAAACAGGATTTTCACTTGAAGAAATGAATGAATTACACAGGCTTCTTATGAAAATGCGCGATAATATGAAAAAATGATTTGTACACGCCCAATAGTTGATGGGTCAACTATTGGGCAATGAGGAGGAGTATCATGTTTGAACATATCAATCAAAATTATGAAAGAGTAGACTTTAGCAATCAAGATTTGAGGTATGGCGAGCTATTAAGTTGCACGTTTCATCGTTGTACATTTGCTAACGGGTCGTTAGAGGAGATCACAACGAGGAACTGCCGTTTCGTTGAATGTAATTTTCGGGGGGCCGCGTTAAACAGCTCCATTCATATGGAATCCGCGTTTGAAAATTGTAACTTTATCGAAGCCAATCTATTTGTCTCGAAGTTTGAAAACTGCAAAATGACGGGCTCAGATTTTTCCAGTGCCAATCTGGATGGAATCACCATACACCAAGGGGATTGGTCTTATACGAATTTGAGAAGTGCCAGATTGGTTAAACAAGATTTACGTGGAATTAAATTTTTGGAAGCTGATTTAACCGAAGCCAATTTAGAAAAAGCCGACTTAAGAAATTGTGATCTTACGAGAACAATGCTAGCTAAAGCGAAATTACAGGGTGCTGATGTAAGGGGAGCTAAAATGGAAGGTGTGGATTTCAAAGCCATCACAATCAAAGGGCTGCGAATGGATACAGAGCAAGCAGTGTTGTTTTCACTCTCGCATGGAGCCAAAATGAATTAATTGGTGATTGGGTAAAAATTCCAGCGACCCTGCTGTTTTTATTGTAAAACCTACTCAAGGTCGCACCGCATCTGTCATGACAGATGTCGTCAATGAAACTCTTATTAGTGGTTGGGCAGAATTTGGGGCAACTGTCATCCTAAAATCCGACTCCAGCAGTAAAGAGATGAGAACTGTAGCCTCCAATGTAGATGGATTTTTTACTTTCTATCCTGATGCAAACAATGTAATACAGAGCGGAGACCACATGACCATTATAGCGGCTGTGATTTGTGAGGATACCAGCGTGCCGATTGAAGTGACGGTGGGCACAGCCAAGCGAACAGAAAAACCAACGGTAACAGGCGACATTTATACGAATTTCTTCCGCATTAGCGGAAACACAGTGCCTGGGATGACGAACAAGTGGACATATGTTTATCTGAAGAAACAAGATGGAACTTATGTAACCTCTCGGGCTGTAGCGCAAGAAGGCAGTTTCTGGGCATACGGATTGCTTGAAAATCCAGTTGCCAACCTAACTGAAGGTGAGGAACTACAATTAACAGCTAAGGCTACAGAGGCTGCTTTTTCCGGTTGGGCTGAACCAGGAGCTTTCGTAAGTTTTCGTGCTTTGCCAAGTGGTTTTAGCTCGTGGCTCATTGCTTCTTCTGACGGATCATTCAGCTTTTCTATGTTTCCTGCGGGTTACCTTCATGCAGGCGATCAAATAAAAGTCAACGCTACAAGCTTTGGCAAAGCAACGAGCGACCTGGTCTATTTGACGTTAGAAGCCTCACCTAAGACTGCGGCACCGACGGTTACTGGAGTTGTATATACGAACGGATTTATGCTGCAAGGCACTTTGAATTCAGAATTAAGTTACACGAATATGACCCTGACGAATAAATACGACTCTATTGTAGGATCTTTTGGTACAGGTTGGGATCGTAATTTCTCAACCTCTCAGCTCTTCCAATCCTATGTCCATTTGAAAGCAGGGGATGTTGTTGAACTAAGAGCTCAAGTTAACGGCATGACAAGGAGCAATCCTGTCCCATTTGTTGTACAAGCGACAAAGGGTCAGACGGAAGTTCCAACCATTAACGATGACATCTTAGAAACAGAATCCTTCAATGGAATTGCAGAACCTGGGGCCATTGTTACATTAACGAACGATACAACAGGGAGCCTTCAAACTGCAGTCGCCGCAGCAGATGGCAGCTATTCGTTCTACTGGTATTATAAAGGCTACCGAATAGGCGATCAGTTATCTTTAGAGGCAACAGTTCCTGGTAAAGAAACAAGCGATACGGTACAGATTACCCTCATCGCCTCTCCGTAGTTTTATTGAAAAAGACGGCTACCCTCTCATCGGGAAGCCGTCTTTTTTGTATGTAGAAGAAGGTCTCTTCCTAGAGTAAAGAGAAGTTCTATTCAATAAACCACTGTATAGGAGTGGCTTTGGATTTAAATACTAATGTAAATTTTAGATCGGAGAGATAAGAATGGGAAATACAGATAAGTTTGAAACGATAGCTAATATATATGACACTTCTGAAAGAATTCAAATTGCAAAGGTATCATCAGATGCCATCCGTGAATATGTAGTCGACGCTAAAGATAAACATGCTATTGATTTTGGTTGTGGGACCGGTCTTGTTGGAATGAACTTGCTAAACGAGTTTAATTCTATGCTTTTTCTGGATACCTCACCCAACATGATTAATCAAATTAAGCAAAAAATCTCTGATTTTAATATTCCGAATGTAGATACATTATGCTTTGATTTTGAAAAGGAAGGGCTTTCAGATTTGCATGCCGACTATATCATTATGGCTCAGGTTCTGCTCCACATTAAAGATGTTGAGTTCGTGTTATCAAAATTGTTCGATGTTCTCAATGAAGGAGGACATTTACTGATCGTGGATTTTAATAAAAATGAGGAAATTGTTTCAGATATCGTTCATAACGGATTTAATCAAGATGACCTAGCTGACATGATGGCTAAAATAGGGTACAGGGATATTCAATCCAAAACATTTTATCATGGAAGTAAAATATTTATGGGGCAAGATGCATCTATGTTTATTCTTGATTCTCAAAGATAAACTCGCAGCATCTGCAATGGTTCCGGAAGTTTAGCCAAAAGTTATGTACTTTCCACCCTAGTCATTAGTGGTGTACTTCTCTATATTGAAGAGCGAAATGTGAATCTGTCTGTCGCATAGAGTGATAACAAATATAGGAGTGGTGGAAATGGTAAATTGGAATTGGAAGTCATTTGTTAGCGGTATTGTGGTGGGTACTTTGGCATTCTCGGTCGTGTCTTATGCGTCTCCGAACACCATCAAACTGATCGTTAACGGATCAGAGCTTTATACGGAAGTGCCGGCGCAGATCATCAACGGCAGTACGATGATTCCGGCAAGAGGGCTCGCCGAGGCATTGGGCGCGTTCGTTACTTGGGATCCGGGTAACCAAGCTGTGATTGTGGAGTCCGATCCCTTCACCAAATTAACGGATATGAATCCGAAGCGAGCTGTACAACTGGCCGGCTTAGCTCAGAAGCTCTACTGGGTCGTAGGCCGCGGTGGCACCCAGCATCCTGAAGGACCTGTGAAGACCTTTACGGTAAAAGGTAAGCAGCATGAGTTTCGTTGGATGGGGGACGATTTAAATTCGAAGGAGAAGCTCATCGCTTTTTTGGAAAAGATCTACACGTCGGAACAGGTGGCAGCTTTCTGGAATCAGCTTGTTCAGGCTGGTGATTACATTGAGGTTGACAACAAGCTCGCCCAGGTGAATGCGGATGGCGGTTCTCTTATGAGCTGGGGAGACTCCACAGCCGTTTTGTTGAAGGACTCTATCGATGAGAAGACCTACCACTATACAGTGCCAGTAGGGAACAACCAGGTGGAACAAAAGGACATTAAGGTCCGTTTCGTTGAAGGAAAGGGCTGGCGCATCGATTCGCCAATCACTGAAATCCATTAATAATTTGGAGGACTATATGAATAATGAGTGGTCAGAACAATTCCCTGCAACACAATTTCGTGTAGCTCGACCTACACACCAACTAGAAAAGATTATTGAATTCTATAATAAAGGTCTTGGTCTAGAAATTGTAGGTTCATTTACAAATCATGATGGTTATGATGGTGTTATGTTTGGTATGCCAAGTGTTCATTATCATTTGGAATTTACTCAACATACTAATGCAACTCCCATTTTGCCTCCATCAGAAGATAATTTATTAGTATTTTACATTCCAGTACTAGCACTTAGGAATGGAATCGTGTCTAGACTAGCTTCGATGGGCTATTACGAAGTAGAACCCGAAAACCCTTATTGGAAGCGGAATGGAATCACTATATGTGATCCGGACGGATGGAGAATTGTATTGCAAAATACAAATGGCCTTTCTAAAGATTGATGGGAGATTGCTTTCTATCCAGGCGAATTCATTTGAAATATGGTATACTGACAAAATAAAAGGAGGTGCTTTACTGATGGAGAATCTCTTGAGATTGTCTGTGACTTCTTACACTCATGCAAAGCCAGTATTAGAGAGGCGTTACTTTGCATGGGGCGGAATTTTATCTAACGCTGAATAAACTTTTCTAATATTTTGGCTTTGCACCTTATTATCCAAAATAAGGAGTGAAGCGGAATGAAATATACGAATGCCAAAAAAATATTACCCGAAAAGCTGATTATGGAAATTCAACAATATGTCCAGGGTGAGACGATTTATATTCCTAAGCAGGAGAAGGAATATAATCATTGGGGAAGCTTAAGTGGCGGAAGGCAGTGGATAGATCACCGAAATGCCGCTATTAGACACGCTTTCAAGACTAAGAGCAATATTGAACAGCTTGCTAAGGACTATTTTCTCTCCATTGAAACCATTAAGAAAATTGTTTATTCTCGAAATAAGTAGCAAACGACACTGGTGAAGTTTTTTCATCAGTGTTTTTTTATGTCGAAAATGATTCTAAGTTATTGTTTTCATTTTAATAGCTTATTATGTTCTTTAGAATAATACATAAGCGGACGAGGAATCAATGCCGCAGGAGAAAAATGTAACTATTGAAATCAATTCAGACGGGGAATACTGGACCCAACATCAAGAAAGCGAGGAAACGGTAACGATGAACGAACCAAAAAACAGAAGCAGGCATCTGATCGATCCCGAGATTATTCGCGCGATTGATCTAATACCGACAAGCGATCTTTCCGAAACTACACTAATGGAATCACGGATAAATCAATCAAAAATGCTGCCGCAAATCGATGTAACGCAGCTGTTTCCTGTCACATTCGAAGAAAGGTCGGTGCCAAGTTATTTTGGCGGTCCCGATATTCGCATAGAAATTATTAAGCCCCGCGAATCAAAGTACAGTAAGATGCCGTTATATTATTCGATTCACGGCGGGGGAATGGTTTTGGGCAGTCCGGTCGTTGATCGCCGAGGGAACGCGCTACTAGCTGTGCAGCATGGTTTTTGCTGCGTATCTGTGTACTATCGTCTAGCACCGGAACATATTCAGCCCAGTCAATTGCAAGACTGTTACTCGGGCCTAAAATGGTGCATTGAACATGCCGAGGAATTAGCGATAGATACTCAGAAAGTAGCTATTGCGGGCAGCAGCGCTGGTAGTGGATTAGCGGCGGGACTAGCCCTGTATGTTAGGGATCAGAAAGAATTCGACATCCATCATCTAAGACTGCGCAGCCCAATGCTCGATGATCGAACGAGTATTTCGCCAGAGCATCCATATGCCGGCGAGTTCGTTTGGACAAGAAACAGCAATTATTTCGGCTGGAAATCGGTACTAGGACATGAGCCCGGCCAAGAGGGGACAAGCGAGTATTATGTGCCTGCGCGCGCAAAATCACTTGCTGGTTTACCACCCACTTATATAAGCATAGGAAGCATTGATTTGTTCATAGATGAAGCTATATTATTTGCAAAACAACTAGCATTTGACGGTGTCTTAGTTGAATTACATGTATACCCTGGATATCATCATTTGGCTCCAATGTTTCCGGATGCGCATTATTCTCAAGAAGGCGCCAAATCAAGTGAATATGCCTTATTGAAAGCTCTGGAGTTACTCTGATTTAAAGACTGTCGCAAGAGAGGAATTCCTCCAATTTTGCCCGGCTGAACGTTCGAATATTGAAGATGTCTTCCCAGCCTAACGCTCAGCCGGGCAATATAAGGAGGGCGAGACCGCAAGAAACAAGAAAGACATTGCGATTTGGAATTGAATCCAATATTATAGATAATGAAGATCCATAATAATGATAATTTTGAGGAGGGAGGAGGAAACCTTGCAGTTCTCCAAAAGTACAGATTATGCCCTGCACGCCTTAATGCATCTGGGACACTCGGAGCGTTGCAACAACGTCGGGATCAAGGAGTTATCTGGTGCACTTGGTGTTTCTGAAAGCTATTTATCCAAAATCATGTCTAAGCTAAGGCAGGATGGAATCGTACGTGCTGTGACAGGAGTGAACGGCGGTTACGAGCTTGGACGACCGGCGGATCAGATTACGTTTTTTGATGTGATTCAAGTGATTGAAGGAAGACAACAGCTATTCGAATGCTCGAATTCGAGTTCGCGGCAGCATCAGTTGTTAGCGGAAGAGGGGGCTCCCCAGCAAGATCAGCAACGACCGGGAAAAAATGAATGTTTGGTTGAGAAAGTTATGAACGGCGCGGAACAGCATCTGCACCAATACTTGAGGGAACATACGATTCAGTCTGTATTGGATGAGGCGTTCAAACGTTGCAGTCACGAAGTAAACAAGAAGTGATGCACTTCTTGCGTTTTAATTAAGGATAATGAAGATCCGTAAAGGATCAATTCTTTTTTTTTGTTATAATTATAGATATTATCGATCTATAATAGTTGAATTTGAACTGAATGTAGAGACTTGGAGGAGAAACGGATGATAGATATAAAAAATGTAAAGCGCGGTCCGATCATGTTCGCACTGATCATCGGGATGTTCGTTGCCGCTTTGAACGAGACGCTAATGGGCAATGCCCTCCCCGAACTGATGAAATCGTTCGGCGTGTCTGCGACGACGGTTCAATGGCTTGCCACCGCCTATTTGCTCGTCGTTGGTGTGCTCGTTCCGGTGACGGCGGTATTGCAGCAATGGTACACGACCCGGCAAATGTTTCTGTCGGCGATGAGTCTGTTCTTCGTCGGTACGGCCATCTCGGCGATGTCGCCGGATTTCGGCGTGCTGCTGGTAGGCCGGATTATTCAAGCGATTGGGACCGGCATGCTGCTGCCGCCGCTTCACTGTGGCTATTTACCCGGTTCGACGAAACGACGGGCACCGGCTTCCTCGTCGCCGTGCACATCGCGCTGATGATTGGCATCACGCTAGTGATGATGCCCGCACAGACAGCTGGGCTCAATCAACTGCCGAACCATCTGCACCCGCACGGGACAGCGATTTTGAATACGCTGCAGCAGGTGTCCGGCGCAATCGGTACTGCCCTGTACATCAGTATTATGTCAGGTGGACAGAAAAAGTACTTGAGCGGAGCGAGCGATCCTCAGTCTCCAGCGGAAATAGCCAGAGGGCTGGCAGCCGGTATCCATAATGCGTTCTGGATCGGCGTCTTCATCGCCCTTATTGCGGTCGTACTCGGTCTTTTCCTCCGTAAAGAGAAGTCGCCGCAACATGAACAGGCGGCAGGTTAGGACTGCTGTCCTTTTAGGAAAGTCCATATACTATATAGAAAGTGTGAGGAACGATCATGAACAATTTTTTTGATGCGGCTATTTGGGAAAAAGCTTGGAAAGACGATTCCAATACGATATTAAACAAGATGCAAAAGGCGGGAGTCGATCCTGCCCGATCTTTTGACCATAAGGCCAAGTCTTTCAACGAACAATCGTTTAACGAAGAGGGAAGAAAACGCACCAAACGAGTCATGAATTGGCTTGAAGGACAAGGGGTTCGATTCGAAAACGCCTCCATTTTGGATATTGGGGCTGCTTCGGGAGTGTTTTCAGTGCCGTTTGCGGAGCGGGGAGCCCGTGTAACCGCTGTAGAGTCCTCACTTCCTCTGGTCGAGTTGTTGGAAGAAAACATCTCGAAGTTCGCCGAAGACAAAGTGAATATTGTACCCGAACTGTTTGAAGAGATCGACGTGCAGACCAAAGGCTGGAGTCAGTCCTTCGATCTTGTCTTTGTCTCAATGTGCCCGGTCATTCACAATTGGGATAGCGTGGAAAAGATACTTAAGTGTGCTCGGAAGTTTTGTTATATCAGTATGCCGGCAAGTTCTCCAGAGAACAGCCTAGTGAATGAAATCTGGCCGCTCGTCACCGGCAAGCCCTTCCATACGAAACATATGGAAATGGGATATTTGCAGCATCTGCTGTATCTTAAAGGCTATGCCTACGAATCGCTAATCACGCGGGAAACGAAAACGACGGAAGTCTCCAGAGAAGCGGCGCTGCAAGAAGCGCTGACTTGGTTGCACCATCACCGGCTGCCTGTAGATGAACGGAATCGGAACATAATTGCTGACTATTTGGAGCAAGCATATCCGTCCGGCAAAGTAGTCATCGAGGAGGGGGGACGTTTCGGCAAAGTACTGATTCGTTTGCAGGATCAGAACATGTATATGAGAGAGATTTGAGTGTTTGTAAAAAAACAGTTGCTCGGGAGAATAGGAATCCCGGGCAACTGTTTTATTTTTTATTTATACTCACCTAGCAGATAATTGTAGAAAGGTTCGTCCACCCAGAACTTATAGGAGTCGACGTTCAAGCTAGGGTTAATTTTCTTTAGCCCAGCAACAACTTCGTCAGATTTATCGCTGAGTGAGAAGGACTGTGCATAATAATGGCCTTTACTGACTTTATTGTTAGCGATCACTTTATAGTCTTTCACATCGGATAATGAATAGTAGAGTGGCTGCCACCAGGAAGAAAAAATGAGTCCTGTTTGGTCATTACTGTTCTTTTTAGCGTATTGGAAAATGACCTGTTGGAACTTGTTCTTTTGCTCAGCGTTATCGAATTCGAACTCAATGTCGTATTCCTTGGCATAGGCGATGAAATTGCCGTTCTCGATTTGGACGACTTGATAATCGTCGGATTGTGTCGGCTCGCCCCATTCTTTCAGATAAATAAAGGCAGACGTTTTGGGCTCCAGCTGTACTTTTGCCTGTATGTTCTCGCTGCGCAGCAATCCTATTAACTGAATCGCATGCGTAATGTCAGAATGTCCATAGGTGAGAGATTGCTTTGGATCAAAGTTTGCATCGAAACGAGAATCCTTCAGATTGTAGCCAGTAATGAGATTCTTTTTCAAGGCTTCATCGAAGACAGAACGCAAATCTGTGGATGAGATTAGATCCTCCGTACGCCAGGCATCGTTAATTTTGCGGAAAATATCATCATCGGAAGTTGTTCCAATAAAATGCTTGTATTGTCCGTTGAAAGTCAGAATTTTACTAAGCAGTTCGCTAGCAAAGCTTTGGCTAGCCGCAGCATTCGCTTCAAAACCAGAAGAGACAAGACCAGTATCAATTGCGGCGGCCAGCTCTTGGGCGGCTTGCAGCGTTAATTGATTGTTTTGATCGTAATCAATATGTACTTTAGCGAGAGCGGCCTTGATTTTATCCTTGGGATAGGTGTAGGCGAGTTCTTTCAAGCCGGAGGCTTTCAAAGCTATGAAAGTCGCTTGCAGCTGGGTAAGCGGCTGATCACCCTGCAGTTTGCCTTCGGATAGAATACCTTTTTCGTGTAAAGCAAGTGCAGCATTGTAATAAGGACTGTCCTTTTGTAAGTCTGTAAATACATTGGTCTGATCTTTCGCTTCCGCTTTCAAGATGCGGTTCACAGCGATAACGAAATCGCCTTTTGATATGGAGTCTGACAATGTGATGGCATACTGATCATTCAAAAACTGCTTGTATGAGACTGCTGAATCACTTGCTGCGGACGCACTGCCTATTGTGCCTACTGAGGATAGGAGGACAGCTGTTAAAACGGCTATTTGCAAGGGCTTACGAGATTTCAATGGTTTCATAAGAATGAAACACCTCCAAATTTATAATTCTTATAGGAATAGTATGTTTTATAGAAATATAGCAGTTAAGTTTATGGGTGTCAATAAATAATGGAGGTGACCCTTCGAATATAAGAAGATCGTTCTGACCAGCCGAGAAGGCGGGAGAACGATCTTTCTCTTATCTATTGAGAACGATGAGATATGTTAACCTTTAGAAACGAGTGTCAAATCGATGTTAGTGAAATAGATCGTCTGCAACCCTTCGAAGCCGGAATCCGTGCCGATTATGACGTATAATTCGCCGGCAGCGTTACTTCTTACATTGAACGAACGTTCGAAGGTTTTCAGCTGGAATCCACTTTTCTCAGCGTCCGGTTTGGCGATGTTTCCAAGGAGAGCTACTTCTTTACCATCCGTCGATTGGTTGCCTTTGTCGAGGTTCAGGCGATAGTAAGGCGTGTTCGCATAAGTACTGTCTTCTATGACAGAAGGCTCTCGGTCCACAACGCCGGCTTTCACATATACCGAAGAAGCGGGACCGCCGCCGATTCCCATGGAGCTCTCAGCCTCGTTGGTGGCCATGTCGAAACGTAATTTCACTTCGTATTCCGTATTCGGTTTCAAACCCGCTGGGCTGTCAAGCTTTTTGGACATAAACATGAACAGATCGTCGCTGCGGTTCATTCCGCTTAACATCATGCCATGTATTTCTGTGCCATCGTTCAGGTTAACCGTATCCACTTTAGCGTTTATTCGGTAGTCCTTGTCTTGATAGGCGACCGGGAGATCGGCGACGCCGGTTTTCCATCCTTCATTATCTTTGCTGAAATCGAAGTTAAGGTGAGATTGCTGCAGTTCATTTGGAATCGCGATAGACGCCATACTACTTTTGGAATCCCACAACGTTTCCGCCCCCATTCTGGCAGCTAATACTCTGAGAGGAGCGAAGGAAATGTCGTTCTTTAATACAACAGGTGTCGTCAGCAAAAACGGCTCGAAATCGCCGATTGTTCCGTGGATCCTGTTCGGAACGAGCCGGATGATACTATTTCCTTTAACGAGCTTTATTTCTTGGGACTTCCCGTCCCATGTGACATCCCAGCCGAGCCCTTGAGCGATTTCGCGAACCGGCACCATAAGATTGCCATCTTCTAGATACGGAGATGATTCCCCTGTGTTCGCAGAAAGGGAGAATGTTTTGACTACGGTATGACTAGATGTATTTTCAATGGCTTGAACCGGGGCTCCAATCAAGACTGGGGCCAGTAACACGGCTGCCATAGCGGTGGATGCAATCGTTCTTTTTAACATGGCTATTCGTCCTGCCTCTCTATGTTGTATTCGATATCTATGACGAAATTTATTAGAGAAGGGTTGCAGTTAATTTTAGGATGTTCGATTGATAATTCGTCTTTTCCAATATAGTTCTTTTGTATCATTTCCTCCCATAAATGAAATAATGAATTGTGAATCACATTAAACAGAGGTGAGAATATTGGATAAGTACAGGATTGATCCGAGTAAAGGCATGGAGTTCGGCATATATACATTAGGGGACCATCTCCCTAATCCCCATACTGGAAGACGTATATCTGCCGAGCAACGCATTCTTGAAATCATTGAAATGGCAAAGTTGGCTGAGCAAGCGGGTGTTGACTTTTTTAGCGTTGGGGAAAGTCACCAGAGCTATTTCGTAACCAAGCGCATACGGTTGTTCTGTCAGCCATAGCTCAGGCCACAGAAAAAATGAAAATCGGAAGCTCCTCCACGATCATAAGCACATCGGATCTAGTTCGGGTGTACGAGGATTTCGCAACGATTGATTTGATCTCCAAGGGGCGCACAGAAATCATTGCCGGCCGCGCATCTCGCGTTGGCTTATTTGAATTATTGGGTTACGATCTTAGAAATTACGAGGAATTATTTGAAGAAAAATTCGATTTATTAACTAAAATAAACAAGGAAGAAGTCGTTACTTGGGAAGGGCAATTTCGAAAACCATTGAATAATGCCAGTGTGATTCCCAGACCATTACATGGATGGCTGCCGATTTGGCGCGCTGTTGGCGGATCGCCTGCAAGCGCAATAAAAGCAGGCTACGCCGGCGTTCCAATGATGACGGCTATGCTGGCTGGCCCTGCCAGCGTATTTAAGAATACGATCGACGCATTTCGTGAAACGGCCAGAGCGAATGGTTTCGACCCCGCCACGCTACCGGTTGGTACCACTGGTCTCTTTTATTCATCCGATTCGACTCAACAAGCTCTTCAGGAATTTTATCCTCATCTCAATGAAGGAATAAGGCTGACAAACGGACAAGGCTTTTCGAAGCAGTTGTTTGCACAAAGCACCGATGCCCGTAATGTATTGAATGTCGGCAGTCCGCAGTTAATTATTGAAAAAATCCTCTATCAGCATGAACAATTAGGCCATCAGCGTTATCTCGCGCAAGTGGATTTCGGCGGCGTACCTTTTGAAAAAATACGGAGCATGATCGAAACTATCGGCAATGAGATTTTGCCCGCAGTCAAAAAATATACATCGAGAAAAACAGCGGAGGTGTAAAAAATGAAGATTGTTCTCTTATCTGCTTCGGTCGTGGGATCAAAAACAAGAACAGCTATTAATTATATCAGAAAGCTTTCGCTGAGAAATATCCGGATGTGGAGACAAATATTATTGATTTAGCTGATTATCAGGTTCAATTTAGCGATGGCAGAAATTATATGGAGTATGCAGGCGATACGGGTTATGTTACAAGAAGCGTGATGGAAGCGGATTCCATTGTAATTGGAGCACCTATTTTTCAGGCATCTATTCCCGGTACCTTGAAAAACCTTTTTGATTTGTTGCCCGTGGATGCATTGCGCGATAAGGTATTGTCCATGCTTATAACCGCAGGTTCATCCAAACATTATTTGGTTGCGGAACACCATTTGAAGCCAATTTTGGCTTATATGAAAGCACAAATCGTTCAAACATATGTATTCATAGAAGAAAAAGATTTTCATCTCAAAGAAATTATAAATGATGATGTCATTTTCCGAATTGAACGTTTAGTTGAAGATACTGTATTATTAACGGAAGTTTATTCCGATCTTCGGGAAAGGAAAGAAGCAGCTTACGGTTTTTAATTAATATAACTTGTTATGAGAACGAAAATGCGACACCTGGCCCGAATAATTCGGAATAGGTGTCGCATTGAGCTCTTAGCCCATATACAAAGCCGCAAAGCATCGACAACGAAAATATGCTCAACTTCGCGGAGAATGTCGACAAGAACTTTATCGTCGCTTCTTTTAGATTTGTAATAGGTTTAACAGTAGGTTAACAAAAATGATAGTTTCATTTAATAATGATCTTATAGAATTAAAGCATATTTGCTTACTTCCACGGGTTTAAGCAATCAGAACAAGGAGGAAATAAAATGTCAGGTTGGTATTCATTTTTTAATCTAGGAATGGAGCATATTTTAGGTGGATATGATCATCTTTTATTCTTGTTTTCGCTAATCATCGCTAGTCAGAAGTTTAAGCAGTATGCTTCCATGATTACCGCCTTTACGATTGCTCATAGTATTACATTAACATTGACTGTATTAGGAATTATTCATGTGCCGGCATGGTTTGTCGAGCCTATGATTGCGCTTAGCATCTGTTTTGTAGCCGTCGATAATGTTGTACGTAAACAGGTTAACTATCGTTGGGTCATTACTTTTTTGTTTGGTTTAATTCATGGTATGGGTTTTGCCGATTTATTGGTAGAAATGAACCTTCCGAAAGCGCAGCTCGCTACGGCTCTTATCAGCTTTAACCTTGGCATCGAAACTGTTCAAATTACAATTGTTGGGGTTCTATTCCCTTTGTTGCTGCTGTTGCACCGTTGGAAATTTTCAAAGCATGCCGTTTATGCAGGATCAATAGTGGCGTTTGTATTGGGGGCAATTTGGTTAGGGGAACGAGTATTTTTTTAAAATATCAGCAATCAATCCTATAGTTCATCAGATTGAAACTAAATTTTCATTATTCATTCATACTATTAGCACTAGAGAGACACTCTAATTTCATGAAAAGGTGTATAATCAACCTTGCCGCTCATTGGCTAGGTTGATTTTTTTATGCAAAATAATGAAGTGAGAGGGGATACTGGCATGAAGAATCGTATGTCCAAGTTCTCAAGGATAGGTCTTGTATCGGGAGTCCTAATGATTTGTCTTTTTATCTTTGCTTTATTTTATTTTCAGCAGCCGGAGTCATCAGCCGAAGAACCCGTGGTTACTCAACAAGATGGATTTCAAGTTGCTACGATAAATGTGAAGGATAACGGCTTTTATCCTGCCAATATCGAGGTTCAGGCTGGTGTGCCAACAAAGCTGAATTTCAAAAAGAAAAGCGGTTTTACTTGTATTAAAAGTGTAGCCTCTCCTGATTTAGGGATAGATGTCTATTTGGAAAAAGGCGATAATTTCATTACATTAAAAGATTTAAAACCGGGTACCTATAAATTTCACTGCGGTATGTATATGTATTTTGGGACAATAACAGTGAGATAATGGAATTGTAATATAAAAAGATCGTTTCAACCTCTTTGGGGATGAAACGATCTTTTTTCAATGGATCGGCGATCCATTCGGTACTTGATGATCGGGCTTCAGAAGCACGACATCTCCTTCGCTGGGGATGCCGCCTAAGATGAGTACCTCGGATTTAAACCCGGCAATACGCCTGGACGGGAAATTGACAACAGCGACAACTTGTCTGCCGATAAGCAACTCAGGTGAATAGCGGCGTGTTATCTGTGCGGACGATTGTTTAATGCCCAGATCGCCGAAATCGATGCGCAGCTTAATCGCTGGCTTGCGCGCCTCTGGGAATGACTCCGCCTCAATGACCGTGCCGATTCGCATGTCCAGCCTGTCGAAATCTTCTATAGCTATCATGTGTCTTGCTCTCCTTATCATACAATTGTGATTGCTCGATTGCGTTGGCATGTAATCAATTGTACGAAAGGATTGCTGAAGGCTTTTGTCTGGATAACTGTAACGGTTTAACCCAATGACGGCTATTCGCTTGATCGAATACCCTCACGGTATTGTCTAGGAGTTGTCCCCTCTAATCGCCGAAAAAGCCGCGTTAGGGAAGCCTGATGCTCCAAGCCGACCTGCATAGCAATATGAAGAATCGGCCAATCCGTGTGAAGAAGCAATTCCTTCGCTTTCGTAAGGCGCACTTTTTGAATATACATTGACGGAGAGCTTCCGGTCATTTTGCGAAACCATTCGCTGTAGTGCGTCCTGTTATAGTGCTCCACAGCAGCAAGCTGCTCGACGGTGATGGATTCGGCAAAGTGTTCGTGAATGTATTGGATAGAAGCAGGCAGGCTGGGATTCTTCGTTAGTTGCCGTGAAATGTAAGGGAAGAGCGAACGAACACCTTCTCTACTTTCCGGTGCATTTTCGAGCTCGCTGTGCAGCAGATTACGGATACCACGCCACTCGTTTGTCACCGAATACACCATACCTTCGTTAGGAGCGGAAATCCCTGTCGTTGGGAGCATTTCAGAAGGAATGTCGAGCACGATGAAAGAGTTCGGATGACCGTTCGAGCAAAATATATGCTCGCAATTCGGCGGCACGAGAAATAATGTATCCGATGTAAGCCGCAGCCGTTGCGATTGGGTCTGTATCGACATCTCCCCATCCATGGGGACGATTAATTGCGCATAGTTATGCGTATGCGATTCGGTTACAGGTGCGTACGTTCTCCGTTCTGCATATAGTTCTTTTAAAAGGTTCATGATTGGTTTTATTCCTTTTTTCGATTATCTCCTATTTCTAATATAGACCAATAGGAGCTTGACGTATAGATTCCGAATAACGACGGACTAACACCTCTGTTTTTTGAACAAAAAGGTATGATTTTTAGCCTACCCCTTGCCTGACACGTGGTGTAAGGTGGGATTACCCGGAGCGAATCTGGTGGTTTAAGACGAAATGGAATCAGGAAGGGGGAATCGAATGGTTGCAAATCTGTCGTGTATGAATGGCTATCAACGGTAATGCGGAAAACTATTAAAAGTATTACATGAAATCAGCACTAAGCACAAATCGTTTGAAGCACAATGAATGATGATTGAAACGAAAAAATGTAGACACACAGATACCCTGAGACATTGGAGAGTATGTCTTCATAAGCTATATTCAGATACATTTTGTATCATATTTTTGATCTATCAACCTTTTAGAGGGAGGAAAGCAAAAAATGCAAAAGACACTGCACAAACTCGTATCTCTGTCCCTAGCGCTGGCCATGTGCCTATCTCTGTTCGTTTTCGGCGTCCCGGCCTCGGCTGATCATGCGGCGCCTAGTCTACGTCAGATGGAGTATCTGACACGAGGCCTGGTCGCTGCCCAGATCCCAGAAGGCATATTTCTGAGCTGGCGCTTCCTTGGAAACGAGCCCGATGGTCTTTCCTGGAATGTCTACCGCAAAGACGGTGACGCGGACTTTATGAAGATTACCACGATCACGCCCCGGGATGTAAAGCCCGAGAGCAATTACGCGACAAACCCCGGCATTGTGAAAGAAAACGTCACTCCTTCTAACTACACCGACCCGAATGGCCTCATAACTTCCATCTATGAGGTGGCGCCGGTCATAGGCGGCGTTGAGGGATTGAGGCAGGGCCAGTCCGTCCCCATGCTGTCGGCCTTGGCGGGAAGCTCGGGGCAGGCCAACAGGGGCGCTGTTCACTATATTCCGATGAAGCCGGCTCCGGACCCCGTGCCGCTCGCGCACTTCACCTACCGCGGCTACAGGTTCGGCCCGGGCACCAATCTGACCACGGCTAACATGGTTATCCCCGGTACGGGGGGCCAGCACTGGTACGTCGTCGACATGGATTTGCTAAGGGCTTTCCGCGAGCCCCATGACAACAAGACCCCGGTCAGCGTTACAGATCTGAGCGGATGGGTCGATAAACTTAACGGGTACAACCATGAAACTTGGCAGCCGACCAATTCCCTCGGGACCGACCGCATCATCAGCGACGCCCTGTACACTGAGCTGGAAGCGAAGTTCATAAAGTACGTCGAGGAACTGGACAAAGGCACCAAGCTCCCCTATGCGAAAACCAGCACCGGCGCGATATATACGTCACAAAGTGCCGCTTACTCCACCCATGACATGACGGTTGGAGATTTTGACGGAGACGGCGAATACGAGATCGTCGTTAAGTGGCGTAGTACCCAGCAAGACCCCATGTACTCCGAACCGATATTCGGTGGAAGTAACACCACAACCGCTCCAGAGTACATAGACGTGTACAAGCTGGACGGTACCCTGCTGTTCCGCGTCGACATGGGCTATAACGTGAGAGCGGGCAACGACCACGAGACCACCCTGTTCTGCGAAGACTTTGACGGTGACGGCAAGGCCGAGCTGATGCTCAAGACCGCCCTAGGCACCCGTATCGGCAACTGGGACGAAGAGTCGCAGTCCATCAAATATCAGGACACCCTTAATACCGTCGTGGGCGGCCAGGATGGTCTGAACGCCACCACGGACAAGTTTAAAGAATACTTTGCCACTGGCAACGAACAAGCCCTTGACACCTACTGGTCTCTTCTTAACAACTTCACCATCTCCTACCGCAGCCCGATAGCCGGGGGCGGCAATGACGGAGTCAATGATCCGGCTGTTAAACGGTGGATTAAGACATACCATGTTGGCCCGATCGGCCCCGCTAAAGACGATCAGGAGTTTTTCTCTGCCTATAAATGGGACGCCAAAGCTGGCAAGGGCGTGCTCGTGGACAGCGCCAAATATCCGTTCCCATATGAGGGCAGCGTCGACGGCGAGAACTGGGCCATGACGCCAGAATCCCAGCGCGGCAATTTCTCTTATCTGGCCTTCCCTGGCCCCGGCGCTGGCAATTCGTCTAGTGATTATAAAGCGCAGATAATGGCCGAGAAAGAAGCCTACTGGCTTGAGCATCCCTGGAAGGCGGCTGTATGGGGCGACGCACAAGGCAACCGCGCCAACCGCTACCTCGGCGTCGTGGCCGCACTTGACGGCGTTAACAATTACGCTGTTTCCCAGCGTGGCTACTATGCAAGGACGACCTTCGCCGCCTACAACATCGTGAATGGCAAGGTCAACCTTCAGGCTAGTTTCGACTCGGCCGATCCGCGGTACTGGGCGCTTGGCGGCACGGCCTATGATTACCAGAACCGAGGCAATCATCAAACCCAATCCGCAGACCTTGACGGCGACGGCCGGGATGAGATCGTGATGAAAGCCATGGTCCTCGGCCTGAATGCCGACAAGACCATGATCCTGCCCAAGGTACTCAACGGCGACATCATGCCCACAATCGAGGGGCAGAACGGCATTCCTCCGGTTGTTGACAGCTTTGAGTTCGCCACCGACGCGGTCCGGAACAATCCACTGAACGTGTGGGCTCCGCTCCGTCACGGCGACCGCAGCGCGCTGCTCCCGGTAGCCAAGGATAACAACATCAGAATGTGGTCCGGCAGCGAGGAGCACATGCTGGACGACATACGTAACGGTAAGCATTACGGCTGGATGCCCGGTCCGGAGGCACACGACCCGATGAAGGGCAAGCGGCTGAACGAGCAGGGCGAGATTATTTATGAAAACTCGCTCATCTTCAGCGTATACGCAGGTACTGACGCCGAGGGCGCGGTGGCCGGCAACTTCTCTAACCGCTGGCCCGGTGCGCAGGGATACTCGCAGAACGGTGCCAGGAGCATGATCACCGGCGAGCTCCTGAACGGCAGTCGAAACCTGGGCAGCGGCCAGAACGCCATCTGGTTCGGTGGCGGCCTGACGGCCATGGCTGTCAACAGCGCCACCATTAACACGGTCAACGATTTGACCTTCGCGACGTCCTCATACCTCGCGACCGGCCTTACGTCGACCGGCAATAAGAGCACACCTACACTCAAGGCCGACATGTTTGGAGACTGGCGCGAGGAGCTCATTCTCCGGGCCAGCAATAACCGTCTGGCCATCGTCACGACCTTGTCGCCGACTGAGTACGGCATCCGCACGCTGATGCACGACCCGATGTATCGCAACGGCGTGGCGAACAAGAACACCGGCTATGATCAGATGGGATTCGCCAGTTTCTATCTAGGCGACGAGGCTAAGCTGCCTTCCATGAGGAACGACATCGCTATTCCGACGATGGCTCCGAATACCCAGAGCAAGATCAAGCTAACGGCACCGGCCACGGTACAGCCTGGTGAAACGTTCGAGCTGATCTACAGCGGGGAGAATTTGGAGTCCGGAGTATTGGCGCAGGATCTGATCTTCGAGTTCGATCCGACGATGCTGGAACTGGCATCCGATCCTGTCACGATGGCCGATGGGCAATTTGTCATCATTGATCACAAACAGGCGGGCGGCAAGCTGCGCGTTCTGGGCGTTCATCTTGGCGTAAAGCAAACAGATCCGAACGGGGATCTGTTGAAGCTGACCCTGCGGGCGAAGCCGGGATCGGTAGGGAATACGTCGATCCTGCTCAGCAAGCTGGTTACGGCGGATGCAAACGGCGTTGAGACGACGGTCGGCGGAACAAGCCACAGCCTGAGCATTCAGCAGCAGGCGGTGGTAGATAAGACGGCTCTGAATGCGTTGATTGCGGACGCCCAGGCGAAGCATGACCAAGCGTCGGAGGGCAGCGGAGTTGGTAATTATCCGACAGGCTCGAAGGCAGTGCTGCAGGCTGCGATCGATCAGGCCAAGGCGGTCGCGAATAACCCGGCAGCCGATCAGGCGGCTGTGGATCTGGCTGCAGCACAACTGCAGACGGCGCTGCAGACGTTCCTGGATTCGGTAATCAAACCGATCGGCGGCGACTTCAACAATGACAACAAGATCAGCATCGGTGATCTGGCGATGCTGGCTCAAGCCTACGGCAAGTCGTCCGCGGATTCCGACTGGAGCTCGTGGCAGCAGTTCGATCTGAGCGGCGACGGCAAGGTAGACATTCAGGATCTGGCTATTCTTGCTACCCGGATTCTGAACTGGGAATAGGAATGAGGAGTGCATATATGCTTCTATGGTCAGATTAAGGAAAAAATTCCCTCTAATTTGACTTCAGAAGCTTGTTAGATCCATTTAACAGGAAAAACTCCCTGTATTTGCACCGATTTCATGAGAATTCTCTGAATCCGGTCAAATTAACGGGAGTTTTTCTTTATAAATTCCCTGAAAGTCCATTTACAGGGAGTTTAGATGGATAATTTCCATTTATTTCTTTCTTCGCTGTAGCCTTCAGTAATGATATCATCAAGAATCTGCTTATGGGACAGCAGCAATGCAGTTCTTCTTTTTGAATTGAATGAACGATAAGTTTAGTATGTCAAAGCGGCTATAATTTTTGTTGTAAATACAACAAAAATAATGTACTATTTTTTATGACGTTTGAAAAATAAAATATCAGTGGAGTTGCTATTATGAAGGAAATTCTTCGTGAGGTTGGAATGATTGCTAGGGCTTTGGATTCTATAAGCAATATCGAATTTAAACAATATGACCTTACAAAAGGACAGTACTTGTACCTCGTGCGAATATGTGAAAATCCAGGAATTATTCAAGAAAAGTTAGCTGAGATGATAAAAGTAGACCGGACAACAGCTGCTCGCGCTATACAGAAACTGGAGATTAATGGATTTATTGAAAAGCATGATGATCCATATAACCAAAAAATTAAAAAACTATTTCCTACAGAGAAAGGGAAGACGGTTTACCCTTTTATAAAAAAGGAAAATGATTATTCCAATCTCGTCGCACTATCTGGATTCTCTGAGAGTGAAGCCGAAACGATTTTTGACCTGCTGCAAAGAGTCAGAAAAAATGTAGAAAAAGACTGGGAGTTTGTAAAAAAGGGAAGTAAGAGAAATTATTGATTCAGTAAAAGGAGAACAAGTGAAATGACTATAATTATTAAAAACTGCACAATCAAAGATTTAGTATTACTTCAAGAAATTGGTCTTGAAACCTATAATGAGACATTTAAAAATGACAATTCGCCTGAAAATATGAACGTCTACTTGGAAAAAGCATTTAACCTAAAACAATTAGAAAAAGAGTTATCGAATCTTTCTTCGGAATTTTATTTTATTTATTCGAATGAGGAAATTGCCGGGTATTTGAAGCTAAACATCAATGAGGCTCAAACGGAAAGAATGGGCAATGATTCACTTGAAATCGAGAGGATTTACATAAGGAAAAAATTTCATAAGCAGGGGCTTGGTAAATATCTAATAAATAAAGCTATAGAGATAGCGAAAGAACGGAAGAAGGAGAAGATCTGGCTGGGGGTTTGGGAAAAAAACGAGAGCGCAATTGCCTTTTATACTAAAATGGGTTTTGCTCAAACAGGGGCCCACACTTTCTTTATGGGTGATGATGAACAAATAGATTTTATAATGACCAAAACGCTCATTTAACATTCTCTGAAATTCTGTTTGGAAAGTTTTTATTCAACTGTTATTTCACATGCATTCACCCCAAGAAAAATATAAAATAAGTAAAAATAGCGGAGAGAATGGAATGTGATATTTATGAACTATATCATTTTTGATTTAGAAGCAACATGTTGGGAGAATGACCGAACAAAGCAGAATGAAATTATTGAGATTGGTGCAGTGAAGATGAATACTAAGCTTGAGTTCGTTGATGAGTTTCAAACGTTTATCAAGCCAAAGGTTCATCCGTGGCTGTCTGATTTTTGCAAGGAACTTACGTCCATTACTCAGGAAAATGTAAATGCTGCACCTTACTTTCCACAAGCAATCGGCAAGTTTCAAGAATGGATCGGAAAGGAGGACTACTTCCTTTGTTCATGGGGCTTCTATGATAAAAGCCAGCTGAAGAAAGATTGTGAGCTGAATAGAGTACGTCAAGAATGGATTAAGAACCATATAAGCATCAAACATCAACATGGTAAGATGATTGGTAATGAGCGCGGAGTTGGCATGGAGAGGGCTCTGCATATGCTTAAATTACAGCTAGATGGGACACACCATAGAGGTATTGATGATGCTCGTAATATCGCAAAGATATTTATTAAGATATTTGATAAATTAGAATTACAATAATTCTTTTTTGACTTGGGCACAAGCGGTACATTGGAAATGCTGAAGCCTATCGATTTGAACCGAGCGATACACAGCTTTCATTATCGATGCGGTTTTTGCGCTGCTTGGTATTCTCGTAGCGTTCGCCTCACTAAAAGAAAAAAATCTTCTGTCGGCAACTAAATGATCGAAAAATTAAGGAGCTGCCAGTGGCAGCTCCTTAATTTTTCAACGACACAACCCCATTCATCAGCAAAGGCAATACCCTCCCGGCTAAATCATTGGGAGATTCCTGTTTTCCTCCCAGATTCCATTGATAGGTGATTTCATAGATCGACAAGCTTAATATGGTAGCAGCCATTCCCAACGTTTTTGGATCTGCTTGGTGATTTCTACTTTAGACAAGCGGGAGGAGGAATTGTTCCAATTGTGTCCTTAAATCTCTTTCGATAACAACCGTGAATTTGATCTGGTAGCTGCGGGACGGGCGCTTTTGGCCGATCCTGCATGGGCTAAAAAAATACGTGAAGGCCGGTTAAATGAACTTCTACCATTTACAACTCAAGCGCTCGGCACTTTGTACTGAGATTCATCGTCATGAAGAGAGTCGCCATCTATTGGCGGCTTTTCTTTTTCTATTTAAGCGTATTATGAGCATAATTTAGCCAATACCTTAAATTAATCTCCTATTTTTCTTAAGTTTACAGCTTTCAATTTAGTCGGAATTTCTTTATGATGAAAATATCAACAACGAGACAGCATTCAATTTTTGGAAAAAGGGGGGTGATCGGCAAAGAAATGTAACCGCTTACTTAGTGGCGTGATGCAAGTCGTTCGGCTGAATGAAAGGTGTATTCGTTTATTTTGAAGTTAATGATACGATTTGTAACAAATTGTAAGTTGAAGCGACACATATTGGATCGTTTTAAACTACATAGCAGGAAAAAGTATCAAGTCATGACTATTTCATTCGTTGGAGGTTGTGTAAATGCTGAGAAGAGGTTTATCTATCATTTTAGTTTTATCCTTAGTTGTAAGCCTTTTCATGACGATGCCTGATGTATCCCATGCGTATGTCGCCAAAGATTATTCTTCTATCACTGCGTCGGCCAATTCAAAAATGGTAAAAGCTTCTGGTACAAATGGGATAACAGCTGATAGTACAGCTAATAACACTACAGCAGCTGATGCGGAATCATTTTTGATCGTTGACGGTAAAGATTCAAATGGAAATCTGGACGGCTCAATCAATATTAAGTCCAAGGCGAACAACATGTTTCTTACCACAGAAAATTACGTAGTAAATAGTGTTACTATTCAAACCGAAGCATTAAAACCAACAAAAGCTACACCTGGAGTGACAACCACTAGCTGGGAAAAATTCTATATTGAAAAATTAAAGGATGGCAACGGAGTTGAGACTGGATATGTAGCGATAAAGGCAAATAAAAGTATCGGTGGCAAAAAATTGTATGTTTCGGTTAATACTGCGAATCCTAGTGGTCCCTATTTAACTGCATCCAGCACGACAATAGGTGTCAACGAAACATTCATGATCCACACCTCACTAGGTACACCGGATACACCAGCAGCACCATTCGTCGATGCCACAACAACGAACTCCGTTACTCTGAGTTGGGCAATCGTAACTCGTGCAGACAGCTATAACGTGTACCGCTCGAAAACAAGTAACGGTACTTTCGTCAAGATCAATACGACAGCGATTGGCTCAACCAGCTTTGTAGATACGGGATTGCCCGCAAATTCTGGATTTTACTACAAAATTACAGCGGTCGGCTTAGACGGAGAATCAGCGATGTCAGCTGCGGCCTTAGCAACTACGCTGCCTGATCAATTCGGTATAAGCACATCGACTACAAAAACGATAAGCATGGCCTGGACAACCGTGCCCGGCGCAACAAGCTATAACGTCTACCGATCCACTACTAGTGACGGAATATTCAACAAAGTTAACACTGAAGCGATAACGACATACAACTACACGGATACGGGTTTGACACCAAATACTAGATACTACTACAAAGTATCATCCGTGAGCGGAGGCGTAGAATCAGCATTATCTACTGCGATTGCTGCATTAACTCCTCCTGAGTTTGGTAAAAATGTCTATGTGTTTGATCCGGCAATGCCAGCAGCAGACATTCAGACAATTGCTACAAACGTGTTTACTAAACAGGAAACGAATCAATTTGGTTCCGAGAGGTACGCGCTTCTCTTTAAACCAGGCACATACAGTACGGCAGTTAGAGTGGGCTTCTACACACATGTTGCCGGTCTGGGGAAAATGCCTGACGATGTCATGATCAATGGCGGGGTAACGGTTGATGCCAACTGGATGGCGAACCATAATGCAACTCAAAACTTCTGGCGATCCATTGAGAACTTCGCCGTAACGCCACAAGGCGGAGATATGAAATATGCTGTATCACAGGCCGCATCTATGAGACGTCTGCATGTTAAAGGAAATCTGTCACTTCACGATGTAGGAGGATGGGCCAGCGGTGGCTTCCTATCCGATTCCAAGATCGATGGAAAAGTGGTTCCTGGATCACAACAGCAGTGGTTTTCCAGAAATAACAATTGGGGTGAATGGGCAGGTTCGCTATGGAATATGACGCTTGTTGGGAACACGAATAATCCAGTGGAGAACTACCCAACAAACGCTTATACAATCGTCGATCAAACGCCAATTATTCGGGAGAAACCCTTCCTCACCATTGACGCTTCCGATAAATACAGCGTTTTCGTTCCGAATGTTTCCCTTGCTGCGCAAGGAACCAGTTGGGCGAACGGAGTTGCAGATGGAACATCCATTCCGATCGATCAGTTCTATATCGCAGACGTTGATACTTTCGACGTAGATAAAGTCAATGCCGCGCTTAGTCAAGGTAAGCACCTGCTGCTTACTCCGGGCGTATATCATGTAAGCAAGCCGATTGTGGTAACAAATCCAAACACGGTTGTGTTGGGGCTGGGACTTGCTACTTTGCACTCAGACAATGGATCTGTGGCGCTGCAAGTTGCTGATGTTGATGGAGTTAAAGTTGCCGGACTGTTGTTCGAAGCTGGGTCAAAGAGCTCGCCTGTTTTGTTAGAGGTTGGACCAAAAGGCAGTTCATCTGATCACTCTGCTAATCCAATTTCTCTTCATGACCTCTACTTTAGAGTGGGTGGGGATGCTCTTGCCTTAGCCGAAGTATGTATCGAAATCAACAGCAACCACGTCATTGGCGATCATTTCTGGGTATGGCGCGCAGATCACGGCACGGGTGCTGCATGGAATTCAAACCTAACGACCAATGGGATGATCGTAAATGGAAATGACGTAACGATATACGGCCTCTTTGTAGAGCATTTCCATGAGTATCAGACGCTTTGGAATGGTGAACGCGGCAAGATGTATTTTTATCAATGTGAAATTCCATACGACGTTCCGGATCAACAAAGCTGGATGAGCAATTTCGGGACTGTTAATGGTTATGCTGGTTACAAAGTAGCGGACTCGGTGAATCAACATGAAGCTTACGGATTAGGAGTATATTCCTTCTTCCGAGATGCACCTGTGAAACTTGAGAGCGCAATAGAAGTTCCGGATAAGCCAGGGGTTAAGGTCCACCATGCGACGACTGTTTTCTTAAGCGGTATGGCTGGAAGCGAGATCACTCATATTGTGAATAACATGGGTGGTGCCGTAATCGTAGGAGGACAAAATCAGAGATTGACAGATTACGTACCAAGAACAATTCAAAGCATTAAAGATGTAGAAATAAACACGATTGCTCAGAAAGCACCTGTGTTACCTGCACTGGTTGCCCAAGTGTACAACGATCAAAGTACGAGAATGGTACCTGTTGCATGGGATAGCATCGATCCTTCCAAATATGCTTCTGCAGGAGTGTTCACTGTTAATGGAACAATTGCCGGCAGTCTGTTGAAGGCTAAAGCTGTTATTACAGTAGCATCCGGTCCGAACGTACCCGTGACGGGTATTGTAGTAACAGGAGCTAACAACGCAACGACGATTACAACAAAAGGCGGCACTCTGCAAATGTCTGCTGCGGTAACGCCCGCGAATGCGGAGAATAAGAATGTCACTTGGTCGGTCGTAGGCACGGACGGTAAGGCAACGAACAAGGCTACAATTGATTCATCAGGATTGATAACCGCTTATGATGACGGCACGGTGAAAGTTGTCGCGACAGCTAAAGACGGTACAGCAGTGAAAGGTGAAGCAACGATCACCATTAGCAATCAATTTACGAAAGTTTCCGCTATCTCCGTATCTTCTTCTGGCGACGTATCAACGATTACAATGAAAAGCGGCACTTTGCAACTATCTGCGTCAGTAGCGCCAGCGAATGCAGACGTTACATCGGTTACTTGGTCCGTTGTGAATGCGGACGGAACAACGACAGATAAGGCTAAAATTAGTGCCGGAGGCTTGTTAACTGCTCTTAAAGATGGAACCGTGAAAGTGATCGCGTCAGCTAACGACGATTCCGGCGTAAAAGGAGAGAAAACCATCACCTTCATAGGTCAGTCCGTTTTATTAGCCAGTGGATGGTCATGGGTGAGGGAAAGCCAAGCAGAATGGGCGACAGTTCCCAATAATGCTAACGGTATGAGATTAACGACGATTGAAGGAAGCTGGGGCGGCTCTAAACCTAGTAATATCCTTCTAAGAGGTCCCGTCACAGGCGACCTGACAATCTCCACGAAGTTGAATTTTGATGCGAAGAATGGTTTTGAATGGGCTGGATTGATTGTCTATCAGGATGATGGCAATGCGATCACATTGGGAAGGCAGGCAAACGGTACCCCTGGCGTCAATCAGATCAGGTTCTCTCAGGTCAAAGGCGGCGCGCAAACGGATAAAAACTACGACGACCGCGTGTATCCTGCGGATATTTATTTGAAAATTGAAAAAACAGGTACAATTTACAAAGGATATTATAGCAGCGACGGAGCCACTTGGACGCAGGTAGCCGATACGTTCGACTTATCGTTGACAAATAACAAAGTCGGTATTTTTACAAGGAAGCTCAATACAGCTATCGCTCCAAAAACGGCAGAATTTACGAATTTCACTTTGAACGGCAGCGTTATCCCCTACTGGAATCCAGTTAGTTCTATTGCTGTTACGGGAGCTGGTGGAGCAACGGCAATTACAGCTTTGAATGGCACATTGCAAATGACGGCAGATGTATTGCCTGCTAATGCGGATAACAAATCAGTCATCTGGTCCATTATGAACACGGATGGAACGGCTACCGATAAGGCGACCATCAGTACTGCAGGCGTGATTGCCGCTGTTAAGAATGGTCAGGTAAAAGTCATCGCGACTGCCATTGACGGATCTGGACAAACCGGAAGCGCTACGATTGACATCACTGGCCAACTTGGAGTTGTTTCTTCAATCTCTGTATCCGGAGCGGGCGGAGCATCAGCGATCGCGACGAAAGGCGGCACACTGCAGATGTCTGCAGAAGTACTGCCTGCGAATGCCATTGATAAAACGTTCACTTGGTCCGTCGTCAATGAGGATGGAACGGCAACGGATAAGGCGACGATTAGTAGCGGAGGATTGTTAACCGCTGTTAAGGATGGCGTGGTGAAAGTCATTGCGACAGCTCATGACAGCTCAGGTGTCAAAGGAGAAGCGAAGATTACCATCAGCGGACAAGTTGAAAATGTAACTGCAGCTACATTGACCGGTCCGAATGCTGTCTATCAACAGCAGCCATTCGATTTGACGGTTGGCGTGAGCAGCTTGCTCTCAAGCTTCACAACACTCGATGTTATTCTGAATTATGATCCGAACTTGCTGGAGTTCGACACAGTAACCAACAGCAACGGTTCTCTCTCCTTGGCTGACAGTGCCCTGAGCTCACTTAGAAGTCATTTCAACGTGTTGGGGACCGGGATGAAGGCCGATAAAGGCCAGATTCGTATCATTATGGCCAGCGAGGGTAATGACAATGCGATTAGTACGATTGGCAATCTGTTAACCGTACGCGCCAAAATCAAGGCGGGGGTTGCAGCAGGAGAAACGACGGTGTCGTTATCGGGCTTTAACGTTTCCCTTACAGGTTCAGATACGCCAGTAACCGGAGTATCTTTCAGCATTCAAATTAAAGATGTGGATAAAGCGGAATTGATCGCTGCGATTATTACTGCTCAGAGCAAACATGATGCAGCGACGGAAGGAAACAATATCGGCCAATATCCGAACGGATCGAAAGCGATATTACAGACAGCTATTAACAACGCCAAAGCGGTACGCGATAACGCAGCATCAACCCAATCGGAAGTCGCGGATGCGTTGAGTGCTCTAAATGCGGCGTTGACAACGTTCAATAACTCGGTACACACCGATCCTGGAAATGTAGACAAATCAGCACTGAGCAAAGCGATTACAGCTGCGCAAAGCAAGTATGATGCAGTGACCGAAGGCAACAAAATAGGTCAATATCCGGCGACTGCGAGAGCGGCATTACAGGCGGCTATAACGAGCGCTAACACAGTATTTAACAGTTCGGCGGCAACGCAGACGGAAGTGAATACGGCGATAACAGATGTGAATACGGCACTGCAAACGTTCCAGACGAAGATGGTTACTCTCGTGCCGGGTCAAACAAGTGTCACCATCAATGATCTATCCATCATCGCCAAGTATTATGGAACGAAATCATCAGATGCTAATTGGAGTGAAATTGAAGCAGCGGATATCTTTAATAGCGGCAGTATCGATATTCAAGTCCTTGCGGCAGTAGCAAGAATGGTTCTCGACAACTGGCTTTTAGATAATTAATTTCAAGATGGGGGAGGATGGCGCAACTGTCGTCCTCCTTGATTTATATGGCATTAGATAAGAACGAGTCTGGGAGTGTGAAACCTTGACATTCAAAAAAGTAATCACATCTTTTCTAGTTATTGTACTATTTGCGTTGGCAGCGTCGTTATCACCGAGATATGCTGCAGCAGCCACAAATGACTCTCAATGGACGTTAGTATGGAATGATGAGTTTAACAATTCTAAGTTAGATGAATCCAAGTGGAACTACACCACAGGCGGCGGCGGTTATGGCAATCACGAGCTGCAGAATTATACGAATCGCCCCGAGAATGTCCGTGTCGAGAATGGGAATTTAATTATTGAAGCACACAAGGAAAGCTATCAAGGCAGCCAATATACTTCCGGCAAACTGGAGACAAAATCGAAAGGCGATTGGACATATGGCCGATACGAAGTACGGGCTAAATTACCGGAAGGCAAAGGAATGTGGCCTGCGATTTGGATGATGCCAACCAATCAAAATGTTTACGGTGGATGGCCGGTTGGTGGTGAAATCGACATCATGGAGTTGCTCGGACATGATCCGGGCACGGTATACGGTACAATCCATTACGGTAATCCGTGGACACATACGGGAGGAAATTATACTCTCCCCAATAATCAGAAATTCTCAGATGATTTCCATACATTCAAAATGGAATGGTCCCCAGGGGAAATCAAATGGTATGTTGACGACATTCTTTATTTAACTAAAAATGATTGGTTCAGCAAAGACAACAGTAAACCGTCGGATTACCCTTTCCCCGCTCCATTCGATCAGTTGTTCTATCTTCAATTGAATTTGGCGGTCGGAGGCGATTGGCCGGGCAATCCTGACGCGACGACGGATTGGACGAAACCAAAACAAATGCTTGTAGATTATGTCAGAGTATATAGTTATAACGGGCAATACCCGGATCCAGGTCCGCGTCCGGGGAAAAACTTGAGCGACGGCTGGTCTTGGATAAGAGAAATCAGCAGCAATTGGTTCGCAGAAAGCAGTCCGGACGCAATGAGATTGATGACAAGCGAGGGAAGCTGGGGCGGATCTAAACCGAGTAATATTTTGCTGAGAAATCCCGGTACTAGCGACTTCACCATTTCCACCAAGCTCAAGTTTGATGCATCCAATGGGTTTGAATGGGCTGGATTGATCGTCTATCAGGATGATGGCAATGCGATTACATTGGGACGTCAAGCTAACGGTGCTAACCCGGGTGCTTCCAAACAGCTCAGATTTTCTCAAATAAAAAATGCCGCTCAAACGGATAAAAACTACAATGACCTAGTGGCTCCTGCGGATATCTTCTTGAAAATTGAAAAATCCGGAACAATTTACAAGGGCTACTATAGCAGCGACGGTACTAATTGGACTCAGGTTGCCGATACATTCGACATTACGTTAACGAATCCCAAAGTAGGCATATTTACAAGAAAATTCAATTCTGCTATTCCTGTTAAAACTGCTGAATTTACGAATTTTACTTTGAACGGCAGCACGATACCTTTTTCTACTCCGAAAATTGAAAATGTAACCGCAGCTGCATTAACCGGTCCGAAGGCTGTCAATCAACAACAACCATTCGATTTAACGATTGGCCTGAGCAGCTTGCTCACAAGCTTCACGACACTCGATGTCATTCTGAATTATGATCCGAACTTGTTGGAGTTCGACACAGTAATCAACAGCAACGGTTCTATCTCCTTGGCTGACAGTGCCCTGAGCTCACTAAGAAGTCATTTCAACGTGTTGGGGACCGGGATGAAGGCCGATAAAGGCCAGATTCGTATCATTATGGCCAGTAAGGGAAATGACAATGCGATAAGTACGATTGGCAATCTGTTAACCGTACGCGCCAAAATCAAGGCGGGGGTTGCAGCAGGGGAAACGACCGTATCGTTATCGGACTTTAACGTTTCCCTCGCGGGTTCGGGTACGCCAGTAACCGGAGTATCTCTCAGCATTCAAATTAAAGATGTGAATAAAGCGGAATTGAACGCAGCGATTATTACTGCTCAGAGTAAACATGATGCAGCGACGGAAGGAAACAATATCGGCCAGTATCCGAATGGATCGAAAGCGATATTACAGACAGCCATTAACAACGCCAAAGCGGTACACGATAACGCAGCATCAACGCAATCGGAAGTCGCGGATGCGTTGAGTGCGTTAAATGCGGCGTTGACAACGTTTAATAATTCGGTACACACTGATCCTGGGACTGTAGACAAATCAGAATTGAGCAAAGCGATTACAGCTGCGCAAAGCAAGTATGATGCAGTGACCGAAGGCAACAAAATAGGTCAATATCCGGCAGTTGCGAGAGCGGCATTGCAGGCGGCTATAACGAGCGCTAACACAGTATTTAACAGTTCGGCGGCAACGCAGACGGAAGTGAATACGGCGATAACAGATGTGAATACGGCACTGCAATCGTTCCAGACGAAGATGGTTACTCTAGTTCCTGGTCAAACAAATGTCACCATCAGTGATCTATCAATCATTGCCAAGCATTATGGAACGAAGTCAACAGATGCCAACTGGAGTGAAATCGAAGCAGCGGATATCTTTAATAGCGGCAAAATCGATATTCAAGTCCTTGCGGCAGTAGCAAGAATGATTCTTGACAGCTGGCTTTCGGAAAATTAATTTTTGATTCAATTATTGTTTGAAATTTCCGGTGCACACGCTATTGACGGTGGGAAAATCCCTGTCATTGGCGTGTGCGTTTGTGATTAAAACACAAGATTCAATGTGTCAGTGGGGGAGCTACTATTTTCAAGGAACGGGTTCGGTTTTTTCATGCTAATATAGAAATAAAAGTAAAAATGAGAAGGGATTGACCGCAATGCAGAGGATTAAGTTTATGTATAAACAATTCTTAAGGGAACCTTTGTGGTTTAAGGTTTTAGTTTCTTTAACTTTGCTTATTACGATAATATTTAGCAGTTCATTTTTTTCATATAATGGTTATTACCAAAGTATTGCTAAATTAGCGGCAGCTATTTTTTTTACTGCATATGGCGTGAAATTCCGTAGAAACACTCTGATTACTGTGATCTTTTTCGTAGTTGCAATTATTTGTATGTATTTGTCCTGGGATTATTTCGAGCGAGCGCGTTATTAACCTAGTTCAAACATCACGTCTTTGAGGGACAAATTTCCAAAACCTCACTCTAATCATACCTTAAAATAGGCATTTAACCAGTGACAAGTATGATATTTGAACAAGAGGTGTAACTAATTATGGAAAACGAATCACGAAATGGTTATGTACCACAGCCATTCAGGAGCGATGGTGCCGGTTGGTGGGATTTAGGCCCACGGGACGTCATGCGAGATCTGGAGAACCCTGACATGCTTGTTTCGCCTGTCACCGATGCTGGGTCGCTGCCTAATATGAAGTTCTCTTTCTCTGACACTCATATGCAGTTGAATCATGGCGGCTGGTCGCGGGAAGTGACGGTTAAAGAGCTGCCGATTGCAACCACAATTGCGGGGGTGAATATGGCCCTGACTCCGGGTGGCGTGCGAGAGCTACATTGGCATCAGCAAGCGGAATGGGCACTTATGCTTGTCGGGCGAGCGCGCATTACATCCGTTGACCAGAACGGGAGGAATTTCATTGCTGACGTGGGCAAAGGCGACCTTTGGTACTTCCCTCCCGGAATTCCGCATTCGATTCAAGGACTTGAGGAAGGCTGTGAGTTTTTGCTTGTCTTCCCGGACGGTAATTTCTCTGACCTCAATACGCTATCACTCACTGATTGGTTCGCACATACGCCAAAGGACGTATTATCGGCGAATTTTGGTGTTCCAACAAGCACTTTTGCCCATATACCGAACCATCAGTTGTACATTTTTCAAGCAAACGTTCCCGGCCCAATCGAAACCCAACAAGTAGCAGACCCTCAAGGTATGGTACCAAAAACCTTTACACATCGACTGTTTGCACAAGAGCCGATTATTACTCCTGGCGGGAGTACAGTACGTATAGTGGATTCAACCAACTTTCCAATTTCGACTCAAATTGCCGCATCGTTACTGGAGATCAAGCCGGGCGCAATGAGAGAAATGCACTGGCATCCAAACAATGATGAATGGCAGTATTATATCTCAGGCACGGCGCGAATGACGGTTCTGGCACCCAATGGTACGGCTCGTACATTCGATTATCGTGCTGGGGATGTTGGATATGTACCGCGTGCCTTCGGACACTATATTCAAAACACAGGCAATGAAACCGTGTGGGCTTTGGAGATGTTTAAGAGTGACCGCTTTGAAGATATTTCATTAAATCAGTGGTTGGCGCTCACACCTCATCAAATAGTACAACACAACTTACATGTAGGACCAGAATTAATCAACTCATTGAAAAAGGAAAAACAATTTATAGTAAACAATTCGGGATTTTCTTATTACCCTAGAACGGATAAGTAAGTAGGTCGAATGGTAAAAGATAGCGAAATAAATAAACCGGAATCTTAGTTACACAGGAATCCGGTTTATTTGTGTATAGTAGATTACTTTCTCTTGACCTTAACACTGAGGTCAGGGTTTATAATGAGATTATCTCAAGCAAATATCTACATGAAAGGAAATAAGATACGTTATGGATATTACTCCACAAGAAGAAAACATGATTAAGGCTCTCCGTGAAGCTGCATTACCCCCTTTATATGTGCTGATACGAATTAGAAATGAAATTTCAAATGACACTGTAAATATCGAAGAGAGCCGAAGAGATGATGTCGTACAAACATTAGAAAAATACATCGGCCCGCTATGGGAAGACTATCATGAGGGGAAAACAGGTTCGCTAGCTTAGCAAGAACATCAGAGGCTGCTGGAGATAATCCGGCAGCCTCATTAAGCTATTAGACAGTTATGTCGAGTTTGTCGTCTTCGGTTCGTCGTCCAAGGCTTAGAGTATGAGCGAAGTCTGATTGGCATGTTGAGGAACAGATAAGGTACCTATTCAATAAAGGAGGCAGGGACAACAGTTTGACATCCAACTGTTTGTCTCCCTAATTAGCCAAGCGGCGTCTACGCTGAATTAGAGTGAGTCATTTGAGGCTGTCCCCAAAATAGTTTCTTGAGGGTCCAAAATCCATGCTTAACGAAAAGGCAATGTGAATTAACTGGAAAATCTCCTTCTAAATGGATCGAGCGATGATCTTGCAGAGAATTTAGAAGGAAAACCTCCAGGTAATTTCACCAGATTTCGTAGATTCTGACGAAATTAGTGCAAATAGAAGGGGTTTTTCCCTCTAAATGGATCTGACAAGCATCTGCATTCCATTTAGAGGGGACTTTTTCCTTTATTTGGTCCACAGAAGCATATTGCACAAAAGGCTATCCCACAAATCAAGAAATGACTGGGATAGCCTCTCAAACGAGACGGGACAAGTAGGAGATGTATTGGTTTAATTGTGTATGTGAGGGCTTAGGTTAATCCTCTAGTGCAACAGTGATTGTCACATTGGAGTTAGGATAACGTTAATTTGTTGACAATCCTGATCTCTACGATTCTTATAGAAACGGATGCGGGTGAGGATTGAGCTGCCCGGCAGTCAGCGGATCTTTCGCATACCCAAGTTCCACAGGCACCCGCAATACTCTCTCCAGCCCCGTCAAGCGATGCAAATGATGCCCGAACGTCATCGGAAGCATTCCCGGAATCAGTACTTTTACACAGTGAAGCCCGTTTCGGAGCGTTTCCAGCGACGACTGGTCCACCGCGATCACATCCAGGTTCAAGCTGCGAAACACCTCGATGATGTCCTTCAGATCATCTGTCAGATCCGCATGTCCTGCCTTACGCCTAAACTCCTCGTCAAACGTTCTGAGCGGACGCTGTCCGTCCAGCAAAAATTTCAGTCGTTCCTCGGCTTGCGGCAAACCGTATAGCATGGCATGATCCTCCATTTGAAAAACGAGGAACGGATCGTCGAGCATTTGCTTAAAATGTTCCAGGCCAGTTTCAAATTTCTCTTGCAGGAAGATATATCTGCCAGCCAATTCGTGAATGGCGCTTTTGGCGGCCCGTACCGGATCCAAATGAGCTCCAGCTGCACAGATCAGATTCAACTTCCCCGGGCTTACGCTTTTCGCGAGCGCCCAAATGCTTGGAATCCCATTCTCCATGGTCATGTTGAACAAATGTATATCATATCCGGCAACTGCGCGCAGCCGTTCTACCATGAGCTTCAGTTCCTGATCGTTAGCGGAAAAGGGGTCCAGGCGCGGGATAGGCAACTGTGCGTACCAAGTCATCAGGAACGAGTCACGCTCCGCCACTTCCAAAATCCCGTGCAAGACGGCTTCCTCCAAGCTCCCGCCTAACGCACACCCGTTGGAGCCTTCCTGGACAAAGCCGCTGCCGAATCCCGAGCTGTAATAAGCAAGGCTTTCCGGAACAAGGATCGGACGCTTCTGCACTAGCGAATAGCCCCATATCCAATCGATCGGAAGGTCTGGATCAAACGGTTCGAACGTGAAATCAGGCTGTGCATACTGTTCCTTTGAATATAACCCAACCTTGGATGGGTCGAGCGCGTGATCCGCAATACCGTTGAAACTGTCATAAATTACGGTCCGTTTGCCACGAGGGGTTACACCACAGTGCCGCTCCAAGCCTTCCAAGATCGCGGTCAATTCGCTTTCCGCATAAGAGAAGCTGCGGCCTCCCGTTACCTCATCTCCCAGCAGAAACGACGGCAGATTGACCCCCACCCCGGCAAAAGGCGACTCGAGGTCAAGCATCTTGGCATTAAAAACGCCAGTCCGGGAATCCAAATAGTCTCTGAACAAATGTTGTTTCAGGTCGTCTATCGGACGACAGCGGTAACTGTCGGTGTTTATTTTCGGTCTCGGTTCGAGCAAAAAGATTGCCGCCGCCGATGAATCATCGGGCAAACTGCCGCATACCTCACAGAGCGGGTCAGGCAGAATGAAATGGAGCGAGCTGTCCAGAGTTTTCAGGTTAACGATATACATATGCTCTTCCGTATAGGCTCGGCTGCCCAACAGCACTCGCTGCGTTTCGGCAATCAGCAAGTGGGCGGTATGCCATATTCCTGAAGGCGAAGATTTTTCGCTTTGTATATCCCCAGGTGACGCCGTGAAACGCCGGTTATCCGCACACTGGGAGCATCCCGGCGCACCCGGGCGAACCAAAGGCCCGATGATGCCCTCGTTCATTGAAATAAAGCCCCGCAGCCACGGGATGCCGACCTGCTGCAGAAGCTCTTCAGCCGCGAAGTATCCGGAGGAAGGCCATTCATCGTGCAGCACCAGAACCAATTTCGCCGCTTTAGGTAGGTCTAAAGTGAAATCTGTCTGTCGAAGGACCTGATAACTGTCCACTAGCTTTCCGCATACGAAGTCGGCCAATAAACCTTCTCCGACAACTGATATGATAGCATTCACTTGGATCACCTCATCTCGCAGCCATGTGCCCCGATCTTTGACGGGATTCTTCGCTAATCTCCCGAGGCGGAAGAGAAGGAACTGCCAGTAAGCAGCCCCTATGATTGCTATATGGTTTGCTTCCCGATTGTAGAACGTACCTTACCCACTTTCCATTATTGGCTGCACGGTTTTTCCCCGAGGTGACAATAGAGGAAGTTACCGTAAGAGAAACTTGGTCTTGGATCTGGCAGGAGTGTTTGGGGTGTTGCTGCGAGAGGGGAATCCCGGTGAGGGAGAGGGCTAGCCACGTGAAAGTGTATTAATGTTGTCAGGGAGCTTTGAAACGAAGAAAAAACAGTCCGTATTCGAATCTAATTCAGCGAAAGGGACCGTTTTTTCTCATTGTGTTGGTTTAAGGTATTACCAAGCAAACGTCATTGTGATTATAACCAAAAGAATAAAAAGAACTAAAACTGCTGCTGCTCCTGTACCGTAACCTGCACAACTTGCACCATAACCTACTTCACCCATGTGTACTCATTCCCCTCTGGTGATTTGTCACTACGGTATAAAATATGTTCATTTAACAATGCTTGATTGGACGTTTGACTAAATATCTTGATCCGCACATTCAGTGCTATGTGTCCACCACGAGAAAAAACGACCCGTATTGCGCGGCCGTTTTTTCTCGTTGTTCATTGTGTTGGATTAAGAAATTACCATACGAAAGCCGATGTGATGATAACTAAAAGAATAAAAAGAACCAAAATTGCTGCTGCGCTGTTACCATAACCTGCACAACTTGAACCATAACCAACTGCACCCATGTTTTCTCATTCCCCTCAGATGATTTGTTACTACGGTATAAAGTATGTTCGTTAAATAACGATTGCTTGGACGTATGCACCAAATTGCTCCACAGCCACCAAACTCGAAGATAACGGCCGGGGTAAGAGAAAGAAAAAAACGACCCGTACTACGCGGCCGTTTTTTCCCTTTGTTCATTGTGTTGGATTACGAAATTACCATACGAAAGCCGATGTGATGATAACCAAAAGAATAAAAAGAACCAAAATAGCTGCTGCACTGTTACCATAACCTGCACAACTTCCACCATAACCAACTGCGCCCATGTTTACTCATTCCCCTCTGGTGATTTGTCACTACGGTATAAAGTATGTTCGTTACATCGGCTTTGATTGGACGTTTGACCCGAATTGAGTTATTAAGTGCCAGGATTAGATTAATACCTTTTCATAATATCCGAAAAAAAACTGCAAATTCCCCCTATGTGTCTCCATAAAAAAACGACCCGAATTGCGCGGCCGTTTTTTTCTCTCTGTTCATTGTGTTGGATTAAGAAATTACCATACGAAAGCTGAAGTGATGATAACCAAAAGAATAAAAAGAACCAAAATAGCTGCTGCACTTGAACCGTAACCTGCACAACCTGCACCATAACCAACTGCACCCATGTTTTCTCATTCCCCTCTGGTGAATTGTCATTACGGTATAAAGTATGTTCGTTACATCGGGTTTGATTGGACGTATGCCCCAAATTGAGTGTCGGAATAGCGCAAATGGCAACGGTTCGTTTTAAAAATAAGGAGCGACTAGCTCGGGAGCTTACCCGCAGACCGGCTCAGCTTTTTATACACGGTAAAGTAAACCCAAACGGCATTCAGAAGCAACAGGGCACTAGTACTAAAAAAAACATACCGCGTGCCTAAATGCGCGGCGACTTGCCCGCCTAACACAGCACCCCCGAACACGCCTAAATACCCGGCAGACATGGCAAAACCAAAAACTCTGCCTGTAAGCGCATCAGGTGTCACTTTCTTGATCAAAACATTGACAGAAGGCATCAAACCTGCCGCTGCTAAGCCAAATAGAAAGCGAAGCCCGATGAGCTGCCAAGGGTGGGTGACAAAGGCCTGAGGAATGAAAATAACGCCAGCCACGACAAGTGCGGCTAAGATAACCTTCTGCGCACCGATTTTATCGGACAGCTTTCCTAACCTGGGAGCAGCAATAATATTGGCAAGACCTGATACGGAGAACGTGATGCCGGCGATCAAGGCAATATGATTGGAATTCTGTGAAATTTGCGACACATATACCGTCATAATCGGTTCTATGGAATATAAGGCCAGGGATAATACAAAAAAGGTCACAAGCATCACAATCGTTAAGCTTTTCTCAGGGATGGTAGGCCAGATCTCTTTGAAACTGAGTATCTTTTTATCTTGCCGGGTAAAGGATTCCTTCACGAACAACGCAGTTGTCAGAAACGAAACCAACAACAGGGCGCCTGTGATATAAAAAACATCCGGCAATCCAACATTCTCACCGATGAAACCGCCAATCGTAGGTCCCAGCAAAGAGCCCGAAATGCTTGCCGTAGAGAGCGTGCCTAACGCCCAGCCAGCGTGTTGTTTATCTGTCTGAGTCGCAATCAGCGCGGTGCAGGCGGTCCCGTAACCGGTGATAATGCCTTGTAATAAGCGTAGCCCCAACAGTACATACACGTTCGATGCAAAACCCATACTAAAAATAACAATGGCCATACCCAGACTTGCCCGTAACAGCATGGGCTTTCGTCCGTATTTATCTGCCGCTTTCCCCCAGACCGGGGAGAAAATTGCGGAAATGATATACGTAATCCCAAACGCAAGACCTGAGAATTGAGCAATTGAAGCGGAACTATGAATGCCTAGATGTTGGATGTAAAGCGGTAGGACAGGCGCAATTTGGCTCATGCCTATACTTGAGACGAATAAACCGAACCAGCAAACGTATAAGTTTCTTTTCCAAATGGGCATGGCGATGGCCTTCTGTCTATATTAAAGTATCAATCCACGCATTAACGGTTAGAACATCGGCTTGACGTGGGAACACTTTCTCCGTAAGGGCACGGTGAACCTCCGGATCAGCATCCAGACAAGCATCTGAAAGCACACTAATGGCAAAATCTTTATCCGCCGCTTCTCGCAATGTGGATAGAACAACCCCGCTTGTAGCAATGCCGCTGAGGATCAACGTGTCAATTTGGCGGGCCCGGAGGATAACTTCAAGGTCGCTGCCGGCGAATGCGCTCACGCGGCGTTTCGTCACAATCGGCTCGCCTGGCTGAGGCTGTACGGATTCATGAATTTGTGTAGCTGTGTCATCTATGGTCATGCCGCCAAACTCCGCAATTCGCGCAAAAGATTTGTTGCGAGGACTGACCTCCGGATACCCTTCGCGGAAGGCGACCCGTACATAAATTACCTGGATGTTATGTTGACGTGCGGCTTGCATAGCTTTTTGAAAAGGAATAAGCGCCTCCTCGTTATCTGAGAAACGGGAAACAATGCCGTTCTGCATATCCATGAGCAATAGTGCGGTAGTAGCGTGTTGGTTTTGCATAGGGGATACACTCCTTAATATGGTTAGTAATCTCCTTCTTGATATGTTACTATTAAGCGGAGAACTCTCCACTTGATATTAAACGGAGACCTCTCCGTTTGTCAAGCCAGGTCGTAATTCAAACTAGGAAGTGATGATACAGTGAATGAAGCTGAGGGAACCCAACCGCGCTCTGAACGACGTGATGCCGCCGAGAATCGCCAACGAATATTGGATGCGGCACTTCGATTATTTGAGCAGAATGGTGTTGAACATGTAAGTATGAATCAAATTGCGACGGAAGCTCAGATCGGTCCGGGGACGCTCTATCGTCGTTATAGCAACAAAGGGGAACTATGTCTGGATTTAATGAAAGACAACGTAGTCAACCTTTTCGAGGATATTGAAAATTACTTGCAAATGAACCGCGCGGAGCCGCCGGCACATCGATTGAAGGGCCTTCTCGAATTGTTTATTCGATTCAGGGAGCGGAAAGCGCAATTCCTTAAAGGGGTGGAGGATTTTGCTTCAACCAACCCGGTCAGGTCTCTAAAGCGCGGACCTCTCTATCATGAATTGCATCAACCGATTGTCGAGCTATTCGATGAGATGCGTGCATCCGAGCAGAACTCTGTGAGTAGTGTCTTCCGGGCCGATATGCTGTTGACGGCTTTAAGCAGTGACTCCTATTTATATCAAAGAGATGTGCGCGGCTATTCGCCGGAGCAGATTTTGGAGCAGTTGATTTTAACATTCGTTGTACGCGAATAATAACAGAAAGACCCTCGCCATGTATTGGCAGAGGGTCTTTCATTTGTTGCTGCTTTTCTGACATATGCTTATTGACGTCCAATCCATATATGTGTACTATATATTTAGATATTTAGAAATTTATCTAAATTTCAAAATATATGGCGGTGATATGTTGTGAATGAGGCTTTTAAAGCATTATCGGATCCGACTCGTCGGCAAATTTTGCAGTTGTTACGGGACAAAAGTATGAGTCCCGGAGAAATATCGGAGCATTTCCAGATTAGCAAGCCAAGCATTTCTCATCACTTGAACTTGCTCAAGCAGGCAGGACTAGTCTTAGACGAACGGCAAGGGCAGAACATCATTTATACGCTGCATACGACAGTTGTAGAAGATGTTATCGGATGGATGTTCAATATTATTAACAAAAGTGAGGGTGAAAAATGATGAAAGTAATAAGAGAAATTTTTCTTATATTGATTAGCGTTTCGCCGGCTGTCGGGGCATTACTTCTATACAACCAGCTTCCTGAAACGATGGCTACACACTTTAGTGTGAATAACGAAGTGAACGGTACCATGAGCAGAGGAATGTTGATCGTCATGCTTATTTTGCTTGGTCTTATTCCGGTTATACTCCGTGTTTTACGTTTCGTCGACCCCAAGAGAGCAAATTACGAACAATTTTCAAAAGCATTTGAAGCATCTCGAGCCGGTATCGCTATTCTGTTAACTGTAATTGGTTGGATGATCATTGCTTACAACCTTGGATATCATGTCGACATGACGAAGGTGATCTTGTTCGTTGTGGGTCTGTTTTTCGCGATTATGGGCAATTACATGACCCAAGTTAAGCATAATTATATGTTTGGCGTACGAACCCCGTGGACGCTGGCGAATGAAGAAATATGGAGAAAAACCCACAGACTAGCAGGCCCTCTTATGATGATCGGTGGGATCATTGCCGTGATTTCTTCGTTCTTAAGCGGTTCAGCAGCAGTAATCGTATTTCTCATAGTGATTTTAACTGCATCTATTATTCCTGTGATTTATTCCTATCTGTTATACACCCGCAGTAAAGTTAAATGATGATGTGTTGCATGGGGAAAATGCAATTAAGAGAACTTTCCTATGTCTATTCGGGCATTAGGTAAAGTTCTCTTTTGTTTTTTACTCTTATATTGGATTTTGCTGTACATATTTTCCTGTTAAACAGGCCTCAAACATATCAATAATGAACAAAAATCTTTCTGCTTCACGAAAGACGTGGTCGGTAAGCAATGGATGAATAATACTCTTGATACGACATGCATCAATTAAATCTCTTGCTGTCTTTTTAAAATCACGGAGTGAAGCGACTGAAACCCGATTTTGGTCAAGGAATTGTTCTAGCAGCGGTGTAGTTTGTGATTGAGGTCGCATTCCACTTAAATCAATGGCTTGAAATAAGAGCTGGTCAAAATCGCGACTAAAATTTCGTGCTTGCTCAACGAGTTGGCGTTTTTGCCTCTCTACTCGTATGATCAACTAACAAAGGAAAGTTATTTGCACCAGGAAGTTTACATTGGATGATTAGTCCAAGAACCTTCCTTTTAAAAGCCCAAATGTGAGAAGCTGCTGAATGTACTTCTATGTTAAAGCGTCTGATTTGTTCAGGATCCGTTGCTTCGGTAAATGAGTGGGATGTGTCTTCAATCTGCTCAAAAATACTATAAAAATGATTTGCTTCTTGGATTAGTAGCGTATCTTCGCAACGAAATCCTAATTTTAGAAATAAGGAATGTTCTTTCATAATGCGTGACCAGAATCGGATCTCATCCAATGAACGCACAACAAACTCATTTGACAATTCAGACACACTCCTCACATATAGCTTTTATACCACATGTATAATGAGGAGAAGAGCAACATATTTCAATCTTTATTAAGGTCTACATTGTTTTGCAGTTTGGATGATTATTCGCTAATACGTGGACTAGCTGGATCGCAGCTTATTGGACTAATAACGCCTAATTGTGCAAGTTTGATTAGATAATAGCACTCTTCACGGGCCATATGATCTGCCATCAATGGCTGTAAAACACCCAAAGCCTCACGTCCTATTCCTAACTCTTCAAGTTCTTTTAGGAATTGTCGAAACAAAATCATTTCAACCTCTACATCCTTATTGAACCGTGCCAAAGCCGGAAATTGGTTTAAATTCGTTCGCAAGTAGCCTGCCAATTCAACGGCCTTCAAATAGAAATCGCGAAAATGAAGTTCAAATACCTGACTTTTCTCGATCAACTGTTTTTCAGAAAAGTCCAATGTACCCAAGATAGTTGCGGCATGTCCTGAAGCATCAAAAAGCCATAATAAATGATGGTGTATATCGTTGTATATGGGGGCGGGTTGCCCTGCTAAAAGGGATTCCAGAACACGCAGATATTCCTCGATCTCATTGATCATATGGTTCAAAAATGCTTGAGAAAGGCTCAAGCCGATCTTTCCAGTCAATGCTCTGCGAAGTAAATGTAACTTAAAAGTACGAAGTTCCTGTGCATATCGATAAGCATCATGATTTAATTTGTGCATTCCTTCAAATTCGTTTGCAACGTGAACGCGATTTAATAGCTCATCAAAAACATGAATAAACCTAATCGACATTTCAATCTCCTGAACCTCATTTACAGTTAATGCATTCTTGATAAATCTGGCATGGTCACCTGCTACTTGTAACCAAAACCGATGTTCAAACAAAGCAGACGATAAATATGTATTCAAAGGTGCAGCCTCCTACTAGGTGATTATTAGTTTTTATGAATAGTCCTCATTTCAATATATTATGTAGGAATAGTTATATACCCTAATAGATGTTGCTCCCATTCCGGGTGATGTTTGATCCTAATCTCAAAACAAACAAACAAACAAGCAAGCGCTTCGGCGTCTTGCTTGTTTGTTTTGAGATTAGGCGTGCAGGCACATATGTGGTAAGATACGCCGCATTGATGATGGAGCTGCTGATTTGGGATAGGGTAGAAGAGCTCGTTTTGAATTCATCCATAACTATTCCCGTCCCATCGATAGAAAGCAAGCATCTCAATGTCAATATCGACCCCAATGCCACTGCCGCAGGGTATAGTGATTTCACTATTCGAAGGCTGAATTGGAATTAAATTTGCAAAAGGATTATCCATAACATCCCATTCTAAAGGCTCGATTGCGTCATTTTCCATCTTGCCCCAAGGCTCCAAACAAGATTGAGCGAAAATAGCATATAGGCGTGATAACGCGCCATCATAGGCATGTGGTGTTACACGAACGCCAAAACTTCTAGCGAGACTTAATGTTTCCCGGTAACCGTCAATGCCGGACACATGCAGAGGATCTGGAGTGATATAATCCAGAGCTTGTTGGAGAAGATGAGGGATAAAATCTGCTGCTTTTTCGATATTCTCGCCGCCGGCAAGAGGAGCGGACAAACGATTTCTTAGCCATACATAGTCAGCAATGCGGCTGATCTGCAGCGGCTCTTCCAACCATAGAAGATTAGGCAAAGCATCGAGCAGAGGCTGCCAACGTAAAGCAGCAGTTGCGTCATAGCTTTGATTAGCGTCCAATGCTAAACCGATCTTTCCTTGTAACAATGTCTGCACCGACTCGATATGCTGTTTGTCTTCGGGGATAGATTTTCCGCCTATTTTTACCTTAATCTTGTCAAAACCTTGATGGATTGCATGCTCAATAGCTTTCAGAGAATGTTTTTGCCAATTTGTCTCTTCTGAATAAGACTGAAACGAAGCATATACCGGCACTTTCTCTCGAAACTTGCCTCCCCAAAGGTCACACACGGATACATAGCATGTTTTGGCCATAATTTCTGTTAATGCCATACTTACAGCCGCAGACGAACGGGAATGCCATTTTTTCAATGTCCGAACCAAAGTAATTCTGTCAGCTACTGACTTCCCAATCAAAAAGGGAATGATTCGTTCTTGAAAACCTTTATGCAAGGTCGGCAGCCAATCAACGCATTCTCCCCAACCTTCGACGCCTGCATCTGTCGTTATTCGAATCAGATAACAAGTTCGGTATGCTTTCATACCGTTAGCGTCCCCATATCGCTTGGGAAGAAGGTAAAGGAGTGGAAATGTTTCAATTTTTCGAATCAGCAAGGAGTTATACCTCCCAAAATTTCGTTACCAAATTCTTATTTATCATACTAAGCCTCGTTAAAAGTATTATGTCTATTACGGGGATCAATTATGAAGCCATTGCTAATATATGTAATAATTTCTTGTGATGCAGGAAATGATTAGAAACGAATAGAGTATTCATGAAAAGAGGTAGCAGCATGATTTGGCACGCATGGTCTATTGATCGAATTCTTATTCTCTTCGTCAGTTTGGCATTTTTAGCTCTCGGTATCCAAGTGACAATGTTTCATTACCGGCAAAACTTTCACAATAAATCGATGTGGGTACCCGTCATTTCAGCGCCTATTTTTTTTATAGCGGGCATGATTTTGACCTGGTGTAATGTTGGTTGGCTGCATAGTTTGTTTTCGGTTCTAATGTGGTTGGGCGTTTTATTTGGCCTGGTGGGCTTCTTTTTCCATTTTCGGGGAGTGGGTATTCGAGTTGATGGTTGGTCATTAAGCAATTTTCTCAAAGGCCCGCCAATTATGCTTCCGTTATTATTCTCCGCTATGAGTGTTCTCGGGTTGATTGCCATGTATTGGGAGGTGAGCTGATTCCATGCAAACGCAAAACTATAGGAATGAAGAAGTAGATGTAGTGATTGTTGGGGCAGGGGCAGCCGGAGGTGTGCTCGCCAAAGAGTTGAGCGAAGCCGGAATGAGCGTTGTCGTCCTGGATGCGGGTCCTTTTCGTGATACGCAAAAAGACTTAGCAAGTGACGAGCTTACCATGCAAAGCTTAGGATGGCAGGATACTCGAATTGTGGCTGGAACTAACCCATTAACAATGGGGCACAACAATTCCGGCTGGGGGATCGGCGGAGGGACGGTGCACTTTACGGCGGTTTTTTTACGATTTCATGATGCAGATTTTAAAGCTAGAACCATGGACGGCGTTGCCGATGACTGGCCGATAAGCTATGAGGATCTAGAGCCTTACTATGCCAGAACCGAAAAGGAAATTGCCGTATCTGGACCTAAGCATTTTCCATGGGGGAATTACCATGGTCCCTATCCTTATCCCGAGAGGGAGCCTCTAAGTCCGAATGCTTATATGTTTAGGAGCGGATGTGAGAAGCTTGGGATTCGTTCTTCTGTAGCTCCTCTTGCGATTCTTTCTGCACCGTTTGAAGGCCGGCCTCCATGTATCAATCGCGGCTTCTGTAATCAAGGATGTATGCCTGATGCTAAATTCAGCACCCTCATCGTTCATATTCCTAAAGCTATAAAAGCTGGAGCAGAAGTGTTGGCCGATTGCATGGTGACGCAGGTAGTAATGGGGAAAGATGGGATGGCGAAAGGAGTCGCTTTTGTACATGAGGGAAGAACTTATGAGCAAAAAGCTAAAATTGTGATTCTGTCTGCTTTTGTTGTAGAAACGCCACGATTGCTTCTTAACTCTGCCAATGCACAGTTTCCGGACGGGCTAGCCAATAGCAGCGGATGGGTTGGGAAATCGATCATGGTTCACAGCTCCCAAGACGTCTATGCCAGATTTGAGGATGAGATCAGACTGTATAAAGGCACACCGGTTTTAGCAACAACGCAAGATTTTTACCGTACCGATCCTAAAAACAATTTTACTCGCGGATATACACTTCATTCTCATGGCTCGAGGCCGGTCGAGTTTTCCAAAGCCATTTCGCAAGCGGAAGGTGGACCCGTATGGGGGGAGCGTCTCAGGGAGACGTTATTGAACTATAATTATTACGGGAGAGTTACATTGGTTGGCGAAGTACTTCCGAATCCATCTAACCGAGTCACACTGGTGGACGAAAAAGATGAGTACGGTTTGCCACGCGCAAAAGTAACGTTCAGTTATGGTGATAACGATCAGAAACTGATCGAACATGCTGTCGGGAACATGAGTGCAATTCTCAAGGCGGCGGGTGGGAAAGTCGAATACGTCGTTCCTGACACCGCGCATATGATGGGGGGCTGCCGTATGGGGAATGACCCGAATTCTTCAGTTGTCAATTCTTATGGACAAACCCATGACATTCCTAACCTATTTATATGTGATGCAAGTATATTTGTAACGTCTGGCGCTGGGAATCCAACGAATACGGTGATGTCGCTTGCGCTGAGAACCGCGGAATATATTAAAGAGAAAGCAAAACGGTTTGAATTGTTGGGGGCGAGGTCAGTTTAGCGAATTGCATGCTTATCCAGCTATGACTTTCCATAGAATTTGGTGTATAATACCGATAAACCAATACATTCCTTTGTTTTATGAAGAAGACGAAGTAAGTTAACGGGAAAATCTCCCACTAAATTTAGAGGGAAATTTTCCTTTATTTTGACTAGAGAAGTATAACTGCTGGGAAGTCTGTCCCCTCAAGTCATAGAAATGGCCGGGGATAGCCTCTCATTGTGGGAGGACAGGCCATGAACAAAGAAGACCAGGTCATCCTGGGTTTCAGGGACGTATATAACAAGATAGTTTGGCTTAATAAGGATAAGATGGAAGAGAGTCTTAAGGGGTATAAGTCTTCCGAAGTGCACTGCGTCGAATACATTGGAAATAATATTGACTCCAACGTGACAAAACTTGCGGAGTCCTTTTATATGACTCGCGGCGCAATGAGTAAAATAACGAGGAAGCTCATGGAAAAAGGCCTTATCGAAAGCTACCAAAAGTTGGATAACAAGAAAGAAATTTATTTTAGGCTTACTGAGCAAGGGAAAGTCATTTATAAAATCCATGATGACCTGCACAAAGAGTTTCAAAAGCGGGATAAAGCCGTATTTGAGCAGGTAACCGAGGAGCAATTTGAGAGTATGCTACGCTTCTTGGAAAAGTATAATCAGCATTTGGATACAGAAATTAAGAAACAGGGTATAGATATGAAGTCGGAATAAATTTGAATAATGAAAAAGAAAACACAAGCAGCCGGGCACTATCGTGAACGGGCTGCTTTTTTGTGTTGTTGTTTTGTTGACAAGGAAACAAAAATATGAGAAAATCATTTTGTTTCCAAGGAATCAAAATTGCAATTTCTTTTGAAGGGAGAATGTAATGTTCAAATCTAGATCACTCAATAAACAGAATACAGAACAAACCGTAGATAAACATGCTTTATTATTCGGTCTTATCTCTGTGTTTCTTTGCGGAATAGGCTTCAGTATCATAGCACCTGTCGTCCCATTCTTAGTGCAGCCTTATATTAACAATCCGGGAGAACAGGCTATCGTTGTTACGCTGTTGACCTCTGTTTATGCAGTCTGCGTGTTTTTCGCGGCCCCCGTGCTTGGCGCTTTAAGCGATAAATATGGCCGTCGTCCATTGCTTTTAGTATGCCTATTGGGTTCCGCAATCGGGTACTTTGTTTTTGGCATAGGAGGAGCTTTATGGATATTATTTGCTGGGCGCATCATAGAAGGTATAACTGGAGGGAGCATTAGCACGATTTTCGCCTATTTTGCAGACATCATTCCTCCAGAGCAGAGAACCAAATACTTTGGATGGGTGAGCGCAGTTGTAGGTGTAGGCACTGTCATTGGCCCAACGCTAGGTGGACTGCTTGCCAAGTTTGGTTATTCGGTACCCATGTATTTTGGAGCCGTAATAACATTATTGAATGTTGTTTATGGATACTTTTTTATGCCTGAGAGCCTAGCCAAAAATAACAGACTGAAAGAGATTACCTTTATAAGATTGAATCCATTTACACAGCTTGCCAACCTACTTTCTATGAAAAACTTAAATAGGCTGCTTGTCTCAGCGTTCTTACTTTGGATACCTAATGGATCTTTACAGGCCGTTTTTTCACAATTTACTATGGATACATTCAGTTGGAAGCCTGCACTAATCGGACTTATGTTTTCAATTATGGGCGTCCAAGACATCATTTCACAAGGTTTCATCATGCCTAAGCTTTTGAAGAAAAGAAGTGATAAACAGATTGCCATTCTTGGAATGGTATCAGAGATTATAGGCTACAGTCTTATTGCGCTGTCTTCTTTGTTCGCATTCTATCCTCTTTTAATCGCTGGAATGTTTATATTTGGTTTTGGCGATTCGATCTTTGGGCCTTCATTCAATGGGATGCTCTCGAAGTCTGTCGATGCTAGTGAGCAAGGGAGGGTTCAAGGAGGCAGCCAGTCTATTCAGGCTTTAGCAAGAATGATTGGGCCTATCATTGGAGGTCAAATTTATGTATCATTTGGTCATGCTGCACCTGCTTTTATGGGTATGATCCTTATAGCAGCGGCGATTTCTGTTTTGTATAAGAGAACGCAAGTTGCATGACAATAAACAGGAAAAATTATCATGGAATAGGACGCAATCAGAGGAACTCCATATTAACGGAGTTCCTCTTTTCATCTAGCCTCGCCATTACCATTTTATGTATAAGGAGAATCCCGACAGGAAAGAATATGCCTAAATCTTCGATCGGAGCTTGAATATGTCATTCTGGAAACAATTTCGCAAACAATGGAGCAGAAAATCCCAGAATCCGAAAAAAGAGTTCGAAACCAATTCGGGAAAGCGGAATCTGTCCACCGATTTGCAAACGAATATCGATCAAATGAAGAAGGAATTCGGTTATAGCCCTGACATTATCATACGTAAATTCCACCTAGGCACGGAGTCCGTGCTTAAAGCAGCTGCCGTTTATATGGATGGATTAGTCAACAAAGATGCCATCACGCATTTTGTGGGACATTTTCTGGGTAGTGAAAACCTGGATCTGTCGCTGACAAACGTAAATCCGCACGAGAGCTTATTGCATTTTTTAAGAGATCATGCTCTAGAGATCCATGAATTGAACACGATGGATACATGGAGCGATATGATGATGTCATGTTTGTCTGGCGATACGGTTATTTTGATTGACGGTTCCGATAAAGCCATCAGCGCCAACACCAGAGGAGGAGAACAAAGACCAATCTCGGAATCTACGACGCAAGTTGTTATCCGCGGTCCTAAAGATGCATTTACCGAAGTGATCGGCACCAACATCGCGCTTGTCCGCCGCCGCATCAGAAATCCGAATTTATGGTTGGAAAATATTAAAATCGGAACAATCACGCCAACAGATGTATCTATTTTGTATCTCCATGGCATTGCCAATGAGGATCTAATAAAAGAAGTTAGGAAGAGATTTCGTGAAATCGACATCGATTCCATTAAAGAGACCGGTAATATTGAAGAATTGATCGAAGACCAGACATTTACGCCGTTTCCGACCATTTATAATACGGACCGTCCCGATATTATTTCCGCCAATATTCTTGAAGGAAGAGTAGCCATATTCGTGGACGGAACACCATTCGTACTCATTGTACCAACGATCTTCTCTCAATTTTTCCAATCTCCGGATGATTATAACCATCGTTTCGATTTTGCAACATTTGTGCGTCTGCTGCGTTATATCAGCTTTTTTATATCGATCATGGGACCTGCCATCTACATCGCCTTGATCACATTTCATCAGGAAATGATTCCGTCACAGCTCTTGTTCAGTCTTGTTTCTTCAAGAGAAGGGGTTCCTTTCCCCGCGTTAGTTGAAGCATTGATGATGGAACTGAGCTTTGAAATCTTGCGGGAAGCGGGCGTTCGTATGCCCCGTTCTGTCGGCCAAGCTGTTTCCATCGTAGGCGCGCTCGTCTTAGGTCAAGCAGCGGTACAAGCTGGTATTGTTTCCCCGGCTATGGTCATTGTTGTTGCTATTACCGGAATTGCCAGTTTCGCTTCGCCTGCGTTCAATATTGCCATAACTGCAAGAATGCTTCGTTTCATCCTGATGATTTTGGCCGCAAGCTTCGGTGCTTTCGGCATTACGATGGGGACGATTTTTTTTATTGCTCATATGACCAGCCTGCAGTCGTTCGGGACACCTTATTTGTCGCCTTTCGCGCCATTCAATCTATTCGATCAAAAAGATGCTCTGATTCGTTTGCCACATTGGTCGGTCATCGTGAAGTCTAAACTACTCAAATTTAAGAAAAATAACCAGCCTTGGAAAGGGAACCCATCCTCTTTCAGTAATCATGGAGAAAGGAATGAAGATGAAGACCATTATTAACGTTAAACGGTTTTTATTAATCTTAATCCTTTTGGGAACGATGATGATGACGGGGTGCTGGAACCGGAGAGAGCTATCGGATCTATCCATTGTTTCCGCCATAGGCGTGGATAAATTGCAAGATGATGAGTACCGCGTCTCTTTTCAAATTATTAATCCTTCGGAAGTAGCAGGCAAATCTTCCGGCGGGGGCGGCGGATATTCACTGCCTGTAAGCGTGTATTATGGGGCGGGTAAGACGATTCGTGAGGCTACTCTTAATGTTTCGAAGCAACTGCCGCGGAGGATATTTTTCTCTCACGTACGTCTAATGGTCATCGGAGAGACGTTAGCTCAAGACGGCATAAAGGAGCTCTTTGATTTTATCGAAAGATTTTACGAGGCCAGGCTGAACATTAATGTACTTATCGCCAGAAATGGGGACGCGAAATCCGTTATCGACATCCTTTCTCCCATTGAAAAAGTACCCGGAACCTCCGTTGTGGATCAATTAAAATTAGCATCAAGTGAATTTTCGTCGAATATGAGCAGCGAAGTGGTAGACGTCATAAAAATGATCGTCAGTGAAGGGAAAGAACTTAGCATTAGCGGTATACAAATATTGGGCAACCCTAAATCCGGAAGGCAACAAACGAATCTTCGGACAACGGAACCAAAAGCGATGCTTGCAATTAGCGGAATTGCGGTATTCAAGGATATGAAATTAGCAACATGGTTAGATGGAGACGAGTTATACGGTACAGAATGGACATTAAATAAAATGAAGAATACGATTGTCACTCTCGATTGTCAACAAAAAGAAAATTCACTCGATATCATTGTTCTCCGGTCAAAAACAAAACTGCACGCAAAAGTTACTGCTGGGAAACCTTCTATTGATATCGAGATCAAAGAAGAAGGCGACGTCGCTGAAGTAAGATGCGGTCTGGATCTGAGTGATCCTGAAGAAATAATGAAATTAGAGAATGCATTTGCTGAAAAGACGAAACGAATGGTGCTCGCAGCCGTTCAGAAAGCACAAAAAGCAAGAACTGATATTTTTGGTTTTGGGGAATATGTGAACATGGAAAACCCAAAGGCATGGAAAAAGCTCAAGGGTGACTGGAGCACTACATTTGCCGAAGTTCCTGTAAATGTTGAGGTGACCGCTTATATACGCAGGACCGGTTTAGTGACAAAGCCTTATTTCTACAAAAAATAAGTTCGTGCAGTCGCGGGAAGGTGTTTGATGCTTATGGAAAAAATGAAAATCAACGCGTGGCAATACTTTGTGCTCATCCTTCTATTTGAATTCGGAACTGCGATAGTTGTGAGTCTTGGGGTAGCTGCCAAGAAGGATGCATGGATTGCCATTTTGCTTGGTCTGATTGGAGGATTGATCCTGTATAGTGTCTATGTCACTTTATTTCATAGGCATAGGGGCTTGCCGTTAACCGGATATTTGAGAGAAATACTTGGAAAGTATATCGGGTGGTTTGTAGGATTACTATATCTTCTTCTGTTTATTTATGGTGCCGCAAGAGATTTGAGAGATGCCGGGGACTTGCTGGTAACGGCTCTTTATGATCAAACGCCGCTATTTGTTGTGAACTTCATCATGTTTATTGTTATTGCTTATGTGTTGTATAAAGGGGTTCAAGTTCTGGTAAGAACAGGGGAGATCTTCTTTTTGATTTTGGTTTTTTTGGGGATCATGGGCAACGGGCTTGTCTGGTTGTCCGGTCTCGTAGAGATTAAAAATTTATTGCCCGTACTCGAAAACGGTTGGAAACCGATTTGGACCGAAGCTTTTCCGCAGACGCTGGCTTTCCCATTCGGGGAAATGATTTGTTTTACAATGTTGTTCCCGTACCTGCAAAAATCTCACACTGCTATGAAAACCGGTCTATTTGCCATGGTATTGGGCGGTCTCGTATTAAGTTATACGATTACGCTTGAAATCTCCGTACTTGGTTACAACATGGTAAGTCGCAATGCGTTTCCTTTGTTATTAACGATCAGTATTGTAAAAATTGCAGACTTCCTGCAGCGCTTCGACGCGATCGCGATTTTAACCTTTATTATTTGTGATTTCTTTAAGATCGCTATGTTTTATTATGCGTCAGTTTTGGCGATCGCAGATTTATTTAAGATTAAAGAACAGAAGAAACTTGTTTTACCGATTGGTGTCGTCATTCTTTTCAGTTCCATGACGATTGCCAGCTCTTTCACGGAACACATGAAGGAAGGAATTAAATTCGTTCCGTTTTCTCTGCTGTTTCCTTTCCAAACGGTTATCCCGATCCTGCTACTCCTGATCTCATGGCTTCGACAGTACTGGAGCCGTACGAAAACCAGCCCTTAACTCTCTGATTTGTTGAGATATCGAGACAGAAGAGGCGGTGCCAGTAACATCATTACGATTACTATCAAAATAACGATCTCTGCAGGCGACAGCATTCTCAGCGTGCTTAACATGCCTCGGATTGAGTAGTGCAGACTTATCCCCGAAAACAGATCAATGGCCATTGCATAAGCAGTGGTTAATACAAACATTAAGAAAGCCAGCAGCAGTATTTTCATCATCGGCAGCTCCAGTCATAAAATCGATCGTTGTTTTTCAGCTACAGCTCACCGTTTATGATTACCATTCTTTTTGGTTTTTATTGTCCATTTTACAAATGGATCTGAAAGGCGTCTGGCAGGATAATAGAACAATTGCATGGAATTACTTAATTGTGGACAGGAGGTTAAAAAAATGATCGAACAAGTTACGGTTATGGCAAACGCAGCCTACCCATTGGAAGGAATTTTGGCGTTGCCGGATTCTCATACTGACGACAAAGTCCCGGCAGTTGTATTTGTGCATGGCTCCGGTCCCTTGGATAAAGACGAAACGATTGGCGCAAACAAGCTGTTTCGAGACCTTGCGGACGGACTTTCCAAGGAAGGGATTGCATCGCTCCGGTACGATAAACGCACGTATACCTATGGCAAGCAGTTAATTCAAGAACTCGGCGGCAAACTTACAGTAAAAGAAGAGATCATTCAGGATGCGATTATGGCTGTCCAAATGCTAAAGAGAGATCCTCGCGTGGATGCAAACCGCGTTTTCTTGATTGGGCACAGTCAAGGCGGGATGCTGGCCCCCAGAATCGAAGCCGAAGGCGGCGACTTGGCAGGAGTATTAATCTTAGCCGGTACTTCCCGAACGCTTGAAGAAGTCATCATTAACCAAAATGAAGATTCCATACAGCAGCTTGAAAAATCTCAACAAGAGATAGCCTTCAAGCAGGTAAAAGAACTGCAAGACAAGTTTGATGCTATATCCGAAATGACGGATGAGATGGCGCAACAGACCATTTTGTTCGGTTCTGTCTATACTTGGTATCTGAAAGAAATGAAGCAGCATCCAATCAAAGATTATTTATTGCAAAGCAAAAAACCAATTTTCGTCATTCAGGGTGATAAAGATGTACAGGTTTCCGTAGAAAAAGATTTCGACCGATTCCGTGAAATGTTAAAAGACCACCCGAATGCCACATTCAAGCTCTATCCCGGTTTGAATCATATGTTTATGACAGCTGTGTACGGTACGTTGAAAGACATTTGGGAGGAATATAATATCCCGCAAACCGTGGACAGAACTGTTGTAGAAGATATAGCACAGTGGATATTGTCGGTTAAGACCGCGGCAACAATTTGAATACAAGACAGGATGGAGCCATTGGAGGTGTTAACAAACTAATGACGACCCAATCCGAACATACACTGGCTACACCTGCGAACGGTAAGGAATCTCTTGCTGTAGAAACGGTTCGTTTGGCAAACTTGATTAGTGGCAAAGCTCCATATGACGGTTCCTTTAGCCAGCGCATTCCTGGTTTGTCCGTGAGCCGTTTTTCTCGAGCAAATGAGGACGATGTGAAAACTTTCGACTTGCCCTCCATGTTAATTGTTGCACAAGGGGCTAAGACCGTGACAGTAAGGCATGAGGTCTATCGATTCCATCAATCGCAAATCCTGTTGCTCCCTGTTGCGCTGCCGATTGCTTTGAAGGTCACACACGCTAGCCATTTCGAACCTTACCTAAGTGTGAAACTGGTTCTTGACCCGCAGAAAATTGCGGAATTGGCCCTCAGAATATATCCTCAGGGTGTACCTGCCGCAACGAAATGGAACGGGGGTTACATTCTTAACGCCGATGTAGGGATGATTAACGCTGCAGCCAGACTTGTGGAATGTGTGACCAATGCCAGTGATGCTGAATTACTCGGCCCCCTTGTTATGGATGAGATTTTGATCCGCGTCCTGCGCAGCCCTATTGGAGCTCGGATCGCCGAACTTGGTTATGCAGGCTCTGAAGCGCATTCAGTTACGAAAGCAATTGCGTGGCTTCGCAATAATTTCACCCTTCAAATGAAAGTTGCGGAATTGGCTGAAATGGTACATATGAGTGAATCCACTTTTCGCGTGCACTTTAAGTCCCTTACTTCCATGAGTCCATTACAATACCAAAAAGCACTTCGTCTGCATGAAGCGAGACGATTAATGGTATCCGAATCTATGGATGCGACTACAGCATGCTATTTAGTAGGCTACGCTAGTCCCTCGCAATTTAGTAGAGATTACAGCCGCCTTTTTGGAAGTCCGCCCAAAAGAGACGTTGCAGGATTACGCCAAGAAGTGACTATGGATTCGAATCTTTCGTTGAAATAGGCAAAAAGTGAAGCAGAATAGGCAATCATCGGGAAAGGAAGTGTTCTAAAATAACCTTGTAACCACGAATTCGATTTCGTTTTAATCACTTCGTCGGTTCAAGTAGATCTGATAATTAGTGGGGGGTTCTTTATGCGCGTTTTTGTAACTGGAGCGACTGGTTTTATAGGCTCTGCCGTAGTAAGTGAATTATTAAGAGCAGGGCACGAAGTCATTGGTCTGGCTCGCTCGGCCGAAGCGGCCGATTCTCTCCTTAAAGTCGGAGCATCTGTACACCGTGGTTCTTTGGATGATCTCGAAAGTCTTAGAAGCGGTGCGAAAGTATCGGATGGTGTCATTCATACCGCCTTCAACCACGACTTTTCTAACATGGCGGCTGCTGGATTCACGGACCAACGCGCCGTTCAGACTTTCGGAGAAGCGCTTGCCGGTTCTGACCGCCCTTTGGTTGTTACTTCCGTGATTGGTCATCTAACACCTGGTCGAATTGGCACAGAGGAAGATGTTCCTGATGTCAACACAGCAGGCAAGCACCGTATCCCTTCTGAAGAGGAGGCTCTTTCCTTGGCTGCTAAAGGCGTGCGTGTATCCGTGTTGAGGCTCCCGCCTTCGGTACATGGCGATGGTGACCGTGGCGGTTTTGTCCCGGCATTAATTCATGCCGCTCGGCGTACAGGCGCCTCAGCCTATGTCGGCGAAGGTTCAAACCACTGGTCCGCTGTGCACCGACTGGATGCTGCACGACTTTTCCGACTGGCACTCGAAGCTGCTCCAGCAGGCTCCAAACTGCATGCAATCGGCGAGGAAGGTGTGTCTATTCGCAAGATCGCAGCAAATATCGGCCGCCGCCTCGATTTGCCTGTGATCAGCAAGTCGATGGAAGCTGCTCCTGGTCACTTTGGTTGGCTGGCGCATTTCGCTTCGCAGAACATTCAGGCTTCGAGTAAGTTGACCCAAGAACTGCTCGGGTGGAAGCCTGAGCATGCAGATCTTCTGAGTGATCTGGAAGGGGATTATTATTTTAAGAGCTGATGAAGAACGACATATATTTATAGAAGGATGGGGCATCATGCTGATTTCTTATGAAAATTGACCGCTTGCTGGCAATGACAGTGCTGCTTTTAAATCGCGGGCGTGTTAGTGCCAAAGAATTGGCTGACCGTTTTGAAGTTTCGACGAAGACGATTTATCGGGATATGGAGACCTTGAATCAATCGGGCATTCCGATTGTGGCCCATCAGGGCATCTCCGGCGGATTTGAAATCATGGAACCCTACACCATGGCTCGGCAATTCCTAACGCTCAGTGAAATTGAAGCGATCGTCGCGGCGGTAAAAGGGATACATACAGCCGTGGATGACCGTATGTTTGGCACTCTACTGGATAAGGTAAAGGCGCTGCTCAGTCGGGTAGATCGCCTTCAAATGGAGCAGCAGGGAACGGGAATTGTTTTCGATTTCAATCCGTGGGGGCAAGGACCTGCTGCGCGGGAGAAAGTGAACTGCCTGAGACAGGCGATTGAGCATACAAGCAAGGTTAGCTTCAAATACTTGAACATGAACGGTACGGAGAGTGAGAGAATCGTTGAGCCTGCAGCTTTAATTTTAAAAGGATACCTATGGTATTTGCAGGCTTTTTGCACGCTTCGAAGTGAATTTCGAGTGTTTCGATTATCTCGCATCCAGGAGCTGCGGGTGCTGGAGCAATCCTTTGTAAGAAAACAAGCTCCTTCGCTGGAGGGCTACGCCTGGGAGTCGGATTGGTCGAATACGAATTTGCAAGAGATGACATTTCTGTTCGATTCGAAAGTTCGGCACCGCGTTGGGGACTCCTTCGATCCGGAGCTAGTTACAAGACAAGAGGATGGTTCTTTACAGGTAAAAGGAACCTTCACCGAAGATGAATGGCTGTACGGCATGCTGCTTAGTTACGGTGAACATGTCAGAGTCGAGGAACCGCTCCACATAGCCGAAGAAATGGTAAATCGGGCACGAAAAATTATGGAGCGTTATAAGAAACTGGACAGATAGGTGTCCACTTTCTCCCTGTATACTGATGATAAATACAAGGAGATGAGGACGAATCTATGCAAACATTTATCACGGAGCAACCAGCAATAACACTAACAGGTGTACATGTACGAACAACAAACGCGGACGAAGCGGGTCCGAATCGGCGGCTGCCACAGCTGTGGGAAACGTACTTTCAAAGCCAAATCACGTCGCAAACCTCGACAATCAATTCCCATTTGATTTATGCGCTCTACACGGAGTATGAAAGTGATGCCGCAGGCGCGTACACCACTCTGATTGGGCACGAAGCAACCGGCGATAAATCGCAAAATGAGGACAAGTTCCATACCGCTCAAGTACCAGCGAGCAAATACTTAGTATTTACGGCTGAAAAGGGCCCTGTCTATGAAGTGGTCGCGCAGGCGTGGGGAACCATTTGGGCTTATTTTAAGGAATCAGGAGAAGTAAGAACATTTACCGGGGATTACGAGCTGTATGACACCAGAAATTGGGATCCCGCTGAGACGCAGATACAGATTTTTATAGCAATTAAGTAGGTAAATATAGGCTGCCTCATAAGTAGATTCTTGAGGGCTCCAAATCTGAGCATGACGAAGAAGTCGTAGTGAAATAACTGGATAATCTCCCTCTAAATGACTCGGAAGAGGACCACGTAAGTAATATAAAAGAAAAAACTCCCGTTAATTTGACCGGATTCAGAGAATTCTCATGAAATCGGCGCAAAGAGCGGGAGTTTTTCCTGTTAAATGGATCTGACAAGTTTCTGCAGTCCATTTAGAGGGAGCTTTTCCCTTATTTTGACATAGAAGTAACATCATCAAAGATTGTATTGACATAAATTAGGAGCCGAATATATACTAGGTTTAGTTAGTTTTTACGTCGGACAAACAAAACGCTGCAAGGAGGTTGCCATGGCCAAAACGGGTAACTTGGAGATGATCAAGAAGGTGAACCGCTCTCTTGTTCTAAGACTCATTCGCGAAGATGAACCTATCACACGTGCTCAAATTGCTCAAAAATTGCATCTAAGCCGTTCGACAGTTTCCTTGATCGTAGATGAATTGATCCATAAAAAATTTGTTAAAGAATTAGGTTTAAGCAGCTCGACAAGCGAAGGCGGGCGCCGGGGGATGAAGCTAGGGTTTAACACCAAGTCGGCATATGGGATCGGCGTCGATATTGGTGGCAGCAAAACGCTCATTCTGATTTCGGATTTAGACGGAAATGTAGTTTTCAAAGAGACCCATCCGATTCCAAAACAATTTTCGGTCTTGATTGAACTTATTCAAACCTGTATAGAAAGATCTCCTCTAGAGTCGAGCGAGATTATCGGCATGGGCGTGAGTCTTCCGGGTACAATTGACATAGAGAATGGCATCCTAATGAACGATGCACCTGCTCTGGGGTATAAAAATGTAAATTTGAGACAGGAGCTTCAGCCTCATTTTACATTCCCGTTGTTTTTCAACAACGATGTGAATTGCACAGCTCTTGGGGAAAAATGGCTAGGGTCCGGAGGCAATGCAAGCCATATCGTATTTATCGCCATCGGTACTGGACTAGGCAGCGCGATTATCGCCAACGGTGAATTAATTACCGGGCATCGATATGCCGCCGGAGAAATCGGATATTTTGTCACCCCGGAAGAAGTAAGAAACAATATCGTCAATGATGCTGAAAAATTCGGCTTGTTGGAAAATAAAATTTCCGGCACGGCGCTTGCCCAGAGCGGATACTCGCCAGAAGAACTATTTCAATTATCTTTATCCGGCGATCAGCGAGCCAGTGCCATTGTGGATGAGTTTATCATTCATTTATCAACCGCCATCTCCAATATTGTTAGCCTGATGAATCCCGAGAAAGTGATTATTGGAGGAGAGATTTCCGAATTGCTCGGACCTTTCTTAGATCTTATTAAGAAGAAAGTTGCCAATTCAACTCCCATTGAAACGAAGATAGAGTTAGCTCTGCTCGGGGGAAATGCCGGAGCCATTGGTGCGATTACATACGCTTTTGAACAAATTCAAGAAAATGAATGATCCGAAGTTAGGAATAACGTTATGTAAGCGGTATCAATTCGCGGTATTTCGAAAAAAGTAAGCAATTAAAACCGATCCTAACGATGATAGAACCTGCTCTGCTCGGCGGAATGCCGACGCCATCGGCGTGATTACTTACATTTTTCATCAAATACATGAAAAATGAGTGAAGGAGGCAAGGCATATGAACAAATCTGTCGTTCTAGTGTTGGCCACTACATTGAGTTTCGGATCACTAGCAGCATGCTCAACCAAGGGGAGTCAAACAGACAACAAAGATGTAACGTTGAAAGCCATTTTTATGAAGCAGGCGGGGTACAGTGAAGAAACGACGCAGCAGGCTACTGACGAGTTCATGAAAGCAAATCCAACGATTAAGGTAGAGCCTATCTTTGTGCCTTATGAGGCGTTGGAACAGAAAATCATCACAGGCGGGGGCAGCTATGACGTTGTATTGATTGATGCTCCTTGGACTGCAAAATTCGCCAAAGCCGGCATTATTATGGACGTTACAGATAAGCTGCCGGACAGCGATCGGAAGGAAATTTTTCAGGGTGCGCTCGATGCGGTATCTTACAACAACAAATTGTATGGCATGCCGTGGCTGAACGATACGAAGTATCTCTTCTATAACAAAGAAATGCTGCAGCAAGCAGGTATTGCCGCTCCGCCGAAAACATGGGATGAACTGATTGCCGACGCGAAGATTTTGAAAGACAAGAAAATTGTGGATTTTCCAATTGCTTGGTCGTGGAAGCAAGCCGAGGCGCTGGTATGCGATGTGACGTCGATCACGGAGTCCTTCGGCGGTCATTTGGTCACGGATGGCAAGCCTACCGTCAATAGTCCCGCCAATGTGGAAGCTATTAATTTCATGGTTCAATCGCTTAAGTCGGGACTTTCCAATCCAAGTTCGCTCGAATTTTTGGAAGAAGACGTGAGAGGTGCTTTCTCCAGCGGTAAAGCGGCGTTTGCGCTTAACTGGACGTATATGTATGACATGGCGAATAATGATTCGAAGGAATCCCAAGTTGTAGGAAAAGTGGGAATTGCACTAAGCCCCGGCACATCCAAAATGGCAAGCGCAACAGTGAACGGTGGAATGGGACTCGCGATTCCGAAAGGAAGCAAGAATGCGGATGCAGCGTGGAAATATATTCAGTTCTTGGCGGCAAAGGATTTTCAGAAGAAATATGCGAAAGATGCCCTCCCGATATGGAAGTCGCTTTTTGACGATCAAGCCGTAATCGCAACCAATCCAGATCTTGTGAATTTATCGAAAACGCAGTACGGCTATTTGGTTAACCGCGCGGTTGTTCCATGGTACGGCGAGTTTTCCACCGAATTGCAGGTCGCGATAAGCAAAGCGTTGAACGGTTCCGTTACCGTGCAAGCGGCGTTGGATGCCTTACAGCAAAAAGCGATAAAAATCTCCGAAAGCAAATAAGGAAGAGTAAGGGAAGGGAAGCCTCATGCGAAGAATGAGTGATAGCGCCTATGCCTGGTTTAACATCACTCCGGCTATCTTGGTGGTATTCGGAATCGTCCTTTTTCCATTGATCTATACGTTTATATTAAGTTTGTATAGCATGTCGCTTACCGTAGAATCGATGGGGGATTTTGTAGGGCTGCAAAATTATATAAATGCTCTAACGGATTCGACGTTCTGGGCTTCCACAGGAAGAACGGCCTACTTCTCCTTTGTATCGATCAGCATAGAAATCGTGCTCGGTTTGATGATTGCTTTGTTAGTAAACGAGAAGATTAAAGGTATGGCCATTCTGCGCTCAATCATCATTCTGCCGTGGGCAGTGCCGACGATTGTGAACGGCGCCATGTGGAAATGGATTTATCACCCGGAGTACGGAGCCTTGAACGCTTTCTTGACCCAATTGCATATCATCCCGCATTACCAATCATGGCTCAGCAAACCGTGGCTCGCGATGAACATGGTGATTGTGTCCGACGTATGGAAGATGACTCCGCTTGTCGTCATCTTCCTGTTGGCCTCGCTGCAGATGACCAATAAATCGGTGTACGAAGCTGCAAGTGTTGACGGCGCAAACATGATACGGAGATTTTTCATACTGACGCTTCCTCATTTGAAGCCGATGATTTTGGTGATTATCGTCATGAGAACGATGGAAACTTTCAAAGTGTTTGATCTTGTCTATGCATTGACGATGGGAGGACCTTCTGATGGAACAAAGGTACTCACTTATCAAGCCTACGTGAAAGCATTCAACAACTTGCAATTCTCGCAAGGGGCTACGATTTCATTCCTGATCGCCATCATGATAGGACTGATGACCCTTGTTTATGTCAAAACATTAAAGGCAGAGGGAGAATCGGCATGAAAAGCAGCAAAACATTCAGAGTTATTCAGTACGTGTTCGGCGTTTTGGTAGCTTTTTGTACGCTCGCCCCCTTTGTCTGGTTGCTGATTTCCAGCATATCCTTTCAAAAAGACTTGACAGCTGTGCCGTTAAAATGGGTTACGAAAGATATAACGTTTCAAAGGTATATAGACATCTTTGCCAATGAAGGGAATAACATGGCGTACGCATTTCGTATTTCCATGTACAACAGCCTTATAGTCGCCCTGTGCACAATGATCATCGCACTGTTAATTGGCGGTTTGGCCGCCCACGCTTTTGCGAGATATACATTTAAATTTAAACAAAAGATGCTGTATATGTTTTTATTCACCTATATGATTCCATCGGTCGTCATCGTTATTCCACTGTTTACCATGCTCCAGAAGTCGGGAATGATTGACTCAAGATGGTCATTAATTTTCCTTGATTTAACTTTTATCATCCCGTATGTGATTTGGATCATGCAAAGTTATTTTAAGTTTTTATCTGCAGATTATTATGAAGCCGCTTATATGGACGGTTGCAGCCGATTTCAAACACTGAGGCTTATTATTCTCCCCATCGTGCGCCCAGGCGTGATGGCAACGGGAATCTTCGCCTTTCTTCTCGCCTGGGACGAATTTTTCTTCTCATTATTATTCACTTCTAGTCTTAACTCCAAAACAGTCCCTGTCGCGATCGCAGAATTCAGCGGAAAAAACGCAGTCGATTTTGGTATGGTAGCAACTGGCGGTGTGCTTGCCTGTTTGCCGCCTCTCATTATCACAATCGCATTCCAAAAATATCTCGTTACCGGAATGACTTCAGGCGGGGTAAAGGAATAAATACTTTTCCGCAGGAAAGAAGGTGATAAAGAAAGTTCATCCACGTTGTCAACCAGCTAGAATACTTCCTTTGTACATTAACCACTCGTAATTTCCAAGCCTGCATGCAAAGCTCATGAAAGGTAGTCTGTCTGTGTTGCATTGGATACAAAACGTATCGATTCGGTTTTTGGCAATCAAGGAACTTTTAATTTAATTGGGAGGGATAAGGGGATGCATGTCAGCAGATCATTCACAAAAAATCTGTGTCTAATGATGGCTTTGTTGATGTCGATCACCAGCTTAGCTTTTACAAACAGTACACCGGCGAATGCAGAGTCGACGAATTCCAACGATACGAACACAGTGGGTAAAGCGATTTCTCTGAATAATGTGTACGCATTGAGCAGCAATTGGAAGATTCAGTCGTCGGCAATTGCAACGCAAGATGGGGCAGCAGTTTCAGCCAGCAGCTATAATACAACCGGTTGGTTTAAAACGACAGTTCCCAATACGGTTTTGGGAGCTTTGATTCAAGCGGGCAATGTTCCCGATCCGTATATTGGCGACGGCATAGCCAAAATCGATGAAAGCAGATTTACAGTTCCTTGGTGGTATCGTACGGAGTTTACTTTGCCTGCCTCTGAACAGGGTAAGAGAATATTAGTGAATTTTCAAGGAATCGCTTATACAGGTGATATCTGGGTTAACGGACATCAAATTGCTAAAACATCTGATATTGTTGGTTCTTTCCGAACTTACGAATTGGATATTACGGATTATATCATCAGTGACGGCGTCACCAAAAATACGATTGCTGTCAGTGTATCCAGGTCGGATTATGGAAAAGACTTTTCACTCTATTGGGTGGATTGGGTTCCAAGACCACCGGATAACAACATGGGGATATGGCGCGACGTATTCATTACGACTAGCGATGTTGTTAAGACACGCAATCCGTTTGTAACGTCCAAGGTGGAAAATGATCTTTCTGCCGCACATCTCAATGCCTACGTGGAAGTTAGCAATAATAGTGGTGCTTCCGTTTCAGGCATCATGGAAGCGACCATTAAAGACCCTTCCAATACCGTATTGGCAGTGGTATCTCAGCCTCTAACCGTGAACGCGGGAGCCAAGGATCAGGAAGTCGCGTTTACATCGAATAAATTTAACGAACTCAATATTAGTAAACCTCAGTTATGGTGGCCAAAGGATATGGGCGGACAGCCGATGTACACCATTGAATTCAAATTTACAGCAAATAATAAAGTTAGCGACTCCATTACTCAAAGATTTGGTATTCGTGAAATCAACACGGAGATGAATGTATCTCCTTCCGTAAGAACAAATCCGCCTCTTAAGGATATGGTGCAGTTCTACGTGAATCACAAACCTGTCCTTATCAAGGCAGGAGGCTATTCTCCGACCGACCTGTTCCTTCGCCGCAATTCGGATACAAATCGTGCGGTTGTTCAGTACCTGCAAGATATGGGCATGAACGCCATCCGGGATGAGGGGATGTTCTTCGACGACAGCTTGTTGGATCTTTTGGACGCAAACGGTATTATGTACATGACCGGATGGGTCTGCTGCAGCAAGTGGCAGCAACCGGCTCAATATACCGATGCGGATATTGCCGTTGCGAGCGCGTCTTTAAATTCGCAGCTTCGCATCGCAAGAGTCCATCCAAGTATGATCGCGTGGATGAACGGCAGTGACGATCCGGCGTCTTTAAGCAGTACGGGTCGTGGAAAGGAAGTTGAGCAGAAGTATCTGGATATTGAACACCAGATGCACTGGGATGAGTATGGAGCCATCATCTCCAGCGGTTCTGCGAAGGTAGCGACGTTGACGGGAACGGTTGGCGGCATGCATATGGACGCTACGTATGACTATGCGCCTCCGGCGATGTATTTTGAGGATATGAACGACGGCGGTGCATTCGGTTTCACTTCCGAAGCAGGGCCTGGTCCAAGCATTCCGGTAATCGAAACGATGAAGAAAATCTTGCCGGCTAATGCCTTGTGGCCTTACAATGTGGGCGGAGATAATTTTCAACAATGGAATTATCACAATGCCAGAAGCAATTTCAGGGATCTTTCGAATTTCAACCGGGCTATGGATAACCACTACGGTCAATCGAACAGTCTGGAAGAGTACAATATCAAGGCTCAAGTTCAACAATATGATGCACAGCGTGCACAGTATGAAGCGGTGAATGCTAACAAATATACCAAGGCGTCGGGTTGGGTTCAGTGGATGCTCAACAATGCTTGGCCTAGTTTTTATTGGAATCTTTTCGATTACTATATGAACCCGAACGGCTCCTATTTCGGTGCGAAGATCGCCAACGAACCGCTCCACATCATGTACGACTATGCGTCCAAACAAGTCAAAATCATTAACAGCACGCAAAATAATTACAACAGTTTAAATGCGAAGATACAGATTTATAATACCGACAGCAGCAAAGTGTATGAAAAAGAGTTCAATAACCTGGCCGTGACTCCGGATGGAGCAAGTGCGGCTGTGGGGGGCGTACCGAAGCAAATCGGTTACCAGACGATTAATTTCCAAGGAAAAATTAACAATGCTTACGGTATCACAGTAGTTGACGGTATTGATGAAGGGTCGATTGCTGTAACGCCGACTTATTTCCTTAGATTGGAATTAAGAGACGCCAATAACAAGCTTGTAAGTGTCAATTCTTATGCGCAAACTACGAAAAAAGATTTGGTCCGCTACGCGAACCATGGCTGGAACTACACGCCGCAAAATCAATATGCAGACTTTACACAACTGCAGAAGCTGAAGCCGGTTGACCTGCAAATTGTCGGTACTCCTAAGGCGGTAACTCAAGGACAAGAGCAAACTCTTACCTATACGGTTAAAAACAATGGTAACTCCATAGCCTATGCCGTATTCGCTAAGATCAGGAAAGGCGTTTATGGCGACCTGATCGCTCCGGTTAGAATGGAAGACAATTATTTCCTATTGCTTCCAGGAGAAGAGAGAACCCTTACGGCCAAGTACAATTTGTCCGATTTGGGTAATGCGAACCCTTACGTTGAAGTCAACAGTTATAATAACTTAACAACGAAGCAAAATCCGACGCCTACTTCGGCTAATCTTGCCCGTGGAAAATCGGCAACAGCGTCAACGACACAAGGTTCAAACAATGCAAGCAATGCTTTAGACAACACGGTATATACCAAATGGCAGAGCTCTACGAATACCGGCACCGGTGCTGATCCGCAATGGTACAAAGTTGATTTCGGAACACCGACTAAATTCAGCAGAGCGATCGTCAGATGGGATTATGCAAACTATGCGCAGAATATGACGATTGAAGTATCTGACGACAACACCAACTGGCAGACTGTATACACAGGGAAGAACAGCAACGGTTCCGCTATGAGTGATCTACAGTTTGCACCTGTTACCAAGCGGTATATCAGGCTGACGATGTCCGGGAAACGTCCGGCAGGTCCTCAAATAGGTTCAGGAGGCACAGGTCAAGGGGTTACTGGATTAGGCGCTACAGCTGCATCAACCAGTTTCAATATTGCCGAGTTTGAAGTATATGACCAATCGAGCGATCGCCTTACTCCGTTCTTGGGAGGAACCGGTACGGTGAATGCTGGCGATGAGTTTAGCTTGATCTATGGATTGTCAAACGTGAAGAATGGGATTTTTGCCCAAGATGTGACGATATCTTATAATCCGGCTCAAGTTGAATTTGTCAAAGCGGAATCCTTACTGAAGGATAAATTTACAATAGTGGATTTCAAAAATAATACGGAGCTAGGTAAAGTTCGAATTATTGGGGCTAGTTTGGGAAGCGATAATATGGTAATAAACGGCGGCGAGGTAATCAAGCTGAACTGGAAGGCTAAGCAGAATGCTTCCGGACCTGTAACCTTGGAGCTGTCTAAAGTTGTTCTTGGTGATAATGTGGGGGATGAAACAACACCGGCATTAGAATCAGAAGCTTCCCACGTCGTTATTGTGAACCCGGCGGACAGAACCGTACTCTCCTTCAAAATTAGCGAAGCTAAAACCACATATAATCAGGCAGTTGAAGGCGGAGATTACGGCCAGTATCCGGCAGGAACGAAGGCAGTCCTGTTAGCCGCTATTACGAGCGCGGAAGCTGTGTTAAACAATGGGGCAGCCACCCAAAATCAAATAGCTCAAGCAGTAACCGATTTAAATGCGGCGTTGGCAGCGTTCAAAGCTCAAATCATAATTCTTGAGAAAGAGGCGCTCTCCGCTATCATTAACACGGCTCAGAGCTCACACGACTCCGCCGTTGAAGGCACCAAAGCCGGTCAATATCCAGCAGGATCGAAAGCAACTCTGTTAGCGGCAATTGCCAGCGCAAGAACCGTTTACAATAATGCAGGGGCTACTCAGGCTCAAGTCGATCAGGCAACAAATGATTTAAGAGTGGCGCTGGCAGCGTTCAATGCTTTGGTCATTAAACCTACCCCTGGAGATATGAACGGGGATGGAAAAGTGAGCATTGGTGACTTGGCTGTTATCGCAAGCAACTACGGTAGATCGTCCACCGATCCGGATTGGGATCTTTACAAATTTGCGGATCTCAATGGGGACGGCAAGATTGACATTGTCGACTTAGCGATTATTGCAAGTAAGATACTTGAAATCGAATAAGGATTAAGAGGGGGGCTGAAAAGCCTTCCTCTTTTTATTTTTGTGCATGCATGTGAGGAAAGATTGCCAATGGGATCAAGTGGAATTATTGGTGAATGATGTTACATTCCCAAATATTGAAAAGGAGGAAGCTGTCACATAAGTAGATTCTTGATGGTACCAAATCCGAAGGAAGATAACTGGAAAATCTCCCTCTAAATTGCTCGAAAGATGACCTCGCAAGGAATTTATAAGGAAAAACTCCCGTTAATTGGACCGGATTTTGTGAATTCTCACGAAATCGGTGCAAATAGTGGGAGTTTTTCCTGTTATATAGGACTGGCAGGCTTCTGCGGCCAAATTAGAGGGAATTTTCCCCTTATTTTGACCATAGAAACTTTACCTGTGTCCGATAAGTCAAAGAAATGACAGGGGATAGCCTCTTTGTCTTCTGTATAGAACCGTTACCCGATGACTGTAAGTTCCTTCGGGAACGACGTCAGCACCTCGAAGCCGCTGTCCGTGACGAGCACATCGTCCTCGATCCTCACACCGCCGACGCCCGGCACGTAGATGCCTGGCTCGATCGTAAAGACCATGCCGCTGCGCAGCAGCTCCTGGTTATTGCCGTGCACGGATGGATATTCGTGTACATCCATGCCAAGCCCATGCCCAAGCCGGTGCATGAAATACGTCCCGTAGCCGACGTCGGTGATGTGCTTGCGCGCCGCGTGGTCCAGGCTGGCCAGCGTAGCGCCGGGGCGAGTCGCTTCAATGGCGTGCAGGTTCGCCTGCAGCACTGTCTGATAAATTTTCGCCTGCTCTTCCGAAATATCGCCTACCGCGAACGTTCGCGTAATATCCGATGCATATCCGTCTGCATAGACACCGAGGTCGAACAAGAGCAGCTCTCCTTCGCGGACGGCACGTGAGCCCGGGACGCCATGCGGCAGCGCAGATTTCTCGCCTGCCAGCACCATCGTCGAGAAGGATGGTCCGCTCGCACCGAGCTTCTTCATCTGGTACTCCAGCTCCGCCACAAGCTCAATCTCCGTAACGCCAGGCTTCACTTGCGCGATGCCGATGCTCAGTACATCCTCGATGATCCGCACCGCATGCTTCATGCGCATCACTTCGTCCGGAGTCTTAATGACTCGCATCTCGCGCAGCGGTTCGTCGATATCCGCATAAACGGTTGCACGGACCGCTTGGCTAATTGCCTCGAACCGGCTAACAGTCATGTAGTCCTTCTCCAGTCCCAGCGTTCGGACGCCCGCAGGCATAAGCTTGCTGAGAACTTCGTATGGGTTATCGGTGTCCGTATGGGCATGGATATCCTTCACGGACGATGCGCCTTGCGCCGCTTCAAGGTCCAGAGCCGGTACGATTAGCAGCGGTTCGGCTCCGCGCGGAATCAGCAGACCAAGAAAACGCTCATGCGGGTCGCTTGCAAACCCGGTCAAATAATACACATGCTTCGGCATCGTAATCAGTACGGCGTCGATCGCCTGCCGATCCATATATGCAACTAGCTGTTCTATACGAGTATTCATTAAATCAATCAACCATCCTTTCGCCGTTTACGGATAATAAGTAAATCGCATCATAACCATTATCGGTAAATGAGTGACTTTAATGCCACTGAGCGTGAATTTTACATAATGGACCCATTATAATGTTAGTAAGTATCGGGTGACAAGAAGATTATCTCATTAAGCGTTGCGGAAACCGAGGGACGGGCAGTATCGCGGAATAATTATGTGATTGTAATTGTTGAATTATGGAACTTCGTGGTGCCGACCGGATGGACTGGCATTTCAGCGAGATTGCGACATTTGCGGTTGTGAAATATGACTCGCAAAGTAATAACGTCTATTCCGAACTGGTTACTGCCGCTAGGGGAGTACCGTTAATACATAAAGGACCGGCAGGTCCTTTATGCGTGTCTATCGTACATATCGTGCCTATGTATCCATCGAGATACGGTCCCACTCCTCATTGTCGCAGCCGACCATCCAGAACAATCCCCTGCGTCTCTCCATCACGATGCTCTCATTCATGCCAGAGGGGGCATCCTGTCCTTGGATGCGACTGTTGACGCACGCCCAATGAAGACGGTAGGTTTTATCCGCTTCATCCAGAATTTCTTCCCGGCTTCGCATGGTGGTCTGCCGATAAAATTCATCGAACGATTCGCATCTTGAGAGGGCCTCAATAGCAAAGTTGCAGTCGCACGTATGATCGGGGAAATCAAGAGTATCCACCAGCTGCAGTGCCCAGATCAGAGGCCAGTAAGCTTCATACTGCCAAGCAATATTAATGGCCACTTGTGGCGTCGGTTCCTCCGCTTCCAACAGGCGGCGTTCATTCACGGTCAGCTGGTTTTCTACGCCGAATTTGCGGAGCATGTTCATCACAAAATCCTTCGAAGCGGCTAGATCACCGCCTTGGGCGACATCGCAAGCGTATTGGATTACGATTAGAAGAGCAACAGCTCTCTTTGCAATCTCTTCTTGAGACTTCCACAGGCACTTCGCTGCGGGCAGGAGCTGCGGCAATGTGTCCAGATGTGGAATACCGCGTTCCCGGATATAATCGATGGACGCCCACTTCCTTCGCTCGCCATCTTCGGACGCCGCCGCCGCCGGCCCTAACACTTTATTTGTGCTGGCTCGTGGGCGGAAGTCGGCTGGACCTGATGTCCCGTCTGGGTGCACAATGACTTGCCCGTCATAATCAAGTAACGTTCCGTCCTGTAAAAAGCCTATCCCTTCGATTCTGGACATCAGTGCCATGCCCAGTCGCATCTGCTCTTCGCCAAGCTCTTTCTCCGCTTCCAGCGTAATCAACGTATTGAATACGGAGATTTGCGTTAGGACAAGCCCCTTTCGATTCTCGTCGGCAAAAGGTATGCGATTGTAAAAGCCTATCATCCCAGGAATATTTGTTTCGAAATAATCGGGATCCGCCGTCTCGTTGGAGACCCGAATCGTCGTCTTCCGCTTATAGAATAGCGAACCAGTTTTAACAACATAATTATTGCCGTTTTTCTCAATAGTATGGTTTTTCGCATACAGGTCTGCGATGATATCGCTGATATCGTCAATATTGTTTCTGGATGCAAAGATAGTAAAATACTTCAAGTTCTAACCTCCTTTGGGCTACATAAATAGACTACTAGTCTCCCTAAGCGGCTGTCAAATTCTTGCTTGGCATGCAATTTAGTCGTTACTAAAATCATGTTCAATTGAATTGTGTCAATATAGGTTCCGCATACGAATGGGCAGAATAGTTCAATGAAGATAGGTCAAAAATATGCCAGTTTCGTGGTAATATATGTATAATTAATGATGAGTTTTGGTGGTGTTAATAAATGGAGCAAATAAAGAAGAAATTGGAACTGCTCATGGAAGAAATGGGGTTTAAGCAAGCTAAAAGTAAGCATTCCCTCGAAAACGTTTGTTGAGTAATGACCTTTATGGGCAAGTACTGATGCAACCTGCTCATTATCTTTGAAGGGAAAGGTCAATAAAGAATAAATTTACTGAAAGTATTACTCGGTTTTATGCCATGCTTGATTGCCTTAATAACTATAGGAATAACAGTTATTTATCAATTAAGTCAATAAAAAGGAGGTAAGAAATGGAGTTCAAATATGAATTATGCGGAGCTGGTTGGGCTGATGGATTAATCGAAATAAATACCAATACTGAATATTTCTCAGCAAGCTTCCTATCGGATGCACTATACGATATGTTGAAAGCACTAATTTCACTCTTACCTGAATTGGTTCCATTCCCTGTGAAAAGTGCTTAATTCAAAATGCATGAGGAGCCAGGCGGGACGGTTTGGACATTAAATAAAGTAGATGCAAGTCATCTAAACATTAACATTGATTCATTTGAAGATTTGGTTCGAAGGAAGAAACTAATTCAAAATTTTAATGAGAGGTGTACTATATCGGAGTTTGTAAAAGCAGTTGTAGCTTCACTGGATTTACTTTTACAACGACATGGAGTGGATGGTTATAAAGCAAAGTGGATTAATTATGACTTCCCGAAAAAGGAGTAGGCAAACGATGCCCTTTACCTTCGCGCACCCGGCTTATGCTTTTCCCGTAAAATTCATCAGCACTCGATGGTTCAGTTTAACTGGCCTCGTGCTGGGGAGCATGGCCCCTGATTTTGAATATTTTCTAGCTTTGGAACCGTATCAGAAGATAGGCCACTCGTTTGCGGGATTTTTCATCCAGGGGATCCCGTTAAGTTTGTTGTTTGCATATCTTTTTCACACTTTTGTTAGGGAATCGCTCGTCCTTCACCTGCCGTCTCTCTTAGACATCAATCGTAGAGGGTACAGCCTTGTATCCTCTTGGGGTCTACAAACGCTTCGCGACTGGTTAGTCTTCATTTTATCTGTTTTCATCGGCTTTCTCTCACACATAGCGCTGGATGCATTCACGCATGAGAGCGGTTATATGGTTCGGCATCTTATCATCTTGCAGTCTATTGTTGTTTGGAACCTACCGGTCTATAAAATATTGCAGCATACTCTGTCGATGATAGGAATAATGTATGTAGTTGGCGTCATTGGACTGGCGCTTTACAAGACAGTACCCCATAGAAAAATGCTTCCAGCAATTACATACAAACAAAAGCTGTATTTTTGGAGTTTTGCCTTGATGGGCGCTGTCTTCATTACAGCGTGCAAGTTAATATTTACCTCAAGTGGCAATATCATCGGAATCTTGGTCGTAGCACCAATTTCCGGTTTCTGTTTAGGAGTACTTCTGATATCCTTATTCTTGAACACAAAGAGGCATCGGACAAAATAGTTGTCGACACAATAGTTTGGCGATAAGCAACAAAACGCTTCAGTATTTTTAAATAATAAGTGGTGAAAACAATGAAGAAGATTTCTTTAGTTTTTCTGATATCAATAAGTCTATTTATCATTTATCAATTTCAAAAACCCGTTCTTACAGAAGATATTGCTATTATCAAAGCAAAAGAATATATTCAAGTCATCAACAAAAAAATGAACGTAGATATAGATACGCAGAAATCAGCTGAATATTGTGTGCTTACGAAAGATACTGTTTGGAACAAAATCATAGGAAATACGCAATGGTCTGTTATGATTGATGGTTATTCAGTAGATATTCAGGCTAATACAGGAGAATTTGTCCGGGTGATAGGACCCTTGGATGGAGTCATTTCGGAACTCCCGAAATAAGATTATTTTATGTTGTAGAAGAGTACATCGTGTATAATTATATCGAAAAGATTGGTGAATTTCTGTTAGATGGTTTTCAAGGATAGTAGGGCAGAATCGTAAGTAATCAATGTAAATAAAGGGGATATAAATGAACGAAGAGGAAGTTAAGCAACGTATTAAAGATTACCAGCAGTTAGAAGGAGTGCATCCTCTTACTTGCGGAAACAACAGTAAACACGAGAAATTATACCCTAAGGTGCTTGAACAAGGGTTGGTACTTCTTTGCCCAAATTGCAATTACACTCAGACATACATTCCTGATCTCTTTTTCGATGATGGTTTTTATGAGTGGCTGCGGGGCATGAAAAGCTTAATTTAAGTGGAAAACGGCAATAATTTTGAAAAGGATATTTACTGTAACGTCACAAGCCTGATTGTGTTGTAAAATACAGCAGGCTTTTTTAGCCGACTCTTGAAGAAGTGCATGGTGGTGGTATAACGGCAACTGCTCTTTGAAAAAGTCTCGATAAGCCATATACTTAGCAATAGTTATTCTTTTACAGAGGTGAAATTCAAATGGAAGTCGATGATTCAAAACAAATCATATTACAAGTCGGCGCTGCCCTAAAAAAATTTAGAAAAGAAAAAAATATGAGCCTAGAAGAGTTAGCGGAGTTAACTGGTGTAAGTAAACTCACGCTTGGAAATATTGAGCGTGGCGAAACAAATCCAACGATAGCTATTTTATGGAAAATTTCAAAAGGCGTATCTTTACCGTTAATGGCCTTGTTCAAATCAGAAGATCCTGTATGTCTTTACCGAGCAGGCGAGGGGTTGCGGTTTACTAGCGATCAAAAGAATTGGGTTGTTGAACCAATCTTTAAAAACGCAACTTACGATATTGAAATGTGTCGTGCTTATTTGCAACCAAATAGCTCGTATCACCCTGAAGGTCATCATCTGAATTCAACTGAAATTGCGACAGTCATGACAGGTGCAATTGAAATTCAAGTTAATGGAGAGGTCTACCTATTGAATCAATATGATTCGATCAGTTTCCGTGCAGATAGTCCACATTCCTATACTAATCATACGGATAGCGAAGCTGTGCTTCATATTTCATTAAAATATGGAATGTAAAATTCGAATAAATTACTGGATTATTCTTCAAAATACAACTAAGAAGTCCATGTTACATGGAATTTTCTTTGTTGTTTTTTTGTTTTTAGAAAAGTAAATATTTGAAGATTACGCACTATCGTTGGTACTTTATTATATACTTATTGCAAAATAAAATATATTATACTATACTAATTGTATTCGCGCGAATAGTTATTTAGTGATTAGTTTTTCAATCGGCAGTAAGGAGAAATTTAGAATGTCAAATCAAATAGAAAAAAATCAGAACAAACAAGCTGTTCCATCTTCTACGTGGCTGATAATTCTAGGCATTATTGTTATCGCGGCTAATCTACGTGCTCCTTTAACCTCGGTCGGTCCTTTAGCTAGTCTCATTAGGGATAATGTTCATATTTCAAATACGTTAGCGGGCCTGATTACTACGGTGCCATTGCTTGCTTTTGCCTTATTATCTCCTTTTGTGCCTAAATTAGGACGAAAATATGGCGTGGAACGCGTCATTTTGATAGCCCTCATATTTTTAACCGTTGGAATTGTAATACGTTCTTTATCTGGGGCAGCTAATCTGTATGTTGGAACTGCAATTCTTGGATTTGCAATTGCAGTGTGTAATGTATTATTGCCAAGTCTAATCAAACGGGATTTCTCGAATAAAATCGGCGCCATGACAGGTGTATATTCTATTTCAATGAATTTATGTGGAGCGATCGCTTCGGGAATCAGTGTGCCGCTAGCAGTAGGAGCAGGTTTAAAGTGGCAAGGCGCATTGGGAATCTGGGGGTTTCTAAGTTTTTTATCAATACTCTGTTGGTTACCGCAATTAAAAAATCGATCAAAACAAGTTCCCACCTCTGGCAACAAACAACCGATCAACAATGATGTGAATGTTTGGCGTTCGTCCCTGGCTTGGCAAGTAACCTTGTTTATGGGCATACAATCCATGATATTCTATGTGCTGATTGCATGGTTGCCTGAAATATTAAAACAGCAAGGAATTGATTCAGGTCAATCAGGATGGTATCTCTCGATTATGCAACTAGCTCTGCTTCCATTTACCTTTATTGTCCCCGTTATTGCTGGGCGTATGTCAAACCAACGTTCATTAGTGATCATCACGTCCATTTTGATTTTGACGGGAACACTCGGACTACTTTATGGAAGTTCCAATCTAATTCTATTGTGGATCATAATACTCGGAATTGGTGGAGGCTTTGCCTTTAGCTTGGCCATGATGTTTTTCGGCTTGCGTACAGAAAATTCTCAACAGGCTGCTGAACTGTCTGGAATGGCGCAATCGATCGGATACCTCCTGGCAGCAATTGGTCCTGCGTTGATTGGATATCTGCATGATGCGACAAATAGTTGGACCATGCCACTCCTCATATTAGTTGGCGCTTCTATATTACTGTTTATGTTTGGTATTGGTGCAGCAAGGAACCGATTTGTGGGTGCTCCTAAAGTTAATTATGGCTTGCAAAGGAAAAGATAATTCAAAATGTTCGGTTTCCTTGCTAACGTGAAACTATATCTTAATAAAAATAGCAGTGAAGGCAGTCGACAACAAGTGGCTGCTTTTTCGATTGGAGTATAGTTTTATTATAATTGTTTAGTACGTCCAAATTCTGGGGGTCAATGGTAAACTAAAGTTACATAAAAGGACAGAGGATGCACCGAATTAGAAGAGATGTTTTTACTTTTGTAGGAGTACAATCATTTTGTGAATGACTTATTCGGGACCTGACTCACAAAAAGGAGAGAAAAGACCCATGAAGACTATACCTGGCAGATTAACAGGTCGAATCGCAATAGTAACAGGGGCAAGTCGCAGCGCAGGAATCGGTGCAGCGGTGTGCAAAGAGTTGGCCTATCTAGGGGCTGATGTATTTTTTACACACTGGGTTAGTTACGATCAACAGATGCCCTGGGGTAGCAATTACGAGGAGCAAGAGCAACTTTGTGAGGAAATACGCTCCTTGGGCGTTCGTTGCGAACACGTAAGGATGGATCTTTCTTTACCTGAAAGCTTTGTGGATTTATTAAATAAAGTTGAGCAGAAGCTAGGAGAACCTTCCATTCTTATAAATAATGCTTGATATTCGGTTAACGATGATTTAACCACGATTACACCAGAGTCTTTGGATGCACACTACGCAATTAATGTTAGGGCGGTAACTATGCTTAGTGTGGAATTCGCCAGACGATTTACGCAATCGACAGGTGGCCGAGTTATTAATATGACATCGGGCCAATCACTAGGTCCCATGACTGGTGAAATTTCTTATGCCACGACGAAAGGGGCAATTGATGCTTTCACACGCACTTTTGCAGCAGAAGCAGGACCGAAAGGCATCACCGTAAATGCGGTAAATCCTGGCCCCACAGACACAGGGTGGATGACTCCTGACCTACGACACCAGCTATCTAAGCAATTTGTAACAGGTAGAGTAGGATTGCCTAAGGATGCAGCTCGTCTGGTTGCATTCTTAGCGACTGATGATGGGGAGTGGATTACCGGCCAAGTATTACATTCCACGGGTGGGTTCAACTAACAGATGAATACGTAATAGAGATTGGGAACGGATTCGGTTTAACCAACTATCAGACACATGTACTTTCGTTCTTGAAACAAGCAAGAGCGGATCTTTCTTACTTCGAATCCATTCTGAAATGAGCACCGAAGAGATAAATTCTGAATTACTCTTGCTTGAATCACTTAGTGAAAAAATTGATTTTGTTATCCCAAAGGGTATGAATCGTTATGGTCCCAGAATGATAGAAATCGAACTAGAAAGTGAACGTTAGTTTAACAAGCTACTTAATGAGGCTGCCGATAAATCAATCGGCAGCCTCATTAAGTTATTGGAACAGATCGCCGCGGCTACGGAAAACTTTCTTGACCTAATAAAGATTCAGATTAAGCATGCTTAAGTCGTAACTATTTGAAAAAGCAGAATATTATGTAAGATCAATCAGCATTTTTAAAGAAGGTTATGGCGAATTATTTAAATATCTGATCTTTCTTGGTCGTTAAATGGGGTGTTAGGAGGAAAAAATTATGAAGGTAGATCCCGAGATCGATCATTCAGGCATGGAATTTGGGATATATACATTAGCAGATTTAAGATCAAATCCACACACGGGGATATGTATCAGTGCAAGACAGCGGCTGAACGAAATCATACAAGCAGCGAAAATGGCAGATGAAGCAGGGCTGGACGTTTTTGGCGTTGGCGAGCATCATCGTCTGGACTATGCAGTATCATCGCCGCAGATGGTCTTGTCTGCAATTTCGCAAGTTACCAAGCGAATTAAACTGACCAGTGCTGCAACTATATTCAATACGGTAGACCCTGTACGTCTATTTGAGGATTTTGCGACACTGGATCTTTTATCCAATGGACGCGCCGAAATCATGGCGGGGCGTGGAGCCTATATAGAGTCTTTCCCTCTATTTGGCTATAATTTGGAGAATTGCGACGATTTGTTCGAAGAAAATATTCATTTATTTCGAGAGCTGAGCGCCCATGAAAGGGTTACCTGGACGGGGCGTTTTCGCTCCGAATTTCTGGACGCTGAAATCTCTCCGCGACCTGTTCAGAAAAGTATCCCATTATGGATTGCCGTTCAAGAAAGTCTAGAAAGTGCTGCAAGGGCCGGCAGATTTGGTACTGGACTTGCGCTAGTGGTGTTTGAAGGCGACCCGATTCGGTTCAAGCCGCTTGTAGACAGGTATCGACTTTCTGCTTATGAAGCAGGCCATGCTCCGGCAGATTTGAAGGTTGGAGTAACCGGGCATGTCTATATTGCTGAAACAACTCAGAAGGCAAGAGATGAATTCTATCCCTATCATATTAATTATTGGGAAAATGAGATTTCAAGAGCGGATTTTGAACGGCTGTCTGGAGAAGAAACTGCCTTGTTGGTTGGAAGTTCACAGCAAATTATTGAAAAAATTTTGCACCAATACGAGTTATTTGGACATCAGCGATTTATGGCCCAAATAGATATGGGCGGGATGCCATTTAAAAAAGTAGTGGAGAACATTGAAAAATTGGCAACTGAGATCGCTCCAGCTGTGCGAAAGGCAATCCAGAAATGATCTGACCATTATGGGTGCTTCGAGCCAGAGCCACAATAGCGGCAGGTCTAAGACTTTATTTAACGTCTTTGTCTGCCGCTGTTTCATTTATCGGATCCGTCTAAACTTTCTTTTCCCTACTTCGCGCTGATTCGCAACGGGAAGCTTGTAAGTATGGCTGACTTGGCGTCCTCGTGCTGAACCGTGCTCGGTTCGCCATCCTTCGTATAGCTGATGCTCATCGGCAGTTTGATTTCAACGGAATATTCGCCAAAAGGAACTTGCTTCCCGTCGGAATCTTTCTGGTCCCAGATAAAGTCAAGCGAATGTACTTCACCGCTTGCCATTTTCGCATCCAGAGAATCGATTTGACCGGACCAAACTAGCGTCAACGATCCATCCATCGTATCCCGACGGGAGATGTTGATTTTGAACGAGGTAGTTGGCTGCATCGTCAGCGCACCCTCACTCATATTCCGGACTGTGAATTGGATACCGACATCTTTTCCATATGGTTGAAAAGCTTCGTTGGAGATATTACCGGCTTCATTCTTAACAAGAACCGTTAAATCAAACGGATAATTTCGCCCCCCGGATCCGAGTTCGGTAATGATTTTAGTTTGATTGACTACTGTAATCGGTTTTACCTCTATATGCGTCGGGGGGACGTAAGCATCGGGATCCTGGTCCTGTTTCACATAGTATATCCACGAATCGCCGAGCCACGAGCTGTGAATATGATACCAGCCGCCTCCATGCTCGAAAGAACTAACGGTCTGAGGAGCAAAGGAACCAAGCACGCGGGCCGCCTTGTTCGGATGTTCGTAAACAACCGCGGTTTCGTCTAGCATTAGCGTCGTATCTTCGCTGCGTAAGTCCGCAGGATACCCCACTTTCGGGTTTACCCAGTGGGGGCCATCCCAAGTGTCTACATAGTACCAACCGTTCCATACGATTTTCGATGTGAACCATTGCGGGGCAAGCCAGCCTGCCAAATTACTGCCGGCGTCCGGGGAATCGAACATCGGTGAGGTTGTCGGTAATTCAAACGATATGCCTGAGCTGTTCGCACCATACGTTTGCACATCGTCAATGATGGGGTGCAGCGGACGCATCCACCGATAGCCGAGCCAGGTTTGGACCAAATAATTGCCTTCGACGGCATACAGGACGCGCAGCAGTTGGGGAGAAACGGATCCTGCGCTCCGAGCGCCAGCGCGCTGGTCATTATAAAAGCTCTCCTTATCGGTCAGCAGGATATGTTGATAGTAGTCTTCCCGAAACTCGGGGTTTTGCAGGTGAACCCAACGTTCCCCGTCAGACGTCTTAATTTCGAACCAGACAGCCTCATGATTCTGAATCAGTTTACGATCCCAGCCCGATTCTGCTCCATCGACCTTCACGACTTGCGGTGCAGCGGAATATAGCTGCTGACCATCGATCGAGTCATACACAGGCGTAAGTTGCTCTTTTAAAACGAGTTCGATGGGTAACGGAAGCAGCGCAGAGCTCGAATCAGCGGCATGTACGCCTTTGTCGAGGACCAATCCGCTAAGCAGGATTACGGATAGTAAGGTAAGCGTTTGTTTTCGCATACAAGGTTTCCTCCAATGCTCGTTAGAGCCGATTTACAGGATATATAAATTGACGCATCTGGGGAGTCAAATGTTTCGCTAATTTATTGATCGAATATCAAGCGAGCTGCCAAGTGATTATATAAAATTATTATCTATAACATAACTTCGTTTATATTGTAAAATTGAGGAAGACAGCTAGGAAAGAAATATTTGATGTTCGAAATTTTTGAAAAAAGGAGCCATTCCGGTATGATCGTGATCCCCGATACATTTATTAAAAGAATGCAAGAACTCCACGGTGAGCAAGGTGTCGCTTGGTCAGAGGCGCTGCCTAGGCTCATCGACGAATGTGCAAACCGCTTCAACTTTAACCCTCAGGATCCATTTCCAAATTTATCATATAACTTCGTGCTCCGCGCAACGCGCAGCGACGGGAAGCGAGTCGTTCTTAAATCATCTTTCATGAAGGGTGAGCTTTCTAGAGAAGTTAGTGTCCTTCGCGCTTTTGAGGGGCGAGGGGTTATTCATGTGCTTGATGCAGACGAGGATTGGGGAGTTGTACTACTGGAGGGTGCCGAGCCTGGCATGCCTTTGTCGACAATTGAGAAGGATGCACTAGCGACGGATATCTTTTGCCAAGTATTTCGCCGCCTTCACCTCTCACCGCCAACTGGAAGTCTGTACCCGTCAATGAAGCAGCATTTCGCGGCAATTGAGCGATACCGAGATCGATTCACAGACATGAATGTAGACGGTCCACTGCCTCCGAGTTGGGTTGAGAATGCCGAAGAATGTCTGGAATATCTCATCGCGACCACGAGTGAGAATTTCTTACTGCATGGCGATCTGCATCATGATAACATTCTTCGCCAAGGCGAAGAGAAATGGGCTGTCATTGACCCCAAAGGTATCGTAGGCGACATCCATTTTGATACGATCCAGTATCTGCTTAACTACGAGAATCGGGGTGGTGACTGCGAACTTGTGCTGCGGGACAGGATTGCGATTATGGCCGATCGCCTGGGTCTTGACCCTCGTCGAATCGCGATGTGGGGTGTGGCACGAGGCGTTTTGGAGGCGTGCTGGACGATTGAAGACGGAGGAACGGATTGGCACAGAGGGATCCAAATCACAGAACGCTTTGCCAAATTCTTGGATTGAGGTCTATCATAAAAGTTATGAGGGCGAATCTGCTTGAAGTGACTAAGTTAACATATAGCAATTAGCTTTATTGGTAAGATGTTATACTAGTAGGAGTTTTCTGCATGGTGTGATATAACGCATTTATTTTTGGAAGAATGAATGGGAAATTGGAGTTGAGAAAGTGCTCAAAGAAGAATTAAGAATAATCGTGGGAAATAATTTTACTCTACCACAAGGAATAGATGAAAATTCGATAGTTCAGCAAGTTGTTGATTTACTTTCTTCTACAGATCCAGAGTTACGTGATAAGTTAGCATATAGGATTCTACATAATTGGCTCTTGGAAAAAAAGTTACTTCAAGATGAGAAATTAAATGGCTCCTTGATATGGTAATCTGTATTTCGAATCGTTCAACTAACAGGGATCGTTTATTCAATTCAACACTATCAAGTTTAGGGGTATTAATGCTGACAAATCCAAAAATAACTTCGATCGGGGGTGCAAAATGATATATTTTGAAACATCGCGATTGCAATTTCGTGACTGGGAAGAATCAGACTTAGAGCCACTTAGGAGTCTAAATGAAGATGAACATGTCATGAGGTATTTTCCTAAAACCTTATCGACTGAAGAAACAAATAGATTTTATCAATCAATTATAGCGGAATTTAAGGAATGCGGTTTTGGGTTATATGCTGTCGAAGTAAAGGAAACGAAAGACTTTATAGGGTTTATAGGATTTCACAGAGCAACATTTGAGTCTGATTTCACGCCATGTATTGAAATAGGTTGGCGACTGAAAAAAGAGGCTTGGGGAATAGGGTATGCAACTGAGGGGGCAACAGCCTGTCTACAATATGGATTTAACAACTTGGGTTTTAATGATGTTTACAGCTTTACAGCTCATGTTAATGCTCCTTCAAAAAACGTAATGATAAAAACTGGGATGAATTTTGTTAAAATGTTTCATCACCCGAGAATTGAGAAAGATAGTCCTTTAAGCAAACATGTTCTATTTCATAAACAGCAACAACAATTCCGCTAACGAGAAGCGTTAGTATGATGACACCAGGCCGCCAGCAAGAACGGCGGCCTTTTCAATTACCGGGCAGATCTCTTTCTATTCTTCAGCCTCAAAAATGGAATCAACGATAATCGGAAGATTGTCTCTTACCGATACAGCACCAAAGACAGAACGAGCATGAATACCTTTTTCGCCGAAAACGTCCAACATTAAATCAGAACAACCATTCAACACCTTGTGATGCTCTTCAAATGTTGGCTCTGCATTTACAAAACCTTGAAGTTTAACCACCCTTTTAACTTTTTCCAAAGAACCTAATGCTGATTCAGTACACTCATAGTCGATCGAAGGGGCAATGCAAGCAACGACTACGGGAGAGGAATTGACATTTCAAGATCCTTTAAATAAGTTCTCGGTACCAGATCTTGTGCAATTATGCTGAGCTTTTGTTTCGGTTCTAAGGGTGGGAACTCCCGAACAAACATGTCATTTCCAGACTCGATGGTACGTTCACCTACCATTTCCAATTCTTTCCCATTTTCCGCAAGTAATCGAAATGCAGCATTATCGTGATCAGATCGCTGTTCACCCAGAGTTCGATAATAAACAAGGGTTTTATCAGATAGAAACGAAATGCCAGTCAACTCCAAGCTGCTAAGATTCCCACGCTGGACAACGAATGGACTTTCTTGTGTCGGGGTATGATCCATCGGCACTACCGTTGTTTTTCGTGGAGGATCGAAAGGAAGCGAATATGGACGAATCGTCAATGAGTTTGGTATTTTGCCGGTGACTCTTGAGGATATTTTCCATTTGTATATGGTTGTTTGTCCTTCCTTTCTGGCGTATTTCGTACCACTATTGATTAGCTCAAGGGAGCGTCCGTTTTCATCAGTGACTTCCATGTCGATATAGTTCTCCAAATGTTCATTTCCCTCCATGTCAACACTTGTTTCACCGATAAAATCAATGAACGAATCTGAATAATTTACTTTCTGTAATGTGAATTGCACATGCTTCTGGCGAACAGTTTTCATTAGATCTAGCGTATGAATTCCTTCTTTGAACAACCCTATATTACTGTTAAATGAGAAAAACCATTTTCCTTCTTTGTTGACTATGTCTCCGTTCGCTAGCGTATAACCAACTTTACCGATCGTAATGTTCATTTCATTCTGTTCCGACAGTCCTTTCAATAATTGATCATTCGCATAGGTTTGAATAACTCCGGCATATTGATGATCATTAATCAGCTTCCCATATCCTGCGATTGCTGGAATTCTTCGATCATTAATAATGAATTCAATATCGTAGGGGGTCATAACGCTTTTGACGCTTTGGTCTGTTTCCATTGTATAGCTGGCAGTTAGATCATAGCCGTCGTAGTATACCTCAGAGATTGTAATCTTGACATTACTGTCCTTAACCGATTGCTGAACTTCAGATGTCACACCTCCCAGATCAGGATGTTTTTCACTGAAAAAACCAATCATTTGGAAGACGGATTTGAAAATAGGAGATTGAGCCGTAATCGGTATCATAGGGGTCGGAATAAGTAAAACTACAAACAATAAGAAACTAACAGCCGTAATCAAAAAACCATATTTAAGCTTACTTTGAACTGCTTTTCGAATCAGCATTGGCTGTTTTGTAAATGATCGCTCCCATATTCGGTTAAAAGATGTAGATGGAAACTCATGATCTAGTTTTTTGTTCAGAGTTCTTTTAATAGTAGAATTAAGTTCATCCATATGACGATTAACCTCCAAATCTGCTAGATGGTTTCATTGTGTACTCACATTCCGGAATTTTCTTTCTTAATGACTTTAAAGCAGTATTTAACCTGGATTTACAAGTGCCAATTGGTATATTTAGGATTTCTGCTATCTCTGTGAATTTCAAATCAAGATAATAATGGAGGTAAATAACTTCTCTACTTTTAAAAGATAAGGAAGAAACCTCGTCCCATAATTGTTCGTTGACCTCATCTTTTACGATATCTCTTCCAAGGATTCATTCTTATGTTGCCTGTTCCATAAGGTCGTCCAATGTCGTTTGCGAAGTGTCTTTCTAACCGTATTTAGTGTAATTTTGTAAATCCAAGGTTGTATCGGTCTTGTAGAATCATATTGGGGATACACCTGAAAAACTTGAATAAAGGTATCCTGCATTATATCTTCTGACAAGGTTCTGGATTTGGTTAGGAATAAAGCCAATCTGTACACGTACGCGGACTGTTCCTCAAATATCTTTTCCGCCTCTTCCCGAGAAATGTTCAATTCATATCACCCCCTCAGAATTCTACTACTGTATATATCCCAAAAAGATAAAAAAGGTTCGATCCGCTGAAATAAAAAGAACGTCATAATAATAAAAACCGAAACGGCGTGCTTGAAGTTTATGTATAGAGAAGTTATGAGGCTGCCGGAAGGGGGAGATCGGTCGGGCAGCCTCATTAAGGTATTGGGCAGGATAGTTCCAATATGTGGTAATATATTGGTGTCGGATTTGTAACGAAAAATAGATGGGGGAGGATAAAATGTGAGGGAACGAATTAATGTGATTGGAGCACTTTTTATAATAGTATCAGGACTTATCTATACGATAGAACGAGCTACAGTTTATATTGCTGGCAATATCACATTGGCAGGTTTTTATGCGGGACGAATGTCAGGAGTCGTGCCAGACCCTAGAATGCCAGCATTCAGTGATAACATTTTTGCACCGATATTCCTATTAATTGGAATCATAATAATTGGCGTTGCATTGTTTAAGAGAAAATTGTTCGATTACGCTAACGTGAAACGTTAGTTCAATCACAACATGACTGTAGCCGGTACACGATCGGCTACCTTTGTCCGTTGAAGTAATGATTAGCTCCAATATATAGGATTATCTTGATGTGACGAAATCCACGTTAATGGAGGCCGTAAGAATTGATTAACTCAAACCTTAAATTTCCTGAATTAGATACTGATAGGCTGAAACTCACGATTCTGACTTTGGATGATACAGAAGCTGTATTTAAGCATTTTTCAGATGAGAATGTTACAAGATTTATGGATATAAGCCCATGTAAAGATAGAGATGAAGCTGAAGAAATCATAAGATTTCACATAGAAGATACCGGTTGCCGCTGGGGGATTGTTAGCAAGAGTGATGCTGAACTTATTGGAACTTGTGGCTTCCATTGCTGGATTCAGGGAGAACAACCTAGATCTGAAATCGGATTTGATTTAGCAAGAGGATATTGGGGAAAAGGGATTATGCAAGAAGCATTGAAGCCTGTGATAGATTTTGGGTTCAAACAGATGCGCTTAGACAAAATCGAAGCTACTGTTGAGCAAGATAACGACAGATCAATAACTTTACTTCAAAAACTTAATTTTGAAAGAGAAACAGAATTAAGAGATCAGTTGATATATTTTTTCTTGCTAAGAGAACGTTGGGAATTGCGCTAAAGCGGAACAAAAGTTGAGGGGCTTGCTTCGTGGCAGCTCCTCTTTTGTTTATTAAAGTAACGGGAGTTACGTTGAATACATGCTTGAATGTAGAGCAATCAACATTTAAAATTGAATTATCTTCCAAAATGAGGTGAACTGGATGTCATTCCGTATCGTTCGAAGTAACTAGTTTACGGGCTGGGTAAAACGCGTACCAGCTGCCAAAGGGGATATTCCGTCCTTTTGGTCTCATGAAACTAAAACATTGAACGGTGTCGGGTTGTTATCCAAAATATTTAAGCCAAGGACACTCGTATTGCTTGATTGACGGAACAAATGAATTTTCGTTTGCTCTTATTCATGCACAGCCAGCTCTTGGCTTTTTATTATCTCATTTAAAGATGGAGGACATAGTATGAACAGGTATGAGTACAAGGATTTTTACGACAAGGTTGGAAAATTCAACGGTTGGGACTTTAGTAAATTAAGAACTACTTCTGAAGGAGAACAATGGAATTTTCTTGATGAAGTTACTCAAAGATGTAATAAATCCGATCTATTGCTTGATATTGGTACGGGTGGTGGGGAAGCCTTAATATCTATGGCCGATGCTGCTTTGCTTCTTATTGGCATTGATCATTCAGAAGGAATGATTCAGTCCGCTACTGAAAACTTAAAAAAATCACGTAAAACAAATATTCGTTTCTTACAAATGGAAGCTGAAAATATTATCTTTCCTATGTTCTTATTTAATGTTGTGTCCTGTCGGCACAGTGAGTTTTATGCAACTGAAGTCTCAAAAGTGTTAGCTAATGATGGTATATTCTTAACTCAACAGGTAAGCGAAAATGACAAATTAAACATTAAACAAGCGTTCGGCAGAGGACAGGGTTTTGGCACTGATGAAGGGATATTAAAAGATAAATACCTTACAGAGCTAGCAGACGCTGGTTTTACCGATATTCAGTCCTTTGAATATGATGCAACGCAGTATTTCCAAACTTACGAGGATTTGGTCTTCTTTTTGAAATACACCCCTGTTATTCCTAACTTCGAGCAAACTGATCATGATTTCGAAATACTTCAAAAGTTTATTGAGTCAAATTTAACGGAGAAGGGTATCAAGACCAATACTAAACGCTTTATGATTGTGGCAAGGAAATAATGGGTTGTTACGCTAACGGCAGACGTTAGTTCAAAAACGGGATCAGATCGCCGCACGTTTGTTGAAAGCAGGGAGTGCATATAATGGATTTGGATTCAAAATATTTAAAGTATTTTGTTTTCATAGGAATGGGAATATATCATTCATACAAGGGCTTAAAGGGATTGTTAATTGGGGAAATAACACTTGGCTCTAGATCAGGGGGGACGTTTTCACCCATTCTCTACCCAGATTCAATATCCATATCATTGCTTTTATTGATCCCGGGTTTAATTTTTACCTTTTTAGGCGTTCGTGGGTTAATTAAATTATTAATAAATAGAAAAAAATAACTTAGTTACTTATATATCTGGATTTATGGATCACATCTGTACCTCAAGATGAATCGGTTGAACTAATCTTGCTTAATCGGTGAACCGATAGGTCTCGTTTTCAAGGAGGTAAAACATGAATTACAATTCACCGATCGAAGCGGCGTTAAAGGTGAAACGGTGGCCAAAAGATACCATAGCGGCGGGTCGTCGTCATACCGTTGCTCTTAAATCGGACGGAACGGCGACGGCTGTGGGCGATAATAAATATGGCCAATGCGATGTAAGCGGCTGGTGCGATATTGTGGCGGTTGCGGCTGGTAATGTTCATATGGCGACGAACACGGGGAATGCTCATACAATCGGTCTTAAATCGGACGGAACGGTGGCGGCCGTGGGTTGGAATATGCATGGCCAATGCAATGTAAACGACTGGCGAGCTATAGTAGCGGTAGCAGCGGGGTGGCGTCGAACCGTTGGGCTTACATCGGATGGCACGGTGGTGGCAGCGGGGCGAAATAATGAAGGCCAATGCGATGTAAGCGGCTGGCGTGATATAGTGGCGATAGCGGCGGGTGACTGGCATACCGTCGGACTTAAATCGGACGGAACGGTGACGATTGCGGGTAATAATCGGTATGGGCAATGTAATGTAAGCGGCTGGCGTGATATTGTGGCGGTAGCCGCGGGGTACCTTCATACCGTCGGTCTTAAATCGGACGGAACGGTTGCGGCTGTGGGTTGGAATAAGTATGACCAATGTGAGGTAAGCGGCTGGCGCGATTTAGTGGCAATAGTGGCGGGTAGTAGTCATACAATCGGCCTTAAATCGGACGGAACTGTGGAGGCTGTGGGTTGGAATAAGCATGGCCAATGCAATGTAAGCGGCTGGTGCGATATAGTGGCGGTAACAGCGGGTTGTGCTCATACTCTCGGCCTCAAAGCGGACGGCACGGTGATTGCTGTTGGCGATAATGAATATGGCCAATGCGATGTAAGCGACTGGCGAGGCATTCAATTGCCCGGCAATTAGTTTTAAATATATCATCTGACTTAAAACGAAAATGGAGGAAATTATTATGAATAACTTAAATGTACCTGACCACTCATCAAGACCGCATAATCTAACGGTCGAGCGCAAGATGAATGCATCGGCCGATGTCATTTTCAGAGCATGGACAAAGCAATTCGACCTCTGGTTTGCGGCACCTGGGAGCGTGATCATGCAGGGAGAAGTCAACACGGCCTTTTTCTTTTACACAGAATTCGAGGGAAATCGCCATCCGCATTACGGACGATTTTTGAAGCTTGAGGAAAACCGCCTGGTCGAAATCACATGGGTAACGGGGGATGGGGGAACCAAGGGAGCTGAAACGGTTGTTACGGTTGAACTTGAACCTATTGATACGGAAACACGATTATGTCTGACGCATGCGGGGTTTCCAGATGAGGAATCGAAGAGCCGGCACGAACAAGCTTGGCCATTTGTACTTGAACAGCTCGACAAATGTATGATGGCGAATAATTAATTTTTTCTGCGTAAGTAATTAAGGAGCTTATCATAGTGATAGGCTCCTTGTTTTTATCGTGGAAACATACATATTGTATCTTTTTACTTCATCGTTCTAAAAGGTCTGTAAAATTCGCGAATGTCCTTAGCCAGCGATTCCGGCTCTTCCAGAGCAGTAAAATGGCCACCGCGGGGCATTGCATTCCAGCGAGTTATATTAAGATTGCGTACAGCCCATTCCTTGGGCGGCAATAATATATCTGCCGGGAAAAGAGCGACAGCTGTCGGTACCTCAATGCGGCCAAGAGGCGGCAAAGAACGCGAATTCTCATAATACATGCGAGTTGTGGATCCTATTGTATTTGTAACCCAATAGATCATAATATGCGTGAGCAGTTCATCCTCGCTGAATCGTTGCCGCAGGTCCCCGTTACAATCGCTCCATGCACGGAATTTGTCAATCATCCAACCAGCCAGACCTGTTGGCGAGTCGGATAGTCCGTAAGCAAGAGTTTGGGGTTTTGTCGATTGAATGGATATATAGCCAGCTTCAAGGGCAAGCCATTCCTGAGCCTTCTTCTTATATTGCAGTTCTGCTTCTGAGAGCCCTGACGGATCTTGTGCATTCACTAGATCTCTAATGATTCCGATATCGGTTAAGTGGATTCCGACAAGCAGCTCAGGATGGTTCGCCGCAAGATATCTGGTAACACCGGAGCCCATATCCCCGCCTGCAGCAGCGAATTTGGTATAGCCGAGTTCTTGTGTCATTAGTTTAGCCCACATTTCGGAGACATGATAATTGTTCATGCCACGACGATTAGGATGGCTAGAGAAACCAAACCCTGGCAGTGAAGGGACAACGACATCAAAAGCATCTTCAGGGTCACCACCATATGCAGCGGGATCAGTAAGAAACGGGATCATCTTCTGGTAACGCAGGTAACTGTCCGGCCATCCGTGGGTAAGGATGATGGGCAGCGGATTGGGTCCTTTACCGCGTTCATGCACGAAGTGAATATCTATCCCATCAATATTACTGCGAAATTGAGAAAAGCGGTTTAGTTTCGCTTCTTGAACACGCCAATCAAAATGGTCTCGCCAATAGGCAACGAGCGACTGTAAATAACTTAACTCAGTGCCTTGTTCCCAAGCGGCGCCTTCTACTTGATCCGGCCAGCGGACGTGATTCAGTCTGTATTGTAGATCGTCAAGCACTTCATCGGATATCTGGATTTGAAAACGTTCAACAGCCATATTGTTTTCCTCCCTTAAATCTTTTACTAAGTTGATTCACAATTTAATAATAACCTTTGTACTTGTATGCTACACTGTTATAAGTGAAGCAACTGACTATACTATTTGATAGGTGAGTATAAATGCCGCAAGTGGACCGACACAAAGAACGTACGGTGAACATCGAATTTGGCGCAATGGAGGATTTCAGTATTCTTCCTTACCCTGAACGGTATACGCTGATTTTCATTACGACAGGAAGTATACATGGGATATTGAATGAACGACCTATATCCATTAGCGCTCCTGGTGTTCTTTGTTTGGCTGAAGGCGATCATGTGCAAGTGGTTGAAAGGAGGAATGTATCTGCTCAATCCTTTCGTTTTCATCCCGATTTTCTTAACACCGTTACGCTTACCGAAACGAAGGATTATTTTCCCGCAGCTCCTAGCATTCAAACAGGACTTTCCCTTTTTCAAAGGGATCATTTGTATTCCGGAGTACCTCGTGTAACCGAGAAAGCATACCCTCTATTGTTTGAATGGTTTTTCGTACTTGGCACCGAAGTCCATGCGCAAAGTGATGCACTCTGGGTTTGCAGAATAAAAAAGTATCTCATTCAAATTTTAGGTTTGTTGGAGGAATTAAATCAGAATAGTGAACATTCACCCGTTGATAAAGTATTAGATTACATACACATGAATTATCCGCGAAAGATTTCATTAAACGATTTGACGAATTGTGCTCATTTGAACCGCGTGTCTCTGAATAAATGGTTTCAGGAGAGATGTGGAAACACAGCATTTGGTTACTTGCTTACTCATCGTTTAAAGGTTGCGAGCGATCTTTTGACACATACCGATATGAGCCTTAATGAAATTGCACGTTCCACTGGATTCGAGTATGACACTTACTTTATTAAACAGTTTACAGCTAAAAAAGGGATGTCTCCTACAACATATCGAGTTACATCCCGCAAGTTCAGTTCTGCTCAATAACAAACAATTATGAACGGAAAAGAAGGGAGAAATCGTATGATAGATCCTAAGATTTTTTTGGCTGTAGATAATTGTGTCTTTTCCAAGAGATGGACGCGTCCGGCAGAATGGATGAATGTACTCAGTTCAATGGGTGTTTATTTCGTTGAGGCTAGCGCCGATAATGAATGCGATCCTCTTTATATGGGGAGAGAATATATGCTGCGTTGGGCTCAGGAAGTGAGAACCGCGAGTGAGAATACGGGGGTAAAGGTAGCGAATTTATATTCCGGGCATGGGACATATGCCACATTAGGATTGACTCATCCTGACATTGCTGTCCGCGAACGTATTCAAAATGATTGGATTAAACCATTGGCCGACATTGCGGCAAACGTAGGGGCTGGGATCGGTTTTTATTGCCATGCCTTCTCTGATTATGTCTTGCAAAATCCAGATATTTACAGTGAAACGGAAGAAGATTTATATACCCGACTTGCAGATATTGCAGCATATTGCCGTGATATCGGTATTCGCACCCCTGGTGTCGAGCAAATGTATACGCCGCATCAAATACCTTGGACGATCGAAGGGTCAAAACGACTGCTTAAGGAAGTGTTCGGCCGCTCACAAGCACCGTTTTATTTAACACTGGATACCGGACATCAAAGCGGTCAGTGCAAGTTTCTTCGCCCTGATATTCGAAGCATGAAGGAAATGGTGAACCGTTTTAGAATAAAAGGGGATCTGGATTCATGTTGGTTAGGCCCTAAATCCGCTTATGATTTATTTAATCAAATGATACATAAGCCAGAAGACGAAGCGATCTGTATGATGGAGCAGATCTTGCAAGAAATAGATCGTTATCCGTATCTGTTCGCAGATGAATCGGATGGTGACACGTATCGTTGGCTTGAAGAGCTCGGCTGTTATTCGCCAATCGTACATTTGCAACAAACAACAGGCACATCTTCATCCCACCAGCCTTTTACGGAGGCGTGCAACCGAAACGGTTTAATTTTTGGGGAACCAGTGTTAAGGGCACTCGCAAAATCCTATCAAACTCCTGATGAAGAGGGATTGCCTCCTAAATGCAACGAAATTTATTTAACGCTAGAGATTTTCTCCGGAACTAGCGAGATGAACGTTGATATTATAAAGAAATTGCAGGACTCGATAAATTACTGGAGGCAGTTCATACCTGAAGACGGTATGCCATTAAGTGAAATATTGAAAACATTTGAATAGCAATAATTAGCGCCGCGTAAATCGCGGCTTTTTTTTATAAGTAGAGACTCAAAAGTTTATTATAAATTCCCCTAAGCATAGATTTGTGGGATGATATTGTAGTTTTCAGGTATGTGAACGCTTTCAGTTTGATTTTATAATGAGTACATACATGAGAGAGCTAATGGTAAACATGTAGAAAACCACAACAGGGAGAGTTGATTGTAAGATGCTGAGAGCTAGAGGTAAAGCTAAACCAGGGATTCTTAAAACAATGACAATGCTTACGTTAACTGCAGCAGTTGCTGTATCGTTAACAGGCTGTGGAAAGCCGGACGGGAACGCTAGTGCAACGCCAAATGCACAGAAACCAGTTACGCTGAAAATGATGCACAACTGGACGAACCCGAATGTAGATAATGAAATCTTCAAAGCGAGAATCAAACAATTCCAAGATGAAAACAAAAATATCACGATTGAAGTGGAAGAGGTTCCTTCCAACCAATATCCGACCAAGCTGCAAACTCAAGCTACTGGACGTACCCTTCCAGACATGGCTGTTTTCCAGCCGAGAGCAGCGTTGAGGCCTTACGTGGAAGCGGGTTTATTAATGCCCATCGATGAAATCCTTGATAACTGGAAAGACATTCTACCCAAAGAAGCTTTGGAAGCTTACAGCATCAATGGCAAGCATTATGCGGTTCCGGCCAAGCTGACGTATGCCGATGTCATTTATTACAACAAAGAGCTGCTCGCACAAGTCGGTTATAAAGAGTTCCCTAAGACTTACACGGAATTTGTGAATATGGTCAAAAAGTTGAAAGCGGCTAACATTACGCCAATCGTTGTCGGCAACAAAGACAGATGGCCGTTGCAATCCTCTTTCATGTCCATTATTACGGACCGAATCGCTGGCACCGGATATTTGGAAAAAGCGGCTGCCGGGGAAGCGAAATTTACGGATCCAGACTTTGTAAAATCGCTCGGTGTCATTGAAGAGTTAACCAACCTGGGTGCGTTTAACCAAGATATCAACACGATCGATACCGTTCAAGAGCAAAACTACTTTCTGCAAGGCAAAGCTGCAATGAGCATGACGACATCTACGATCGATGCGAAATACAGACAAACAAACGACAACGGAGCGAATATCGGCATTGCATTGTTCCCGCAAGTGGAAGGCGGCAAGGGTAATCCGCAAACTTCTTCAGGCAACTACCAATTCGGCTTGGCACTGAACGCGGATCTCGAAAAGGATAAAGACAAGAAAGCAGCTGCCTATAAATTCTTGAAATTTTTCTACAGCAACGACTTGTATAAGGACTTGAATGCCAAAGGTATTATTGTACCGGCTAAAATGGAACTTGCTTCAAGTGCCAACAACTATATGAAGGAAATGGTTGAGCTCAATAGCAAAGGAACGACGACGATTATCGACCAAACGCTGGCTACTTCGGTGAATGAATCTTTGCAAAACGGGCTACAAGCCATCTTGACGAAGCAAAAAACGTCCGCGCAAATCGCTGAGGAAATTCAGTCTGTGCAAAACAAATTAAAGAAATAGTCGAATCGCTGCAAGCGTAACGAAAGCGGGAGGAGAAACAAATTGCATACATTAAAAAGAGTAAGATTGGCGATATTCCTAGGCATACTGCCCTCCCTTGTCATCTATCTCGGCATTGCCGTTCTGCCCATAGCCATCTCATTCTACTACTCATTTCTCAATTGGGACGGGTTCTCCCCAGCGGTTTTCGTCGGTTTGGATAATTTCATTGAAATTGTCAAAGACATCGTTTTTTGGAGCGCAGTTAAGAACAACATCATCATGATGGGAGCCAGCCTTATCTTTCAAATCCCGCTTGGTTTGTTACTGGCCCTGCTGCTCAACCGACCATTAAAAGGCATCAAGATATTCAGGACCATTGGGTTTTTCCCAGTCGTTATCTCATCTGTTATAGTATCCCTCACATGGGGGATGCTATATAACACAGAATATGGATTTATTAATGGCATTCTGAGTGCCGTTGGCTTAGATGCCTGGCAGCATAATTGGCTGGGTGATCCCAATTGGGCAATGGTGTCCCTATGTATCACCTACATTTGGCAAAATTGCGGATTTTTCATGGTCATTTTCTTATCGGCCTTGCAGGGTGTTTCAAACGAAGTTATTGAGGCTGCAGAAATGGATGGCGCTACTGGGTTAAAGCGAGTGCTCTTCGTTACCCTGCCGATGATTAGAGACACGCTCTGGGTGACGGTCATATTCTCGATCAGCAACAGTTTCCGGGTATTCGATCTCATTTATGTCATGACGGCGGGTGGGCCTGCGCATAACACAGAGGTTATGACGATTTATATGTACAATAATTCATTTACGTCATTACGATTCGGATACGGCAGCGCGGTTTCCATCTTTATTTTGGCATTCAGCTTGATTGTCATCTATGTGGCCAACAAATTTACTAACAAGGATAACTAACAGGAAAAGCGGAGGCCAAGTATGGGAAAAGCTCCAGTTTGGAAAAAGTCTCTTATCTATGCATTTTTAAGTATCATCGGCGTTTTTAATATCATGCCTATCTTGTGGATGTTGATGAACTCATTCAAAAGCGAGCAGGATTACTCAAAGCATCCGCTCACTTGGCCGAAAGCTTGGTTCTTTAGCAACTATATGGAAGCATGGAAAGTGGCTAAGCTTGGCGTCTATTTTTGGAACAGTATCTTCGTCACGGCTGTGGCTGTCGTTGCAACGGTACTGTTGGGGGCTTTAGCTTCCTATTTCTTATCACGATTTATTTTCAAAGGACAAAAGCTGGTAAGCGGCATTTTTTTGCTTGGTATGGTCATACCGATTCACGCTACGATTATACCGACGTTTATTACGATGAATAAAATCGGACTGCTGAATACGCATTTATCGCTCATCCTGGCCTATGTGGCTTTTCATTTATCGCTCACCGTGTACATTTTGGTAGGCTTTATGAAATCGTATCCGAAAGATATTGAAGAGTCGGCCATTATGGACGGCAGCGGTGTTTACCGCATTTTCTGGTCGATCATTCTACCGATGACAAGACCGGCGCTAGCTACAGTCGTTATTCTAAATTTTATTTATAACTGGAATGAATATTTATTCGCCCTTGTGCTGATTAACGACTCCGCTTTAAAGACGCTGCCGCTTGGTTTATCGAACTTTGCCAGCAAGGAAACGACGAGCTACACCCTGCAAATGGCTGCGCTCGGGATGGCGCTGCTTCCTATTCTTACGGTCTATCTAGCGCTGGAGAAGCAGTTAGTGCAAGGGATGACGGTTGGCGCTGTAAAAGGTTGATATATCGCAAAAGGTTTCAGGTTGATTTCGATTATAATGTAGGAAAAGGCCGAAAAGAGGATTCGCATCATGAAAATCAGCTTGAAAAGAATGAGCCTGAAATGGAAGGCATCCATTATTTTCGTCTTACTGGTCACTTTTCCGACATTATTCGTCAGCAACATGGTGTTACTCCGCTATGATCAGATTCTTCGCAACCAATTTACGACAACGACGGAAAATAACTTGCGAGCGATTGAACTCAATTTATCCGATAAAATTAAAGCGATTCAAGATATGTCGGATTATATGATCTATAAAGATGAATTCCGGTTATTTATGACAACGCCTTTTATCCCTGTAAATATGGAAAAATACTATGAATATAAGCAGCAGGTAGAAGGCTTCGTTACCTTTCAGCTCATATCGAAACGATATATTAAATCGATTTCGATTCAAGGCTATAACGGCAATGGGCTGCAGATCGGAGAACCCGTCGAGGGTGTTGAGACATCATGGAATCGGCTTGCTTCTGAGGAGAAGGGAGCACCCGTCTGGACAGATTCTTATCCGATCATCAGTGGATGGAGCGGTCCGAAGCGTGTGATTTCCATGCTGCGGGAAATTAATTCATACGAAGAATTAACGAAACCGATCGGGCGCATTACGGTCAGATTGGATGAAGCGGAATTTACCGGATTAATGACGTCGGTTATTCCGTCGAAGCCTGATTCAGCATTCATCTTGAAAGCGGATGGCAGTGTCCTGCTGCACAATAATGTATCGTTAATCGGTCAATCGTATCCTGATTCTCAGCTGCTGCAGCTGCTGAACAGTACCACAGAACAAGCATTAACTTATCGTCATAACGGCACCACCTATGCGGTGATTCATCGCAATATGCAAATTAATGGCTGGAAATTGGTGGCCATGGTTCCTCAAGAGACCATTACCGAGCAGACCAATGCGCTTAAATCATCGGTTAGAACATTACTGATTACGATCGTGTTTCTCGGTATTCTTGCCTTGATCGGCTTCTTTGTAGCTATTATTCGCCCCATTTTGGCCATAACGAAGCAAACGGCGAGGCTGTCCAAAGGGGACTTCGAGGCGCACGTGGTGGTGAGGTGGCATGATGAGATTGGGGAATTGGGACATCGCTTCAATCGCATGGTCGTGACGATCAAAGAACTGATCGAATACAAATATAAGTTGGAAATCAGGCAGCGTGAATCCGATTTAAACATGCTGATGCGCCAGATCGATCCGCATTTCCTATATAACACATTGGATATGATTCGTTGGACGGCAAGGATGGAGAAGGCTCCGGAGACGAGTCAGCTGATTGAAACTTTATCGCGATTTTTCCGGACAAGCTTGTCGAGGGATAAAAGATGGACAACGATCCGCGATGAATTGGTCTTTGTAAGAGCATATCTGGAACTGCAGCACAAACGTCTCGGTCAGAAGCTGGTTTACTCCATTTTCATGGAATCGCAATTAGAAGAAGTACCCATTCTGAATAAAATTATTCAACCGCTAGTTGAAAACAGTATTAAACACGGGTTTCATGTTCGCACGGGCGGACGTATTCAAGTACGGGCTTATCGTTGTGATCAGGAAGTATGGATTGACGTACTGGATAATGGCAAAGGTTTCAATGCTCAGCAAAGGGCCAGCATCCAGGATGCGCTTGAACATGGATCGGCTCGTGAAGAATGGCTTGGACATGCGCTAAGCAATATTCACGAACGTATCGTAATCGTATCCGGTAAAAACTACGGTTTGGAAATCGTTGAAGTAGATGAAGGAAGCTGTGTTCGTCTCAAGATGCCGCTAATGCCGACCATGAGCGATCCGACGGCCCCTAGTGTTAAGGAGGGTGAGCGATGAGCATAAAAATGCTGATTGTAGACGATGAACCGATTATTTGTCAGGGTCTGCAATCCACCGTACCTTGGGCGAACATCGGTGTGGAAGTGATCGGAGAGGCATATGACGGTCAAGAAGCGCTCGAATTCATCGCGAACAACGATGTTGACTTAGTTCTTACTGATATCTGTATGCCGGAGATGGACGGAATTGCGCTTACCCGCGAGTTAAAGCGGCTTAAACACAATATTAAAGTGATTATTATCAGCGGATATGATGAATTCGAGTATGCCCGCAATGCTATACGGCTCGGTGTCGAGGACTTCTTATTGAAGCCTGTAGATGTGGACGAATTGATGAAACTAGTTGCGAATATTTTCGAAAAAACGCATCAGGAGCGGGAACAAGAACGGCTGCGCGTGCGAGAGGAAGGCGTGAAGTGGTTAAGCAGCCTGATGCAGAGTGAAGCTGTTTATGCGGCAGGTGCAGCAGCGCTGCTTCATGATGTTCCGGAAGCTTATTCGCTTCATATGATTGCAGGTCAGATGGACCGCTATGTGCAATGGCTGGATAACTCGACCGAAGCGGCCCGGGATTCTTTCCAGCAACGGTGGCGTGAACAAATAGAGGGAGCTTTCGAGGCATGCGGTGTTCAGACAGTCTCTTATTTTTTCCATCGTAACTTGCTTCTGACCTTTTGCATTGGGCCTGTAAACCCTGATAGCTCTGTATTCATGAATTTGGCGAAGGAAGTCATCAACAATTGGACCGGACCGGAATCTATCTATCTTGGAGTTTCGTCATCCTTTCAATCCGTAGATCTCGCGCGTCATGCGTGCTTGGAAGCTATTAACGTATTGCAGTTCAGACCGCTAGCGCCAGAGAAACGAATATTCCGTGCAGAAGATAGCGTCAAAAGACGAGAGACTGTCATGCACCGTCTACCGCAAAATTTGGAAAAGCAATTAAGCGAAGCGTTAATTCAAGGAAATCAGCAGGAAGCTGACGTTACGTTTGAGCTGTGGTTGGCACATTTTAGAACAGAAGGCTATATGCTCAAGGAAGTTCTGCAAGCCTACGAGCAGCTACGCATGCTGATTTATCATAGATGGCCGAATGACGACCTCAAAGAAGGGTTTGCCGCATCGACACTGGATTTATCTTCGGTTGATTTGCATACGTGCAATTCTTTTGAAGCGATAGAGAGGTTGATCCGTGAAGATTTCGGGGGCCTTTCGCAATTGGCTGTATCGTTGAACGGCAATAAGAATCATTGGATTATCGAGCAAACAAAGAAATATATTATCGAGCATCACTATTGCGATATTAAAGCGTCGGACGTTGCCTTGAGCCTGCAAATTACGCCTAATTATTTCAGCTTGATGTTTAAGCAAAATGCAGGAAAGAACTTTACAGAATATGTGAATGAGCTTCGTATTGAGCAAGCTAAATTTCTGCTTTCTCACTCTGCCGACCGTGTTTTTGAGATTGCCGAAAAGATCGGCTATAAGGAGTACAAATACTTCGTTTCTATCTTCAAGTCCTATACGGGTTTAACTCCAACGGATTACAGAAAGCGCATTATTCAATGAAAAAGGCTAGAAGAGCTTAATTTTAATAAAGGCGGTAGATCTTCATGAAAATCGGCATTGAGATGCATCATGGGTACAACGATGAAAATTTACCAGTTGATAAAGCATTGGAAAAAGCCAAAAGAGACGGTTATGACGGCGTTTACTATAAAAATCCGATGGCCGTTTCCGAAACGCTGGATTTGGGCGAGATGAAAGCAGCTAAACAATGTGCAGATGAGCTTGGGTTGTACATCGATTTCGGCATCGGCCGCGTGAATCCATTTAACACGAATGAAACGCCTGAGGTGTGGCAGCTGGGAGGCGGAGATTATAAACTGGCTGTAGAGAAAATGATTCATGCAGCCGCATCCATCGGCGCTAAGGAGCTCATTGGTGTAACGGCCGGCTGGAAAGGCAAGCACATCGGCTACCATGTCTACGATCGATTTAGAACCGATGTGACTTGGGAGGAACAGCTTCAAGCGACAACGCGTTTTATCCAAAAAATAGCTCCGACGCTTCGAGATACGGGTACCCGGATTAATCTGGAAACCCATGAAGAAATTACGTCTTACGAGATTATTAGAATGATAGAAGAGATTGGCGATGATGTGCTGGGCGTAGCGCTCGATACGGCGAATGTGGTGTCCCGCGCCGAAGAACCGGTAGCTGTTGCTAAGCGGGCTGCTCCTTATATTCATCAAATGCATGCCAAGGATTGCATCTTATTTTTCTCCGATAACGGATTAGTTCGCCAAGTGAAGCCATCCGGTGAGGGGATCGTGAATTATAAAGAAATATTTCAAGCGATTGCTCCGTATGATCCCGATTTGCATATCCAGATTGAAGACCATAAAGGCTTCATGCACGTTGACATTTATGTGGAAGTATGGAGACAGGCGCATCCTGATTTATCCATCGTCGAAGTAACGGAGCTGGTTCGACTGGCCCGCCAGACGGAACTGCAGGTACTCGCAGGCGAGATGATGGATCCGAAGGCGTATGAAGCCATTCATTATAATTTGCAAAAAGAAGAGCGTCTTTCTTCGTCGCAAAAACACTTGAGAGCTGTGTTAACGGAATTGAAGCTGTAATCAAAGGGAACGAACAACCAATCTATCAACTACATTTTATAGGCTGAAGGAGAAGATTTACTATGAATAAAGAAATTCGAGTCATTGTCATTGGAGCGCATCCGGATGAGCCGGATATTTATGCAGGGGGCACGGCTGCTTTGTATGCTTCTATGGGGCATAAAGTGAAATTTGTATCCTTAACGAACGGCAGTGCGGGACATTTTAGCCAAATGGGAGACGATCTGGTTCAGCGCCGGAAAAAAGAAGCCGATGAGGCTGCAAAGCGTCTTGGCGTCATCGAGTATGAAGTGCTGGATATTCCTGACGGCGAGCTGGAACCTAATGTTGAAACTCGTAAAAAAGTGATTCGATTGATTCGTGAATGGAAGGCGGATATTGTCATTACGTTCCACCCCGAAGGCGGCCGTCATGCCGATAATCGGTATGCGGGGAAATTGGTAAGTGATGCCGCCTCCTTCATTGCGCTCACGCCTAACTGCGTTCCGGAAGTGCCTTGTTTGGAGAAGTCACCCATTTTCCTACTGATGCCTGATTATTCCATGCGTCCTTATTATACGCCTAGCATTGTTATTGATTTTGAGTCAGTGCTGGAGCAAAAGCTGCTGGGCTGCGACGCGCACGCTACGCAATTTTACGAATTTGCTCCATGGCAGGGCAAATTTACGGAAGAGGTTCCGGAGCTGTGGGCGGATAAAAGAAACTTCCTTTTACGGGGCTGGGAGTCATTCTTCCGTGTATCCCAAGAGATGAAGCCGATTCTTGAGAAATATTATGGCGCAGAGCATGCCAACAAAGTGGTGTATGCGGAGCCATTCGAAATGGCCAGATACAGCAGAAAGCCGAGTCAAGAGGAAATGGAACAACTGTTCCCTATGTTTACGTGGGGAGAGTAGGAGCGGGGAGGCAAACAAGAGGGAGAGATAAACTGTGTATGGCTTGTTAACTGCGGTTGCAGCAGCGCTGCTCGTAGGTCAATCGCTTATTCTTAAGTTATTTCGGGGGCATGCTCGTGGCGGTCATGGCGACAATTTTGCCTTCCATGCCAGTTATTCCTTGTTCATTGCAGTTGGATTTGCCGGGTATGCTTTTCTTTCTGGCCATCATCATTTTAGTCCGGTCACACTTATTGTGGGTACATGCTTTGGCGTCATATTCGTCTTGACGATGTTCGTCTATTCAAGCGCGATGGATTCTGGACCGCTATCGTATTCGACGTTTTATTTCTCTTCCAGTATGCTGCTTCCGGTTGTGGTGAGTGTGCTGCTATGGCATGAGTCGCTAGGCTTATGGAAAATAATTGGAATAGGCCTTTTTCTGATCTCTTTCTATTGCATCAGCATCCTTGGCAAAGGAGTTAGCCAAAAGCCGAGGCCAATTTGGTACTTGTACTGTGTATTAGCCTTTTTATTGAATGGAGCTTTATCCGTATGTTCTAAGTTCCATCAGAGTCAGCTTGGTGGCGGCGAAGTAATCGAATATATGACGGTATCCTTTGCTACGGCTACTATAGCTGCTGCGTTAGGTATGCTGATCTTCCGCCCGCAAAAGGCATCCTTTGTCAGTCTGACAACGACTTCATGGCCCTATACGCTAGGAGTGGCAGTGACAACGGGCGGAGCTAATGCCATCATTGCTTTTTTATCGGGTAAAATGTCAGGCGTCTTGTTATTTCCGATTGTGAACGGAAGTATGATTGTCTCCATATCGTTGCTCTCCTTTATTTTGTTCAAAGAACGCGTGTCGAAATTCGGGGTGGCCGGCATGATGACGGGACTCATTGCCATAATCGCAATAAGTGTTGGATAGCCTATGGGAAAGGAACAACTCGCCATGAAACATATAGCGATCCTCGGTTGTTGGAATTCCATTCATGTAGAAAAATTTGCTGAAGATTTGCATACTCATTCGGACGCTCGATTGGTGGCTGTGTGGGACGAGAATGACAGTCGTGCAGCAGCTATTGAGACAGCAATAGGAGTGAAGGCTGCGTCTGAACTTGCCGATATCCTAAAAGATCCGAACATCGATGGTGTCATCCTGTCTCTACCGCCGGAAAAGATGGCTTCGCTGGTCATTGCCGCTCTTGAGGCGGGGAAACATGTACTCGCGGATATGTATATGGCTATAAACGCGAATGAATCCGGAAGGATCGAGCGTGCTTTGCGCAATTCCGACCTTGTCCTCGGCATTGATATGTCACTCAAACATAGACCTCTCGGGCGTGGTGTAAAAGAAATCCTAGACAGCGGAAAACTAGGCGAGATAACCAGTTTACGCATTCGAAATGCGCATGGCGCAGCCAGTAATGGCATGCTGCCGTCACATTTTACGTCGGGCGCATACGGTGTATTTACGGATCTTGGCGTGCATACGCTCTATTTGACGCAATGGCTGCTCGGGCAGCCGAAGAGCGTAACTGCCGTTGCAACCCATTATACAGGCGGCACGGCTGAAGATAATGCTGTCTGTATCATGCAGTATGAGAATGGGGCTATCGCAATCGCGGAAACCGGCTACGTTTCCCCTAAATCGCCTCAATCGATTGAACTGTATGGAGTAAACGGTGCGATGAAGGCCGGCGGTTTAACTGGAAGCGTACATTATTGCTTAAACGCTGAGAGTGACCTAGGCTGGCAGGAGAACGCGCATGTTTTGGATACAGAAACTTCGCTTGATGCATGGTTACTCAAGCTTAATGGATCTGATCCAGACATGGAAACACCTCCTTTAAGCGGATTGGAAGAAGGTATACAGCTAGCTGAATTAATAGATGCTGTATATCGCTCTATCCGCGAGGGGACTAAGGTTGGTTTGATTCGGGCCAATTTGGTATGATTGCAATGACTCTAAATACGGAGATCTCTTAGCATTTGCTGAGAGATCTTTTTGTATTTCAGGAATGGGGCATACGCAATTTGCGCGTAGTCCGCAAATATTTGCGGGAATACGTTCATTGTTTGCGCGTTCCTATGTCATCCTCTCTTTTATAATGATTTCATACCGCAAATATTCAAAAATTTGGTCAGAGGAGAATCAAAGATGAAGTTAATATTACGTGTAATTGTTTATGTAATGACGTTCGTTATCATTTTCGGAGGGATCGGTGCGTTTGAGTATATTCGTTCCAAACAGGAATATTGGAATCCTACTCGGCAAACCCCAATGCCTGCTTTACAAGGTGTGAGCGTGCCTGAACATAATCCGAAAAAGCCTACTGTAGCAGTCCTTTTATCCAATCCGACGACAGAAGTGTTTGATTTTATGGTTCCGTATGAAATCTTTGCGATGACGGAGTCTTATAACGTATATGCCGTTGCCCCGGACAAAAACATGAAAACACTTACTGGCGGTTTGGATCTGATGCCTCACTATTCTTTTGATGAACTGGATCGATTATTAGGAAAAAGTCCCGACCTTATTGTGATACCGGCTATGCCGATGGTTGACGAAGCAAAGTATAAACCTGTCCGCGAATGGATACAAAAACATGCTGATACGAAGTTGTTAAGCATTTGCGCTGGAGCGCTTAATTTGGCTGATACAGGTTTATTAAAAGGGAAAGAAGCAACTACGGACTGGAAAAGTTTTGATTATCATGAAGTCGATAAATATCCCGAAACAAATTGGAGAAGGGATGTGCGTTATGTCGCGGATGGGAACATCGTCGCTTCAGCGGCTCTCACGTCAGGAATCGATGCCGTCCTCTATGTGATCTCCCAGCAATTAGGCGAACCTATGGCGGAGAAAATAGCGAAAGAGCTGAACTACTCATTCTATCATTTCGTAAAAAATCCGAAGATAGACCCTTATTATTTGGATCGAACTGAATGGATATTTACGTTTAACCAAGCATTCCAATGGAACAAAAAAAGATCAGGGGTATTGTTGTATAACGGGATGGATGACGGAGCACTTACAACCATTTTTGATACCTATGCCGCTTCCGGAACATCAAGAGTATACACCATATCAGATGTCAAGCAGCCTATCGTTACGAAGTATCACCTTAACCTTGTCACCCGATATCAAATGTCGAATACGCCGAAGCTAGACCGATTGTTCGTTCCGGGAGTAGAGGCCGAGTCTCTAGCTGCGGGAGAAGTCAAGCAGTGGAACGCAAGGGGCAGTAAAGTGGTTCCTGAGTTCATTCATAGCGGCTCCCATGACAGATTCATGTTTGATGCTCCACTCGAAGATTTAGCGAAGCAGGAGGACGTCCTCACCGCTAAATATGGGGCCAAGCGATTGGAATATCGTGCGACTAATCTAACATTCAAAGGAAACCCATTTTCCTATGAAGCTTTTGGTTTACCCGTTTTGCTTAGTTTAGCTGCATTGCTAACTGCTTTCTATATTGATAGACGATTCATTCGTAGAGTGAGAAGAGGACGTAAATAACGAATCTATGTTACAACAAACAGGTTGATTATGGTTGGATACTGCCATGATTGAGCTGTTTTTTTGTTATCGAAAATTAGCAAAATTCGGGACGCTGGGTGGGACTACATTGTGTAGTTGTCTGCAGGAGTGGGAACTATGATCCGCTATTTTTCATAAAGTCGAGACTTCTGAAAATTTGTGGGAACTATGATCCTTTATTTCACGCATTCTCCCAAAATGGGAGCATTTTACGGCAAATAAGACCCTGTAGTTCCAATTGCAACCAATAAGCAGCCTATTTAGCTTAAATAGCGCCCTGTAGTTCCCACAACTTTGCCTGTCCATGGACCAGGCATTTTTTTCTACCGTTTCGGATCTGTCACGCTTGATCCTTACTTCTAAATGATGTATATTGTTTTTACATTGACATTACAGTAGGTCAAAAAAAGGAGGAGCCATGTCACCACGTACCAAAGAACAGAATGATGCGATCCGGGAGATGCGGATGGACCAAATTATGCAAGCGGCTGCTGAAGTATATTTGGAGAAGGGTATTCAATTGGAAATACGCGATGTTGCGGTCAAGGCAGAGCTCGGTTACGGAACCGTGTATCATTACTACAAAAATAAGCACATGCTTTTGGAAGATTTACTGTGGGATGCCCTGAATCGAGCGGAGTCGGCCGTACTGCCCGCTTTGACGGAGGAGGGTGGCAGTTTGCTTAAAGCGGAGTCGTTCTCCAGGCTGCTCCTACAGAAGTGCATCCAGGACCCATCCGTATTTATTTTGCTTAAAACGGTTGCGGATAATTTTCATCACTTCCCGGGAAATCGGTTCATCAAGCTGTTTGAAGAATTTCAAGTGCGGATCTATTTGCCGTTTGTGGCAATGATTCGTGAAGGAATAGGTTCCAAATCACCGGAGAAAACAGCTAATCTGATATTTGGCTCGCTTGTTGGCTGCACAACACTTAACATCCACCACAATATGCGGAACGAGATCGATGTAGATGGGATTGTCGATATGATTTTTTCAGGCATAAAGTCAAAGGAGAGATGAATGGAATGGTCATCCTGAAATCGAGAGCAGAAATTGAAGAAATGAGAAAAGCCGGCCGCATTGTCGCTGCTTTTCATCAAACAATCGCAGGTATGATCCGGCCGGGTGTTACGACGCTCGAGATCGAGTCGTTCGCTGTGCAGTTCCTGAAGGAGAATGGCGCCAAGGCGTATACGATAGGCTACAACGGCTATCCGTTCGCGACATGTGCGTCTGTCAACGACGTCATTGCGCATGGTTTTCCGAACGGGAAGCCGCTCAAGGAAGGCGACATCGTCACAATCGATATCGTCGCGGAAGCGGATGGCTGGATCGGCGATTCAGCTTGGTGTTATGCGGTCGGCGAGGTGTCGGAAGAAGCCCGTACTCTGATGCGGGTAACGAAGGAATGCTTATATCTTGGTATCGAAAAAGCTGTTGTAGGAAACCGGATCGGCGATGTGATGCATGCGGTTCAAACCCACGCCGAGAGCAACGGATACTCGGTGGTGCGCGACCTGCTCGGTCATGGCGTAGGAAGGGAGATGCACGAGGAACCTAACTATACCCACCTCGGGAATCCGGGCAAAGGGTTTCGCTTGAAGGAAGGGATGGTTCTTACGATCGAGCCGATGCTAAATGCCGGAAAAGCGAGAATGACGATTGATGCCGACGGATGGACCGCCAGAACCGCTGACGGCTCGCTTTCCGCACAGTACGAACATACGATCGCCATTACTGCGGATGGTCCGATTATTTTGACCGCACAATAACGGTCTGTAGCCACTACTTCTTTCCAATGGTATTAAACGATATGACCCTTAATCATTGTCCATTGAACTTGAAAATGTTCATCTAACAAGACAAGATCAGCCTCAGAACCCTCGGAGATCTTACCTATTGTATCAAGGCCAAGTATTCGTGCAGGTGATCTTGAAGCCATGTTAACTGCGTCTATTAAAGAAATGCCGGTTTCTACGGTTAGACGCAGTGCCTCATTCATCGTAACCGTACTGGAGGCTAAAGTCCCATCCTCTAGGCGAGCTACACCTTCGGAAACCGTAACATGATGGCCACCGAACATATAATTCCCATCACCTAGCCCCATGGCTTGCAAAGCATCTGTGATAAGCACCATGCCATCTGCTCCTTTCAGACGATGCATCATTCGAACGATCGCAGGGTGCAAATGAATGCCATCTACAATTGCTTGGAGGCTTACATGTTCGGCTTCAAAGGCGGCTACAACCAGACCGGGATCCCGATGATGAATCGGACGCATGCCATTAAAGCAATGTGTAACATGACTCGCTCCTGCATCAAAAGCTTGCTTGGCCTCCTCGTATGTGGCATCCGAATGCGCGACGGCGATAACTACTCCCATTTCCTTCAGAAAAGAGATGAGTTCCATCCCGCCAGGTAATTCGGGGGCTATTGTAACCATCTTAATCAGTCCATCTGCTTCGTTAAAAATATCTTTCATTTCATTAAGATTCGGATGACGTAAAAATCGTTCGTTTTGCATACCTTTACGCTTCGGATTCAAGTAAGGACCCTCTAGATGAATCCCTGCAATTTTGGCTCCGACTTCATGGCCTATTACACGTTTCACACTACGAATCATGGATAATAATTCTTCAATCGTAGAGCTGACGGAAGTGACTAGAAACGATGTGCATCCCGTTTCTGCACAAGCCCGAGAAACCTCCTGAATACTCATCTCACTCCCATCCATCATATCGAACCCATTGGCACCGTGAATATGAACATCGATCATGCCTGGTATTAACAAATGACCTTGACCATCTATAAGTTCATATGCACCCTCAGGAAGAGGAGATAGGCCAGTTTCTATCTTTTCAATAATTTCGTCTCGTATCCAAAGTGTTGCAGATTGACCAGAGTTATCTTCATGAATCACGTTTACATTGTGTAAAATTTTAAGACTCATCTCTGTTTTCCTCCTCGAATTTGTCTTTCTCCTCACATTGAATAATCGTTATATTTTTATTATCAAGTACTTCTCTTATTTCAATTGGCACCTCTTGATCGGTAATCAAAATGTCTACAAAGTCAAAATCTAAACGATAAACAGATTTGCTTGTAAACTTCGTAAAATCAGCCACAACAATGACCTGATCCGATCGGCGGGCCATCTCTTTTTTAACAGAAACATCATCTTCGTATGGAAAGTAAAGCCCGTCGGCTCGTATAGCTGAAGCTCCGATAAATGCCTTATCAGCTCTTAATTCTCTTAGCTTATCGATGACGGAGGGTCCAAATAATAACCGATTTTTGGCATGTAAATAGCCGCCGAGCACATAGACTTGCAGATCTTCCTTACCTGATAGAATCCCTACAATGTCAATGGAATGTGTGATAGCTGTAATATTTTTAGCTGAAATTTGTTCTGCTACAGATTGTACGGTAGTTGATACGTCTAAAATGACGGTTTCCCGATCTTGAATCAGTTTAGCTGCTAACTTCCCGATTTTTCTTTTACTGTCTGTTTCGTCAATTAATCGTTCCTGATAAGAGGCAATTTCCTTCTGCAATTGAGGCAGTGCGACGCCTCCATGTGTCCGAATAACGACCCCTTCTTGTACTAATTTAACAATATCTCTTCGAGCTGTATCCCTAGATACATTTAGAAGAGTACAGATATCCATAACACTCATAGCATGGTGCTTATTAATATATTCGAGTATTTTCAGTAATCGTTCTTCTTGATACATTGTTCTCACCTCTTATAAGTAACTTTATCATATTAATTAAGTATATTAAAGTTATTTTTAAGTATATTTAAGTAGTAACTTGTAAGAGGTTTTCTTTCTACAATAAATCAAGCTGATGTTTCACCGGATGCTAAGATTACCATCACATTCCTTGATGATAAGGGAGTTAAATTTGGGGACGGCGACAACGACGACGACACCGCAAAAAACAAAAAAACTGGTCAGCTACAAACATAGGTGCATAATCGTGAATGAATTTTGCCTGCAATTGCGGTTATCGCTTTACGTGAAGTTTACATTAAAAGTAAAACTTTGGAATAAATACCGAGTATAACCAATTGTAATCATTTAAATTGTGAGGAATGAGAGGATGTGATCCGATGAGCTGGAGAAGAATAGTCATCGCGGCTGTGGTGGGAACGCAATTCATCATGACAGGAGCAATCCATGCACCAGCGGAAGGAGCAACAGTTGTTTGGAAGCCCATACCTAGCGTGCAGCCAGAAATTCAATACGAGATGTTTCCTTCAGATATACCCGAATCAGGTAAAGTACCTGCTGTCATTCGGTTGCTAAGCAGAATCCCATTTTACGATAAGTATGAGGATTCTGGTGGCACTCCTCAGGGCTATTTGGCTCCTCAGGAGGTGCAAGTAGTCAAGGCCGGTATGCCTTGGTCGCTAGAGCATACTTGGTGGAAAGTACACACATGGCTCGGAGATAAGTGGATTAATGTTCCTTCAAGCGCATTAGAAGTAGCTCCTCCCACGCAAGTATCACTCTTAGATAATACGCTAATGTACGCCAGCCCAAATACGAATACACCATCAACAGGGACGCTGGCACCACAGGATGTCGAAGTGGTTGCTGCAATGAAACATTGGTTTGCAATGGAAACGTACGATGGCAGCACGATGACATGGCTACAAGTCCATACAACCTGGCTTGGCGATCAGTGGATTCATATTTCACTGAATCACATTGGGAAATTGCGGAGTATTCAACCACAAAAGGCATATTTCATGTACGATACGAGTATACCGCAAGGCACGGGAGAAATTACCGGTGAATTCATATCGCCATTCAACAGCACTACCTATCGAGTGGAGACAGAGAACGGCGTTCGATGGGCAAATACTCGAGGAGCGGAGATCAAAGTATCGAATGAAACCATAAATCTTGATATGAGAACAACCCTTTTTGCACAACCGCATTCTAATGGGGAAGAGGTAGCGATTCTCGAACCTCAAAGTTCGGAAGTGTTCGAGCGGATTGATAACAATCCATATGGGAATACGACAAAAGAACCAGTCTGGTATCATGTCCATACCTCGGCAGGTGATGGCTGGGTGAATAAACAGTTCGCCGATCCTATCGATGCCAAGCCGACCGATGTGACCATTCAACTGAACTCCAATGCAGAGCTTATGAGCTATCCGACCTCGGGTACCTGGTATAAGTTCGCACAAGCTTCACCGCAAATCCTTCACCCAATTCGCTACTGGGATGATGAATTAGGAAACCGATGGTACCAGATCAATTCTTATGTCGGTCTTGTCTGGTTAAAACTGAATCCTTACTCTGATCGCATTATCGGTCTAGGACCTGATCCTGCTATAGAAATGTCATTTTACACATTGTATTACAACAGTGCGAAAATTGATGGTAACGAACTGAAAATGCTGGACCGAAAAGTTGGATATACCCAAGATAACGCTTGGTTCGTATCCGTTCCATTTTTATCCGAGGGCTTTCGTTACGCTCAGAGTGAGTCAAATGGCTGGACCACGTATCAAAGCAAGTTCAGCTATGGCTTCCGTATTCAACCCGGCACACAGCAGGCATTAACGCTTTGGGAAGGCAAAGAAGTTGGGCAGGTTAGCTTAACAGCAGCGCCTCAGATCTCATCTGACGGGGAGTTATATCTAAAAGAAGCTGATGTACGAAATCTGTTTGGTTCGCTCATCGCTAAGGTTGATAATTCTCTTACCTTTACGCTTCCGGCGTACAATGTGACTGCTCTTACCATCCCTGCATCGGTCGAGTCAGAGCGAATAACGCTCAATGTGTCCTTTAAAGACAATATACAGCAACTTCCCGTCAATGCTTCACCTGAGGAAAGGCCTAGACTGACAGTCGAAGAGCTCGGAGCCCCGCCGACAGAGGCCGTCCATACTTATGCGAAATGGATCGCACCTCTGCAATGGGACATAGCTCAGTTCCAATACGATGCTATCAAACCACTGAAAGTCGGGCCTAACCAGCTACGAGCGAAACTCGAGATTGGCAATAGGATCTTATGGCAACAAGATTTCACGGTACAACGGACGAAGTAACTATTAGTAAAATATATATTGACTCATACGCAGGATTGTAAAAAGATAGCACGGAGGAGCGGGTTTCTGTCCGAAAAGGGCTTAGAACCGTAGAGCCAGGGGTTGGAATACCTCCAGACTATTCGTGGAATAATCGTGCAGCGGAGTAAGATTTAGGGAAAGGTTGTTGGGTTTTCACTGTTACCGCACGCTCAAACCCGAGGGACGGGCAGGTTATTAATCATACTTCACGAAGTATATGTATGCGCGAGATAAAAGTGATTATTTATAAATGTAGGTGGATCATGAGGTTTTGGACAATACAAACTTATGAGGCTTGGGAAGAGGCTCTTGCTTTAGGACATTTAATCGGGAACCCTAATTTCATTTGGGAAGATTTTTTAGAACCTTACCAATGGATGATGGATCAGATGCGAAAGAGACTGCCCAATTATCAAGGGGAGTATCCTATTTGGTTGTGGCCGAAAAGACCTGATTTGAGATATTCAGGATACATTAACAAGGGGGAAAAGGCAGTTTTACTAAGTGTAGATATGAAAGTAGAAGACGTATTATTATCCGATTTTCAAGCATGGCACCTTGTGTTATGTAATGAGTTTCTTAGCCTAACAGAAGAAGAAGACCAGTTGGTCGAGTCAGGCAACCTAAGTATGAGTAAAGAAGAAAGCTGGGAGCGAATATTTAATTATAAAGAATTGTCCCAATGTGAATATTGGAAAGGAACGGAAGACCTACAAGGAGTGACTGGAGGTGTAGCATTATCTAGCATCAAATATATACAGACATTTATAGGAAGTTAATTTATCCCCTATCTTGAGAGGTAACAATGTATTTGCAAAAGCAAACTTAATTGGAGCAAAGGAATTTACCACTACGCGTACTACCTCGTATATAGAATTCGCTTATGCCAGTATTTCATCTTCTGAAAACAATCCGTATAGCTTGCACGATCTCATGGGGCATTCCTTGCAAGATATGGTCAAGAAGTATGTGAACCTGTGGAGGCCAGAAAAGCGGCCTCAGCATCGGAAAGCGTCACCGCTTCGCAACTTGATGAGAGTAAAGTAACTAATTAGGTTGAGAAAAAATTCAGAGGAGGCGCTCGTCTCCCCGTTGTGTTTGGGCAATCATGAACAGCAGTCTCATTTATGATTTAGCATAATTATGATAAAATTATGTCACATTAATTAGGGGTGATGACATGCCACATATAAGACCCATTTCGGATTTGCGCAATAATTTCGCTGAAATTTCAAGGGTTGTACACGAAACATCAGAACCCGTATTTTTGACTAAGAATGGTTATGGCGATATGGTTGTGATGAGTATTGAAGCGTATGAGCGAAAGCAATTTGAAAGTGAAATTTATTTCAAACTTAAAGAAGCTGAACTTGAAGCAAAGTCTACGGATAAACGATATTCGCATGAAGAAGTGTTTTCGGAATTAAGGGCAAGGCTTGCCGATAAGGCCGATGGGAAAAATGTTTAAGCTGCACTACCTGCCTTTGGCATTAGAGGATTTGAAGAATATATCCGACTACATTGTGGATACGCTTCACGTACCAAAGGCTGCTACTGATTTATTGGATGCTAGATGATTAAATGATGCGAATGACATAAAAGAAAATATATGCAATGGATGAAATCAGGCGTGCTAATAATTTTATGAAGCCTGATTTTTTCATTGTGATAATTTGGTCAGGAATGTTCTCGGAATCGTGAATACGGAGAAGGTTAGATGAAAATATAGCAAGGAATATTAAATATCTTAAAAGGATGCGATCAGTTTGTTCAGTAGGTTTAAGAAAAAACAGAAAATTGCTGAGCAATACAAGAGTTTAAAGAATATTGGAATTAGACTCAATGAAATAGAACTGGATCAGATAGTTAGTGATTCGCAGCATAGCAAATATGAAGAAAAGCCGTATTTATTACTTCTTATAGATATGGGTTCTGAAATAGAACTTACAAGTGGTATCTTTACCTTTCCAAGTAAAGACATATGGCATTTTGATAGTGAATGTATTGAAAATCATGGAGACTACAGTTCAGTTATTAAAAGAATAGCTGAACTACTAGAGGACGAGATTTCAATAAATGAAATTAAAGATTATGTTAATCTTGAGAATGAAGAAGTCAAGATTTCTTTTTCCATTAACAAGAAACTTTATAATTATGAATTAGAATTCATGGACGACTGGTTAGATCTTAACATTTTTAAGATTTTTTCAGAGATACTAAAAGAACAAGGAAGCGAACGAAGATTTTATTATTCAGACCTAGGTCAAAGTATTTTAGTAGGAGCTTATAGGAAAGATCAGGTGAATTCTCTAAATAAATTAATAAATATTTTTTTGCCTTTATAAATGAAAGAGGGAGTCCCATCAGCTAACACTGTATCACGCTAAGGAGGAAAAGCTCCTAGATTTGCTCGAGGTTACATGAAATAAATTGGCTCATGAGTGGGGTGAGATCTTGAATGATGTAAATCAATTATTAAGTTATTTGAGGAGGGATACTCCTCATGATCAACATCAATTTGCTAAAGAGCAATTAAAACAATTACAGGATTTGGAACTTAAACTCCTTGTTCAACCATTAGATAAGATGCATTGGGAAAGCGCGGCAGATCTATTGATAGAGATTGGGTATCCGAGAGTAAAGTTTATACTCTCTGGGCTCTTAGAATGGATAATGGATATGAATTGGCCAGGAGCAATCAAAATATCAGAGCTATTATTTTCAATAAAAGAGCCATTAATACCATTTATTAGAGAAGCACTTAAAACTAACGATGCGATTTGGCAATATTGGATTATAGAATGTATATTAAAAAACTGGTCTGAAGATCTTGTTAGACAATTAGATGAAGAATTAATACATTTAGCTTCTGGATTTGATTATGAACAAACACATCTTTCAGCATTAAAGTTACTGGTTCAATTTGAAATTCTAAATCCCGAAGAAATCTTGACATTAATAAAAGTAAAACTACAGAATACTCGGAACATTGATATTTTTGCTGAACTAAGTGAATTGGAAATGATAGTTGGGTAAATTCGTGTATAAAAGGCAATTAAACCTAATAGTATTGGTACGATAATTTTGAATTCTAATGCAGAAAATGAGCAAATCGCGGAGGCTTATTATGTTGTCAGTTCATTTCTAATTTTGCGGAATTCCTTAGGTGTAATGTTCCGATGCTTTTTAAAAGACTGGATAAAATGATTTGCATGATTGAAACCTACTCGATGGGCAATTTCGGTTATCGTATAGTCAGTAGTTTCTAACAGCTCGACGCTCCTTTTAATACGGTACTTAACCATGTAGTAGTAAGGAGTCATATGAATGCTTTTTTTAAAGCTGCGGGTACACTCCGAGACACTCAAATGAGCTGCCTCAGCAATTTCCTTTAAAGTAATATTGTTTGAATAATTTTGATGGATAAAGCTGAGCATTAATTGCAGTCTTTCTTGTTGGAGTCTGTTATGTTTAGAGGACTCATCTGAAGTAAGGGATATATTAGATATTAGTATTAGCCACAATTGCACGGTTTTGATGGAAACCTCATACTGCCATCCCCAGTTCTTTTTCATTTCAAATTCATTCTTCATATACCAGAGTATTTGCAAGATTTGTTTATGCCACTCCGCATCTCCTTTGATTTCTAATGATAATAAAAAAGAATTCGTATAAGGAAGTACATAGCTTTTTTCCATGACACTTTCTGAATAAAAGGCGAGCAGCTTCTCCGGGAAGTTAAAGCTGACATATTGACCGTCATGGGTTAGGTGTGTAACCACGTGAAGGACGCTCTTATTGATAAAAATGGCTTGCCCTTTTTCTAAATGATAATCGATTCCATTTATTTGTATAGTTAGTTTTCCATTGGTCACTAAAGTAATTTGTAATTCTTCGTGCCAATGTAGATCGTTAACTCCTCTCCCTTCAGGAGTAGATCCTTGATTAGTATGGGTATACATAATGTATGGAAATGCTTCGTCAGGATACTGAATGATTTCATGCAATTGTTTTTTCAACGTACATGTGCCCCTTTATTTGACGATATTTCAATATAAATGAATGATATAGTTACACAAAATAAACTTTAATGATGATATTATTATATCCAGCTTCGGCTTACCATTACAATTTCTGTGCACAGGTAATTGTCTCAGCTTGGAGGAATAATGATGAAATTTAAAAAACCTTCTCTAACATCTCATCCGTTTATTTTGTTATTCATCAGCATACTGTCCGTTTCAATCTCGTCTATTATGATAAAATTTTCTAATACACCTACTTCTGTGGCTGGAATGTACAGATTGTTTATTTCCGTAGTAATCTTGCTCCCTTTTATACCTTGGAAAATGTTTCGCACCCTAGATATGAATAAAAAAGATTGGAGTATCGTTGTTTTAGCCGGTCTTTTTCTAGGATTACACTTTTTATTTTGGATGGAGTCATTGGTTTATACCTCAGTTGCAAGCTCCATGGTCATATTGTCGTTACAGCCTTTATTTGTAATGATCGGTTCATACTTTTTGTTCAAGGAACAAGCTAATCTGTTCACCGTATTTTGCTTGGTTGCCGCTCTCTTTGGTTCAATCATTATAGCATGGGGAGACATAGGGATTTCGAAAGAAGCGCTAATTGGAGATGTTTTATCATTAATAGGCACAATCTTCGTTTCAGCATATCTGTTGGCAGGGCAAAAAGTAAGCCGCAAAATGGATGCAAATGTGTACAGTATTTTCGTATTTTTTATTGGTGGTATCGTCATGCTCATCTACAATTTGTTAAATAATTACTCTTTCATTGAATACAACTCATCAGAGTGGACTTATTTTTTGCTGCTTGCAATAATCCCAACTATTTTTGGTCAATGTATTTTTAATTTATTGTTAAAATCAATTGGAGCGACAACTGTATCGGTAGGTATAATTGGAGAACCTGTTCTTGCCATTATTCTTGCCTATCTGTTACTAGGTGAAAAAATTTCATTATTTCAGTTCTTAGGCGGTATGATGACTCTATTCGGTATGGGAATGTATTTTTGGTCAAAATCTTTAAAGTTCAAGGTTCAAAATAATACTTGAGTCTAGATTTGGGGACGAATATATTCGGAATGGTTTCCATCATCGGGATATGAGCTAAGTAACGGGCCTGAAATTCTTTGGAATGAGCACAAAGATATCACATCGCCAAATTTTAAAAGTGAAATATGGATCCCCATCAAAAAGAGTTAAGACTGACATGATTTCTAAAAGTTGATTTTGCTTATCTTGTCATTTAAACTTCATTGTAGAACGTCCTCCTGGATGAGGCGCTCGTTTTTAATGGTGACTCAAAAACATGATTGGGAGTATACAAATGAGGAAAATTGTGGTTGGATGCAGAAAGAGTGCACTTGCGGTGACACAAACGGAACAAGTCATTTCCGATTTGACGCTGCTTAGCCAAGAGCACGGAATGGATTTTACGTTCGAGTTAAAAAATATAGTTACCAAGGGTGACCTGATTTTGGATGTAACTTTGTCTAAAGTTGGGGGTAAGGGTCTTTTCGTAAAAGAGATTGAACAGGCCATGCTTGATAAAGAAATCGATATGGCGGTGCACTGTCTAAAGGACATGCCTTTCGAGCTTCCTAAAGGGCTTATTAATGGTGCTGTTCCAAAACGTGAAGACCCACGTGATTGTCTGATCTCTAGGAGCGGTGCTGGACTTAAGGATTTAAAGTACGGTGCGCGTGTAGGTACGAGCAGTCTGCGGAGATCGAGCCAGTTAGCGGCACTAAGACCTGATCTTATCATTGAGCCGATCCGAGGGAATATTGACTCACGTCTTCGTAAGTTAGAAAATGGTGAATTTGACGCGATAATCTTAGCAGTCGCAGGGCTTAATAGGATGGGCTGGGAGGACCGCATTACAGAAATTTTATCACCAGAAACTTTCTTGCCTGCTGTAGGACAAGGCGCTCTCGGTATTGAATGTCGTGAAGATGATGCTGAGTTAAGGAAGCTACTGAATTTGTATAATGATCCACAAACAGCTTTGGAGGTAACAGCAGAGAGAACATTTCTCGGGGTATTGAACGGTGGATGTCACGTGCCAATTGGTGCATTTGCTGTATTGAATCAAGCTCCAAATAGAGAAGCAGAAGCAACGGAACATGCTCTACAGGAGATAACGTTAACGGGTATGGTAGGGAAATCGGACGGTTCAATTATTCTCAGAGAAACCCATACTGGTGAATTGCCTGTTCAAGTGGGTGAAGAGGTAGCAAAATTGTTGATTGGCAATGGAGCGGAGAAAATTTTGACTGAAACAATGTCGCACTAACTCAGAACGTTAGTCTGTGAATTAGCCGCTGCTGCCGCTTATTATGTGCATTATCATGAACATTAATCCGCCGGAAAAGCGTAAACATAGTGGGGGATATTAGGGATTGGATGAGCGATTCGTCGTTACGAAGGAGCCCTGAATCCCCCTTTACTTTTATTCGGTGAGGTGCTAATATTGATTTCGACAGTTATAGAATTACTGAAGAGATTCGGGGAGGTGATAAGGATGGGAGAAAATCAAGAAGATATGAGGCAAGCGGTTAAATTGTATAAAGCTTTGGGGGAACCTACCCGACTGAAAATCGCTAAGTTGCTTGTGAAAGAGAGTAATTTATGTTTTACCGCCATCGGTGAAAAGCTTGAATCGGTTGCAGGATCGACCCTATCGCATCATCTGAAGCAATTGACGGACTCTGGTTTGATTGATTTTCGTAAAAATGGATCGTTCATTCACTATAACGTCAATCGAGAAATAGCGGAAAAATATGCGCCCTATCTGCTTACGTAATTTTTTTTGAAAATCAATTCTATATATTTAGAACTGTAGAATTCATTGGAGGTATGCATCCACGAAATAATGTGATGACTTTTAACAAGCATTTTTACAAACATAACAAAGGAGAGAATAACTATGAGCGGTCAAGTTAATACGATGGAAATTGGAATGAGCACATTTCTCCATGCAAATCCCGGAAATGGTGGTATACCGCACCCTCAAAGGCTGCGCCAAGCGATAGAAGAGATTCAATTGGCAGATCAAGTCGGCCTTGACGTCTATGCCATCGGAGAGCATCATCGAATTGATTACACAAGCTCGTCGCCAGCCGTTATTCTGGCCACCGCTGCCGCTACAACGAAGAGGATCCGTCTCTCGAGCGCTGTGACGGTGTTATCTTCGGATGATCCGGTGCGGGTATACCAGGACTTCGCAACGCTAGACGGTCTATCGAATGGGCGAGCGGAGATCATGGCCGGACGGGGTTCGTTCATTGAATCGTTTCCGCTATTCGGCTATGACCTCCAAGATTACGAGGAATTGTTCGAAGAGAAACTAGAACTGCTGTTGAAGATTCGCGATTCTGAAAAGGTGACTTGGCGCGGCGGTCATCGTCCGGCGATTGACAGCATGGGCATCTATCCTCGTGCACAACAGGAACGTTTGCCTGTCTGGATCGGCACAGGTGGCAACCCAGAATCGGCTATTCGTGCCGGCTTGCTGGGACTTCCGATTGTCTTTTCCATACTGGGGGGGCCACCGGAGAGATTCGCACCCTTGGTGGAGTTATATAAGGAAGCCGCGGTGAAAGCAGGTCACGATCCGAATAAGTTGCAAATTGCTACGCATTCGCATGGCTTTATTTCAGATACGACACAAGATGCAACAGAACGGTATTACTCGGTCATGGCCTCTCAAATGAACCAGATTGGACGGGAACGAGGCTGGTCTCCTTATACACGTGACACGTACGATGCAGCCCGAAGCCTACACGGTGCTCTTTATGTCGGGGACTCCGAATATGTCGCAGAGAAGATCGTATTGTTGCATAAGAACTTAGGATTAACTCGATTCATGATGTATATCGATTTCAGTACGTTGCCGCATCGCGACTTACTACGGACGATTGAGCTTCTCGGTACCAAAGTAGCACCGATTGTGCGTAAGGAGCTCGCTCGTCAGAAGTAAAACGGGGAACTTATTTTTTTAATCATTATTTCTATATATTTAGAACTATAGAAACGAGAGGAAGAGAAACAGATGAAAGACTCATTGAAAATTTATATTCTCGCCATTATCAGCTTTTTAGTCGGTACTTCGGAATTCGTAATTGCCGGCATTTTGGATATGGTCGCAAGGGATGTTGGCGTGTCGTTAGCAGGGGCAGGACAGCTGATTACGGTCTATTCGCTTGCTTATGCCATTGGCACCCCGATTCTTATTGCACTTACAGCAAAAATGGATCGAAGAAAGCTTATGCTGACGGCTTTGGGATTATTTTTCGTAGGGAACTTGATCACCGTCACAACCACAGGTTACGGTATGCTGATCGGAGCAAGAATTATTATGGCAATAAGCACGGGGGTATTTATGGTCGTCGCCCTGACCGTTGCAGCCAAAATATCTCAACCAGGAAAACAGGGTAGCGCTATCGCTAAGGTTTTATTGGGATTTAACGTAGCGCTTATTGTAGGCGTCCCCCTTGGAAGGATTATTGCTGGGTCGTTTGATTGGAGAATCATATTCACGGGGATCGGAGTCCTCAGTTTGATCGCTATGTTGGTCCTTATGCTGACAATTCCGAGATCAGAAGTAGAGACTCCCGTTTCTATTCGGGAACAGCTCGCCTTGTTAAAAAGTCCCCGAATCTCTGTCGCGCTTTCCATCGGTTTTTTCTGGATATTGGGATATATGATTCTGTACACCTATATTACGCCGTTTCTTCTGAACATTACGGGCATGAGCGAACGGATGGTTAGCATCGGGTTGTTTGCATTTGGGCTGGCTAGTCTCCTAGGCTCCCAAGCTGGCGGTTTCGGTGTTGATAAATGGGGGATCCCGCGTTCGATGATTGGAGGCTTGATCTTTCACTCTGGCATATTATTATTACTGGCGGCGTTCTCCCATTCGTCCATGATGGTATTGCCTTTGCTTATGTTATGGTCCTTTTTCGCTTGGTCGACGGGGCCGGTTCAACAAGTTTATTTAATCGGTATGGCTCCTCAGGCTTCGGGGATCATCCTCAGTTTGAACAGCTCAATCGTGCAGTTGGGCATGGCCGTTGGTGCTGTAATCGGTGGCATTATTGTAGAAAACATCTCTCTAACAGCCGTCGGTTGGTTTGGTGGAGTTGGTGTCGCAATTGGACTCATCCCAGCTATTTTTTCTTTATCCATGCGTCGTAGATCTGCTATAGTGGAACAAAAATTGAGCGTAGCCGATCAGACGAGGGTTTGAGAACATTATCTATTAATAAGTATGTTGCGCTCTTCACGAAGAGCAATCCGCCACTGCGGTGTAAGACAGTATAATAAATCAATGATCAACACACAAGAAAGCAGCCGGTAATCGGCTGCTTCTCGCATTTATTACAGTTATGAAGTGTACGGGTTACGTGCCGATAACGGCCAATGAAAGTAAATGAAATAGAATAAAAAAGGGTGTATTCGATAAAAATACCTAATATAACCAACCTGTAAAATGGGGTGCTTCATTTCGTGATTAAATATCCACGATTAGTAAAAAGTGCAACATATAATTCTAACATTATACACCCTTTAAATCCCTGGATACCCTTATGGTGGTCAGCAGCGTTCCCTGGTTATGGACATTGTATAATGAATAGCAATTTGATCGGTTACTGCCTAATTATCTTTGAGTTCACCATTAACAATCTGGCGAAAGTAAATCAAGCTATTTATTATTCAATGATTGGGGATATTCAAAATGCTATAAACGTCATTGATTTGCGTTTTTTTTATATGTACATAGGTGTTTATATATTTACTATGTTTGATTCCTACCGAAGAGCAGTCGATTTAAATAATACTTATGTCTTATCTTACAGAAAGACGGAAACAACGAAAGTAACATCGATGTCCACTTTTAATGTAAACGCATTTACTAAGGTAAGCCCCTCCGTATCGTTATTTTGGGAAATGATGATGCCAGGCTTAGGTTCATTATATTTGAACCGTGTGTTTTCCTTTTTCTTTAGTATTATAACTTGGTCAGTAACCATTGCGTTATCCCGTTTCTACGTGGGGTTATTTTATAGTTTTACAGGAGATTTTTCTGTAGCCAAAGAAGTTATTGATCCCCAGTGGTTTTTGTTTATCCCTTCAATTTATGGTGGTTATCTGTATTATGCTTACTGGGAAGCCGTTAAATATAACAAACAATATAAACTGTCCCAGGCACAATTTCTAGTTTCTGAGTATCAAAGCAAATCATTCGAGACTCCATTTCTTTTAGAGAGAAAGGCTGATGAAATGTATATAGTCGCATCTTTTGAACATTCGGCTTCCGTAGAAATCGCTTTAACTGAACTCGAGCAAAATGGTGTAAAGAAGTCGGATATTCTCGCCCTGCCACTGCAAGTTCGAAATAAAAAGACAAAAGTCTTCGATAATGCCCATTACTCGGATGGAGTAAGCTTTATCGATCTTGCAACAATTTTAGGGTGTATCTTTATGCTTTTAGGTGGGATATACGGTTTTCTCCTTAAACTTGGTCCAGTTATATGGGCATTAATTGGACTCGTCGCAGGAGGAGTCCTGGGATTTGTAATAAAGTTAATTGCCATTAAAAAGATGCCTACGATTGATTTGTTTGGTCGAATAAAGTCAACAGAAGTTTTTTTAATGGTAAGATGTTCCGAGGAAAGTGATGAACTGATCAAAGATATTTTTTGGAAAAATAAAGCATTGGGTGTAAATAATTATAATGAAAACACGCCCAAAATAAATATTTAAACAGCCAGTATCTTTGAGTTATCCTGCTTAAGATATTTTGAATAATTTTTTCCATGTAATGAGATAATGACACTTAAGAAATACATAAGTGAAAGATGTGTGAAAAAATGAATTCAATTCCTTTAGAATGGAAGGAATATCAACAATCCGCAGATTTTGTTTGTTACGAACACCAAATGGACTCTGATCAATATTTTATTGGGTATTTTAAAACGTTGGTTGATCCGAAAATTTTACACAACCATATACTTGATTTTCTGGACAAGGATCCAAACATTTCTATTAATCAATTGTATAATATAATTCCAATTGCCGAAAAGGAATTATCCAGTGATGCGAAATATATCCATGATAAGTTGTTACAAGGTTATGTGGTTATTCAACGTGGGGAACAAATTCACAATTGTGTATTGGTAAACGCCTTTTTATTTAAGGGACGTGACGTAACAAAACCTGAAATCGAATTCACTGTTGAAGGTGCAAAAGAAGCGTTTGTTGAGTCTTTAGCCATTAATCTTAACCTGATCCGAAAACGACTTCCCATTCCCGAGTTATGTATAAAAGAGATTGTCATAGGAAGCACATCAAAGTCTAAAGTAGCAGTTTGTTATATAGAAGGAATTATGAATAAGCAGTACTTGAACACATGTTTGCAGCGCTTAGAAGAATTGCAATTTAATCAAATCAGCGATATCACTTTGGTACAGCAAATGATCGAAGATAATTCAAATTCCATTTTTCCTCAAATGGTAGGGTCCGAGAGACCGGATTATGTCGCATGGGCGTTAACTTCAGGCCAATTTTGTATCCTAGTTGATGGATCTCCAACGGCGGTGTTTGCACCAGTAAATTTGGGATCATTTTTCACATCTTATGAAGATTATTATTTGCCTTGGATCATTGGCAGTGTAATACGTGTGATACGTATGCTGTCTATTTTGTTCTCCGTCTTTGCAACACCCCTATATGTCGCTGTTATGACTTATCATGGTCACGCCATATCGAATACATTTCTCCCCACGATTATTTCCTCCAGGATAAGTGTACCTTTTCCTCCTGTTGTAGAAGTGCTAATTATGGAGATTGTAATTGAATTATTGCGGGAAGCAGGCGCTAGATTGCCTACTAAAATCGGACAAACCATCGGAATTGTCGGAGGTATTGTTCTGGGAACCGCAGCAGTTGAAGCATCCATTACAAGTAACCTCTTACTGATTATTGTGGCCCTGTCGGCTCTCGCATCATTTACGTCGCCTATTTATCGAATGAGTGCAACGATACGAGTTTTGCGTTTTCCATTTATCCTCGCCGCGCAAATATGGGGTTTATTAGGAATTTTAATCTGCGCCATTACGGTATTTACACATTTGTTACGATTAACATCATTTGGAATGCCTTATCTTATTCCATTTTATCCTTTCCGCAAATCCGACGTTTATGATAGTGTAATTCGTACTCCGTATTCTATGTTTTCCCGTCGATTTAGTTTTTTTAGATCGCCGAATTCCATAAGATTCAATAAAGAAAAAGCACAATTAAATAAAGATATCGATGAATGAGCCTGTTTTGGGAGTGATACTATTGAACTCATTGAATAATCCTCGGCTTACAGTGTCACCATATTTAGTTTTCGTATTGATACACTCGATACAGTACGGACTAGGCTATCTATCAATGGCGATCAAGCCGATTCAATGGGCTGGCCAAGATGTCTGGGTGTCCGTTCTTCTTACCGGCATCAGCTTTCATGTAGTCATTTGGATGATTTATCAAATTTTAGATCGTAATGAGTCAGATCTGATAAGCATTCATCATATTCATTTCGGAAAATGGATTGGGGGGGGGCTTAACTTCTTTTTTGTTATTTACTTCCTGCTCAATTCAAGTTTTCAACTGCGATTATTTATTGAAATCATTCAGGTTTGGTTATTTCCCGAATTAAAGGCTTGGCCACTGGCTTTAGTTCTGCTTTTGCTTGTTTATTACATAGTTTCCGGTGGATTTCGTGTCATTATGGGGATTTGTATGCTTAGTTTGGCACAGCATACCCTCATTTTCTCCATGTTTTTTACGGCACCGTTTTATCACTACAATAATTTGTTACCGATAATGAATCATTCACTACACGACATCATTCAAGCATCAAAAGAGTTAACATTTCCTTATTTAGGTGTTGAAATTCTCATGTTCTGCTATACCTTCATCAAAACGCCACAAAAATCGCAAAAGTGGGCGCATTTAGGGAACCTTATTACAACGTTCTTTTATCTGCTCATTATTTTCTTCTCATTGCTACTGTTCAATTTCGACCAACTTTCAAAAGAAATATGGCCGGCGTTTACTAAATATAAATTTGTACATTTTCCCTTTATTGAACGTTTTGATTTTATAGGAGCTTCGTTCTTGATTTTTGGGTTATTTCCCATTGTATGCATAGAGATGTGGGTATCAAGCCGGGTGGTAAAAAACATATTTAATGTAAAACAATTAACTGTCCTGCCGTTCTTTTTAATCGTGATCTTCATTGCCGTATGCCTGATACCAGATCGACAAAGCATTGAAGGTATCCAAAATATGCTATCCCGAATTGGTTTCTACATCATTTATGTGTACATACCATTTCTTTTTTTATATGACATAATCCGAATGAAATTGAAAGTGAAAAGAACATGATGAAACGATTATTATTTTTGTTACTGTCCTTCCTCTTGGTAATATTAACGGCATGTATTAAACAACAAAATTTGGATGAAATCACTATATTTATCGCCTGTGCTTTCGATGAAGTAAAAAATAATCAAATTGAATTCACAATATCCACCCCTAAATATAAAACTAAAAATCCTGGTTCCGTTACAAATATCGTCCTTTCGAAGGTTGGCCAAACGAGTGCAGATATTAAGTCATTAATGAATCTGCAATTAAACCAACCTATAAATACTGGGAAGATTTCACTTATCTTATTTGGAAAAAACCTTGCCACAAAAGGACTCTCGAAAGAATTGGATGTGGCATGGAGGGACGCTCAAGCTTCACGATTGATGTACCTGGCCGTTGTCGATGGAAGTGCCAAGGAATTGCTGCAATCGAACTTCAGTTTTGATGATGAAAAAGGAATGTTTTTAGTGAATTTACTTGAAACGAATGTGAAGAAAGGAATTGTTCCAAGTCAAAACCTTCATGAATTTGAATACTCCCTTACGAACAAAGGCATGGATCCTGTTTTGCCTCTTCTTAAACTAAAAGGAGATCAAGTAACTATTTCAGGTTTAGCTTTATTTAAAGATGACAAGTATGTAACATCGCTTAACGTGAAACAAATGAATCTCTTTAAACTGCTTCATAACAATGTAAAACAGGGAACTCTTGAAGCTCAATTGGAAGACGGTTCTCATGTTGTTGTGACAAACGTCGGATCAAAGGTAAACTATGAGATTGAGAAAGATACGAAAAACACAACTGTAAAAATAAACCTATCTATCAACAGCCAAATTACAGAATCAGAGGGGGTTATATTCCCAAGTCAAGAGATCCAGCGATTGAAAGAGATTTTTGAGAACGATATTACCACAGCATGTATGGATCTTATCCGATTGTTTAAAAAAGAGGGAGTGGACCCCCTCGGATTAGGCGATTTTGTAAGAAGCAGGACAAGAAACTGGAACGAAGATGAGTGGCGTCAACAATATCGTTCACTGAATGTTAGTCTAAATGTGAAAATGAATCTTACTGAGACAGGCATTCAAAAATAAGTATATAAGAATTAGAAAAGCCTCGATTCGAGATTTCATACCCGATTCGAGGCTGTGAATTAGAGTTTAGCATACACTATTAAACAGATTGTTTATAGAACGTCGTACGCATAACAATTGCCAATAATGCTAAGACTAAAAAGAGAAGTCCACCCCAAATTACATGTTGTGTTCCCATATTGGTAATAAAGATACCCCCGATAAAGGTCCCAATCGTGACACCTAAGTTCCCGAAAGCTACAAACAATCCATTAGCAAAGTCCGGGGCATCAGTTGCAGCCGATGTAATCCAATATTGTGAAATATTTAATCCGAGGGTAAAGAGTATCCCCCAAACCAAGATAATAATCATCATTGGAATGTTTAAGGTGCCGATGAAATACATAAGCAAATAAACAATGCCGAGGCTAAACGGAAATACGAGTGCTGTTTTTACGGCATTGGTGCTAAGAAATCTGCCAGCTACTAAGTTACCTAATATACCGGTTGCTCCGAATAAGACAAGCATTGCGCTGATTTCTTTGCCGGACATTTGCGTAACTTTGTCCAGATATTCAGCAAAAAAACTATATACGGCGTACATCCCAGACAAAATAAAAGCTGCAGCAGCCATACTAAACCACATGACTGGCTTTTTCAAGACGCTTAATTGCTTACCGTATGATAATTTTTCATTTACAGGCATCGAAGGTACAAAAAGAAGGATTCCAATAAAGGCAATTGCATTGACGAGAGCAAAAAACAACAAAGCTGCTTGTAAGGAAATGATATCGGCAACGAACGATGTAATCGGGACGCCGAGTACCATACCCGCTGTGACACCCATAAATACTTTAGATACTGCCTTAGCCGTGTGTTCTTTACTTACAGAACTTGCAGCAGCAACAAAAGCTAAGGAGAAGTAAACAGGGTGCAAAAACGCTGGAATTATTCTAGTAATCAGAAGCATGGTAAAGCTATGTGAAAATGCGGAAAATAAGTTTGTGATGACAAAGACAGCTAGAACAAACAACATTGCTTTTTTTCGGTTAATACCAGAAAAGAATAATGGCATAAAAGGGCCAGAAATAGCGATGACGAGTGCAAATAAGCTGACAAGTAAACCAGCAGTTGAGACACTAACGCCGAATTGTTCAGAGATTTGTGGTAAAAGACCGATAACACCCATCTCAGTGTTTATAATTCCAAAAATACCAAGTGCTAATATATAAATTAACAATGTTTTATTCAACGGTGGTCATCCTCTCGTATTTATCTTTAGATGAATTAGTTAACTAATAAATAAATACAGCTAATGACACCATAATAAAAAAACCAAAAGGTTCATCCTCCTCAATAATAGTTAGATGCTTGTATAAGTGTATTACTGAGCATCCCTTTCGTCAAGTCCCTATATATGAGAGTACTACTTGCGAAAAACAATTAGATGGATATATACTTATATAAAGATAAGATAGGAGAGAACGCCAATGTCTGACATGACAGAATCACAATTTGCGAGAATTTCTCGTGCACTTGCTGAACCTAGGCGCTTTCAGATGCTTAAAGAAATTAGAGAGGCTAATCAACCATTTCCCTGCAGCGCTTTGCATGAGACTCATAACGTGAGCGCCGCTACAATTTCACATCATCTTAAAGAGCTTGAAGTTGCGGGTCTGATACAAAATATACGTGAAGGAAAATACATGAATTTAATTTTTAAACCAGAGGTTCTTCAAGCATATTTGGATAAAATTTCTGAAGTACTTATTAATCACTCAGACACTACTGATCAATAAAACTAAAAGATCGAAAATCGTCCGGTTAATTTGGTAACCGAACATTTTTCGATCTTTTTTATTCAAACGACTATGGCGATATATTGGAAAAAAATGTTGACAGCTTTCGTTGGATCATGTATTTATTAAGTAATTAATAAATCAGGAGGGCATCGAGAAGTGGCCAAAGAAGACCGCAAACAGCAAATTGTCGAAGCAGCCGTAACCGTCTTCGCCAAGCAGGGATATTACAAGACGACGACCGCACATATCGCTCACGCAGTGGGGATTACGCAGCCGTATGTGTTTCATTTTTTCAAGACGAAGGAAGATCTTTTTATCGCAGTGCTGGAGCAGTCCGTCCAGCGTATAGCAGGCATTTTCCGGGAAGTTGAGGCGCCGGCGGAGCAACTGATGGATCAAATGGGCACAGCGTTCTATGATCTGTTGGAAACTCACCGAGATGAAACGCTTCTGTCGATGCAGGCGTTCACGACGGCTGAGCCGATCATTCGTCAAAAGGTTCAGGAAGGCTTTGCCCATATTCATCAGGTGGTAAAGGAAAAATTCGAGGAAGCTCAGATTCCCCAGCCTAGCTTGCAGGCGTCTAGCTTCATTGGCCTCGGGATGGCTGCGGTAATGTCAGAGATACTGGAGCTGCCCGAGCTTTCACCTTACTGTGAGATGGAATAACCTAATTAATTAATGAATAGTCGAGGGAGATGAATCTCAATGGCGAAAGTAATACCGGGAAGATACACAGCTCGTATGGAGGGGGATTTCGTCGTATTCCTAATTGGCATGCGCGTCAATCGGCTCTGGGCCGTACACAAATGGCTGCCGGTGTTTATGGCCATGGGACCCATGCTGCGGGAACTTTACACCAATCGCAAACTTGGCTTCCGTGGTACGGAGTTCATGCTGGGCTGGCGCAGCGTCCATCTGCTGCAGTATTGGGATTCGTATGAGCAACTGGAGGCGTATGCCCGTGGAGGGCAGCATCTTACCGCATGGCGAAATTTCAACCGCAAGGTCGGAACGGATGGAACAGTCGGAATCTACCATGAAACGTTTAAGATCCGAGCTGACGAGTATGAGTGCGTATACGGCAATATGCCGGTGTTTGGTCTTGCGAAGGTGTCGGAGCATATTCCGGCTGTTGGCAAAATGGAGACGTCGCGCCGCCGTATGGGAGGGGAGAATGAGCCAGCCGTTCCGACTCCGGTAAATCCTCAATAATCGTCGTAGATCATCAGGAGGGAAAATCAAAAAAGAGTTAAACTCAACGAATGGACGAAGCTTTCAATTTGAAGCCGTTCATACACGTATCCCAAGCTTGGTTAAATCCTCTCCAGTCTTCACCTTTCGGAAGGAGCACCGAGCTAATTCCACTCATCCCCCAATCCTCGTAAATCACGTCTTTGCGATCATCCTGGTGGTTATTCACGATCAGAAGTTGGAACTTTCCAGGCATCAGCCGTTTTAATGCTGCGTGCAGCTTCTGCGCTTCCTTTCTATTCGAATTGGTTCTAATAAAAAGAGTCGGTTGACCTTGTATTTTTCTCAAAAACCGATCTACGCGTCGATTGAGCTTTTGTTTAAACGCGGGGTAAGCATCACTCCAATGCTCCGCGGTGAGATAAATAGGAAAGTCATGAAAAGATATAACGTCATTTGCGTTATCTCTTACAACAAAACATTCATTGGTAGTGCCAATGAGTTCAAGCTGGCTAAGTTCCATAAATCCCTTGAAACGATGATCTATCAAACGAATCACTCCGCCAATCGAATCTGAAACAAACCAATCTAAGGGACCCGCATATTTTCGTAAGCCTAGTCTTTTAAGCTGATATGCTGTTTGACATGTGGAACCCAGACTAATGTAGGACCTATATCCACCTAGGGAATCGCGCCATTTCATAACTATCACTCCCGTCTCAACAACCAAACTATTCTTCAATGACCATTTTGAATTAAAGTATGCAAATGTTAAAAATGCGCCTGGGCAAACATACGACGTAATGCCTCACATAGCTGCTTATATTTGACGATTCTATGGGGAAGCATATGGCATAGAGCGAACGGCTCGTCGCAATTGAGACTTCCTAAAGGAAGTTGCAACAATGAAAAGAATATGTTAAAATTCAGCTACATTTAACGATTGGAGTTGAAGAGGATAATGTAATATTTCTTGCCCTTTTACTAAGAATAGAACAGCGTATGTTTTATTTCTTATTGGCAAGAAAGTTACCTTATTCTTTTCACTCAAAATATATCCTTTTTCATACCCTGGCACGGGTTGAATTTGTCGTATTTTTTTGAGCTGCAAGAAAGGTAACTTTCTTGCAGCTCAATTTTTTTTTTCGACAAAGGAGGATATCAGAGTGTCTACTATTAACGTATCAAACCTAACGTTTGCCTATGAAGGCAGCTATGACAATATCTTTGAAAATGTCAGTTTCACGATGGATACGGACTGGAAATTAGGATTTACAGGGAGAAATGGCCGGGGGAAAACGACGTTTCTCCAACTATTGCTCGAAAAGCATGAATACAGCGGCTATATTTCGTCGCAGGTAGAGTTTGAATATTTTCCATTCCATGTGGAGCGCAAGGAAAGTCTTACGTATGAAGTCATTGAAGAAATTTACCCGGACTATGAGCACTGGCAATTAATACGGGAGTTTTCGCTCTTAAAAGTGTCCGAGGACGTTTTGTATCGCCCTTTCAATTCGTTGTCCAACGGAGAACAGACTAAGGTGCTGCTAGCGACCTTGTTCATTAAGGAAAACAGCTTCCTGCTCATTGACGAGCCGACAAACCACCTAGATATGAATGCGAGGAAGCTTGTAAGCCAATATTTGAGATCAAAGAGCGGGTTCATTCTTGTATCGCATGACAGAGCATTTCTCGATCATTGCGTCGATCACATTCTCTCCATCAACAAAACCAATATTGAGATCCAGAAAGGCAATTTTTCGAGCTGGTGGGAAAATAAGATGAGGCAGGATCAGTTCGAACTTGCGACGGACGAAAAACTCCGTAAGGACATCAAAAGGTTGTCCGTTTCGTCCAGACGTACTGGAGATTGGGCGCATGCAGTAGAAAGAAGCAAAAACGGCACAAGAAATTCCGGCTCTAAAATCGACAAAGGCTATGTAGGCCACAAAGCCGCCAAAATGATGAAGCGCTCGAAGTCGATTGAACAAAGGCAGCAATCGGCCATCGAAGAGAAATCCAAGCTTCTGAAAAATATTGAAAGCTCAGAAAGTCTGGAGATTACGCAGCTCTCTTATCACAAGCCTCAACTCGTGGAGCTGGATGCGGTTTCGATTTATTACGGGGAAAGACAGGTATGCGATAATGTAAGCTTTGCGATTGAGCCTGGCGAATCCATTGCACTAATAGGCCCGAACGGTTCAGGAAAATCTTCGATTCTCAAGCTGATATGTGGCGAGGGGCTAAGCTACACCGGAAGCTTACGGAAGGATAGTCAGCTTCGCATATCGTACGTATCGCAGGATACTTCCCACCTTCGTGGCAATTTGTCGGACTACGCTAGGGAGCAAGGAATTGACGAAAGTTTGTTTAAATCGATTCTTAGGAAACTTGATTTCTCGAGATCTCAGTTTGAAAAGGATATGTCGGCGTTTAGCGGCGGCCAGAAGAAAAAGGTGCTGATCGCCAAAAGTTTGAGTGAGCAAGTGCATTTGCATATTTGGGACGAACCGCTTAACTTTATTGACGTCATCTCGCGTATGCAAATCGAAGAACTGCTGCTTGAGTATAACCCAACCATTCTATTCGTGGAGCATGACAGCGAGTTTTGCAAGAATATCGCGACAAAGATTGTAGAACTGACAAACTAACCTTTCTTGGAGGATGAGGACAATGATGATTGAGGCTGAAGTTGAGGTTGTAGATGATTATGTGAACCTGTTCATTTCGAATGAGAAGGTTCACGAAAATAAATTGTCGGAGATTTACTATTGGATTCATGCTCTCGTCTTACTTATAAGAGACGGGAGCTTTTTTATTTTAACTTGTCCCTGGAGAAAGTCCAATAATAGTCAATTTATTTACTGAGAACGGACAGCATAGAATAATAATATGATATTTATAAAAGTTATTTTTGGAGGAATCGGATTCTATGGCAATAGGTCGTTTTCCTGAGCGCATTGTAGTAATTGGGGCAGGGATGGCGGGTTTGGTATGTACTTTGGAGCTTATGAAACAAGGATATAACGTGCGTTTATTAGAAGCAAATAGTCAACCGGGTGGTCGCATATACACAATGCGGGATCAATTTGCTGACGGTTTGTATTGCGAAATGGGAGCTGCGTTCATTGGAGCACATCATTTTCTCACATTGCGTTATGCCCAGCAAGCCGGGGTTCAATTAATAAATATACCAGTTCCCAATAGAAGTTTGTCCTATATCGATGGGAGATTAATCATAGATTCGCCGGCTGAACCTGCCTGGTGGCCTGTTTCACTTACAGCCGAGGAAAGAAGGTTAGGATATGCAGGAATGCTGGAAAAGTATCTCAAGCCGGGGCTTAACGCGACGGGTAATCCTTTTATGCCGGGCTGGCCCACAAAACAAGCGGTACTGCTTGATTCAATGACAATGGAAGAATATCTTAAAAGCCAAGGTGCATCTTCGGGTGCGATTAAGCTGTTTGAAATTGGATATATGCAGATGTTAGGTGATGGTATTCGCAAAGTATCTGCCTTACAAAGACTGCTTGATCTAAAAATGGCTGGTTCCGGAAGAAATACACAGACGATAGTAGGTGGCATGGATCAATTACCCAAAAAGCTTGCCCTTACAATTGGTTCTAATATCAGCTATGGATGTGCTGTGACGCATATTGAACATAGTAATAAAGGGGTAACTATCCAATTTACTAATTCTGGCGAAGTGTTCACGATCTGCTGTGATCGGGTCATTGTGGCCATTCCCTCTACAGTCCTGCGTACAATTCATTTTTCCCCGCCACTTAGCAAAGAAAAAAATGATGTCATTCAAAACCAACTTTCCACTTCCGTTACGCGTACCGTCATACAAAGCCGAACTAGATTCTGGAACAACTTAAGTTCCTTTACTACCGTAAATACGGATCTGAAAATTGGATGGTTGCTTGATGCTACATTCACTCAAACGACATCAAAGAGGGGGTTAATTTGTTCGTACTCCTCTGGTGAATCGGCGCGAGAACTATCTAGAGCGGAAAACTTTCATTCAGCCGTATCAGAAGTCAAACAGGTGCTTCCTGAATTGTCGCATCATTATGAAGGTGGGACGGTCTTTTCATGGGATCATAATCCTTACTCCCGAGGCGCATATGCGTGGTATAAGCCGAAACAGATGATTCGAATGCTCCCAGCACTGTCTGCCGAACAAGGTAGAATTTACTTTGCTGGGGATAATACGAGTCTTTTTCCCGGTTGGATCGAAGGTGCAATCTCTTCAGCGTTACGAGCTGTAAATCAAATTATTTCAAGTAGACTAAGTTAAATCAACAAAAACGAAATGCAAAAGGAGCTCAGCCCAATTGAACTTGGCTAGGCTCCTTTTTGTCCTGCAAATGTACGATAAAATAGGCATTTTAATCAGTAACAAGTGCGGAGCTGAGTTCATATGTTGTCATGGAGTAGTCGAATAATTGGCTGAATTCACAAAGAGTATGATGCCGACACAACTATCTATTAAACGGAGGTTTTTGTAAATGAATGAATTCCAAAATGATCTTCAGAATTTGACGGTTTCCGAGTTCACAGCAAGTGAGGTGACACCTTGGAACGTACAAAGCCAGCAAGATGCTAGGTTATGCGTCTTCTTTTGCACGAACTGTACCAATTGCTTTACGTGTACCAATTGCTTTAACTGCACGAATTGCTTTAACTGTTCTAATTGCACCAGTTGCTTCCGATGCTCGAACTGTCATAACTGTCACAACTGTCATGGCTGCCATAACTGCCACCGTTAAGAATATTGAATTGTTTCTTGCCGATAGAGTAAAGCCCCTACAGCAAACTAGGCCATTGCTGCAGGGGCTTTCTTAAAGAATAAGACATGAGGGACAATTAGCTGTACATAAGATTACATGTGAAGAGTTTGAGCAGATTGAGAACACAGCTTCCGGAGGAGGAGTAGAATGGCAAATTTGAACCCTTCGATGCGACTGAAGATGAAAAGGGATACGTTTTTTCTCCCTGATCCAAATGGTAGTGTGTATTTTCGAAACAACGTAAGTTCGTTCCGCATGGAAGGCGCAGGGATCGATCGGTGGATTGAAAAGTTGATACCAATATTCAATGGGGAGCATAGGTTGAAGGATTTGACAGACGGATTGCCGGACCAACACCGGAAGCAGGTATATGGAATTGCAGAAATGTTGTATCGTAATGGGTTTGTTCGGGATACGAGCCAAGACAGTCCACATCAGTTGTCTGAAGAGATCCTTCAAAAGTACGCTTCTCAAATTGAATTTTTGGACCATTTCGGTAATTCGGGTGCGTACCGGTTTCAGTCGTATCGGCAGTCCAAGGTATTGACGGTCGGTTCTGGCCCATTTCTGATCTCGGTCATTTCCGCGCTGCTTGAATCCGGTTTGCCCAAGTTACACGTGCTGGTCTCGGGCTCAGAGCCAACCGATCGGCAACGGATGCTAGAACTGGCGGCACATGCCCGTAAAACGGACCCCGAGGTTGTCATCGAGGAGGTTACTCTGCAAACGGAGGGGAATCGTAATTGGCGGGAGGCTGTAAGGCCGTTTGAATCGGTTTTATTTGTGTCACAGCAGGGAGATATCGAGGAGCTGCGGGCTCTTCATGCGGTGTGCAGGGAGGAGAAGAAGGTGTTTCTTCCCGCTGTTTGTCTGAAGCAGGTGGGTATGGCGGGTCCTCTTGTACATCCGGACTCTGAGGGCTGCTGGGAATCAGCGTGGCGCAGCGTACACGAATCTGCGATTTCTAAAGACCCGGAGCTGCACACCTTTTCTTCCACAGCGGGAGCTCTGTTGGCGAACGTGATCGTGTTTGAATTATTAAAAAAGATTAGTGGATTGAACGATTCGGAACAAAGTGATCCGTTCTATCTGCTTAATCTAGAGACTCTGGAAGGAAAATGGCATTTGTTCGTACCCCATCCGCTTGTGAACGGGCGTACCGCTGTTGAACGGATTCATGATTTCGAATTGCAGCTCGAGCGGAAATCAAGCAAAAGTGAGACCGGATTGCTTCCTTACTTTGGCCGGTTGACATCTGCGGAATCCGGAATTTTTCATATTTGGGAGGAGGGGGACTTAAAACAACTGCCTCTCTCTCAGTGTCGAGTTCAGGCAATCGATCCATTATCCGAAGGGCCGGCTACGCTGCTGTCGGACATTGTTTGTACCGATCTGACTCATGAGGGAGCTCGGCGGGCAGCAGGGTTGGCCGGAATTGAAGCGTATGTGTCGCGAATGGCATCCCTTTTCGTTTCAGAACCGCAGGAATTTATCGGCATCGGAGCGGGAGAAACGTTTGCGGAAGGCATAGGTCGGGGGTTGCTTAGGTGTTTGGCTGAGGAGATGGGCAAGCAATTGGCGAGTCAGGTGCCGTCTGTCTCTCGAGTACATTTGTCTGCCATAGAGGATAAACGCTGCCAGTTTTATTTGCAGGCTTTGACGACGATGAAGGGAGAGCCGATGATTGGTTTGGGAGAGACCGTTTGCGGATTCCCTGTGGTTTGGGTCGGTACGGATGACCGCTGGTATGGCGGTGTAGGTTTGAATGTAACATTTGCATTGCGGGTTGCTTTACAACAAGCTCTGTTGATGTTACAAAACCAACCGGCTAGTTACACATCGCAAGTGTTGGAGGTTTCGTCTGTGCGTCTCGCAGAAAAGATTCCGCATAACCTTGAGATCCCATCCTGTGAAGCTACGATAGAATCGGATGTTTTGCAGTCCGCCTTCCAAGTCTTAAAACGGAACCATAAACGGCTCTTGGTCTTCGATCTGGCAGTAGAACCATTTTTGAAAGAGGAAATGGCAGGAGTATTTGGCGTGTTGCTGCGAGAGGAGGGAGCCCGGTGAGCGCCATCGTTATGATTGTGGGAGACGGGGAATTGGCGGACTGCGTAAATGAAGAACTATCAGCCCAATTCAAGATCGTACGTCAAATGGATTTCGAAGCAGGAGTGCCGGAAACGGTGGATTTGGCACTAGTGCTGCACGATGCTTGGCATCCTTACGTTCATCAAAAGGCGGAAGAGCTGCTGCAGCCAGCCGGTATCCCTTGGTTGCGCGGCTTCGTTGCATTTGGCGAGGGCGTGATCGGACCTCTGGTTACACCGGGCTCACAAGGGTGCTCCCAATGTGCGGATACACGACGCCTCATGGCGGGACGCGACCGTAGGGAGATGCGTGCGCTGCAGCAGAGTCTTGCGGCGCACGGGGGAATATCACGCGATGCATGGGCTTCGCGTACGGGACTCTTCCAAGTAGCCCATCTGCTAGTGGCGGAGGCACGGAGGATATTGCAAGACAAACCGGGTCATTTAGCAGAGAGAGTGCTTATGATCAACCTGAAAACGCTGGAGAGTACAGTTCACTTCTTTCTCCCTGACCCGCTATGTCCGGTTTGCAGTCGATTGCCTGACGATTCGTCGGCATCAGCCCGCATTTCACTGCAGCCAAGTCCTAAGATTAGCTTGGACAGTTACCGCTCTCGACCCATGGATGATTTGAAAAAAGTCTTGACCAAAGACTATTTGGATAGCCGGACCGGCTTTATGAATGAGAAAATGATTGATCTTGCGTCGCCATTTGCCGATGTAAGCGTGAATTTACCGTTGATCGCTGAGGACGTAGGGACGGCAGGTCGGACTCATTCCTATGCGGCGAGCGAGTTGACCGCCATTTTGGAGGGATTGGAGCGGTACTGCGGTATGGTGCCTCGAGGCAAACGAACGGTAGTCCATGGCAGCTTCCGCGATCTGGAAGATCAAGCGCTCGACCCCGTCAAGGTAGGGGTGCATGCGAAGGAACAGTACGCACAGCCGGGATATCCGTTCACTACGTTCGATCCTGACCGCCACATCGATTGGGTATGGGGGTATTCGTTTTTGCAAGAGCGTCCGATTCTCGTTCCGGAACAGCTCGCTTATTACGGCATGGGCTGCGGACATGGTTTCGTGTCCGAATCTTCCAACGGATGCGCATTAGGCGGAAGCCTGGAGGAAGCTATCTTTTACGGAATAATGGAAGTTGTGGAGCGAGATTCGTTTCTGATGGCTTGGTATGCGCAGCTGCCTCTCCCACGTATTGACCCTTATTCCGCAAACGACCGGGAATTGCGGATGATGATCGATCGTTTACGAGTTGTGGCGGGGTTTGATGTATATTTCTACAACTCGACGATGGAGAACGGGATTCCAAGCGTTTGGGGGATAGCAAAAAACAGGAAACAAAATGGAGTGAATCTCATCTGTGCGGCCGGAGCTCATCCTGATCCGGTACGGGCGGTGAAAGGTGCGGTTCACGAGTTGGCCGGCATGGTGCTGAATCTTGATAAGAAATTCGAGGAGAACCGTGAGGCGTATGTACGGATGCTTCACGATTCCTCCCAGGTGCGGCAGATGGAGGATCATTCATTGTTATACGCTTTGCCGCAAGCGGAGGAGCGCTTGCAATTTCTGCTGGATGAAAATCGCCCCATGCGAACGTTTGAAGAGGAGTTCAAGCGTGAAGCCCGGCATGCTGATTTAACGGACGATCTGAAAGATGTTCTTCAGGCGTTCCGCCGATTGAATCTGGATGTGATCGTCGTTGATCAGTCAGCGCCGGAAATCATTCGAAATGGACTTCATTGCGTGAAAGTGCTGATCCCGGGGATGCTGCCGATGACATTCGGTCATCAGTTTACCCGCGTGGAGGGGCTTAAGCGGGTGTTGAGGGTACCGATGGAACTTGGGTATGCCAAACAGCCGCTGAGGCTGGAACTTCTCAATCCATACCCGCATCCATTTCCATAGCAGGAGGGAGAAGCATGAATCTGGAGGCATTTCTGCACAATCTGCATTATGACATTGATAAGACCAAACCGCCGGACTTGGTGGTGGATTGGGAAGACGGACCGCTTGCGTATAAGCTCTACCGCGGTTTGCAAGTGGTTCCGTTATCTTCGGAAGTACCGCTGACGCTCGACGGCGGGGAAGCGCTAGTGAAGCCTGACCTTCGACAAATCGGTCATTTTCTATGGTATATATTCGGGCTCACTCAATTTTCCCAGTCCGTCCCTACGTCGAATTCCATGGTACAAAACATGGGTCTGCTGCAAATGTACCGGCGGTTTGTGCCCTCCGGGGGAGCGTTATATCCTAATGAGTTATATGTATATCTGAAGCTGGAGGATTTGCCCGAGGGTGTATATCATTATGATGTGGCACACCACCGCTTAGTGCTGCTGCGCAAAGGCAACTTCGATGCCTATGTAGCCCGGGCGCTTGGCAATCGATGTGACTTATCGGCTTGTTTTGGTACTGTTTTTGTATCGACCCTGTTTTGGAAAAACTTCTTTAAATACAATAACTTTTCCTACCGCCTGCAAGGATTGGATGCGGGTACGTTAATCGGGCAGCTCTTGGATGTGGCGAAACGGTTCGGCTTCGCGTCTGGCGTATATTTCCAGTTTCTTGATCGGGCCGTGAATGATCTCCTTGGGATATCGGAACGAGAGGAGAGCGTGTATGCGGTGATTCCGCTGTCAACGGAGCCTGCGTTTCAATGGTTTGCAGGTCGGAATGAGGGAGAGCAGTGCTCCGCCACTGACTTATGTCGGGAGCTGCCAAAGGTTAAGCATGATTACTACGTCCGGTCCCGGAAAGTCAAGGAATTTCCAATGCTTATCGAGATGAACGAAGCATCCCTCTTGGAATGGCTTCGGCCAATACGGCAAATTAGCGAAGAGATGATCGTTGACAGCGAGGATCTAGCAGTGGCTCTGCCCCAAGTAAAACGGTTGTCATATGATCTGGCGACGATAAGCCGAAATAGATTTTCGCCGGATGGTGATTTTATAATGGCCAAGATAAGCCAAGAGCAGTTGGCTTATCTGTTACAGGAGGCAACGGCCTCCTTCAGGTATCGGAATGATTTGGATGGAGCTCATGAGAACCCCGTTTCCCGCGTCTCACTGTACGTTTGTTTGTATAACGTTGAAGGCATCCCGGACGGCGCTTACCGTTATGACAGCGCTGCTCATACATTGCGGTGGATACGTCAGGGGGATCATCGACTCAAGCTGCAGCAGGGGATGCCTTCCGACAACGTGAATCTGTCCCAAGTTCCGCTAATCTTTCATGTGGCAGGGGACAAAGGTCATCTCACAACAGCCTTGGGGTATAGGGGATATCGCATCCAACAGATGGAAGCGGGGATGCTCGTGCAGCGTTTACTGCTCGCGGCATCCGCAATCGGGATAGGGGGACATCCGCTCCTTGGATTCGATGCCAGATTGTGTGATGAGATTTATAAGATGACTTCGCAAGGAATAACCAGCCTGATCCAAATCCCTGTTGGGCCATATCGTCATAGCCCTCGATTAGTTGGAGGTTTGCATGTTTAGAAGAGGCGCTTTCCTGGGCCTTTCAGCCAGCTTCGAATTAATTACCGAAAAGCCCGATATCTCACACATCAGTGTGGGGAGGTATCGGGCTTTATGTCATTCTTAATATGGAAAGGATTCAAGGACAGTTAATGGGTTTAATGAGTACCTAGCATGTGTTAAAATATACCATATGATTTAGCAAGATTTATTTTTGAATAGTAAGGTTACAAGACAAAAAGGATATTTTTAGCGAGGGATAAAAATGATTACATTAGATTTAATGAATTCGATTGAATTCCAGGAGTACCTTAATTCTGCAATTCATAGCTATGCAAAAAGCAACGTTCAATCTGGGAATTGGAACGAACAGGAATCTATTCGTAAGGCAACAGAACAATATGCAAACCTTTTGCCTGACGGCGAGAAAACCATTGATAACAAACTATTTACAATTCGTTCTGAGGGCCAAGAGGTTGGAATGATTTGGCTTGCACTGAAACCAAACAACAGAGGGTTTATCTACGATATAAAAATTAAGGAAGATTATCAAGGGCAAGGATTTGGTAAGCAAGCGATGGAAGATATAGAAAAGGTGGCTAGAGAAATTGGCATCAAGAGTATAGGACTTCATGTCTTTGCTCATAATCAAATTGCTCGTGGTTTATATGAAAAGATAGGCTATAAAGAAACGAGCATCGTAATGGCAAAAAAATTATAAAACGCTATTTTGGAGGTTTTCCCATGCTGAAATCCTATCGGCTAAATAAAGAAGAAGAGATCGGGCTAGGCCGCTTCGATCCGAACGACACAGGCGGCTTCAAGAACAAGGAAGAGATTCAAGACGCGTTTGAACGCATGGAGCGTAAGCTTCGTGAGCTACAGGACAAGCTGTTTGCTTCAAAGACGAATGGCGTGCTCATTCTGTTCCAAGGCATGGATTGCAGCGGTAAGGACGGTGTCATCAAGAAGGTGCTTTCCAACCTGAACCCGCAAGGCTTTCGTGCGGAGAGTTTTAAAAAGCCGACCCCGGAGGAGTCCTCCCACGATTTCTTGTGGCGGACCCATAAGGTTGTCCCTGCCAAAGGGTACATCACCGCCTTTAATCGGTCTTACTATGAGGATGTCCTGATTACTCGGGTGCACGGCATGATTCAGGATGATGAAGCGGCGGTTCGCCTGGACCATATCCGGCATTTCGAGAAGCTGCTTACGGATAGCGGAGTGCAGCTGATCAAAATCTTCCTGCATATTTCCCCCGAATTTCAGCTCGATAAAATCCGCGAACGGCTGGACAACTCGGAGAAGCTTTGGAAATTCGACCCGAGTGATCTAGAGGAGCGGCGCTATTGGGATCAATACGTAACCGCTTACGAAGATGTCTTCCGGCACACAGCAACCAAGCACTGCCCTTGGTATGTCGTCCCGGCCAATGAGCGTTGGTTCCGCGACTTTTTGGTGCTCAGGATTATTCTGCGCTCAATGGAGAAACTGGACCTCTCGTATCCGAAGGCAGATATCGATGTGGAGACACTAATGAAACAGCTTCACGATGAAAGCATCAGAAGCTAAAAACATTCGAGCATTAGCAAAAAAAATGATGAAGGACAATACAAGTAAGCACTAAGCTAACAGGAAACGTTAGTTTAGGAAACAGAGAGCAGATCGCCAAATTCGGCCGCTGCTCCCTGCTTTATTGAAGGTATAGTGTAATTACTTCACGAATGCCTTAGGTGCGACGGATTTTACGAGGTTAGCAAAATAGGAGAGAAAAAACATGATCAAATCATCTATTCTTATCTCACTAATACTAGTTATTTTCTTTTGTTCTGCTTGTAATAGTCGGGGAGAAAGAGAAACTCTGAAACGATTGAATACAAACGATTTACATCAAATTACTAATACTAAAGATAAGGATAATTTTATAGATCTTACATTTCAAATAACTAGTTTTGAAACCAAAGGGAATACTCAATATTACGTTATTAAAGGAATGTATGATCAAACTACAGTTGGCTTAAAGGTTACAATTAACAATACAAAAGAAGCAGGATTTAATAAGGGCGGAATAGAGCTATCACAAATTGGAGAAGAATCGAATAATTTTATTAGAGCCTTAAGAGAACTTTATGGAGAACAAATTAGTAGTGTTCAGATGAAAGATGAAGTGAAATTTACCGATTTTGTTTTAGAAAGTACCAGCGATTACAGGAAATACAAATTGTTTTTTGAAAGTGGGGAAGAGGATGAATATGCAGAGATCTATCTAAACATTAACTTGAAAGATAACTTAATTGAAATAAATGAGAAAGATTTTGAATATCGAGAACCAATTTTGAAGGCATTATCGTTGTAACGCAACTTTGGGAACTGATGTTTTCATAACACCTAATCTAAATTTCAAAAGTATTGATGTTACTGAAATGTGAGCAAGGCGTCAGTGTCAGGGGGTTTTATTCTCACTTAGTTTGAGTTACGATGATGACTGGGGTTACTTCCCATTAGAAGGGGGAAAGATGCATCATCACATGGAGGGGAGAAAACTGGAAAACTTTGCATGCTTATACATTGTACGCGGCGAACCATATCGATCGGGCACCTGCGTGAATCTAAGCGAGGATGTAACACTGGTCGGCCGGGTATCCAATCAGTTAACTCCGGATTTGGCATTTACGAACGCATTTATTTCCCGTGAACATTTCGTCATCCGCAAAGAACAAGACATGGCGGTGCTATATGATTTAGGGAGTCGCCACGGAACTGAGATCAACGGCGTATTGCTAACACCACACACCCCATATACTTTGAACAATTTTGATATCATTAAGCTATCTAAAGGGATGACCGTCATCCACTTTTCTTATATGTTTGCCGATCAGACCCTAGAAATCGAACCGCTCAGTATCACCAGACATCTGGAAATTCCGGAATTGCCACTCACGATTCATTGGGAGAAAAGAGAATGTGTCGTGGAAGGCAGGCGAATCCTAATGTCCGAAAAAGAATATTTACTGATTCGTGTGCTACATGAAAATGCAAATCGGCTCGTTCCACTCGAGCAAATTAAATCTAAGGTTTGGCCGGAAAGGTCAACGGGAGCAGAAGGCTTCTCAGATGTGACTCTGGACGAACTGAATACCCTGGTCTACCGGGTGCGAAAAAAATACGGAAAAGCTACCTTTCTGATTAGTGCAGTGCGCGGCAGTGGCTACATACTCGAAACTGAATTGAAATCGTCATAACGAAAGTAGGGACACTTCTTGAAGTATATACAGACTGAGTTCTCAGGACCGCTGATCGGAACGGTACATATACCAGGAGCGAAGAACAGCTCCCTTGCCTTACTTGCCGCCGCTTGTCTGGCGGACAATATAGTAACTTTAGAGGGGATTCCACGTATAGACGATGTCCGTATTATCGCAGATATCGGCCGGGATATCGGCATGAAGCTTAGACAGGAAGGTGGACAAGTCATCATTGACCCGCGGTGGATTCATAGTTCCATGATCGATCCAGGTAAAGCTTCAAGCTATCGGGCGTCTTATTATTTTGCCGGCGCGTTACTGTCCAAATTCGGCAGAGTTACGATCGGATTACCTGGCGGTGACGATTTCGTTACAAGACCGATTGATCAGCATATCAAGGTATTTAAAGCGCTCGGAGCGCAGGTACATCTCTTCAAAGATTATTACGAAGTCGAGGCTGCCGAGCTGAAGGGAGCGGACATTTATTTCGACACAATTACCTCTGGCGCGACCATTAATGCGATGCTGGCGGCTGTGCTTGCAAAAGGGCGGACACAACTGCGCAATGCAGCTATAGATCCGGAAGTATGCGATACGGCAAACTTCCTTAATCAATTGGGTGCACGAATCTACGGGGCGGGAACGGAATTTATTCGAATTGAAGGCGTCTCCTATTTGAACGGTGGAACGCACACGGTTATTCCAGACAGGCTGATCGCCGGAGCTTTTCTGATGGCGGCTGGGCTCCATGGGGGTCAGGTTACTGTCATGGACGTCATCCCCGAGCATCTTGGCTCATGTCTAGCTAAGATGGAGGAAATTGGGATGTATGTGGAGTGTGGAGAGAGCCAAATTACCGCTTTTGGCACGAATTCGCTGAAAGCGACGCGTATTCGCACAGGCATGTATCCGAACTTCGCCACCGATTTACAGCAACCAATGACCGCGCTTCTACTGCAAGGCAAAGGCAAGAGCATAGTTACAGAACGTGTCTATCCAAATCGGTTCGCTCACGTTCCACAGCTACGGAGGCTTGGCGCAGAGATAGAGTTACGGCAAGAAAGTGCGTTTATAAGCGGAGGACGACCATTACATGGCGGCTGGGTGCATGCAACAGATGTGCGTGCAGGCACTTGTTTGCTGATGGCCGGTTTAGCGGCTGAGGGCAGCACGTGTATTACAGGCGTCGAGCACATCGAGCGCGGCTATGAGGACGTTATTAGCAGCTTCCGATCCATAGGGGCCAAGCTTTCGATGCGCGAACTGGATGCGCAGGAGCACCCAAGCAAGATCCGTGAATCTCATTGAAATTGATAACAGAGAAATGTTTCATTGGAACAAAACAGCCGAAGTGTATAATCGGCAAAACATTAACATCGCCTTCGAAATGGCGGTGTCTTTTCATTTGTTTTTTTCAAAGGTGACGGGTAGCAAGAGCCTTATCTCGTTCCCGACGGCGGCATTCTTTGAGTGATAGGGGAGCAATCGAAGCTTAAAGATTCAAGTAATGGGCAGGTTAATTCCAATATATGGTATACTCGGCATAGGGATTTGATTAAGGGAGGGGATATTTTGAGGGAAGTGAAGTATCAAGTTAAGAGTCCTTCAAGGATTGGAACCATTATAGGTATGATCGCTATAATATGTAGTCAATCTATTCTTTTAGTGAGATCATGGGATCACATGGGTGTTTTCTACACTTCGTTAACGGTGATTCTTCTGAGTTACTGTGTAGTTGTACTGTTACTCGCATTGTATAGAACATTCTTCAAGAAACCAATCGAGTTATGCCTGTCCAATGACCAAATCATATTAAATGGGACTATAATTAATTCGGGAGATATTAAAGTAATAATGACCAAGGGGTACTTTAAACCTGTTATTGGAATATTGCCTTACAGGAGGAAGATCGTCCCATGGGAATTTAGGTATTCCAGGAATGAAGATAGAGCTATCTCGGATTTAAAGAGTTGGTCAAAAAAGAACAATGTAAAGATGGTTAATAAATCGTTTCAAACGTGGATATAAGTATATTCGCTAGTACGATTTGGTTAATCGTTTTCTTTAGAGGAGGTTGTTTTTATCATTGACATTCTTTTAATTATTTTTATGTTTATGGTTGTAACTGGCTTAGTTAGCATTGACAGAAGCTTAAAGCTCAAATTAAAGAATGATAAAATAATTATTGATAAGCTAAATGAAATTACAGAAAGGACAAAGTAGGGCATTTATTTATGTTCGTGGTCCTTAAACTAGCGGAAAACTATAGCTAACATATGAAGGCCTACCGCGTGGCAACCCGTCACTCCGCTAATGTGCAGTATCACTACATGATTGATTAATATCTGGATGAACCAAACTATTATGTTAAAATAGTGATTAAAGTATATTTAGTATTGGCGGGAGATCATGGAGAAAGTTAAGAAACTTGTTATGGATTTACTTCCTACAGTTGAGCTAAATACATTATCTTCAAAAGCTATTGTTGAACAAATTGCATTGAATATTTTTGAAAGCGATTTTTTGAAGCTACGGGAAAAAGAATTCTTTGTAAATCTTCCGGTTGTACTGCAGGACATAATACTAATTATAGACTTTGATATTGAATTGCAAATGAGCGGGATTATTGGTTTTTTAGAAAATTCAACTGGTAACTATTTCGAAGAAACAATTGAGGCACTCTACAGGATTAATGCAATAAAAGATTTTAAAGCAATGAAAAACATCAAATTTTTACTCTTTTCAAACGGAATTGGAACTAATACTTTGAGGGAAAAACTCAGTAATTTATCTCAATATCAAGTCGCAAATTCTTCACTTACTCATGACAAAAATGTTTCGGACCTATTAAATGAAATTGCTTCTGAAGCTGATAATTTATACTTATACCGTGATGACGATAATATATTTGTTAGCTTATTTAACTATGTATAGGAGAATAGAGTGAGCTTAGTTGAGGGCTTAGAACGACTATTAAATTGACCCAATAAAGTACGACTACCACATTTAAATAACGAGGAATTATCCATTGAAGTACGGGCAGTTTTGTTGAAGAAGTAATAAATACTACTTAGAGGTGAAATACATTATGGAAAATGAGAAACTAAAAATATTTGACAAAGATAGAAAACAAGTAGGTGTTGCTACACGTGAAGAAGTACATAGAGTAGGACATTGGCATGAAGCATTCCATTGTTGGTTCTTCAGTAGAGAAAATAAAGTAGATTATATTTATCTTCAACTTCGTAGTGATATGAAAAAAGATTATCCGAATCTATTGGATATTACTGCTGCTGGACATTTATTAGCTCATGAAACAGTACATGATGGGATAAGAGAAATTAAAGAAGAAATTGGAATTGAAGTTTGTTTTAATGAGTTAGTGTTATTAGGAATTATTGAATACTGCATAATAAAAGAAAACTTTATCGACAATGAATTAGCTAACGTGTTTTTATATGAAACTAATAATACTTTTGATGATTTTACACTGCAAAAAGAAGAAGTTTCAGGGATTGTACGAGTTGAATTTGATGATTTTTATGAGTTTTGGTTAGGAAACAAAGAAGAAGTTAGAATTAAGGGCTTTGAAATAAATAAGGTCGGAAAAAAGGTTTTGATTGATAAGAATGTTGGGAAAAGTGAATTTGTGCCACATGAAAATTCATTTTATGTAAGCATTGTAAATTTGATTAGAGAAAAATTAGTGAATAAAAGATAAGATGCAAATTCCTTTTTCTTACTCAGCTAACGGGCAGATTCCCGCAACAAATTCATTGTAATGACGTATAGGGTATAATTGGAAATGTTGTGGTATTGAAGTGTTTTCATCTGAATAGGGACATTAATATAGGAGGAGGAGGCATGAATACAAGAAGAAAATTATTTGCAGTTACTTTAGTTTTCATGCAGAAATTAAATTGAGATACAACTCGGGAGAATTTTTGTATAATGGAATTTTTAATGAAGATGGTACTTTTTCAACTCCATCACCAGGAGAAATAACCATTTATGATAAAGATAGAAACAAAATACCATTGGGACAGCATGGTTACGGACCAGGTGCTGATTTTTCTTTTGGCATACAACCTCAAGATCAAAAACTTATTCAAAATGGATTTTACATAAAGTACACAGGATACATCTTATATAACTATTCGAAAAAGTGAATTTTTGCAAAAGACACGATGATTATTTAAGCTAACTGGGAGCTCAATAAAGACACAATCGCAGTCGGCCAGACAGTCTGCCTTCTGTCGTTGAAGTAACGGGAGTTATTTCAATTAAAAGGTTAAAAATATTAAAAGACAAATTACAACAGATTTTGCGTCTGTTATCAGATATACTAATGAGTAGCCCCGTTTTGTTGGGGACATTACGTTGTAAACTTTGGAGGTTATTTACTAATGGAAACAGGCACTGTCAAATGGTTTAATGCAGAAAAAGGGTTTGGCTTTATTCAAAGGGAGAACGGTGAAGATGTATTCGTTCATTTTTCAGCCATTCAAAGTGAAGGTTTCAAATCTTTGGACGAAGGACAACGTGTTGAATTCAATGTTGTTAAAGGCCAACGTGGACCTCAAGCGGAGAATGTTGTAAAACTGTAATGCTGATATCATAGCCTGCTCTTGACGATATGTCGGGAGCAGGCTTTTTATTAACCTTTTGCACATTTATTATGCTAACGAAGACGATAGAACAGTGCTTATAGATTCCACTACAAAATCAATCTAATATTATATGGGATACTCTTAAAACATCCCAAATAACCCAAAGGGGAAGAATTATGAGCAGTGGTTGGCATGATTCGTATATAGGGAAGCTTCGCAAAATCATTGGTACTCAAAAGATAATTGTAAACTCAGTAAGGGCGATCCTACTTGATAATGAAGGTCGTGTTTTGTTTATAAAGCGTAAAGGTGATAACAAATGGGGTATGCCCGCAGGGGCAATGGAAATAGAGGAATCTGTGTTTGATGCCATGAAGCGTGAAGTCAAAGAAGAAACAGGGCTTGATGTTCACCAGGCAACATTAATCGCAATTTATTCCTCTCCTAAAACGCAAACATTCACCGACCGTTGGGGAAATGAACATCATGTAATCGAATATTTATTTCGAGTGGACAACTGGGCAGGTACCCTTGAAAAGGAGACAAACGAAAGTTTAGATGCCGCTTTTTACCCTTTGGATAGTCTTCCAGAAGCTTCAAGTGATCTTTTTGCAAGACATCATGAAAGAGTAATTAATGATTATAAAAAGTTCGATGGGAAATTAATACTAGAATAATTTAATTTTCATTCAACATTTGTCCCTTTCATTCCCGCGTCATCCAACGTATTAATGATTACAAATGACATAAAGGAGGGAGGACTTTATATGCCATTGGTTGTCAATCACACTGTTTCTAATCGGATATTACTGGCGACTTTCAGTAAAAGTTGGAAAAGGCAAAGAGTGAAGAATGGTCATGTAGTTTACATTTCGACTGCGAACAAAGCAACTATTGAGCTGCTTGTCAGTGGTATGAAAAAAACAATAATAAGACAGTTCCAGAAAGGGGAAAGGGTATTTGTCGTAGACGGTACATTCCACTTTCCACCCCATCTACAACTGTAAAAAACGGCTTGCTTGCGAGTAGTCTTTAAGAAGTTCACGATAAAAAGGAGGGGATTCGCATGACCACAGGTAAACATACACCCTCATTTCATTTCGCATATGTCACAAATTTCGAAGATGATACGGTTTCAGTCATAGACACCCGAACAAGAAAAGTAAAGGCGACCATCAAGACAGGCAGAGGACCTTTTGAAATCGCCGTCACTCCTGAAGGGAAATATGCTTATGTTGTCAATAATCTAGATCATACAGCTCAAGTGATCAATAGAAAAACGAATACTATTATCCGCACCATTCGAGTTGGGAAAAGCCCATCGGATGTAGGCACTTCGAAAAAGTTCATCTATGTGACGAATGCGGCGGACAATACAGTATCTGTAATCAGTATAAAGACACAAAAGGTTGTTGACACCATAAAAGTCGGAAAAGACCCCGTGGGTGTGACAACTGCAACCAGGAAGTGCGGCAATAAAAGTTTTGGATATGTAAGCAACCATGATAGCAATACAATATCTATATTGGACGTGAAGCGTAATAAGGTTGTTAAAACAATTCCCGCTGGTGTAGGTCCGGATCAAATTGCCTTTACGAGGAATGCCAGACTTGCTTATGTGACTACAGATACCGATGTCATTGTCATTGGCACTCAGAGCAGGAGAATTCTAAAGAGAATTAAGGTTGGTCTTAAGCCGATCGGAATTGCCATAACCCCAAACAACAGATTTGCCTATGTTGGGAATGAAGGTGATAATACGGTTTCAGCTATTAGTCTTGCAAAAAATAAGGTGATTGCTACAATTCGAGTTGGTAAGAAGCCGGGAATCGTGGCCATAACTCAGGATGGCAAATACGCGTATGTAGCTAATTTTGGTGAAAACACAGTTTCTGTTATTTTAATCAAAAAGAACAAGGTTATTGACACTATAACTGTTGGCCGCTTAGCCTCTGGGTTGGCCATTATCCCTTTATAGCCGTTTTGCTCAAAATTTTTCCCAAGCAGGAATTATATAACATTTGCCGAATTAATTATGCAAAATTTCATTGCGGAGGAATGTTATGAATCCTATTTCAAATAAAATCGGTGGAGCGTTTATTCCAGTAAGTAACATTGAGAATGCACGTGATTGGTATTGTGACATTTTAGGCTTGCCAGCAGATGGCGATATATTTTTTGGTCATATATACGTTCTTCCGATGGAAGGACCAGATGTTGTATTGGATTGCAAAATTTTTTCTCCAGAGAATATATATAAAGTTCCAGCATTTCAATTTCGTACAGAAGATATCTATCAAGCCTATGAATTTATGCAAGCAAAGAATGTGCAATTAACAACTGGAATTGAGAGCGGTCAGTGGTTCAATTTTAAGGACCCTGATGGTAATCTTTTAATGGTATGCAAATAAAAAGCGGCAGTCTTGAACTATATTTCAAGTCACTAGCTGTCGCTTTTTAATGATACTGATTATAGGTCAAATTGTTATCTGATTCTTATTAAACTTCGTTGGAGTACGGTATCTCCTACTTGCGGGGTAAAAAATGCAAATTTAGTTTTCGTAGGCCTGCGCAAGATACCGGTTGAAAATGTACTTCGTTTTGTTGTCATGAACAACCCAATCTCCTTTCCTCTAATAGTACAGTAGTTGTCAAAGCTGCCTTAATTATTTGTATTGGTGTCCTTATAAGCGTGTGTAGAAAGGGGATTATACTTTGAATTTTAATTTAGTTGAATTACAAAACCATTTAAATGAGCTCAAAAATTTGGAAAACACCTCATACTATGAATTTCTGAAGGTACCATCAATGAGTGTAGGGCTCTATAAACTGAGTAAAGGTGAAAAGGATAACCAAAAGCCACATACAGAAGACGAGATTTATGTGATAATTGAAGGTAAAGCTTCATTTCAGAATAGAGATACATTTACTGAAATTAGTAAAGGAGACATCCTATTCGTAGAAGCAAACAAAGAACATAGATTTTATGATATAACTGAGGATCTAACTACCCTTGTCTTTTTTTCACCAGCTGAATATTCAAATAAATAGGGGAGGTACGTTATCCAATGTACAGGGAAATTAGTACATACAATTCCGGTTATACCATTTTAGAATATTCGGTTATCGGAAAGGGACGCCCCATCTTGTTGTTCCATGGCGGTCATTCGAGCTGTAATGAGGAATTCGGTTATCAGAAGTTACTAGCTTCAGGATATTCAATTATCACACCTTCCCGGGCAGGGTACGGCAGTACTTCCCGAATGACAGATTTGGTGCAAGCCTGTCACATTTATCAATTATTATTAGATCATCTGGCCATCGAGAAAGTTCACGTTATTGCTGTTTCCGCTGGTGGACCTACAGGAATCATGTTTTGTTCCATGTTTCCCGATCGGGTTGCAAGTTTCACGCTCCAGAGTGCGGTAACAAAACCGTGGCTGACAACAGAGGATAAAGAATACAAAATAGCAAGTCGTATTTTCAATCCGGAAGCCGAAAAAAGAACGTGGAGGATACTTGCGACGATAAATAGCCTTCTGCCGAGACTAACATTTAGAATGATGGTATCTTCTTTCTCTAAACTTCCTTATTCGGAGGTTCGAAAACGCATTGATGCCCAAGCCGTTGAAGCGTTTTGCAAAATGAATAACCGTCAGCGTTCATATTCGGTTTTTTTTATTGATTTGGAACAAACGCAACGTGACTATTCAACGGAACTGGCGGCCATTCAAGCTCCAACGTTGATCATGCACAGCCAAAATGATAGCTCGGTATCCCTAATCCATCCGGAAAACGCGAAAGCTCTCATCCCTAATTCGGAAATATGTATGCTTGATTCGTGGGGCCACCTCATTTGGATCGGAAAGCACGCTGCTGAGTACGATAATGCTCTTATTTCTTTTTTATCACTACGGAACAACGGATAGTTTAAAAAATCTCCTCTCTTTTATTAATATGACATAAGTTGACGTATTTGAGGTCTATTATGGGTAATAGATAAAAGAAAGGAGAAATGGATCATGAAACGAAGAATTATTTTAGATTTAGCGGTTACTTTAGATGGCTTTATTGAAGGGGAAAATGGTGAAGTTGATTGGTGCATTATGGACTCTGAGCTGGGGTTTACTAATTTTTTAAACCAAATTGATACCATTTTCTACGGAAGAAAAAGCTATGATTTATGGGGACAATTTACGCCGGAAGTCGAACCTACGGATTTTGAAAAAGAATTATGGGAAGGGGTTCATAGTAAAGAAAAATATGTGTTTTCCAGGACGCAAAAGAGTGCTGATAATAAAGCGGTATTCATAAATGATCATATTCTCGAAGAAGTAAATATAATAAAGAATAAGCCTGGTAAAGACATCTGGCTATATGGTGGAGCAAGTTTGATTACAACTTTTATCAATTTAGGGCTTGTTGATGAATTTAGATTATCTGTTCACCCTGTTGTTTTGGGAGAAGGGAAGCCGCTTTTTGTGGATATAAAACAGAGGTTGAATTTAAAAATGGTTAATACCAGAACGTTCTCCTCAGGCGTTGTACAACTAATTTATCATTTTGATGCGAGCAAATAGTATTGAGTTACCCCTTTGAGGAGCCATAAGTAGCTTGAAATAAAGCTTCATTAAAAGTCGCATGTGATGCGGCTTTTTCATTTTATGTTATTTTGACACTCCCGACGGATCGCGCTAAGAAATTGATAGTTGTGTAATCTGTGTTCCATGGGTAACTCACGTTTGTTGAAATATTTCATATTGTGAAATAGAGTGATTAAGCAAGATTTATAAATTAATCTATCTCGTATGGTTAGAAGGGAGGTTTTTATATGTCATTTCCATTTGACTGTATTAGTGATTTTATGTTTTTCGAAACCGAGTTGGGTCATTCAGATGTAATATTAGTTCCAGGCTCAAGACATCCTCAATTAATGGAAAGAGCCGCAATGTTATATCAACAAGGCATCGCTCCGTTGATCCTGCCTTCTGGTGGTGTCACTCAACATTTTGAAACCACAGAATGGGAGTTTTTGCGAAATGTAGGGGTGTCGTTAGGCATTTCACCACAAGCAATACTTCAAGAAGATAAAGCAACGAATACCTTTGAAAATGCACGATTCTCTTTAAAAGTATTACAAGATAAAGGGTTAAACCCTAAAAAAGTAGTGTTGGTCTGTAAAAACTATCACGCGCGTAGAGCACTTTTAACCTATCAAATAATTTTTCCAAGGGAGACAATTTTTTATGTAAGTCCAGTGATTGACAAGACAGGTACTTCCAAGGATAACTGGTTTCTAGATGAAAATAGAATAAGATACGTAATGAATGAGCTTGAGAAGGTAGGGAAATATTTCAGGCCCGCTATACTCCAAATTGGATTAAATGGCTAGCTACGATAACGCTTAACTGACGGTTTTTCTAATTGAGTTGGGGCGAAGTGGGGGGGCTACGCAAGAGGAGACAAAGTCTCGTTGGATGAATTCCAACGAAAATGCGATTTTGGATGCCTAAATGGCAATCATATTGGACAAAATCCAACGAAGTGATGAAATTGGCAAGTTTTAGCGCTATTTAAGCTGCTCTCGTTGGATTTCATCCAATGTAATAAGGAAATAACACGAGTTCAATGCGTTTTCATTGGAATTCATCCAATGAGAGCTAGTAGGCGACTAACTTCTAGCGTGTTTGGGTACTAGTGTGGGATGTGGGGTGCTGCAGAGCGTTAAGGTAAGTGGGGGAATGTAAGAGAGCGCAGTGTGGGAGAGAAGTTGGAGTAGGAGTAGGAGTGAAGTGAAATTAGAGGTAGAGGTAGAGGTAGAGGTAGAGGTAGAGGTAGAGGTAGAAGTAGAGAAGACGGACAGAGAAGCCCTTATTCGATGGAAAAGAACCTCTTCGAACATGCAACGGACACCAGCGTTGTTACTTTCGTACTTGTGAATTGATTTCGACCCGAAATCGGCACATACAGTCTCCGCTGTCCGTTACCAGAAAGACACGACGCTTTTCGCAAAGATAACGGCTGTAGTGTCCGAAGCGCGAAGAAACATAACATTCCCGTAACCAATTCCCTCCCCATGTTCAAACAAATGATTTTAGACAAGGACCATGCCGCAGGCTAGGTTCTTCTTGTATTGCAAGGGTTCCTAGTTTTGTAGGTGATTCCCATTCTGCAACCCAAGATGATTGCGCTTACACAATGACAACAGTGGGTAAGGAAAGTAAAGAGTTGCACATTGTTCGGTTCTTGTGTGAAATCTATAATAAAAATATAGCACAGCATCGCTGTGATGATATTTTTAAAGACTAGGAATTGGGGGATGTTCATGAAACAAAAGCAGCGCAAAGTGAAAGCGTTATCCGTTTCAATCTTAGTAATGACTACGCTATTGTCGGCGTGCAACGGCCAAGACGAATCGACGAGTACTGGGAAGAAAGAGGCTGTAAAAGAAGCGGTGAGCACTGCCGGAACTAATGATATGAAGGGTGCAAATGCAGACCCGCTTGGTAAGTATGATCCGCCGATCGACGTGACGTTTGTTCGAAATCTCAGTGATGTCGTGGAAAATAATGTGCTCGGTGTGCTAAAGGGTGAAACGTTTGATAATAACCGTTGGAGCCGTTTATACAAGGAACAGCTGGGCATCAATATTAAAAACAGTTGGGTCGTAAAGGGAAGCGATACTTCAGATCAATACTTGCAGAAACTTAATGTAACTTTAGCTTCCGGCGATTTGCCTGATGTTATTCCAGTCAATGCAACGCAATTGAAGCAATTGGCGGATTCCGACCAAATTGAAGATATGACTGCCTTATATCAGAAATATTCTTCCCCGCTAACCAAAGAAATCTTATCGCAAGAGGGGAGTAGTCCTTTCGATGCTGCTACAATCGACGGCAAACTGATGGCGATCCCACAGGTTGATTCTTCGGTCGAACGCGCCATGTTTATCTGGATCCGTACGGATTGGCTTCAAAAGTTAGGGCTACAGCCTCCAAAGACGATGGCTGATGTGCAGGCGATTTCGAAAGCTTTTGCGGAAAACGATCCTGATGGTAACGGGAAAAAAGATACCTTTGGCCTTGGATTAAACAAAGGCTTGTGGGGCGGAGCCATGGGATTGGAAGGGTTCATGGCCGGGTACAAGGCTTATCCGAATATGTGGCTCTCCGACGCATCCGGTAAATTGGTTTTTGGCGGGGTTCAACCGGAAGTGAAGAAAGCGCTTCAAACTCTGCAGAGCATGTTCAAGAACGGAGAGCTGGATCAGGAGTTCGGCATTAAAGACGGAGGCAAGGTATCTGAGCAAATCGCCGCTGGAAAGATCGGAATGGAATACGGCGAACAGTGGAATTCCATTTGGCCGCTTCAGTTGAACAAGAACAACGACCCTAATGCACAATGGCGGGCATATCCGATCGTTTCTGAATCAGGCGATATGCCCAAGGTGCCTCTGAAGTTCAGTACGACAAAGTTTTTTGCGGTTAAGAAGGGATTCAAGCATCCTGAAGCCGTTATTAAGCTGTTTAATATGCATCTGGAAAAAAACTTTGGCGCAACGGCCGAGTTTGACAAATACTACGCACCGCCGGAAGCTGAGAGCGTGTGGCAGCTGTCTCCGGTAACGCCTTCTCCGGTAAAAAAGAACGTAGAGGCGTTTAGAGCGATCGATGCGGCCCGAAAAGCTGGCAACTTCTCAACATTGAAAGGGGAAGCCAAGACCATTCAAGAGAAGATAGAAGCTTTCAATTCGGGATCGAAAGAAGGGTTTGCGCTGTGGGGATGGGAACGCATTTATGGCCCGGAAGGCTCTGAAGGGATTGTTGATCAATACGACAAAAACAATCAGTTCCTGATGGATAAGTTTGTGGGTGCACCTACGCCTACGATGGTCGAACGTAAATCGACTTTGGAAAAGTTAATGAATGAGACATATACCAAGATTATCATGGGCGCGTCTATCGATGAATTTGATAAATTTGCAAAAGATTGGGCGAAATTAGGCGGAGAGCAAATGACGAAAGAAGTAAATGACTGGTACATGACAACGAAGAAGTAGCAACGGGCAGAGGAGGATTAATCTTCCTTCCTCTGCTTATTTTGCTTCAAATGATGGAGGATGAATATGGGAACGAGGAAAATATGGAGAGAACTTCCGCTGCATCTGATGATATTGCCGGGACTGGTACTAATTGTTCTATTCTCGTATGTCCCCATGGCAGGAATTATTATCGCATTTCAGAAGTTCATTCCAGCGAAAGGCCTCTTCGGTCATCAGCGATGGATCGGCTTGGATAATTTCAATTATGTTATGAATCTGCCTAGCTTTGCTCAGGTTCTGTGGAATACCCTGTTTATTTCAAGTCTTAAGCTTATTCTAGGCTTGATCGTGCCGATTGTATTTGCCATTCTTCTCAACGAATTGAAGAATGAGGTAATCAAGAGAAGTGTTCAAACGACCATTTATTTGCCCTATTTCCTCTCTTGGGTCGTCCTGGGCGGCATACTTATCGATATTTTATCGCCTTCCAACGGAATTGTTAACGAATTGTTGGGTGCGTTTGGCTTTAAGAAAATATTTTTCCTTGGGGACAATCATTGGTTTCCGTTCACTCTCGTATCTTCGGATATATGGAAAAACTTTGGGTATGGGACGATCGTTTATTTAGCGGCAATAACGGGCATAGATCCCGGTTTGTATGAATCTGCTACGATTGACGGCGCTAACCGTTGGCATAAAATTTGGCATATCACCATTCCCGGAATGCGTATGGTAATCGTTCTGCTGTCTGTTTTAAGCCTTGGACAACTGCTGAATGCGGGATTCGATCAAGTGTTTAATTTGTATAGTCCCCAAGTCTATCAAAGCGGCGATATTCTTGATACTTTTGTATATCGGATCGGTTTGTTGGATGCCCAGTACGGTGTCGCAACAGCGGTTGGATTATTCAAATCACTGGTTTCACTCATTCTGATATCTAGTTCTTACTTTGTTGCTTATCGATTCGCGAAATATCGAATTTTCTAGGAGGAGGAAAACTATGGTACAGCCATCAACAAGATCAGCGTCGGACGCATATATTCGGGTACCCAAAAGTCGAAAGCGGCTCGAGTGGTTTTCCGTTCTGAATAGTTTCTTTCTCATAGTGGTATCGTTGATTTGTATCCTTCCTTTAGTCCATATCGTCGCCGTCTCGTTTAGTTCTAGCACTGCAGCAGCAGCAGGTCATGTAAAACTGTGGCCGGTCGATTTCACATTGGCATCCTATGCTTATACGGCTAGCCGGGAGGCGTTCTGGCAATCCATGCTGGTGTCCTTGGAGCGTATTGCGATCGGTACGCCATTAAATTTACTTTTAACGATCCTCGTTGCATTTCCTTTGTCCAAAGAATCGACAACATTCCGCATGCGAATGGTTTACGCTTGGATCTTCTTCATGACAATGCTCTTTCACGGCGGCTTAATTCCTTGGTACGCCACTCTTAAACAGTACAATCTACTAGATACGATTTGGGCGCTCGTCCTGCCAGGCTCTGTTCCCATATTCAGTGTTGTCCTATTGCTGAATTTTTTTCGAGAGGTGCCGAAAGAACTGGAAGAGGCGGCTGTCGTGGACGGCGCGAGCTACTGGACGACTTTGTGGAAAATTTATGTGCCAATTTCAAAACCAGCTCTTGCAACGCTTGCCTTATTCTCCATGGTGGAGCATTGGAACAGTTGGTTTGACGGCCTTCTTCTTATGGGGGACCCTAGTCATTACCCGCTTCAAAGCTATATTCAGACGATTGTCATTCAACAAAATTTAACGAATATGTCACGTGACGAAGCGCTCAATATGGCTCTTATTTCCGACCGAACACTGAAAGCATCTCAAATATTCCTGGGCTCGCTTCCCATTATTTTGGCGTACCCGTTCTTGCAGAAGTATTTTGTGAAGGGGATTGTACTTGGTAGTGTTAAGGGGTAAAAGTGGCAGGCTGCATCCATGACAAAAATGCTTTAGGAAGCTTTCATTATTTCAAGCTATAATGAAAGAAAAAAGTTGGAGGCTTGGTCCTTGATTAACCGTCAACCGTTTTCACTGCGAAACACGATTTTCCTTCGGCTGCTCAGTACTTTTTTGATCATCATATTGCCTATTATTTTATTTGGCGTCTACCTGTATCACTGGATCGTTCAGACGGCAAGCGAAGACATTTCCAAAACAGCAATCTCCCAGATCACCTTCTATCTTACCGATCTTGAGAACGAGGTAGAACGGATGAAGCTGCTGCAGTATGGCATACTTGAGGATGAGGATCTCAATGAGATGTCACTGACCTGGGATACAATGGATGTGTTCAAGCGCACTGAAAAAATTAATTCGTTGCGAAAACGGCTCTACGTGATTGAAAACAGCTCTACATATATCAAAAATGTGAGTGTACATATCTATCCGTTATCCAAAACAATTTCGTCCGCCACGGGTCCTCGTGAGCTCGATACCAATCGTTATTATGGTCTTCCTTCAGAATTAAACAGCCGAAACAATGGGATTATTGAGTGGAATGGAGGACTATACTTAAGCGTGGCGAAGCAAAGTGCAACCTATGGAAATCCACCGCTGTTCATTATTGAAATTGAGCTTGATCAACAAAAGCTTCAGGAGGCGCTAAGCCAGTTTAACACATACACCGGAAGCGGAACATTGATGATATCGGATAAAACCGGTCTCATTCTGAAGAGTGGATCCATAGAGCACTTGCAGCTGGATATGACTGCTGCCGTACAACAAACAAAAGAATCTCAAATATATCATACAGGAACAATTACGATCTCGGGAAGCCGTTATAATACGGCTGTTGCAAGCTCTGATTATTTGAAAATGTCCATTTACCGATTCATTCCGGAACAATTGTTTAAGAAGCCACTGGGCAAGTTTTATATGTGGGCCTGGTTGTTTATTTTTGCAGCCATTGTTATTATAGGGGGCTATGCATTTTATACCTACAAATTTATTCATAAACCGCTGTTAACACTTGTCAAAAGTTTCCGGCGTATGGAAAATGGTCATCTCGACGTTAACATCCAACATGAATCTAAGGATGAATTCGGTTACTTATATAGTCGTTTCAACCAAATGGTCGTAAATCTTCGTTCCTTGATCGATCAAGTCTATAAACAGAAAATTATGGCGCAACGAGCGGAACTGAAGCAGCTTCAATCGCAAATTAACCCGCATTTTCTATACAACAGTTTCTTTATTCTGAAAACGATGGCGAAAATTGGAGACGTTGAACGAATTGAGCACTTTACAACACAACTAGGCGAATATTTCCAGTTTGTGACCCGCAATGCATCCGATGAGGTTCTACTGAAACAAGAAATTCACCATGCCAGAATGTACACAGAGATTCAGGAGTTACGATTCTCGCGGCGCATCCGAGTGCAATTCGATTCCCTTCCGCAGGAAATCGAACAGGTGTCATTGCCTCGATTGATTGTCCAACCCATTATTGAAAACGCATTCGAACACAGTTTGGAACAAATGAAACAGAACGGATGTATTGTCATCCGATTCGAGATCGAAGAGACAGAGATCCGGATCGTGGTGGAAGATAACGGTGAAAGCTTAACGGACAATGGATTGCAGCTTATTTCGGCTTCCTTGGATAACGGTGATGATTATATGGAGACGACAGGTTTGGTGAATATTCACCGCCGTTTGAAGATTACGTTCGGTGAAACATACGGTCTGCGTGTTCATCGAAGTGAGCTCGGGGGATTGAAAGTAATGATTTGTTTTCCCTTGAAAGGGGGTGCCGCTCGTGATTAGAATGCTGATCGTTGATGATGAAGAGATCATTACGGACGGGCTATTTGATGTATTTAGCCAATTGAATCTGGATCTTGATTTATATAAAGCCTACTCTGGCGAAGAAGCGCTGGATTGGATGAATAAAACGAGAGTTGACATCGTGTTATCTGATATCCGTATGCCAGGAATGGACGGTCTCGAGCTCATGAAAAGCATTCGGAGTACTTGGCTGCATTGCAAAATCATTTTTTTGACAGGCTATAATGACTTCGATTATATCTATGAAGCGACTCAAACACAGGGGGTGAGTTATCTCCTAAAGAGCGAAGGATACGACAGGATTATCAAGGTGGTAACCGATGCCATTCATGAACTGGAAAATAGTTTAAAGTTTCATCATCTCATACAGCAGTCGAGAGAGAAGCTTACTACGCTTGAAACACTCGCTCAAGGCAATTATTTCCGGTATTTGCTGCAGGGGGCACGAGCGGTGGAGGAGCTAGAGGTAGATTTCCGTAAACTGGGCATTGCTCTTGATCCATCTTTGCCTGTCCTTGTGGCGGTAGGTGACCTGCAGCGTACAGACATGCACCATTCGTTTGCCGAAAGTCAGGAGACAGCTCTTGCTGTAAAATTTTTGGCGGAGACGTTCCTTGCGGAACGAACGAATAGTCTTGGTATCATTGACCGTTATGGCGGCCTTGTCTGGCTCATTCAGCAGACGTATGGCAATGGTACGGGATCTGACGAAAGCTATTCTCGTACAGTAATGTTTCTAGAAGGACAATTTGAGCTGATGCAGCAAGCTTGTATGGAATCTATGGGACTCACGTTTGCCGTTACGATTTGCGCTGACCCATGCCAATGGATACAGCTTAACGAGGTATACGACCGAGTGAGAAGTCAACAGTATTGGCGAGCGGGCGACGGTGTTCAGATGGTACAAACGGTTAGCTTTGAACCGATCGAGACTGCTGCTCATTCGAGAACACTAAGAGAGAAGGCGGAGTCTTTGGCGATTTATCTTGAAGGAGGAGGTAGAGAAGGATTCCTCCATCTGTTTAATGAGCTGAAGGAAACGGCTTTCGATGAACCCGCAAACGGGGGGCCTTTTCTGTTAGAACTTTATTATACAATCGCACTGCTCCTTCTATCGTATATAAACCGTTGGGAGCTGCATGATAAGGTTGGAACAACGGGTCTTATGCAAAGAGATCTGCATACTTCTTGGCAAGATAGTTTCAAGTTTTTGCAGAATATTGCAGAATCCTTGTTCGATCTCCGAGTGAGCGTTGAACGCAATAGGGCAGCTGCAGTGATTGAGAAAGTCCGTTCGTATATCGACGAGCATATTGGCGAGGACTTGTCTCTCGTACGTTTAGCCAGCGTGATACATTTCAACCCCTCCTATTTATCACGACTTTTTAAACAGGAAAGCGGCGTTAATTTATCAGAGTACATCGATGAAGTTAGAGTGGATAAAGCCAAAGATTTGCTTAAGCAAGACGGGCTGAAGATCGGCGAAGTGGGTGCTCAGGTGGGGTACGAGGCTCCGCATTCTTTTACTCGTTTTTTCAAGAAATCAACTGGTGTTACGCCTTTGGAATATCGGGAAATTTTAAGGAAATAAGTTCAGTGGTGGGGAGAGTTGCCAATGAGTAAGACGATCATAACGAATCCAGTCATCTGGGCGGATGTTCCAGACCCGAGCGTCATCCGGGTAGAACACGTTTATTATATGGTCAGCACTAGCATGCACTCGATGCCAGGCTGTCCGATCATGAAATCGGAAAACCTGATGGATTGGGAGCTTGTAAATTACGTCTTCGAGACGTTCGAAGACAACGACTCCCACAATTTGTTGGACGGCAAAGGCATCTACGGCAAAGGCTCCTGGGCCGCAAGTTTGCGTTATCATAACGGACTGTACTACGTCAGCTTCTCAAGCAACGATATGAACAATTACTATGTGTATCGGACGAATAATATCGAGGACGGACCGTGGGAACGATTCACCATTCAGGGGCTTCACCATGATCCGAGTTTGCTGTTCGACGACAATCGCGTATTTATTTTTCACGGAAACGGCGATATCCGTATTACGGAGCTGACGGCCGATGCAACAGCCCTCAAGCCCGGCGGTATCAATCAACTGTTGTTCGAGACGGAACGCAGCGGAATTGGACTCCGGTGCGAGGGCTGCCATGCGTACAAGCTGAACGGATTTTATTACTTGTTCTTCATCGAATGGCCGAACACGGGCAACCACCGCCGCAGACAGTTGGTCTATCGGTCGCGGGAGCTTCTGGGACCCTATGAGCGCAGGGTGCTTCTTGACGACGACATGGGTTACCATAACAAAGGCGTCGCACAGGGGGGGATCGTCAGCACACCTGCCGGCGACTGGTATGCCGTGCTGTTCCAGGACCACGATGCAGTAGGTCGAGCTCCATGCGTGCTGCCCGTTTCCTGGGAGAATGATTGGCCGGCCATCGGTGTGGATGGAAAAGCTAACGTGTCCTTTGAAGTGGCACTTCCGGGTTCAATGCCTAAATCGCTCGTGGTCAGCGACGATTTCATGTATACCGACAATAGGCTAGTCCTTAATTGGCAGTGGAACCATAATCCGGACAACGCTCGGTGGTCCGTGACGGAGCGGCCGGGCTGGCTGCGCCTGAAGACGGGTCATCTTGCCAGCAGCGTTGAATACGCCAGAAATACGTTGACACAGCGGACGGAAGGCCCCGGATGCACCGCTTCGACAATGATCGATTTGGAGGGGATGAAGCCGGGGGACCGCGCCGGACTGGTGGCACTGGCATCTGATTTCGGTACCGTTTGCATTCAGGCAGATGAGAGTGGAGAGCGCCGAGTCGCCATGTGCGTCAAAGGGGAGGATGGCTGCGAGGAAACGGTTGAGAGCCTGGTGTATGAGGGCGGCCAGATCTATTTGAAAATCCATTTTAATTTCGTAGAAAGCGCGGATACGGCTCATTTTTATTATTCAAATGACGGGGAAGTATGGAAGTCCATCGGCCAGCCCTTGCAGATGAAATATACACTTCATCATTTCATGGGTTATCGGATCGGACTGTTCAACTATGCCACGAAGGAAAGTGGAGGTTATGCCGACTTTGACTTCTTCCGTTATGCAAATCAAATCCGATAGAATGGCAAAAAAACGAAAATTTGTTCGGTATAAAGTCCCCCTTCTCATTCCAATGAAAATAGGTGAGACGTCATGAAAAAGGTCATGCTAGTAGACGATGAAATTCTGATCCGGGAAACGATCCGGGATTGCATCCAGTGGGAGCAAGAGGGCTTTATTTGTTGCGGAGAAGCCCCCGATGGGGAAATGGCGCTAACTTTAATCGAGCAATTACGCCCCGACATTGTTATTACCGACATCATGATGCCCTTTATAAACGGACTGGAATTAAGCGCAATCCTGCGCGAACGATATCCGGACGTGAAAATTATTATTTTAACGGGACACGAGGATTTCGATTATGCGAGAACGGCTTTGCGAATGGGAGTCCACGATTATTGTCTGAAGCCGATCCGTGCCTCAGATCTCATCGAGCTTCTGCGTACCGTCAGCGAACTGATCGACAAAGAACGTGAAATTAAGGCAAGCATTGACAGACTGAAGCAGAGAGAGAGGGAGAAAACGGAAATTTTGCGCGAGAAGCTGCTCAATGATCTGTGCAGCGGTTTTATCACTACGGTTGAGGCCATTCAGCTCGGAGCAGCAGTATCACTTAATTTGCAAGCAAGGTATTATGCTGCCGTCATTTCAGACGTTCGAACGATTGAAGATGGGCCACTATCGGAACTCCTTGCAGCAAATCAAGTAGAAAATGATCTACTTCAGCGATTTCAGCATGCCCTTGATCACAAGGAATGGTTACAATTCAAGCGAAGCCGGACCGAGATCTGCTGGTTGATCAAAGGAGATACGCTGGAACAAATCAGGAACGAGCTGGATATTTTCAAGGAAATACTCCATTTAAGTACTGAGCAGGGTCCCGCCTCCACGGTATCGATCGCTTTGGGTATCGGAAGCGTACAGGAACGGCTTATGAATATTCACCTTTCCTTCCTGGAAGCCGTTGAGGATATGCACTGGCGGCGTTTGTTAAGGCAAAACCGTGTCACGCTGTGGGAATCGATCTCCGAATCTAGGGAGCATTACGTTTTCTTGGACCGTGCTGGGTTTGTGAATTTTCTTAAAGTAGGATCACCTTCGCAATTGCCTTCGTTCATTGAGGAAATCGCATCGGCATTGAATGGAATGAAGTGGACCTCGACCTCTATTGGTTATTATATTCTTAATGATTTGACATTGGAGGTCTTCCGTTCCGCTAAGGACATGTACCGGCATCGGGATGCGCCCGAAGAAACACTCCAGCAGTTGCAGCAAATTCTTACAAAAGTCCGTTCAACAGATGATGCAATCCAGTATTTGACCATTCTTACGAATCAATTCTGGACCTGGCGTTCGCAAACGAACGACAAGTATGGTGAAATGCTCAGGAGTGTCAAGGCGTATATCCATGCTAATTACAACAATGATACCTTTTCGCTTCAAGATGCGGCAGAGCATGTCAAGATGAGTGCTAGCCATCTAAGCAAAGTATTCAGTCAGGAAACAGGTCGTACATTTATTGAGTATTTGACACATTTTCGCATACGTAAAGCGATGGAGCTGTTTAAGACGACCTCGTTCAAATCGTTTGAAATCGCTTTTCTCGTTGGTTATAACGACTCTCATTATTTCTCCACACTGTTTAAACGTATTACGGGAATGACCACCAAGGAATTCAAAAAAAATGGAAATATGGAAAGTACCCTCTTTGTCATGGAGCGAAATGAGGCTGAACAAATGATTTAGAGGAAACCATACTTTTGGCATGGGTGAAGTTACCGTCATTTGTTTTTATGTCGTAAAGTATGATTAATTTGTCTGTTGAATACGCTTCCATACATCGTGAGATCCTCGTCCCCCTATGCAAATGCCCACCAAAAAAACCAACTTTAATAAAAAGAAATTGCATCCAAACAATCCGTTCTACAGAGGAGACCATCCAGTATTTGATTCACCTAACGAACAAACTTTGATTTTGGCGTTCGCAAACGACGAAGCGTCTTGTGATTCAAGCCAAAATATTCGACTTTAATACTAAATTATTCTATTCAACTTCCACTTTATGAAAGATATACTGATGATGAATTAGCTGAGGAGAGGAAGCTAACTTATTAGGAGAAAGCAAATCAAGTAATAACAAGAGGAGGTAGAGGAAGGCGGCGATAGTCTACAAGTGTCATCTAAAATGTAAGCGTTTTATTAATTGTTTCAAATAAAAGATGGAGGTTGCTCGATGAAGATATGGAGTAAATTGGTTGTTATGACGATAGCTTTAAGTCTAGCACTCACTTCAAGCCCAATTACGGCAAGGGTGGAGGCTGCGTCAGCTTCTGTCACGCCAGCATTGGCGAAAACGCCTGGCAATAGCAATCCATTATTTACGCAAAAGTTTGGTGCCGATCCATTTGCCATGGTTTATAACGGCAGAGTATATGTTTACATGACAAATGATGTACTAGAGTATAATACGGACGGGACAATTAAAGATAACGGATACGGTAAGATCAATAAGATTACGGTTGTTTCATCCGATGATATGATCAACTGGACGGACCACGGAGAAATACCTGCAGCAGGTCCACAAGGTGCGGCAAAATGGGCTAATAATTCCTGGGCTCCGGCAGCTGCACATAAAACAATTGATGGCAAGGAGAAATTCTTCCTTTATTTTGCAGATAATGGAAGTGGAATTGGTGTGCTCACAGCGGATAGTCCGATCGGTCCATTTACAGATCCAATTGGAAAGCAATTGGTAAGTAGAAGTACTCCTGGGGCTAGTGATGTTACATGGCTGTTTGACCCTGCGGTGCTAGTTGATGATGATGGAAGCGGTTATTTATATTTTGGCGGCGGTATTCCGACAGGTAAGGATGCTGATCCGGGAACAGCACGTATTGCAAAACTTGGAGCGGATATGATCAGCTTGGATCTGGCTGCTAGTGGCGGAACTCTCGTACGCATGAATCCGCCATGGTTGTTTGAGGATGCGGGAATCCACAAATACAACGGGAAATACTATTACTCCTATTGTACTAATTTCTCTAGTGGACATCCGGCGGATATACCTACAGGTGCTATTGCTTATATGGTTAGCGACAACCCGATGGGCCCATTTACCTTTGTCAAAACGATATTGCCTAACCCTGCTACCTTCTTCGGTGTCGGAGGTAACAACCACCATGGTATCTTTGAATTCAACGGTCAATGGTATATCACATACCATGCACAGACCCTTGCAAAGGCTATGGCAGAAAGTGGGACGGTACCACAACTGGGAGGACAACCACATGGGTATCGTAACGCGCACATCAATAAGGTTAGTTTTGATGCGAACGGTGTCATCCAGAATATTACTGGCGATTATAAAGGTGTTCCGCAGATCAAAAACTTTGATCCCTATACAAGGGCTGAGGCTGAAACCATAGGTTGGAATGGAGGAATATCCACTGAAAGGATTACCGAACCCGGAGGAATGGTAAGCAGCATCAATCTGGCTGTCAGCAATATAGACGATGGGGACTGGACAGCGGTATCCAAAGTTGATTTTGGTGCTGCTGGTGCTGGAACATTTACAGCTAATGTGGCAAGCGGTACGGACGGTGGAAACATCGAATTGCGCCTTGACAGTGCTGACGGCACATTGATCGGGACACTTCCCGTTTCCAACACAGGCGGTGAAAATAGTTGGCGTACAAAAACAACAAGTGTTTCCGGTGCTGCAGGTATCCATGATCTATACATGGTATACAGGGGAGCATCAACAGGTAATCTCTTCAAGGTAGATTATTGGCAGTTTGGGAAAAAGAGCGCAGCTCATGATCTTGCTGCCATCAACGCATCCATCGATAAACATAAGCTTGATATTGTTTCCGGAACTAACAAGGCAAGCATGAAGGTTACTGCCATATACACCGATGGAACCAGTGAAGATGTTACTGCTCAGGCAACTGCAATACCGGCACAAAGCGGCATTGTAAGTGTCAGCAACGGAGCTGTAACCGGTGTGGGATATGGCTCAACAAGCATTACTGTAAGCTATGGCGGTAAAACAGATACACTGAATATGCTTGTAAAAGACTTGAATAGTGAATTGACAGTAAAGAAACTTACGGCTGATAACAGCTCCGTATCACTGTGGACCGGAGGTACGAAAAACTTCTCCATAACTGCAGAGTATTTTGATGGCCGGACAGAAGACGTAACAAATACCGCAACCTACAGCAATCCCCATCCGGAAATTGCAGAGGTGTCTAACGGTAAGATTACGGCTAAATCTAACGGTATAACGAATGTTATTGTAAGCTTTAAGGGCGTGTTGGGTAACACTGTAACAACTCAATTAACGATAACAGTTACAAAACTGACTGAACTGCTTGAAAACGGGGGATTTGAAGCTGGACTAGCCCCATGGACTTTTAATGATACAGCAACTCTTTCAGTATCGGATCAAGTTTATTACAGCGGCTCACATAGTCTATATGTCACCGGCAGAAAAACAACAGGTTCCGGTCCCAAACAATCCGTTGACGGAAAAGTGAAGGCTGGTGTGACCTATAAGTATTCCGCTAAGGTGAGATATGACTCCGGTCCTGCTACAAGACAGTTTAATCTCACGATTAGAAATGAAGATCCTGTAAATATGTCTGAATCAGACACATCCTGGTGGCAGTATAAAGATTTTGGGCGTGCAACGATAACGAAAGGTGTCTGGGGAACAATTGAAGGGACAGTTACAGTCCCAGCTGATGCTAAATTTAGTAGACCTGCAATTTTCGTTGAGACATCTTGGGTTCAATCACCTAGTGCAACTAATGATCTAATGGATTTTTATGTCGATGATGTTTCTTTCCTTGACACGACTGCACCAACATCGGTACTGGCAACAAGCGTTACGATAGCTCCTCAAGCATTGAATTTGAAAACCGGGGGCACCGGAACGCTTACTGCAACAGTGGCTCCTGAGAATGCAACCAATAAGAATTTGCTATGGGCATCCAGCAATCATGCAGTCGCAACGGTTGATCAATCGGGGAACGTAACGGCAATTGGCGCCGGTACGACAACGATCACGGCAGCGACACAAGATGGGTCGGGTAAAACGGCAGAATCGCAGGTCACGGTGACATTACCTGAGAGTGTCGTTCTTCAAGGGCCATCAGAAGCTATAAAAGGAGCCGCCTTTGATCTGAATTATGGCCTAAGCGGCATGACTCAAAATATTTACGCTCAGGACGTAACGTTTACGTATGATCCGAGTCAACTGGAATACGTATCTGTCGAGTCTACGAAGCCGGATGAAGTAGTGGTTCTCGACAAAGCTCAGAAACAAGGGGAAGTTCGATTTATTGCAGCTACTCTCGGACAAAACGCCCGTCTTGACGGTAACCTTTTGAAGCTTCATTGGAAAGTGAAATCGGATACCCCAGCTTCCGCTTCTACTATCTCCTTATCTAAAGTTATAATTGCCGATGAAGCCGGCTTTGAAAAAGAATTAGGCGGCAGCTCTCACACGGTTCAGCTTAGCAACGTCGTCATTGATAAGACTGCACTCCTTGTATTAATAGCCGATGCTCAAAACAAGCATGATGAAGCTGCAGAGGGAACGGGTGCAGGCCAGTATCCAGCGGGCTCTAAAACAGTGCTGCAGGCAGCTATTGACCAAGCGAAAGCTGTTGCAACTAATACGGCTGCGACTCAGCAGCAGGTAGAGCAGGCACTGAATGAATTAAGTTCAGCATTGCAAGCGTTTGTTGATTCAGTTGTTCGTACTCAACCAGGTGATGTGAACGGTGATGGTCGATATTCCGTTGGTGATTTGGCTATCGTGGCAGCAGCCTATGGCAAAACCTCATCTGATCCGGATTGGTCCAGATATAAGAACTTGGATTTGAACAACGACGGCAAGATCGACATTGAGGACCTTGCGATTGTAGCTATGAAAATGCTGGATTAGGAAAACATGTATATTCTATGATACAAAACGTTTCGAACAACAAAAGAGAGTAACCGTTGCGGCCCTCTTTTGGGAGTGAAAGAAATTTTAATTTGTTGGAAAGGGGATTAAAAAATGTTTAAGAAACTAATGGCATTCTTATTAATTTTTACATTAGTAGGCAACTTTTCATTTTTTCAACAAGCATTTGCGGACACGCCTCTTGCTTCATCTGATAAGGGCGATGGGACGTATACGAACCCGGTCATTTGGGCGGACGTGCCTGACCAGGATGTGATCCGGGTCGGTGATGCCTACTATATGTCCAGCACGACGATGCATATGAACCCGGGCGTGCCCATCATGAAGTCCTACGACCTGATCAATTGGGAGACCATAAGCTATTGCTATTTGATCATGGATGACATGGACTCTACGACGCTTAAGAACAACCAAAATATGTATTCTAATGGCACTTGGGCCAGCAGTCTGAGGTATAAGAACGGGACCTTCTATGTAGTAGTTCCGTCTCCGACGACAGGCAAGACTTACATCTTCCAGACCGAAGATCCGGAAAATCAGCCTTGGCGCAAGTATGAGATCAATACTCGTTACCATGACTGCAGTCTGCTGCTGGACGACGACGGCAGGAACTGGCTGGTTTACGGAAACAACCCGCTCTATATCATCGAGATGAATGAAACGGTGACGGGGATCAAGCCGGGCGCCACACCTCGGGTGATTCTAAGCAACATCCACGCGCCGGATCCTATTACCGGCATCACGCCTACCAGCGGGCTTGCTGAAGGCGCTCATATTCAGAAAATCGACGGTAAATACTACATTTTCTGTATCACATGGCCGTCAGGCAAACCTCGGACGGAGGTCGTCCACCGCAGTGACAGCTTGAATGGCCCCTTTGAAGCCAAGACGGTCGCTCAGGAAAATATCAACGGCGGCGGCCCTGCTCAGGGCAACATCGTGGACGACGGTAAGGGGAACTGGTACGGCATTCTCTTCCGTGATAGCGGCTCCGTGGGCCGAATCCCATGGGTGATGCCCATCCAGTGGTCAAACGGTTGGCCGATGTTCGGCGATGACGATACCGGCCTGCATCTGACGCGGAGCGGCCCGAAGCCGATCCAGGGCAGCTTTGATTTGAAAAGCGTTGTGTACTCCGATGAGTTTTATAACAATGCGAAGAAGCCGACATACAACGATGCAAAATTGAGCATGTCTCTCCCAGAGTATGGGTACAATGGTTCTAACTTGAACCTGGCCTGGCAGTGGAATCACAATCCGGATAACCGCTTCTGGTCCCTGACGGATCGTACGGGTTGGCTGCGTCTGACCACAGGGCAGATGGCCACAAACCTCCTGAATGCACGGAACACGCTGACCCAGCGGACTTTCGGTCCGACGTCCTCCGCACAAACCGCGCTGGATGTGTCCAAAATGAAAAACGGCGATAGAGCCGGCCTGTCACTCTTCACAGCCCGGTACGGCACCATCGAGGTGCGGATGGATAACGACGCCAAGACACTAGTCATGGTCAATAGCTCGTCAACGACATCTCACACTGACGTGCAAAGCATTCCGCTAAGTAGCAGCAAGGTCTATCTGAAGGTCGACGCCGACTTTCGGAATCAGACGGACAAAGGCAATTTCTACTACAGCCTTGATGGTTTGAATTGGACCCAACTTGGCAACACGCAACAGATGTCTTACAGCACCACCAACCACTTCATGGGTTATCGATTCGCACTGTATAACTACGCAACGACGACCTTAGGCGGCTATGTGGACTTCGATTACTTCCGGATCAGCGACGAGTTGAAGGGCGCCACAGCCCAGACGCCTCTCGGCGCCGCAATGTCTGGTGCAACCGGCATCGCCGGCGTAGGCGGAACGAAAGTGGATATGCCACTTAATTTGGATCCTCTGCCCGAAGGAACTTACTCCGAAATCTCCGCGTCATTCAGCATTCCGAGTGAGCTCAAGGCGAAGGATGTGGTTCTCAGCAGCGCAGTAACCGGTAAAGTTTCATGGAACCAAGTCGGCAACCAACTGACCGTGGACGTAACAGGTAGCAACGTGAGCTTCAATGGCAGCGGCAGGAGCTTGTTTGCCACCGTGAAACTGGAAGTGGCTGATCTGCAGGCTGCAGCCAAAACGGTCACTGCCACGCTCGACTATGTGAAGGTGAAGGGCGGCAAATCGGTTTATGATGTGACCGGCGTATCTGCGTCATTCGGACTGTTGGCGACGGAAAGCGGCAGCGCATGGGCGAAGGTACCGGGTTATTCTAACCCGCTGATCACCCACAAGTACGGCGCTGATCCTTTTGTCATGGAATACAACGGCAGAATATACATCTATATGACGGATGACCAGGCTCAATGGGAATTGACGCCGGATACGGCAAACAGCTACACAAACTGTCGCAGCGTCTTAATCATCTCTTCAGACGATATGGTGAACTGGACCGACCACGGCAAGGTGCCTGTCGGCAGACAACTTGCAGACGGTCTGACTACCTGGGCGAGCAACGCATGGGCGCCTGCAGCTGCGCACAAGACAATTAATGGTAAAGAAAAATTCTTCCTGTACTTCGCCGACAGCGCTAACGGCGTCGGTGTGCTGGAGGCAGACTCTCCGATCGGACCATTCCATGATCCTCTCGGAAAAGCTCTCATTAGCAGAAACACGCCAAACAGCGATTCGGTAAAGGTACCGTGGCTCTTCGACCCGGCGGTCTTTGTAGACGATGACGGTAAGGCGTACCTATACTACGGTGGTGGCATAGGCGGATTGGATGCCAACAATCCTAAGTCAGCCCGCGCGGTACAACTGGGCGACGATATGATCAGCATTGTTGGGACACCGCAGGAAATCGACGCTCCGAGGCTCTTTGAGGATTCAGGTATTCATAAGTTCAATGGCAAGTACTATTATTCCTATTGCTCGAACTTCAGCGGTACGAATGGAGCGGGTTATCCGCCTACCGGCACCATCGCCTACATGGTCAGTGACAGTCCTCTGGGACCGTTTAAGTATATCGGTCCTATCCTGCCTGGACCGGGCGTATTTGGTAATGGCGACGGCGGCAACAACCATCACGCGATTTTCACGTATAAAGGCAAGTGGTACATCATCTACCATACTCGCCAGGTCAACATCGCCCAGCGGCTAGCCACCGGGAAGACCGGCAACCGGGATTACCGCTCCCCAAGCATCACCCAGATCAACATAAATGCCGACGGAACGATTACACCGCTTCAGATGGAACGCCAAGGCGTCAGTCAACTGAAGACGATGAATCCGTTTGAACGAATCGAAGGCGAAACCATCGGCTGGAACTCGGGCGGCATCTCGACGAAGGTTATCTCAGGACGGGGCGAAGTCGTCAACATGGCGCTGACCAACGTGACCAACGGTTCATGGCACGCCCTCGGCAAGCTGGCTTTTGGCAGTGAAGGTGCTGTATCGTTCAACGCAAGAATTGCCTCTGGCGTTGGCGGGACCATCGAGCTCCACTTAGACAGCCTGAACGGCCCTAAGGTTGGCGAACTGATCGTACCGGCAGGCGACGGAAAGACATTCCAAGACTATAGTGCGAAAATAGATACCATCTTCGGCACACACGACGTCTTCTTCAAATATGTCGGAACCGAAACGCAGAATCTGCTCGATATCGACTATCTGAATTTTGAATATGGTATTTATCCAGTGGAAGGTGTAACACTGGACCAAAGCACATTAACGGTGAAAGAAACATTCTCCAAGCAGTTAATTGCATCTATCGTTCCTAAATATGCTTACGACAAGCGGATAATTTGGACGAGCGACAACCCAACTGTTGCGACCGTAAGTGATACAGGCGTTGTGACAGGCGTATCGGTAGGAGAAGCAACCATTACGGCAACAACAGTAGATGGCTCATTTACAGCACAAAGTCACGTAAATGTTATTCCGCGTATCGCTGTGACTGCCATATCTCTGGACAAAAATAAGATTTCCCTTCAAGGTAAGGCGACTCAAGTGCTGACGGTTTCGTTACAGCCATTAGATGCCGACAATAAAATGCTGAGGGTTGTATCAAGCAATCCGGCGGTTGCAACCGTATCCAGTATCACTTACAATCCGGCGGCAGGAACTGCCAGCGTAACCGTTGAGTCTGTTTCACAGGGAACGGCTGTTATTACCGCCACGGCTGCTGATAACGGGATGACTGCGGAAAGTATTGTCGAGGTAGAGAAAATTGCTCCGAAAGTCACGATCACTTCAGGCACGCAATCCACTTTGCCGACGATCAATCTAAAAAGCAATGTGGTGAACGACGGTTTGCAAGGACAACCGGTTACGGTAGCCTGGAGCCTTGTCAGCGGACCAGCCAGCGTGATTTTTGAAAATCCAAACGCAATGAATACGAAAGTTACTGTAACGGAATTAGGCGAATACACATTCAAGCTTATTGCTAGAGATGGCGAACTTACTGGTTCGGCGAATGTAACGGTGACGGTCAATAGCGCTCCGAATGGAGGAGGCAACGCAGCCTGGTACAAGTTTGACGAAACAAGCGGGGCTATGGCTATTGACTCAGTTAAAGGTAATAATGCCACCATCATCGGGGCTACTGGAAACAGAGTGTCCGGAAAATTAGGCAATGCGCTGCAGCTGCAATCCGCAAGCAGTCAGTATGCAAATCTGCCTGAAGGAATTGTATCGGATCTTAACGACTTTACAGTCGCTTTATGGGTAAATCCGGCGACGATGGCGACATGGGCCAGAATATTTGATTTCGGTAAAGATCAGGATACGTACATGTTCCTCACGCTGAGAACGGCCACAAATAACTTGCCAAGGTTTGCAATCAAGGTGAATGGCTCTGCTGAACAGACACTTACTTCCACATCGATGACGCTCTCAGCAAATGCCTGGTATCATATCGCAATCACAAAATCAGGGAATACCGCACGGATGTACATTAACGGCAACTTGGCAGCCACAAATACCAACATGACCTTTAAGCCTTCCGACATGGGGTTGACCAAAAACAACTACATCGGGAAGTCACAATATTCCGCGGATCCATACTTGAACGGGACGGTAGATGAATTCTCTATATTTGACAGCGCATTAAGTGCTGATCAAATCAAAGCACTGACTATAACAAGTATACCCGATGTTGCAGTGACAACTGTGTCCGGGGTTTACCCCATGATGCCTGAATCAGTGAGTGTAGTATACAGCAATAGCCCGACGGCGATAGTACCGGTTGTATGGGATGCTATAGCTCCGTCGCAATATGCGCAATCCGGAACATTCACAATTAACGGAACGGTTGCAGGCACTTCGATTAAAGCGAAAGCGAACGTAACAGTTGAGGCTCCGAAAAACACTACTGCAACGTTAAGTGTATACGGAAGTGTCATTGCCGGTGATAAGTTCGAGTCGATTTATGGCTTGATTCATGTGAAAGACGGCATTCTTGCTCAGGATATTACGATCAGCTTTGATCCTGCCAAGGTTCAATTCTTATCAGCAGAATCACTGAGAGCCAATTTTGTCGTCGTAGACACCAAGGTAGTGAATGGAAAAGTTCGCATTCTTGCAGCAAGTCTTGGTCATGACAACGGGGTGAACTCGGATGGTCCATTGCTGAAAATCCAGTGGAAAGCTTTAGCGCAAACCGATTCCACATCCTCCACACTCACCTTGTCTGACGTCTCCGTTGCCAATGGCGAAACGAACGGGGAAACAAAACCGGAAGGAACAAACATACCGACAAATATCGAAATTATTTATGTCAACAAAACAGTTCTTAATGAAGCCATCTCCAACGCGCAAAGTATTCATGATGCGGCTGTAGAAGGAAATGGGAATGGCCAATATCCTGCGGGAGCGAAAGCGGTTCTGCAAGCGGCTATCGAAAGCGCGAAAGCAGTCGCGGTTAACACATCTTCAACGCAAGCACAAATCGATCAAGCGTATGCAGGTCTTGATGCGGCATTGCAAGCTTTCAAGGCATCGGTCATCATTGTAACCGTTGACAAGTCAGCGCTCAATGCAGCAATTGCAGATGCTCAAAGCAAATACAATGCGGCAGTAGAAGGAACCGGCATCGGACAATATCCGGCAGGTTCAAAAGCGGCATTGCAGGCAGCGATTGACAGCGCGCAAGCAGTGGCGGGTAATGCATCTGCCAGCCAGCAGCAAGTAGATCAAGCGACGTCTGATCTGAGCAGTGCGGTTGAGGCGTTCCTTGCAACAGTCAACACGAGAATCCCGGGAGATTTGAATGGCGACAGCAAAATCAGCATCGGCGACTTGGCAGTGATGGCTAAGTGGTACGGCAAATCGTCTGCTGATCCAGATTGGAATCTGTACAAGCATGTTGATTTGAACGGCGACGGCAAAATCGACATCGAAGACCTTGCGGCTCTGGCACGATTAATTCTGAATGCCATATCTTAAGAGTCGCATATTCTAAAGAGTAGTAGAGAATTTCACATGATTTTCCAATGTGATTTGCTTCGCGAATACATGAAGGAAGCCTTGGTGACCAAGGCTTCTTTTTAAACAGAATTAAATTCACTAGAAATGTCCAGAATGGTTCCCCCGATGTGCCAGCTGAAAAGTTGTTTTTCAGCGTTAAAGTAGGCGGAGAGGGCAAAAGGTTGAAGTTAACACTGTAAAACAAGCTTAAAGTTGTGGAACTGGCCCTGTTTCCCTCGTTTTTCTAGCTGAGACATCGTTTTTCAGCGTTAAAGTAGGTGGAGTGGACAAAAGGTTGTAGTTAACGCTGTAAAATGAGCTTAGTGTTAGGAACAACCTCTGATCACTCAGCTGGTCGGCAGACGTAATGGTGTTAACGCAGTTTTTGTCCTCGCTAACGGACTGAGTAGCCTTTGTTCGATGAAAAAGAACTTCTTCGAACATGGGACGGACACCAGCGCTGTTACGTACTCACTTGGGGACTGATTTTACCGCGAAATTGGCAAATAAGGACTCTGGTGTCCGTCAGCTGAGAGACACGACGCTTTTCGCAAAGATAACGGCCGCTGCGTCCGAAGCATGATGAGACATAGGACTCTTTTAACTGAATCGGGGTAAGAGAAACGCTTCAACGTGCGAGTTTAGACAAAGACCTAGCCTGCAGGCTAGGCTTTTTTTATGTCTTGGCGGATACCTCTGATTTTTGAACAAAAAGGTATGATTTTTAAACTAGCTTTATACCGATACATACCGTATCGTTTTAATAGGGATGTATTAAACATTAGTTACATTATTGAACCAGAGGAGGAGGAAGCTTTGGAAAAAGGCGGCCAATGTCGGCAAGACATCTGGCAGTATACTAAAATTTTAGAAGGAGGATAAAAAAATGGCTAAGTTGAGGCTGTCTTTTGCGCTATTATTGGCGCTTGTTCTTTCATTTGCCCTCGTCCAGTTTTCGGCAGTGGCGGCAGATGGAGAGGCTAAGGAAACGATCGCGACTGTTTTGAATAATGATGTTGTGCTGAATAAAAGTCCCGGCATTGCCAACACGTGGAGGCTAAGCAACGGTACATTATCAATGGATATATCGACTACTAACGGACAAATAAGTAATGTTAAAATTAACGGCAGTGCATCACTATCGGCACCTAGTTATCCGTTTACGATTACTAATAACATAGACAGCTTTACCGTAACAAAAGTGACGGATGTTCTGAATACTACGGACGAGGTACACATCGTTTTGACATACGCATATACGGCTTCAACCCAAAGGTTCAAGGCGGAGCGTCATTTTGTCATGCGCAGGGGTGTCAATGGTCTATATGACTATGTCATCCTGTCAACACCGGAACAAAGGGGCGGAGCGGCGGAAGTGCGCACGCTGTATGGTTTTAGCCACGACCTCCTTCCCAATGGCTATAATAGTGAGATGAACCAAGCAATACCTCTCTGGAAGCCGGTGGTTCAGGATACCACATGGAAGGATCCCAATTCAGACACTATTTTCTCCAAATACGACTTTGTGGGTTATCACGCCGAGAATCCTCTTGTAGGTCATTATGGCAACAATTACGGTGCCTGGATGATTAATGCCAGCTCCGAGTACTTCTCCGGCGGTCCGTTAAAACAGGAATTGCTGGTACACGGAGATGATGCATTAATCCTTAACTACTTTACAGGCGGCCACATGGGCGGCGCTAATATGGACCCGCCTAACGGCTGGCAGAAGATTCATGGCCCTTGGCTGATTTATTTTAATGATGCTGCCTCCGTCGACGGTGGCGACCTGATAGCCGACGCTAAGAGGCAAGCGGCTGCGGAAATAGCGAAGTGGCCTTATAATTTCGTAACAGATACTGCTAATACTCCGGGACTGTATCCTAAGGCGGACGAGAGAGCAACCGTTACAGGTAAGCTCGAAACTTCCGACGGCAGGGACTTGGGAGGCGCCATGGTGATCCTTTCCGAGCCAGGCGTAGAGGTAATTCGCCAGGTAAATGGCTATTACTTCTATGCTTACGCCGACAAGAACGGTAATTTCAGAATTCCTAATGTGAGGCCAGGGGACTATACATTATATGTGTTCCCACAGCATGGTTCCATAATAGGCCAGCTTGAGTATGAGGGCGTAAATATTAGAGCTTCGGATGGAGGTACAACAAAAGAACTGGGATCCTTGACCTGGTCACCTACCATAGACAACAACTATCTGTTCCAAATCGGCAAGGCCAGCCATTCCACGGTAGGCTTCCGAGGCAGCGACGAAAAGAGAAACTACTCGCTTATGCGCGACGCACCAGCGAACTTAACCTATAACGTGAACAGCAGCGTTACAAAAGATTGGTATTACGCTCAGGTAAAAACCGAAACCGTCGGCTCCAGCCCCAATATTTGGACATCGACTGCGAACGCTTTTGGAGCATGGCCCGGCACCGGTTCATGGGCCGAAACCGGTGCATGGAAGATTGAATTTAATTCAACTAAAGCATATACGGGTGACGCACACCTGCGTGTCGCCTTTGCTGCGGTGTCTAATCAGCCCATACTGGAGATCAAGGTCAACGGAACCGTTGTTAAAGTGCTGAACTACGTCGGCAAAAACGACCAGACCATATATCGCAGCGCAAACCGCAGCGGACGCTACCTCAGCGAGGATATCGTCTTTGACGGGAGTTTGCTGAGAAATGGTACAAACACGATAACCATTTCGAATAAGTCGAGAGACCTTATTATTGACACGAATCCGCCGCCATTCTACCGCGGTTCGGTTATGTACGATACCATTATGTTGACCACAGACGAACAGGGCAATATTGATTCGCTCAAGCAACTTGTTAATAGCGGGAAGGGTGCGGGCGACATTACAGCTTCCGCTGTTACTGCGCTCCATAACTACCTGGATACTAACGCCGCTAACTTCAGCAGTGCGCTTGCCGGCTTTATATCGCTAATGGATACACAAAACGTAGGAAGCGACTATAAAGAATTGCTGACCATCAGCGCCAGAAATGTGGCGAATGGCTCCGGCGTTAACAAAACAACGCTTAAAGAGCTAGTGTCGACGGCCAATGCATTCAGTGTAAGCGATTACAAACGCGATCATTGGAATGATTTTGCACAGGCTCTGAACGCAGCTAATGCTGTCATAGCTAATGCTGGCGCCACTCAGAATACGGTTTATGCGGCGAGGAACACTCTGCAGCAGGCTATGGATCATCTCTCCCGTGCCGTACCTCCGGTTGAGGGCTATAAAGGACTTTATTACACCGACTTTGAGGACGGCTCCCTATGGGGATTTGACAGAACGGAACCGGGTCATATCTTCGCGCAGATCGATAATGGCGATATAGCCGGGAACACAAGCAAAAAGTTTCAGCTTTATGCGAACAACGTGGTTAACCTTGCCATGAGGAAGGCATTGCCTAAACCAGTCAATAACGACAAAATGATGGTCGTTTTTGACTGGTATCCCGCTCCGCCAAGGAACAATAGTACGGCCAAAAGCGCCGAACTGCGTATATTGGACGGCAACGGCGATATCTTGGTCGCGCTTACAAACAGACACAACACCAATCTGGGTGCGTACGCTCAACTCACCCGTCCGAAAAATAATTACACCAGTGTTAAAAATACTACATTCAGCGATAAACTTGCCTGGTATACGGTAACCGTAGTTGTGGACAAGACAGCTAAGAAGATAAACGTCACCTACAAGAATAAAGCTACAAATGCTGAGCAAACATTGGAATTTGTTTACGATCCTGCAAAGAATGACGGCACGATCGCTTTCCTTGATGTAGTCATCCTGACTGAGGATACTACTGGTCAGGTTATGACGACTTACTTGGATTCCATCGCTGTTTACGAAGCAGGGACTGAAACGGCAGCGGCGTCTTTAACCGGACCGGCATCTGTTGTATCAGGTACGCCATTTGATTTAAGTTTCAATATCAGTGCAGTGACCGATAGCGTTTATCAAGAAATATTTGCGCAAGATCTGACGATACAGTTCGATCCCGATGTACTGACATTCGTAAAGGCGAAATCACTGACGGAAGGCTTAAAAGTTATTGAGTCGAAAGAGCTGTCTCCGGGTAAAATTAGATTCCTGACAGCCGCGCTTGCTAAAGACCAAGTGACTCCGGCCAATGGCAATTTCGTTAATTTTACATTCGTTGCCAAACCTAACGCTGCACCGAGTAAAGCTGCAGTAGCGATTGACAATGTGATCATTGCCAACGGTATGGGTCAGGAATTACAAATACCGGGATCCGCCTTCACATTCGACGTACAGATTCAACCTATCGATACGGCTGCTCTTAAGACATTAATTAGTTCAGCGCAATCCAAAGTCAATGCCGCAGTAGAAGGCAAGGCCGATGGTCAATATGTCGCCGGATCTAAGGCATTACTGCAAACGGTGATCAATCAAGCCCAAGCTGTTGTCGATCAAGCCTCGGCAACTCAACAGCAGATCGATCAAGCTGTAACCAACTTAACATTGGCCATTGCCGCCTTCGAATCATCCAGAATTTCCGCAGATGTTAACGGTGACGGCAAAGTAGCCATCGGAGATTTGGCGATAGTGGCAGCCGGGTATGGCAAAAAGTCGACCGACAGTGACTGGAATCAATTTAAAGCCGGTGACGTGAATAAAGACGGTGTCATAGACATCGATGACTTAACAGCAGTTGCGATGAAAATATTGGAGTAATTACGTAATAAAATTGGGGGAGGAGTCTAAAGGATTCCTCCCCTTACTTTTTATAATAATTCTTTCCCTTGACTTTTATGAGCGCGACTATGTAATATTATACCCGTAAACATAAATAAGGCATTGACCAAAGACATGATTTCCTTCACGAACTGTCCAGAGAGAGAAGTTTAGGCTGAAAGCTTCTCCTGTTACCGGTTGTGAAATTACCCCTTTGTAGCCGTGTCGTTGAACCCGTCGATCGTTTGTCGCGGCAGTAAGCGTCACCGTTTTATCCCCGATACCGGATACCAATAAGGACCTTGCATCTGCTACTTTGGTGAACAGCCAAAGACTGACATGTTGCAGGTCAAATTAGGGTGGAACCACGAGCTGAACGCACTCGTCCCTTGGTGGGAGAGATGCGTTTTTTTGCGTTCAAAAATAATGGAAAACTAGAAATGGAGGCTAAATCATGGAGATCAATGTAACATTGCCAGATGGAACAGTTAGGAGGTATCCCCCAGGTACGATAATCGAACAAGTGGCAGAATCTATTAGTACAGGTTTGAAGAAAAATGCGGTAGCTGGAAAAATCAATGGCAAACTCGTTGATCTTAATCAACCGATTGAGCCTAACAGTCTTGTCGAAATTGTTACTCTTGACAGTAAAGAGGGCTTGGAGATATACAGGCACAGTACGGCACATTTAATGGCCCAATCCATTAAACGCATTTATGGAGATAAGGCAGTAAAACTCGGAATTGGACCGGTCATCGAAGACGGATTTTATTATGATATTGATATAGAAAAACCGCTGTCTATTGATGATCTTGCTGCCATTGAAAAAGAGATGGAGAAAGTTATCCAAGAGAACCTGCCCATTGTTCGCAGGGTCGTCAGCCGCAGAGATGCAATTAAGACATTCGAGGAGCTCGAAGAACCTTTAAAATTAGAGCTCATTCGCGACCTACCGGAAGATGCCGTCATTACCATTTATGATCAAGGTGAATTCTTTGACCTGTGCCGGGGGCCACATCTTCCTTCGACAGGCCGGATCAAGGCGTTCAAACTGATGAACGTGGCGGGTGCCTACTGGCGTGGTGACTCTAATAATAAGATGCTGCAGCGGATTTATGGGACTTCTTTTCCGAAAAAGGCCCAGCTTGAAGAACATCTACATGTTCTTGAGGAAGCTAAAAAGCGTGACCACCGCAAGCTCGGGAAAGAACTTGAATTGTTTATGTTCTCTGAAGAGGCACCTGGAATGCCTTTCTTTCTTCCGAAAGGGATGACGATCCGTACGGAGCTAGAGAACTTTGCGCGTGAATTACAGAGACAGCGTGATTACGCTGAAGTGCGTACACCGCTTATGATGAATAATCGGGTTTGGGAGCAATCAGGACATTGGGAGCATTACAAAGATAACATGTACTTCACCAATGTGGACGAAACAAAGTTTGCGCTTAAACCGATGAACTGCCCGGGACACATGCTTATTTTTAAAAACAGCTTGCGTTCCTACCGGGAATTGCCTATGCGTCTTTCCGAATTTGGCCACGTGCACCGCCACGAACTTTCCGGGGCCCTTAACGGGATGATGCGGGTCCGTACATTCTGCCAGGACGACGCTCACCTTTTCGTTTTGCCTGAACAAATTGAGGATGAAATTAGCCGTGTCATTGCCTTGATTGATTACGTTTATCAAGTACTTGGCTTTGAATACAAGGTCGAACTATCTACCCGGCCCGAAGATTCAATGGGTTCTGAGGAGCTATGGAACCAGGCTGAACAATCTTTACAAAATGTCCTGGACAAACTTGATATCGAGTATCATGTCAATGAAGGCGATGGGGCATTCTATGGACCGAAGATTGATTTTCACATTTTAGATGCGCTTAAAAGGAGTTGGCAATGTGGGACAATCCAATTGGATTTCCAGATGCCCGAGAAATTCGATCTTTCTTACATCGGCGAGGACAACCAGAAGCACCGGCCGGTCGTTATACATCGTGCTATTTATGGATCTATTGAGCGATTTATCGGTATGTTAACCGAACATTTTGCCGGAGCTTTCCCGCTATGGCTTGCGCCTGTTCAGGCGAAATTATTGCCGGTTTCGGAGAACTATATCGACTATGCCTTGCAAGTGAAGAAATCGCTAGAAGAGGCCGGGGTTCGTGTTGAAGTAGATGTGAGGAATGAAAAACTCGGGTATAAAATTCGTGAAGCCCAACTCGAAAAAATACCGTATATGCTCGTTCTCGGTGAGAATGAGAAGAATTCCGGAAGTGTCTCTGTGAGAAAACGGGGTGAAGGAGATCTTGGATCAAAAAGTATCCTAGAGATTATTGGGCAAATTAATGAAGAAATTCGTGTCAAAAAATAAGTGATAGAAGAACAAGTGACGCTGCTTGATGGTTAAGCTATAATTTAATGGTCCACGGCAGCCGTGGGCCATTTTTGACATTGGACATTGCCCCGGGAGGTATACCATTATGAAAACTACAGCCGCCGATCGAGTGAAGCTCGCACCAGGGTTCTGGTCCAGTTTACGTCTATTAGGGGTATCCCCTCAAGAAGTAGCACGCCATGCCCATCTACCCCTGACCGTTATCAACGACCCAGTCGTTACGATCGCTCAATACTATGCGATCTGGCAGGCCTATGTCGAAATTGTCGGCGATACCGCCACGGGAATTGTCAAGTTGGCCACGGCATTCGAGACGGCGCAATACCCGCCGGCCGCCTTAGCGATCTTCCATGCCCGGGATTTCCGAGATGCTCTTACGCGAATGACTCGTTATAAGCAAATGTGCCCTCCCGAAAGCTTGTGTTTGCGTGAAGAAGGAGAGCATGGTGTCGTCGAACTGGATTGGCAGCATGCCGCGGAGCCCGGACCACCTGTATTGGTAGGCATTACACTCGCCTATCTCTTAGAGCTAGGACGACGAGGAACCGGTCGGCCGCTCACGGCTTATTCTGTAGAGTTCGCCCACGATATGGGCAACACGGAAGTACTTGAAGTTTATTTCGGTTGCTCCGTTCGGGTAGGTGCGTCTGGCAACCGGCTTACGCTGCACGGCAGTGATCTGGACCGTCCTTTCGTTTCTTATAACGAAGAACTTCTCGATATTCTGACTCCCGCCTTGGATCGTTCTTTGGATGAACAACGTAGTAAACGCAAGATCAGCAATAAAGTGAAATGGATTCTCTCCCGTTGCCTTTCAAGGGGGCGTATGGACATTCAAACTGTAGCCAACGAGTTGGGCTTGAGTGATCGCACCTTGCAGCGCCGTTTGACGGAAGAAGGAGCAAGCTTTAAGCAGTTGCTGGCGCAAACCAGGCATGAGCAGGCGCTCGCATATTTAGCAGACCCGTCGCTAGAGATCAAAGAGATTGCTTTTCTCGTAGGCTACGAAGATCAGAATTCATTTTACCGCGCATTCCGCTCGTGGGAAGGGGAGACTCCCGCTAATTGGCGCGTAATGCAAGAACATTGGCGTTCCTCGCTAGTTACCGAATAGAGAAAACGAGCTATCATATCCCTATACTGAACATAAGGAGTGCAGGCATATGGATATGGGATTGAAAAATAAGAAAGCATTAGTAACGGGTTCTACTAAAGGGATTGGCAAAGCGATTGCACTAGAACTTGCCAGAGAAGGCGTTCATGTTCTCATAAATGGTCGGAGCAATGAAGAGGTTGAGCTCACGGTGAGGGAGATTCAGGCGAAATTTCCGGACACTCGGCCTCAGAATGCTGCAGCCGATCTAGTGGATGCTCAGCAAAGAGAAGCTTTGCTCGAGAAGTTCCCACAAGTCGATATTCTGGTCAATAGCATGGGTATCTACGAGATCATGTCTTATGACAATGTAGACGATACAGTATGGGAGAAGTACTTCCGCACGAACGTGCTTGCTGCGAACAGTCTGACTAAGTTCTATATGCCTTCCATGTTGAGCGGCAATTATGGACGCATTCTTTTTATCGCAAGTGAGGAAGCCGTAATGCCTTCTGGCCAGATGCCACATTATGCCGTTACCAAATCGATGCTCCTTTCGTTATCCAAGAGTTTGTCGAAGCTGACCAAGGGGGCGGGGGTCACCGTGAACACGATCATGCCCGGTCCGACGCTTTCCGAGAATGTGCAAATGATCATCGAAAGCATGTATTCGAACGAAGAGATGACCTTCGAGGCAAAAGAGAAGGATTTCATGAACAAGAACTTGCCGCAATCCGAGATCCAGCGGTTCATAAGACCGATGGAGATCGGCCGGTTAGCCGCATTCATCTGCAGTCCTTATGCCTCCGCGTTCAAAGGCTCTCCTATCCGAATGGATGGGGGGATGGTACCGACTATATTTTAATTAAAGTTAATGCAGAACGTTTGTTCAATATACTGCTATGGGAGGCTGCCGGCATGATCGGCAGCCTTTTACGCATCTAACGGGAAGGATACATATGTAAGGTGTGGAAATTGTCTGCCACAGTTATTAATTTAATTCCAACTAACGCCAGCTTTCATTTGACCAACTCATCGATGGCTGTTATGGTAAAATAAGGTTTGGGATAAGACAATTTTTTGAAAAAAGTACAACGGCACGATTGTTACTTATTATAATTGACTATTTTCGGAGGAAATGTATGAGAAAAAAGATATTACTACAACTAGGTTTGATCGCACTCTCTATAGCATCTGCGGCAGCGGGTGCCTATGCATCTTCTGAAATAAAGCTTTATATTTACGGTAAGAATGTTCAGGCAAATATTAAAATGATTGATGGAAAAGGATATGTAGCAGTTCGTGATGTAGCTCAGTGGCTAGGCCAAAGATTAGAATGGGATGATAGTAATAGAGAGATCCATATAGGTAACTTGGACGCTTCAGATAATGGAAAATCACTAAAGACTCCAGCCCCGATAGGTTCCAAAGTCATGTTTGAAAAAAATACACCATTTGAATTTTACCAAGGGGATATGCACATCGTTGAAGTTGTCCGTGGACCAGAAGCAAAGAAGCTTATGGAAGAAGTAAAAGAATATAACAAAGGTTACTCTGGTAAAAATTATGATGAGCCCCTTGAGGGAATGGAACTGCTCTTGGCTAAAATTACTGTTAAAATAACGACCAACTCAGACAACGACGAAAAGGTAAGTATTGGGTTTCTTAATTTTAGGCTAGTATCGTCGCTAGGTAAAAATTATGAGAGTCTACTTGTCATTTCTCCGAGGCCCGCGGTAGACGCGTACTTGTCCGTTGGAGAAGAAAATACTGGTTGGGTAGTACTTCAAGTCGACGTAAATGATAAAGCGCCTATTATCGAATACAAATCATACTTAGCTGATCCTATTTATATGAAAACGAACTAAATTGTAAAACGATTGCTGAAATGAACTCACTATCGGAGGCTTGAATATGAGAAGATATATTACATTAATTTGCTTATTTGTCCTAGCATCAATAACATGCTTTACCGTTGGTGCCATTGCGTCTCCGGGGATAAAACTTTTTATCAATGGAAAAGAGGTAATAACGGACGTTAGGCTTGTAGATGGAAGCAGCTATATTCCTATTGATGATGTTGCTAAATGGTTAGGGCAAGAAAATGCTTGGATGGATGGTGAACAAAGCGAGTTGCTAATTGGTAAGAAGGACTCCTCGACCTTGGGTAAATCCTTTCAGAACCCTGCGCCCATTCATACAGAAGTTATTTTTGAGAAGTCTACTCCATTTGAACAGTACCAAGGTAGCATCCGCTTGGATGATGTTGTGAGAGGAAACACAGCACTTAGTATGTTGAAAGAAGTAGTAGACTTGCAGCATGGTGTTTGGGTTGAAACATCGGACCCCTCTAACGTTGATCCTGAAGAGAGAGAGCTTCTTCTTGCAAAAGTCTCCATCAAGCTTACGAGTACTTCTGATAAAAACCAATCACTTCAAATTAGCAATGATGATTTTCGGCTTGTCTCTTCAAATGGAAAGACCTATAGACCAATACTCGTTACTCCCCCAAGTCCATCCATATCCACAAAATTGATTCTTGGAAATCAACATGCTGGATGGGTCGTTATGCAGGTTGATAAAAACGAAAGCACACCTACCTTAGTATTTGGTTCAATCTTGGTTGATGGTGCATGGTTAAAGACAAATGAATGAAAGTAAGACAATGTTAGATTACATTAAAAAATTCAAATCATTAATAAGAGGCTCTTACATCAACAAGGCTAATGAGCTTGATGAAAATAAAGGAGTATTTTTAAAGGAGATTACATTCGAAGTTAAAGCCAATCAAGAGGATTTAGATACTTTCCCTAATGGACTAATCCCTTGGATCAGTATAGAATCACCAGAAGATGAACTTGCACGATTGAGGAAAAAGAACGAAGTAGTTTTAAATTATAAAAGCATCTATATAGTCATAGACTACCCATTAAAAAAGCCCACAGTGTTTGAAATAAATAATTCCAGATTATTAAGATCAGACTTAATCAATCGGATCAGTAAAATATATCATAATATTTATCAGGAAGAAGAGGATACGTCCAGCATTAAAACAATTCCAGTGATGGAGAGAGGCAAACTTAAAAACAGGAATGAAACAAACGGAAAATACGGTATCTGGGGTCATGATCTTCGAGATTTAGATTTAGGTTCAGTCAATGTAGTTAAGAAAAAAAATGGAGAAATTTATTTATACCTTAATATAGAATCTTAAAGAAAAAATTAAATGTGAATGCTTTTTTTAGAGTATTATTTATCATAACCAATACGTCATTGAGCTAATTGAGAACGTTTGTTTAATACACAACAATGGAAGGCTGCCAGCATGATGGCAGTCTTTATCTCACCTAACGGGCATTAGAGCGTGCTTGAAAAATTATTGGCATACGAGGGTAGAAGCCCAATATGTTCCAAACAACTAAAGACCATCCGCTTCTTCGATGGTTATGAAAAAAAATCGTGGAGAGTAATTTGATGTAGCACAATTACCTTAAATCATATAAGGTTATTTAATAAAGCGAGTTGCCTCAACTATGAAGGAGATAAACCGATGACCATAATCGACAAATTAGCAACGTCACTCAACCGCAAAGACGAAGTTCCTAATCAGGAACTGGCGAAAGAAATTGCTGACAGAGAGGATAGAGAAGCTGTGAAGGAACTTGTTGATCACTTGTTGCATAACAAAGACAAGAACATTCAAAGCGATTGTATTAAAGTTCTCTATGAAATTGGAAGTCTCAAACCGTCTTTAGTTGCAGCATACAGCAAAGAGTTCGTAACATTACTTGATCATGGGAACAATCGACTTGTTTGGGGGGCTATGACAGCATTAGATGCGATAACTCTTGAAAATCCGGAAGTCATAAATGCAGCACTTGCAAAAATTGTTGACGTTACGGGCAAAGGATCGGTAATCACCAAAGATCACGGAGTCAATATTCTGATTAAACTATGTGCGGTCAAACCCTATGCGGATCATGCATTCGAATTGCTTATCGAACAGCTTAAGAAATGTCCGACTAATCAACTTCCCATGTATGCGGAGAATGCCATATCCATCGTTAACGATACAAACAAAGCCTCTTTCATAAAGACGCTTAACTCACGACTCGACGATATTGAAAAGGATACAAAACGAAAACGAGTGGAGAAACTGATTAAGAAATTGAGTTGATTCATTCAATCATTTATGCAACATAGATTATAGGAGGAGTACATGTCCTGGAGCAAATTGAAACAAAATCTGGAGAGTTTTCTGTGTCCCGCGTTAAATGGAAGGGTGGTATACCGCGCAACCAGCTACCGTTATTTACCTGATAAGGCTGGAATTTGTTATATTGCGGTCGATAAAAAGAACGTACTCAATATGAGTGATATAACAAATTCAATCCGATGGTATCAGACGGAGCAGGAAATTAAGAATGATTCAAATATCCAAATTCCTATCAGCAATGAAGAAATTGAAGCAGTCAGAAAAGATACTAAGGGGACAGTTCCGGAGGATCGTCTAATCGTAATAGCAAGAAGTAGAAAAATATCAGAATACGCAAAGGAAATGTTGTCGGCACAGTCATCATTAAGTAAATCAAATTTTATGGAAGTAGCTAATAAGTTCTTATCCATTTCTATAGATGAAAGCATAGAGAGCCACGAGATCTTATTGAACATTCTAGCTTTGGTGGACAGACGAGTCGGGAAAAAGAGAATTGTAAACATGACCGAGATGATGATGTTGAAACATCCAAGTGTACAGTATTTTTATGAACTACGGCGTAGTACACTATGAAAATAAGTAACTCATTTACCTGATATCGGATGCGCTTCAAAATGATTCAAAGTATGTTCCCATGTTGGGCGATGCATCGATAACTGTCCAATGTAGTCTTTCTAGGGGACCCTGTATGTGAAAAATAAAATATTAGACCGTGAAAATAAAGTTGTAGACTGGCTGCAGGCGTTAAGCTAACGACAGGTTAGTAACAAAGGATGTGGTAACATAAGGGTAATAATTTTGTAGGAGGTGTATGTTGAAAGTTAAGATACTGAGGAAGGAAAGGCTTGTTGTTATTGATGATTACTTTAATATTGGTGGAGCTCCAGAGCCTAATAATTTTTGTGTTTTCTAGAATAATGGACTCTTTTACTATGATAGATATGATGCTACCTTCTGTGCGTATTGTGATGAATGGGTAACCCCCAATTGTGGTAAAATTGACTGTTTATACTGTAATGCAAGACCTAGTACTCCACTTGAAATTAAAACCTTAGGTTAATCATTCAGTTCCCTTAGACTTATGGTTTATTAGGTGAATGGGCATTTAGAGCCTATGAAACAATTGCAAAAGGACTACAGACTATATGGAGCAATTAGCTAAGAGAGGAGTGATTGCTACGAAAGAAAAATGGATTGAGTTTTTCTTAGTCGCAGTAATTATAGGAGCTGTGTGGTTTCCTAAACTTTTTTTTCTCTTATCTATTCTTGCAGCGGTTGTATTATTTAAATTTTTCAATAAAGGTGTTTTGATAGCTTGTAGTGCTACGTGTTTGCTATTTATTTTTATACAATCTACTGTAGATCAAAAAATTATAGGTTCATTATCCATTTTATTCGCATTCTTTATGATGAAAATTAGAAAAAAAGCTTGAAAGTTTACTGTACTCGATGTTTAGTGTAGTCTTTGTTGTCATACGATGGAAAGGCCCATTGAATTTTTGTTATTAAATGCAAAACCTCAATAGTGTACGCACAGCATGTATGCTCTAAAAGTATCTCCTAAAAGGTGAATTATACTTGAACAAATCCACATTAAAATTGCCAGATACCATCTTTTTCGAAATTGGCTGAATCTGTACACTTCGTATCATCCTCACTGCCGTTCCGCGTTATTGACATTGGTCGGTTTCGCAACTAATCGCTAGGATACCGTAAAAAATCAAAGTAGTGTTCGAGTTAGTTTCCCTAGTTTAGCTTCTTAGATCCTTGATTGGCTTGAGTAAGTATTTGGTGAAATTTACTGAGGGTCTAAGAGAATTACTAAATTATGAGGATCATTTCTGATTGACTACATGAAGGCAGCCGGCACAACGATCGGCTGCCTTTGACTGTTGAAGTAACGGGCAGTAGAGCGTGGTGGCAATATGGTATTTATTAATGGTGAAAACCAACATTTTTATGAATCGGTTTTATTGGTAGACCAACAGTATCAATCATGTTAATCTTTAGTTGGATATATATGGATTATTTCTTTGGGGGTGAGTGCTATTGATATTCCGGAGATCATAAATAAAATGATTGAGGAAAATAAAAAAAGAATGAAAGAACTGAAGCCAGAGGAACGATTTATTAGGTTTTATGAAAGTAATAAGCCATATGGATGTTTCTCGAATTTTGCGAAGTATTCGATTGTAATAAATAACAAAGAGTGGGCAACAAATGAACATTATTTTCAAGCTCAAAAATATGTAGGTACTGAATATGAAGAAGAAATTCGTTTGGCTAGCACACCTATGGAAGCGGCTAAGCTAGGACGCGACAGAAAAAAGCCTCTTCGAAACGATTGGGAAGAATGTAAGGTACAGATAATGCGTGATGCTATAATTGCTAAAGTTGATCAACACGAAAATATTAAATCGATTCTATTGTCTACGGGCAATTGCACAATTATTGAACATACAATCAATGATTCTTATTGGGGAGATGGAGCTAACTTTAAAGGTCAAAATATGCTAGGGAAATTATTGATGGAAGTCAGAAATAGTTTAGAGGGCTATGTTCCAGAGTTTTTTCTACCCCAATGGATTGCTTTTCCTGAAATCCTTCCTTTTAGTATTGGTTGGAGAATGGGAGCAGGAGAAGACTATTTAATGTATTTATCGGAGTGGAGGAAGAAACAAACCTCAGAAGCACTAAAAGAATATGATGAATACTTTACTCCTCCAGAAGAGTGGATTGAAGCTAGGAAAGTACGTGAAGCTATTAAAAATAAATTCAAAGAAGAAAAGTGAATTTCAATAAGGATTAATCTTGATAACTCACCCAAACCTGATATGGAAAATAAACTGATTTATGCTACGAATATGATTTTCCTTTTAAAATACATACGTTATCTTTGAACTAACAGTGAACGTTAGCAATTACCAAGGAGCAGATCGCCGAGGCAGCTGCTCTTTTTGTCATTAAGCGATTCGACAGAACAACGCAATTGCATTGTAAAATTCTTACTTGAACAAGATAATAACATGGTAAAATTATGAAAAATGGATTGCATTTTAGGAGGGGCGTGTTTGAATTGAAGTTCTATAATAATGGGTTATACGTACTTTATGCAATTATTTTAGCTGGCATATCTATTTTCACCCGAGAAATAATTACTTTTATTATGTTAGGATTTGTTTTCATGGCTTTGTTGAATATTAATTCAACCTTGCAAAAGATACTTGCAAAAATGAATAATGACAAAGCACCCGAGGAGAGGAAGTAAGTTGATCAGAAGCAGGAAAAATATACTTAGAATGTGGAAATTAAGATTAACATCAAAGACTGGTTGAACGTCTCCAACAAACAAAGATTTGGAGGGTGTTATGTCAAATTTCATTTCAGAAATGAACTTTATAAAGGAAAAGCCTGCTTTGTATTTAGGGAAGAAGAACTTTACAATACTACATGGATTTATTCATGGCTTTTCGCATGCAGAGTTTGTTTATAAGATTGTTGAAGAGTATTCGAACTTATTTCCGTTACCTTTTCATTTTTTTCATGAATATGTACGGGTTAAATTAGGTTATCATGAGTCCACATCAGGTTGGTACAACATGATTTTCGAAAAGAACAATTATGATGAAGAAACAAGTTTTGACGAATTTTTTCGTTTTTATGAAGAATTTAATAATTTAAAAATCCAGAATTGTGTTAGTTCAATACTTTCTGATGAGAATATATATTTCCATATTAACGATCAATCTACACCTAAACGGTGGATTGGCTTTGATGAAAACGGTAATTCAGTTATTAAGCCTTTATTTTCTAACCCCGAAAAAATATTGTTAATGAAACTTTCAAATAATCTTGGGTATCTACGGGTGATTCTCACCCAAAAAGAATGCTTCTTGGTACTTAAGTTCAGTCAGCATAAAAAAAAGTCTACCGAGTACTTCCATATGTGTTTTGGTGAAAAATTGAATTGGATTAAAGATAAGTGGGATGATGGAATGTTAAACAATAGAAAAATCGTTTGGACTTCATCCAATTTAATGGACTAAGGCATAAGCCTGAAAATGGAACATAACGGGACACGTTAGTTCAATAACAGAATGCAGCGGCCGGCAACTGCTCTTTTTTATTGAAGTAACGGGCAACGCAACATTCGGAATAATATTAGCGTCCTTATGTATAGAAAATTATCCCATCATTTTATTGAAGGAGGGAAGTGCGTGAGGATACTTGTGTTTATTCTTTTGTTAATGTGTTTCATTACAACAACAGGGTGCACGAAAGATGAAATATTAATTACTTCAGAAAAGACTAAAACAATTGGAAATCCAACTGTACAAGAAGTTTTAAAAATGGATCCGAATGCTAATATTTTTATGTGTAAGGACACCGTATATAATGCAGGAATTCCTTGGGTTGACGAGTTGAAATTATCCAAAGACATACAAGTAACTGAAATTACTCACCAAAGTAATAATGGTAAAGCATTTAAAAACGGAACTGCAAATAAACTGGCAGTCGGAACAAAGATCTTTCGTGTTAAAGAGCGAAATGACATACTAATAGCTGAAACAGATGGAGGGGACATTCGATTCTATCAATTAGTTGAAGGATAGTAATATAGATTCTCTTTTATATTGAAGGACAAGTCTGCTTATATCTAGGAGGTTTGAAATGAAGGTCAAACGAATCGTCGCTAATATAAATACGAAGGATATCGAGGCAGCTAAATGCTTTTACCAGGATGTGCTTGGACTTGATTTGATGATGGATCATGGTTGGATCAGAACTTATGGTTTAAACGAGGAGATGAGCATTCAAATTAGTTTCGCCTCACAGGGTGGCTCAGAAACGCCTACGCCTGATCTATCGATTGAAGTCGATGATGTCGATGCAACATTAGACGGCATGAAGAGAGCTGGATTTCCGATAGAATATGGACCTGTTGATGAGCCTTGGGGCGTTCGACGATTCTATGTCCGTGACCCGTTCGGTAAGCTTATCAACATTCTTGCTCATGAAGATTGATACTTAAACGGCCATCGTCCACGACATTATGACGATTGGGGCTGTATCCGCTGCGATCAGAAGGATATCATGTTTGCTTCTCATTGTCTAGAATGCGATAATGTAAAAACACCAAATTTTAGGAGGCGCATGAGGGATGATCTACATGGTTGATTATCACTTTACCAAACCTGGTCAGGGGTCAACAAAAATGTACAAAGGGTCGATTCAAGTCGACATCGATAGTGATGTGGAGTCGGAGATCGTAGAAAAAGCAAAAGAGATCGTTATGGAAAAAGAAGGCGCCACAAGCGTGAAAATAGCTTTAATAAGCCCGGAATGTTAGGCCGCTCATACGAAGCGGCTTTTTTAATGTGAAAAACCACCAGCGAGGGCTAGTGGTTGATTTTTGCTAAGAGTGTATTGCTTTCAGTGTAAATGACTCATCTTTTGATATTAATATCCATGTCAGGGCATATGCTATTGACAATGCAACTACTACGTGTTACTTTATATCAGTAGTCAGTAATACTGCATACAAGTCGTACAGAATAGCAAAGGGTGATTGTGCTGGAAAACTTAACAGAAATGCTCAAAGGCGTGCTTGAGGGCTGTGTCCTTGAAATTATAAGCCGCAAAGAAACCTACGGATACGAAATCACGCGGCGGCTGAACGCCCTCGGCTTCACAGATGTTGTGGAGGGAACGGTGTATACCATCCTGATCCGACTTGAAAAAAACAAGTTGGTGGAGATCACCAAGAAGCCCTCTGACATGGGACCGCCGCGAAAGTTTTTTGCGATCAACGATGCGGGGCGCGAAGAGCTGCGAAGGATCTGGGAAAAATGGGAGTTCGTTTCATCAAAAATTAACGAGCTAAAGAAGAATGAACAATGAATTTTTGGGAAAAAATCACCGGCAGCGACATGACGAAAGAATTCAAGACTTTTGATTCGCGAGTTAAAAAGCTGCCGGCTGATTATCAAGCGGCATGGGAAAAAATTAATGTCAATCTTTGGCCGCACTCCGATTTCACCGGTCGCAATCTTATGCCAATTCTTGACGGTGTGCTTGGCCTGCTGGAAGAATCAGCGGCGGACGGTCAGAGTGTCCAAGAGGTTTTGGGTGACGATATCAAAGGCTTCTGTTCAGCGCTGGCTGGCGAAGAAGGGGCGAAGTCTCTTCGCGACAAGTGGCGCGAGCAACTCAACCATAATATCGCTAAAAAATTAGGTAAATAGGAGGAGGATAACATGAAAATACGAGATATCATCGAAGGCAAAAAAGAGTGGCGAGCGCTCGTGGCGCGTGTCAAAGCGCTCCCGCAAGATTATCAGATTGTTTATAAAGAGATGCAAAAATATCTCTTTAAGGTCGGCCCTCTTGAGCTGACCGAGGGGACGGGTTTGATCTCGGGGATTATCGATCTTTTTGAAGAGGGAGCGGCCTCGGGGAAAGGCGTGCTCGAAGTGACGGGCAGTGACGTAGCGGCTTTCTGCGACGATCTAATCAAAGATTCAAAAACTTACGCTGATATCTATCAAGAATCTGTTAGCCAAGAAGTTAGTAAAGCCATGAAAAAGGTTTCGGATAAGAAAAAGTAAAAGGGGGACGTCGCGATGGAAAAAGCAATTGAAGTGAAAGGTCTGCGAAAGTCTTTCAAGGATACAGAAGTCCTAAAAGGCGTCGATTTTGAAGTGAAGCGGGGGGAAATTTACGCCCTGCTTGGCTCCAACGGAGCGGGCAAGACGACGATTGTCAGAATTCTCACCACACTGCTCAAACAGGACGGAGGCACAGCCTTCGTTAACGGATTTGACGTCGCGTCAAAACCCGAGAATGTACGGCATGCGATCAGTCTGACCGGGCAATTTGCGGCGGTGGATGAGATTTTGACCGGGCGGGAAAATCTGATCATGATTGCCAAGCTGCGGCATCTGGATCATCCGCGTCAAGTTGCGGACGATTTGTTGAAACGTTTCGGCTTATCTGACGCGGCTGACCGTAAGCCATCAACTTATTCGGGTGGTATGCGCCGCAGGCTCGACATTGCTCTGGGCCTTGTGGGAAAACCGCAGATCATTTTCCTCGACGAGCCAACCACCGGGCTTGATCCTGAGGCGCGTATCGAAGTTTGGAAGATTGTAAAGGAGCTTGCCGACGGCGGCACGACGGTATTCCTGACCACGCAGTATTTAGAGGAAGCCGAGCAGCTTGCCGACCGAATTGCCATTCTGCACGAGGGCAGGATTATCGCCGGCGGTACGCTCACGGAGCTGAAAAAGCTGTTCCCGAAAGGGAAGGTAGAGTATGTTGAAAAACAGCCGACTTTAGAGGAAGTATTCCTCGCAATCATCGGTAAAAAGGAGGCCATGTAAATGGAGACGGCAAAAAAACATTTTTTCAGCGACATGAGCGTTATGCTTGGACGTTCCATGCGCCACATTTTCCGCAGTATGGACACCATTTTCACGGTCTGCCTAACTCCGATTGCCATGATGCTGCTGTTCGTATATGTGTTTGGCGACGCAATCGAAACCGGTACGGATAACTATGTGAACTACCTGTTGCCTGGCATACTGCTTATGGCTATCGCTAGCGGGGTGGCTTACGTCGGTTACCGCCTGTTTATGGATAAGCAAAGGGGCATCATTGAGCGGTTCCACTCCATGCCGATTGCGCGTTCCACTGTCCTATGGGGGCATGTGCTGACCTCGATGGTATCCAACGTCATTTCTGTTGTCGTCATCATTCTCGTAGCGCTCATTATGGGCTTTCGCTCGTCGGCAGGGGTACTGTCTTGGCTTGCCGTAGCCGGTATACTCGTGCTGTTTACGCTGGCTTTGACTTGGATCGCGGCCATTGCCGGACTATCCGCAAAAACGATGGAAGGTGCAAGCGCCTTTTCCTATCCGTTAATCTTCCTGCCGTTTATCAGTTCTGCCTTCGTGCCGACCGACTCGATGCCGAAAGTGGTTCGGGCTTTTGCCGAAAATCAGCCGGTGACCTCTATCGTAGAAACCATCCGTGCACTATTGGCAAATCAACCGGTAGGCAATGATATCTGGGTCGCTTTAGCGTGGTGCTTAGGGATAATGATCGTCGCCTATCTATTTGCGGTGCGCGCCTACAAACGGAATTGAGCTTAATGTTTGTAGGCATTGATAGTGGTCAACAAAAACCAGGGAGCAGACTGCAACGGTGGCCTGTTCTCTTTTATTTGATCATGTTCGCTTCAGCTAATATGAATTCCAGTATTTTCATCTGAAATTTTACTCGGGTCACCATTGGCAGGCTCCAGCACGTTTCGGCGGTAACTGCTTTTGCTTTCAACAATCGATATGCAGCATGGCGGCCTGAGCCAGGTAATTTTCGCAAGCGCACTTTAAACTTTCTTGATTTTTGAACAATAGATTGATTCAAATGTGATGCTACTCGCTTGATTGTAGGAATTGCTGTGCTATTAGGATTTGCAATCAATGTCTGTCCCAACGCTTTTGGGTTTAATTGGGACAAGCCGTTGGCTTCATGCAGATCAACATACCACGATGGCTGAAATTGCTTAGCTAATTGAAATAATGAAGCAGACAGCGGATGACGGGCAGAATCTTTCCATTTTCGCGGAAATGTCCGGTTCAGATCGGGAATCCCCCTGATTCGCCTCTTATAAGCCTGACGATTGACTATCGGTACAATCACCAGAGTTCCGCGTTTGATCTGGAGCCTGTTTTCCTTCAGTAGACGTACAAGTTTATTAGCTGCACGTATACTGGCAATTTCTTTCCCGTGAACTCCGGCAGTTATCATCATCGTTTGTCCTTTTGAGCTTCCGCTAACGACATAAAAAGGGGTTTCGAACCTGGTGGCTTTTGCCAACAGGTGTTTTTTAATATTCATAAACGAACCATCTCCCGGGTACTTACTGCTCATCTTTTAATTTTTGCGTATCTGAGAATCCTTTGGTACATCGTTTTGTTTTTCAAAGTGTTAAAGATGCTCATATCGGGCTGTGTGTTAATCTCCAGGACCCAGGGTTTCATTTTATGATCAATTGCTATATCAACTCCGAATGCTCGTTTACTTCTATAACTTTTACTAAGAACAGCGCTTGCATCTTTCCCTAAACTCTCAATGGTTTGAATGTACTGTTTCCGCGATTCGTCATTCAGATGTGGCTTGAGCAAGGTATCTATAGGCAGTGGAGTTCCACCCGAATGATAATTTGTTACTATTTTATTTCGTTTTGCTTGTCTTCCAATAATCCCAGTAACATCCAATGTTCCTTTTTCATTCTTTTGTAACATAACCCTGATATCAAACGGACGATTTTTATATTTCAACAAAATAATTCTTTCTTGGACAATATATTTATCCCTAATTAGTTTCTTTTGAATCGAATTAACTAAGACATTTAAGGAGTTATAATTACGTACATTCGATCCGGTGTGAAAAACAAAGTTGTTTTTTTCCTCAGTAATTTTATATATCCCATGTCCGCCTGTTCCCTCATCAGGTTTTAAGTAGACTGAGCCATACATTCTCAGCATTGTTTTTATGTTAGACAAAGTTGCTTTTCGAGTGTCCGGTAAAAAAGAGCTTATCATCTTATATTTCTTCATGAAAATGTACTTTCCTAATTTCCCCATTTTGTATTTTACCTTTTTCACACGAACAACCTCCAACCAAATGGATTGAATCACCTGTACTATGGTATACATTTAGTGTTTACCTGGAACGGCTTCTACCTAAATGTAGGAATTCTAACGGAGACTAATTCGGTAGTTAAGTTGATTATCGTTTATGTTAGAATTGAAACCAAAGAGACACAGGAGGAAAATTTTATGAATATTCGAGTTTTGGATGAGCACGATGCTAGTTTGTACCAAGAACTACGATTAAGTGCCTTGAAAATCAACCCCGAGGCTTTTGGCTCTACATATGAGCGAGAAGTAGAATTTTCACTTGAAACTGTTGTTGAGCGAATAAAACCAACAAGAGACAAGTTTGTACTTGGGGCTTTTGATGATCGTGGCTCGCTTGTTGGAATCGTAGCTTTTGTACGGGAGAGCGGTTTAAAAACTGCTCATAAAAGCAATGTTTTTGGGATGTTTGTAGCACCGGAAAAGAGTGGGCAAGGTTTGGGAAAATCACTGATGCTTGAACTGATTAGTAAAGCAAGAGATTGCGAGGGGATTGAGCAAATTAACCTAGCAGTTATATCCGAAAATGTCATTGCAAGAAAACTGTACGATTCTTTAGGGTTCAAGGTATATGGTGTGGAACAGAGAGCCTTAAAGTACAACGGTAAATATTTTGATGAGGATTATATGGTTCTAAGACTTTGAAAAATCGCTCCGGATAGTGTAATCGGACATCGTAGATTCTACAAAGGGGCCAGCACCTCAGGAATATATCAACGATCCACTTCCTAAAGGTGTATCGGAAATTAAGTATAAGTCAGGTAATTTAACCCTTAAAGCTTGGTTATCTAATTTGCCTGGAGATAGTGAGCAACATCCTGCTATTGTACATGGAGGATTTGCTTTCGGGATGGATGATTGGATCGATGCAAAAAAATTTCAAGATGCAGGATATATAGTTTTAGCCCCAATGTTAAGAGGGGAGAACGGAAATTCGGGAAACTTTGAATTTTTTTTTGGTGAAGTTAACGATGTTATTTCGGCTGGAGAATTTCTTTTAACATTAAAGGAAGTGGATCCAGATCGAGTTTTTCTAGCTGGACATAGTTCAGGTGGAACAATTTCTATGCTCACATCTATGATGCCATCACCATATAAAGCAATTTCGAGTTATGGTGCAGCACCAGATCAAGAAACATTTTTAAAAAGCGGCTGGGATGAGGTTGCACCGTTTAACGTTAAAGATGCGAATGAAGTGACACTGAGATCGCCGAATAAGTTTACGCAAAGTATTCAAAAAAAATTATTTGTTTATATCGGTAACAAGGATAACGATCACCTAAAAGAAAATTACTCCTTCGTTCAAACAGCAAAAGAAAATGGTAAGAACGTTGACATTATTCTTATGGAGGGCGATCATTTTACTTCCTTGGATAAATCAATTTTTGATAGTATTGATAAATTCAATCATATGTAAGCATTCCATGGATTTTTAAGACGAAGAGGGGGAAACCAAAATGAAGACGATTAAGTGTATGATGGACCACCTGTACTGGGCGGACGGACGTATCTTGGACGCGCTCGAGAAGAGTGAGACGAAGAACAAGGACCTTCTGAAGCTGGTTCGGCACGTCGCGGTCGCGGAACGAGTCTGGCTGTCCCGATTGCAGAGCAAAGGAAGCGCGAAATATTCGTTGTGGGAGGAAGCGGAGGACCTGACAGCGATCAGGCCGATGTTCGAAGATAACGCCGAGCAATATCGCGTCTATATCGAAGGGCTCGAGGAATCCAAGTTGGACGAGATGATCGACTATGCAAACCAGAGCGGGGTTCCGTTTCAAACGTCCGTCCGGGACATCTTGTTGCAAGTCCTCTTACATGGGCAATATCACCGTGGACAGATCAACCGGGCACTTCGGATCGAATCGGCGGAGCCTGCCCAAGTCGATTACATCACGTTTGCGAGGCTCTAATTGGGCCTAATAACTTCGAATATGTGTTAAAAAGAACACAAAAAGTATTGAAGGCAAAAACGGGGGAAGTTAAATGAAATTTAACATAGAAGGCTGCTGAGGAAAAGTATTCGGCGACCTTGACGGGAGTGAGCGTTATGTTAAAAATAAGCAAAGCTATTATAGCAGTAATCATTATCTGTATTTCCAGTTATCTACTAATTACTAAGGAATTTGAATTAATGCCTTATTTGATGTTATTACTGGCGATATTTATGTTGGTGACAGGATTAGTCGAATATCAAAGAAACAGAAAAGGATTTTGGGGGTATTTAAGTATTGTAGTTTCATTGTTTATTTTATTTGTCTCTATACATGGCTTCTTTTTCAACTAACGGATAAAGATTACGGTTATTCTTTGGTAGTTGAGGGGTGGAAAGTTGACCCTTTAGGGATAAAAATAAAAATTACCAGAGTTACATCTTCAATAGAAGAGGTGAGACACGAGGCTGCCGACATGGATCGGTAGCCTCGTTGTGCTGACTGACCGATTAGAGCAATGAAACTTATTAATAACTTCAGAACTAAAGTGTTAAAATAATGGAAAGAAAATTTAAAGGAGAGTATACACATGATCGTCGTTACGACCGAAAACATTCCGGGATATAAAGTCAAAGAACTCAAAGGAATGTGCTTTGGACTGATTGTTAGGAGTCGCGGGCTTGGCGCTGACATCAAAGCAGCATTCAAAGGTTTGGTGGGAGGCGAAATCAAACAGTTCACTTCGTTGCTAGAAGATCTCCGGAAAGAATCCATGGACCGCTTGGTACAAAACGCTCAGGCAATGGGCGCGAATGCCATTGTGATGGTCCGCTTTGATTCAGGGGAAATTGGAAAATCAATGGGTGAAATCGTAGCATACGGCACCGCCGTAGTGGTTGAAAAAGATGGAGAATGAATTGGATCCTAGGTTATTATGGCGTTCAGTTAGTTATTGTTCTGATAATCATTGTCTTATCTGTGCTTGTCTATGACAAACGCTACAAAAAAAGAAAGTCTGGGGTTATTCCCAATGGGTTTATCCGCACGGAGGAAGTTAGCGTAGACCCCGTTACACATGAGAAGCAGCGAGTTTATTACAACCCAGATACAGGTGAGCGAATCTATATTCGTGAATAAAGCAAAAACAGCTCTTTCTAGATCAGCAGTAATGAAGGGATATAAGCACTCTCAGACGAGGGTGTTTTTATTTTCCCTACAAATACTGGTAATGTTGATATCGCTTTTTACGTTGCTTATGGAAAACTTCCATGTGATAATAGGGGTGCCCTTTAAGAGGAAAAATTACCCAATTAAAGACCGAGGGACATCGTTACATTCTCCAAGGAGGCTGCGCTCATCTCATGGTGATACCCCGACAACCGATTCATAACCAATCGAAACCATTGAACGAATCGAAACCTACGGAATCCAGTACCCGTTCATTGACACAAGCATTATCTACCTCCGTCCCTGGAAGCATCCATCGCCTGCATCGTATGTTCGGAAATCAAGCAGTGCAGCGTATGTTCGGCAATCAGTCTGCACAGCACGTGGTGCAGCGGTCGAATGAGCTTATGATTCAACGTTATGAAGAATCAGACGTAGAGGACATGATGGAAAATATGTATAAAGTTAAAAAGGGGGATAAGAATTATCACGAGACGGAAAAGAATGTGAATACGATTCTAGGTATCGCCGAGGAAACCGGATTCTTAAGCGAAGTCAAGGAAATGGCGAACAGCGGTCGCGTTCTCAATCCTGACGGTTTCTATAAAACAATTACGGCATTTAATGCGAAGGCGAAGGCAGGCAAGAAAAAAACAGATACGAAAGAGGATAACACGAGGTCCAGCAAAGGTTTTATTCGGGAGATTCTGTTTGCTTTAGAGCAAATCAAAGACGGAAACCAGGTGCAATTCGGTACAATGGGCCCGGATCCGCTCGCTGATAAGCTGAAGAAATCGGGCCGGGATAAGGAGGCTGAGGCTATCGCTTCCGACCCAATAGATCTCGGTTATGAATGGGGCGGAGACACGGTCGTCTGGGGCAAGGATACGGTGGAAACGAGGCAGCACAAAGTTATTGAAGGAGAGAAGTTGGAAACGTTTGAAAAGGAACTGATCAAGGCAGTTAAGCAATTGGACGGGCAAAATGGCGAGGTAGCGATTAAGGATTCGGTGCGGATTGCCGACCTGGTTATTATGGAGGGAAATGAACTAATGGAGAAGGATGCTCAGTTTATCCGTGGGCTGATCGAGACTTCGCTGAAAAAGAATACCTTCCGCAAGAAGCCTTTACACGCTTTCGTAGATTCTGTGCAAGTCACTACGGCTAAACTGGGGCAGGTCGATTACAGGATCAATAAGGAAACGGGGGATGTCACCTATGGCGGGGACAAGTCTTCAGATGTAGTAAATGTGTTGAACAAGCGAGACCCCGCGGAAAAGATGGCCGAAGCGTCCGTAGGTAAAAAGAAGCAGGCACGGAACCTTGTGGCAGAGTTGATAGAGGCAAAAAAGAAGTTGGAATCGGCAACCGATGAGATAAAGGACGAGCTCCTGGACGATCCCAGGGATATCCAAGAACGCATTCAATTGCTGGAGAAGGTCATCTCGATCAGGGGAGAAATCAAGAAAGAGTATATTCTGAGTCTTGAAGGAGTGAAAGATGCTGATAGTGGCATTAAAGCCTTGAAAAAGGAGAGGGGGCAATGGATTTCCAAAAAGAAGAGGGAAACGGATACTGCTGACGCGAATGAAGAAGGCTGGAAGAATGCTTTCGGCGCTCAGGCTCTGCAACTGAAAGAGCAAGAGGATAAGCTCGATGAGGCGGAAAAAAAGTGGGGAGAGGAGAAGTCAACAGAGAAGGAAAGTCTGGAGAACGAGGAGAAACGCAAGAGGGAACTGACCACACAGATGGAGACGGTCAAGAAGATGGTTCAGGATCAAGTGAAAGCCATGAAAGACCGCAGCGAATACATCGACAGTAAGGTCAAGGCAGCACTCCAAGAGAAATATAAAGACGAGTATGAGGACAGCAAGGTGGCCGTACTGGATGAACGCTGGCGCACGGAAAATGAGTCCGAATACAAACTTGAGATGAAGAAGCTCCGCGAAGAATGGGAGGCGCTTCACCAAGAGGATGGGATGGCAGAGAAAGCAAATCAGGCCGACGAGCGGGAAAAGAACGGTACGGGACGAAATAAGGCAAGAAATGAGCGAGCTGGGCAGAACAAAATTGAAAAGCAGCTGAAGATTGATGCCGTCAGAAAGGATTATCAGGATATCATCTCGGCTGTTGAAGCGATTGTCAGCAATGGAGAAATGTGCGATACGTTAGCGGAAAATATTAGCAATATCGTGTTCGAAACCGGCAACAGAAAAGCGGTGACGAAATTGATGTCTGACGTTGCCGTGGAGCTGGAAATAGCGCAGAAAGGGAAGTTGATTGATCACGACACTCTGAAAATGTTTACGGAAGACTTATGCAAGGGAGGAAAATATCTTAATTTTCAGGGCAATTTGGCTGAAATTCGGCATGCCAATCTGGCGACTAAGAGCATGCTGCCCGATTCGAAACCAGTGAAAATCGGCACAGAAGAATGGGACAAAGATAAGCCGCAAGAGGAAGGCAAGCCGCAGGAGGTAGACGTCTCCTATATCGACGAGAAAGGCATTCTGCAGCTTCGCGAGGTGGCATGGGACATCGATACGCTGGAGGACAAATTGTATGACAAAGGTAAAGAATCGCAGCGAAAAGGCTACGCGGCTCTAATGAAGAAGAGAAGCAGCCCGCAAAACATCAATGGAGAAGATATTAAAGGCGTACAAATGTCCTATGTGGTTGAAAAGGCTTCTGAGAGCGATAAGGAGCTAATTTTCACCAAAATTCCAAAAGGACAGCAAAACATATCCGATAACCGCGGTGGTATTGCCAAATATCTTATTCAACATGGCATGTCACTGTATATCGGTAATGACTTATACGATCCAAACAGACTTAGTCAGGAACTGAAAAGATTCATTTGATCTGGAATGGGATTGAGTTAATTATAATTAATCTTTCCCTATATTGTGAATGATCTTAATGTTATTATTCTATTGTTGTAAAAATAAATCGTAACGAGGTGAGGACAATGAAAACAATAAAATATACGTCTTATCCTCATATTGCTTTTTAGTTATTTATTTACGAATACACTAGGCTCTGAGGGTGGGATCCATTCTCTGGGCTTTTTTTATTTAGGCAAAAGGAACATTTAAGTTTTCTTGCCGGTGTATGACAGCCACTTACAGAGTGGCTGTTATTTTTTTGGACAAAATTGAAAGGATGATGCTTTATTAAAAGACTCGCTCAATATTTTCGCTCATTACAATCCGGACAGTCATCTTACAGTCTGATTTATGAAGGTTCATACTATGATCAAGGGGGGACGATATCTGACCCAACTTATTGGAATAATGATGTTGCCTATTACATTGAACGGACACATAAACTCACTCTTGATAAACCATGTATCACCATAAAAATACCTTTTGATCGTCTCGGCTTAGATGAGAATGTGGATCAAGTTGTTCTTTCAGATTTTGCATTAAGAGCATGGGTTGATCATATTGAGGCATTAAATGAATTGATTTATAACCGGTCACGTTCTGATAAAGAAAATGGTGCTTTTTATTGTTTTCGTCCAACCAATGTGGTGTTGCAACGTAATGCATCCTTTGTCGAAGTCATCTCGGATAAATGGTATCTATGCTTAATGATTACAGTTCAACTTCCATTCAAGAATAATGATAAAGCTATGCGCATGCTCTGCAAAATGCTTCCAAAAGAAGTGGAGGAGTTAATTGCCAAGTGGGATCTCATTAAATTAAATGCTGCCTATGAATTGGTAAAAAAACAAAATAGAATTCGCGAATGGCTCAAATCCAGTGATTATTGTGCGTTTATTGCGAATGGAAGCATTTTGCCAAGAAATAAAGACAACAGCGGGCCACTGGAGGGTGCCTTGCCTTTTACATCACCGGAAGATATTGAGATTGAAATTTGTGGTTTACGAGGAATGGGAATCAAACATGGTGTGACGGTTATCACCGGCGGTGGTTATTCGGGTAAAAGCACTATGCTGGATGCACTAAATTCGGGGATTTACAATCACAGCATAGGCGACGGACGAGAATTTGTGATTACAGATCAAAGTGCAATGGAAATATCGGCAGAGGAAGGCCGTTCCATAAGAAATATTAATATTACGCCTTTCATAAAATGGATACCGAATAGTTCGGCTGAACAGTTTTCGACTGACTACGCCTCAGGTTCCACATCGCAAGCCGCAAATATTATGGAAGCAATCAACGTCGGGTGTAAGCTTCTTCTTATTGATGAAGATAGAAGTGCGACGAATTTCATGATTCAAGACATCAAAATGCGATCATTAATCAAGCATGAACCCATTACACCTTTTACGGAACGTGTCAGGGAGCTTTACGAGGCTGTCGGCGTATCTTCCGTTCTTGTTATTGGAGGTAGCGGTGAATTTTTATCCGTTGCCGATCAAATCATCCTGATGGACAATTTTGTGCCAAAAAACGTAACCGAAGAAGCAAAAAAATTATGTGAACACGACAAACCACGCGAACGTATCCCCTTTACAAAATGGGAGATAGAAAGAAAAATAACCACCGATCACTTTTCGAGCTATCCTCAGGGCAGTGGTACAGAAAAGCTGATGGTTTCAACCATGGGATACTTGATGATAGGCGATGAACAAATTGATATCAGAGGGCTTTACAATATCACATCACACGCCCAGCTTGCAGCTATTGCTTTTTTAATTCGAAAAATCGCTATAAGTAATACGGATCGCCACATCTTTCTTCATGAAAAGATCAAAAAAGCTCTCGAAGATATGGAGAGAGAAGGAGTGGATATTGTATTTTCTTCCTTTTTTCCTGGTTTCGAAAGATGGCTTGAATTACCAAGAATGAATGAAGTGTTATCTGTCATAAACCGAATGAAACATTTGAGTTTTATTCAGCTTGAGCCTTCTGAACACCTTTAATTACGATATAAATATCCGTATAATGAAAAGTATTGAAAAGCGATACCGCCATGAAAAAAGAAGATTCGATTGGAGGATGAACGATGGGACTGTTTTCATTTATTAAAGGCCAGTTTATCGAAGTTATCGAATGGATTGAAGATACGGATTCGATCGTGTACCATTTCCCGGCATACGACCACGCGATTAAGATGGGGGCGCAGCTGACGGTACGGGAAGGGCAGGCCGCGATCTTCGTAAACGAAGGACAAATCGCCGATGTGTTCGGTCCGGGGAAATACGAGCTGAGCACGCAGAATATGCCGGTGCTGACGGCGCTCAAGTCGTGGAAATACGCCTTCAACTCTCCGTTCAAAGCGGATGTATATTTCGTCAATACGACCAACATCACCGATCAGAAATGGGGTACGACGAACCCGGTCATTATGCGCGACAAGGAATTCGGAATGGTGCGCGCGCGCGGCTTCGGGAATTATTCGTTCAAGGTGAAGGATCCTGCTGTGTTTATGAGGGAAATTTTTGGTTCGCACGAGGATTTCAATCCAGGACAAATATCCGGCTACTTCAAAACGATGATCGTCTCGGGCGTGAGCGACCTGCTGGCCGAATCGGGCATCCCGATCATCGATCTGGCCATGCATTACGATGAGCTTAGTTCGCAGGCTGGCGCCAAGCTGCAGTCGAATTTTGCAGCGATTGGGCTTGCACTGACCGGCTTCGTGATAGAGAATATTTCCCTGCCCGAAGAGGTCGAGAAGATGATCGACCGCAGATCGTCGATGAACATCGCCGGAAACCTTGATCAATACATGAAGTATCAAACTGCCGAATCGATCCGCGAAGCGGCTAACAACCCCGGTGGCGGATTAGCCGGAGCTGGGGCGGGACTCGGCGCCGGCATGGCAATGGGACAAATGATCAACCAGATGATGACTGGATCCGGGCAGCAGCCCGTTTCGGCCAATCCTGGCGGAGAGGCTCAGGCTCACAATCCGAACCAGGCCCAGACCCATGACGTACCCGATAAAGACGGCAATACCGAGCAATGCGGCAAATGTAACCATTCGCTAAAGGCGAACGACAAATTTTGTCCTGAGTGCGGAACCGCCCGCCCCGAGCACCGTTTCTGCCATGAATGCGGTGGCGCGCTGACTCCGGGAGCGAAGTTCTGCTCCAGCTGCGGCACCAAATTGTAAAGGATGATTCGAGATGGGAGCCAATGAGCCAATACCACCGCAAGAACAGACGGTTACCTTCCCGTGTCCGGGGTGCGGTGGCCAGATGCAGTTCGACACGGCCAGCCAAACGCTGAAATGCCGCTATTGCGGCAGCGAGAAGCCTATCGGAGATGGCACTGAGGAGGAGCCGGAGGAACACGAACTCGATTTCTCCGACGAAGACGACTCTTCTTTGAAGGATTGGGGTACGGAACAGCAGATGATCAAATGCGGCAACTGCGGTGGCGAAATGCTGCTGCCTGCGAGCCAAACCGCAGCCGTGTGCGGGTTCTGCGGATCGCCCAAGGTGCTGCCGCAGGGCAATCCGGGGAGCATCCGTCCGGAATCCGTCATTCCATTCCATATCTCCCGGGACCAAGCCACCAAAGCTTTCAACGCATGGCGCAAAAAAAGGTGGTTCATCCCGAACGAATTCAAGAAACGGTCCGTCAATTCCAATCTGAACGGCATCTACGTGCCGTTCTGGACGTTCGATACCGATACGGATTCGTCGTATACGGCGGAGGTTGGCATCTACCACTATCGGCAGGAGACGCGCACCCGCGTCGTCAACGGCAGGACTGAAACGTATACGGAAACCGTCCGTTACACTGTATGGCACTGGACCAAGGGCACATACGGACAATTTTACGACGACGTGCTCATCCCGGCCTCCGGACAATACGACAGCACACTGCTGAACAAGCTGAATGACTTCAAACTCGACCAGCTTGCCTCTTATAAGCCTGAGTATTTGAGCGGGTTTATTGCGGAGCGATATACCGTCTCCCTCCGGGAGGGCTGGAACCAGGCGAAAACCCATGTTGACGCCCAACTGGAAAGCGAGATCCGGCGTACGATCGGCGGAGATGAAATCCGCAACCTGGACATCCGCACCAGATACTTCGACCGCACCTACAAGCACATATTATTGCCTGTGTGGAATGCGACCTACATGTACAAAAACAAAACGTACCGCTACATGGTGAACGGAGAGACGGGGAGCGTCACTGGCCGCGTGCCGAGAAGCCCTTGGAAGATCACGCTGTTTACTCTGTTCTGTATCCTGATTATCGTATTTATCTTCTACTTGATCGGCCAACAGCAGTAGATTGCGCGTGACATGTTGATTTTACGCATTAAATTTGTAAAGTAAAAAAATGTGAATAATCATTTGACGTAAATTTTTCCATTGTGTAATATAAAGCTACGCTTAATTTCCGGCTTTTGTAAAAGCTTGGAAAGCGGGGGAACCAATTTTTTGGGGCGAATCATTATGTAGGGAACCATCTTTCCCGAGCCCGGCAGCTAACCTCGTCAGCAGTGGATGGGTCAAGCTTCTTTATGATGCAAATAGTTGCATTTTAGACCCGTATTAACGGGTTTTTAATTTTAGACCCGTTAAAGCAATGGGATCGTATTTGTTCCTTACGATTCCTTGCCCTACGGGTCTTTTTTGTTTGATTATTTAAACCCATCCATAAACTTCTAAAGAAAGGAGGATTTTAAACGGGAGGATATATTGAATTTATTCATTTTATTCAAAAATAAGGATTCAAGGAGGATCATATATGGCACAGCCGAAATATATAACCGATATTGATAAAATTCTTGATATTCCTGAGCAGGAACGGGAAAAGCTTAAGGAAATAACGGAAAAGTTCGTATTTCGTGTGAATGATTATTACTTGAAATTGATTAATTGGGATGATAGCAACGATCCGATTCGAAAATTAATTATCCCAAACGAAGGTGAATTATCGGAGTATGGACGGTGGGATGCATCCGATGAGGATACAAACTACGTTGTTCCAGGCTGTCAACATAAATATCGTACAACGGCATTATTACTCGTGTCGGAAGTATGTGGTGCTTACTGTCGGTACTGCTTTCGCAAGCGATTATTCCGGAATGATGTGAACGAAGCTATGGCTAACGTTGACCCCGGAATAGCTTACATTGCCGCTCACCCCGAAATCAATAACGTACTTCTGACTGGTGGAGACAGTTTAATCCTATCTACATCCAGATTAAGAAAAATTATTACAGCGTTACGAGAGATCGATCACGTGAAGATTATCCGACTAGGCTCTAAAATTCCAGTCTTTAATCCGATGAGGATTTATGAAGACACGGAGTTGCTTGAGCTGATCCGAAGTTACTCTACAGTTGAGAAGCGCATCTATATAATGGCACATATTAACCATCCAAGAGAAATAACGAATGAGGCAAGGTTGGCTTTTGAAGCTTTGCATCATGCCGGCGCCATCGTTGTGAATCAAACTCCTGTGCTTAGGGGGATTAATGACACCCCGGCTATACTCGCCGAACTACTTGATAAATTGTCCTGGGCAGGAGTAACCCCTTATTATTTCTTTATCAATCGCCCCGTTGCTGGAAATCGTGATTTTGTATTACCGTTAGAAAAAGTTTATCACATTGTCGAGCAGGCAAAATCCAAAACTTCGGGTCTTGGAAAAAGAGTGAGGCTATCCATGAGTCATACCTCTGGTAAAATTGAGATTTTAGCAATTGAAGATGGTAAAGCATACTTAAAATATCACCAATCCAGAGATGAGAACTACGGAAAATTTATGATCTTAGATTGTCCTAAAGATGCTGCTTGGTTTGATGATTTGCCTGGGAGTGAACAGTTATGGGAAAAACCTAAAAAGAAAGATGCTGAAATAATTTCCGTTAATGAGCTCCCAGATATGCCACAACTAAATAACCATCCTTATTAGAGTAGATAGTAGCATGATGTTTTTAGAGCCTTCACCAAAGGGCTCTTTTTTTATTTACAAACGCTCCTTCATCAAATCTAGATTGGGGCTTGGTGATGGCACAAAGGAAGCACAGATGTTTTAATCCTTTAACTTGCTTTACGTTGTCACAGGTCCTCATATTATTTTCGACTTTTAAGGGCAACAAAAAAAGAACATGAAAAAAAGAAAATTGCAAGAAACCAGCCAAAGGCAGGCGCTGAGGGCCAAAGATTCTTTCCTGCAAATGCAAATCCTAAGAAAGCTACTCCAAACATACAAAGAACTGTTGGTTTCATGGATGTTCTCCTTTTATTTCATTAGAATTTTTTATTGGTCATATGTAAAAAACTGCTTCTAATATTCCATAATCTGTATTGACGTATCGTCTTGGGAAAAGTTGCATTTTAAAAAAGGTATAAGGAGCACCGACAAATTATTGAGGAACTTAAAAAGAGCCGCACGGCAAATTCGTACGACTCTGCAAAAAAATCTGTTATCGTGTACTCTTCCATGTCCACCTTGCCAGTTACCGTGAATTCATTTGCTGATGTTGACCTTGCCACCCTCCACCTTGGTGGCTTGGCCATTGACCACTTTGACCGTGACCACCTTGCCATTGCCCACCGTGCCAACCATGATAAGGCATTGGATAATGATGTGATTGGTAATGCGGATATGGCATGGGGTAAGTGATAACAGGTTGATGATGCATTTGCGGATGATAAGGATTAGGATAATAGTTTTGGTTGTAACTCATTGAACAATCTCCTCCTAATTTTGATACATCAACCTATGTGGAATTGTAATAAATGGATGCTTGACTTTAACTATTTGGGCGTGATTCGAACGATTTGTGCTTCGATTGCTTATAACAGCTATTCGCCGACATGAATTGGTCAAAGTTGTATAAAAATGCCCTCCCCGGATAATAGTAATCACAAAAAAGGAGAATTTTGCGTGAAAAAGGTTTTATTTGCAGCTTTGTTACTTTTTTTACTCATAGGATGGGTTTATCTTGACATAGAAATAGGCGTAAAAGAAGCTGCAACGGCAAAACAAACTCCTTTCCTCTATGCCGATTTTCAGATGTATAACGAGGGACAAGATTTCTATGATTCGCTCTTTTCCGATATTCAAAAGTCGAAAGAGTACATTTATATACATTTTTTTATCATCCGAAACGATGAAATTAGTAATAAATTTCTTGGTTTATTGGAGGATAAGGCAAAACAAGGGGTCGAAGTTAAGTTATCGACAGATCGAATGGGAAGCTTTCTATTTAAGAAATCGATGCGAGAAAGATTACGAAAGGCTGGGGTGCAATTTACGTTTAGCGGAAAGCCTACGTTGCCTCATCTCTTCTATACGTTACAAAATCGGAATCATCGCCGGATTATTGTGATTGACGGGACGACCGCATACATTGGCGGTTTTAATATGGGAAAGCAACATTTAAATCAAGATAAGCGATTGGGCCATTGGGAGGATTATCACTTTCGTATCAGTGGTGACGGCGCTCAAGAAATGGAAAGACAATTTTTGCTGGATTGGAAAAATAACACGGGTGACAGTTTTCCTGTCCATACTAGATTCCTTAAAAACGGAAATACGCGTTATGAGTATTTATTTACGGACGGAAAAGGATTGGCGGAGCGGTATCAAGACTGGATCATGAAGGCAAGTCATTCGATCGTGATTGCCTCACCTTATTTTATTCCAGGAAAGAAAATGGAGGATGAATTGCTGGAGGCAAGAAAACGAGGTGTTTCTATAAAAATTTTAGTTCCGCTTACTAGTGATTTCCCTTTGATAAAACAAGCTGCATACCCGTACTTAAGAGAACTCTTGAAACATGGGGCGGAAATTTATGTATATCAAAACGGTTTTTTTCATGGAAAGGTTATGAGCATTGATGGAAAGCATGTGATGACGGGCACCCCTAATTTTGATACTCGCACCTTTTATCTGAATAAGGAATCAGTATGCTCGATTTATGATGGACCGATTATTGCTGAGATTCAGAAAAAGTTAGAGGATGATTTTCGGATATCAATGCGTGTTTCTGATACTTATTTTGATAAATTGAATATATGGGAACGTTTATTGGAGAGGACGATTTCGATAGTTTCTTTTTATCTCTAGCGATTTTGTTATTGTCAATATGAGTTAAGGCCATCCGCAAAGGGTGGCCTTAAAAAATGTTGGGATTGATTGTCGCGATGCGATAACGACATTTTATTTATCATACTGCGTTAACGCATGGTTCAGCATGAGGCTGAACTGGTGCACATAAGGTTTCAAATCGCTGACCGTATCAAGGAAGGTGATATATACCCGCAAGAGGGTGCCGCTCGGTTTAGGTTGTTCAAGCTCGCGTTGAAGCAGATCGATGACCTCTCGAAGATCCTCCCGAATGCGTGCTGGCTGGGGCAGTTCCTCGATCTTGACGGCAACGAATTTCAGAAACGCTTCAATGTTAATCTGACGGGTGCTGCTGTCCAACGGGTTAATGTCGTTGAAATAAGCGCTCGATGCTTTGAGCACAGGCTCCGCTCGGCTTGAAATCAAGTCGCCGACGATAGCATCTATTCGATCCGTAAGGAAACCGCCCAAATCAGCCATCGGGACTGCAATCACGGCTTGAACCGCATGAGCTAAATACTCCTTCAACATGCCGCGGAAGATAGCCACGGTATCTCCTAGATAAGGGACAATGGGCTCGCCATACGCTTCATGGAAACATTCGTGGTGCATGGCAAGCAGATCGGCACGTTTCTTACGCCATTCATGCAGAAAATTGTCGTTGCTAGTGATCGGCAAATCCTTGAATTCGCTTGTGAAAAAGTAATTTTCGAGCATAAATTGCAGTTGAAACACGATCTTGCGGCGCAAAATTTCCTTAGGAGGATGCCCCTCCAACCTAAGTGTCCGGTCAAGCGCCCGGGCTTCTTCGAAGAACGTCCGGTGAACCTCGACGAAGATCCCGGTGAACAAATCCTCCTTTGAGGGGAATACTTTGTAGATACTCCCTTTGGCCATGCCGCAAGCTTCCGCGATGTCCTGCATGGAGGCAGCAAAATACCCTTTTTCTTTGAAAATGCGCATAGCCGTATAAACGATTTGTTGTCTTTTGAATTCTTCCATTTTCACCACCTCTACACATTCTGACATGTCTAACCCTGATGGTCAATAAAGGAATTGACACAAAAAACTATAAAGTCATATAATGAACTTGTGAGTTTTATACACAAAAACCAAGGAGGTGAGCCAAGGCTCTGAGCTTTGGCATAACATGAAAATTAATGAACATATCGAAATGTTGGAGATTACTTTACAGATTGGTGGGAACCAGATGGTCATCCATCCAGTCGTCGTCCGAGACGAGCACGCTTATGCATTAGTGGATCTCGGAATGCCGGGAAGTCGCGGCACCATTATGGAACTTTTGACCCAAGCGGGTATTGAACCGACGAAACCCCATTCCATTATTCTTACCCATCAGGATCTCGATCATGTGGGCAGCTTACCGGAGTTCAAGAGCGAGGGCGTGGACGTATATGCGCATGTGGACGACCAGCCTTATATCGATGGCTTGAAACCGATGATCAAGTTAAGCGAAGAGTTTAAAAAAGGGCTGATTGCGTCTTTACCTCAGGACCTTGCGCCCGCATTCGAGACCACTTTTTCGGGAAAAGTAAAAAATGTGACCCGACTGCTGGCAGACGGGGAGAAGCTGCCATTCGGCGGAGGTCTTACGGTCATTCATACGCCCGGACATACGCCGGGACATATTAGCTTGTACCATGAGTCCAGCAAAACCCTCATTGCCGGTGATGCAATGGTCGTCGAGAATGGAAAGCTTAAAGGACCCAATCCGGCAGTTACGCCTGATCTGAGTACAGCACTTGCGTCGCTGCGCAAATTCAAAGCTTATCCGATCGACAATGTCATTTGCTATCATGGAGGCCTATTCCAAGGTGATGTCCAAGCCGTGATTGACGAATTGACTGAGAGTTTGTAATGAACGGCGATGGTCATTCACCTCAAAGCTTAACATGGAAGCAGAATAGGTGGTTCCGGTTTCTGGTCACTTGTTCCATTGCCATCTTAGGCGGATTCTTCTTTCAATTGATCCATATGCCGATTCCCTGGCTGTTGGGCTCGATGGTTTTCGTCCTAATCGGCTCCAAAGCAATGAGGGGCTTTACGCTCTACTGGCCTGGTCCAATCCGCAATACCGGTATGATCATCATCGGTTATACGTTGGGGCTGTCGTTCACCGCGTCGACTCTGGTGCAGATCGGGCACCAATTGCCTACGATGGTTCTGTTTACTGCACTATTACTTGTATGCGCTGGAGGCATCGCGTTTATTATATCGTTGCTGTCCGGTATTCCTTTTCCGACCGTGCTTATGGGTAGCATTCCCGGCGGGCTGAGCCAAATGGTTTCACTGGCTGAAGAAATGAAAGGCATCGATCTGACGATAGTTACCTTTTTGCAAGTGTCCCGGCTGATCATGATCATATTCTGTGTACCGCTGCTCATCTTCAGCCCGCTGTTTCACAATACAAGCAGTAACAGTGCCACAGCCACTTACTCCACCGGAACTACAGGGCAGGAGGTCTTGTACTCGCATTTATGGCTGTTTGCAATCGTATGCGTACTGCTAGCACTCCTTGGACAAAGAATCAAGTTCCCGACTGCATTCCTTCTTGGGCCGATGATCGGCACAATACTGCTGAATTTGTCCGGATATGAAGGCCATTCATTGCCGACATTCGTACTCAACCTCTCGCAGCTAATGCTGGGGAGCTACATCGGGCTGCTGCTGAAGCCGGAAAACTTGCAGCATAAGGTCAAAATTGTACTGCTCGCGCTGTTGAACGGAGTGGCACTGATCGGGTGCTCAATGTTGTTAAGCCTGCTGCTGACGCGGCTGCATGATATCACTTCTGCCACGTCATTTCTTAGTCTTTCGCCGGGCGGCATGGATCAGATGGCGTTCATTGCCAAGGAAGTAAATGCAGATTTATCGGTGATTACCTGTTATCAGTTGTTCCGAACGTTGTTTATCTTTTTTGCGGTGCCGCCTCTTCTGAGGCTGATCTTCCGGTCGGTGCTGAAGGTTAAAAGAACGGCTCATTAGTTGCCGAGCGGGAGAAAGAAGTGGTGTCTTTGCTGGGGAGAGGTTATACGAATCAAGAAATTGCAGCGGAACACAGTTGGTTAACATCTACTTGAAATAAAACTTGTGTGACTAGAATATAGTCCGATTAAAAACCGTCTATAATGGCGGTTTTTTATTTTGAGGAGTGAAAAGAGTCCAGACTGATGGGTCTAACGACGATTATGAAGTAAACGCCTAGGTTTTCGAAAGAACTTGACCCATGCCCTCCCATTTTCATCTCTATAAAAACTTATTCCAATTAATTTAAGCGGTGTCCAGATCTCATTGAATTCATAATACGGCATATTAATTCGACTCCTGTTCTTGCAACGTAAATATCCATTTTCAGGGTATTTTAGCACAGCAGTTTAAGAAAAATAAATCCCCCATATGGGGGAAGTGCTTGGGAAATCAAGCTTTTATTATTTTTATGCAGGATTTCGAATCTTAAATGGTAAATAAAGGGATGTTTGGTGAAGTGTCGAACAATTGGAGTAACACTAATATTGGAGGTTAATGAAGCATGACACTCATACATAGACTCTCGAATAAGTCCATTCGATTCAAGCTGATCGTGGGCTTTCTTCTGCTTGTCATTCCTTTGCAGCTTCTGCTTATTTTCGATAATTACTACGGGATGAAAGTTGTTCGCGAGCAAGTAGCCAATTCCAATCGCCATTTGGTAGCGTTATACATGGATCAAATTGACCGGAATTTAGAGGAGATTGATAAGTATCTACGAACTATGGTCGCTTTTGAGAACGATTTAATTAAGCTGGATATATCTGCAAAAGTGAATAGCGACGAATATTTCTTGGCGAAAATCAATCTATTTAATAAATTGGAAAGAGATATCCATACTTACAAAGAGATGGATTATCTATTCATTTATTCATCGGTCAATAAAGAACTTATCACGAATCAACCATCCGACGCGACGATAGAACAACTAAAAAAGATCCAATCAGGGATAATTCAGATGCTTCGGGAGAGGGAGGGTTTCCAGAAAAAGGACTTCGAAAAATGGTTTCCATATCAAATTAATGAAGATTACTATATCGTTAAAATACAAAAAATTGGGGATGTGTATATTGGGGCATGGGTGAAGGCATCGAAGTTGATGATTCCTTTCGACTTGCTGGATATAGGGCCTGAAGGGAAATCACTGCTTGTCACAGAAAATCTCATACCGATGATTGACAACGCTTCCATCACTGACAAGAATGACTATTTACAAGTCAGTACACATTCGAAGCAAGGTAATTTCTCCCTGTTGTTCTTGATCCCTTATAGCGTCATCTTGGAACATCTCCCGTTTCTTCAGCACCTTTGGTACCTGGTGATCTTAGGAGCCTTGATGATTTTGCCGATTTTTTATATCTTCCTGCGGCATATTATCTTACTCCCCATTAACCGGATCGTAGAGGTAATGAGACGAGTGCGCGACGGCAATCTGGACCAACGGGTTAAGCAATATCCTGTTTCCTTTGAGTTTGAACTGATGAATGATGTGTTTAATAGCATGGTTTCGGAGATCAAAGCATTAAAAATCACCGTCTATGAAGAGCAGCTGTTCATACAGAAAGCAGAGCTTAAATATTTGCAACTGCAAATCAATCCGCACTTTTTTCTGAACGCGCTGAACACAATTTATAACCTTGCCCAATTTCAAAACTATCAATTAATACAGGATATGTCGGAGTACTTAATCAACTATATGAGATTCATGTTTCAGAATAATCTTGAGTTCGTCAAGCTGGAAGATGAAATCGCTCACACCCGCAACTATTTGCAGATCCAGGCAATGAGGTTTCAGGAGGGGTTTACTTATCAGATTAACGGTGACGAATCGCTTTCCCAGGCATTGATTCCTCCGCTGATCATACAAACTTTCGTAGAGAACACGATTAAACATGCCATTACGATGGAGGAACCGATCCAGTTAACCGTGGACATGGAGCTATGCGAGGATCAGGAGCCCTATCTATGCATCACAATCCGAGACACGGGGAAAGGATTCTCAGAAGAGGCGTTAGTCAAATGGCAGTCAGAAGTTGACTTAGCCCATGAGAACAACGGGTATATTGGTATATGGAATGCCAGACGTCGATTACGGTTGCTATACCAAAGTAGGGCTAAATTGATAATATCCAATCATCCGGATGGGGGCGCAATGGTAGTGGTAAGGCTCCCGTTCGTTCTTGAAAATGAGATCTGAGGAGAGATGACATGTATCAATTACTGATCGTTGACGATGAGATTCATGCGGTAAGAGCCGTTCAAGCTGGAGTGGATTGGGCAGAACTGTCGATCTCCCATATCCATGTGGCTCATAGTGCGAAGCAAGCGATGAGGATATTTGATGAACATCCCATTGACATTATGATTTGCGATATTGAGATGCCTCAGAGCAGCGGACTTGAATTGTTGTCATGGGTAAGAGAGCAACATTCGTTAACGCAATCCATATTTTTAACCTGTCATTCAAGCTTTGCCTATGCGCAGGAAGCTCTCCAATTGGGAAGCCTTGACTATATGCTCAAGCCTGTTAAGTTCAATGAACTGCGAGCAGTTGTTCTAAGAGGGATAGAGAGGATTTGTGAAAAAAGAGAACAGCATGTCAGCATGATAGAGAACCAATATTTCGCCAATCTATGGCATACGAACCGATCTATTTTAATGGAGAGGTTCTGGCAGGAAGTGATGGATCAGAGCCTATCGAGCCCGGAGCGGATACGGGATGTACTGCACAGAAAAAACCTGCCAATCCGAGAGACGGAATCCTTCCTGCCGATTCTGATCTTCGTTCAGCGCTGGGCGGAGAAGTTGAATGCTCAAGATAAGAGGCTTATGGAATATGCGCTTCTGAATGCCGCGGACCATATGATCCTTCACGGCGATGAACATGGCCAATTGGTACGCATGAGCAGTGATATGTTTGTAGCGATCCTTCCTGTACGTGAACAGACCGAGAATCTTATGGAGGATATGAGACAGCTGTGTAAAATCTACATCGAGTCTTGCAACAAATTTTTCCGCTGCGATCTTTCATGTTATGTAAGCGAGCAGGGATGGATCCATGAGATGGCGACCAGATACAACAGCTTGATCTGTATGAAGGATAGCAATCTGAATCGGAGTAACCACGTTTTTTTCTTGAGCGAGGATTTGAAGAGCTCGGAGTCGATCGATGTCCTGCAAATGAACGTCTGGTTAAAGATGCTCGAGCAAGGCGCCTATGACGCCATTCTTTCCGAAGCAGAACGCTATTTGAACTCGCTTAAGGAAGTCGTTGGATTGAAAGCAGAGGTTCTGGAACAATTTTTCCAGAATTTCTTACAGATGCTTTATTCTTTTATTCAATTCAAAGAATGGCAAGCCTATCAGGTTCTTGGGGAAGCGATATCGATCGAGCAAATGTCGCAGGCTGTACGTTCTGTGACTGATCTGCAGATCTGGGTGAAATATGCGCTGGATCAGACGATCAAGTTTAGTTATGTAATGGAGGATACCCAATCGGTCATGGATAGAATCTTAACCTTTATCAAGCAGCATCTTGACGAGGCTATTTCTAGAGAGGATATTGCCCGACATGTCAATTTGCATCCGGATTATTTGTCCAGACGGTTCAAGAAAGAGACAGGTAAATCCATTGTGGAGTTTATAGTGGAAGAGAAAATTGCTATGGCCAAGGAGCTGCTCGTGACCACCAATATGTCCGTAAGCGACATTGCATTAAGTGTAGGCTATTCGAATTTTTCTTATTTTGCAAAGATATTTAAGCATGAGGTACAAATGAATCCAAATCAGTATCGTAAATCCCAAAGGTCAGAATTGTATTACTGACATGTCAGTTTAGTAGTGGCTCGGCAGGGGACTCCAAGATTACAATGTTAACAAGCAACGAAATTACCATTACATTGCGGAAAGGAGGACCACAACCATGTCATCATGGGTAAGTAATGCGAACTTAAAGAAGATGAAGAAATACAAAATGCTTTATCTGATGTTAATACCGGGAGTCTTCTATTTGCTCATCAATAATTACGTTCCCATGTTCGGACTCACGATTGCCTTTAAGGATGTTAACTTCGCCAAGGGCATTATGAACAGCGAGTGGGTCGGATTCAAAAACTTTGAGTATTTGTTCAAAACAGAAGATGCTTACATCATTACAAGGAATACAATTTTGTACAACCTTGTCTTTATTGCCCTTAATCTGGCTGTCGCAGTCGCATTGGCCGTATTATTGAATGAATTGAAAAATCGTTTCTTACCCCGGTTTTATCAAAGTATCCTATTGCTTCCTTATTTAATGTCTTCGGTCATTATTGGTTATCTCGTCTATTCGTTGCTCAGTATGGAAACGGGACTCATTAACAACACGATCCTTCCGCTCCTGGGACATGATGGAATCATGTGGTACAACGATCCCAAGTATTGGCCTTACATTTTAACATTGGTCAAGATATGGAGCACAGCAGGGTACTTGAGTGTCGTTTATTTTGCCGCTGTAGTCGGTATTGATCAGGAGTATTATGAGGCAGCAACGCTCGATGGCGCCAATAAGCTGCAGCAAATTTTTCAAATTACAATTCCCCTGATTATGCCAGTGATTATCATCATGACATTACTCCAAATCGGCCGTATTTTTTATTCAGATTTCGGTCTGTTCTATCAAGTTCCCCTTGATTCCGGTGTCTTGATGCCAACAACCAATGTTATCGATACTTATGTTTATCGGGCGCTGATCAAAAACGGAGACATCGGCATGTCATCTGCAGCAGGGGTATATCAATCCATTGTTGGGTTTATCATCATCCTGATTTCCAACTATGTCGTTAAGAAAATTAATCCGGATAATTCACTGTTCTAAAAAGGAGTGAGATGAAATGATGCCTAGGAAAACGGAACAATGGGTGATGAATGGTATCTTTATCGTAATCTCCTTGCTTTGTTTAACGCCCTTCATCCTGCTTGTTGCATCATCGATATCAAGCGAGAATTCGATTATCAAGAACGGTTACACGTTGTTTCCGACAGAATTCAGTCTGGAGAGCTACAAGTACTTGTTCAAGGAGCCGGCTATGCTGATTCGGGCATATGGCATCTCGATTTTCGTAACCGTAATCGGGACAGTTACTAGTTTGATCGTGATGACGTTACTCGCTTATCCGATTTCACGAAGAGATATGCCGCTTCGAAACGCAGTTTCTTTCTTTATCTTCTTCACGATGCTGTTTCATGGAGGACTTGTCCCTACCTACTTAATGTATTCAAATGTGTTCCAGATCAAAAATACGCTATTCGCCCTGCTGATTCCCGGCTTACTTGTAAGCGCATTCTTTGTGATTTTGATTCGCACATTTTTCACAATGAATATTCCCAGCGAGGTGATCGAGTCAGCTTATATGGATGGCGCCAGCGAATTCACAATTTTTGCTCGAATCGTTCTGCCGTTGTCTACCCCGGTATTGGGAGCGGTTGGCCTATTTCAATTGATCAATTATTGGAATGACTGGTTTAATGGGCTCATCTATATAACGGACAGCAAGCTGTATAGTATTCAAGTCTTGCTCAACACAATTCTATTGAATGCGCAATACTTGGCCAGTAACTCGCATTTTGTTGCTGACATGGGGACACCAGACGGTATTCCCAACAATGGTTTGAAAATGGCGATTGCCGCCATCGGCGTGATCCCTATCCTAGTGACCTACCCATTCTTTCAAAAGTATTTTGCAAAGGGACTTACCGTAGGTGCAGTCAAAGGATAAAGCGATAATGAGTTCCAAAAGGATCGCAACTATTAAAATTGGAGGGTCTGCTATGCGTAATAGGGTAAATATTATGCTTTTGATCATGACATTGTTGTCGATGATACTGGCAGGTTGCAGCAAAGAATCGACCAAGTCCACTGTGGTTGAGGGAGATAAAGGAACGACTATAGCCGGTGATGAGAAGCTGCCGCCATATGAGGTTAAGTTAGTATTTTATGGACCGGCTCAGAAGGATTTGGAATTGGTTGAAAAAGAGATGAGCCAAATCACGCTCAAAAAAATCAATGCGACAGTTAAACTGGAAAGAATTGAACCAGCAGCTTGGGATCAGCAAACCATACTTATGCTCACCGGAAATGAACAAGTCGATCTAATCGTTACGGGAGGCACGGAATTTTCAAGACAGGTAGCGCAAAAACAATTGCTGCCGCTTGACGATCTGCTTAAATCTCAAGGGCAAGACATCCTTAAAGCCCTCCAACCGGAGATACTGGAAGCAACCAAAGTTGATGGGAAAGTTTATGCCATTCCAAGTATTAGAGACTTTGCCTCCAATACCAACGTTATGATGCGCAAGGATCTACTGGATAAATACAAACTAGATGCAAGTAAGGTGAAAACGTTAGACGATTTGGATCCGATTCTGGAGACGATTCGAAAGAATGAGCCTACGATAACTCCGCTTGGCAAGCCAGGTGCTTCTGCGCCTATCGTAAATCGTATATTGGAAAGCAGTTGGGACATTCTGGGTGACAATATTGGTGTGTTAAATAGTTTAGATGATCTCAAGGTCGTCAATTTATTTGAGACGCCGGAGTACGCGAAGCTGTTAAAAACGGTTAGACGCTGGTATGAAGCAGGTTATATTAGCAAAGATGCGGCGACAAGCAAAGAAACAGCAGTCGATTTAATCAAGGCTAACGTCGGTTTCGGCGTCATTCAAAAAGGTAAGCCGGGTGCGCTTGCCCAGACTGAAACGCGTACGAATACGAAACTTGAGCTGGTCAATATCGGCAAGCAAATCACAAGTACAACCAATATTACAGCTATTATGCTCGGTATTCCTGCCAATTCCAAAGATCCGAAGCGGGCCATGATGTTTTTAAACTTGCTAAACTCGGATAGAGATTTGATTAATCTCATCGACTGGGGGATTGAGGGCAAGCACTATGAAAAGGTCGGCAAATCAATTGATTTCCCGTCAGGCGTCAATGCAACAAACAGCGGCTACAACATGCGGCAAGGGTGGATGTTTGGCAATCAACTTCTATCGCACACTTGGATAACGGACAATCCCGATCTGTGGATTGAGATGGATCAATACAATCGAGAATCTAAAAAGTCTGCAGCCCTTGGTTTCAGCTACAACCCGTCGCCGGTAAAAACGGAATTGGCAGCGATTACAAACGTTGTTCGTCAATACCAAAGCGGTCTAGAGAATGGCGCTCTGGATCCAGAAGTCAACCTTCCTAAATTCAATGCTGCTCTTCATGCGGCAGGGATAGATAAGGTCATTGCTGAGAAGCAGAAGCAATTGGATGAATGGTCAGCAAAAAACAAAAAGTCAGGGAGATGAGCTAAATGAAGATATCTATTGGCGGGTATTCGTTCCAAAACACATTTGTACAAGGGAAAATGGACGTTTTTGGTTATTTGGAAACGGTGAAATATCGTTACGGTCTGAACACGGTTGATTTGTATAACGGTTTTTTTGTGGACAAAAGCAAGCCAGTGTGGGAATTGGCAGATGATGATTATCTTCATAAAATTCGTGAAGCCCTGGATGAGAAAGAAATGACAGTCGTTAACTTTGCCATTGATACCGCTTCTTTATGGGATCTCGACAAGGAGAAACGCGAGCTGCAATATCACAATGCATTAAAGCATTTGCGTGCAGCAGATATACTGGGGGCTAAGACGGTGCGAATTGATACAGGAGGCTCGTATTCGAATGATCCAAAAGGCGATTTCTTCGAGATGAGCCAAGAGCAATTTGAGCATATCGTACAAAGATATCAAGAGTATAGCCGGATTGCAGCTGATTTCGGCAGTAAGGTTGGTCCGGAGAATCATATGGGACCTTCGCTTAATCCTCATTTTCTGAAGCAGATCGCTGAGGCAGTCAACCATCCTAATTTCGGTATTTTGCTACACGTTGACCGCTGGAAGGTTGATCCTGAGCAAGGAGACTCCATTATAGCGCCATGGGCATGCCATGTTCATTTTGGAGGCAAAACGTTGGCTGCAGAAGATCGAGCTATTCGTATTGCACAAACGTTGATTGATAGAGGATTTAAAGATTATTGGGCAATTGAGGATAATGCGCCGGGCAATCAATATGTTCAGGTGGAGTGGGCCGTTGCTGCAATGAAAAAAGTATTATCGAATATAAACTAACAGAAGTCAAAGGAGCGAATACAAATGAGTAAAATTCGAATTGGCATTGTCGGTGTAGGATTGATCGGTATTACGCATCTGAAAAACTATGCTCAGATCGAGGATGCTGAGGTTGTCGCCGTCTGTGATATTAATGAGCAAGCCGCCCGGCATGTAGCCGACCAATTTCAAATCAAGGATGTATACACCGATTTTAGGGAGATGCTGAAACGGGCGGACATTGATGCGATCGATGTATGCCTCCATAACAACTTCCATGCTCCAGTGACCATTGAAGCTCTTGAGGCAGGGAAACATGTATATTGCGAGAAGCCGATTGCCGGGACCTATTATGACGGCAATACGATGCTGGAGACGGCCAAAGCTTGCAATAAGATGCTTCATATCCAACTGAACACCCTGTATAAGAAAGAGACCAAAGCAGCCAAAGCGTTAATTGAAGAAGGAAGCTTAGGCAAGTTGTACCATGCCAGATCAACAGGGTTTCGCCGTAGAGGACGTCCGTTCGTGGATGGCTATGGCACCAAGTTTTTCAATCGGAAGGAAACCGCAGCAGGAGGCGCCTTGCTCGACATGGGGGTCTATCACATTGCCCAAATGCTATATCTTTTGGATCTTCCGAAGGTGAAGAGCGTGTCCGGCAAAGTTTATCAAGAGATGGATATGGACGAGGCGAGAAGAATAGAATCCGAGTTCGACGTCGAAGAGCTGGGTGTTGGGTTTATCCGATTCGAAGGCGGGGCAACGCTTGATCTCATCGAGGCGTGGTCGATCCATATGGGAGGTTTCGAAGGGTCAAGTATGATGGGCAGCAAGGGTGGAATACGGCTTCCTTCGTATTCGTCGATATCTCAGACGGGTAGACTCAGCTTTCATACGACCATGGCGGACATGGATATGGACAGCACCGTGAACCTAGATGACATGGAGCTCCGTTGGGGCAGGCTCAAGGAGAACTACGATGCGTACAGCTCCTCGCAACATCATTGGATCGCGGCCTTGCAGGGAAGAGTACCTCTTCTGCCGACTGCGGAGATTGCGCTGCAAACCATGCTGATCAGTGAAGGCGTGTACCTGTCCGACGGACTGGGACGTGAAGTAGCAGCTGAGGAGATCATTGCGTATTCGAAGTCAACCAATGTCAAACTGTAAGGGATGTAGGAATCATGTCGGATCATACGATTGGCCGTAATATGCTTGGAATGCTGAAGGTGTTCAACTTTGTGCTCTATGGGGCACTGGCTATTTATAGCACATTCTTCGCGTTATATCTGAAGGATATTGGGTTTACACCTGTGCAGATCGGACTTCTTGTAGCCGGTGGCCCGCTCATCGGTCTGGTAGCTAATCCATTCTGGGCGTATTGTGCGGATCGGTTTCGCAACAACAAGCGCATTCTGATTATTTGCCTGATCGGTAACTTCATTTGTATGCAATTTGTGTTTATGACGGAATCCTACCCGTTGATTTACAGTCTGATGCTGTTTTATTTCATGTTTCAAAGCCCGCTGTTCACGCAAAGCAACAGCTTGATCCTTAACGTCATTGAGGGGACTAATCGTAAATTCGGAGAGTTTCGTGCGTGGGGGTCGCTGGGATGGGCGCTTATTGCGGTCATTGCCGGTCCGATCATTGGCTGGCTGGGCATTAACAAGCTCTGGATTGTATTCGATGCGATGCTGCTATTCACTATATTCTTTACCTTCCTGATGCCAAGAGGCAATGAAAGGGAGCAGAAAGAGAAATTTACAAACAAAGGCTATTTCACGGTATTTCAAAATAAAAATTTTCTGATCTTCGTCTGTTTGGGCGTGCTTATATCGATTCCAAACTCGATGAATACGACCTTTCTCAGTATCTACATTAGGGGCTTAGGAGGAACAAATACGGTTGTCGGTTGGGCTGCCTTTGCCACAGCCATTCTGGAAGTACCCGTATTTTTGCTGCTGGATCGGTATTTGAAGAAAAATTCGCGCACAATGCTGGGTTGGTTGACCGTGATCAGTCTGCTCTTTTCGGCTCGCTGGTTATTGATGTCTGTCGCGAGCTCGGCTATCCAGGTCATATTCATCCAATTGCTGCATGCCATAACATTCGGTGGCTACTATTACGTTGGGACACAGCTTACTTCGCACCTTGTCCCCGGTGAATACAGATCCAGTGGGCAAGCGGTTTATGGTCTGACATGGGGAGGTATATCCGGAATCATAGCAGGGATACTCGGCGGCTGGATGTTCGAGAATCTAGGTGCACCCGTATTGTACCGTATTTGCTTTGGCATCACGATCTGCGGTTTTATCGGTTTCTACTTATTACAGAATTCGTACCGGATAAATGAGCGTTATGCTAGCGCACAAAGCGAAAAAACAATGTAGTTAGTGATTTTGGAAAGTGAACATGACCCGTAGGAATGCATTCCTTGATGAATGTAACGCCTACGGGTCTTCGCGCGACCTGCGACCAATAATGGTAATATTTATTAAACAGAAAAACCGTTTAGGGGGTTCGACAGTCTAATAGAGGAAGGGAAGTGGTAAGGGAGTGGCTACAGAAGAACAGGTGATCGCAGCACAACGAGGTGACCATGAGGCGTTTCACCATTTGATCAGCTCCAAAAAGGAGAAGCTTTACTCCATTGCTTTTGCATACCTTAAAGATGAAACCGATGCGCTAGAGGTTATTCAAGAAACGACATACCGGGCCTATACCAAGCTCACAAAGCTAAAAGAGCCAAGATATTTTCATACTTGGTTAATACGCATCCTTATCCGTATCTGCATCGATGAACAGAAAAGAAAGCGTAAAGTCATGCCGTTATTTCAATTGCCCGAGCATCTTGCGGCGGATCTGGCAATGGATGACAAAATCCTTCTTGAAGTGGCCGTTGATTTACTCCCGCCTAAATTACGCCACATTATTATCCTCAAATATTACGAGGATATGACACTGTCTGAAATCGCCAACCTGTTGGAGAAGCCGGAAGGCACAGTGAAAACATGGTTGCACAAAGCATTAAATGAACTTCGGATCGCATTGCGGAAGGAGGGTGAACATGCACAACACGTCTGAGAAAGAAATCGACGCTGGAATTTCCGAGCGTATTGAGGCGGCCATCGCGGCTGGTATTCGGCAGGGACAAACAGAGATCAAACGCCGGAGAGAGGAATTCAGAAGACGAATTGTAGGCACCATTACGCTCGTTCTTATATTGTTTTCCTGTATTTTCACAATTAAGGTCTCTCCGGTATTTGCCTCAATGATCAGAGATATCCCTGGACTTGAAAAGTTCGTTGATCTGATCAACAACTCCTACGATAAAGGAATAAAGCTAGCGGTGGACAATGAATTCATCCAGACTGTAGGCATATCCGAGGAGCATGAGGGAATGAAGTTCACGGTCCAAGGAATCATCGTGGATGACTCGCGGATGGTAGTGTTCTACGAGATTCAACTGCCTAATGGGAATGAATCCGTCCTGCTTGATCGGTTCAGTCTGTCGGACACCACAGGCAAGCCAATGGAGGCGTCAGTCGGGTTCAACTATCCGGAGGAGACGAAGCAAGATAGTAAGAAAACGGGCATTCGACGCGGAACAGCAGATTTCCAACTAGTGCAAGGATATTCACTGTCTGACGAGGTGGTGCTGAAAGTGAATCTCAAAAGGCCAGAATCACCAAACTCGTCAAATGTTCCCAAGGAGATGATTACTGGCACGGAGAACACGCCAATCTCCGGGCTGGTAAATATTGGCGGAACGGAATTCGACGTGAAAATACCGATTGATCGGGCACGGTTTGCCGGACTTCAACACGAGTATGTGCTTGGGCAGTCCATCCAGATCGAAGGGCAGAGCATCACCTTCGCCAAAGCCGTCGTTTCCCCATTGCGGGTTTCTCTATATTTAGATTACGACGAGAACAATACAAAACAGATTTTCGGACCAGGTGATATCCGACTGGTCGATGACAAAGGCACCGTTTGGGGAAATACTTCGGCAAATATGGTGAAGGATCATCCTGTTTATCATTTTGAAAGTCCGTATTTTAATTCACCTAAGTCCTTGACCATCGAAGGAAGTTGGTTTCGGGCACTCGACAAAAACCAAACTTATCTCTTAATTGACACGGAGAAAGGGCAGCTGCTTCAGGCACCGGACAGGAAGCTTGATCTATACTCGGTAACGAAAAACGATAATTATACGAAACTTGATTTTGTCCTAAAAGGACTCGACAGTACAGACAAGATGATGTATTCACTAGGTGATGGGGAGTTTACTGATGCGGCAGGCAACCGCTATAAGGAGCACGATCTTCATGAGATTATTAGAGGGTATATGGAGGGATCAAAACCAGGAGAGCAACACTCTTTGTACTATATTGCAAATCAATCTTATAAACAGCCGCTGACCTTAACCCTCAACGATTATCCTTCATACATTCGACAACCATATAAAATTCGTATTAAGTAATATTCGAAACACGAGAGAGTCCAGCGTATAATACAGGTGGCAGCTGGCACACAATCAGCTGCCGTTATCTGGTATAGTGGAAGTCTGTGAAGTCAACTGACCCGCTGCCTCCAACGTATGCAGCAAGTACTAACTGCGCCGTCGCTTCATCCGAGGATAACAGATTTGGTAACTGAGGAACAACCGGCAGCACCAAATCCGTGCCCGCCAGCGACAAGATGGCGCAAAGCACCATGATCGAGAAGGTTGTTACATTATGTGTTTTTCTCATTGACAGCCATACCTCCTTTGAGCCTATTTACGTGAGAACGATAGCTTAATACAGCCACTACGGCAGCCGGCCATTACGATCGGCTGCCGTTTCCACGAGGAACGGGCAGTAGAGTTCAAACAGTGAGTTTGTTAAAATAAGGGAAAACATAGAGGTGGTTATTTTATGCTTCCAATCAACGTTCATGAAATCCCCAACGAAATAATTGACTACCTAGATTCAGTAAAAGACATCAAATTTCCAAGGCAAGGTCATACATCAGATGTTGGAATAGTTGAAAGCGCAAAGTGGCGCTTTGTTTTGAAACGAACACGGGGCGAGCGGAATTGTTCTTGGTTGTCAAATGAAATGCACGTCCTCAAATATCTAAGCAAAACACCGTTACCAATCCCCAACGTTTACCGATTTGTGGAGCAAAGAGAAGAGGGGCAATCGTGGGCATTGCTGCAGTATTTCGAAGGGGAAACTTTAAGACAAGCATTACCTGGTGTGAAGAATAGGAATAAGAAGCATGAAATGATTTTTGAATTTGGTGCATTCTTAGCTCAAATTCATTCAACACCATGCCCAAAAGAAATAAAGCGGGATTCGGTTTGGTTGGAAGAGATGTTGCTGAAGGCAGAATCTAATCTTAAACATTATTCGGTCGATGAAGCGTTTGGAGACCCAAGATATGATTTATCTTTAGCGATTCGCCCAAAGCCCAATGCTATTGAAACTAATTCAGAGATTGATGCTTTCTTTGAAGGATACGGAAAAAAGATATTAAATGACCGTGAATACAAATATTTTGAAGACGGACTGTACGCATTTTTCTAATTACGTGACTTCACTAACGGAGCTCAATGAGGACAGTACGGAAGCACAGAACGATTTTTTACTAGAAATGGATAAATTTCGAGGGGGGAATTTATGTATCCACGTGCCAATGTCTTAGGTATTGTTACACGAAATAAAGAGATCCTCGTTGAAGAAAAAATTGGAAAGCACTCTAAAGGAATAGGTTCTTATTTCAGACCAATTGGTGGAACGATTGAACTCGGAGAACATTCACGAGAGACACTTGTAAGGGAATTTTATGAAGAACTGGGTTTTGAAATAGCGATCAAAAGCTATGTTAAGTGTCTAGAAAATATTTTTAAGGTTGATGAGAATATAGGACATGAAATAACACAAATATATCTCGTTGAATTTACTGATCCAAGTTTGTACGAAATAATTTGCTTTAATGTTACTGAAGGAAAAGAAATTACTTGTGCAAAATGGATACCTATAACTGACTTTGAACAAGGGAAACGAATTCTATATCCAGATGGCTTAACAGATTTACTAAAAGATATTACATAGCTCGGAGCTTATTAATGGTTGAACTAATAGGACACAATAGTGTAAACTAGACACTTTTGGATGAAAGTTATGTAATTGAAAGCAGGCAACTTGGTTTGAACAAGGATGCCTTTTTCACAGTTTATTAATGGAGTTGCCGCTTGATAGCCTTCACTTTACACTGTTGGTTTCATTGTCATTTCAAGGGTATCTGATATTGCAAAGTTTCGATCCCGTGGATAAAAATGGAATTAATTTCATCATTCATTTATAATTAGATTAGTAAAGCTATGAGAGGAGCGCTAAACATGCTGCAACAGATATCAGATTATGTTTTTATGGGCTCGCTAGGTCTTTTGGTGATATCACTTATAGTTTTTCCTTTTGGAAGTGAAGGCAGGTCTAATTATATCAATACTTGGAATTCAACAGGCGCTTTAACCGATTTACAAAGAAATCACGACCACGCAAAAATGGTAACCGCGCAACATAATTGGATAGTTGGACTTTTAAAATCATACATGTTTTGGATTCCAGTTGTTGGAATGATTTCTTCGGTTATACTCTCTAAAATTTAGTGAAGACATTATATAATCTACGATAGAGTTTTAAGCAATAGCCACCATTCTTGGTGGTTTTTTATTCGAATTTTAGGAGAGTTATATGGAAAATAATCTAACAATTCTTAAAAGAGTTCCAACGATATCAGAATATACAAAGCTGTGTTGTGCGGTTGGCTGGAAAGATTATATGAATTTCGAAGTTGCAGAAGAATCTTTAAACCAATCACTATTTGGTGTAGTCATCCAATACCAAGACGAAGTAATTGGAATGGGCAGGGTTATTGGCGACGGGAGAATCTATTTCTACATTCAAGATATAGCAGTCTTACCTGAGCATCAAAATCAAGGAATAGGCAAATTAATAATGGAAACAATCAAAGACTACTTAAAGGAATATGCTCCTGAAAAATCATTTATTGGTTTGTTTGCAGCGCAAGGTAAAGAATCTTATTATAATAAATACGGTTTTAAAAAGCATGAAGGAATGACAGGAATGTTTGGTGTAATTCAAGATAATGATGTTACGTAATACTGCTCCTTCACTAGTTGATCGAAATAATGGTATGACATTTGCGAATGGGTCGAAAAAGGAGCGGATTATAACGAATGGAATCTGACTCCATTAATTAGAGATATTCAGCTCCACTTACATAATAAATCTCTTCAATATATCCTACTTGATTATCCTTTTGCTTATTTGAATAAAGGAATTAGCAGTTATATTGATATGGCGATTTTTATTGATACACCGTTGGATATTGCAATGGCAAGAAGATTACTTCGAGACTATACGGATAATCCGATTACTGAAGTGAAAAATGATTTAATCAACTATTTATCCCGTGGACGGAATGCATACTTGGAGATGAATAAAAGTGTGAAACCCAGTTCAGACATAGCCATTAAAGGCGAATTGCCTACTCAACTTATTATTAATCAATTACTTGAAGAAATTAAATTACGAGGTTTCTAAGCTAGTCGGTAACGATCGGCTGCCATTTCCATGCTAACTGGGCAGTTTAGTTCCATAGGATGTGGTAGAATTCGTATGATAATACTGAATCCAAAAGAACGGGGTGAATAATCTTCTTGAAGAAAAGACTCATTATATTTTTATTAAATGTCCTGTTGCTTGGCATATTATCATCATGTACTGATACTAAAAAACCAGAAGTATCAGATAGTCAATCATTGAAGATTATAATTTTTCAGGGATTAAATTACAGGGTATCTGATGAAAAAGTAGATGATCAAGGCATTGAACAAAAAGTTGGAGAAGTAAAGTCTTACTCCAATAAAAGTGGCGAGCACTATGTTGTAGACGCTTTCTCAAACGCATATCAGATCGGCACTGAACTTTATAAAATTAAAGATAACGACGTGAAAGAGGCTATTGCAGTAAAAACAGAGGATACATTTCTTAAAGCAGTTAGACGGTGAGATTAAGCTAACGAAAACGATAACTGGAAAAGTTTCTTAACTGTTTTTTCAGCAACTAATGAACCAAAATGTTATCCGATTCTATGCAAGGGTTGTGGGGATGTGAATTGGAACTTTGTTAATTTAATTGAAAGAGAAAAGGTCGATTTGGGATCTTGGGGAAAGTATATTCGTAAGTTCAATATTAAAAGGGCTGCCGCATGGCAGCCCTTTTCAACGAAAGGGATAATTTAACAATAATCATTTTTTATCAACCAATTCAATATTAATTTGTTATTATTTTTGAAAGGGGTATTAAAAAATGAGGATTGTAATCGGTACAGATTTAATTTATGGATTAATTCGGAAAACGGGGATATCAGTACGGCACTCCATAAGAAATAAAACATTATTTATTTGGAGGAGATTCATATCGAAAGTTCTATTAAAGACAAGTTTACAAAAGAAATTTTTGTAGAGGCAGCAGGTCGGTTTGGAATTATCTTTGCAGATAGTATAGAACTTGACGGTTTTCAAAATTTTGTGTTCTTAGGGAAACGTGAATCAATAAATGTGATATTAAGGATTGCTCATAGTTCACATAGGAGTAAGGAGATGACGCTTGCTGAGATCGAGTTTATTTCTTATCTGGCCGATTCCGGAATGAATGTATCTAAAGCCTTACTTTCTAATCAAGGTGAATATGTTGAAGTTATTGAACAAGCTGATGACTGTTTTATTGCAACTGCTTTTGAATTCGCTCCCGGCAGAAGGGCTGAAATTTGCGTCGAAAGTGATATCTTTTATGAACGAATTGGCAGGTTTACTGGTAAAATGCATAAGCTATCAAAACAGTATTCTCCTAATCAAAAAAGATACGATTGGACTGAAAATGCAGCTGTTACAAAATTTCAAAATTATGTACCTAGTGAGATGCTTCAACATAAATTTGAGTTAATAATAAGTCAAATTCAATCATTGTCAAGAGACAGAGATTCGTTTGGACTTATTCATGGAGACATTAGTCCGGGGAATTACCTGAATCATGAAGATCACCCGAGCATCATTGACTTTGATCAATGCGAGTACAGTTGGTTTGCATCTGAAATAGCAACATCGATATTTCATGAAACTCCAATTCCATTTATTATTTCAGATGTGAATAAACGAAGGACAATAACAAAACGATTTTTTTTAAACTTTTTCCAAGGATACTCCAAAGAAAATACATTAAGCCGTAGTTCACTAGATGCCATTCCATTATTTATTAATTTAAGACAAGCTATCGTTATTGGTCTTATACACCGTAGTTCTGATATGGGTAACTTTGATAATTGGAGTGATTGGAATAAGGAAGCTTTAACTTTTTATATTAATAATATAAAAAATGATATTCCGTATATTGACTTGGATTTCACAAATCTATGATGTAAATATGAAAAAACTTGTAATATCAGGGAGGTACAACCTACGATGGCAAATTTGATATTGAAAATCTTGCGTTCGTGGCCAGAAAAAATATAGAGTAAATCATTAGGAGCGAATGGCGACGCAAGGTGCATGAGGCGATTCCGCTAAGCAAAAGTTAATGAATACGAGGGGCTGTCCGCTGCCATGGAAATGACGGAGGGATGGCCCTTCCTTTTTGCGTTTAGCAGATTGCATAAATATATCATGACAGTTTGCGCCTAAAGATAGTACTATATCAACTATTTACAGGACTAAATTCAATGGTTGTACGCTGGATAAACCAATATGATAAAGGTGTAAAACTTAAAGGAGCAAATGAAGAAATTCCTATTAACTTTAAAGGAGGTATGAAATTGTTTCACCTTATGAAAAAAGCAGGTTTGGCCTGTACCCTTGTTTCCGTTTCGTTGATTGGCGCTGTTTCATTTGTATATGACGCAACGGCCGCCGTCCAGCCCGAAATGCAGGATACAACTATTGTGGGTGCAACGCCGCCTATGGGCTACAGCACTTGGAATGCGGTTCGTTTTAACGTAAACGAAGAACTGATCCGCAAAGTGGCGGACAGTATGGTGAGCAGCGGTTTGCGTGACTTAGGGTACAAGTATGTCAATATTGATGACGGTTGGCAAGGCAGCAGAGATGCTAATGGCAAATTAACCGCAAACAAAACAAAATTCCCGAGCGGAATGAAAGCACTCTCAGATTATGTGCACAGCAAAGGGTTGAAGATTGGCATTTACACCGATATTGGCCAAATTGGATGCGGAGGAAACACGGGAAGTTACGGATATTATCAGCAGGATGTAAATCAGTTTACTGAATGGGGATACGATTATGTCAAAGTAGATGCATGCGGTGCAGATGCGATGGGACTCGACTTCAAGACCCAATATCAACAATTCAAGGACGCTTTAAGTCAGGCGAATCCGAAACGTGATATCTTGTTTAATATTTGCGAGTGGGGTAAGCAGCAGCCTTGGAAATGGGCCCCAAGTATCGGGAATACCTGGAGGGTTGGTTACGATATCGATAATCAGGGAGATTATTGGAAGGGTGTGCTCTATGAGATCGATCAGACCTCTCCGCATGCGGATGTAGCGGGTCCTGGGCATTTTAATGACCCGGACAGCTTAGAAGTTGGCGTAATAGCGGATAAATATCCCGGCCAAAAAAGCTTATCTTACGAAGAATCCAAAGCTAATTTCAGTATGTGGGCCTTATTGGCGGCTCCGCTTATGCTTGGTTTGGATGTAACCACTTTAGATGAGCCGGGCTCTTACAGCAGTAAATTTGCCGATATCGTTACGAATGCGGAAGTCATTGCCGTGGATCAGGATGTGGCTGGCATTCAAGGGACCAAAGTGGCCGAATCCACGCCTGGTTTACAAGTCTATGCGAAGCCGCTTATAAGCCGGACCAGCGGCAGTCGCGCCGTTGTCTTGTTGAACCGTACGGATGCGCCGGCTGCTATGACGGTGACGTCGGATCAAATTGGTCTAATGGACCGGTTTAGTGTGCGTGATTTATGGCAGAAGAAAGAGATGGGGACGTATACGGCCAGCTATACGGCCACCGTGCCTGCGCATGGCAGTGTAATGCTGAAAATTAGCGGAACGAACGATCCGACTCCAGTTCCTAAACCTACAGGTGTGAGCTATGAGGCTGAAGCGGATGCCAACACATTAAGTGGAACAGCGGATAAACGTGCGAATAGCGGCGCATCAGGCGGTTATATCGTGGGTAATGTTGGAAATGGAAGCGGAAATTCGCTGCAATTCAACCAAATTCAAGCGGAGACGGCAGGCAGTTATGAGCTCGCGATCCATTATATAAACGGCGGGGGCAGCCGGAAAGGTGATTTGTCGATTAATGGCGCTGCAACTATACCCGTGACTTTCCCTTCTACAGGGGGCTGGACAACTGTGGGGACTCAGGTCATTAAAGTAAATCTGAATGCAGGCTCGAATGCATTGAAATTTAGCAATAGCACTGCGGGAGATTACGCGCCGGATTTTGACAAGATTGTAGTAACTCCGTTCGGACAGGTTGTCCCATCATCCGTACTAACCGGAGAGGATCAGGTTATAGGCGGAGATCCGTTTCACTTACGGTTCGGCTTTACAGGCGTCTCGCAACAAGTGTACGCCCAGGATATTGAGCTGGCTTACGATGCGAGCCAGATGGAATACGTTTCGGCTAAGCCGTTACTTGAGGGGATTCGAATTGTTGATACGAAGAATACGGGAAGCAAGCTGCGCTTCATCGTAGCGAGCGAAGGCGGGGAACATGCCGTTACCGGCAAACCGGTCGTATTGGAAGTTACCTTTAAAGCAAAAGCCGTAACGCAAGCTGCGACAGCAACCGTGTCCGTTTCCCGTGCTGCCCTTGGCGATGCGCAAGGGAACGAAATCGTGCCGGTTCCAGCCTCCATGCAGGTTCGGATCGTGCTGCCGACTGCCGGTATTCCGGGAGATATGAACAATGACGGTAAAGTATCGATCGGCGATCTGAGTATAGTGGCTGCGAATTACGGCAAAACGTCGGAAAGTCCGGATTGGGAGAGCATCAAACATTTAGATTCGAACCATGATGGAAAAATCGATATTACGGATCTAGCCTTCATTGCGCAGAAGATTTTGGAGTAGTTCTCTGAATCTGAGAGAAGAAGCAGACTACTTTGCTGAAAGCCAAAGAAAGGGTGCTCTTGTGGTACGGAGTCGCTCTTTTTTTGTTATAATTATACATATCCTATTTAAACGTTTGGGGGCAACTAACTTGAAAGTACTAGAAACAGAACGGCTGATTCTTCGTCAACAATCAATTGAGGATGCGGTTTTTATTCTTGAGCTATTGAACGATCCTTCTTGGATCCAGTACATAGGCGATAAAGGCGTGAGAACCATCGATGATGCGCAGGACTATATTTTAAACGGAGCTCTAAAAATGTATGCACGTTTGGGTTTCGGGTTTTATTTGACAGAGTTGAAGGATGGAGGCATTCCGATCGGCATCTGCGGTTTGGTAAAAAGAGATTTCTTAGAAGATGTAGATGTTGGATTTGCTTTTCTACCTAAGTTCTGGGGGAAAGGATACGCCTTTGAGGCTGCTTCCGCAGTGATGAGTTATGCGCAATCCGTTTTAGCGTTAAAACGCATTGTGGCTATTACCACTGAAGATAATCATGCGTCGGCCAAACTATTAGAAAAGCTAGGGTTACATTTTGAAAGCATGATCCGATATGAGGGTACAGATGAAGAAGTCCGCTTATTTGCGATTAACGTCTAAAATGGACTTTACAGAACAGATTTTTATCATGTAGCACATGGGAGGAGAAGAGAAATGGCCGAGGTTCTTTTGTTTCACCACGCACTCGGACTGACAGAGGGGATTTACACCTTTGCTGACGAGCTTAGAGAGGAGGGGCACACTGTACACGTTCCTGACCTTTTCGACGGTCACTTGTTTACCACTATCGAGGAGGGCATGGCCTATGTCAAGGAGATTGGGTTCGAAGAGATAATGGCGCGCTGTACACGTGTGGCTAGTGAGCTTCCGCGTGAGATCGTCTATGCGGGGTTTTCGCTCGGTGTAGTAGCGGCTCAGAAGCTCGCCCAGTCCATTGAAGGCGCCCGTGGCGCGTTGTTCTTTTATTCCTGCGTTCCGACCTCGATGTTCGGATCTCCCTGGCCAGTGGATCTGCCGGTGCAGATTCACGGCATGGACGCAGATCCCTATTTCGTTGACGAGGGTGACATTGAGGCGGCACGTGAGCTCGTGGCATCGGCCAATCATGCCGATCTCTTTTTGTACCAAGGTGATCAACATTGCTTCGCAGACAGCAGTTTGCCGTCGTATGACGCTGACGCGACAGCGTTGCTGTTGCAACGTGTACTTGAATTCCTCCGGCAAGGGAAGGGAACAGTCGCAAGTTAACCAAAATCACGAAATGAACTGAAATCGGAAATAAAAAGGAATACTCCCTAATTCTGTCGAAATTTAATAAATAAAGACTCAGTTGAGTCTAGAGTGTAGGGGGGCGAAGAAATGAATCCGAAATTCAATCATCATAAATTCGTGGTTAGGAAACAGATCCTTTCTCTAGTTGGAGCTAAAATCGATATCTTCGACATGAATGAAAAGCCAATTCTGTTCTCGAAGATGAAAGCCTTCAAGTTGAAGGAAGACATCCGAATATACGGAGATGAAACCATGCAAGAATGTTTGATCAGCATTCAAGCTCGAAGCGTCATTGATTTTTCCGCAACCTTTGACGTAGTTGATGTTGAAACCGGGAGCAAGATAGGATCTTTGCGACGCAAAGGGGTGAAGTCGATCTTCAAGGATGAATGGGCGATTTTGAACTCAAGTGAGTCGGAGATCGGATTGGTTAAGGAAGATAAGGTGCTGCTTGCTCTTTTGCGAAGATTCTTGACGAATTTGATTCCTCAGCATTACAACGTGGAGATGAATGGGATCACAGTCGCAGAATTCAAACAGAATTTCAACCCTTTCGTCCAAAAACTAAAACTCGATTTCTCGGCAGACCACAACGACAAACTTGATCGCCGCTTGGGCCTAGCCGCCGCGGTGCTACTGATCGCCGTCGAGGGCAAACAGGGATAGAAGTGTAATAGTTTTATAACAACGTCACCACGATGCGGGTGACGTTGTTTGTAATTATAAGATCGTTGTTCTTGGTATTGTTTATCATGCTACACAAGGAGTATTCCGAAGGATAAAGCAAGGAACAATACCCTTATTTTTTAACCACAGGCACCCAAAATTCGCCGTAGAAAGTGCCGTCGCCGTTATCTTTGCGATAAGTCGCATTTGGACCACCGATGTAAGCATAATCAGTGATTTGGGCCAAGACGTTGCCAAAAGCACGGTAAGTCAGCTGATCAAACAAAGTTTCCTTGTCGCCATTTCCTGCGACCACGATGTACTCGCTCTCTGGAAACTCGATGATGCGCGTTGCGTCAACCACTGATTTGCCAGCTTCAACCGCAAAATAATTCCACGGTTTTCCTTGATAAACCTCATTGACAGACCATTCGCGATCATCTTTTGCGGCGTCTTTGAGCTTATTAAAACGCCCGTCAGCCTTGAGCTTGTCCCAAAACTCGTTTTTTTCTTTTTGCATAGCTGGCATGTCTTGAAAATTCGACTGGATTGAAAAACCATAAGCGGTCAATGTGAATGATTTTTTGTGTTCGAGTGTGTAATCTGCCATGTGATTGCTCCTTTTGTTCAGTTGTTAAATTTAACAAGGATTAGTTTTCGACTTTATTTACACGAAGCCACATTTCGCCGTAGAATTCGCCTGTTTCATTTGCTTTAACGAACGTTGAGTTACCAGGACCAACATATTTGTAATCTGTGATTTCTTGGATCAGGCCGCCGAAAACTTTGCCTGTGATTTCGTCAGCAAGGCGGTCTTTGTCAGCGCCTGTCCCAGGCACGACGAGGTACTCGCCAGCGAGGAAATCTAGGACGACCGCGCCTTCCACGTTGAACTCACCCATTACGCCGAAGCCGCGCCAAGGCTTGCGGTCGAGGTTGTAGTTGATTTGATATTCTTGCCCGTCAGCGAGTGCGAGCAGTTCAGCAAGCTTGCCGTTTTCAGTGATTTCAGCTTTTTTCGCTGCCGTTTTTGCTGCATTACCTGCCCAGTCGTTGTAGTCGTCAAATGAAACACCGAAAGCAGTCATTTTGTAGTTTTCTGAGATTGTTTTGATGGAGTAGTTAGACATTTTGTTCTCTCCTTTGTGGGATTAATTCTTTACAAGACTGATTCTATGTGCCAAATGTATCAAAAAATGATACTATTTATTGAAAACAGAAAATGTATATCCGTCAGTGCTGACTTTTTATGCTACATTTTTGATATAATAAAATCATGAAGAAAACAGAACGAGTGAACCTGATCATGCGTTACATCAATAACCGCGCGCATTTTACGATTGCCGAGATTCAGCGAGAGTTCAAGATTTCCCGCGCGACGGCGATCCGCGACATAAACGAGATTCAGGCGCTGGGTTTTCCGCTGACGTCCGAGCTTGGGCGCGGTGGCGGATACTATGTCCTGCAAAATCAATATCTGCCCGCCGCCCGCTTCACGCCAGAAGAACTGAAGGCGATTTTTATCAGCTTTATCGCCTCGAAAAATTCGCAGCTGCCTTATCTGCAAAATCGCCGCTCAATCACGGAAAAACTTATCGGCATCGCGTCGCAAACCCAGCAAGACGAGTTAATTGAGCTGAATAATATCTTGCTTTTCGAAAATACAAATCCCGCCAATCCGAATCTTTTGGAGCTCGATGATGCTGCGCCTGCAGAGCTAAACCAGCTGATTTCGCTTGCTGTGAGGGATAAACATTTGCGTGTGACTTATGAGCGGAGTGTTGGTTGGCCGCAGTTGCTGGACGTTTTTTTGCTGCATGTATTTAACTCGAACGCTCAGTGGCTGGTCGAGGTTTATGATTTTGATACGGATGAGTTTCGTTATTTGCCTGTTGAGATGCTACGGGATTCGGCAATTTCTGAGCAGGAGTTGAAGTTGTCTGAACAAGAGATTTTAAACAAGAAACTGCTTCGTGCCCGTGAATCCAATCTTGTTGTGAAACTTGATACGATTGGGATTCAGCGCTTTAAGCGTATGCACCCGCCTGGAATTATTTTGTCCTTAACGGGGATGTTTCAGTCGAGCGGGATTTTCAATGTACAATTGGATGTGACCGATGTTGAGGCGCTGGGGTATTATGCGGACTGGCTTTTGTTTTTGGGGAAAGGGGTCGAGTTTGAGCGGATTCCTGATGAACTGCGTGTGATTTTGGGAGAGCGTTTAGCCGCTTTAAGATTTATCTGAGATTTTACGTGCAGCAGAGTCGATTAAAACAAAACATTATCTTGTATGAATAAATAATGTTAGAAAAAACAGATGTTAACAGCATCATCAATACTCTTTGTGAAGAAGGAATAATTGATAACAAGGTTACTGCAACTAATAATAAGACCGGAACTACTGATGGTATAGTTTATTTACTTTCTGAGCACGAAGAAACAAAATACGTTCTGAAAATTGACAGTCCACATCAAATTGCATTGGCCGAACAATTTCTTCGAACTTATCGATACCTTGCACTTTTTCCTAAAATTCTCTATACGGATCCTTCTAAAGCGTATATTGTGTATACATACATGACAGGTACAACTCATTATGATCGTGGATTAAAAATAAATTGGCTGACAATCTTAGTAAAATGATTGGGGAAGCCTGTTATCCATTGAGGATTACAATAGAGTTGAATCGATATTTGAGAACATATCGAAAAATGAAGATCAAAAAGTAAGATATTTTCTACATGGGGATACTGGAGTGCATAATTTTGTATTTTACGAACGCTCACTGATTGATGTTATCGACCCATCACCGATGATTGGTCCTATGCTTTACGATTTCACTTACGCTTTTTGCTCTTCCCCAGACGATTTGAACTTAGAAACTTTAATGGCAGCCTTTGATTTGCTCCATCATGAGCCAATTGAAAGATCAATGTTGATTGATGAAGTAGTCTTTCAACTTTATTGTCGAATTGGTATCTGTATAAGATTCCATCCGCATGATTTAGAGGATTACTTAAAGTCGTGGGAATATTGGAAGTCGGTCTAACGGATTTAAGATCATACGGGGTGTAAAAAAATGCCGGTGACCTTAAGCAGGTGACCGGCGTTTCCATATTAGCGTTTCGGCATTTTGCTCTCATCCATGTACAGCAGGTTCCAGCGGTGACCGTCTAGGTCGGCAAAGCCTGCGCCGTACATCCAGCCGTCAGTATCGCTCGGCTTGCCAAAGATGCTTCCTCCGGCAAACTCTACTTTTTGAATAAAGGCATCTACTTCTTCTCTGCTTTCAGCACCAATGGAAAATATTACTTCAGCGCTATGGGAAGTATCTGCGGTTTTTGAACCTGTAAATTTCTCAAATGTTGCATCCGGGAACAGCAGAATCGTTGTTTGTCCTATGGCAAGCTTGGCTCTCTCGTTACCATAGCTCACCGCGTGGAATCCAATCTCATTGAAAAAGGCAGCTGACCTCTCAACATCCTTGACCGGCAGGTTAATCCAAATATCCTGTGACATGGCTGTAGCCTCCTGAAATAAATTTTTAACTACTCCTATTATACTCTACTTCTGGCAGCGGAAGCGAACCTTATGACTAGTTCCGATAAAATACTGAGATAGACAGGTGGTCGGTATGACAATCAAAAAGTACGGAAGTGACAGAGAGCAGTTTATAAACGATTTAATGAAATTGATGGTACCAGTAAAAGGAGGAACCATTGAATTACGCGATTATATTAATATGAATAAATGGCTTAGTTCTGATTACTCTTTATCGGACCCTGGAAGTATTAAAAAGGTTATTACATGGACTGAAACGATTGGACCTTTCCATGTAATGAAGTATCCGGTGACTCAGCACTTGTATCATTTTGTCATGCATAATGAAGTAGAACCGTATGTGTATAATAATCTGCCAATTACAGATGTTTCATGGATAGATTCGCTTGCATTTTGTAACGAATTGTCCAGAATACTTGGCAGGACTGAATGCTACACTATCACAAATGAAAGTGAGAACACGACATACAACAAAGAAGCGAATGGCTTTCGATTACTATCAGACGCTGAATGACAGTATGCGTGCAAAGCGGGAACCGCGGGATATCGGTATGCAAGAATTGATCAAATTGCATGGTATCAAGAAAACTCCAATGGATCAGCTCAACAAGTAGGAAGACTGCTTCCTAATCCCTGGGGGCTATTTGATATGATCGGGAATGTATGGGAATGGTGCTGGGATCTATATGATACTGAACGATATGGGAACTACAGAGTCTTCCGGGGAGGCAGTTGGGCTGAAGTTGAGAACAATTGTGGTTCTACGAGTAGAAGGAAGAGTATGCCTGATTTCAAGATAGATGATCTTGGTTTTAGAATAGCACTTACTAAACCTTGAGAACGACAGTGAGCATGCCAAAAAGTCAGGTAGTTGACGCAGAACGTTTGTACAATACACAGCAATGGAAGGCTGCCAGCACGATGGCAGCCTTTATCTCATGGGCACAATCGTTAAAATCCAGTGATGAAGGGATTAGCGGTTCCGAGGGTGCTTGTTACACGCAATCCGTTACGACGGATCGCTCCACGTGATCCCGCCGTCGTTCGTCACCTTGAGACTGCCGTCCAGCAGTACCCAACCGAAACCGTCCGTGCGCAGGAAAAATTGCGATGCATCCTGCAGCGGAATATCCGTTTTGATCGGCTGCCAATCTTCATGATTGTACGTATCCATCGTGTAGATTGTCTTGCCGTCATTGGAGATCGCTCTGCCCATGACGAGACCGTCAAAATGCAGCACCGGAACTCCCTGGATATCCTTCAGCCGATTAGGGAGAGGGATCCACGTATCGCCGGCGTCATTGGTCTCGTAGGGGACGTACGTTTTCTCCCCATCCTGAACGAATTCGGCGATAAATAGGCCGTGATGATCGTTTTCTTGGTCGAATACGGGTGGGTATGTGTTGGCGTACGCCTTTTGCAGATCGGCGGGCGCGTCGACATGCTGAACCGTCCATGTTCTGCCGCCGTCCTGCGTCCGATACAGCGGAATGAAGTCCTGTCCGCGGTTCGATGCGGCAATCCAGCCTTCCTTCTCCTTACGGAAGCTAATCCCGGTCGGATAGCCGCCGATGGCGGTTGTGATATCCCCAACGCGTGTCCACGATTTACCTCTGTAGTCCAACCGATAAAGCGATTTGTTCATTTGCCCTGCCGCGGGCGAAGAGGTTAGCATGACATAATTCGTGCTGTAGTACAATAGAGCGCTGTGCGGCGTTACGTCAGGCGATGTTTCCCACGCCTCCGTAGTCGGCAGCACGGCCGTTTCCCAGCCAGCAGGCTGGCCGCCTCCGTCCTGCAGCCGATGAGTGGCGGCGAGCTTCTTGTCATCCCTGAGAAAAAAAGCAAACCCTGTAAACGGATCGTTAAAATCAGCGCTAATCGGGCGATCCTTGACACCGATGCCGTCAGGAACGACGACATCCCACGTTTTGCCCGTGTTCGAGGTATGCAATAGCTTCCCGTCGCGCCAGCTGAAGCCTTCATTCCCTTGCAAGCCGACAATGAGTGGCACGCCGTCTCGATATTCGACGTAAAAACGGGCGACATCGATGTATGGGTCGTACTGCCGGGGAGCGGGGATGGACAGATCGGACCGCAGCGTAACCCGGTAACGTCCTTTGCCATGATCAAGCGGAAGCGTCACCGCGAAATGCCCGGCATCGAACGGTATTTCAGCAGTCTCGCGATCGCTCCAATTACCGCCGTCATCTTCCTTTTCGATCATCGCATGCAAGCCGGTCCCAAGTGATTTGGTTACCGTTCCTTTGACATCGAACTTGCCGTCCTTCGACCGGACTTGGCCGGAAGCCGGGGTCTCCAGCGTGATCGAGCTGAAATCGCCGAACCCCAGTCCCAGATCGCCGTAATTGATGACGGGGTTCAGCAGCTCGGACTTAAGGGTATGGACGAATGTTTTACTGAACACGATGCGCTTGTGTACGCGGAGCTCAACCTTGACTTCATTGTCGCCAAGATCCAATGGAGCCTCGGATGAGAACTCGTATATAGGGGCGCCGCTTGCCGTCTTTTGTTCAGAAAGCGCCATAGAAGAGCTGCCGCCGAACGTTTTACCTCCTCTTGATGCTGTCACCGTCAGCATCGGCATATCCATCGTAAGCGGAGCGAAGAGCAGTCCCTTCACGGCGTACCAGTAGCTGTTCTTGTGCTCCGGAATCCCGAAATCCTTCACTTCAAATCTTGCATGCTCGACATGCAGCTCCCGTTTGTCCGAGTTCCAGTTACCGGTGTAACCGAATAGCTCCTTTAAATCATACTCGGCCGCATACAGCTCCCCGTCACGCTCGACGGCCGGGAATGTAAGTTTGGTCTCGTCATCCTTGCCGTCGAACCAATACAGCTCGGCCGTCTCGAGATCCGTTCCGATCAGAAAGCCGCAGGTATCGTTATGAACGTAGAGTCCGTCTGGGTGTTTTTCCGTCTTGTAGCCAAGCATCTCCGCCATCCATTCAACCGAAAGCATCGCCCGGCCGTCCTGTCCGAAGCCGACTCGCTTGTCCCCGAAGTACATGCCGTCATCGGTAAATAGAATCGAGAACCCGTTGTTCGATAAATGCTCTATCTGCAGCGGATATGCGGCGCTTTGCTCTGCCCGCGGATCGGGTAAGACGGACTTATTTTCCGTGAACGAGGCGGTGCGCGTCTTCTCGTTCCATTCCAGGCTGCCCAGCAGCGGAGCAAGATCCTGCAGGAACACCGCTGTATGGCCGCCTATGTTGAACGAGGGAATTTCTTTGCCGAGGGCGACCGTGTGAATATTCGTTGTCAGTACATCGGCGATTTTGTTCCCTACCGCCATATTTCCGTAGCCGTTCGGAACGTATGTCGATTGAACCTTTTTAGCGGGATTCGGGTAAATGTCGACCTGTCGTTCGGACGGGTCCCACGATACGTCAAAGCCGTAGCTGCGTAAATCCTCCACGACAATCGCCGTATTGCCGCCGATGTTCATCGAACGGATCGCCTCTCCATTAACGAATGCATGAATATCCGTGGTCAGCACGCTGTCGACAATCGTGCCGACGGCCAGCTCTTTCGATTGTGCATGTGCAAATGGAGCCGGTGTGCCGGCCATAGCCGTACAAATGATCGCAGCCAACGCTGCAGTATATTTACGTTTCATATGGGAGAAAGCTCCTTTTCAGGAAAATGTGAACATCCAATTAAACGCTGCAAAAAGGTAAAAGTTGCAATCTTACTGTAAACACAACTTCCAAGCAATGGAACCGTATAAAATATGACGGCGAAACTGAAGGGAGGAGGAGAAAGGTGAAGTTTCGGGTATTTTTGGGCATTTTCTCGTCATTAGTATCAATAACGCTATGGCTAATTCTTAACTTCTACAACCCATACAATTCTGAACCAGTAAGTCATGACGTTTTAATAAGAACGAGCTTTCTCCTTTTAGCCCCAGCATGCGCAGCATTGGTTGGTTCAATTATTAATAAGCGTTTCATAATGTTCTTAGCATTCTTCTGGTCACTTCCAATTAGCCTTTATTTAGCGATGACACCAAGTATCTTTAAAATGTTCATAGTTACTTCTCTTTGTTACCTACTTACCGGAATGCTTATGAAAAAGCGTCAGAAGAAACACTACCAAACTAACGGCGAACGGTAGTTACACGTCGGTTATTGAAGGAGGGGACTATGGACAAAGAGAAACTCATCCGTAAATTTGATAATCAATCCAAAATTTATGAAGCGCGAAGGAAGAACCGTCAGAACGGAAGTTGGAAGGAGTATACGGATGAATAGAAAATGGATAGTTAGCTTAGCAGGATGTGCATGGGTCGCAGTGGGTTTCACCTTTTCAACTGCCTCGGCAGCGGCTTCGACTGATCTGCCAGAAACGCAGGTCATTACCACCGTGAAGGATGCTCCATTTTATGCCCAGATGTCAGAAGAAACACCCACGGGTGCTGTAAGTAGTTTTCAAACACTTAAAGTCAAGGAAACGGTAGGTGACGGCAAGGTCGTTTGGTACAAAGTAGAAACCTGGCTGGGCGAGCAATGGATGCCTAGAAAAGATGGTGTGGTCGTACTCGGAAAAATCGATTCCATGGACTACAATGCGCACACTTTGAACGTTGAGAGGATTTATGATTCGCCATATTCCATGGAACAGGAACTCATGACGCTTCCCCCACAAGCGGTGCACATTACCGGGCACTATGACAGATGGTATCGATTCAACACGGAAGACGGGAAGGTGTGGTGGCTCTATTCTCCTTTGCTGCAAGAGGAAATCCGAGAGGAATCCGCTGATTTCGATATGCTTCTCACCCGCGATGAACAATTGTATGAAATTCCTTACCTTACAAAAGCGCCAATGACTCTCGCTCCGCAAACCGTTCATGTTCTTGCCCAGTGGGACACAGGAATAGAGGGGTACCGCTTCAGGGAAATCGTTTGGTATAAGATTCAAACGGATCAAGGACCTCTATGGGTGCAGCCGAAAGGCGAAAAAGCCGGCGTCAAGCCTGTACATGAGTTCATTGTACTACCTACAGGAGGCTATGGTACAACTGCACCAGAATTGGACGATCAATTGATATGGTTCGAAGCGGGGAGCAAGTTGGAGGCATGGGCTCGCTGGGGGGATTGGTTTCAGATTAAGACCGGCACTGCGAAAAATGTTTGGGTCAATCCGAGTTGGTCACTTCATAAGCGCCCTCTCGGAACGGCAGCTTCTAGCGAAATAATGCATTTTAACGAGGAAACGGCCGCCTATAACTATCCAAGCCCTGAAGCTGTCGTTCATCCAAAAGGTTACTATGCTCCGCAGGAGGTGCAAAGTATAGCTAAATGGTCTGGTGATGACATTCTGGACTGGTACTTATTCCGCGGTTCTGACGGAGACCTGTGGGTTCCGAAGCCTCGAAACGCCACCGACAGGTCATTGGTAGGAAGTTGGAGATTGTATCAGTCGCAGCAAGGCGAGGCGGCTAGAGATCCACAAAAAGCTCCTCTTGAAATCACTCTGACGAAATATTCGCAGAGGCATAGCTTTTACCAAGATGAGAGCATTCCATTTACACTTCAAGTACGAAACATATCGGCTCAAACGTTAACCGTTTCACCGACTGAGTTTGAAATAGAAATCTTTAAACTTGGGGGGGGACCGGGAGAAGCATTGAAACATCTGGAGAAGAATGAACTTGTATGGAAAAGAAAGCTGCCGCCACTTTCAGCGGCGTTTCCAGAAAGCATGAGCTCGCAATCGATTTTTATTGAATGGGATCAACAGGACACTGGCGGGATACCTGCTGTCCCTGGCGAGTATGCCATGCGGATTGTACCGACTTCCATCCATTTGGAGATGGGGGGAGCGAAAGAGACAAAGATCATAGATGAGGAAGACATTCAAAAGATGATCGGCGATCCGGTTGTTTTCGGAATTATGGCCGGGCATGAGTGGAGTGGGCCATAATGCGGATCAATACGCGAGGCGGTTGACGGCAAAATTACATCAACTAAAGAGCATTGATAATAATAACCAGAGAGCAGACTGCCAGGGGCGGGCTGTTCTCTTTTTTGTGGAAATTCAGAAAACCTTAAGAAATTCCTTCACTCGCTCTAAAGAATGAACAGTTAAGATTAAGGCATCAAACCGAGGAAGGATGAGTAACCTGCAATGATGAGATCCATCGAAGAAAAGTTGTTGTTCTTATACAAGTTTGCAAGAGCGCCGAAACAAACAGGCAGTGTGACGCCAAGCTCTGTATTTTTGGCCGAAAAAATGATTGGAGCAGTCCCTTGGCACGAAGTAGAGTATGCTGCTGAATTGGGGGCAGGCACTGGGGCTATCACCAGGTTCATGAAGAAGAGGATTGATTCATCAACAAAAGTTGTGTTATTCGAGAAGGATCGTTTTTTACGCGAGCAGTTAGCGAGCAAGTTTCAGGATTATACCTGTTACGAAGACGCTTGCAACCTGCAGTCAATATTACAGAAAGAGGGGATTGCCCAGTTGGATTGCATTCTAAGCGGACTACCTTTCTTTAATTTTCCGCAATCCTTGCGCAAGCAGCTTATGAACCAAATTGCAGGGTCACTCAAACCAGGTGGATTATTTATTGCATTCCAATATTCTCAACAAATGAGAAAACAGTTCAGCAGTCAATTTGAAATTGAACATATTCATTTTGTTCCTTTTAATTTTCCACCTGCTTTTGTATACGTGTGTCGTAAAAGTCAAGAGCAGTTTGTGGAGGCTTGTAACTATGAGCTATGATAATTTAGTTTCGCTCATTCAGCAATATGGCTATGTTGCGCTTTTTGTTGCTTTATGGCTGGGTATCGTCGGAATGCCCATTCCGGATGAGGTCGTGGTAATGATAGGAGGGGCAATGACGGCAAACGGGATGCTTCATCCAATACCTGCATTTATTTTAACGTATTTAGGCGTAGTTTCAGGATTGTCTGTAGGCTATGTATTAGGCCGCATTTTCGGCTTATATATACTAGACCGTTTGCGGCGAAAGAAAGGAATGGATAAGTATTTTAATTTTTCTGAGAAATTGATGCAAAAATATGGTAACTTTGCTTTAAGCATTAGTTATTTTTTTCCAATCATACGCCATGTCATGCCTTATATGGCAGGCCTTAATCAGATGTCATTTCGACGATACGCCATTTACTCTTATACAGCAGGGTTCGTGTGGACGTTATTATTCTTTACTATAGGTCATCTCGTGGGTGATCATGCACAGAGAATCGGCATGCTCATTTATTCATACGGGCTCCAATTCTTATGGCTGCCGCTTGCACTTATTTTGATTAAAGTGTTTTTAAGGAGGAAACGAAATGAAACAGACCGTGCTAGTGGCCGACGATGATCTTGAAATTCGGGATGTCATCCGCATTTATTTGCAAAACGAAGGTTATTCTGTTTTTGAGGCTGAGAACGGAGTGGAGGCATTGGAGTTGCTTCGACGCGAAACCGTGAATCTCATTATTTTGGATGTGATGATGCCACGGATGGACGGGATAAAAGCTTGTTTTAAAATGAGAGAAATAACGAGCGCTCCGATCATTATGCTATCTGCGAAAGGGGAAGATATTGATAAAATAACGGGTTTGACAACAGGAGCAGACGATTATGTGGCCAAACCATTCAATCCGTTAGAGCTGATTGCACGAGTTAAAGCACATCTCCGCAGGCAGTCATTGACGGGGGCAAATGGCAGTAAAGCTTCTGACAATGCGATTCTCGAATTGGATAATTTAATCATAGACATAAGTCGACATCACGTTTCTGTACGTGGGAAAGAAATATATCTTACTCCACTTGAGTTTTCCATTCTTGAGCTCTTAGCAAGCCATCGAGGGCAAGTCTTTAATATAGAAAAAATTTATCAAAGTGTTTGGAAAGAGGACAAATTTTTATCTGATAATACGGTGATGGTTCATATACGGAATATCCGTGAGAAAATTGAAAACAATCCGCGTGAACCTCAATACGTCAAAACCGTTTGGGGAGTGGGGTACAAAGTTGATTAGAGACTTCATTTCAATGCTGAACTGGAACAAAAACATTCGGGCTAAATTATTTTTCTTAGCTGTTCTAAGCTTTTTCCTTGCAGTGTTTATTTCAATTGCTCTCGACAATTTTGTAGCGATTCTTGTAGGTACTAAAACAGGTTTATTGCTTCTTATCATTGCATTTGTGTTTTTCTTTTTCATGTTTACCCGTCCTATTGTTCGCTATTTAAGAACGTTGACCGACGGACTTATGTCTATAGCTAATGGAAATTTGGATTGTCGAGTTCCTTTGTTAAGGCAGGATGAGTTGGGAGATGTTGCGCGAAATATTAATTATATGGCTGACCAGCTTCAAAGCATGATGCAAAGAGAACGCCAAATCGAAAGTTCGAAAATGGAGCTTATCACAAATGTTTCCCATGATTTGCGTACGCCTTTGACAAGTATGATTGGATATTTGAATTTGTTGAATACGGACGATTACCAAAATCTTGACGAGCATAAACGTTATATTAACAACGCACTGAACAAAACACAGCAATTGAAAAAGCTTATTGACGATTTGTTTGAATATACTCATCTGACGAGCGGCGCTGCGCGATTATCATTTCAAACGATTGATATAGTCGGCTTATTGGAACAAATCATCATAGAATTCGAACCGATCGCGAAGGAGTATGAACTTACGGTCGAAAAAGTGTGGGAATTGAAACAAGTTTATGGAACCGTGGATGTGGAGAAGTTCGTTCGGACAATCGATAATTTGCTGATGAATGCGTTGAAGTTTTCTTACAAACCTGGTGAAATCACTGTTCTTCTTTCTGAACGGGAAGATCATATTTACATCGCAGTTGAAAACCAAGGAAAGCCGATCACGAAGGAGCAAGAGCAGTTATTGTTTGAACGGTTCTATAAAGCTGAACCCTCGCGACAGGATTATCAGGTCCCGCAAGGCTCTGGGCTTGGGCTGTCGATAGCTAAAAACATCGTAGAGCTGCATGGAGGGCGGATGGGTTTAGAACATCATGAGGGACATTTTATATTTTTCATAGAAATTCCACGAGTAAGTTGATGAGAGTTTACCTCTGAGAGCGAGTTCTGCTCTCAGACGCTTCAACCGTCAGGGGATTGCTTACCGGCTGTGGAGGGACGTCAGCCTATTTATTGGTTGACTGGGTAATTTTCACAAAAATTAGTTGCAATACCTCCCTATTCATTGTAAACTGAAATTAGTTGCAATAACATCCTATTAGGAAGAGGGATCATATGAGCGAGCTTTGGAAGCAGAATGACAAGGGCGCAGAGGAATCGCACGGTCAATACATTTCAGCCATCTACCGGCACATGCAGGTATTGATCTCATCCGAGTTGGCGCCATATCGAATCGGGAGTGGACAGTATATTTTTCTGATGGCGATTGCATTTCAGCAGCCGATCACTCAGAAGGCGTTAAACGAAAAGCTGTTCATTGACAAAACGACTACCGCCAAGGCGATTACCAAGCTGGAAGAAGAAGGTTACGTGCGGAGGGAAACCGATCCCGCCGACAATCGTTATCATTTGCTTTATTTGACGGACTCAGGACGTGAGGTGGTGCCTAAAGTGCAGGAAGCACTTGCACGCGTGAAGAACAAAACCCGGAAAGGTATCACCGATGAGGAGTATGACTTGTTCATAAACTTGCTGAATATCGTGCTACGCAATCTGACCGAGCAGGAGGAGAGGTAGAATCGATGGGTACAGGGGAGTAGACTTGACGGAAGAGCTATTGACTATTGAAGGGAGAGATGAAAAATGATTAACGAGGCATTCCCTTACGAGAAAAAGCGAATTCAAGTATTAGGCCAAGACATGGCTTATGTGGAAGCAGGGAGCGGCGACCCGATCGTCTTCCTGCACGGCAATCCGGCATCTTCCTATCTCTGGCGTAACATCATTCCTTATGCCCAGAACTTTGGCCGTTGCATAGCGCCTGATCTCATTGGCATGGGCGATTCCTCAAAGCTTCCGGACAGCGGGCCTCACGCGTACACCTTTTCTGAGCACCGCCGCTATCTTGACGAGCTGCTTGATCAACTTTGCGTGGGCGAGAGTGTAACTTTCGTGGTGCACGATTGGGGATCAGCACTGGGCTTCGATTGGAGCAAGCGCCATCCCGACGCGGTCAAAGGCATCGCTTACATGGAGGCGATTATTAAATCGCGCAGTTGGAGTGAAATTCCGGAGAATGGACGCAAAATCTTCCAGACGCTACGGACGGCGGAAGGGGAGCGAATGGTACTAGAGCAAAATACGTTCATCGAATTCAACTTACCGGTCAACATATTACGCACGCTGACGGATGAAGAGATGGCACAGTACCGCAAACCATTCCAGGAGCCGGGCGAGAGCCGACGTCCTATGCTCAGTTGGGCACGCCAACTTCCGTTCGACGGAGATCCTGCTGATGTAACGGAGATTGTCACCGAGTATGGTGAATGGCTGGCACAAAGCGCTGTTCCCAAACTATTCATTCAATGCGACCCCGGCTTATTACCGCAATCCCATATCGATTTCTGCCGAACATGGCCGTCGCAGTCCGAAGTTACTGTGCCAGGCCGCCACTATCCCCAAGAAGACGCACCCGATGAAGTTGGCGAAGCGCTTGCCTTATGGCTGAAAAGTTTAGTTTAGAGCTATGTATAACGCATTTAGGGTGGTCATTGTCAAAGGTGTTGTTCCACCAAATGAGTTCAAAAATTAACAGTTTTTGATTAAGCTAGCGTGAAGATAGTTTAATCACGACATGACGGCAGCCGGCAGAAGATGAACTGCACCCAATTGTTACTTGTGACTAACAAAATGGGGTACAGTTCACAGAGCGGCTGCACTTTTTTATCTAACAGACATGCTAATCAATACGTGGAAGGATATTGAAGCTGTTTTACAGAAATAAGGAATAACATCTTTTACAAAAAGCGGTGATCCGTCTGAACAAGGTCATTCCGAACAAAATACATATTATTGGCTCAGTGGGTAGCGGAAAAACAACTCTTGCTAGAAATTTATCCCGGAAATACAGTGTTCCTTACTATGAATTAGATAATGTAGTTTGGATAAGGCATGGATCTGAAGATATTAGAAGATCTGACGAAGAAAGAGATAAGTACTTAGACAATATAATCCGTTCAGACCGATGGATTGTAGAAGGTGCTCATAGCCATGTTTGGGTTTTCAAAAGCTTTCAGAATGCTAATTTAATTATTTTCCTAGACACCCCGTATGTGCTAAGAATATTTAGGATTACAAAGAGATATTTCTTGCAAAAACTAGGGATCGAAAAAGCGAATTACAAACCAACATTTAAGATTTTCATGAAGATGTTCGAATGGAATGCTAGATTCGAAAAACAAAGTAAACCGATGATCTTGAATTTGCTCAATCAGGATAACATTAAGTCGATAATTTTAAAGGACAACAGAATGATTGACCAATACTTTAAATGAGTAGAGAACATGTAAACATCGTTTTAGAAAGGTGGGAGAAATAGTGCTTCTTCCTAGAATATCTAGATAAAGAATAAGAGGGAGAGAGCTCAATGGAGGAACTCAAATTTTTTACGGATTATAAAAACAATGAAACACTTAGAAAGAGTTTTTTTGAACTAGCGGATAGAACCTTTGGATTAAAGTTTGAAAGTTGGTATCAAAAAGGATTTTGGGACGAGCAACGATATATCCCATTTTCTTATGTCGATGGTGATGTAGTTATTGCCAATGTTTCGGTAAATATTCTTGATTTTATAATGAATGATGAAAAGAAAAAAGCTATACAAATTGGAACTGTAATGACTCATCCTGATTATCGGAAAAGGGGATTATCTGCAAGTTTAATGAATAAAGTTCTAGAGGAATATGAGAACAAGTACGATTTTATGTACCTCTTTGCGAATAAAGCTGTTCTTGATTTTTACCCTAAGTTTGGGTTTAATGCAGTTGAAGAAAATATATTTTCCATGAAAATTACACCGAATCAATGTGCAGATAAAGGTGTCAAAAGACTAAACGGAAAACTAACAGATGAGTTAGATTTTATTTATAATTTTTCATCGAAAAGAATCCCTATTTCTCAACGATTTGGAACTGATCATTCTCAAGGAATTTTTATGTACTATTGCTTGAACGTCTTTAGTGATGACATTTATTATCTAGAAGAAGAGGATGTTATTGTTATCTATATAAAGGAAAATAATCAAATAGATATTTTCGATATTATCAGTCGTAAGGAATTTAACATTCAAGATATTTTAAAGAAGATTGCAGGCAATGAGATTGAAAGAGTAGTTTTTCATTTCACCCCTGATTATCCAAATATCAACACTGAGAGTAACAGTTATCAAGGTAGTGAGGTTTTGTTTGTAAAAATAAATGGTGAAAATCATTTTCCGCCACACTTTAAGCACCCAATTACATCTCAAGCGTAAGTAAGATAACATATCGGACTAAACTACATGGAGGTTGGGAGATGCAAATTCCGGTCAGGTTAGTAAAACCATCAGCTAACTACAAGGATGAATACATATCGTTTTATGAAGATTGGAAATCGAGTGGCGAAGATATGGTTCCATGGGTTGTAGAGAAAGACCCTTATGATTTCGCTGTCATGCTGAATTTTTTATACTCGCAAGATTCAGAAGATAAGATAATTGACGAAAGTTTTGTTCCTCACTCTACATACTGGCTAATAAATGATGATTTACAAAAGATTATTGGTGTAGTAAATGTAAGGCATAAACTTAACGTTAAACTGCTGAATAGTGGCGGGCATATTGGATATGGAATACGACCGTCGGAAAGAAGAAAAGGTTATGCATCTGCACTTTTAGCATTATCCTTAGAACTAACAAAAAAATTGGGACTAGAAAAAGTTCTTCTTGTTTGCGATAAGGATAATTATGCATCAGAAAAAACCATTTTAAAAAACGGTGGTCGATTTGAATCGGAATATGTCGAGGATAACGGAAATATTGTTAGACGCTTTTGGATCCAGCTTTAATGGGCTTGTCTTACGCTAACGGTTAACGACAGATAAACAGGAAGAGCTAAATAAACCAGTCCGAAAAAGCTTGAGAAATCAAGCTTTTTTTTTATGCAGGGAAATTATTGTCTAGCAACATAGATTTACGATTTAACTAACATTCATTGTAAAAAGGAAAATTTTCCAGTGTGTCGAATACATTAATTCTGGATGTCATTTCAGCATATATTTCAGAGAGAGGGACAGGTGAGTTTGTGAAGGAGCGGAGTTGGACAAAGAGAGTTTCTTTATTATTCGTCGTATTGGTAATTTTTGTAAGTGGGTGTAAGTCCATTGGAGACTTCGACGTTAACAAAGCGCTGACGGAGGCTGTTATCGCGAAATCCATGGAAGGCACAGGCGAGTTCTCGCTCAATCTCATACGGGATGAAAAGGCTCAAGTTCCAGCGGAAGAACAGGCCATGCTTAAATTATTTGAAACAACGAAGTTCAAATTCGATTCGATCAAGATGGAAAGTTCCACACGGGTTTCTATTAAGGGTTTAGCGTCTATCCGTACATATAGCATCCCTTTCCAAGCTTCAGTGTCGGAAGAACAAATAGTCCTGCAAATCGATGGAGGCAAAAAGCCGATCGTATTCCAGCTTCAGGATGAAGCTTCTAACGCTTCGATGAAAGCGTTCGTAACCGAGCTGCAATCGAAGTTGAAAGACGGGAAATTGTCGAACAGCATGATGTCATATTTGATCAAACAGTTACCCAACCCAAGCAAGCTGAATGTGGACAATGTGGTCGAAACGATCAACGGGGAGAAGGTATCCTTACATAAGCTGCATGGAGAAATCACGGGCAAAGAGCTGCTGCCATTGGCAAAATCGTTCATCAAAAATATGATGAAGGATGATCAGGCGCTCAAAGAGTTGATCGGACAGCTATATGACGCCTTGTATCCGATGATTTCGGCGGAGTGGGAGAAGGCGCTGGCGGCAAATTCATCGAAAAAGGGGAACTTTTCGAAAGATGCCGATCATTTAGATGAGATGGACGATATGCCAAACCTTGGCATCAATCCGTTGAATCAATTCAAATCAACCGTGGAACCGATCATGACCGGAGTCAAAGCCGTGTTGGACGATCGCGATAGTGCAATTGAAGTGATCCACACCGAAGTGAAGCAGATATTTGTTATTCTACTTGTCGCTTTGGAAACTCTTGGCCATGATGATAAGAAGCCTTGGGAAGCCACATTTAACGAGAGTTCGTATATGAATACGGATCTTTACTTTGACAACAGCCTTAAGCTGCGGAAGTCGAACACAACCGTGATGATTGCGCCGCAGTTAGAAGTTACGCAAGGGGTATCTGCTGTGAAGATCACGATGTCATCGGAGAACTGGAACGTGAACGGCAAAGTAAAGGCGGATGTGATCGCAACCGACGGAGGAAGTCTAGTTCTGGATAAAGCGTCGAAGCCAAATGATATATTGAAAAATTTCGACCCGAAATCGGCGATCTATCAACTACTGAAACAAGATCTGAAAATAGGGAAGGTGTCATTTCCTCTATTTCTGGGTAACGGGGAGTATTTCCCTAAATCGCAACAGCCTTTCATCGAAAATGGGGTAACCATGGTGCCGACACGGTTCATCAGTGAGCGCTTAAATGCCGAATTGGCATGGGACTCAGTCACGCAAAACATTACGATAACCGATCCCGAAACCTCACGAACAATTGTTCTGCACATTGGTAGTAATGTAGCGATCGTGGATGGCAAAAACATGGACATGGAACAAGCTGTGTTAACGAAAGATGACCAGAGCTTTGTTCCGTTGACCTTCATCGTCACTCAGTTCGGCGGAAAGACGGAGTGGAACAATGAAATGCGAATGATTCAGGTAACAAGGGATTAGAAGGATATAGATAAAATTGAGGGATTTTCTTGTCATTAAACATCGTGCTCGGTAAAATGGGCACGGTGTTTTTACTATTTCATAGAGTGAAAATAACCTGCGTATTATTTAGGGAATTGGGAAACATTAGGTGTAGATAATTATTGTGTCGCAGAATATTTTGAGAAGCATTTCTAAGTGAAAACAGTTTCCCGAGACAATGTGAAATGGAGGAAGGCACAGAACATGTCAGTCACAGTCAAAAAAATAATAAGAGGGATCTCAATAATAAGTGTTATAACTGCAGCGGTTGTTGGTTGCTCCAATAAATCAGGGGATCGCACGCAAGAAACCGCTTCAGCAACACCTAAGAGCACCAATGCTGCTTCAGAGGACTTGTTGGCATCGATTAAAAAGTCAGGCAAAATCAGAATTGGCTTGATGGGGACGTACGCACCCTACAATTTTCTCAATGATAAACATGAAGTGGACGGATTCGATGCCGACGTCGCAAAGGAAGTAGCCAAGAGGATCGGTGTTCAAGCTGATTTCGTTACGGGTGAGTTTTCCGGGTTAATAGAAGGGCTGCAAACAAACAAGTATGACGCGCTCGTCAGCCAAGTCACCATTACGGACGATCGCAAGAAAACGATGGATTTCTCTATGCCCTACATAAAAAACAGCGTGAGTGTCATAGTTAAAAATGATAATACCTCTGTGAAGGGGATTGAAGATTTTAAAGGGAAGAAAATTGGGGTTGGTCTTGGAACAAATGATGAGACTTATTTACGCAACGAAGTACTGCCGAAGGTCGGCACCTTTAATATCGTGACCTATAACGATGTAATTACGTCGCTTACGGATTTGAATGCGGGTAGAATCGATGCCACAATCAACAATGTTTTTGCCATTCAACCGTTGATAGAAAAGAATCATTTTCAGATTAAAACTGTAGGTGCTTCAGTAAAAGATGACTTTGCCGGTATCGCGATTCGTAAAAATAACGCTGAATTCTTAAGTGCATTGAATAATGCATTGACCGAAATGAAATCAGACGGAGCGTTTAAACAAATATTCCAAAAATGGTTTAAAGTCGATCCTAACATCTGAGCATCAGTGCGTAGGAGGATGCATGCATGGAGCTTGTTTTGCAAAATCTCGACTTTCTATTGAAGGGTGCGTATTATACGCTGTTGATCACCATGGTGTCGATGTTTTTCGGCTTCATTCTTGCTTTGATTTTGGCGTTTGCTCGTCTAAAAGGAAGCCTCGTTGTGAGGAATATCGCGATGTTTTATGTTTCTGTTTTTCGGGGAACGCCAATTCTCGTCCAAATTTTCATCATCTACTATGGCTTACCGGATTATGGCATTCGTTTTGGTCCCCTTACAGCCGCTATTCTTTCACTCAGTCTCAATATTGGCGCTTTTTTATCGGAGACTTTCCGCGGTGCCATTCTATCTGTCAGCAAGGGGCAGACGGAAGCTGCGATGTCACTAGGTCTTACCTCTTGGCAAACGACCTATAAGGTTATACTGCCGCAAGCCGCGCGAGTAGCGATACCCCCAATGGGCAACACATTCATCGGGATGCTCAAGGAAACATCGCTCGTTTCTATTGTTACCGTGACGGAGCTGCTTCGTACGGCTCAGCTTTTGATTGCACAGTATTATATCGCCATGCCATTTTATATCGCCATTGCCGTTATGTACTGGGTCATGAGCTTGCTATTTTCCTATCTGCTGACTAGGGTTGAAAAGAAATTATCTAAGGCTTATTAAAGGTGTGAACCGGATGATTGAAGTGAATCAGCTTTCGAAGCGATTTAACGACTTGCAAGTTCTTCAACAGATCGACTTTAAAATGAAGGCCAAAGAAATCGTCGTGCTGCTTGGACCGAGTGGTTCGGGGAAAAGCACGCTGCTCCGTTGTCTCAATGGACTGGAAGAGCCGGATTCCGGGACAATTCGAATGGATGATGTCACATGGAACGCTGCCATGGACAGATCCGCGAAGCGGGAAGCCATTAAACGAATTCGCTTAATGAGCGGGATGGTCTTTCAATCTTTTCATTTATTTTCCCATATGACGGTGCTTCAAAATATTACGATGGCCCCTATGCTGGTTAAAAATAAGAGCGCTAAGCAAGCAGAAGAACTGGCAGAAAGATTACTGACGAAAGTCGGTCTTTTGGAGAAAAAACACGAATATCCTTCACGTCTTTCCGGCGGTCAACAGCAACGAGTAGCGATTGCACGATCGTTAGCCATGCAGCCGAAAGTAATGCTCTTCGATGAGCCGACCTCGGCGCTAGACCCTGAACTGACCAGCGAAGTGCTACAAGTTATGAAGGGGCTTGCTTTGGATGGAATGACGATGATCGTTGTCACTCACGAAATGAAGTTTGCGAGCGAAGTTGCAAATCGGGTTATTTTTATGAGTGATGGCGTTATTCAAGAGGAGGGTAGTCCGAATCAATTCTTCATGCAGCCGCAGACAGAACGTGCTCGTAGATTTCTAAGACAGTTAGGAAATATGTAGTGTTACGCTTTACGTAATTGCAGTCTTGAGTACAGTATCAATGAGAAGACGAAGGAGAGGAGAAAAATACCGTGTCCCATCCCGATGAGCATCATTTAAACACAATTGCGGCAAGAGCACGAATACTGATGGACAAGATGAACTTGGATGCGCTTGTGGCTTCGTCTTATGAAAATTTCTATTATCTTTGCGGACATGAAAGCACATTTATGTATACATTGCGAATGAGCGAAGTCGCTTTAGCTGTCCTATTCCGTGATCCTAGTTCCAAGACAATCATTATCATGAATGATTTTGAAGCGGCTGGCGTATCCAGCGATTTGCCGAATTGTGAGCTGCGCGCTTATCCAACTTGGGTAGATGTCGATGATCCACTCGGTTTGAGGGGTGGCAAGTATGAAGGCAAACGACCGACAGGTCACCAAGCGCAGGAAATGTTTGGTCTGCTACAGAGGACGCTAGCGGAGTATGGCTGCGAGGCTGGCAGAATTGCTGTCGAACTGAACAACATGCGACATTCATCTGTGGAAACGCTGAATCAGGTGGTATCAGAAGGAGAATTAGTGGAAGCCCAGGGGCTGTTCACGGCACTGCGTACGATCAAAACAACGTGGGAAATCGAGCAACTTCGTGCAGCGTGTGCGTTTGCGGAAGCCGGAATAATGGATGCCGTTCAAAGCATTAGGGTAGGCAGCACAGCGAAGGACATCGTGCATGAGTTTCAACTGTCTTTGATGAAAGACGCGAAGGGCTTAGCCGCACGTTTCCATATGATTTCCGTGGGTGCTTCATTTGCACCTGCTCACCGCTTTGAAACTAACCCCGCTAGAACAGGGGATGTCATCAAATTTGATGTTGGAGTGGATGTGAACGGCTACGGGTCCGACATTGCGCGGACTTTCGTTCTAGGCAGTCCCTCAGAAACGATTACCCGTATCTATAGAGCATTGAAGGCTGGCCACGACCGCCTTTTGGAAATCGTGGCACCAGGCATCTCGATGCAAGCAGTCTTCGAGGATGCGATGGGAGTGATCCGACGCTCGGGGCTTCCCAATTACAATCGTGGGCACCTTGGGCATAGCGCAGGTTTAAGCCTCGCGGCCGAAGAGCCGCCTTTCTTAGGCCCGTTAGAAGCGACATTGTTCCAACCTGGAATGGTCGTCTGCCTCGAAACGCCTTATTACGGTTATGGCATTGGTTCCATGATGATCGAGGATATGGTACTTGTCGCAGCTAATGGTTGTGAACGCTTAAATCAGCTTTCCCGAGAGCTCGTTTTGCTGTAAGACTATTGCAGATTCGACGTACAAATGTACTCGTTGCCTGAGCTGCTATTCGTTGATTAAAGAAAAATCGACAATTAAACATAGTGGGACATCTGTCGTTCATACGCTTTCTTAAGGTGTTAACCGTGAGGAGGTCTCCACTCATATGCCCGTAAAAGTAAAACTTCAAAAATTCGTCGATAAACTGCCGATTCCCAAAACCATTTCTCCATTAAAACGAGACAAGAAAGGTTCATATTACGAAGTGACCATGAGGGAATTTACCCAAAAACTGCATCGTGATCTAGGGCCTACCCGCTTATGGGGCTACAACGGAATGTACCCGGGTCCTACTTTTGACGTGAAGAAGGGTGAAACGACATATGTTAAATGGATGAATGATCTGCCCATAAAGCATTTTCTTCCCATCGATACGACCATTCATGGTGCAGAAAAAACACTTCCACAAGTTAGGACTGTGGTTCATTTACATGGCGGAAAACAGCATGACCATAGTGATGGTTACCCTGATGCCTGGTTTACGAGAAATTTTGAACAAACAGGGCCTATGTTTCAAAAAAAAGTATGCGAGTATCCTAACCTTGAAGCCACTACTTTATTTTATCATGACCATACCATGGGGATTACTAGGTTAAACAATTATGCGGGACTTGGAGGTTTTTATATCATTCGTGATAAGCATGAACAATCCCTGAATCTGCCTGTGGGAAAATATGAAATTCCTCTTATGATTCAGGATCGCTCGTTTAACCCGGACGGTTCACTCTTTTACCCCGCTACTCCCGATAAAAACAATCATCGTCTTCCTTATCCTTCAATTGTCACACCGTTTGATGCAGATTACATTTTGGTAAACGGCAAAGTCTCCCCTTATCTGGAAGTAGAACCGCGAAAATACCGATTTCGGATGTTAAATTACTGTAATAGTCGAGCTATTACATTCAAACTGGACTCTGGACAGCCATTTTATCAAATTGGAACAGATCGCGGCTTACTGGAGAGACCAGTGAAAATGAATGAGATCCTCCTTCTAACGACCGAACGTGCGGATGTGATTGTTGATTTTTCTCGATCCTTTGGCAAGACGATTATTCTTAAAAATGTCTTCAAGGGTGCCTCGCCCGAAACAACCGATGTCATGCAGTTTAAAGTAACTACTCCGTTAAAAGGCAAAGATGCCAGCTCCCTTCCTGATCAATTAACGAAAATTGATTTCCTTTCTAGAGAGATGTCAACAAGAACAAGAGATATCACACTCGTTAGGGTGGAGGATGAATATGGAAGATCGCTAAATTTACTTGACAGTAAAGTGTGGAATGATCCTATATCCGAGAAAATGGACTTAGGAACTGTTGAGATCTGGCGGTTAATTAATCTGACTGCGGATGACCACCCCATTCATCTACATGTCGTTGACATGCAAATTCTAGAGCGCCAGCCTTTTGACGATGCTCATTTCCAAGCCACAGGTGAACTTAAGTTTACAGGACCTGCGGTTCCTCCTGAACCTAACGAGAGGGGCTTTAAAGATACGATTCGTGCTCCCACTGGATACGTTACCTCTTTTATCGCGAGATTCGATCCTTTCGCTGGACTTTTCGTATGGCATTGTCACATGCTCGAACATGAAGATTACGATATGATGCGACCATTTGAAATCGTGAAGAAAAAAAATAGACTTAAAAATATACTAATGAAAATGATTAACGGGAAACGATAGCACCACGGGCAGAAAAGGAATTTAGTGCTTTTTCCTAGAATCTCTAGATAAAGAATAAGAGGTAGAGAGCTCAATTACTGTGGAGACATTACCGAGGCTAATGGAAAGTGTATGGGAGAAAAGTAGACACTTCCAAATAACGACAAGCCGAAATGGGAGATGCCTGTTCCGCGAATACGCGGGTTATGGGCATGTCTCTTTCGGCTTGTAATTTTTGCGAATAGCGCTTTTTCCTTTTGTCAACCATTTAATGATTGGGTTCATGTACAGAGAGGAGCCATATCAGAATGGGCATCCAGATAATCGATGGCACAGATAGTTGAAAATAGTCAAATTTCACGATTTTATTCAAGCTACTGGGGGATCCACATGGAGGTCTTGATCTGTGGCAGCAATTTCCCAACGGGTAAACGTAACTTCAAAGCCCTCACGGGTTGGTGAACACGCAAACGGGCCTGCTTGATTCCCTGTAGGGTAGGGGAACCTCGCGACTCGAATCGTGCGCCATGTATCATGTTTTCTTCTGGCGCGAATAATGACTGCATCCTTCATGATTGATGCGCGCAGGGTAACTTCTTCTCCGACCCATTCAGGCACGGCCGCAAGCGACCAGTCGGAGTACCCATTCGTAACCACAACAGCAAGTTGGGGAATGCCATCGTTGATTTCAATGCCCGCTTTAATCCATTGTTCTGGACCGTGATAGAGGAGCAGACCCGCTTGATCATATAACCCTGTAAAGGAACCAAGCTCAAACGATACTTCAACAGCTGTGTTTTTGTCCCATGCGGCCAGAAGTGCAGGCCCGTCTTCAAACTCAAAGCCATATAAGGTTTTTTTCCAGAAGTCTTTCCCTTTCTCGGGTATAACCTTTAAACGATCGCCATCCTCTTGGAACGATAGTGGGGGATTCAGCCACACTCCTGCCTTCCATGCCATTCGCTCTCTGCTCGGTTGTGTCATCACTAAATTCTCTCCTTTTAGGATATGGATTCAAACTTTGTCTTCTGGTCGTTGGCCTTCCTTGTTTGCACCCCTAGCGGCTTGGCTGCTTGCGACAGCAATCCAGCAACCACAACTGTGATTAACACTACGATTAGAGCACGGAGTAGGCCGACAGATTGACCGAGTAGCCCTAATACGGGAGGGCCGACAAGGAAAGCGATGTAGCCGACCGTCGATACGGCGCCGACTCTTGCGGCAACGCCGCGGGGATCGTCACCTGCGGCAGACAGTCCCACAGGAAAACCGCATGCCGCGCCAAACCCCCAAAACACAATCCCTACAATCGCGATTACGTGATTATGTCCGAATATAACAAGAAGCAGTCCAATTATGGCGGAAATCGCGGATGCTCGCAGTATGACAACTCTGCCGAACCGATCTAGCAATGTACCACCGACTGCACGACAAAGGGTCATCGCGGCCACAAAGACGCCAAAACAGAATGACCCCATAGCAGGCGTAACGTTATAACCGTCCACCATAAGAAGTGGCAACCAGTCATTTGCTGATCCTTCCGCAAAAGCCATTCCAAGTACGATGATGCCAACCAAAATCGTACGCCGTTCTTTCCATATGGCCATACGATCTCTGACGCTCATTGACGGAGTTTTTGAATCACCGGATTCCTTCGCTGTGCCTGCTGGTACGAGTCGATATACATATAAAGTCGTAACCAGGACAACAGCCGCCGCAAGTGCCAGATGAATTGGGACCGATATGCCGATCTTAACAGCACCTGTTCCTGCCAATGAACCTAGCAGTGTACCCACGCTGAATGCTGCATGAAATCCAGTTAATAGCGACTTTTTGGCGACTTTCTCAACTGCCGTTCCCTCCACGTTCATCGCAACATCGCAGATTCCGCTTCCGAATCCAAAAACTGCTAATCCGAAAAACAAAATAATGCTGTTTGTAAGCAACGTACCGCCTATGCCTACAACCAGAAGCCCTACCGCATTTATGGACAGACCAGTCATCATGACAAAACGACCGCCTTTATGCGCAATTAAATGACTGGCACTCGTCAGGCCGACGATAGCACCGATGGACATCCCCAAAATGATCCAGCCCATCTGTGATGTGGTAGCTTCCAAAGCATCCCGAATGGCTGGTGTACGCGATACCCAAGAAGAGATCGTAAACCCTGGCAAAGCAAATATGAAATAAATAGCGATACGCCAAAGCCAAATTTGGCGGTTAGTTAATGAGCTATTCATGTTGGTGGTCCTCAGTCATTCCTTCTTCTGAAACAATTAACAACTCAACGTTGTTCTGTAGAAGAATTTCTACAAAAGCTTGTTCAGGTTGTTTATCCGTTATCAGCAAATCAATGGCTTCAAGCCCGCAGACCCGATAGAACATTTGTGCCCCGAATTTCGTATGGTCAGCTAACACGATAATTTGATTTGCTCGTTTAATCATCTCACGTTTGACAAACCCATCTTCTTCATTCAGGTAATAGAGTCCATCAAGTGTAATACTGCAAGCCCCAAGAAACAATTTATCTACTTGATAATCCCTTAGTTTGTCGATAGTCGCTTGTCCAAATAAGAATCTATGCTGAGGATGCAATTCTCCACCAAGAAGAAGCGTTCGAACAGCAGGCTTCTTGGAGAGTACATCTGCGTTATCGATTGAATTTGTAATAACGACTACATTTGTAGAGGTAAGATGTTCGGCAGCAAATTGGACCGTCGTTGAAGCATCCATCAGAATGAAGTCGCCATTGTTAACAAGAGAGGCCGCAAAGACCCCGATCCTGTGCTTTTCTTCGGATTCACGTACCAGACGTTCTCTGTATTCATGAACTTTATTCGCTTGTTTAGGGAGAATGGCTCCTCCATGCGTTCTGATGACCAGGCCCATCTCTTCCATCCTTAAAAGGTCACGGCGAGCTGTGTCTCGGGATACTCCGAAAATATGGCAAATATCTTGAATGCTAACACGCCCATGTTGCTTTAGATAATCAACAATTTTGTTGAGACGTTCTTCCTGATACAATGTATCCTCACCACCTCTTGTGGATATTTAAGTCTTTATAAGTCATTATAAGTGTTTATCATGCAATTGCAACTTGTTTTTTTAAGGCATCATCTGCTACAATGATCACAACTTCTCAAAAAGACTTGAAAAGCATTATGCTCTTTTTCCTTACAGTTCAGTATGCATGGTGATGAAAGGTGGGAGAAAACATTGGACATACCGAAAGAAAAGCATGTTTCCAGCTGGCGGCAACACGGCTTTGTTGTATATCCCAAAGCCGTGACTAACTTTTACGTTCTCCGTTATCTGCAATGGTTGATAAGAGGCGGAACGAATGCCGCGTATTCAACTCATCATCAATCGTTATGGGATATTCGAATGTATAAGCCTGTCTATCATGCCTTCAGCGAAGTTCTCGGCGATCAGGCATTAATGGTTAGTCTCGATCCGAAGGAGACTACTAAAATTCAAGGAAGGGTATGTCTGCAAAGCAACAGCCCTCAGAAAATTAATATGTGCGACCTCATTATTTTCGATGCGGAAAGATGTCACCTTGACCTTGATTTAGACTTGGATGCATTTTGGCTCCCCCTGACCATGATCCCCGCTAACGAATTCGATGACGTGACGATACAAGAAAGAGTGCAGTATTGGCATGCGAAACCGTTTCAGACATACCTCTCCCCATTAGGATGCAAATTGTTAGGACTCAAATCCTGGGAACCTAACTTACCATAAACCGATAAGGCTGCCGATTACTTCGGTGGCCTTATGTTTTGTCCTGGTTAATCTCCGCAAGATTATTGTTACTTTTTGTTTGTTTTCGATAATCTTGTGGAACTAAACCCAGTTGTTTTCGGAAAATGGATGTGAAGTAACTACCGCTTTGGAAACCACAAGCCAGTGCAATCTCGCTTATGGATCGTTTTGTTTCCTTCAGCATTTCACAACTTTTCTGAATTCGATATCTAGTTAGATATGTGTTAGGGGTTTGACCTACATACTTATTAAACAATGTGCAGCAGCGACTCCTGCAAACAGTTCCCGCCGATGCTATATCTTCAAGCGTTATTTTTTGCTCATAGTGTTGACGGATGAAATTGGTCATCTTCTGAACATTTGTCCACAATTGTATGTCTTCAGGTTGTCCTACCTTCGGTTGTAGGTGATCTCCGATTAAGGCACATAAAGATAAAGCTTGTGAAGCGAGGCGCAGCGGATTTGGGGAATTGGTACAGTGCATTTCATCATAGATCGTTTGAAGAGACAGCAATATGCTCTGTTGCCATGCAACTTGGTTTGTGAGCGATACAAAGTCGTCCGTTATTTGACTGAATTTTTCGTCCCAATAGGTTTGAAGTGGGGATACACCTTCGCCAAGTAGGGTGGGGTGAATGACAACAACAATGAACAAACAATCGACATGATCTTGGGAGAAACCAAAATGTAATCGGCGGCTGCTCACGAAAATTCCATTCCCTTGTTCTATGTGAGTAATATGTCCGTTAACAGAAAAATCCATTGATCCTTTTAGAACATAAATGAACTCTACATCTGAATGCCAATGAGCTGCAGCAGCATAATTATTAAATTGATGCAAACTTCCTTTACGAACATAAAGAGGCAAATCAGGAAGATTATAATCCAAGCGTTCCGATAAATCCGAAAACACTTCTAAATTTTTAATCAAATGGAACACTCCTTTGATCTATATACGATTTTTATAATAATATAGTCAATTTTGATGGATTGGACAATAATATTGTTCTATATTGATATCAATCAATTTAGCAGGAAGGAGTGAGGATAGAATAAGGTGAAAAATCATGTGCAGCTAACAACTCCCATTAACCGTGATTTTAATCGGGAGCTTATGAATCTCGTTATTCCCATTGCATTGTCAAATCTGATCTCAGCTACGGTCATTTCAATAGATGTTGTCATGATGGGCATGATCAGCCAAACTGCGATGTCGGCTGTATCGCTCGCAGGACAAATTACCTTTGCGTTGACCTTGTTTTACATGGGAATGTCCACAGGAGCAGGTATTCTTACTGCGCAGTATTGGGGTAAGAAAGATTTAGAAACTATACAGCGCGTTCTCAGTATTGCATGCACGTTATCGTTATGTATCTCTGTTATATTTTTTTCTGTTACGTTTTTAGTTCCGGAGACGCTAATGCGATTTTTTACGATGGATAACGAATTGATAGCGTATGGTTCAAGGTTCTTACAAATGATTTCGTTCTCGTATATTGCAATGGGCCTTTCGCAGATGTATCTCACCGTAATCAGAAGCATGGAAAATGCACGACTGAGTGCATCGATTAGCTCTATATGCTTAATTTTGAACATATTGTTCAATGCAATCTGCATCTTTTTTCTCTTTCCGACGATGCCTATGCTCGCGGTTGCGTCTGTTGCCCTTTCAACGGTTCTAGCTCGTTTCATTGAACTTGCCTTCTGTATTGTACATTCCTTTACCAAAGGGTCGATTCGCTTCCGACTTCCTACTCCTAAAGGCAGTCAGCGTAATTTATTAAAGGATTTCTGGAAATATACCTTGCCTGTCCAAGGCAATTATATTGTTTGGGGCATTGCTTTAACTGCGACAGCCGCAATTATCGGTCATGTAAACTCTGACATGGTTGCAGCGAATTCGGTGGCATCCATGGTCAAGAACCTGGCGATTGTACTATGTGGAGGCATTGCCAGCGGCGGATCTGTATTAATTGGAAAATATTTGGGGCAGGGAGAGATTGAGAAGGCGAAGCATGCGGGCAATAGGATGAGCCTGTACGCTTTGATTTTTGGATTTATTGCAGGATGTACGATTTTGGCACTGAAACCACTGGTTTTCTCTATCGTGAGCTTGAACACTACTGCACAAAATTACTTGGATGGCATGCTGTATATCAGTGCTTTTTATTGTATTGCCAAGTCGATGAATGCCACGACAATTGCGGGTATATTTACTGCTGGCGGCGATTCTAAATTTGGGTTTTGGTGCGATACTGTTGTGATGTGGGGCATTATATTACCACTCGGCTACTTATGTGCTTTTATTTACCAAGTACCTCCCATCGTGTTGTATATCGTAATTAGTTTGGATGAGGTCGTTAAACTTCCTGTTACTTATATCAGATATCGTCAATACAAATGGTTGAACAATATTACAAGAAAAATATAAATCTTATCCAGAGGGGACTATTGCATGAATATTCAAGAGCGAATGAAGAACGGTCAATTGTTTACCGATCACGATTCTAATTACCCAGAGGAAGCTGCTGCTCTAGCTCGTGCACGCCAGCGTGGCAAGGCTCTGTGCTACGAAATCAATCGATTGCATCCCGATGATTTGGATGGACGGAAATTGTTGATGAAACAGCTTTTTGGGAGCATGGGTGAACATGTATGGATGGAGCCTCCAATCCATATGTCCTACGGGTCGAATACTACGGTAGGCAATAATGTGTACATCAACTTTAATTTAACGGTTGTCGATGATTATAAGGTTACGATCGGGAATGATGTGATGTTTGGCCCAAATGTAACAATCGCTGTGACCAACCATCCGGTGCACCCGCAAATGCGTAAAGAAGGCGGAATGTTTGCCTTGCCGGTCGTTATCGAAGATGGAGTTTGGATCGGTAGCGGAGCAATTATTTTACCAGGTGTTACAATCGGAAAGGGAAGTGTCATTGGGGGTGGCAGTGTGGTAACTAAAGATATTCCAGCCAATGTAATAGCAGTAGGTAATCCCTGCAAGGTCCTCCGAGAGATTACGGATCATGACAAAATCTTTTACTACAAAAACATGCGTATTGATCAGGTAGAATGGTAAAAACAAAATAATTAAAAATGTGATATTGACGATTTGCAATACAACCACCCTACGACTTTTGAGACAAAAGTTTCGGTCGAATAAATTGGAGATGAACATATGACTGAAGAAGAACGAATTTTTAAGGGGATTTTATTCAGTCCTGGTAATCCCGAGTTAAAGGCTATAAAGCTCCGTGCACATAACCTTAGCAGTCAATATAGTCGCACTTTTGAGGATCAGACAGAGGAACGCGAAGAGATACTTGAACAGCTGCTTGGCAAGATGGGGGAACGCAGCTTCATTCAGGGGCCTATTTTCTTTCATTACGGGGTTCACACAGAAATCGGAAATCACTTTTTTGGCAACTACAATCTTACTGTACAGGACGATGCAAAGGTTACCATTGGGAATAATGTCAGTTTTGGGCCTAATGTAACGATTGTTACACCCATTCATCCGTTCATCGCCTCTGAACGTAGGCAAATGCTTGATCAAAATGGTGATCTTAAGTCGCTATGTTACGCCAAGCCTGTGACGATCGGAAACGATGTGTGGCTCTCAGCCAATGTAACGGTATGCGGCGGTGTTACTATTGGAGACGGATGCGTTATAGGAGCAGGTAGTGTGGTGACTCAAGATATCCCAGAAGGCTCCTTTGCCGCAGGTGTTCCATGCCGAGTAATTCGCCAGATCACACAAGCGGACAGTATGCGATTTAAACCGGAAGTGTTGGCAGATTGCCGTGTGGTTACGGATTAAGAGTCATAAGAGATTGGAGAAAACAATAAAATGGTCTTCAGGGTTAAAATAAAACAAAGAGCAATTATGCCCCGGCAGCTGCTCTTTGTTTTAATTATCGCTTCGGCAACAAATTCACATATTGATCCGACAATTTCATCAAGGTCATGACGTAGTCATAATCGCTCTTGTAGGTCTGGAAATCAGCTACAGGCTGAAGAGTCTGCAAGGAAACAGCCGTTCCGTCATCGAATCCTTTTCCAGGGATAAACAGAATATGATCATTGAAAAAGGAGCCGGTAGGCAAATAATATCTCATGCCGAAGGCATTTTTCCGGATATTTAACAGATCCTGACCAAAGTGGACGAAGCCCTCATCCTTCAAAGAAATGCCAAGCAGGTTGGCAATCGTCGGCATAATATCGAGCTGTCCCCCAACTTGATTCATCACTTGACCTTTAGTTTGGCCCGGCATATGGATAAACAGCGGGATGTTAAAGCGGGTGATTCTTTCATGATAAGTGATCCCCAGCTCGCTGCCAAGTACATCCGGCTTAATGTCTTCCGGCTGCAGCCCGAAATGGTCGCCATAAGCGATGAAAAGGGTTTGATCCCACAGGCCGGTGCTCTTCAGCTTATCAATAAACGTCCCAAGCGCATAATCGGCGTAATTGGCAGCTTCCAGATAGTTACCGATCTCCTGTCCCTGTAAGGCAGCCGGTATTGACATTTTCTCGAATGTAACCGGAACAAGGAATGGGAAGTGGCTCGATACGGTTATAAACTGCGCGTAAAAGGGCTTTTTTTGATTGTGCAGTTCGGTAAGCTTCTCGAAGCCTACGCGGAACAATTCTTCGTCGGAAGCCCCGAAAGAATTGAAATTGTCGTTCGAATAATACGGCTTGTCAAAATAATGCGTAAACCCGATTGCAGGATATAACTTAATCCGATCCCAAAAATGAATATCGTTGACATGAAACGTATCCGCTTCGTATCCTTTACCCTCAAGAAGCTTTGGAAGACTGGGGAGTTGCCGATCGCCGAAACCTGTTGACATGGGAATCGTCCCCGTAGGATAAATGGATGTATTGGACATGAATTCAGCGTCGGATGTATTGCCTTGGCCGATCTGCTGGAAAACATGCGGGAAGTAGAAGCTTTCCTGAGCCAGCTTATTAATCACAGGCGTCAGCTCCTTACCCTGGTAGGAGAGATTAATCAAAAAGTTTTGAAAAGCCTCCAGCTGAACGACTATGACGTTCATTCCCTGCTGGGCTGCGAAATAGTTCGGCTTTTGATCAGGGCTTGCCGTTGGATTATATCCATAACCGGCTTCCACCTGATTGATCACTATTCGTGCTTGCGTCAAATTCGAGAATGTCATTTTGCTTTTTTCGGTTATCCCGTTGACGGCCACGGTTACCTCGTAATTCATAAGACCAAGCTGCTCGGCCCGTACCAGCTCATTCGTGATGCCTTTGTCCATTCTAACGAACCAGGCGCAGATCCCCAAACAGACCAGGGTTATAACCACGAAAGACAATCGCCGCACAGGCCGGTCGTTGCTCAGGAGCGGGCCGCGCTTCCGAACTGCAAGCCAAATCACGAGGCCAAGTACGAGATCCACAAAAAATAAGTAATCCAACGGATGAATCGTCGCTTTGATACTCGACGAAATTTGCATAAGCTGTTTGATTTCAAGGATGGAGGTATAGGTAACAACCGATCCGAAATGCTCAAAATAAAGGGTAGCCGCAAAACAGATTAGCGACAAAGTGGCATTGAAAACCCAATACGCATACCGCTTGGCGCGATGGGAGAAGCAAATCTCTATGATTCCAGTAAATACAAGGAGACTTGCCAAATCCAGAAGCCACCACTTCAAATCGACTTTCTCAAAAAGAAAGTAACGCAGTAATGCGAACTTCACCCACAAAATAAAGGTAAATACATAAAATAAATATCCCCCTGCCCTGATCCCGGACTGCGTCATGGTACCTCCTACATTGTGCGTATAAATTTCAAATATGTCTTATTGCTTTTTTTAACCAAAAAGACCGAATCTAAACATTCCAACCGTATACCGGCCGAACTTATTTGCGAATATGAAAAAAGGGGACCAGAGAAATTGAGTTTACATGAAGGGGAAGGCAACGGAACTCATGGTGCAAGCGGCTAAATGAAACCCTGGGAAAGGTGGTGGATGTCGCCGCGGGAATGGGGGAGTAGTCCATAATGGCGGGGAATTTAATGCCATTCAAAAGTTGACCGTTTAATCATATTCCAAATTTAAATTACAAATATTTCTAATATTTGTAGTATAATAATAAATAAAGCAGTAAGGTGGGATCTCAGCATGAAGAAGAATCAAATAATTGTTATCAGCCTAGCAAGTCTTATCTTAATTAGTGGGTGTTCTCAGGCAACTAATCAGGTATCACAAACAACTCCAACTTCAGACAATAGACAAGTTTCACAAAAAGAGCCTGCTATTGGAATGAATGCTCTGGAATTATCAAACTCTAGATGGGGTATGCCTAATGATATTATTAATACTACTACTGGGGGGCCCGCCAACAAAACTACTGCATCACAAAAATGGGTTTACTCAGGGTATAGATACGTTTATCTAGAAAATAATGTTGTTACAGCAATACAATGATTCAATCAAGGCATCTCAGCAGAGGTGCTTTTTATTGTGCTTATTTTTAAAGAGCTATGCCTGCGGATAGAGAAGGGTGGCGTTAGACCCATTTTGTTAAACCCAACAACGTTCGATTGGAATTTGAACATTACGCTCACTGGGAACGTTAGCACAATAAACAGGGAGCAGTGATAAATAGGTGATCGTAGATATAGATTTTCTAACCCAACAAAATCAGCGGTTGGAACGAGGATGAAATTAGAAAGCTCGATAGCGGGGAAATTACTTATCCTAGCTATTTGCAAACTCGAAAAAAACAACAGTAAACTCATACTAAACTGGTACCCACTTACTAGACACTTTGAAGAAAGGTGTTCGGCAGTGGGTGCCTTTTTGTATCCAGGAATTATCTGCGGCGGAAGTATGATCGTTATGCTTATCACGTATAATATGATAATCCTGTCATTTCAAACGTGTAAAATTATGCATTCGACAATTGGATTTAGGAACTGGAGGACGATACATGTTCGGAGCAACTCTTCTTGTGGTTGATGACGAGAAGGAAATTATAGATCTGCTAAAAATATACTTAAACAATGAAGGGTATCAGTTACTAACGGCGAGCGATGGTATTGAAGCATTGGAGATTTTACAAACACAAACTGTCGATTTGATCATCCTTGATGTGATGATGCCGCGTATGGACGGTATTGAGACATGTATGAAAATACGAGAGGAAAAACAGATGCCGATTATTTTATTATCGGCAAAAGGACAAGATATCGACAAGATTACAGGACTCAGTATCGGGGCCGACGATTACGTCGTTAAACCATTCAGCCCCTTGGAAATACTTGCTAGAGTCAAATCTCACCTTCGCCGCTTCAAGCATTTCAATACAGGGCAAGGCAAAAACGAGAATGAAATTACAATCGATGAGATCACGATTAATTTGGCAACTCATAAAGTGTTTGTTGAAAGTAACCAGATCAAATTGACGCCGCGTGAGTTCGCCATTTTACAGCTGCTTGCCCAAAACCGAGGTAATGTTCTAAGTATGGAGCAAATTTACGAAGCTGTATGGAACGACCCTTTCTTTGAATCAAATAATACGGTCATGGTTCATATTCGCAAAATCCGAGAGAAAATCGAAAAAGATCCAAGCTCTCCACAATACGTCAAAACAGTATGGGGCATAGGCTATACAATTGAGTAAACTTCACATTTAATGGCAAGATCGGAGAATCGTTATGAAAACAAATTTCATCTACACGATGCGCTGGAAATTCATTCTAGTGTTCGTACTCAGTATTGCATCCGTTGTCATTACTTTATTAATCGCTTACCAAGTATTCTTGCGCCTTGTTTTCATAAAGCCCTTTTCCATTCCGATTCGCTGGGTCGTTAATCATATAGGCTCCTCGCCGGTTTTGGTCGTTGTCGGTTCTCTGCTTTTTATTGTTTTTTTCTTCACGTATAGCAGGAAAATATTCGCTTTTTTGGAGGAAATCACGCTCGGACTTAAAGAAATATCCCAAGGAAATCTGTCATATGAGATTACAACCAAAACATCAGATGAATTGGGAGTCTTAGCTGAACATTTTAATCAAATGACGAAAAAGCTAAGGAAGTCGATCGAAGAAGAACGAAATGCTGAAAAAGCGAAAAATGAGTTAATCACGGGCGTATCCCACGATCTGCGTACTCCGCTTACTTCTGTTCTTGGGTATTTGGAACTGATTGAGACAGATCGTTATAAAGACGAAGTGGAACTTCGGTATTATACGAATATTGCTTATGAAAAATCGAAAAGCCTAAAGAAACTGATCGACCACCTTTTTGAATACACGTCACTTAGCGGGGAAGGCATTAAGCTTCAATTGAAAAAAGTAAACATTATTAGCTTCTTGAAACAATTGGTGGAGGAATTTACACCTCTATTAAAGAAAGCAGGCATGTCTTGCCGGTTGAACACAGCAGAAGATACTTTGTATGTACAAGCTGATGGACATCAATTAATGCGTGCATACGAAAATATCATTTCAAATGCGATTCGATATGGCAGTGTAGGCATTTATATCGATATTTTGATTGCTCGTGAGCACGATCAGGCAGTCGTAGAAATTGTAAATTACGGCGAACCCATCTCAGAGCGTGATTTGCCTTATATATTTGAACGATTTTATCGCGCAGACAAATCACGATCTTCTGATAACGGGGGAACTGGGCTTGGACTGGCAATTACTAAAGGAATTATAGAAATCCACGGAGGACGAATATCTGCGCGCAGCAACTTCAAGGAAACGGCCTTTGTTACCAAGCTCCCTCTAACAATCTAAAAGAAATTGAATGTTTTGGGACTAATTGTCAAAATTATTTGGTTGGGGGTAAGCAAAAGCTTACCTCTTATTTGCCTATGGCATAATCTTAAATTTTCTTAAGAAATAATTAAGCATCCCATAACTCGCAGCATAAAAAACATTAACATCTCTCAGATATACTGTGAATGTCAGTAAGGAAGTCCAATAAGTCCGATCAATTATTAACAATACATTTACGAGGAGATCAATATGTTACCTAAAAGAATGTTTATTACGCCGTTACTTATCACTGCCATGCTTGGAGTGGGCTCAGGATGTAGTAATATACCAAAAGTAAAATCTGATGAGGCAGGAGCTGCATTGGGAACTGTAAAGCGCGAGCCTAACGTTGTTAAATCCATTGAAAATCTTAAAGATGGGTATGACTTGATTGTAGTTGGTACAGATCCTGAAGGGATCACAGCAGCTGTCTCTGCGGCGCGCAATGGGCTTCAAACACTGCTGATTGATACTCGGAATCGCCAGCTGTTGGGCGGACTGATGACGGTTGGTTGGTTAAACAGCGTCGATATGAACTGGGACAGAACATCATCTTCGCTACCAGGTCAAGAACAAGATTATTTTAACAAAGGCATTTTTACGGAATGGTATAAAAAAACAGAAGGCCACTCCTTCGATGTAACGACAGCAGCCAATGCATTTGATGACTTGGTTCGGAATGAGAAAAACATTGATCTGTATATGAAAGCTTCGTCCGTAGAGCCCATCGTCAAAAAAGAAGGTACAAACAGCTTGGTAGAGGGTCTAACGGTAACGAAACCGGATGGGTCTAAACAGAAGGTGATCGCCAAAGCAATCGTTGATGCAACGCAAGATGCGGATGTGGCAGCGGCTTCAGGTGCTTCGTTTACAATCGGACGCGAAGATTTGGGCGATGAAAAATCACGAATGGCGGTTACCGCTGTGTTCCGTTTGAAGAATATCGATGATAAAGCTTGGAGTCTGATTGCCAAACGGTTAAACGGAGACAACGACAGTAATACAGGGGTCAGCAAAATGTCCGCATGGGGCTATGGCAATGAAATGAAGGATTATGTGCCGGTAGACAAAGAGCGTGCGAAAATGCGTGGACTTAATATAGGCAGACAGCTTGATGGAACGATTCTGATCAACGCTCTGCAAATATTCGGAATCGACGGCTTAAACCCGCAGTCTGTCAAAGAAGGAATGGATATTGCCAATAAAGAACTCCCGAATGTTGTGAATTATTTGAAGAAATTCGAAGAATTTAAAAACATTGAATTAAGCGGTGTCGCACCTGAGCTTTACGTCCGAGAGACACGGCATATGAACGGTTTGTATCGTTTAAATGTGATCGATCTGCTGGAAAATCGTGATCAATGGGATCGTATTGCTTTCGGGTCATATCCTGCTGATATTCAGAGAACTTCACCGACGGATAACGGTGCTGTTGTGGTGGACCCATTGAAATATGCGGTACCGTTTCGCAGCATTGTACCTAACAATGTGGATGGGATTCTCGTCGTAGGAAGATCCGCAAGCTATGACACGCTTGCACACGGCAGTGCGCGCGTCATTCCGGTTGGAATGGCAGAAGGTCAAGCCGCGGGCGCAGCAGTCAAGTTGGCTGTCGAGCAAGGAGTCAATTTCCGCACAATGGCTGATTCGAAACCTCTGATCGCAGAGCTCCAAAAACGGCTCAACGATCAAGGCATGGATCTCAAGCCATATAAGACAGAGCAGCAAAGCTATATGAAACATAAAGAGTATGCAGGCTTGAAAGCAGCTGTCTATCTGGGGTTGGCTGTAGGATCCTATAATAACGAAGCATTCAAGCTGGACAACCCTTCTAATGCGCAGCGGATTGTAAATGAGATGATCATCATAAAGAAAAAGTACAAGCAATACTTTGCAGGAGATCCTTCTGCAGCTGTGAAGAATGTGAATGAACCTACGAAACAAGTGCTTACTTTACAACAGGCTTGCTATACGATCGCTTTAGGGGTTGGGTTGCACACAACTGTCGAAAACGCTCAGGCTGATTTAGTAAACAAGGGATTGCTTAACCAAACGACGATCGCACTCATTGGAGATCCAAATAAATTGAAAGATGGAGATGTCTTCATGATGCTCAAAGATACCGTCGAGAAATTGAGCGGTTTTACATTTAAATGAGAAAGAATCTGGAGTCGCAATATACAATATAAAGTGAACTTCTATTAAGGGACAGCGCCGATCTGTCCTTTTTTGTTGTTTTCAAAGCTATAACAAAAGAGGCAGGAATATTCTTAGAATGGCTCACATTTGATAAAAATGGAAACTACGAGTCTTTTTAAAAGACAAGAAGTTATACTGTTTCCAATATTGGACATGAAGAAGATACCATTCCCGTAGTTGCTAAACGATACAGCTTGAGGGTCAACAGAATAATAGCGCTGTTACTAAAACTCTAACGGGAGGATAAATTCTATATTGCTCATCAACGTGGATATGTAATAAGATTGATTTTGTATTTCAATCGCACATCTGAAGAAGGTGGACATCATGTGGCTAATTATTGTCATTCTTTTATTGATCTTTTTTGCGCCAGTTCTGGGCATCTCTCTAACCTATGGTTTTGGTATCATATTGATGTTAAGTATTCCAATTCTGCTTGTTTTATGCGGTGTCGCTCTCCTTATACTATGGCCAATCAATAAGTATTTTAATAATCCTGACAATGAGCTTAAATATCAAGCATGGTTGATTCTTTATTTGCTAAAGGCGATGCGAAGAGAAGACGAGAAAATGGCACTATTACAACTGAAGAGTCCAATGCTGTCATTCAATACTTTAATGAACACCGCTCATTTAAAGACTGCCCTACATATTTGTCGCTCTCACCGCTGCAGAAGCAGACCATGCTTAAAAGCATGCGTTCGTATGATTCTTGGAGCGTCGCTAACGGGAGACGTTAGTGAAACATTTCTCGGTAGCTCAAAAAAGAGGGGGTAAAGAATTTGGAGAACAAACTAACTCCTAAGCAACAAAAACGACAGTAAGAGCGTGAAATTATTGACGAGTATCACAAATTAGTAACTGAACAAGCACTGGAACCCTTGTACCAATCTTTTTTGGATTGGAAATCAGAGAAATTACCTTACTTTGAACTAACTGAACTAATTCATCTATTCCATAAGAAGAATCAGGAGATCTACAAGGATTTTACGTACACAGATAATAAAAACCTCCTTCTACTTGCAAAAATGAAATTGGGCCGTTTAACCAACGATGATATTAAAGAAAATAAGCGCCTTCTAGAATTTTGGGGATATGAGAACAGTACCTCTAGTTAATTTAATGTAAGCCATTCTGTATGGCCCCGGCGGAACAAAGAAGTCATTCACAAGGAGCAGACAGCGAGGATCTGTTCCCTTGCATTCATTAAACTATTGGCAGGATAGAATAAGATTATAAGGATGGTAGATAGTAGGATACAATAGAAATATCAAAAGGCTCGAATCGGGAACTCCTATATCTCTTGATGAATGGAAACATTGTATCATCAACGATCCAGAAATGACGTATAGTGATTCTATCGAAATTCAAAACCCAATGACTAATAAGCTAATGAAAATTGATGCAGAAGGTATGGGAATTTGGATTACAACTTTTAATGATGAACAGCACAAAATAACATTTTCATTTCAAAAAGATAGAAATGGTAACTATATCACTGTAAGATATGTCGATGACTTTCAAATTCCAAAAATGAAAGAAATAGCTAATAATTTAAACGCAATTTTAGTTGGTGATGAGGGCGAAGAATACTAATGATTTTACTGCTACGGGATTTTCATAGGAATGGGGACGCCGCAGGACAGCTCAGCGACGGCGATCGCTTGCTGTGGTATGGCTAGAACTTGTGGGGTTCCTTCCGGAGAGCGCCCCGGAGCGGGAGCGATTCGCGCAAGCGGTGGTCCGCTGCATGAAGTCGCTGACAGAGAATTACTTGACGAGCGATGATCTGGAGACGTCGATGACGCACCTAATAGTTGTCAGTTGACAATGGCGAGCAGGGTGGGGGTCTCTACAGGGAGCCTTAACTTCCTTGCTACGAATATGGAATCGAGTTTCGACGATTCCATATTCGATAGCAAGGAAGTTTTTTTATTTCCAAATATACGGCAAAGAAAATCGAAGGAAGGAATCATAACAATGAAATACAGAATTTTGGTTTTGTTTTCGTGGAGACATCGAGTCATCCTGATGATCGCTGGTGTACCTACGGCTGTAACAGGCTTGTTGTATTACCAATCCCTGCGATATATTCCCAATTCACTAGCCATTCTGTTGCTATTCCAATTCACATGGATGGGGGTATTGATCAATTCGGTCGAACAGAGGCGGCGTCCGAACGGCATTATGTTGATCACACTGACCGTCCTGTTTGGAGGGACATTGCTAGCGGCCGGCATACTCGATCAAGGCTT
>NZ_WHNZ01000062.1 GCF_013141725.1 Paenibacillus planticolens | reverse complement strand
AGCAGGGTCCGGCATGATTAGCCGGACCGAGTATCCAGTATGAAGAGACAGGAGCCGCCTGTAAAGAAAGACACTTGACAGGCTTACTTTGGTGATGTCTAAAAATGGAACTCCGTGCTAGGAGTTGCAGGTTTCGTTCATATCAGCGCCCTGTAGTTCCGTTCGCACGACTTCATCGTCCTCTTTTACTTGCCCCGTTGTGCTTACGGCCCTCATGGCCCTTGTCACACTCATCGCACTCACGGCCATCAACGTCCTCCCGGCCAAACCAGACTCAACGAGCTTATCACTTTTTCACTTTTTCACCCCCATCACTTTCTCTCTCACTCCCCCATTCCATAGACGCGTAATAGGCGAAATTGCCAAATTGTTGATATTGCCTCAATGGTTTTGTAAGATGGAAAGCAGATGAGGTTTGCCGGAAAGGAGAATACTCATGGGGCGTTCGAAGTCGTTTTGGTTATTGCTGGGCTGGTTTCTGGCCGCAGTTGCCGGCTTGCTCGTTCTGCAATGGACCGGTGTATGGGCTGAATTGGATTTGAGCCGGGTGACGGAATGGCTTCGTCAGTTAGGTCCGTTTGGCGGGCTTTTGTACATTATCGTTTACACGCTGCGCCCGTTGGTCTTGTTTCCGGCGACGCCGTTGACGCTGTATGGCGGCTATGTGTTTGGCGCCTTCTGGGGAACGGTTTACGATATCATAGGGGCTGGTGCCGGGGCGCTGCTGTCATTCTATATAACGCGAAAATGGGGCAGAAATGGCTTTCAGCGGATTTTGCGCAGTAAGAAGCTGCAATCCTTCGATCAAAAGGCGGAGGAGAAAGGGTTCATGGTCGTTTTGTACATGCGCTTGATGCCGTTCTTTCCTTTTGATGGTGTGAGTTACGGGGCAGGGCTGTCCAAAATCCGTTTTTGGGACTACACGTGGGGAACGCTGATCGGTATTATTCCGGGGGCTGTCGTTTATAATGTGTTTGGCGCATCGCTGCATGACATTGGATCGGGGAAGTTTTATGGAGCTGTCGGGATGTATATCCTTTTCGCATTAATTCCGCTGTTCTTTAAACGAAGACAAGCTGTAAAGGACCGAAACAGAGCTTGAACAAAATGGGAAACTAGTTGAACATTGGAGGAGATACGAGTCATGCAGGGGAAACGATTGTACAAAAAAGCAAGCTGGAGCATCGGGGCGGCGTGCGTGCTGTTAATTGGTTTTGTCTTCTTGTCGCAGAGCTTAACGAGCGGTTGGCTGCAATCATTTGATGAAGGGATCAGCAGCGCTGTCCAGTCGCTTCGAAGCGATGGACTAACGCCTGTTGTGATATGGATTACTTTGCTCGGAAAAGCAAAAGCGGAGAGCATAATCTTCGTTGTGGTTGCTGCGGTCTTGTTAGTTAGGTTTAAGCAGAAATGGGAGACGCTTGTGCTGCTATTAGGAGTTTTGACGGCATGGGGGTTGAACAACGTGTTAAAAGGCGTGATCGAGCGTGATCGTCCTGCGGGAACGTGGCTGATTGAAGAGACAGGCTTCAGCTTTCCAAGCGGACATGCTATGGTGTCGATTGTATTTTACGGACTAGTCGGCTATTTATTGTGGGTCAATGTACGCGATAAATGGAGGACGGCTTGGCTGATACCGGTTATTGCGGCTGTACTCATCTTTTGCATTGGTCTAAGCCGTATCTATTTAGGCGTTCATTATCCGAGCGATGTGCTGGCCGGCTTTGCTGCAGGCGGCGCTGGACTCATCGGATGCATGGCGGCGATTCAACGCATCAGGCACCGGAAAACGAGCATACAACGGCCAAGTCAGCCTAACCGCAACATCTCCGGGTAACTGAAATGTGGTGTCATTCCCAAAAAGGAAGGCATAAAGTTTTGCCAAAGTCATACACTTTTAGTAAGTAAGAGGCTCACTAAAGACATCGTTATAATCGGGGACAACGCCTTCAAGGGGTTCGTCCTTTTTCTTTTGCATCCAGGACGTTGTATAATCAAAATCATCGGCAGATGACTCAGAAAGAAGGGATGACTATGCTGAAATTAAGTATTCTTGATCAGTCACCGGTTTCTACCGGTTTTACGCATAGCGAAGCGCTGCAGCAGACCATTCGGATGGCGCAGTTGGCGGACCGTCTCGGCTACACGAGATTCTGGGTGTCGGAGCATCATAACTCGCAGGGTCTCGCCGGTTCCTCGCCGGAGGTGCTGCTGTCGACGCTGGCGGCGCGCACAAGCCGCATTAGGCTCGGCTCCGGAGGCGTGCTGTTGCCGCATTACAGCGCCTACAAAGTCGCTGAAAATTTTCGCATGCTCGAGGCGCTCTATCCAGGACGCATCGACCTCGGCATCGGGCGTGCGCCCGGAGGCACGCCGCATACGGCCAAAGCGCTGCGAGGCGTCGGCGCGGATCTGTTCGAAGGACTTGAGCGGTTCCCGGCGCAAGTCACGGATCTGCTCAGGTTCATCACCGATTCAGTGGAACCCGGGCATGTGTTCGAGGGCATCCGCGCCACCCCTTTGGTGACTGGAGTGCCCCAGGTGTGGCTGCTCGGCTCCACCGGGCAGAGCGGGGTGTACGCCTCGCAGGCAGGCGCAGCGTTCTGCTTCGCGCACTTCATTAACGGAGCGGGCGGACAGCATGCGGTGCGCAGCTACCGCAGCTCGTTCAGACCGTCCGCGCTCAATGTCGTGCCGCAGGCGACGGTTTGCATTTATGTGCTCTGCGCCGATACGCAGGCAGAGGCGGAGGAGCAGGCCGCTTCCATCGATTTGCGCATTCTGCAAATGGAAAAGGGCGAATTCACCGGAGTGAAATCGCCCGCAGAAGCGGCTCGGTATGGTTACTCGGATTGGGACTACACCCGGGTCAGGGATAATCGGTCCCGGATGATTGTCGGCGATCCGGGGCAAGTCAGGGAGCAGATGCTGAATCTGGCTGACAGCTACCGAGTCGATGAAGTCATGGTGGTTGCCGGCGGTTATCTACCTGAGACGAGGCTGCGGACCATTGAACTGTTAGCGGACGCGTTCAGGCTCGCTTAACGATTTCGCTTGTTCCTCTTATTGATTTCCTGTGTCACGATGAAAGCAAGCTCCTCGTTGCCGAAGAGAGACAGCACGCCTAAAACGGTGCCATCTGCGACCTCGCCGGCCTCCTCTTTGGAAACCGTTAAATCGAGGGCTTGCTGGAGAGCGGCATTATTAGGTTGGTCCGGGTAAGCGGCATGATAAAGCACAGACGGGTCCAGATCATGATTAATGCACCACTGGGCAAAAACGAGAATCATCATATGCTCTTCGCGTTTATAGTTTTCGATCATCTGTTCTTCTAATTGTTTTTTGTTCATACGCGGGTAACATCTCCTTAAACTGCCTATTCCACTTTATTGGGCGGATGGGTTCATTATAGCGAAAGATTGGGTGCGTTCACAATGATTAAGAATGAGAAAATCAAAGCCTCCGAGGTTCATCTTACCGGTATTCACGGGGAGGACCTGGGGGTAATGCCAACGAAGGAAGCGCTGGAGCTGGCGAAGCAGTTGAAGGTCGATTTGGTTTGTACCTCGCTCATGAGCAGTCCGCCGCCATGCAAGCTGATCGGAGCGGGTCAGGCCAAGCAGGAAGCACTGCAGGAAAAACAGCAAGCCCGCAAACGCGAGCAAGCGCCAAAAATCAAGGAGCTGCGTCTAACGCCGCACATCGAGGATCATGACCTGGACACGAAGCGCCAGCAGGCCGAGCGGATGCTGCAAGGCGGCGATGCCGTGCAGCTGGTTGTAAAGATTACAGGCAAGGAAGGCGCGCAGGCCAAAGCTTTGCTTGAATCCTTAGTGAAGGATTTAAGCGCCCATGGGCGTAAACAGACCGGCATTCAGCTTAGCGGAAAGCAAGCTTCCGTACAGTTGGATCCGTTATAAGAAAAGCATGAACGCGACTCCGCTTCTAGAGGGGAGAAGACGTTCATGCTTTTTTTTCTCCCATGGGGGAGGGAAGAGGAAGAGTTCCGAAAACACCCCCACACGAAGCAATAAGAGTCTTTGGGAACTCCTATTTGCGCCAAATATGGTAATTTTTCATGAATAGAAGTCTTTGGAGACTCTTAAATGATGAAAATTACCCCATATTAGTATTTTTTGAGCATATAAGAGTTCATAGAGACTGCTATTTCGGCTATTTAACAGATTTTGAGCGGAATAGAAGCCCCTTGGGACTCTTATCAGTGTGAGAGTGGGCACCTGACCTGCGGAGAAAGCAAGCGCAGCGGCATCCCCCTAATTCACGGTTATGGCCTGCGAGCCCATCAGCTCCCAGACATGTTTGAAATCGCTTAAAGCATAGGCTTCCTGCTGCCCGGTCATAGGATCGTTCATATAGGCGTAATCGTCGTCCCAGCCGGTTAAAAGTAAGGCATGCTCAGGCTGATACCACTCCACGAGCCGGTCCTCATCATCCTGCCATTCCAGATCCAGATAAGGCGTATCCATATGCTCGGTAGCCCATATCATGGCCGGTTTGCCGGCCGCAATCACGCTGAGCAAATTTTCGAAGGAAGTACCGGTGATATCTGTGAGACGACCCGGCAGCAAGCTGTTCAGTGTGAAAAAGACGGGCTTATGATAAATGCCGTATCCCGCATCGTAAGGGTTCCCGACAAACACGTCCTCCGGATTGCCGCCAACGAAAGCCCCGTCTTCATTCTCAGTTGGCATCTCGCCTCTGGGAAGCGCGTCGGCAACTTCCTCCTTCGTGACAGGCAGCCCCGCCCAATTCAGCAGCATCGTGGCAGCTACGGCCTCACACCCGTTGGGCAGCTCCGGCAGCTGTGAAATGGCAGCGGCATCCTCCACCTGATAATGGTGCTCCGAAGGGGGAGAGGCATCAGCGGACGGCTGTCTATCTGGCGCATTCAGTCGCGGCTCCGCGATCTCAAACACGGGGACAGACGAAGCAGTAACGGCCTGTTCGACAGCAGGCGCAGTGGGCTTGGCCAATGCCAGACATATGAAGATTCCTAATGCCAGGAGGAGGCACAATATTTTTTTCAGCGAAATCACTTCCGATCCTGATCGATCTTTTTATTACAACATGGGGAACCCGGAAAAGCAATATGGAGCGGTAGAGACATATAAAAGTGACCGTGCTGCATAGTCTAGGAAAGCGGACAGCCTTTAGAAGCGCTGCATTGGCATCATTTTAAGATATGAAATAACGGTTAAGGATGACCAGGGGAGGCATAAGCTCATACAATAGGGTAAAATGATATAAAATACCCGATTTACGGACATGAGGGACGTTTATGAATAAGCACGAAGATGAGAAAAAGGCGTTAGAGCAAGCGGCTATCGATATTTTTCTGGAGTTATATAATATTAATAACGGAGTTGCGCTGCAGATGGTTCGCCAGCAGGAGAAGCCAGATGCGCTGCTGGAGGATGCGGGCGGCGGGCGGATTGGACTTGAAGTGACGCATTTGTTTTATGATATGGAGGAAGCCAGGCTGATGATGTCGCGATCCGAGCTTACGAAGCCCGGCGCAGAAGTGCTGGACACATTTATTAAGGTCATTAATGACCGGATTGTCAGCAAGGAACAGAAGTTTCAAGATTATTCCCATGATTATCCTTGTATGCTGCTTATACGCAATGTATCGCTGTTGTTCGGGATGTCGGATGTTCTCAGCTTCAAACATAAGCTGGTTTCGCCTAGCGGACGGTTCACGCAAGTATGGCTGTTGTCCAGGGATTTCACACCGGATTGGTTATTGATTAATCTATATGAAGTTGGCAGCGGAGGGATGAAATGAAGCGTCTTTATGTAGGGCTTGGCGCAGCTTTTGGCGTATATGCCCTCATTATGATTGTGTATTTGTTAAAAGGAGATCTATTCGCGATCCCGAGTGCATTGGTCGGCACAAGCGCAGACCCGCACACGTTCATGACCGCACAGGAGATAAATAAAGCCGAATCTTTATCCCGCATCCGGTCTTTAGCTTATTTCCTAAGTTCTCCGCTGCAAATCGGGTTAATCCTGCTGCTCCTGGGCGTCGCTGTCACCATTCGAAGCTGGGCAGAAAAGTTGTTTCGGGCTTCCTTCTTGCAAATGGTCGTTTTTGTGCTGTTGTTCATCCTGCTGATGGACGTGCTGTTCCTGCCGGTGGATTTTTTTCTGTTTAAAGTCGACCAAGCCTATGGGGTTTCTACCGAGACGATGGCTATCTTTTGGGGGGATCATGGGAAAGATTTTCTGCTTAATGCCGTAGGGACGATTGTGATGGTCTGGGTATTCAGACTGGTGCTAAAATGGAGCCCTGACCGGTGGTGGTTCTGGTTCTGGCTGCTGTCCGTTCCGCTGATTCTGTTCGTCACCTTTATTCAACCCGTTGTGCTTGACCCCTTGTATAATGATTTCAAGCCGCTTCAGGATCAAGAGCTCAAAGCGCAAATTCTTCAGCTGGCTGCACAATCGCATATTCCTGCCAAGCAGGTTTATGAGGTCAATATGTCCGAGAGGACCAACGCGATTAACGCTTATGTCAATGGAATCGGCGGCAACGCTCGCATCGTGTTGTGGGATACGACGCTCAAAAAGCTGCAGCCCGATGAGATTTTGACTGTGATGGCGCATGAAATGGGACATTACGTAGAGAAACATATTTATCTCGGCATTGCCTACGGAGTCGGACTCAGTTTTGTTGGTTTCTGGCTGGCTTTTCACGCTTACCGCTATTTCCTGAAACGCTGGGGCTCCAGGTGGGGCATTAGGGGAGAGAATGATCTAGCCGCGCTGCCCATTCTGCTGCTGCTTATTACGTTCATGAGCTTTGTCTCCGCGCCCGCGCAAAATGCGTTTTCCCGGGTGATCGAGCATCGGGCTGATGTGTATGCGATGAAAATGACCGGAGACGGCGGCGCCGCTATCCGCGCTTTTCAGCAAATTGCCAAAGAAAATTTGAGCCCGGTCACTCAGCCGAAGCTGGTGCAATGGTTCCGCGGCTCGCATCCGGCGATCATGGATCGGATTATGTATTTTAAACAGTTTGATCGTTAAAAAATACAGGTGAATCAATGGTGGGTGTTGAAGAATTGCTGTAAGAGAGCTTCTACGATCAGAGTGTGCTTCGAGTGTCTGTGTGGCTGGGAAAAGAAATGATTACTTGGAGTAGCTAGCTCAGTAGGACCGTATGAAGGGACGATAGTGGTGGGAGTTGAAGAAGCGTGCGCCTGGCATGCTCATTAACAGGAGTTTTTCCTGTTAATCTCCCATTTCATAAGGGGACGAGACCAATTATCTGGAATTTCTCCTGTTAAATCAGCGGTTTCACCCGCCGGAAGGGAATTCCGAGCGATTTAACGGGATATTTTCCAGTTAAATACCTAACAGCCGAGGATACAGCGAGATTAACAGGAGTTTATCCTGTTATTAATTTAGAGCAGCCAGCTGCTAAAGATCTTGGAAGTGCGTGGCAATGGCCGAAACCTTAGGGCCACGAGCAAAAAGGACCGATTGGGCACATTTGTGCCTAATCGGTCCTTTTGTGGACTCTAGACGAAAGGGAAGCTTACTGCTCGTTCCTGCGCGTCATTTGCTGCCAGACAGAGCCCTCGGCTGCATGCCCGCCTTCGATGCGCTCCAGCGCAATTTTGACCTGCATGCGGACCTCGAACTCAGGGTCGTCCGCCGCGTGCTGCAGGTCCTGCAGCACGGAGCTGTCTCCGACCTCGTACAGGAATCGCGCCGCGCGCCAACGGACCAGCTTGTTGCGGTCCTTCAGCGCCTTCGCCATGGCCGGCATGGCGGCAGGGTCGCCGAGGTCGGACAGCGTATCGCCTGCCGTCCGGCGCACAGAAGGCGTATCGTCCTCGAGGGCGCGATACAGGAAGGGCAGTACCTCGGGCTCCTTAATATCCCCGAGGTACACCGTGGCCAGTCGCCGAATCGACGTGTTCTCGTCCTGCAGGGCATGGACGAGAAGCGGCAGCGTCGTTAGCGACGGCTGGATCTTTTGAAGCGCGGCGTAGCGCAGCTTCCAATCGCTGTGGCGCAGCTGCTCCAGCACGGCGCCTGAATCTTCGGCTTCGGCCTCTTCCGAAGCTGAAACCGGGGTCTCCTGCATGGCGCTGGAGACCAGGCTTTCGACGCGGGCGTCGTCGTAAGAAGCGTCCAGCTCCTGGACGACTTCGCCCGCGATGTCCTTCAGCTCGCCGTAGCGCACGCCGAGTTCCTCGAGCTTCCGCTCCTTGATCAGGTTCGGCGAAGCCGTGCCTGCGCGGACCGCGGCCTGTGTGAAGCGCTCCGGCATGGCTACGCGCGCTTCTTCGTTGCCGGCGCGTACCCTCACCTGGAGCGGGATGCCGCGGAACATCTGCACGAGGACTTGTGCCTCTCCGAAAGCCGCTTCAGCCTGAGGCTGCACAGGGGGCGCGTCGCCGCCGCTGTCAGAGCCCTGTGCCTCGCCAAAAATCTCGCGGGCTTTGGCCAAGATGAATTGCCAGTCTCCCTTGGAAGTGCGATCCAGGGCAATGAAATCGGCAGCGTGAAACACACTGATCACACCTTGGACAGCGAGCAATTGCTGAATGCTGTCGGGCGCCTCAGTGCTGTTTTCCTTCGTATATGTTCTGCGCACGCCTGTCGGCAGCGATTCATCCATATTAAGTTTCATGGAATTTGGGGAGGGGGTAGGCTCGATCGATACAATTTTCATATTTGACACTCCTTCCAGTCGGTTGTTACATGAAAAGACCCGGACGTAAGAACGTCCAGGCCTGTATAGGCATTTCATTTTAATCCAGATCAACAAGGTTGCGGTTTAAATATTTATCAAGCGTTTTGGTTAGATCGAACACGGTATGTGCCAAATCCACGTTTTCAAAGACATGATCGCATTGATCACGGAAAGCCAGTTCCTCTTCATAGTAAGAGAGGTACTTCTGAATAATCTCCTCGGAGTCGCCGCTCTCTCTCATCCGCTCTTCGAGCGTATCCCGCTGAGCATAAATGAAGACCAGCACGACGTGTTCGCCGTAAAGCTTTTTGAGCGTTTCGGCGCCGGAGCGGTTCAAAATTAAATAAATGCTGCCGCTGTGCTCGAACATCCGTTCAATATCAGCACTTTTAATCCCATATAGATGATCATTGACGGTGCCAACCTCCATGAATTCACCGTTTGCCTGCGCCTGAACAAATTGAGCAGGGGAGATAAAGTGGTAATCTTGACCGTCTTCTTCGGTTGCTCTCGGAGGTCTCGTGGTGTAAGAGATGACCTGCTTCATGCCCAGCGTAGAACCAGACATTTCAGCAACTGTCTTACGGCCAGCTCCGTGAGGACCAGTGAATACAAAAATCATTTCCTTATCCTTTAATGCGTACATGGAACATACCTCCTTATTTGCGAAAAGTGAGGGGTAAATCCTACGTGCGTGCAACGGTATGAAACGATTTTTGTCCAAGTAGGATTATTTGCAGCCGTATTTATATTTTACATGGTTCGGGTTATTCGGTAAAGGTCTAGCGATGGAAACGCTTTTCTGACTAGCGTTTTCCTCCGCGGCCTCCTCTTGGCGCATTGCCGCGAGGTGAGCCGCCTCTATCGCCGCGAGGCGCCCCGCTGCGGGATCCGGAGCTGTCGCTGCGTCCGCGCGTCGAACCGCTGCGCTCACCGCCGGCTTGGTAGCCGCGCGCCGCGCCAGGTCGGTCACCGCGTGAAGATGCGCCGCCGCGTGCCCCGAAGCTGTCGCTGCGTCCTGCTCCGCGCTCCGCGCTGTCGCCACGGCCTTTGCCGCCGCGAATCGCGCGTGATGCGCTTGCTGCATCGTCACGGCCCGTGCCGGCGTATTTGTTGTATGGCGAGTAAGATTTATCGCCATGAGGAGCAGAGCGCTTGCCTTCGGCACGTCCTGCTGCTGCGCGAGGAGCGCGCTCGGCGGACTCGCCGTGTCCCCATGAATTCGTGACTCGCGCTTTTGCAGCGTTCATGTTACCGCTGCGGCTTGGCGCTGCGTTCAACGGCTCTTTGCTCTCCGCGCGTCCCCATGTATTCGGATTCCGCTCGGAATTTACTTTGGCCGGACGTTGTCCTCTTGGCGCATCGCTGCGCGCTCCGAATTTATCGCCTTTGGAGGCGGAACGACCCGTGCCGTACTGCATGCCGGATCTGTCTTCGCGTGCTCCGGATCTTCCGCGGCTCTGTTGACCGCGCGGTTCCGCTGTACGACCGCGGCCGCTGCGTGAGGCTCCGCCATTTCGGCGGCCGGATCCTCTGCCTTCTTGCTCGAAGTGATCCTCGGAGCTGGAACGAATGCGGCGTCCTTGAGGCTCGGATGATCCTCGCAAGGACATTTTGATGCCTTTTTCGATAAGTTCGATTGTCGGCATATCCCGCTGTGTAGCGAAAGTTACGGCAACGCCTGTATCTCCGGCACGCCCGGTCCGTCCGATGCGATGAATATAGCTTTCGGCGTCTTGCGGCACATCGTAATTGAAGACATGCGTGACCCCTTCAACGTCTAATCCGCGCGCAGCGATATCGGTAGCAACCAACAACTCGATGCGGCCGTCGCGGAATCGTTTCATGACTTGCTCGCGTTTGGCTTGTGATAAATCTCCGTGCAGCTCGTCGGACATAAGGCCCAGTTCCTGCAAAGCTTCATTTAATGCGATGGCTCTGGCTTTCGTGCGGCAAAAAATCATCGCGAGGTAAGGTTTGTATTGTTTAATAGCGGCTATCAAAGCATCTTGCTTCTGGCGGTCAGTCGTTGGAACGAGAACCTGCTCGATTTCAGTCAAAGTGACCTGCTTGCTTTGAATTTTAATTTCTTTTGCTTCCTTCATATAAGCTTTGGACAGATTCATGACTTGCTCAGGCATAGTGGCTGAGAAGAGAAGCGTTTGGCGATAAGGAGACGTTTGCGCGATAATATCCTTCACTTCATGAAGGAAGCCCATATGCAGCATTTGATCGGCTTCATCCAATACGAGTATTTTCAATTTATAGAAATTGATCGAACCGCGGCGAAGGTGATCAAGCAATCTTCCCGGAGTTCCTACTACTATATGTATGTTCCCCTGAAGTTTTCTAAGCTGCTTTTCTACATCTTGGCCGCCATAAGCTGCGAGCACCTTTGCACCGGTTACAGGGACAAGGGTTTTCAACTCATTTGAAATTTGAATGGCTAATTCGCGTGTAGGCGTCAGGATCAGCGCTTGCACATCTGAGCTTTCTACATCGATTGTTTCTAATATTGGAAGTACAAAGGCAAGGGTTTTACCTGTGCCTGTCTGTGCTTGTGCAATAACATCCGTGCCTTTCAATAAAACAGGTATGGCTTCTTTTTGAATGGGGGTCGGTTCGATAACGCCTGATGCTTGCAAGACCCCTACAAGTCTTTCTCTGATTCCTAATGAGGCAAATCCACTTGACATGGTAATTGGCCAGCTCCCTTTTTCCTACTATTGATAGGGATCTTTGGTGGTAGACCAAAGTCTCTCCTTGTTAAAGACGATTCCCCCATTGTACAGGAATGCCAGACAAATGAAAACAGGAGCAGGCCAACAAGCAGTAAATATCTACTTTATATAGTAGAAATGGATTTAAAAGCGACTCCTATTTATCCGGCAAAACTTGTGCGGTCCCGAAAACGCGCTCCACCGTCTGGTTAAAATCCGTCAAATGCGGCATGAGGGAGTTGCCTTTCCAAGTTTCTTGCGCATAACCGTTCATCTTATTGAGGAAATCCCGATTGGCCGAAATGTAGACATCCATAACACTTGGCTGCAATAAACGGATTTTTTCCGCCATCGTTTGTTTAAAACGATGGGAGAGCAAGTCATGATGAATGGCTGTTTCATAACTGTTAAACCCGTTGTTTAACTCATTGGAAGGCAAATAATCGTCGAAAGGGGCATGGTCATTGTAAAAGCCTTTGACGGTTCCTTGGTTGTTTGTTTCCTTTGTCGATCCTTTGGTACCTATGGCGCTGCTGTCAATCATAAGAGCAACATAGGCATTTTTGTCTGTTGTCATAACGATGGCCGTATTTACACCATTCATGGCATTGAGTTGATTCGAAAGAAATTGATTGAATTCGAGACTTGTATTGTTGTGCGTAACCGGACCATAGAGCTGCTGCGTTTGGTAGGCTCTTTCGGATTCTGTCGATTTGTTGGAGGCAGAGCCAAAATTGGTATGGTCCGGGCTTTTGCCGTACTCCCTTCCGCCTTCCGAGCAGCCAGATAAAGACAGCATAAGGAATAGCATTCCATAAATCGGAAAACCTAACTTACTGAGCATCACAAATGACCTCCCAATATAGAGTGTAATGACTATAGGATGGGATGTTTCTCTGCTTTTATTCGTGTTCACAAATATACGCTTTTGTGCATAAAGAGGTGGGTGTATGGAAATAACCAAGGAGGGAAAATATATCGCTACAGAGCGGTTTAAGAACAATTTGTGAACTTCCCTCCAACGATTGACAAAAACTTTTCACGAATTTATAGTTAATAAAGTGAATTGACATGGGCATGGCCATCGTGGTAAAAATAATGTTTTAAAAGTGGGGTTGATACAATGAGTCGATTGAAAAAGTTATGGCGTCTGCTACCCCTTTTAGCGGTAATGACGTTCTTGCTAACCGGGTGTGGAGACCCAACTCTGTCCGCTTTACAGCCGAAAGGTCCTGTTGCAGCAGAGCAGCTGTTTTTGATGAAATTAAGTCTCTTTATCATGGTTTTTGTCGTAATTGTCGTATTTGCAATTTATGTGTATGTTTTGATTCGCTTTAGGAAACGTGAAGGCGATAACAGCATACCGAAACAAGTGGAAGGAAGCCACGTGCTTGAGATTATCTGGACCGTCGTTCCGATTCTCTTACTGTTAGTGCTTGCGGTGCCAACAGTATCCTACACGTTCAAACATTCCAAGAATTACACGCAGGACAAAGCCGCCGTTCACGTTAAAGTTACTGCTCATCAATTCTGGTGGCAGTTTGAATATCCGGATCTAGGTATCGCAACAGCCCAAAAGCTTGTCATACCTAAGGATAAAATCATTGCATTTGAGGTTATCTCTGCAGACGTTTCTCACGCATTCTGGGTACCGTCTTTGGGCGGTAAAGTGGATACGAACCCTGGAATCGCTAACACGCTTTACCTGCAAGCTGATGAAATCTCCACGTTCCAAGGCAGATGTGCAGAGCTTTGCGGAGCTTCTCACGCCTTGATGAACTTCACGGTTGAATCGAAGAGTGAAGCCGATTTCGACGCTTGGGTAGCGAATATGAAAACACCAGCAACTGTACCGGCTACCGCTCAGAAGGGCGAAGAGCTTTTCAAAGAAAATTGTATGTCCTGTCACGCTGTTACGGCTAACGGCCCTGGTGTGGCTCCGAACCTCAAAGGCTTCGCAGACCGCGATACGCTTGCTGGTATTCTGGAACATACTCCTGAGAAAATGGCACAGTGGATACATAATCCGCAAGAACAGAAACCAGGCAACAAAATGCCGGCATTTGGCAAAACTGCAGGCGGCAAGCTTGATGACGCCCAAATTAACGATATCGTTCAGTACTTACAGACTTTGAAATAAACTTCTCAGGTAAAGGAGGTTAATACGTTGGCTCACTCTCATCCAGTAAAAAAACATACCGGACTTATGGATTGGCTTACAACAGTCGATCATAAGAAAATCGGTATCCTGTACTTACTTGCGGGCGGGTTCTTCTTCCTCGTAGGAGGACTTGAAGCCATGCTGATCCGGATTCAGCTCGCTTATCCCGATCAACACATTTTCATCGGCGATTCATTTAACCAATTAACAACAATGCACGGAACAACGATGATTTTCTTTGCGGCGATGCCGATTATCTTCGCTTTCATGAATGCCATCGTTCCTCTGCAAATTGGTGCCAGGGACGTTGCGTTCCCATTCGTTAACTCACTTGGATTCTGGCTGTTCTTCTCGGGCGGCATATTAATGAATACAAGTTGGTTCTTGGGCGGCGCACCGAATGCCGGTTGGACCGGGTATGCACCATTGTCCACGATTACAGACAGCAGTTGGGGGCAGACGCTCCAAAATAACTTGCAAGGTACAGACTTCTATGTACTAGGTTTGCAAATTGCAGGTATCGGTACACTTATCGGGGGGATTAACTTCCTCGTTACGATCATCAACATGCGTGCACCTGGTCTTACGTATATGCGTATGCCAATGTTCACATGGGCAGCTTTCATTACTTCCGGTTTGATCGTTCTTGCATTCCCTGCAATTACGGTTGGGCTAGTTGAACTTATGTTTGACCGTGTCTTTGGCGGAGCATTCTTCGATGCAGCCAGAGGCGGTAACAACGTATTATGGGAACATCTTTTCTGGATTTTCGGGCACCCCGAAGTTTACATTCTGATTCTTCCTGCATTCGGTATCATTTCTGAGATCGTTTCAACGTTCTCCAGAAAACGTCTTTTCGGATACAGCTCCATGGTCTTCGCAACTGTGTTAATCGGTTTCTTGGGCTTCATGGTTTGGGTTCACCATATGTTTACAGCAGGCTTGGGCCCGGTTGCTAACTCGATCTTCTCGATTGCAACGATGGCGATTGCCGTTCCTACAGGCGTTAAAATCTTTAACTGGTTGTTCACCCTTTGGGGCGGGCAAATCCGTTTCACAACAGCAAACATATTCGCAACGGCTTTCATCCCAACTTTCGTAATGGGTGGAACAACAGGGGTTATGCTCGCGATTCCGGCTGCAGACTTCCAATACCACGATACGTATTTCGTAGTTGCTCACTTTCACTATGTCATCGTTGGTGGTCTGATTCTTGGCTTATTCGCAGGTCTGTACTACTGGTGGCCGAAAATGTTTGGCCGCGCGTTGAGCGAAGGACTGGGTAAGTTACATTTCTGGTTGTTCTTCATCGGTTTCCATTTAACATTCTTCCCGCAGCATTTCTTGGGTCTTATGGGGATGCCGCGCCGGGTATTTACGTACCAACCTGGGCATGATTTAGAAGTAGGTAACTTAGTTTCGACCGTTGGTGCCTTCTTCATGGGGATCGGTACAATCGTTTTCCTTATCAACATTATCGCAACATCAAGAAAACCGGCTACGGCTCTAGCAGATCCATGGGATGGCCGTACATTGGAATGGTCGATTCCTTCACCTGCACCTGAGTATAACTTCAAACAAACTCCGCTTGTTCGCGGATATGATGCACTTTGGAAAGAAAAAATGGCTGGCAATAAACAAATGACTCCGGCAGAACCGGTTGGTTCGATTCATATGCCTTCAGCATCCATATTGCCTCTAGTAATGTCTGTTGGATTGTTCATAGCCGGTTTTGGTTTTATGTACAAAAACTTTTACGTGGCAGGCGCTGGTCTTGCAGTTACATTAATAGCTATGTTCTTGCGTTCGGTATACGACGACCACGGTTGGCATATTGAACCGGAAGAACTTGAAGATGACAAGGGGGTAAAGGCATGAGTACTCATCATACGGGCGCACTGCCTGCTAATCCGGAAACGGCTACCCTCGAAGGGAAAAATAAGGTACTCGGATTCTGGTTATTTCTTGGTGCCGAGGTTGTCTTGTTCGGTTGCTTATTCGCAACTTACATCGCACTTCGGAACTCTGTTCCGGACGGTCCGACAGCTGAAGAAATCTTCAAGCTCACTACAGTGGGTTGGTCAACTTTTATCCTCTTAACAAGTAGTTTGACAAGTGTGTTCGCGATCATCGCCATGCACAAACAGAAGCTGGGCCAATTGTTATTCTGGCTTCTGATCACGGTATTGTTTGGTCTTTCGTTCTTGGGTCTTGAGATTTATGAGTTCGTTGAGTATGTTCACGAAGGACATAAATTCACGACAAGTGCTTTCTCAACTTCCTTCTATACGTTGGTTGGTTTCCACGGAGCGCACGTTGCATTCGGTATTTGCTGGATTACCCTGTTGATTCTACAAGGACTCAAAAAAGGTCTTACCGTTGTTACAGCACCTAAGTTTTACGTAGCAGCGTTGTACTGGCACTTTATTGACTTAGTCTGGGTATTTATCTTCACAGTCGTTTATCTGATGGGGAAGGTGGGTCATTAAGATGAGCAGCAATTCTCATGATACACACGCACCTAGCAAACGAGTAAAGCATGAATCTCCATTGAACCACTATTTGTCTTACATTATTTCGATCTTGCTGACAATGCTTGCATTCGCAGTCGTTCTCTACGGAGACCTGGATCGTTCGTTTATTTTGATCTTCATCGTCACTTTGGGTCTTGTGCAAGCGACTATCCAGTTGTTCTTCTGGATGCACGCCAAAGAAAGAGGCCACTTATTCCCGTTGATCTTTCTAGGGGGAGGAGCTTTCGTAGCTCTGACTTGCGTGATTATGGCCGTATATTGGGTTTGGTGGTAAGCCACTAGGAAGAGGCAACTTTGTCTAGGCAAAGTGCCTCCTCTTTTTTTACCATGAGTTGAAAGGAGAAAGAGATCAGCTATGAGCCAAATTGGTGGATTTTTCGAACTTTGGAGTCCGGTATTACTGTTGGTGATCGTCGTTGTCGGATATGTATATCGTCGCTTTGTCGCTATGGGGAATGGGAGAACCGCAGAACCAGTTTCGGTTTCGAAGCAGGCCTCTTTCTTCATTGGTCTTGCCTTATTCTATATTGGCCAAGGAAGTCCGATCAATTATATCGGCCATCACTACTTGTTCAGTATGCATATGCTGCAGCAAACCATCTTGTATTTAATCGTACCGATTTGCATATGGGTTGGAACACCGGAGTGGATCATGCGCTCGTTCATGAAAAATATCGTGTTCCGCGTCATACTCACATTTTTTACCCGACCGTTGATTGCCCTGTTCCTGTTTAACATGCTCTTCTCTATCTATCATATGCCTTTGATTATGGATTACTTAATGAAGAATGATTTGTCACTCTTCGGTTATCATACGGTGCTGCTGTTTACAGCTTTTATGATGTGGTTCCCAGTCTTTTGTCCACTGCCTGAATTGAACCGCTTGAATGATTTGAAGAAGATGGCTTACATCTTTGGTAACGGGATACTGCTGACACCAGCTTGTGCGCTTATTATTTTCGCAGATACGGTCATTTATGACATGTACGCGAATGTCACTGTGCCTTTCAACCATTTATCTACTCTTGATGATCAACAACTGGGTGGTGTTCTTATGAAGATTATCCAGGAAGTTGTTTATGGAGCAACGCTCGCGTATATTTTCTTCCGGTGGTATCGCAGAGAGCGCAGGGAAGAAGACGATGTGGAGCTTTTGGAAACACAAGAGATCCCCAACAATCATGGCGGGAATTGGAATCACGCTTAGGAGAAAGGATTAAGGGAGATGCACATTTTACCAACGATTTCCACGATGTTTATCGTAATCAGCGCCATTTTTGTCGGCTTCGGCTGGTATCATATTGTAAAAGGGAACCGGGAAACCCATCAAAAACTGATGGTTCTTGGAGCCATTTTCGCATTGGCGTTCTTCATCATTTATATGTCACGCACGCTGTTTGAAGGCAACACGGCATTCGGCGGACCTGAAAGTTTGAAGCTGCCCTATCATTTATTCCTATTTTTCCATATTGCTTTGGCAACGGTTGGCGGTGTCCTCGGATTAGTGACACTTTGGCTGGCCTACAAAAACAAATTTCTTAAGCATAAGAAAATTGGTCGAGTAGCGGCAATTATATGGCTCCTTACCGCACCAACCGGTGTATTGGTTTATGTACTGCTCTACTTGATGTACCCGGGCGGAACGACGAAGCCTGTTATTGATGCTATTTTTGGTCTATAAAAAGAGTGACGTCTTTTCTTTCGAAGCTGTTCTGCTTTCTGGCATTTTGTCAGTGGCTGAGCAGCTTTTTTGGTTTTTTAAATTTCCTTTGTTTTCCAACATGATGTAAGATGGTCTTATAAGCAAGATAAGCAAGCAACTTTTGTAAGAAAGGCAGGTTCAGGACATGACATACCCGCTTTCGGTAGAAAACGTTACGAAGCAGTACGGTGAGAAGACAGCTGTGAACGCTATTCATTTTCGTGTACAACAGGGGGAGATTTATGGTCTGCTAGGTGCCAATGGGGCAGGGAAAACGACCACGATGCGAATGGTGCTAGGCCTCATTTATCCCGATGAAGGGAACATTTTGTGGAAAGGGCAAGGGTATCGTGAGGAACTGAAGAGGCTTATGGGCTACTTGCCGGAAGAGCGCGGCTTATATCCCAAAATTAAAGTGAGCGAACAAATCATATATTTAGCAGAACTGCGCGGCCTAAGCCGCAAGCAGGCGGATGCAGCTCTTAAATCTTGGCTGGATCGATTCGAAGTGCCGGAGTACTACAATAAGAAAGTTGAGGAGCTGTCCAAGGGGAATCAGCAGAAGATCCAATTTATCGCTGCCGTTATACATAATCCTGAAATTTTAATTCTCGATGAGGCTTTCAGCGGGCTTGATCCGGTAAATGCGGAGCTTCTGAAAACGACGGTGAAAAGCTTGCGCGACGAGGGAAAAACGATTTTATTTTCAAGCCATCGCATGGATCATGTCGAGGAGCTCTGCGAGAATATTTGCATTCTGCATCGCTCGAATACGATTTTACAAGGGAGCCTGAAGCAGATAAAATCGGAGTTTCCAAAAGAGAGAATCACGCTGCAAACCGAGCAGCGTATTGAGGGCTTGGAGCGACTCCCAGGCGTCACTTCAGTAGAGGAACTGCGAAACGGCTATCAAATTCGCATAGACTCTTCGGCAGATGCGCAGCTTATTTTGAAACATGCGATGGAGCAGTCCAATATACAGCGGTTTCAAATCATGGAACCCACGCTGAACGAAATCTTTATTCAAAAGGTGGGGAAGACACATGAATAGTACGCTGACCGTTATCAAGTTTACCTATTTGAGCCGCTTTCGTTCCAAATCATTTCGCGTAATGAGTCTGATTTTGATTGTACTCTTATCCGTTCTTATACATCTGCCAACCATTATAGATAAAGTATCCTCGCATGAAGCGACGAAAATTGGTGTGTTCGCTGGGAAGCAAGCGGAAGTAGCCGGCAAGCTGGCCACCTTTTATAATACTCAGCAGAACCCGGATATTTCGATCATTCCTTTACAAGACGCAGGAAGCGCCGCTGCGAATGAGACGCTTGCGAAGCAGCTAATTGCGGAGAAGAAAATTAAGGGCTACCTGGAGTTCACGGATAATAACGTTGCCGGATTCCCCAAAGCGGTCTACAAATCCGAAGGAACAATGGAGTTTTCGCTCAAAAACAAGCTTCAGACCGCCCTGCAGCTGGTCAAAACCGATGTAGCGCTGCAAGGAGCCGGAATCGCGCCCGAGCAAAAGGCCAACATGCAAGCTCCCGTATCCTTAGAAACGGTTCAAATTTTGATGAACAATGAAGGAACTGCGGGTAAAACCGAATCACAAATGGTGATGTCCTATGCGCTCGTATATGTCATGCTGTTTATGCTGTATATGGGCGTTATTGGCTTCGGCAATATGGTAGCTATGGAAATAACCGCCGAGAAGAGCTCTCGCGTGATGGAGCTGCTCATCACAAGCATTTCGCCGCTTAAGCAGATGTTCGGCAAAATCGTTGGCATTTGTTTGCTGGCGCTGACACAGATCGCACTCACCATTGCTGTCGGTGCCGTTAATTTAAGTTTATCGAGCAGCAGTAAGCTTGTCTCGCAGCTAAATCTCAAATGGGAGGACCTTCAGGTTTCCCTCATCGTTTATTTTTTGATTTTCTATCTCTTAGGCTTCTTCATATACGCTACCGTTTTTGCGGCCGTAGGCTCGCTAGTGAGCAGAACGGAGGAAGTAGGGCAGGCTATTATGCCTGTGACGATGCTGATCGTAGCCGCTTTTATGATCGCGATCTTCGGTTTGAACAACCCGACTGCCGGATTCGTCGTCACCATGTCGTTCATCCCTTTCTTTTCACCGCTCATCATGTTCCTGCGCATCGGTATGAGTTCTCCGGCGATATGGGAAATATGGTTGTCGATCACCATTCAATTGGCTTCTATTGGCGCAATGTCTTGGGTTGCAGCGAAAATCTACCGCACAGGCGTGCTTATGTATGGCAAACGGCCATCATGGCGGGAGCTGCGCAAGGCGATGCGGGCGTATAAAGTTTAAACGACTAGAGCAGAACAGTGAGTAATGGTCATAGTTGAGACTGATCTGGTCGACAAATGAGGCAAATAGCGGTACATGTTTGAAACTTAATAATGGAGCTAGATGAATCAGTTCGTTGATTTATCTAGCTTTTTTGTTTTTGCAAACGTTAATCTATTAGATTTTAAGGATTACGGCAGTTTTTCAAATTTATTATCTTGGACATCGATTAACGCCAACTTGTAATTGATCTTTTCCATGGTTTTAAATAAAAGTGCTATCTGTTCCTCAACTTTGCTTTTTTGGTGTACCAGCAGCTTTTTCCTTTCTTGCAATGTACGATCCCCGCTCTTATAAAGCTCCACATATTGTTTTATTTCTGCTAGTGGTAAACCTGTTGAGCGCAGGGCTTGTACCGTCTCAATACAGTCGATGTAGTGTTCACTAAACATGCGTACCCCATTCGCATCTCGGTCAACAATAGGCAACACGCCTTCTTTCTCATAGAAACGAAGTGTATATGGAGAAATGCCCATTTTTTCTGAAATTTCCTTCATAGAATAACCCATAAGATATCAATCACCGCCTGTTTTGGTTAGAGTTACTCAAGCTTATTTTATTATCAGAACTTACATCGAGTCAAATACAATCCTTTACCAATAAGGAGTAGAGATATGGAATTGACTTAGAGGCACTCCAACCCGGTAAGCTAAGAAAGAAACAACAAAAAATGATTCGAAGGAGATAGTTATATGACAAAAACGGTATTGATCACGGGGTGTTCGACGGGATTAGGAAATACGACAGCAAGGAAGTTTGCTTATGAGGGATGGAACGTGGTTGCGACGATGCGCAAACCGGACCAGAGCTTGGCAACGGAATATCCCGAACGGATTTTTGTAACGGCGCTCGATATTACTAATCCTGCCAGCATCGAGGCCGCGATTGCGGCAGGAATCGCCAGGTTTGGCCAGATAGACGCGGTTGTGAACAACGCTGGAGTCAGTATCATCTCGGTGTTTGAATCAACACCAATGGATGCTATCCGCGGGGTTTTTGAGACCAATGTCTTCGGTACGATGAACGTCATTCAAGCGATTACGCCTTATTTCCGCGGGCAAGGTGGCGGAACTATTATAAATGTCACTTCGAACATAGGCTTTACATCAGTCCCGCTATTTTCGGTCTATACCGCGTCAAAGCATGCAGTTGAAGGATTGTCGGAATCGCTAGCCTACGAGCTTGAATCGCAAAATATCTCACTCAAACTGGTGGAGCCAGGTGCCATGCTTTCGACGAGCTTCGGGTCGAACACCATGTCCACATCCCAAGATGCGTCTGTTCCAGAATCGTACAAGTCTTATTTTGATCACATGATGCAATGCATGATGAACTTTCCATTTGGTCAGTCAGATGAGAACCAAGTTGCCGGTCATATTTACGCGGCTGTTAACGATGAGTCTGACCAACTACGTTTTCTTGCAGGTCCGGATGCGCAAGAAACTGCCAGACTGAGATGGACCACGTCGGAAGAAACGTACATGACTACCTTGCGGGAACTGTTGGGGCAAACAGCATGGAGAAATAGTCAAGGAAAGTAACTATAAACGAAGGATGGTTGGATTATGGAAAATAAAATAAACCCGGAAATGAAAGAAATGTTTTCTTTTATACCAGAAGTCATTTATACCCAAGAGAATTTAGGTGCCAAAAGGAACGAGATGAACGAGATGTTTGCTGGTATAGCTGCATCGCTGCCCGTTAATGATGCAGTTTTAACATCAGAGAAACATGTTCCAGGAGCAGAAGGGAATCCAGCTGTTCGGATCAAAATGTATGAACCAAGAGTGAAGAATGAAACCCTTCCAGGTGTTCTATATATTCATGGTGGTGGCTTTATCCTTGGATCTGCTGATATGATGGACCCTGCTTTGCAGCAACTAGTATCCGAACTCAATTGCGTCATCGTTTCAGTGGATTATCGACTTGCGCCAGAACATCCTTTTCCGGCCCCACTCGAAGATTGCTATGCTGCACTCAAATGGTTCTCTGAAAATGCTGAAGAACTGGGAGTTGACTCATCTAGAATCGCAGTAGTTGGTCCAAGTGCCGGAGGCGGTTTAACGGCTGCCCTCTCCCTTTTGGCCAGAGATCGAAAGGGACCTTCAATAGTATTCCAAATGCCTCTCTACCCAATGATTGATGATCGGAACATTACTAAGTCCAGTAATGAAATAACAGATAGAAGAGTATGGAATAATGAAAAAAACCAATTTGGGTGGAAAATGTATTTAGGGGAAATAGGTGAAGTATCCCAATATGCTGCTCCAGCACGTGCAACCGATTTGTCAGGACTTCCACCGACATACACATGTGTTGGTGACTTAGATCCATTTCGTGATGAAACAATCGATTATGTATTAAGGTTAACGCAGGCGGGTGTGCCAACAGAGTTTCATTTATATCCCGGATGTTTTCACGGATTCGAAGAATACTTTCCTGCTGCTGAAATCAGCCAGAGAATTGTACAAGGATATAATACGGCTTTAAAGCGTGCCTTACACAAATGATCGGTGAATGAACGAAAGAGGATAACCATGGAAAAATATGAAAATCAGATTCCGACCGATATGAGAATGGGTTTAACAACAATATTCAGCTTACTAAGGGATACTCTATTTAAAACTGCGAAACTAAAACCTGCAGCTAATATTGATGTAGAGACTTTTCGGTTAGCTGACGAAATTACTGTTCCGAATGGTACACGTGTAACGTGGTTTGGCCATTCGGCTTTTCTACTTGAAATAGAGGGTAAAAGACTTCTCTTTGATCCAATGCTAGGCACACGAATTCCTTGGGTTGGTGCGAAAAGATACAGTAAGAATCTGCCTCTCCAGCCAGAGGATTTTCCCGCGATTGATGCGATAATTTTATCCCATGACCACTATGATCATTTGGACTATTCTTCAATTCGTAAACTAAAGGACAAAGCTAATCGATTTATCGTGCCATTAGGAGTAGGTCGGCATTTGATCAAATGGGGAGTCGCTTCAGAAAAAATTTCCGAGCACCAATGGTATGAAGAGCTAGTGATCGAGGATCTTACGTTGGCTTGTATGCCGGCGAGGCATTTCTCCGGAAGAGGGCTATTTAACCGTAATTCTACACTGTGGTGTTCATGGGTAATCGTCGGACGTGAGACGAGGGTTTACTTCAGCGGAGATAGCGGCTATGGTCCTCACTTTAAGGAAATCGGTGATACCTACGGACCGTTTGACTTGACAATGATGGAGTGTGGGCAATACGACGAAAGGTTTTTGATTCATATGAAGCCTGAAGAAACCGTGCAAGCTCATCTTGATCTTAGAGGACAGCTCTTGATTCCTATTCATTGGGGAGCGTTCACGCTAGCCTTTCACTTATGGACCGATCCCATAGAACGGGTCACGAAAGCAGCAACAGAACAAAAGGTAAAGATCGCAACTCCAAAAATCGGCGAAACTGTTGTGATAGCTGCTAAGGAAATTCCGTCGAACGCTTGGTGGAGAAAATAGATCATGTTGTGGGATTCATTAAAAGACATGATTTCTGTTATAATGAGTAGTAAATTATGGGTTGGCAGTAGGTGATCGAGTGAGAAATTCGTTAAAACAAATGATCGTTATGCTTTCTATAGCAACTGTGCTTTCTGCTTGTGGTTCGCCAAAAGAAGCTTCACATAGGAATACCCCGGCTAATGATCATCATGTAAATGGCGATATTCAAGAGAAAACAAAATCAGTAGATGTTCTGCCTGCATTCTTAAAATCGCAAAATGAGCAAATACGTTTGGTGTATGAAGCAGCAGGGAAGGCAACGGAAATCTTAAAATGGATGCCATGTTACTGTGGGTGTGGTGAAAGCGCCGGACATACCAGCAATATGAACTGTTTTATAAAGGAAGTAAATACAGATGGTTCCGTCGTGTGGGATGACCATGGTACCCGTTGCGGAGTATGCTTGCAAATTGCCGTTCAGTCGATCAAAATGAAGCAGGAAGGTAAAACGTTAAAAGAAATTCGTGAAACGATTGATAATGCTTATAAAAAAGGTTATGCAAATCCGACAAAGACGCCAATGCCTGCTTAGAATAAGGAGCCTCCATCATTTTGTGATGGGGGCTTTTATTTGTAGAGGCGCCATTGCTGGATTCCCCCCATGATGAGGAACTAAAGGGTGATATTTTTGCTGAACAGATGGTTTTCAGATTCTGAGTGGAACTACAGGGCCTTATTTACTCCTGATGGGCTGCATTTAGCTTAAAATCGGAGGGATAGCGGACCATAGTTCCCATTGATTTTCCAAATGGCTGTTTTTACTGAATATAACGGATCATAGTTCCCATTCGTGCAATCAGGTCATTACAAATCCATCGCATCCATCCTTTGAGATAATGAAATGTTAGGTTTTTTAACCTCCATGTCCCAAATCCATGAACATTTTTGTCATGCGAGTAAGTAATAACCCCAAAAATATCAATGAAAAGGGATCTCTCTCTAGTGTAAGATGAAATTGAAATAAATTCCAAATAAAGAAGTTTAAAGAACGTTCATTTTTCCCCGCATCAAGATGCTCATCCTCCGCAAGTCAGTCAAGAACCGCACACACATGCCAGTTTAGTCCTTTGCCTTGCAATTTTTTACAGTCTGTTTCTAGTCGCCTAATTATTTTCTTGCGGTCAATTTTCAAAGTAACTGTTGAAATTCGTATCAAGAAATGGGAGGAAGATGATTATGAAGCATTCTATCGTTGTTCCGGTCAATCAGGATTTTAACATTCTAACTTTATTTACGGAATCTCTTATGAAGAGTGTTTGTCCTTCGACTCAAATTATTTTCATTAACGATGGTTCCGGGCAAAAGGTTCAAGAGCTTTTGGAACGATTGCAGCGGGAAGCGCCAGCTGGGGTAGCGGTCGAAATTATTCGTCATGAATATCCAAGGGGGTGTGCGGTTTCAATTAACGAAGCGTTGTCCACCGTAACTGGCGACTATATTTATTTTCTAGATTCCGATATTATTCTTAATCTGAAATTCCAAGAACAGATGGAGGCAACGCTTAACAGCAGCCCTACGATAGGGATGGCCGGCGGTGTGCTGCTCTACCCGCAGACGGGAGGCATTCAGCACTGTGGCATTACATTTGCGGATACGATCGGACGGCATTTGTTCTTGAATGCAACGTTGGAAGATATCCCGCAGGAGATATTCAACGTACAGATGGTTGTATTTGCGATGTTCGCGATGAAGCGAGAAGTTTTTGAGAAAGTCGGTTACCTGGACGAGAAGTTTTTCAACGGCTATGAAGATTTCGATTACCAGATGAGGGCGAAAGCGGCCGGTTATTCCACCGTGATTAATCCTGAGATTCGCGCTTATCATTGGGAAAGAAGCAGCGGCATTCATCGAAGTTTCAATCGCAAGAACAACTTGGCGAGATTTTGGAAAAAGTGGGGAAATGACATACAAAGCGATATCTGGGACTTTACGTTTTCGAATTTGAAAAGCCGGCTTTCCTCCAACAAATTAAAACAGGGATTGACCTTCACTGGAATTGACTTGGCAGAGGTGCGCAGCGATGCGGATGCATTCTGGGATCATCTGCGCAAATCGGGGCTGGTCTCATTGACGGATGTGTACGATTATTCAAGCCGTTTTCAGTCCAACGGAGCGATCTGGCTTCCGCAAGTATTGGGCAAGGAGCTGATTCATTCTTCGTCAAGACTGTTGTTTCTAGTGGATAATTTCACTCGTTTACTCGACAACCGATATTGGATCGAGATACGACGCAATGTCTCGTCTGAGGATCTGATCATTGATTTATATGGCAATGTAGTTATGATCAACCAAATCTATGAGAGCTGCTGGCCAGGAACGAAGGTTCGATAGTCAGGGGGGTGAATGATGAAAGAGTCTGCACGACAGATGAACTTTACCAAGAGTCTGGATTGGCTGGAAGAAGCTTCTGCTATTATTCCCGGAGGCTGCAGCACGCTTGCCAAAAGTCCTGACCGGTTGTTTCCGGGTTATACGGCAATAAGCTGTGCGGAAGCGAAGGGTTCGCGATTTACGGATCTGGATGGTCATGTATGGTTGGATTGCGAGATGGCAATGGGGACGGTGTCTTGGGGTCATGCCCGGGAAGAAGTTAATGATGCAATTATTAGGCAATTGGCCAAAGGAACGAGCTTCTCGACAGCGTCAGATTTGGAACTGGAAGCGGCTAAGAGGTTGTTGAAGCGATTTGGGGGACGCTACAAGTCTTTGAAGTTTGCGAAGGGAGGAGCAGACGTCGTTAGTGCCGCAGTACGTGCTGCCAGAGCCTATAACGGCAAGTCAAAGGCTATTGCAACGGCATATCATGGTTGGCACGATTGGTCGGCATATGGATATTACGGGCAAAATGCCGCAGTGCTGGGAATACCGTTTTCGATTCGTGGCACGACAAACTGGGTGAATAGCGGCGCAGACGCCATCATGGATGTATTGGCTTCGGAAGCCGAAGATATTGCCTGTATCGTGCTGTGTCCGAACGAGTGGGTGAAGGAAGAGCTGCGAAAGGTTGTAGCAGACTGCCGTCATCGGAAGGTAACCGTCATCTTTGATGAAGTCACTTCGGGTATACGAATGGGGAAACAGGCAACCGCAGGCGAATACGATATTTGGCCCGATATTCTCTGCCTGTCCAAAGGAATGGCGAACGGACTGCCTCTGGCTGTCATTATGGGCGGTGATCCGTGGATGCCCTTGCTTGCAGACGTAAAGTTCAGCTCTGCCCATGCCAGCGAAGCGATTGCTTTTGCCGCGCTTATCGCTTGCGAGCAATTAATGGAGCAGGCTCCCGTCTGGCCGAGCTGGCGAGACAACACAGGTTTCATGATCAAGCGGCTGAAAGAGCTGATCGTGTCGCTCGGATTGCATGATCTCGAGCTGCAAGGGACTTACGCAAGCTTTTGCATACGTCAGCTAAACGTTCCTCATTTTTACCAGGATCCGTTTCGCGAGTTTTTGGTCAAACATCTGGCGGCAGATGGGATTTTTAGCAAAGGTTATTTCGTGTTTTCCGACTGCCATACGAAAGACGATCTGGACCGTGTCCAAATGTCCATTGAGTCTGCATTGCGATTATGGAGCGAAGGGAATGTCGCTCTAATGAATGATTAAAGGAGGCAGGAAGGATGAAGGCACTGGTATATACAGCTCCCAAAACCGTAGAGCTGATCGAGATGGATCAGCCTGTCATTCAATCAGCGACACAGGTGAAAGTAAAGATTTACGGTTCAGGCATTTGCGGTACGGATTTAAACGTAATAAAGGGAAAAATTTTTGCGAATGCAGGAACGGTTATCGGGCATGAAGGTGTGGGCACGGTGGTTGAGGTAGGCGAACGGGTGCGGAGTGTTCGCGTAGGCGACCGCGTGATCATTGATCCGACGCAAGCATGCGGTGTATGCCACTTTTGCCGATTGAGTCAATTTTGCTATTGTGAAAATTTTGAAGAGCATCAGGTAGGGATGACGATTCACGGCACTTTCGCTGAATATTACGTCGGAGAAGAGAAATACATGTACAAAATACCGGATACGATGAGCTGGGAAACGGCTATGCTGATCGAACCGCTTGGCTGTGTGCTCAATACGTTTCTTAAAGCCAATATCAAGCCTAGCGACGCGGTGCTCGTCCTCGGTTCCGGAGCTATCGGATCATTGTGTCAGCTTGTCAGTAAACGTCTGGGCCGTCTGACAGTCGGGACAGAGCCGGATGATTACCGCCGCAGCTTTGCAAGCGGGATTGCCGATCATGTGTTCCATCCAGAGGAGATGTCCGTTGAATCGGTCCTGGCTATGAACAATCACCGCAAGTTTGATATCGTCGTTGATGCCGTGGGCAATCAACTGCATACGGCGCTTGCGTACATCGGAAAAGGCGGACGGATCATCCCCATGGGCTACAACGAGCAATATGAGGTTTCTATTCGTCCTACGGATTTCATCAATAACGGGGTGAACGTGATCGGTCAAGTTGCCGTTCATCAAATTGTAGGCATGGCACTTCAGTTCGCCCAAAGTATGCCCGAGCTGGAACGAATGATCACGTCCAGGGTGGCGTTGGAGCAATATGAGCATGCCTTCAACGAAACGATGGGCTACCACATGCGCACGGGCGAACCGCGTCCCATGAGCTCCGTTAAAACAATTCTAGTATGTTAAGGTGAATCTATGAACTTTGCAAAGTTTCGCCAGCTCCCCGACAATCCGCGGTATTCCATTTGGTTGGAGCCGTTGTGGGCGATTCCTGGCACGATTGTTTTGTTCTACGCCCCCTTGTATATGAAGGGGGCCGGCTTGAGCGACATTCAGATCGGGATCCTCAACTCGGTTAATTTGTACTTCTCTTTTGTGTTCCAGATGTTTGCGGGAGCTGTCACGAACAAATGGGGCAGAAAACGGACGACACTTTTGTTTGACCTGATATCTTGGAGTATCCCCATGTTTATTTGGGCATTTTCAAACAATTTCTGGCTGTTCCTTATTGCGTACTTGCTGAACGCAAGCTCCAAATTCGTCACGGTCGCGTTCAACCTGCTGATCATAGAGGATGTGGATGAGAAGCAGCGCTCTCTTGTATTTGCCATTATGAATATGATTATTATTTCGGCAGGCGTACTGGCTCCTCTCGCGGGAGGAGTCATTCACAAATATGGCATTATGCCGACGATAAGTGTCGTTTATTTCATTGGCGGCATCAGTATGACGGTGTTGTTCGTCGTACGGAATTACTTGACGAAAGAGACCGAGGCCGGAAAAGTGATGATTCAGACGCATAGCGATACCCATATCGTTCGCGGAGTTATGCAAAGTTTCCGCTTATTCGGTCAGTCGCTGCGCAATCGACAGATGCTGCCGATCATTCTGATAACGGTTATTTCAAATATCGTCCTGCAGCTGAACTTTTTTCAGGTTATTTATTTGAAAGAACAGCTTGGTTTCGGTGACAGGATGATCTCATGGATCCCTTTTATTACGGCAGTAACGACGATACTTGTGTATAGCGCAGTCATGCCGCGATTGAAAGAACGAAATGAAGCATCGTATGTCAAGCTGTCGTTAGCCGTATGTGCAGTTGGGGCTTTGCTGTTTCTGTCTATTCCCGCCGGCAGCTCGCTAATGCTCATTATTGTCACAACCGTGCTCGCGGCAGGAACTTTTCTGCTCCTAACGTTCAGGGACTCCCTTCTCATGAACAAACTTGGTCATTACGACAAAGCGGATTTATATTCCTCCATCCAGGTCGTTATGTCCATTGTAGCGATTCCATGGGGGTATATTTCGGGGCTCGTTTATAACTTCAAGCCTTCCTTGCTGTTCGTTATTATTTTTATCGGCTATGCCAGCCTATTCGCCTTGGCATATCCCATAGGCAAAGGGACCGGCAAGCCTACTAAGCAATCATTAACGATGGGAGAAGAACGATGATTTCAAATTTATTTGGGGAAGAAACAAGACAGAAACTTGAATGGCTCAATCCTCCAGAACAATATAGGTTTACAGAGGAGGGCAGACTGGCTGTTGAAGCTCCGTCCAAATCTGACTTTTTTCAAGATCCGGCTGGCAAACACTATGCCGATTCAGCGCCGTTCTTGTATTGGTCTGCGGGAGATTCCTTTGAGCTAATGACCAGGCTGCGTGTCGATATGCGGCATATCTATGATTCCGGTTGTTTAATGATTATGGTGGACGAGCGGAACTGGGCCAAGCTGTGTTTCGAATTCAACGGTCAGTATGCGATTATTGTTTCTGTCGTTACGAGAGATGGCATATCCGACGATTGCAATTCGGAGCGTGTCGTCGTTGAGAATCCTTACTTGCGCGTTATCAAACAAAACGAATGCATCACTTTTTCCTATTCGCCGGACGGCGCCAATTGGACGCTCGTTCGATACTTCGGCATGCAGAATTCCGCGGAATGCCGGGCGGGAGTTGTGGCGCAGTCGCCGCAAGGAGCAGGCTGTCCGGTTGAGTTCGAATATTTGGCGTATAAAGCAGCACATACCGAAAGCCGATTCTAAACGATGACGGAAAGGGGGCATGACATGTTGAAAGCCGCTATATTTGATTTCGATGGCTTGCTGCTAGATACGGAAACACCGTGGTACCGCGTTTTCAAAGAAGTGTACGCCTCGTATGCCTTGGACCTGCCGCTGGCGCTATGGGCTCGCCATGTCGGCACTTCTTTTGAAACATTTAATCCTTACGAATATTTGAAAGAGCATGCGAAGGATCCGGTTGACCTTGAGCAAATTAAGTCTCTTTTGCAAATGAGATATGAGCTTCGCATGGAGAATGCCCAGTTGAGACCAGGCGTACTGAAGATTTTGCATAAGACGCGTGAGTGCGGCATGAAGATCGCCGTTGCATCCAGCTCGACTCATGACTGGGTGAGCGGTTATTTGAAATCGTTCGGGATGTACTCGCTTTTCGATGAGGTGGTTACAGCGGACGATGTGAAGAAAGTGAAGCCAGACCCCGAGTTATATAAGCTGGCGATGCACAAATTAGGCGTAAATGCATTTGAAACGATCGCCTTTGAAGATTCGCCAAATGGCTTAAAGGCCGCCAATGCGGCAGGTATCCGATGCATCATCGTACCGAATGAAGTCACGAAAGACCTGGATTTCCCGCCTTATGAGAGAAGGCTTAATTCCCTGCTCGAATTCGATATCGATCAATTCTTGTTCGAAAACGGGCTGTCCGATCCGGCTTAATCGCATGTATATCACACACCTGGGCGAATCCTAATACCGATTCTTCCGGGTTGTTTTTTTCTGCCTCAACAAAAATTATCAATGGAAAGCACAAAAATTGTCATGTGAAAGCGTGTCCAATCTCTCTAGAATTAGGCTTACAAAAGAATGATCTAAGGGGTATACCTAGTCATTACAACATCATAGATCAAGGAATGAGGGTAGCACATGAGTAACATGATGCAAAAGAGAGTGCTTGTTTTTTCTTTTCTGGCGTTGCCGGTCGGATTACTGCTGTTGTTTCTGATTTACCCTACAGTGAAGCTGTTTGAATACAGTTTGACTGATTGGAATGGGATCAGCAGGGAGCTTCATTTTGTAGGTTTCGACAATTATTTGAAAGCGCTCAAAATGTCGCAAGTTTGGCAATCGCTTTCGAACAACTGGCTTTATTTTATCATCCATGCCTTGCTGATTCCGTTTGAGATTTTATTAGCGGTTATGTTGAATGCCAAAATGAGAGCAAGCGAATTTTTCCGCTCTATCATTCTTTTGCCTTACATCATTAATGGCGTAGCTGTCGCTTACATTTTCAGCTATTTGTACAACCCGGTGAACGGTCCGATCAACGAGCTGTTAACAGCCGTCGGCTTGGAAAGTTGGATTCATAACTGGCTAAGCGATGTGAAAATTGTGAACTATTCGCTTGTTGCTATCTCGCTATGGCGATTTGCAGGTTTTCATATCATCTTATTCCTGGCCGGTGTCCAGTCCATTCCGAACGATTTGTATGAAGCCGCAACCATTGACGGTGCAAATAAAATGCAGCAGGTTCGATATATCGTTCTGCCGGGCATTCGCCGTGTCATTGAAATTATTTTGTTCCTGAATATTCGGGGAGCCCTCCAAGTATTTGATATTCCATTTCTGGTTACACAAGGCGGTCCGGGAACTTCAAGCAGTACGTTTACGATTTTCACGATCAATACAGCATTTAAGTTCAATAGTTACGGTCTGGCATCGGCAATGGCTATTATTCTGATGGTGATGATCATCGCATTCAGTTTCATTCAAAACTTATTGATCCGTGAGAAGGGAGAAAAATCATCATGAGCCTGTCCCAAGCAGAGATTGCCATCAAACCGAGCAAGCTGGAAAAGGCAGGAGTTCTCTCCTTCCTCGGTAAAACGCTTTATTATGTCATTCTAACGATCGTTACGTTAATTATTTTCGTGCCGCTGTTTGTCGTTGTTTTCGCAGCTTTCAAAACATCGCCGGAGCTCGCGGCTACATCGCCGTTTGCGCTTCCGAAGAGCTGGTCGTTCCACAATTTCGCGGTCGCATTTGAGAAAGCGAACATGCTGGTAGGACTCATTAACTCGCTTAGCGTTACGGTGTCCAGCGTAATCATTAATGCGATTCTTGGAGCTATGACAGCATTCGTACTGAATCGATTTAATTTCCGCTTCAAGAAAACGATCTTTCTTTTATTCATTGTGGCATCCGTCGTACCTGCGTACACCACGGAAGTAGCCCGTTTCCAGACCATTAAGTCATTAGGGTTGTATAACACGCTTTTCGCGCCGCTCATCATTTATGCCGGTACGGATTTGATGCAAATTTTCATTTACTTGCAGTTCATTGAGAAAATATCCAAGCAATTGGATGAAAGCGCGCTGCTCGATGGCGCCTCGTATTTCCGGATTTTCCGCTCGATTCTTTTCCCGCTCTTGCTTCCGGCTACGGCTACGCTGGCGATTATCAAAGCCGTTGATATTATGAATGATATGTACATTCCTTATCTATACATGCCATCTAAGAAGCTAAGCACGCTATCAACCGCTTTGATGACGTTTGTAGGCGAACGGGCGACCTATTGGAATGAGCTGGCAGCCGCTATTATTTTGGTCATGCTTCCGACCATTTTGATCTATTTGGTTTTGCGTAAATTTATTTTTGCCGGATTAATGGACGGAGCGATGAAAGAGTAGATCTGTTCGATTATTCAAACATGGGGGTAAATCCAATGATCAATGACAAACTGCCATACATTTATTATGGCGGCGATTATAATCCTGACCAATGGCCTGAAGAAGTGTGGCAAGAAGATATGAGACTGTTCAAATTGGCAGGCATTAATATCGTGACGCTGCCCGTTTTCAGTTGGGCGAAGCTGCAGCCCTCGGAAGACACTTACGATTTTGAATGGCTGGATAAAATCATTGACACAGTCTCTAAGGAAGGCATATTTCTGTGCTTGGCTACATCAACTGCGGCCCAGCCTGCCTGGATGTCGCGACTGTATCCTGAAGTGCTTCCCGTCGATATTGACGGGAGGAAGCGAACGCACGGCTCCCGCGTCAACTTCTGTCCGAACAGCAGCGTTTACCGGATGTTCGCTCAGCGTTTGGCGGCAAAATTGGCGGAGCGCTACGGGCATCACCCGTCATTGCTTGTTTGGCATATCGGCAACGAATACGGACCGCATTGCTATTGCGACACTTGTGCTTCGGCCTTCCGAGCTTGGCTGCAAAATAAATACGGCACCCTGGAAGTCGTGAATCATGTATGGAATATGAGTTTCTGGTCTCATACGGTTTATGAGTGGGAGGATATCGTACCGCCTACGAATTTGAACGGAAACAATAAATGCTTTCAAGGTATCGCGCTGGATTATAAGAGATTTATGTCGGATTCTATCTTGGCGTGTTACCAAGGCGAGCATGACACGATTAAAGCGATTACGCCGGATATCAAAATCACATCGAATATATGGGGGCTATTTAACGGTCTGGATTTAAAGAAATGGGCCGAGCACATGGATGTTGTTTCATGGGACAGTTATCCTCAAATGAACGAGCCGATGAGCAATGTGGCGATGCGGCACGATTACATGAGAGGACTAAAGGACGGACAACCTTTCATGCTGATGGAGCAAACGCCAAGCCAGCAAAACTGGCAGCCCTACAATAGCCTCAAAAGGCCGGGGGTTATGCGTCTTTGGAGTTACCAGGCAATCGCTCACGGAGCGGATACGGTGATGTTTTTCCAATTGCGCCGTTCTGTCGGCGCATGCGAAAAGTACCACGGCGCTTTGATCGCTCACGCGGGTCATGAGCACACCAGGGTTTTTAAAGAGTGTACACAACTGGGGCAAGAGCTGCTGTCGTTGGGAGATACGCTTCTGGATTCCGTAACTGAGTCCAAAGTAGCGCTGCTTTTTGATATTGATACATGGAATGCCGTGGAAATGACCAGCGGGCCGAACGTTGATCTCGATTATCTCAAGCAAGCTCAGAAATACTACAAAGCATTCTACGATCTCAACGTTAGTATAGACGTCATTAGCCCGCTTAGTGATTTTTCCAAGTATGAATTAGTAATCGCGCCTGTCATGTATATGATGAAACCCGGAGTGAGCGAACGACTGAAGTCGTTTGTGAAGCAAGGGGGGACGTTCGTCACTTCGTTCTTCAGCGGGATTGTGAATGAGAACGATCTTGTGACGCTTGGCGGCTATCCGGGTGAGCTGCGCGATCTGCTAGGTATTTGGGTTGAGGAAATAGATTCGCTTCAGCCGGAAATGACCAATGCCATTATCATGCATGAATCGTTCGGGAAGCTCCAGGGCGAATACGAATGCGGACTATTATGTGATTTGCTGCACCTAGAGGGAGCAGAGGCGCTTGGCGTCTATGGACGCGATTTTTACGCCGGCATGCCTGCAGTCACCCTGAATAAATACGGACAAGGGGAAGCGTATTATGTGGCAACAGACCCTGATTCGAGATTTTTGGAGGAGTTCGGCCAAACGCTGTGTGAGCGGCTGAATTTGACCCCTGCTCATCAGGCTCCTTACGGGGTGGAGATCAGGAGCAGACAGAAAGGCGGCAAAAGGTACACTTTTGTCTTGAATCATAATGCTTACGAATCAGCGATTCTATTAGATGAGGGATCCTATGGGGATTTATTGTCTAATCGAGTCTGTGAGCGTACGTTGGTGCTGGAGCCGCATGGGGTAGCTATTTTGGAAGTTTTGGATAAAGTGCAAGCATAACGATTAGGCAGCAACCTTTGGGGGAAGGCAGAGATGCCTTCTCTCGTCATGAACATCCGTGGCACTCATGGATGGTATGTTTTGGCTGATTGACGAAGTCAAATTTTAACTTTACAATGGCGTTAGATTATGTCGAATCTTGCAAAATAACGAGCTGCATTTGATGAAAGCGCAACTACTTTGACACAAATTTCCTTGTGCCCCAGTTTCTCCATCAGATAGGCGAATGTAGCATCTCATTATGAGAGTGGGGGGCATTACAATGAGGATTTTCAAAAAAAGATGGCCAATTACTTCGATCCTGTACGGCATGTTCTTTTTTGTCATTGTCATGCCCATTGTGTTGGTTGCTTCCTTGTCTTTGAGAGCTTACACAGATATTTTGCTGGCTAACATTACCTCGCGCACCATGCAAACCTTGGAACAAGTCTCTTATTCCATTGATCAGGAAAAAAGCAGATACATAAGAACCATTGCCGCCATTGCCACGGATAACAATCTAATATCCCTTGCCACTTCCTATCACCGCAGCACAGAATCCAAAGACCTATTCTACAACTCTTTCCAACTGGAAAATCAATTGAAAAATTATTTGCACGATATGCCTGACGTCGTTTCGGCGATGTTCGTCTACCGCAACGGGGGCGCCTACTTTTTCGAGGGAACTCATTTTCATAACATTGACACACGGATCAACGAAGATTTATTAAAGCGAACGCCTCTTTACCAGAAAGCCCTGCAGAATCAAGGGCGGGTACTTTTGTTTGGTTCTGAAGAGAATGCGCTGATCGAATCGAATGATAAATTTATTTTATCCGCAGCGATAGCTCCTCAGTATGAAAGGTCATTCAGCGATGTAGAAATGATCTATTTTGTCATACAAGCCAAATCGTTTGAGAACCTGGCAGAGTCTACTTCCAACCAAATCGGAAGCTTTATTATTCTGGACGGAAACGGAAGCATTATGCTTGACACAAGCAAAGATAAAAATAAAAACATCGAAAAACAAACCATCCAGCAAGTCCGGGATAAGAAAAACGGCAACTTTAAAACGAATGTTAACGGTGAGGAGATGTTTGTTACCTTTCTCACAATGGATCGAACGGATTGGAAAATCGTCTACATGACGGAATATGATCAGATGACGGCCGAGGTTAGACAAATTTATAGATTCATTATGAACGTATCGGCGGCAGGGCTGGCCCTATTTTTAATTGTGTCCTTCTTCCTTGTAAGAAGCATCGTCGGTCCTATCAAATCTTTAATCTATCAAATGAATAAGATGAAAAGCGGTTCTTTAAATGTGGATCTGGAACTTTCAGGCCCTCTGGAGGTGTATTCATTAGGAAAAACGTTTCAAAGCATGATTGTACGCATTAAGGAACTTATCATCGAGAAGCAGGAACAAGAAAAGCTAAAAAACCGCGCGGAAATCGATGCGCTGCAATCTCAAATTAATCCTCATTTTTTGGTGAACACGCTAAATGCGATCAAAATCATGGCGATGCTGTCGAAAGCAACCAACCTGGTTGAAATGACGGATTCTCTTATCAAATTGTTATCTTCAACGTTTCATCGCGGCGGATCTTACCTCCAGGTTTTTGATGAAATGCAGAGCTTAGAGAAATATATTCATATTATGAAAGTCCGTTATGGCGACCGTTTTAAAGTGGAGTATGCTTTTGAGGAAAATATAATGAATGCTTACATTCTCAAGCTGCTCTTGCAGCCAATTTTGGAGAATGCGATCATTCACGGATTTTATGCGAAAGAATCGATGGGGATTATCAAAATTAAAGGTGAAAAACAAGAGGATCAACTCATCATTACGATTACGGACAATGGCAAAGGAATGGAACAGCGGACGATGGAAGCTTTGCTGCAGGAGAACAAAGTGGAATCGTTATGCGGTATAGGCATTGCCAATGTCAACGATCGAATTCGCTTAAATTACGGAGAGGCTTACGGGTTGGAAATTCATAGCGAACCGGGGATCGGTACTGAAGTCATTGTGACATTGCCGTTTCTACCGATTAATCCTGATAAGCATACGATCTAATTTTTTTTATAGAGAAATAGACAGGGGGGTCGTATTCTATGAAATTTTGCTTATACGATACCAAATATGACCGGGTCATCCTGATTGAAAAAGACTTTGTGACAGCTGTATCGTTGAAGGACAAATTCGGACTGTCTGTTGATATCGCGGTGCTTCCGATTATGTCCAAGAAAGAGTATTTGTCTTTTCCAATATCGTTTCGCGGAGAAGTTAGCGGCCGTTTCTATTTGCTGTATGAAGTTCCGGGCATTATCGAGCCCAAATTTGATCAAGTGATTGTTCAGGATTAGAACGATGATCAGCTTGCAGCTGAATGGAGATGAAAAAATGTTTAGAGTTATGATCGTCGACGATGAACCGCTTGTAAGGCTAGCCATGGGTGCGATTATTCCGTGGCAAGACTTGGGATGCGAGGTAGTAGCCGAAGCAGCGGATGGCCATGAAGCATGGGAGCGGATATCGATTCATCAGGACATTGATTTAATGATCGTCGATATGAGCATGCCGATTATGGATGCCAATACGCTGTTATCCAAGCTGCAAGAAGCCAATCTGACGAACTCGCCGCTTAGTATTGTTTTAAGTGCCTACTCAGATTTTAATTTTGTGCGTAAAGCTTTTTTGCTAGGTGCCGTAGATTACATCATGAAAGCGGACCTCGATCCCAAACATATCGTTCCGGTAATTGAAAAAGCCCTCAATCAGTTGAAAGAAAGAACGGATTCTTCTCTAACCTTGCAAAAAATGAATCACGATGCGGATATGAAGCAGCGCGAGGTGTGGTTCCGAGGCTTGCTATGCGATAAAGATTATATCTATAGTCTTAACTTGACCCAGGACGATTCTTTTCAGAAATGGGTTGCCCAGTATGCGAATTATCAGCATGTCATTATAACGCTGCTCCCGGATAGACGGTCTCCTGAAGGAAGCAAGACGGCGCAACCCGATCCCGAACATCATGATCATCTCGTCAAAATCATTAAACAAGGAATGGAAATCGTCAAACTTCCCTATGAGTTCGTGCAAACGCAAGAAGATGAGTATTCGCTTATGCTGTGCGTGGAGTCTTCGACCAGTTATTTAAATTTACGCGGACGCGTGATGGAACTGTTGGATTCTTTGCGCAATACGATTAAAAACTTTCTGAATGTCTCGCTGTCTATCGGCGTGTCGGAGTCGTGCGCAGACTGGAAAGCCTGGCATCTGAGGTACAATCAAGCCAAAGGTTTGGCTAGTATGAGGTTCTCCGAAGGACCCGGACGGGTCTATTATCCGGAAACAGTAAGTGTAACAGAGAGACAACAGAATATACCGTGGGATTATTCCGTGATGATGTTTCATATGGAAAAGGGAGACAACCAGTGGCAGCAGCAATTATCCGCAGGATTAACTCATTTGAGTGAAATGCCGAATGTAACTTTGGAAAGCTCTCTCCCGATTTATGAAGAACTGATATGGAATATCGGCGCATTGCTGCATACCAAAGGAATGAACTGGACACATGTGATTGAAACGCGGCGCAGACCCTATGAGATTGTGGAACAATTCAATTTTCGAGAGGATTTACACGAGTGGATTGAAAAGCTTGTTTTTCGCCTCGCCGATTTACTGCATCCCGATAAATTTCGTGAGGAGAATCCGCAGCGGCTCGTTGAAAGAGTCAAACGTTATGTAGAGAAAAATTATTGCAATGCAATTACACTGGGTCAGGTTAGTGAATGGGCGCAAGTGACCGAGAGTCATTTAAGCAAACAGTTTGTCAAAGAAACGGGTGAGCATTTTATTGAATATGTGACAAAGCTGCGGATCAATGAAGCCACCAGGCTGATCGAAACGGACATGAAAATGTACGAAATTGGTGTCAGAGTAGGGTATGAAAACCCGGAACACTTCAGCCGCGTTTTTAAAAAATACAGAGGAATGAGCCCTCAGAAATATCGGGACAATTATTCAAAGAAAAAAGAATAACCCCAAAATATATCAAGCGAATCACTAAATATATCAATGAAAGCGTATTCTGTATTTATGTAAGATAAGGGTGTAAATAACAAGTTACGTATTCCTGAGGGGGTTAAGAAAGACTATGAAAAAAAGATTAGTAACATCTGTACTTTCAATTGCCTTGACGTTTGGATTAGCAGGTTGCAGCACCAATACGGCAACTACGAACAACAGTTCTTCGCCTGCGCCTACTGCAGCAAGCGGCGCGAAAGAGAATGCGGTTACATTAAAACTCGCGATGTGGGATAGCGACAGCGAATTCCTGGATAGCTGGACTAAAAAGGTTAAAGAGTTTTCAACGGTTATGCCGAACGTGAAAATGGAAGTCGAAACGTTCAAAAGTGATGGCGATTATTTGCAAGCGATGAAGGTAAGACTAGCGGCTAACGAACTTCCGGATATTATCGAATTGAAGCCTGGTTTCATCAATGATTTCAAAGCGGAACTTCTTCCACTTAATGACCTGAGTGTTACAGCTAAAAATACGAAAGCCAAGCAATATGCTGTAGATGGTAAAATTCTAGCCTTGCCTGTTATCTCATTCCCTGAACTTGTTTACTATCATCCGAGTGTATTTAAAGAGTTAGGGTTAAGCGTTCCAACAACTTGGGAGCAGTTTGTAAGCGTATTAACAGAGATTAAAAAGAGCGGCAAATATCAGCCTTATGCTATGGGCGGCAAGGATTCCTGGCCGAATTATCCGTTTAATGAATTCATGCCGATATTGGCATCCGGCGACGCAAACTACTACGACAAAATTGCCGGAATGGACAAACCTTTTGATAAAGGTACGCCTTTCTACAAAGCTTACACGGATATTCAAACCCTCTATGATGCCAAAGTAATGGGCGCTGATCCGCTTGGCTTAAGCAATGACCAAGCGACTGGATTGTTTGAAGCGAAAAAGGCAGCGGTGATTGCTGCTGGACTTTGGTACTTGCCGCAATACAAATCGAAAGTTGGCAACATTGATGACTTAGCAGCATTCGCACTGCCAACTCGTCATTCGGAGACGGAGCCGCTGAAAGTGATGACTTTTACGGACAACTTCTTTGGTATTAACAACAAATCCAAAAATGTAGAGGCAGCTAAGAAATTCCAAGAGTGGATGTTCAGTTCGGATGCTTACTCCTTCTATGTGAACAAGAAGCAAGCGAACTCTGTCATGGAGGGCGTTAAAGCCGATGTTCCTTTCTTGAATGATTTCTACAAAGCAAACAAAGTGGAAGAGTTCAGCTTTCTGCCAGGCGGAGAGAACTTCAACAAATATGTAAACGCCATCCAATTGGATTGGAAAAAGCTTGGTCAAGAAATGATGGGCGGAACGCCGCTTGATAAAATTGCTAACGATCTGAATGATAAATGGACGAAAGCAAGAGCTAGCAAGTAAGGTTTATGCATGAAAATAGGAGCGGGATGCTCGTCATCCCCTCTCCTCATCTTAGGAAATTGATGTCAATCAGTTTCCGTTTTTTTTGAAAGCACTGGTAAGCGGTTCCAAATAATGATTTTTGGTGGTCATGCCATCTTAGAAGGAGGTTGTTTTGATGTCTACAACAGTTGGACGAAAGATATTTGCTTCTTGCCTTGCTTTCTCATTAGTTTCACCTGCGTTTTACGGGTTGACCGCTGACAAGGCGAGTGCCGCTACGACTGCGATTAAATTAGATCCAAGCAATATGCAGCAATCGTGGGACGGATGGGGAACATCGCTGGCCTGGTTCGGTAATATAACAGGCGGCTGGAACGATGCAACGAGAAATGCTTTGGCTGATGCGCTCTATTCGCCTCAAGGATTGAATTTCAATATTGCCAGATATAATATTGGTGGCGGTGAGAATCCTGCCTATAATACCATGCGTCAAGGCGGTGCAGTTCCTGGATACTCGCCATCCCCTGGCGTGTTCGATTGGTCTCAGGATGCCAACCAGCGTTGGTGGCTTCAAGCCGCGAAAGCAAGAGGCGCTAATCAATTGGAAGCGTTCTCCAATTCTGCTCCGTACTATATGACGGTCAGCGGAAGTACAACTGGGAATAGGGATTCTGGGAAAGACAACTTGAAACCCGGCGAATATGATAATTTCGCTGCCTATATGGCGGAAGTTGTGAAGCATTTTAAAGAGAATTGGAATATTGATTTCAATTATCTTTCCCCGGTTAACGAACCTAGTACGAATTACTGGGGATTCGGCGGCGGACAAGAAGGTTCTCACTATGACGTTGCCTCACAAATGAAGATCATTAACAAAACCCGCGCGAAGCTAGATGCAGCAGGCCTTCAATCCGTTAAAATTGCGGCAATGGATGAATCTATACTGGATACCTTTTTAACTAATTGGAATTCGTACGATGCAGCAACGAAAGCGAATATCGGGAAAATGAATACCCACTCCTATGGCGGAAATAATCGTGCCGGCATCAGAGATGCAGCCAAAGCTGCCGGCAAGCCGCTATGGATGTCTGAAGTAGATCTTGGTCCATCGGGCATTGCTCACAATCACGATGATTTTGAACCGGCACTCGCCTTAGCGGAAAGAATTATGACGGACATCACATGGCTTGAACCGAAGGGTTGGGTACTGTGGCAGGCGATTGAGAGCGAGAAAAACATGCAGAAGGATAAAGAGAACATGAACTGGGGTCTCCTTCATGCAGATTTCGATACGCAAGAGTGGTGGTACACGAAGAAGTACTATGCGATGCAACAATTCAGTAAATTTATCCCGCAAGGCTCCAGATTCATCGCAGATAACAATGATAGCACGTTAGCCGCTTATGATCCTTCCAAGAATAAAATCTATGTCGTATATAGAAATGCTAACACCACTAGCCAAGATATTGCATTAGACATGTCACAGTTTGACGCTGTCACTGGGACTGCAACGCCATATGTTTCCTCGGCTGCTGAAAATGTAGCCCAGAAGGCGAATGTTCCGATTATGAATAAAACATTAAATACGACAGTTGGCCCGAAATCAATTACAACGTTTGTGATTGACGGAGCATCTTATACGAGCAATACGGTGATTCCGCAAAGCGGAATGACGGCTACCGCAACCAGCTCCGCCTCAGGCGAAGGACCTGAGAAGACGTTGGACGGCAATACAGGAACCAATTGGCATTCCGCTTGGTCCGGCACGCCAGCGCCTGCCCCGCACTCCATTACCTACAGCTTGGGCAACTCTTATAACGATGTGTACCAATTGAAATACTTGCCTAGACAGGATAGCAGCTACAATGGTGTTGCGACTAAGTATGAAATCGCTGTCAGCACGGATGGCACGAATTTCAATAAGGTGGCCGAAGGAACGTGGAACAACGACAAGACGGAGAAGACGGCTACATTCTCTGCTGTAAGCGCTACAAATGTGAAGTTTACGGTGACGCAATCGAATAACGGATCAGGCACACAATTCGGTTCGGCTGCCGAGATCAAAATTTTGAGAAAGCCAGGTTTTACCGTAGATAAGGATACGCTGAACCAGACAATTGCCAGTGCAGAGGCTTTGCTGACTGCAAACGCCGGTTTGACGGCATTGCAATCGCTAGTTAACGAGGGCAAGGCAGTTCGGGATACCGCTTATGTCACACAAGAAGCTATCACTAACATCGCAGGCAAAATTACCGCTGAGTACAATACACAATTTAATTCGGCGGGACGCATCCCGCAAAGCCAAATGACGGCATCTTCAACCAGTTACGCATCCGGCGAAGGACCAGCGAAAACGTTGGATGGGGACACCGGCACGAAATGGCATACGGCCTATGACAGTTCCTATACACCGCTTCCACACTCCATAACCTACAAATTTAACAAGGCGTATGACGGAGTGTACAAGCTTAGCTACGTGCCACGGCAGGATGTGGATTGGAACGGTGTTGTGACCAAATTTGAAATTTCCGTCAGCTCCGATGGTATCGCTTTCACGAAAGTTGCCGAAGGAACATGGGATGCGGACAAGCTGGAGAAGTCGGCAACCTTTAACGCACGCGGCGCTTCGTATGTGAAATTTACAGCGCTTGCTTCGAAAAGCGATGCAGGCAAGCAGTATGCATCTGCTGCTGAAATCAATATTTTTAGCAAGACTGGATTTACCTTGGATACGTCCAAACTCAACAGTGCGATAGCTGCTGCGACTACGTTCATTAACGGTTTTTCGAGTGATCCTGCCTATTTGGATGATTTGAAAACATTGCGCACGCAAGCTACAACACTGCTGAACAGCAGTACGGCGACCCAGGAAGAGATGGTGAAATTGGCAAACGGACTCACTGCCGAAATCGCGAAAATCCAAAGCAATGAACAGCAGGCTGACGGAATTAGTCTCTTCTACGTACCGGAAGCTTATGCATCAAATCCTTCCAGTCTCATGCTGGATAACAACAACTCAACGTTCTATGAATCCAACTGGGCATCGAACGGAAGAAAATACAGATCTGGCGATTACATCATTGTGGATCTGGGTCAGAACAGGCCGGACGTTGGAAAAGTGATGGTTACGCCAAGGCAGGACAAGGCTAACGGAAGAATTGGGCAATTTAAGGTTTACTATAGCGAGACGGATTTAACAAATAAACCTGCGGATGGGACGCAAGCTTATTTGGACCAGAATTTCACTTTTGCAGCGAATGGCGCTTGGGACACATCCAGCTCCAGCATGCAATCGGCAACATTCAAATCGCATAAAGCCAGATATGTAGCGATTCAGGCTATTTCTACAGGCGGTGACGGTAATACGCTAACTGCCGCAGAGATTGCTGTTAGCCAGAAAAAATCCACTGGCTTCGATACGTTAAGCTTGGAAAATGCCATTACGCAATTGCGGACAGCGTCTAGCATTAGTCCGAAAGTAGCAGCGGCGATTGAAGGTAAAGTTGCATCGATCGGTACGCTCAGCGACTTAACGGAGGAAAGCATTCCTTACTACACTAGAATTCTGCAGGACTTATACAATTTATATCAGACCATAGGTAAAACAGATTCCATTAAAAGCGGTCAAGTGTGGCTGGATGGAGACGGCGTTCCAATCCAGGCTCATGGCGGAGGAATTCTGTACAACGAGAAGAACAAAACGTACTACTGGTATGGCGAAGACAAATCGGAAGATAATGTTGGCTCCGGTTATGTACCAGTAACAGGCGTTCACGCGTACTCTTCTAAAGATTTGTACAACTGGAAAAACGAAGGGATTGTATTGCCGGTATTCAACAACCCGCAACTTGGCGAAGCTGTATTGCCAGGCGGTAATCTGCCAATGTACTTGGATGAGAATTCTGAGACTTACAAGAACAGCGGAGTTCCATTCGATCCGAATCGAGTTGTCCATATCACGGATCGAAATGGCGATTATACAGGTTCGATGAAATCGCCGGTCAATTCGTTAAGCAAACATAATTCGCCTGAACGCATAGCTGAGCTAAATGCCTTGTATGCGGACAAAACGAATGCAGAGAAGCAAGCGATGTATAAAGATTTCAACTGGGATAAAGTTGTCGAGCGTCCGAAGGTCGTCTACAACAAGAAAACGGACAAATATGTGATGTGGTGGCATCAAGACGGACCGATCGCCGGTGCTTATTGGGCGGCGGAAGGCGGCGTTGCGATCAGCGATTCGCCGACGGGGCCATTCAAATATTTGGGTATATCCAGAATGCCGAATAATGGATGGGGCGGTGGCGAAGGCGAGGGCATGCTGCGCGATATGACGTTGTTCGTCGACGATGACGACAAAGCATACCTGATCTACGCATCCGAAGGTAACCAAACAGAGATTGTTATGCAGTTGAATGATGACTATACCGGACCTGCGAAGAACGAGAATAACCAGTCGCTAGAGGGCGTTCACTGGGCTAAAGCTATCTGGCATAGTCGAGAGGCTCCGGCGATCTTCAAGCAAGACGGCGTGTATTATATGATTACGTCAGGTACTGACGGCTGGAATCCAGTCGCAGCCAAATATCATACAGCGACCAATATTTTAGGTCCATGGGAAGATAAAGACAACCCGGCTAGGGGTTGGAATAACGACAAGACATTCTACAGTCAAAGTACTTTTGCGCTTCCGTATAGGGATGCAAATGGAAGTATCGTTCCGAATAAGTTCATTTTTATGGGGGATCGTTGGGATGCCTCGAATCTGAAAGATTCCAGATATGTATGGCTGCCGATCGATTTGAACTCGCAAGACAGAACAATTGGATTCTGGTGGCATGATGAGTGGGATTTCTCTTACTTTAAAACAGGCACGACAGTAAACTTCAACAGTGGCGGCGGCAGTGAGGTTCGTTCGGTGTACGGAGCTGTACCTGGTTCGAAGATTGCAGCGCCTGAGGCTCCGACGAAGCTCGGAAATACGTTTGCCGGCTGGTATCAAGATGAAGCGTTGACGACAGCTTGGGATTTCGGCTTGAATACGATCCCGGCAACGGATATCACGCTGTATGCCAAGTGGACGCAAGTTGTACCCGTAATTAGCGGTGTATTGCCAGTGACTGTGACAACAATTACCTATACCGCACCGATATTGCCTGCCAATGTATCCGTTATTTACAACGATAATTCGACGGCGCAGAAGTCCGTGCAGTGGAATGCGGTTCATTCGTCCCAATATGCGGCAGCCGGCAGCTTTAGCGTGAACGGCGTTGTAGACGGCACAGCGATACCTGCTGTTGCGAATGTGACCGTAACCGATAATGTGTACCCTGTTCAATCGATTTCTGTGAGCGGCGCAGGCGGCATGAATAAGATTACGGCTCAAGGCGGCACGCTGCAAATGCAAGCCATAGTACTGCCTTCCAGTGCAAACGGTCAAGTCATATGGAGCGTTTGGGAAGCCGATGGTATCACGATGACCAATAAAGCAACGATTAACGCTAGCGGACTGCTCGCAGCGAAAAATGACGGAATCGTGAAAGTTGTGGCGACAGCCGTTGACGGCAGCGGCGTTCAAGGCTCCAATTATGTTGTGATCAGCGGTCAGAAACCGACGCCGACCGACGTGCCGCACACTACGCTAACGGGGGCGGGCACGGTTCAAGCAGGAGCTGCGTTCGCGACCAATTTCGGATTAACGAACGTAACGAATAACGCATCTTCCAGCGTGTATGCGATAGACATACTACTAAGCTTTGATGCGAATGCGATTGAATTTGTATCCGTGGATTCATTGAAATCCGGCTTTACAGTGGTTGAGCCAATAACGAATGTACCGGGGCAAGTCCGGATTATGGCGATCAGCGAAGGAGAAGCGGGGGCTATTACCGCAAGCGGAGATGTATTAAAGATCAATTGGAAGGCGAAGCCGCTGACTTCATCCACGACAACCAACCTGAGTCTAACCAAGGCAGCCGTTTCCAATGGATTAAGTCAAAAAATGGATGCGTCTCTGTCTAATCTAACGGTTTCTGTTACAGCGGCTGTAGCTATAGATAAGACAACGCTGCAAACGGTCCTCAATTTGGCACAGTCCATCTATGATCGTGCGGTAGAAGGAACGCAAGTCGGGCAATTTTCAGTTGGTTCCAAAGCGGTGCTGCTAGCTGCGATTCAAGTAGCCGCTGCCGTCAACACGGCCCCGGCGGCTAGTCAGCAGCAGCTGGACGACGCAGCCAGCGTGTTAAACCAAGCAATCCAAACGTTCAACCAGCAGTTCATCACGATCTATGCGCCAGGAGATGTCAATAAAGATACACGCATTAATATCGGAGACTTGGGACAAGTAGCGGTGAATTATGGCAAGACGTCCGCAAGCAGTGATTGGAATAAAATCAAAGATGCCGACTTCAATCATGACGGCAAGATTGACATTATCGATGTAGTAGGAATCGCTAAACTGATCCTGCAATAACCAATCAATCAGAAATGGAAGAGAAAGGCCAGCCCTTTCTCTTTCCATATTCGGATGATACTCAAAAGGAGTGAACCCCATGTTACGCAAAACAGGGTTATTTTTAACGGTTATGATGCTCTTATTCACCGTTATCCCAATCGGCACGGCTGTAGGTGCCGGAATCCCTTCATTCAAGGTTAATCTGAAAGCTTCTCAAGTAACTGTCGGCGACAATGTGGTCGTTACGGTCTATGGTAACAATGTGACGGATTTATATGGGTACGAAGCTGTTTTAACCTATGATACAGATCGGCTGGAATTCAATAAAGACGATAACACTAAATCGTATGGCTCATTCGAAGGGTATAAGATCGTACAAGATTCGGGGAATCAAATCACATTTGCCTATTCGAAAATGGGAAATAAAACAGGGGAAAATGGAGATCTAGCTATTTGTACGCTGATTTTCAAGGCTAAGAAGAGCGGACAAGCTAACGTAACATTGAAACAGATGACAACAGTGACATCGCAATCGCTCCCGTCTATTTGGAATGTAAATGCACAAGCTGCCGTTAAAATTGACGGGACGGTTCCTGGTCCTGGCGGTGGAGGAGGAGGCGGCTCGATAACTCCGCCAACGAAAGAAGATCCGAATCTCTATGTGCTAAAAGAATCCGAGCTCCGAATAGAAGCTGGACAAGATGGTCAAACCTCTGTAACGGCGGTTATCGACAGTAAACGTCTGGAGCAGAAATTAGCAGATCTGAAAGCAACGAGCGGCAGCACCGTTTTGAGCTTTGAGATTCCTGGTGAGCGTGACTTGAATGCCTTGGAGTTACCGCTGCCAACGTTGCTCAGCAGCCTGAAGGATCACAAAGATACAATTCTAAGCGTACGAAGCCACTTGGGCATTTACGATCTTCCGATGTCGATACTGAACCAGGCAGATTTCGCGGGCATGGCTGGCGTAGAGGGAGCGACGCTGATCATTCGTATCGATAAGGCCAAGTCACTGCACGAAACGAAATTCGATCAATCCATCTCCGATAAGGGTATGGTACGTGTGAGCGGTATGATCGATTATAAAATCATTCTTAAGACCAAGGACAAAGAAGAGGAAATTCATAGCTTCGGCAGCAGCTTTGTGACACGCGTTATCCATGTAGATGCAGCGATACAAGATCCGTCGGCTGCGACTGCGGTTGTGTATGACCCGGCTACAGGAGAAATGAAATTCGTGCCTTCCGTGTTTACCGCCAAAGACGGCAAAACCGAAGTGAAGGTCATCCGGAATACGAACAGTTTGTACGCGATCGTTCAAAACAAGAAAACGTTCGACGATATGATCGGTCACTGGGCGAAACAAGATGTAGAGCAATTAGCTTCCAAATTGATTATCGCCGGGACATCGGATCGTACGTATACGCCTGAGATGCAAGTCACCCGCGCCCAGTTTGCCGCCTTGCTTGTAAGAGGACTGGGACTGCCTGAGGAGGCCGGATTGAATGTGTTTACAGATGTCGCAGCCACCCAATGGTATGCATCGGAAGTGAATACAGCGGCGAAGTACGGCTTGGTTCAAGGTGTTGCGGAGGGTCAATTCAACCCGGATGCACAGATTACAAGAGAGCAAATGGTCGTGATGATGATGAAAGCGATTGGGCTCGTTCAAGGAACATCAACATCTAACGCTAGCTCGATGAATATCTCATTCGCTGATCAAGCTATGATATCGGACTATGCGCGAAATAGCGTAGCCGCAGCAGCTGCCCAAGGATTGATCCAGGGCAAAACGGAAACTGACTTCGCTCCGCAAGATGTAGCCACTCGCGCTGAAGCGGCTGTCATCATCAAACGAGTGCTGCAATATGCGAATTTGATCAATAAATAATTGCTCCAAGCGAAAACGAAGCAATCGAATATGCCCCTTTTTAAAAGTCTACGTCAAAATCATGGTAAGCCTGCTGTCAGCAGGCTTGCTTCTTCCAACTGCTTTGTAAACGAGGAGCTGCCAATAATTGGTAACGGTTACATGGGAGGAATGGTATTGGCGACGTAGCGCAGACGACAGCAAGAGCAAGTAAGTAAGCAGTAATAGCAGATTCATATATTGAGCAGATATTGAGTTAAACGAAGAAGTCCTCAAAAGGAGGGGAATTAATTGTATAAGAAGATTTCAACATGCGTAGGACTTATATTTATGCTGTTTTTTGTCTCAGTGGCCCCCGTTTTTGCGACCACAAATAATCAAAACACAACAAGCCCCGTTGTAAGTGATAGTTACACGAATCAGAAAAACTACGTGGATCTCAGGTTCGGTATGTTTATCCACTATAACATGGGGACCTATCACGATCAGGAATGGGTGACGCCAGGACAAGATCCGCTATCTTTTAATCCTAAGCAGGTGAATACGGACCAATGGGCGCAAGCCGCCAAATCCGCAGGCATTAAATATACCGTTCTAACGACTAAGCACCATGACGGATTTGCCCTGTGGCCAACCAAATATGGCAATTACAACGTGATGGACAGCTCCTACAAGAAAGATATCGTAAGGCAATATGTAGATTCCATGCGCGCTCAAGGAATTTTGCCGGGGCTATACTTCTCCATCTGGGATCGTCAGCAAGGTATTCAAAAAGGATCCGTCAGCAGAGCGGATATCGAATTTATTAAAGGGCAATTAACAGAGCTGCTGACGAATTACGGCGAAATTCCGGTTTTGATTATCGATGGCTGGGCCTGGGAGATGGGTCATAATGAAGTTCCATACCAAGAAATTCGTGAATTGGTAAAGCGCCTGCAGCCTAATATTCTTATTGTGGATCACAATGGACAAACGCAGCCATGGGATGAGGACATCATTTATTTCGAAGAACCTAAGGGTGTTTGGGCACCTTCCAACAATTCGTATGCTGCTAATCAGGGCATGCCGCTTGTTTCCAGTCAATGGTTCTGGCACGATTGGATGAAGAATACAGAGCCGGCAAGCGTTAAGAATATTGTGCAGGATCATCTCGGTTATTTGGAACCGCGTTATACAAACTTTTTGCTCAACGTTTCACCGAACCCGGATGGGGAGCTGGATAACAACGTAGTAAATCGATTGGCGGATATCGGAAAAGCTTGGTCGCCGAATGAATCCCGTCCTCCATTGCCGCAACAGCCAATCGTGATGGAGCACCCGATTACAGCTAATTCAGCAACGGCTACAAGCGGGAATGCGAGCAATGCGATTGATGGACTTATGGATTATGTAGGCACTTACTCTGAGACTGTTTGGCAAACCAACACATCTCTGCCTCAATCCATTACACTAGATTTGGGCTACACGTACAACAACATTAATATGTTGAATTACTTGCCTTCGCAAAATTTATCACAAGGTATGATTACATCCTATACGTTGTATGTGAGCGAGGATGGAACAAACTTCACTTCGGTTACCAGTGGCACATGGGACGGGGACAAGACCATGAAACGTGTGACCTTCCCATCCCAAACAGCACGCTATGTCAAAATGGTAGTGAATTCGGCCGTAGGCGGCTTCGCTGCTGCAGGTGAGTTGGAGGTCGGATCTTACACCAATGCAATTCCAACTCGGACGGGGATTGACTCCTTTGATGCCAACACGTTGTATCGCATCGTCAATAAAGCGACAGGCAAAGCACTGGGCGTTGGCAATTCGCCAGCGAATGGTGCGGCTGTTGCCGGGCGGACCCAATCTGGTGCGCTGGATCAGCAATGGGTGATCGACGATCTAGGTCTGGGCAAATATAAGATTGCCAATAAGCAAAGCGGACAGGTTATGGATGTTCCAGGCGCCAGTAAATCGCCTGCGAAGCCAGTCATTCAATGGACAGATTCTGAAACGGCTGCAGCTCCTTCCGCCATCAACCAGCAGTGGGCCATCTCCAATGTGGGCAACGGCTATTTCAAAATTACCAACGTAAACAGCCAGTTGGCATTGGAAAATAGCAACGGTTCTACCGCTGACGGAAATCCGGTTGTTCAAAACACGTATACCGGAAGCGACAGTCAATTATGGAAAGTGGAAAGCATGCCTACTCTGATTAAGAATGTGAAAGTGAACGGAGTGCCGGTCAAAGGCCTTAATTCCGACAATCGGACGGCGACGTTGACAGTTTTGAGAGAAAAAAACCTGGAAGTGCCAACCGTTACAGTGGACAAAGCATCTGAAGACGTGCAGTTGGTCATCGACCCAGCTGACAGCTTGCCAGGCTCGACGACCATCACAGCTACAGCTAACGGCGGAGCGTCGCAAGAAGTCTACACGCTGAACTTTGAGCTGGTGGACCGTTATGCGAGCGATCTGAACTGGTTAAGCGCATCCTCGGGCTGGTCTACGGTTAAGAAAGACAAGAGCCTGGACGGAAATGCGATAAGGCTAATGGGCAGCAATGGCGCTGTAACTTACGGGAAAGGCTTTGGCGTACATGCGGATTCAAGAATTATATTTGACATTTCCGATAAAAATTATGAGTCCTTCACTGCTCTTGTCGGAGTCGACCAAGAAATGGCCAAATCGCCATCTTACGCCGATGTGGAATTCAAGGTGCTTGTAGACGGCGTAGAGAAATTTGCGAGCGGTGTCATGAAGGTTGCCGACGTGGCTAAACCGGTCGATGTCCGTGTAGCTGGCGCAAGCATCGTGGAACTTGTTGTTACGCAGAGCGATAACGATAATAGCGAGGATCATGCAAGCTGGGCCAATGCAACGTTTAGAGTTGCGGAAGGCAAATCCGAACTGAAGGAAGAATTGCCTAAAGTTGACTATTTGAGCGATCTGAACTGGTTAAGCGCAACCTCGGGCTGGTCTGATGTTAAGAAAGACAAGAGCATCGACGGCAATGCGATCGTATTGAAAAATGGGGACCAGAATCTCTCCTTTACCAAAGGTCTTGGGACTCATGCCAATTCAACGATTAAGTATGATCTTACTGGAGCTGATTATGAAACCTTCTCCGCCTTTATCGGCGTAGATAAGGAAGTGAGCGGCGGAAGCTACAGCGGCTCGGTACAGTTTAAAGTGTCAGGAGTGAAGAACGATGGCACGATTGAATCGCTTTACTCCGGAAGCACAATGTGGGAGTCGCAAAACGCCAAATTTGTGAAGGTGAATGTTAAAGGTTATAAAGAGCTAATATTGGAAGTTACGGATTCCGGCAATGGAAACAGCGAGGATCACGGCGATTGGGCGGATGCGAAGCTGACTAAGCTGACTGTTGAAGCGACACCAGTGATTTCGGGAGTTACGCCAGTAAACGTGGTTACGGCTACGAATGTTCCGCCGGTTCTGCCTGCGAGTGTCACAGTTGTGTATAACAATGGGACAACTGCCAATAAGTCGGTTCAGTGGGATCCGATAGATTCGTCAAAGTATGCAATAGCTGGCAGTTTTATCGTGAATGGTGCTGTAGATGGCACAGTCATACCCGCTGTAGCGAACGTTACGGTTACTAAGATCCAACAGGTGAACGTACAGTCGATCGCTGTCACAAGTTCGACGACGAAGATTACCGAGAAGGACGGAAGCCTGCAATTGCAAGCTTCGGTACTCCCTGCCAATGCTACGAACAAGTCTTTGACATGGGCGGTCTATGAAACAGATGGCGTAAACCTAACAGATAAAGCAACCATCCATACAAATGGCGTGCTTACGGCCAAGAAGAACGGGATTGTAAAAGTGGTAGCAACAGCTACGGATGGCAGCGGTATTCAAGGCTCGAGTTATGTCGTAATTACCGGTCAGACGCAGATGCCGACAGAAGTGCCGCAGGCAACGCTTACGGGCCCGGCAGTCGTTCAAGCAGGTGCTGCGTTCTCGACGCAGTTCGGCTTAAACAACGTCACAGCCAGCGTATATTCGGCGGTTTATGCAGCGGATATCACATTAACTTTTGATGCCGGCGCCATCGATTTTGTATCCATAGATCCGTTAATAGCCGGATTCACGAAGGTTCAAACCAAAACCGACGTACCGGGTCAAATACGGATTATCGCTGTGAGCCAAGGGAATGCGGGGGCGATAACGGCAAGCGGGGATGTATTCAAATTCAATTGGATCGCGAAGCCGAATCACCGGTCCACGACAACGAACCTGGTGCTGACTCAAGTAGCTGTCTCCAATGGGTTGGGGCAGAAGTTGGATGCTACACCAGCTAATCTAACGGTTTCGATTACGGCGGCAGACAAGACATCGCTGCAGACGGTCATCCAACAGGCACAGTCCATTTATGATCATGCGGTTGAAGGAACCAAGGTCGGACAATATAAGGCCGGCTCTACAGCGGTGCTATTATCCGCGATCCAAGCTGCTTCTGCCATTCAATCAAATCCTGCGGCTACGGAGCAGCAGCTGGGTGAAGCGGCCAATACGTTGAACCAGGCGTTGCAAGCTTTTAGCGGGCAGATCCTTACGGAATATGCGCCAGGAGATGTCAATGAGGATAACGCCATCGATATTGGAGACTTAGGCAAAGCAGCCGTGCATTACGGGAAGACTTCGGCTAGCAGCGATTGGAATGAGGCGAAAAGTGCAGATTTCAATCGTGACGGCAAGATTAACATTGTGGATATCGTTGGTATCGCGAAGCTGATCCTGCAATAATAAATAACCGGAAATGGAGGAGATAGGTGAATCCTTTCTCCTTCCATTTACACGGTCAGTGATTCATAAACGAAGGGATCACAGCTCCATCAGAGACGGTGAACAAGGCTAATTGATAACCCGGTACAAGTTTTTTGGTTTGTTGCTATACAGTTTTTCCTAGGCAAATTTATTCGGAAACACAAATTATATCAATCAAAATCACAATATTTATCATTCAATGTTGAGATAGAAAGGGGTAATTTGAAACAAACACTGTGTAAATGAGCTAAAAGCTAGTCACAGAAGTTAAATTAAGTTCAATAAATGAAAGCGTTAACAAATTTTGGGGGAGGCAGCGGAAAACAATAAAAAACGTAGTGCGACTTTAAGTTTCTTTAGAGGAAGAGAAGACCATTGTCAAATAAAGTGTATGTTGAGCAAGTCGGCGGTTCGAGGAGTAACAGGAGAAAAGATAAATGGGGAGTGAGTGTTCATGAGGCAGAACAGACATAAAACGATGGCCAGACTCCAAAAGGTGGCTGCTTTACTTTGTGCCATGATGATGCTGTTGACGAGCATCGGTGGTATAACACGGACAGTTGCTGCAGCTGCGGCATACGAACTTGCATTGTATTTGAATTTTGACGATAGCACGATCACGGATAGCTCAGATAAGCACCTTGCGGGCACCTTGACGGGCACGCCAAGCTTTGTGGAAGGTATATCCGGGAAAGCAATTTATTTCAAAGGTAATTCATATATTGATATGGGCAAGCCGTCTGCGTTGCAATTCGGCACCAATACTAATTTCTCCATCGCCTTCTGGATTGATAATAAAGATACGACCAATTCCAATATTGTTTCGAACAAGAACTGGTCTACGGGTGCAAACACCGGTTTTGCGATTACGCCGTGGTGGGATCAAGCCAGCAAGGATAAATTAAATTTCACGGCAGCGGGCAAAACCAGGCTTGATTACTATGCATCGCCTTCCATGGCAAGTAAAGGCTGGACGTTCATGGCCTACACCTATGACAGAAATGGTATGCTGACGGTGTATCAAAACAATGTAAAAATCGGTGAATTGAATATTAGTTCCCACAGTGGTGCAAGCATCGACGCTCTTAATTTTGTCATTGGGGCCGATGGAAATAAAAATACTAGTTTTTCCTTAAAGGATGCCAAACTGGACGAATTTCGGGTATATAAGGGACTAATCGATCAGGCGGAGATGGATAAACTGTACATCGTAGGTCTTTCGAAATTAACGATTAACAAAGTTGAACAAGCGATGAGCGATGCGCGTAACAGCGATATAGAATTTCCGGTAAGTGCATTTGACAAGCTGCAGTTGGATCTTGCTTCTTTTAAAAGCGGTATTGATGCGGCGTCTACTTCAGACAAATATGCGATGGTAGCTCAGCTGGAGAAATCGTTGGCGGCATTTCAGGCTGCGGGGTTTTCCAACGTGCTGTATTTAAATTTTGATGATAATACAGTAACAGATCGTTCGGGCAAGGGAAATTCAGGTATGCTATACGGGTCGCCAACCTTTATAGAAGGGATCCTTGGAAAAGCGATCTATTTTAAAGGCAATTCATATATCGATATGGGCAAGCCGACTACACTGCAATTTGGAACCAGTACCAACTTTTCCATTGCTTTTTGGATCGATAATAAAGATACATCCAATTCCAATATTGTTTCTAACAAGAATTGGTCGACGGGATCAAATACCGGATTTGCGATTACGCCATGGTGGGAGAAAGTTGGGACTGATAAAGTAAATTTCACAGCAGCGGGCAAGGCAAGACTTGATGGATATTCGGTGCCTACTGTGGCTAATAGAGGCTGGACGTTCATGACCTACACTTATGACAGAAGCGGTATGTTGAAAGTGTATCAAAATAACGTGAAAATCAGCGAACTTGACATCAGTTCTCATAAGGATGCAAGCATTGATGCGCTTAATTTTGTCATTGGGGCTGACGGCAATAAAAATCTTGATTTTTCCCTGAAGGATGCCAAGCTTGACGAATTTCGGGTATACAAGGGGGTAATTGATCAGACGGAAATGGACAAACTGTATATGACGGGTCTTCCAAAACTGACGATTGCCAAAGCTGAAAAAGTAATGAACGATGCGCGAAACAGTCATATCGATTATCCCGCAAGCGCCTATGGCAAGCTGGAGCAGGATCTTGCTTCGTTTAAAAGCGGCATTGATGCGGCTTCCCTTTCAGACAAGTATGCCATGGTCGCCCAGCTGGAAAATTCAGTAGCTGCTTTCCAGACTGTCGGATTCTCTGCTTCAAAGAAAAGGAAGGTGCTTATACTTGGATTGGACGGTACACGTCAGGATGCTTTGCAGGAAGCAAATACCCCCAACATAGATGGATTAGTTCAAGACGGTGCTTCGTATTTCTCAGCGTGGGCTAATGCAAGCGACACATGGAGCGGTACGGGGTGGTCATCCATTTTTACCGGTGTATGGAAAGCGAAACATGGCGTTACCAATAACACGTTTTCCGGAAATAATTTTACGGTTTTCCCTAATCTTTTAAAGCGTGCCAAACAGGTTAATCCAAATTTATATATTTCTTCTATCGTGCAATGGGCGCCGATCAATGACAATCTTATCGATGGTATCGATCTGGAGTTTAGAGGTGAGACGGATGATATCGTAACAAACAAAGCTGTGCAGCATCTGCAGTTTGATAATCCTGATGTGACTTTCGTCCACTTTGATGAAATTGACGCAGCCGGACATTCTACAGGGTTTACCCCGCAGAATGACAAATATATGTCAGCAATAGAGAAGACAGATGCTGAAATCGGCAGAATCATGAATGCCGTTAAAGCGCGAAGTACCTACTCGCAAGAAGATTGGCTCATCATTGTTACGACTGATCATGGCGGGGTAGCCGGAAACGGAAGCGGGGGTTCGCACGGGGGTTCCTCCGAAACAGAGCGGAAGGTGTTTTTGATTGTAAGCGGGCCTGATGCAGCAAGAGGGGTTATCAATCCTCCTTCAACGCCATATCCGAGTAATACAACTACACCTAACACAACGTTGACAGGGATTATTCAACCGGATGTCGTCGTAACTGCTTTAACTTTCCTCGGAATCCCAATTGATTCCGGTTGGAATCTCGATGGTCGTCCAGTCGGTTTGGCCAGCAGTCCACCTTTAATTCGCGGCATTAAAGTTAACGAAACAAATTTAAGCAGTTTCAGTTCAGAAGTTACAAACTATAGCATGACGGTTGTTAGGAGCGCTGGCTCGATTGAGCCAGTTATTAATGTGGATAAGGTTGCTAACGATGTCGTGATCGAAATCGCCACAGATAGCACCAATCCGAATATTAAGAAAGTGAAAGCAACTTCAGCCGATGGTCAGACCAGTAAAGAATATAGTCTCAACATCTCACAAACAGACCAATATGTCAGTGATTTGAATTGGGTAAGCGGTTCAGCCGGCTATGGCAAAGTTATGAAAGACGCTACCGATCAAGGGAATCCAATCAAGCTCAAAGGAGCCAGTGGAATTGTCACTTATGCGAAGGGACTTGGCGTTCATGCCAATTCATCCATCGTATACGATTTGAGAGGTAAGAAATTCGACAGATTTATGGCTGCGGTTGGTACTGATCAAAATAACTCCTGGACATTGTCCTCTGTTGAATTCCAAGTATGGGTCGATGATGTACAAGTTTATGCTAGCGGTCAGATGACGCCGTCGACTGTAGCTAAGCAAGTCGATGTTGATGTACGCAACAAGAAAAAGATTGAATTGCGAGTTACAGACGGCGCACAATGCCCATGTTCGAATGCTGAAGATCATGCAGCCTGGGGAGACGCAAAGTTTACAATTCCGAGCGCGGATTACGGCACGCCAAGTATGATGGATACGTATGCGGACAGCATGGCATGGTCAAGCGGAACATCAGGTTGGTTCTCGGTTCAAAAAAATAGAAGCATTGAGATGACTCCATTAACATTAAGATCAGATGCGAGTTCCGGTACGGCTGTTTATACAAGAGGACTTGGGACACATGCCAATTCTTCCGTCGTATATAACTTGGCCGAGAAAAATTTCAAGACATTCTCAGCAGTTGTAGGCACAGATCAAGAAGTGGGCACAAATGGTTCGGTTCAATTTTTAGTACTCGTAGATGGCGTTCAGAAATATTCAAGCGGCGTCGTGACAGGAAGCACGGTTGCAAAATCGGTATCTGTTGACGTTAAAGGCGCAAGCACAATTGAGTTGAAGGTCACAGATAATGGAAATGGGAATTCATCTGACCATGCGGATTGGGCCGATGCCAAATTTAGCGCCGATATGTATTCGATTTCGATTGACAACGGCATTACGGGCGGGACTGTAGCCGTTGATGTCGTATCCCCGTTACCTGGGCAACAAGTGAATGTGACCGTAACGCCAGCAAACGGCAAGCGTCTTAAAGCAGGTACGCTGAAATATACGACAGTTTCGGGTGAGAC
>NZ_WHNZ01000061.1 GCF_013141725.1 Paenibacillus planticolens | reverse complement strand
TGGCCCATGGTTTTGGTACACCCGCCACTGCACAGGCGTCATGCCGATAATGCGTTTAAACACGGTCGCAAAATGTTGCGAAGAAGCGTACCCTAATGCATTGGCGATTTCGGTAACCGCAGCGGTGCTTTCAGAAAGCAAGCTGCAAGCTTTTCTGATTCGCATTCGCTCGATATAGACCATCGGAGGCAGTCCCGTATGGGACTGAAATGTTCGAAAAAAGTGGGACGGACTGACCCGGACAAAGCCGGCCAATTCTTCAATGTCAGGCCGCCACTCCGGTTCATCCTCGATGCGCTGAAGAAGCAGGTTGAATTGATCTGCGAGATCGTCCGCGAGCGAAATCATTCTTTCATTCGGCTGCACGATGGCAAGCAGCAGTCCCAGCACAGCTTGCCGTATGGAGGAGGAACGCAAAGGGCTGCTGCTGTTGATCGCGTCGCCCAGCTTTCGGAAGCCTTGGACGGCTTGCAGGCCGATGTGCCTAACTCGCGGGAGCGCCTGCATGGCACTATGGAAGCATGCGCTTTCGTTTGAGGGAAGCCGCAGCCAATCCTGTGCATGAGGAGGCGTCACGATGAACCACCAGAACCGGCTTGGTTCTATCACGTTGAACCCGCCGCGATGCAGCTCGCCCGGGCAGGTGTGAAAGACATCGCCTGCTTTGGTTTCATAGGCTTGTCCGTGCAGCTCCCAGCTTGCTTTTCCGCGTTCGACTAAAACAAACTCATACCCCTCATGCTCATGATAGGAGAGAGGCAGCGCCGATTTGATCTCATCGAAGCCGAAAAGGATCAGTTCCGGAACATCCGGAATCGATCCTTGCATGGCAGCGTCATAGGTCCAGCGGGGACTTTGTTTGGCAACCACAGATAAGTCCTCCTTGTCCTGTTCTTAGTTATTTTCTACGCATGTTCTCAATTATCTTCTATGTTTCTCATACTACTTAGCAGATCTGTGAACGTCAATGCACCGAGAAATCCGTATGATGAAAGCAAGACGAAGAAGGAGGCATGTTCAATGACTACACAAGCAGAAAGAACTTACAAGATTACAGCTCAGGATAAAGAGGTTTTCGAGCGGGACGGCTACTGGATTTCGCCAAAGCTTCTGGACGATGACCAAATTCAGCGGATTCGCGAAGCGCATGAAAGGGTATGGGCTGGCGATTATGACGGGGACGGACTTCCGATGAACCATTACCGGCCGAGTCCGAATCCCGACGCCCTGCGCAAGCTGGACAACGGCTGGTGGATTAATGACGAGATTCGCCGTACGGTCACGGACCCGTTGATTGGCGAGCTCGCAGCCGATTTGCTGCAGACGGATGAAATTCGCCTGTGGCATGATCAAGTCATCTATAAGCCGGGAGTTGGCGACAAGATGACGTCGTCAGGCAATGTGGGCTGGCATCAAGATTACGGGTACTGGCAGTGCTCCAGCAATGCGAACATGGTGACCGTGTGGATTGCGCTGCAGGACACGGATTTGAAAAATGGCGGTATGATGACGATCGTTGGTTCGCATAAATGGGGATTGATCCCGGATAGCGATTCGTTCTTTAATACGAATATGGAAGAGCTTAAGATCAAGTATGCGGACGGGCGCGATTGGGTGGAAGAGCCCTGCATCTTGAAGGCAGGGCAAGCCAGCTTCCACCACGGACTTACGTTCCACGGGTCCGGCGCGAATACGACGCACGAGCCGCGAATGTCAGTCGTTGCCCATCTAATGCCCGGCGGCACAACCTATCGGGCAGGTATCCAGCGGCATGACAATATCCGGTTGTTGGGACCGCGCCCGCAGCATGGGCAGCCTTTTGGGAACGCTTATTTTCCAGTTTTGTTCCAGCGGGCATAACGCCGGTTACGAAATTTGCGGATCAGCTCCTTGAAAGAGCTGATCCATTATCTTGCAGAGCAGAGTCATCATCTCATCGATCTCAGCTTCCGTAACAATCAAAGCCGGCATCAATCGGATCGTACTCGGACCCGAGGCGTTAATGAGCAAGCCTGCCTGAAGGCAAGCGGCTGCAAGCTCCGCTCCGCGCGGCTCCGGAAGATCAAAGGCAAGCAGCAGCCCTTTGCCGCGGATATGCGTAAGTCCAAAGCGCTCTTGCACGTCATGCAGCTTTTTCAACAAATACTGGCCACGCTCAGCAGCTTGCTGAGGAAGCTTGCGCTGTATCACTTCGCCTACGACAGCAAGGCCGACTGCCATGGCAAGCGGGTTGCCTGTGTAGGTTCCCCCTTGATCGCCAGCTTCAAAAAGGTTATACGCGTCTTTCGCAAGCATCGCCGATAACGGAAAGCCGCCGCCAATCCCCTTAGCAAGTGTGAGTACATCCGGCACAACACCGTAATGCTCATAAGCGAACATGGCTCCTATCCGTCCCAGCCCCGTTTGGACCTCGTCAAACATAAGCAAAATGCCATGCTCATCACAAAGTTTGCGAAGCTCCTGGATGTAGACGGAACTAGCTTCATAAACACCGCCTTCACCTTGAGTGAGTTCTAATAAAATAGCACATGTATTCGGATTTATGGCTTGTTTCACGGCTTCAATGTCATTGAACGGCACTTTCACGAAACCGGGCATTTGCGGGGCGAACATGCGATCCCAGCCGATTTTTCCGGTTGCGGCGGTAGTTGCCAATGAACGGCCATGGAAGCTGCGTGTCGTTGTAATGATCTCGTAAGCTCCGCCTTTGCGGACGGCGCCATACTTGCGAGCAAGCTTGATCGCACTTTCATTCGCTTCAGCCCCTGTACTGCCAAAAAAGACGCGTTCCAATCCCGACAACGACGTTAGCATGCGGGCGAATTCAAGCATCGGCTTGTTATAAAAGCCTGGACTTGCATGGATGAGCTTGCCTGACTGCTCCAGCAACGCATCCTTAATGACTTTGGGAGAGTGTCCTAAGCAGGTAACCGCCCAACCGCCGATAAAATCCAGATATTTGTTGCCGTCCGTATCCCAGATATACATCCCTTCGCCATGCTCCATCACGACCTGAGGCCGATTCGCAATAAATAAAATAGCTTCATTCGCCGCCGCCAGCAATTCTTCCGTCGATGTTTTTAACATTGTCATTTGAGCACATCCTTTTAATTAAAATAAGAAATATTGAATAATTATACATACTTACGTATTTTTATTCAACAAGTAAATAGGCATGATTGTCCATTTTCAGGGAACCATCCAAGCCCTTGCTCAGGGGGAGGATTTTCTTTTAAAGAACAGGCGGTTACAATGACTTTAGGAGTAACCAGGGCGTCCACTACGGGATGTCCTCTTGAAGGAAAGGAGCCGCCTATGCTTGAAAGCGCATCGTTATTTCCGGCTCTTATGACGGAAACGAACGGCCATCCGCACGTGATGGCGTATTATTTTAAACAATGGCAAGGCTTTGATATGCCCTTTCACCGTCATGATGCCACGGAAATTATGTATACGATTCAGGGCTATTGCGAGGTCGAAATTCAAACCCATCCGTCACATATCGAGAAAGTCGCCCTCAAAAAAGGCGAATTTATTATCATCAACGCCAATGTGCCCCATCGATTGATCGTCGGCGCAGCCAATCCGTGCAGAATGCTGAATGTAGAGTTTCGGTTCGCACCGAATAAGGGCGTATTTCCCTCTATTCAGCAGCTGGCTGCAGAAGATAACCTGCTGATCTCCTTGCTGGAGTCCGAAGCTCCTTATTTGGTGCTGCGGGATGGGGACGAAGTCTATCATATTATGAAAAGTTTGGTGCTTGAGCTGGACAAAGCGGCTGCAAGAAGTCAATTGATGGTGCAGCTGCTCATTGCGCAGCTGTTGATTCGTATTGCGCGGCTATGGCGGGAAACGGTCAATAGCGGCGAGGCGCAAAGCGAAAGGTATGTCAAGATTTCGATGGAATATTTGCATCAGAACTATGATCGCGATATTCAAGTGAAAGATATTGCTGCGGCTGTTAATTTGCATCCGGGTTATTTGCAGCGGATTTTCAAATCGCTCACAGGTCAGACGCTGATGGCGTATTTAACCGTTATCCGGATGGAAAAAGCCAAAATGCTGCTGCTTGAAACGGATGTGCCCATCTCCGGGATTTGCGATTATATCGGGGTCGGAAGCCGGCAGTATTTTCATATGCTTTTCAAAGATTATACCGGTCTGACTCCGACAGATTTTCGTAAATCGATGCATGCAGAGAAGTGGAGTTATCCGGAAAGAAGTTAGAATTTTTGACAAAAGCACTGCGACAAAGTTAGAAATTTGGTAACGTCTTCTCTTTTGTGCTTGATACAATGTGAAAGGTAGAGCACATGAGAAAGAGGGCGATAAACATGGCATTTAAAGTGGCTTTTATTGGAGCAGGAAGTATTGGATTTACACGGGGACTACTGCGGGACTTATTGTCGGTTCCTGAGTTTCATGATATTCAGGTCGCTTTTACAGACATTAATCAGCATAATTTGGATATGGTCACGGAACTTTGCCAAAGGGACATTTTGGAAAATGGTCTGAACATACAAATTCAAGCGAGTACAGATCGCAGAGAAGCTTTGAAAGATGCGAAGTATGTACTATGCACGATTCGTGTAGGCGGTCTGGAGGCTTTTGCTACGGATGTGGATATTCCGCTCAAATATGGCGTCGATCAGTGTGTCGGGGACACTTTATGTGCCGGAGGCATTATGTACGGTCAGCGGGGAATATCGGAAATGCTTCGTATTTGCGGTGACATCCGCGATGTGGCTTCGCCTGATGTGCTGCTCTTAAATTATGCGAATCCGATGGCGATGCTGACTTGGGCTTGCAACAAATACGGCGGGGTGCGGACGATCGGGCTATGTCACGGCGTGCAGCACGGGCATCGTCAAATTGCCGAAGTGTATGGCCTCAAGAAGGAAGAAGTCGACATTATTTGCGCAGGGATCAATCACCAAACCTGGTATGTGCAAGCCCGACATCAAGGCAGGGATCTAACGCAAGGTTTGCTGGAAGCGTTCGAGAACCATCCGGAATTTGCCCGCACGGAAAAAGTGCGCATCGATATGCTGCGCCGGTTCGGCTACTACAGCACAGAATCCAATGGGCATCTGAGCGAGTATGTGCCTTGGTACCGGAAGCGGGCCGGCGAAATTCAAGACTGGATCGACATGGGAAGCTGGATAAACGGCGAAACCGGCGGCTACCTGCGCGTTTGCACGGAAGGGCGGAACTGGTTCGAAACGGATTTCCCGAACTGGATGAAGGAAAAGGCTATGGTTTACACAGCTGAAAAACGCAGCGAGGAGCACGGCTCTTATATTATCGAGGGACTTGAAACGGGCCGTGTGTATCGCGGGCATTTCAATCTGGTGAATAACGGCGTCATTTCGAATCTGCCGAATGATGCGGTCATCGAAGCGCCGGGCTATGTGGATGCCAATGGCATTTCGATGCCGGTTGTAGGGGACCTGCCGCTCGGACCTGCCGCCGTATGCAATGTCAGCATTTCGGTGCAGCGCCTTGCTGTTGAAGCAGCCGTGCACGGGGACGATAAGCTGCTGCGTCAAGCTTTTATGATGGATCCGCTCGTTGGCGCCGTTTGCAATCCGAAAGAAATTTGGCAGATGGTCGATGAGATGCTCGTTGCCCATGAAAAGTGGCTTCCGCAGTACAGCTCTGCGATTGAAGATGCCAAACAACGTCTGGCCGCAGGCAACCTCATTCCGACCCGGGACTACGAAGGCGCAGCGCGCTTGAAGGTGAAAACGGTGGAAGAAATGCAGCAGGACCGTGAAGCCGCAAACAGAAATGCAGGCGAAGCAGACAAAGGGAAAGACCGCGCTGCCGTCTCATCTTAAGGAGATAAACCTTGCGTTCGTTTGTTTTCAAGTATGTTCATTTGGGTTCTTTTGGGTTATAATTAAGTCAGTAAGTGAAGGACCGCTTGCGGTCCTTTCTCTTTTTAATAGGATCGCTTAATTGGAGAGGGGAAAGTCAGATGTCGAATATTGGCGTGTGGGAGCCGGCTGAGCCGGGCGTTAAACGCTGCATTTTGAAAGCTGAAGTTGGGCTAATGATGATGGAAGTTCACTTTGAGCCAGGGGCGGTAGGGTATCAGCACAGCCACGTGCATGAACAAATGTCCTATTGCTTAAAGGGCAAAATTGAGTTTACGATAGATGGTGTTGTGACGGTCATCGAACAAGGCCAAACGGTTTATATCCCGAGCGGAGCGCAGCATGGCGTGACAGCTTTAGAGGCATCTGCCTTGCTGGATGTCTTCACACCGATTCGTGAAGATCTTGTGAAACGTTAACCAGTTGCTTTACGCAGCTGGTTTTCTTTCTTCTTTATTGAATGCGTTTACATAACAGTGGAGAGGGGAGCTTGGGGACTGGATATGCGGAGAAAAAGCCGTCCGACTTGGATTTGGTTTTACCGTAGTTTGTTTTTGCGCGATCGTCCGCTGACCGTTAAGCTGCTCGTCTACTCGGCCATGCTGGTCGTCATTCCGCTGCTTGTTGTCGGTCTCATTTCGTATCAGAAATCGTCGGAAGTGCTGCGCGAGGAAGCGCGATTAAGCAACGAACAGATTATTGAGCAGGTGAAGCTGCACATCGAATATTATATCAGGGATTTTGAAATCGACTCGATCCGGATGCAAAATCACCCCTCGATGCAGCAGTTTCTTCGCATGACGAGCGAGTATGAAATGAGAAGCTCAGGCATCCGCGAGCCGATGATGCAGTTGTTGAAAGATACCGCCTACTCCCGCTCGGACATTTCCCGGATCATGCTGATTATGGAAAATCAAACCGTGCTGGATACGAGCATGAACAAAAATGTGACGCCTGCTTTGCAGCTCGTTCAGGAGCCATGGTATGCCAGCGTGCCTTCCAACAGCGATATTATGCTGATCATTCGGCCGCCTTCCGAGCGTTATGAACTGGAGGATATGCCGGTTCTCTCGATTGTGAAGCGATTGGTGAGTCCCAATACGCTGGAACCTGTTGCGACCCTCATCATGGAACTGAATTTCAAGCGCATTCAAGAGATTGCTGAGCGTGTAACGATCGGCAGAACGGGTTATTTATCGATACTGGATCCCTCTGGAAAGTATATTTATTCCCCGGAATACGCCGATATCGGGCATATGGCCGAGTGGGATCAGCTGGACTATATTTTGCAGCGGGAGAGCGGCTCTTATCAGGCGCAAACAGGAGATCGGCCATTTTATACGTTCAGCCTGTCGTCGTATTTGAACTGGAGGCTCGTAACGGCCATTCCTGAACATGAGCTGACGCGCGGTTCGCAGTATATTCGGCAAACGATTTGGTGGACGGTAGCTGTTACGCTGGTTATCGCTTATTTAATCGGCATTGGCTTTGCGACCAGCATCGTTCGCCCGGTGCGGGCTTTGCAATATTTTATGAAGCGGGTAAAAGAAGGAGATTTTCAGGCTCGGGCGGACATCGAATCGAAGGATGAGATCGGACAACTGACGAATGATTTTAATAGAATGGTGGAAAAGCTGCAAGTCTTGATGGGCGAGATTTACTACTCTCAGCTTCGGGAGAAGGATCTCCAGCTCCGCCAAAAGGAAACCGAGCTCAAAGTGCTCCAATCCCAAGTCAACCCCCATTTTCTCATGAACGCATTGGAGACGGTAAGAGGCATGGCGCTGGAAAAGGATATGACCGATATTTCCGTGTTGGTCGCTTCCCTGGCCAGGCTGCTGCGCTACAATTTGAATCATGCGGGTGCAACGAGCACTGTGCAGCAGGAAATTCACATCTGTGAGATGTACTTGCGGATACAGCAGTACCGTTTTGAAGAGAAGCTCAGCTATGAATTTCAAATTCCGCAATGGGCGGAAAGTCAATGGATTGCGAAGTTTGCGCTGCAGCCCTTGGTGGAAAATTGTGTAATTCACGGCATCGAGACGAGCGACCAGCCTGTTCATATCATCATATCCGCCAAGCTGTTGGATGAGCATCAATATGTCATCGAGATTCATGATACCGGGATGGGGATTCCGGCGGAAAGGCTTCGTGCCTTGCAGCTTGATTTGCTGCAGAAGGATATGGTTGCAGCTGTTTCTCAGATTGGGATCGTGAATGTGCATCGGCGCATTTCGTATTTATTCGGGGAAGCATACGGTTTGGAGCTTGAGAGCAGCGCCGGCGCCGGGACTACCGTTAGCTTGAAACTGCCGCTGGGGCTTCATATCCGGGAAGGAGCGTAGTCACGATGTACAAAATCATTCTTGCCGATGATGAAAAATGGGTCCGGGTTGTGCTGCGCAAGGCGGTGGAGCAAACGAAGCTCCCTGTTACGATTGTGCAGGAATGCGCGAACGGCCTGGAAGCCTTGGATGCGGTGCGAAAGCATGAGGCGGATCTCGTTATTTCCGATGTGAAAATGCCGATTATGGACGGCATCGGGCTGGCGGAACAGATGGCTGGCATGACGGCGAATCTGGTGCTTGTGAGTGGGTTTGACGATTTTCATTTCGCACAGAAAGCGATTCGTTACGGGGTCAAGGATTATTTGCTCAAGCCGGTGGAAATGGAAGCGATGGCCGATTGCTTGGAACGCTGGATACAAGGCAGGGCGATGCTGAAAGAGGCGATGGGGAGCGATACGCTTCAGACGGTGACGGCCGAATTGTCTGTGATCGAACAAGTGCAGCAGTTTGTTGCCGCTAATTTAGCCAAGGATATTGCGCTAACGGATGTGGCTGCTTTTGTCCATTTGAATCCCAGCTATCTGAGTCAACTGTTCAAGCAGCAAACGGGCGGCAAGTTCGTGGACTATGTCATCGAAATGCGGATAGAAGAAGCAAAGAGGCTGCTTGTCAAAACCTCTTTGCGCGTCTTTGAAATCGCGGAAAGGCTCGGATATGGCGATATTGCTTATTTCAGCAATACGTTTAAAAAGCTGACAGGGAGCTCTCCTTTGGAATATCGGAAAAATGGAGGAAAGCCGTAAAAGACAAAAGGAACCTGAGATGGGCTTAGGTTCCTTTTGTCTTTTCTCTTTTGTCGTTTAGGTGGAAGGAGTCTACTTTCTTGCCTTTTCGATAGCTTCCAGCGTCTCTTTGTAATCATTGCGGTACTTCTCGATGACTGGCTTTACGGCTTCCTGCCATGGCTTAAGGTCAGTGACTTCTGTGATGGTGACGCCGGCTGCTTTGACTTTGGCCTCGGAATCTTTTTCGAATTTATCCCATTCGGCTTTCTGCGTTTTGACGGATTCCAGGGCTGCTTTTTTGATCAGCGCTTTATCGTCATTGCTCAGCTTATCCCAGGCTACTTTGGAGATCAGAAGAACTTCCGGAACACGTTGGTGCTGATCGAGAATGAGATTTTTTGCCTGCTGAAAATGGTTGGACGAGAAGTAGCTCGGATAGTTGTTCTCTGCGGCATCGATGACGCCCGTTTGCAGGGCGTTGAACACGTCCCCGTATGGCATTGGCGTTGCATTCGCACCGAGTGCGTTCATGAGATCGATATTGACTTTGTTTTGAATAACGCGAATTTTTAGCCCTTTCAGATCGGCGATGCTTTTGATGGGCTTTTTGGAATAGAAATGACGCGCTCCTGAGCTGTAGTAGGCAAGGCCCTTCATACGCGAGGATTCCAGGCTATCCAGCAGTTTCGTACCTTGTTCGCTTTCCAGGAACTTCCATTGATGATTGTCATTATCGAAAATATAAGGCAAGCTGAACACTTCATATTGCTTGTTAAAGCTGCCAAGCGCTCCAGTGCTGACCCTGGTGAACTCAATCGCACCCAATTGAACCTGCTCAATGACAGCCTTCTCTTCACCCAGCTGGGAAGCAGGGAACACATCGATTTTGATGCGGCCTTCAGAGGCTTGATTAACGAGCTCCGCGAACTTTTTATCGCCTAGTGTGGTCGGATAGTCAGCGGGATGCGTTTCGGCCAGACGAAAATTTAACTTAGGCCCATCGGATTTCTTGGCCGCTGCCGGACTAGCGGTCCCCGGCGCAGTTGTGGAACCGCTGTTTGTCGGCGTGCTGCCCCCGCCGCATGCTACAAGCAGCAGACTTGCTCCCAGCATCGTGCTAAGTGCTGTTATATATGATTTTTTGATTTTCATATCGATGATCACCCCTGTAATGGTTTGAGTTGATTATTTCATAAGGTTAGGCAGCCACATCACCAGACCTGGTATATAAGTCAAAATCATGAGAACGACGCACATGACATAGAAGAACGGCATCATCGCTTTAGTGCCTTCGGAAATCGAGATATTGCCGATGGCCGAGCCGACGAATAAAACGGTTCCAACCGGAGGCGTCAGCAATCCCATGCCTAAGTTTAACATCATAATGATGCCGAAGTGAACAGGGTCCATGCCAAGAGCGGTGACGACAGGCAGCAGAATCGGCGTCATAATGAGGATGAGCGGAGCCATATCCATCGGTGCGCCGAGCAAGAGCAGCAGGACGTTGATGATCAGCAAAATCACAATCGGGCTGTCGGTGATGCCAAGCATCCAATCGGTCAGCATGCCGGGCACTTTCAAGAAAGCGAGCACATAACTGAAGGTAGCCGAGGCGGCAATCAGGAAAAGCACCATCGCGACGGTTCGAAACGTCCGTTTCAGGATGACCCACATGCGGCTGAGCGGAATATCCCGGTAGACGAGAAAGGTGAGAATAAAAGCGTACAAACACGCCAATGCGCCGCTTTCCGTAGCTGTAAACCAGCCGGTGAAAATACCGCCAAGGATAATGACGGCGGTTAAGAGGGAGAGCAGGCCGTCGCGCACAATTTTTGGTATGTCCCTCATCGGAACGGCTTCGCTTTTGGTATATCCGCGCTTGATTGCAATGATATAGCTTGTAACCATCAGCGATACGCAGAGAATCAGGCCGGGAACGATGCCGGCGAGAAAAAGCGAAGCAATGGAGATCCCGCCTCCGGCTGCCAGGGAATACAGGACGAGATTGTGGCTCGGCGGAACGACGACGCCTTGAATGGCGGCGGATACGGTGACACCTACGGCGTAGTCGGTGTCATAGCCTTTTTTCTTCATCATGGGAATCATGACGGAGCCGATGGAAGATACATCTGCGATAGCGGAGCCGGAAATGTTGCCAAAGAACATGCAGGCTACGCAGTTGACCATGGCTAAGCCCCCGCGAATGCCACCCACGAGAACTTGGGCGAGGTTGATGAGGCGCAGCGCCATTTGGCCTTCGCTCATGATTTGACCGGCCAGGATGAAGAAGGGGATAGTCAGGAGCGAGTAGGAATTCATCCCTTGAATCATGGTTTGGCCCACGGTAGCCAGCGGGACTTTCAAGTAGAGCAGGGTAAGCAGTGAAGAACCGGCTAGAGCTAGCGAGATCGGGAAGCGCAGAACGATCAGAAGGGTGAAGCTAATGCAAAGTATGAGAATGGCAATGGTCGGATCCATTAATGGTGGCCTCTTTCCTGGAGATTAACGTGCCGTTTCGTTTCGATCCCAAATAACTGCAATAGCGCATAAGCACAGGTCATGATGCCCGTGATCGGCATGATGACATAGAGCGTGCTGTTCGGCAGCCCCGTGGCTGGCAGTTCGGATTCGTTCATCATGACGGTGAAATCCCAACCATAGAACACCAGATAGATTCCGAAGGCGAGAATGACGAGTTCGATCACTTTGTCCAGCGCTTTGTTGAAGGAAGCAGGAAGTTTGTGCGTGAAGGAATCAATGCCGAGATGGAGCTTTTCCCGAAAGCCAATTGCGATACCCATAAAAGAGAACCAAATGAGCAGCAGCATAGTCACTTCTTCTGACCAGAAAAAAACGAAATCGAATAGTTTGCGCGTCATCACCTGCATGGTGACGATGATAATCATGCTGAGCAAGCCGATGAGTGCGGCCGATTCGATGAACGTATCGATACCGAGCGCTATTTTGCGAAGTAATCGCATGGTCTGGCGACCTCCCTTCTTTGTTTGTGTAAGTGCTTTCATTTTGGCTGATTTTAGTATAGCTTTCCTGGGCGAGGGCAGGAACGCCATTGTTTTTAGTTTTTTTTGTAGTTTTTTTAGATTATTGGATGGTAGTGGGTATATGAAAAAAGGTGTGAGAGGGATGGAGCAGATGTGAGGATAAATGAGAAGTGGCGATAAATTATGAGTAGTAGTGGTGAGAAGCAATGTGAAATAAGAAGTAATGATGATATGTAATGAGCTGTTCTGAGCTGGTAATGAGAAGGGTTTAGAGAAGATAGGTGAATTGAAGTTAGAGGTGGATTATAGGAGAAATGCGCTTGTAGAGTTGATAAATGTTGAGCCAATAGAAAAATAGCAGCCAGTGGAGACTTCAGTAGATTCCACCGGCTGCCATCGTGCTTTCGTCCTTTCATTTTACAAAAGCTTCATCCCCATATACGCAGCCACGCCCCATATTAAGCAAGCGGAAACCTTGTTTAATCGCGCGATAAACAGACCGTTTGTATCATGCTTGCGGACTAACCGCCCCGCGAATGCCAACCCGAAAAACCATAGCCAGGATACGCATATAATGCTGAGCATGAAGACCCATTTTTCGCTGCCGGAATAGTTTAAAGAATTGGTGCCGATAACGCCAATCGTATCTAAAATAGCATGAGGATTCAGTAAAGAGACAGATGCTGCAAACAGGATCTGCTTTTTGGGCCTAGTTTCTTCTTGTGAAGAAGAAGCAGCACTTGGCTTGCTTTTCCAAACCGCCCAGCCCATGTAGAGCAAGAATATAAACCCAACGCCATAAAGAGCCATTTGCAGCCATGAAAAAGTGAGCACAATAAGGGAAACCCCCAAAACCGCTGCTAGAATAAGGAACGTATCGCAGAGGGATGCCGTCAGAATGACAGGCAGTGCTCCTAAGTAAGTGCGCTGGCTGGCGCCTTGATTAAATACAAAAACATTTTGTACCCCTACCGGTAAAATTAGGCCAAAACCCAATATAACCGCGTGTAGAACTGTTTGAAACAAATCGATCTCTCCTATCTGGCTGTCAAAGTCTCTCTTAGTATAGAGGGATTTTGATATTTGTCTCCGTCCAAATGGATGGCATTGATCCCAACCAAATGATATAGTGGAGCTGCAAGGAAAGGAGGAGCACATGGACTGGAAACCTGATTTTACGTCTGAAACTCCGTTATATGAACAGATTAAAACATTTATTATTCATAAAATATCACTAGGCGAATGGGCAGTGGGGACCAAAATTCCTTCGCAGCGAGCATTGGCTGAGCACTTTGGTGTGAATCGCAGCACGGTTGTAACGGCAATCAGCGATTTAATTGCGGAAGGCTTATTGGAGGGCAACACCAAGGGTGGGACAAGAGTCATCAATAACTCATGGAATCTGCTAGCCGCGTCGCCGCCTCCCGATTGGAGCTCGTATGTACAAGCTGGCATACACTATCCCAATTTGCTTGCCATCCAGCACATTAACCGGGCGGAATTTCAAGAAGGCATGATCAGGCTCGGAACCGGAGAGCTTTCCCCTGATTTGCTGCCGACTGAGCGGATGAAGCAGATTTTTGCAGAAAGCTCGGCGAATCCGTTCACCTTGGGTTATGAAGAACCGAAAGGGAATCTTTATTTGCGCAAGCAGGTCGCTCAGTATCTGCAAGGAAACGGCATCCAAACCTCGCCATCGAACATTTTGATCGTTTCCGGTGCTCTCCAAGCGCTGCATCTCATTTCGGTGGGGCTTCTGCAAAGAGGGTCTTCCATACTGTTGGAAAAGCCCTCCTACTTGTATTCTGTCCATGTTTTTCAGTCAAACAGCATGAAGCTGGTAGGTTTGCCTATGGATGAGGAAGGCATACAGGCGAGCCAGATCGGACGTTACAAAAAAGGCTATAACGCTTCGATCCTTTATACGATTCCAACTTTTCATAATCCGACCGGCACGTTAATGACGGAGGAAAGACGCCAAGCGTTGATGAAGGCTTGCACCGACGAAGGGCTTCCGATCATAGAGGATGACGCTTACAGAGAGCTGTGGTTTGATGAGCCGCCTCCATTGCCGTTAAAAGCGAGGGACCCGCATGCGTTGGTTCTTTACTTGGGGACCTTGTCCAAAACATTAAGTCCGGGACTTCGACTTGGTTGGGTCGTCGCGCCGGAGCCGGTGATCGAACGGTTGGCGGATATCAAAATGCAGAACGATTATGGCTCCAGCTCCGTCTCCCAATGGGCTGCGTCTGAATGGCTTGGCAGGGGCTTATATCAGGAGCATCTGATCGGGATTAGGGAGCAGTTGAAAATGCGAAGGGATGCAGCGGTACAGTTCTTGCATACTTATTTTGCTGGACTAGCCAAGTGGACTGTGCCAACGGGAGGTTTTTATATTTGGGTCGAGCTCACCGTGGACGTTCCGATGCAAATCCTGTTTGAGCGGGCGATCAAAGACGGTGTTTTGCTCAATCCCGGTTCGATTTATAATCGTCATACAGGCAGCTATTTGCGGATCTCTTATGCCTATGCCAAGCTGCACGAGCTTGAATGGGGATTGAAGCGGGTAGCGATTTTGATACGAGATTTAGTTGGAAAATAACCATAGGAAGGTGAGCGCGAGATGTCAAATATGTCAACGAACAACATGCCGAACAGCAATTCCAAGCGGATAGCCGCTGAAAAAGCCGCAGCCTATATTCAGGATGGCATGACGGTAGGCTTGGGAACGGGTTCCACGGCATACTGGGCGATCCAGGAAATTGGAAAGAAAGTGCATAACGGTCTGCAAATAAAAGCGGTTGCAACCTCTGTTCAGTCTGAGAAGCTGGCGATAGATCTCGGGATTCCGTTAAGTCCATTTTCAGAAATAGCCGAGATTGATGTGACCATCGATGGGGCCGATGAAGTTGACGGAATGTGGAACTTAATAAAAGGCGGAGGAGGCGCCCTGCTGCGTGAGAAAATCATTGCTTCATCAAGCAAAGAGCTTATTGTCGTTGTGGATGAAAGCAAGGTTGTCGACCGGTTGGGGAAATTCCATTTGCCTGTTGAGGTTGTAAAATTCGGATATGAGCTTACTCGTCGTAAACTTAGCGCACTCGGGTGCGAACCGAAGCTGAGGCTGGTAGATCAGAAGCCGTACATGACCGACAATGGCAATTATATTTTGGATTGTGATTTTAAACAGATCGCCATGCCAAGCGAATGCCACGATGCCATCAACAGCATCCCGGGTGTCGTCGATAACGGGCTATTTATCGGTATGGCGGCCAAAGTTATCGTTGGTTATAAAGACGGATCAGTGAAAGAGTGCTACAATAAGCCCTAAGATACCCTAAAGGAGTGAAGGCGATGGAACATTATTTGTTTAAGCAGTTGGCATTCGTAAGAGCTCAAGTGTTGCTTGCGGTGGAAGGAATAACGGAGGAGACCGCCGACCGGATTCCGGGTGGGTTCCGGAATTCCATCCGTTGGCAGTTAGGGCACATTTATGTGGTAATGGAACGTTACGCTTTTCAGTATATGGGGCTTCCGCTTCGTATGCCTGAGGGGTTCAAAGAACAGTTTGAGTTCAAAACTTCTCCATTAACTACGCCAGCTGACATCGCGGTTCCTTCGCTGCAAGAGTTGACGGCTTTGCTGCGGGAGCAGCCTGAGCGCATTCGCAGCGAACTGAGCGGCCGGCTTCAGGACAGCGTAACCCCGTACACTACTTCGGCAGGCATGAAGCTTGAATCTCTAGAGCAGTTTCTCAGCTTCAATTTATATCATGAAGGCATGCATTTTAGCGTAATTAAACTGTATAAAGTATTGTTATCCAAATAAGTGACAGTCTGAGCGATGGAAGGAGCAACCCTATGAAAAGGTTCGCAAAATTCGCAAGACCTCCCTGCTAAGAGATAACCCCGCGTTGTTCACGAGCACCCCCGAGTTGATTGCGTGCATACATCCAATCAAATTTCGGAGAGGTGCTCCTTATGGACAACACAAAGAATATACGAATTCTGTTTGCATTTCGCTTTTTCTCCAGTCTCATCCCGGCTTACGTTATTGAAAGATTGTACTGGGAGGATCGGGGCATGACCGTTCAGATGGTCGTATATACGGAAATTATTTATGCGCTGACCATCGTGCTGCTAGAAGTTCCAACCGGTGTTATAGCGGACAAATGGGGCCGCAAAAACATGCTCGTGCTCAGCGCGCTGCTTGGATGCAGCGAGTTTCTGCTGCTGCTGGTTGCGACCGAATTTTGGCATTTCGCGCTTGTCGTCTTCTTGGCCGGCATTTCCAGGTCCGCAAGCAGCGGCTCGGATAACGCCATGCTGTACGATACGTTATCGCTGCAGGGCGTGGCGCCGCAGTTCGAAAAGCTGCTTGGACGATTGAATGCCTGCGACTTCATCTCGGCCATCCTCGCGGCTCTTTGCGGAAGCTTTCTCGCGGGGAAATTCGATCTTGAGCTGAACTACTGGTTATCGCTGGTCAGTTCAGCAATTGCTCTTTTCCTTGCTTTCCTGTTGGTCGAGCCCCCTAAGGGATCGCTGGATACGACAGGCAAGGAGGAAATGCCTTCTTTTAGAACGTATGTCACGGCATCGCTGCGTTTTTTTCGGACAAATCCCAATGTCACCCTTGTCCTGCTTTCAGGTATGGTAACAGGTGCGTCGATGAGCTATATAGCAGAATTTTGGCAGCTGTACGCGAACAGACTGGGGACTCCGGTTCTCTTCTTTGGTGTACTGTCTGCCGGGATTATGCTTCTGCAGCTGCCTGGCAATCTCCTTGCTTATGCACTTCTGCGGCGCTTCAGCACCAGGAGACTGATCACCTTCATTATGGCGGGCATCACCCTGGGTTTCATTTTTATTTCCGTTAGCAAAAATGGCGTCGGACTGGCAGCGATGCTGATCGTCTGCCTGTTCTCCGGCGTGATGGAGCCGCTTGCTGCCGGCTATCTGCACCACCGCATTGACTCCGCCATGAGAGCAACGATCGATTCCTTCCAATCGTTAGGCGAGAATGTGCTGAACACGGTTGCAGGTCTTGGCTTCGGCTATTTTGCTGCCCGTTATGACGTTTTCGGCGGTTATGGGTTTATTGCGCTGCTTTGTTTTGTTTTCCTTATTTGGTTTGTTGGCACCTCTTACAAAGTTAAACAAATATAAAGACATAAAAACGGAAGTCCTCGCGACTTCTTTTTTTTGTTTATTTTTATTTTGACGGGGGAGAGCATTGACGGGACGATGTTGGCGCGGTAAAGTAACAGTGACTGGTTATCCAACTTTAGGGAGAGGGTGAAGCGCATGACCAATAGCGGGAAGTTCGCATGGACATGGACGATTCGGGAGGAAGACCTGGAGGAGTACGTCCGGATGCATTTGGCGCCTTGGCCGGAAATTATGGAAGAGCACAGTAATGCTGGGATTAGGGATTATTCCATCTTCCAGAATGGCAATCAATTTTTCTATTGCTTCTTATGCGATGATTTGGAAGCTGCCTTTGCCTATCTGGCAGAGAGCGAGGCATGCAATCGGTGGAACGCCATTACGTCCAAAATGGTCGTAGGTTCCTTCGATTTCCGCGAAGCCGTGCCGATTCAACCGATGCGTGAAGTGTTTTATTTAAAATAGGTCAATTCGTATTGAAAAGGAGTTAAGCGCTTTGACCGCGCTTAACTTCTTTTTTCTAAAGTAAAGGGAATGACGCTAGCAACCGCGAAGAAACACTGCTACAAGACCCTATTCAGGAAGAAAAGTGGTGAGCTTACATGAAGTCGGGCTTCCGCCTGTGGTTTGATGATATCCGCAATATGAGAATTAAAGCGAAGCTGTTTCTGCTCATTACCATTACGATGGCGGTTAGCTCCAGCATTTCGCTGGTGGGCTTGCAGATCGCTTTCTCGATGTATGATCAGCAGATTTATGAGAAATCGTCGCAAGTACTGAATCTCTCCTCTACGTTGATTGAGAATGAATTGAATAAAGTGGAACGGTTGACATTCAGCATTATGTCAGACGAGCAAATTCAACAGCATCTAATTGTTATGAACTCGGCTGAATCGGATTACATTCGCATTCAATCCCGCGCTAAGCTCGTAGACCGGCTTGTCCAATACATTAACTCCGAGACCTATATTTCGGCGGCGGATATTACTGATGTGAAAGGAAACAGCTATTCCAGCGGTAATTTGACAACGCTTTCACCTGATCGGAAAATGCTCATCCAAGAAACGTCCGACCGTGGAGCCGGCAGTTTGGGATGGGTCAATCCGGATGCCCAGGATTATAGTCTCATTGCAACAAGACAAATCCGTTCCTACGACAATTTGGAGTTGAAGAAGCTGGGCAGCCTAGTGCTGCATGTCAATTTGGACAAGATGGTGAATCAATATGCCAGAGAAGCCGTTACCCGGGAAGGCGAGCTTAGTATTGTCTCGAATGGGACCTTAGTGTATCCGCGATCCGTAAGCATGAAGTCGTTAATCAGTGATAACAGTCCTTCCGGACTTTCCCCTAAGGGGTTTCGCATCATGGAACAGGATGGCGAGAAATATTTCGTATCGCATATTCACTCCGATTATTTGGGATGGACGTACTATAACACCCTGCCGTTCCAAAAGATTTTCTATAACCTCACGTTGATGAAAAATTGGATGATTGCCGCGTTTCTGATTTCTTTTTTTCTGCTAGTCGGTTTTGGGATGGCCGTTGCTCGAAGCGTCACCCGCCCCATCGAAGGTCTGATCAGCAATATGCGGGGACTGCAAATCGGCGATCTGGAAAATTCGGAGCTGCCGGCAATAGCGCCTATCTCGCTGCAGATGGATGAAGTCGGACTGCTCCAGCGGACATACCGCATGATGATTGTGCGCATCCAAGAGTTGATCAAGGAAAACTACACGAAACAGTTGATCATCAAAGAAACTGAGTTTCGCTCGCTGCAGGCGCAAATCAATCCGCATTTTCTGTATAACACGCTGGAGTCGATCAACTGGATTTCCAAGATGAACGGGCAGAAGCAAGTTTCTCAAATGGTGGAATCGCTTGGCTACTTGCTTCGTTCGTCGATTAGCCTGAAACAGGATATGATCCCGATCGAAGACGAGCTGAAGCTTGTGCAGCATTATATTACGATTCAGAAGGTCCGTTTTGAAGAACGGCTCGATTTCCGTTTGGATGTTCCTGAAGCTTTAGGAGCTTACTGCATTCCGAAGCTGACGCTGCAGCCGCTTTTGGAAAATGCCGTTAAGTATGCGGTAGAGGTCATGCTTGAACCGTGTGTCATACAAATTTTAGGCCGGGAAGAGGGAGAAAATGTCCTTCTGATCGTTGAGGATAATGGCCCCGGCATCGACGAAACGTATTTGGAACAAATATTGACGGGCGAACGCCAATCCAAAGGGACAGGCATTGGGCTTAAAAATATTGACGAGCGGATCAAGCTGGCGTTTGGCGAGGATTTCGGGATTCAAGTAGAAAATCGACCGGATGGCGGCGCATGTATTACCATCCGTATTCCGATGACGAAAAGAGGGTAACGACTGATGTATAAAGTATTGTTGGTTGATGACGAACGGATGATTCTCGAAGGAATCTCTTCGATTGTAGACTGGAAGTCTGTGGACACCGAGTTAATAGGGACCGCCCGCAACGGGATTGAAGCCTACGCTTTTGTTTGCGAGCACGAGCCTGACATTGTCATCAGCGACATTCGGATGCCGGGCATGGACGGTTTGCAGCTTGTGGCCAAAGTCAAGGAAACGCATCCGCATACGCGCTTTATCATGCTTTCGGGCTTCGATGAATTCGAATACGCCCAAATAGCGATGCAGCATGGCGTCAAGCATTACTTGTTAAAGCCGTGCAACGAAAACAGCATTCTAAAGGCACTCGGTGAAATTACGGCCGAATACAAGCAGGAGGAGAGCAAGGAAGACTTTATCCAGTCGATGAAAGCGAATTTGCAGAAGGTGCTGCCCCATGTAAAAGAGCAATTTTTGAAAGAATTCGTGACGAATAAATCGTATGGCAGCCGGGATTGGGAGTATTACCAGGATTTATTCGGTCTGCATGTCGGCGCCAGAAAAGTTCGTTTATTGCTGTTCCGGCTCGAAGACAAATTCGAATATGAGCATTTATTTGCTTTGAAAAATATTGCCGAAGACATTCTCGATGAGCCGCTGTTAAGCTCCACCATTGCAGAGCACATCTTGGTGCTGATCGAGGATCAGGATGATATGAAGCGTCTGCAGGAGCATATTGAAGAAATCAGGCGTATTTTTATGCTGTATTACAAAATAGATACGACAGCCGCCTTAAGCGAGGCCGGGGAAATCGGGGAGGCTAGGCGGCTCTACTTGCAAGCGATTGATTGCTTGAGCCACCGGTTCTACCTTAGTGAGGGCGGACTTATCACGATGCGCGATATTTTGGATTCTGCGCAGCCCAGCAAAGCGGACTTCGTATACGATGACGATCGCATCCTCTTTCCGATCCGGGCAGGCAATTGGGAAGAAGCCGAGGCCAGTATTGAAGCGTTTCACACCGTTTTAGTGAATTCCAGGTTAGACATTCAGACGACCAAATCGTATGTCATCCAAAGCTTTATTTCCATGACAAGATTGTGTGCCGAACCTCAAATGCACCAGTATATGGGGCTCATTGGCCAAATCTCGCAGATGGAAACGCTGCAGGCGAGCATTCAATTGCTGAAGCAAACCGCATCTGAAATTACCCACGTCATTTTCGAACAAAACAGAAACAAGCACTCGCAAGTCATTCAGAAGGTTATCGAAATCGTCAATGCGGAGCTCGCCAACCCCGAGCTGTCGCTCAACTGGGTCGCTCACAAAATGCTGTATATGAATCCGGATTATTTGGGGAAATTGTTCAAAAAAGAGACCGGCGAGCGTTTCTCGAACTATGTAGTTACCGTGAGAATCAAAAAAGCAATGGACCTTATTAAATCAAACGATGATGTCAAAATGTTCGAATTAGCGGAACAATTAGGATTTGGCGATAATCCGCAGTACTTTTCTCAAGTGTTTAAAAAGGTCGCGGGCTGCGCTCCTTCCGAGTACAAAAAGCTGACGTTGTAGAAAAGGTACTCACTGTTTTTTGAACATTTAACGCGGTAAATTAGATTCAACTTTCGCTCCAGCCAGCCCATAATAAGAAATGTGGAGCGCAGGGTACCTAGGGGGACGCTTACGATGAAACGCAGACTATTACCGGCCATACTCCTAATTCCATTGTTATTCACGGTCATCGGATGCAGCGCGAATGAACCTTCAGCGGGCGGCAAACCGAGGACGATTGAGTCCGGACAAAGCGATCGTGAACAAGATGTTAAGCTGCGAATTGCATGGTGGGGCGGTCAAGCGAGGCATGATTATACGCTGAAACTCATTGCCATGTACCAGGAGCTAAACCCGAATGTAAAGATTGATACGGAATATGCCGGTTTTGATGATTTCTGGAAGAAGCTGGCGCCGCAAGCAGCGGCCAATCAGCTGCCCGATATTATCCAGATGGACATCTCGTACCTGACCCAATATGCCACGAAGGATCAATTGGAGGATTTGTCCCAACTGACGAACAGCGGGACGATCGATGTGCGCTCAGCTTCGCCGGAAACGATTGATTCCGGACGAGTCGGCGGAAAACTGTACGGCATACCGTTAGGCGTTAATGCGATGGGGACCACTTACGATGCCGCTATGCTGAAGGAGGCGGGCATATCGTCCATCCCGCAGGGCTGGACCTGGTTCGATTTGGAGCAGATCGCCAAGCGGATGAAGGAAAAAGGGAAAGTGCTTGATCATATGCGTTTCGATCAGTTTTTTCCTTACTACCTGCGTACCCAAGATCAGCACTATTTTAGCCAGGATGGCACGAGTCTTGGGTTTAGCGATCCCCGATATTTTATAGATTACTTCACCATGTATCTCAAATGGTACGAAGCCGGCTATATGCGGGACTGGGGGAAAGAAACGCTGTCCAAGCTGACGCCGGAGGAGAACCCGATTGCCCTAGGGGATGGCTTCATGACCATGGCATGGTCCAATCAATTCTCGACGCTGCAGGAGGCCGCCAAAAAGCCGCTGAGCTTAACCGGACTGCCCGGACCGAATGGCAAGCAAGGGCTGTATCTAAAGCCAACCATGCTGTTCTCCATCCCCAAAAGCTCGAAGCAGAAGAAGGAAGCGGCCAAATTCATCTCCTGGTTTTTGAACGATATGGAGGCCAATAAACTGATCAAAGGCGACCGGGGAATTCCGATCTCATCGAAGGTCAAAGCAGGCTTGGAGCCTACGCTCTCCGCAGAAGAGAAGAAGGTGTACGACTACGTCGCATGGGCGGAGAAGAACAGCAGTCCCATGGATCCCCCTGATCCTATCGGGTCAGCGGAGGTTAGCAAGCTGCTCCGCGATATGCAGGAGCAAATCTTATTTCGCAAAATCTCGGTCGAAGGCGCCGCGACGAAATTTATGAACGAAGCCAACGCCATTTTGGCTAAAAATAAGAAGTGATCGTCCGTCCGTTCCAACACGCTGTGCGGGTACAAACGGGTGGCTGTTAACCGGCCACCCGCCAAATAGATAGAAATAGACGAGCTTAAGGGAGTGGAATTATGAAACTACGTGAAAATGATCACATAGTCGGCTATGTGTTTGTCTCGCCTTTCATTCTTGGTTTTTTGATCTTCACGCTGTTTCCGATGTTTTCTTCGCTGTATTTTTCATTTACAGAATACGATTTATTGTCAGCTCCGCGATGGGTCGGATTTGCAAACTACCAGAAGATGTTCACGGATGACGACAAAATCATCGATTCGATTCGGGTCACGCTTACTTATGTGCTCACGTCCGTCCCGATGCGGCTCATCATCGCCTTGCTGGTAGCTATGCTGCTTAACCGCGCGGTCAAAGGAATCGGGCTATACCGGGCCACGTATTACTTGCCGTCTTTGATTGGCGGAAGCGTAGCGGTATCGATCATGTGGCGTCAAATTTTCGGGGACAAAGGCCTTATCAATGCTTTCCTGGGCAGTATAGGTGTCCACACCACCACCTCTTGGATCGGTTTGCCGGCTACCGCGCTTGGCACACTGGTGCTCTTGTCGGTCTGGCAGTTCGGTTCTTCCATGCTTATTTTCCTTGCCGGACTCAAAAATATTCCAGGCACGTATTACGAAGCGGCCAGCGTGGACGGCGCAGGCCCTGTGCGCAAGTTTTTTCATATCACGCTGCCTTTGTTAAGTCCAATCATTCTGTTTAATTTAATTCTGCAAACGATTTCGGGCTTCCTGACCTTCACGCCGGCTTATATCATTTCCAACGGCGAAGGCGGTCCGCTGAACAATACACTGCTGTATTCGCTATATTTATTCCATCGGGCTTTCGTCTTTTTCGAAATGGGTTATGCCTCCGCTATGGCGTGGTTTATGCTCATCTTAATCGGGCTCATTACCTTGGTTATTTTCAAAACATCTAAATATTGGGTTCATTACGAGAGCTAGGAGGGATCTGACATGGTATTTCGCACAAAAAATATGAAAACATTGCTGTATCACCTGTTCGTCTGCCTCATCGCGATTACAGCGATATATCCGATTCTATGGCTGGTCGCCAGCTCCTTAAAGCCAAACGATGAGATTTATACGACGGCCACCTCACTGATCCCCAGCAAGATTGAGTGGAACAACTATGTGACAGGTTGGAAGGGGTTTGCAGGCATCACGTTTGCAACCTTTATGAGAAATAGTTTCATTATCGTTATTCTTTCGACGATCGGCGCGGTAGCTTCCTCCGCTTTAGTAGGATATGGCTTTGCGCGTATCCGTTTTGCGGGAAGCAAGTTCTGGTTTTCCATGGTCATGCTGACCTTGCTGCTGCCTCAAGATGTGACGATCATTTCGCAATATATATTGTTCGCCAAAATTGGCTGGTTATCGAGCTTCAAGCCGATTATTGTGCCGCAATTTTTCGGGATTCCGTTCTTTATCTTTCTGATTATGCAATTTATCCGCACGATTCCGCCTGAACTCGATGAAGCCGCCAAAATGGACGGCTGCAGCAAGTACAGCATTTTCTACAAAATCATCATCCCGCTTATCGTTCCAGCTCTTGTGACGTCTGCGATCTTTTCCTTCTACTGGAGATGGGACGATTTCTACACACCGCTGTTATATTTAAATAATGCCAAGCTGTATCCGGTTTCCCTGGCGCTTAAGCTATTCCTCGACAGCGAGTCCTTAAACAACTGGGGCGGGATGTTTGCCATGTCGACGTTATCGCTGGTTCCGATTTTCGTGGTATTTATGATTTTCCAGAAATATATCGTTGACGGAATCTCGACGAGCGGTTTGAAGGGGTAACGGAGATGAATGCTTATATAACCAATAACGACCAACAGGGAGGAAATGAAGAGATGCCAGCCTTACAATTCGATCCAGATGAAATCCGTAAAGTAATTGACCGTGTTGTTCATAGAACGTTCCGTATGGACTTTAATTGGGACTGGCCTGGCGGCGTAGCTTTCTATGGCGTTACAGAAGCTTATGAGGCTACGGGCAAAGAAGAGTATCTCCACCTGTTAAAAGAATGGGTAGATGAGAAGCTGGAGGATGGGCTGCCCAAGTTATCCGTCAACGGCATCTCGATCGGCCACTCCTTGCTGACCCTGTACAAAGAAACCGGCGAAGACCGGTATATGGAAATCGCTACGCAAATGGCTGACTTCTTGAAACATGAAGCGGAGCGATTCGGGGAAGGCATTTTCCAACATACCGTGAACTCGGAAACATACAATTTTCCTGAGCAGGCATGGGTGGATACGATGTTCATGGCGGGCTATTTCCTGGTTCGCATCGGATCAATGCTGAATCGTGAGGATTATTTCGAAGATGGCTTGAAGCAGTATCACGGTCATGAGAATGTGCTGCAGGATGCCGCGACGAACCTGTATTATCACGGCTGGGACAATCTGGCGCAGAATCATATGTCCGGCATCTATTGGGCCCGCGGCAATGCATGGGCGGCTATTACAATGGCGCGCGCCTTGAGACTCGTGCATGTGACGCATCCTTCCTTCATGATTATTGAAGGCTCGCTGCGCGATCAATTGAGCGCTCTGGTTCGATTGCAAGACGAGAGCGGGTTATGGCATACCGTCCTGACGGACAAGGATGCCTATCTGGAAACATCGGGCTCGGCGGGGATCGCGGCTGCCTTAGTCGGTGCCGGACCGCTGTATAATAAATATACGAATAAATCGATCCAAGGCATCTTATCGCGTATCTCCGAAGACGGGACGATCACAGGCGTTTCGGCCGGCACTGCGGTGATGCGGGATATTGACGGGTACAAAGGTGTGCCTTACAAGCGGATTCAAGGATGGGGGCAAGGGTTGGGACTCACCTTCTTATCCTCACTGCTGAATCGCAGAGACTGGTAGGCGTTCGTGGGATGAGCATACATTTCCGATTTGATTTTGGACCGGAACAAAGCGCTGTGAAGGAGGGCTATACCAAAGTTAGCCAGGGCGCATTTTATAATGAGAAGAATGGTTTTGGCTTTCTGAGTGGTGCTGAGGTATACGAACGGGATCGCGGACGGCCCGAAGTTCTTCGTCGAGACTTCTGCATTCCTGTCGGTGCTGTGTTCGCCGTAGATTTGCCGATCGGTAATTACACGATTCATACGTTAATGGGCGACCTCATAACGGCAACTTCGACAGGTTTGAAGGCGGGGCAGGGAAGACTTTTGCTTTCAGAATGCCGCACAGCTGCCGGAGAGTTTGTGTCAAACAGCTTTAGCGTTCACGTGGAGGATGGACAGTTGAGACTGGCGTTCTCAGGCTTAGCACCGCGCATTAATGCGCTGGAGGTCGTTTCGGCTCCGCAAGCGTCTACATTGTACATGGTCGGTGACTCCACGGTAACGGATCAGCCTCAGGATGGTTATCCTTATACGGGGTGGGGGCAAATGCTCCCGCTTTTCATCAAAGCGGACGCTGCGGTAGCGAATTATGCGGTCTCTGGCCGCAGCTCCAAAAGCTTCCTGAATGAAGGGCGGTTCGCCCCCATTCTTGATAAAATCAATGCCAATGATTATTTGTTCATCCAGTTTGGGCATAACGATCAGAAGTTGGATGAGGAGCGGGCGACATCTCCTTTTACAACCTATAAAGAGCATTTGGCGATTTATATTCATGAAGCCAGGACGCGGGGAGCTGTTCCCATTCTAGTCACGCCTGTGCAGCGGAGATTTTTTGATAGCGACAGTAAAATCATCGACACGCATGGCGACTATACTACCGCTATGAAACAGTTGGCGGAGGAAGAGGACGTTCTCCTGATCGATTTGGCTGAGGAGAGCAAGCAATTGTTCGAATCGCTAGGTCCTGAGGAAACCAAATCCCTGTTCATGTGGGCATGGCCGGGCGAATTTCCGAACTTCCCAAAAGGCGCAGAGGATAATACGCATTTCCAAGAAAAAGGCGGTATCGCTATCGCCGAATTAGTCGCAGCATGCATTCTCAAGCAGCAAATACAGCCACTTCAGCGCTATCTTCGATAATATTTTCTAACGGAACCGGGCGGACCAGTCTATGATAGACATGGAATAGCCTGGTTCTTTGGTTATTCTGTCACAATAGGCGGATTAGGGGCGTTCGTATGGAATGAGGGGGGGGGGCCGATTTGGGGCTGGGGTTTACTGCATTGAGCGTGTCTATCCAGGCTTTTCTCCTGCCTATATTGCATTATGTGCAATGAAATGGGGGTTATTTGGAGGTTTGGCAGCCCTTCATTGTATGAAATACAATGATATGTGCTCAACATGCGTCCAATACCCCGTTTTATGGGGAAATCGTTGTACAAAGTACAACGTAGCTTGCTGTAACAGCGAGATTTGGCAGAAATGGTTGTACAATGTGCAACCTAGGGCCGATTATATACTCCAACACATCCCATTTACCTGACGTGACCGCAAGTGCAACAATCTACTCCATCCTATCTACCAGACCGCACAAGAGCAACAATCTACTTCATCCATCTACCAGACCACACAAGTGCAACAATCAACTCCATCCCATCTACCAGACCACACAAGTGAATCAATCTACTCCATCCCATCTACCTGACCACACAAGTTAACAATCTACTCTATCCATCTATCTGACCACACGAGTGCAACAATCTACTCCATTCTTCTACCTGACCACTCAAATGCAGCAATCTACCCCATCCCATCTGCATATTCTACTGGCGAATCCACGTAAGCCAGTATTCAGCTGCCCCTATTCGCGCTTCTCGCACGCTCCAGCCTATGGGTGAATACACTAAAGTACATTTACGCAAACGGGCGATGGGGGAGGAAAAAAGGTGAAAAGGAAGTTAACGGTAAAACGGGACCCGGGTGATTTTCGCGATCATTTTTATCGAAGCGTTAATTATGTCAGGGAATCCCAGCTGCCGCGTAAAGTTGACTTGCGCAGCAAGCTTTCTCCAATTGTGAATCAAGGGAATTTAGGTTCCTGCACGTCGAATGCCATCGTAAGCGGACTGCGAGAATATTGGCTGCGTCAAGAAAGCGATTCAGCGCCGCGGCTATCGCGGCTTTTTCACTATTGGCATGAGCGGAAGCTGGAAGGTACCGTCAGTCGGGACTCTGGCGCAACGGTTCGCGACGGGATGAAGGTACTGCACAAAATCGGTGTTTGTCCTGAAAGCGAATGGCCGTATCAAATTGCCAAGTTTAAAGATAAGCCTGATGCGGAGGCTGAGCAAACCGCAGGAACTTACCGAATCGGCGGCTATCATCGCATTCAAGATTTGGCAGGTATTAAAGCCGCATTGGCAGACGGTCAGCCTGTCGTTTTCGGGATATGGGTCTATGCTTCATTTGAAAGCCCGTCTGCTGCCCAAACGGGACGAATCCCGTATCCCAACAGGAAAACAGAAATGCTCCTAGGTGGTCATGCGATGCTGGCCGTCGGTTACAAGGATGGCAAGAAGAAAGGTCAGGGGGTCGTCATCGCCCGCAATTCATGGGGAAAAGGCTGGGGGGATCAAGGCTACTGCTACTTGCCCTATTCCTTTTTCAAAAACAAGGGGCTGACATTTGATTATTGGACTGGAAAATAAAGCCTTGGAGGGGATGAAGCTGTGATGAGTGTTGAAGATGCTAATAAAATCATTGCCTTTTTATCTGCGGCCTATATGGCGACGGACGATCCGCAGGCAAGAGAAGAGTTTCACCGATTAGCCAATGAGCTGAGGAAAGCATCCGGACAGCCCTTGCAATAACCGAAATTTCATAAGAAACGAGGAGCGGCTTTATGCCAAAAGATGATATGCTCAAACTGTTGATATTGGTGCTTTTTGTTCTGCTTTCCCTTATCCTCCTTATAGTGCAGTAAAAGCAAAACAGCCGTATAACGAGAATCGTCTCGTTACTGCCGGCTGTTTTTGTTTTTGAATTAAAACCCTTTGTATTGAGGTTCTTCGTTTTCCAATTGCTGTACGCGGGAGGAGACTTGATTAACAATGTCTTGTGCGGCCATTGCGGCAGTTTCATAGAGCTGTTTAGCTTCTTGATTTTGCGTGCTTAACGCAAAGGTCTCTAGGCTTGCTTGTGCGCTTTTGAGGGAAGCTAAGGTCGTTTTTACTTGAGCAGCTACAGTCATGTAGACACCTCTTCATGTTGGATTAGCAAGCAAATGGACATAACGATTTCATTTGTTTGCGCTCATTAATATACCCCGACTTTCCCTCCTCATAATTGACAATTAAATACAAATCATTTCAATGATAACGAGGTCTCATTTTGCGCATAATGACTTTGTTTGAAGCTTTAGGAAAGAGAGGGAACGGATAGTGGCAGATTGGGTACATATCATTATTAGAGCGTTAAGCGCACTAAGTATTCTGTTCGTACTAACAAGAATTCTGGGGAAGAAGCAGATATCTCAATTGACTTTTTTTGAATATGTCATTGGGATTACGCTGGGTGATTTAGCCGGTGTCATTTCAACGGATGTGGAAAGCAACTTCTTTCATGGGGTCATTGCTATATTAGTCTGGTGTCTTGTGCCCTTTTTATTGGAAATTTTGGCGCTTAAGAGCAAAACTTTGCGCGTATGGTTCGAGGGAAAAGGCACGGTGCTTATTAAAGACGGAAAAGTGCTTGAGGAAAATTTGAAAAAAGAAAGATATACAGGGGACGAGCTTCTAGAGCAGTTGCGGACGAAAAGTGTTTTCCGGCTGGCGGATGTGGAATTTGCCATGCTCGAATCGAGCGGTGATTTAAGCATCTTGCTGAAAAGCGACGTGCAGCCCCTGACACCTAAACATCTTGGGATGAAAATGATGACGGAAAAACCGAATCACACGGTCATTATGGATGGCGAGATTCAGGGGGAACCGCTTGCTGCGGCAGGCAAAGGCGTAGGATGGCTGCAATCGGAACTGGATAAGCTAGGAGTAACGAAGGAAAATGTATTTTTTGGCCAAGTGGACACCAATGGGGAATTGACCGTGGATCTTTATGACGACAAGCTGAAAGTTCCTCAGCCGAGCGAAAGACCTGCGCTACTCGCCACTCTGAAGAAAAGTGAAGCGGACCTTGAGCTGTATTCCTTATCCACGGAGCATCCCGAAGCCAAGAAGATGTATCAAGATTGCTCGGAGAAACTGACGAAAGTCATTCAAGATCTCCACACCCTGTTAAAATCCTAACCATGCAGGAGGGAAAGTATGGCCGACAATAAGAAGAAGAATCTCACAATGACCCAGCAGGAATATCAGGAATTGGCAAAGCGGGTCGAGCCGAAGAGGCCTGTGTTGAAAAATTGCATTAGGGCTTTTTTAGTTGGCGGGGTCATTTGTTTGATCGGTGAATGCTTTATGCAAATGTTCATTAATTGGTTTGGTTTTACGGAAAAAACAGCCGGCAATCCGACGGTTGCCGTATTAATTATTATTTCAGTCATTTTGACGAGCTTCGGCATCTACGACAAAATTGCGCAATGGGCAGGAGCTGGCAGTGCTGTACCGGTTACAGGATTTGCGAACTCCCTTTGTTCTGCGGCGATCGAGCATAAGAGCGAAGGACTGGTCCTTGGCGTTGGCGGGAACATGTTCAAACTCGCTGGCTCGGTTATCGTGTTTGGCACAGTGGCTGCGTTTGTTGTCGGTCTTTTGCATTTAATCATTATGGGTGGGGGCTGATCGTATGCTGAAAGGGCATCAAAGCTGGGTCTTCGAGAACCGCCCCGTCATCCTGTCCACAGGAACGGTCGTTGGGCCTGATGAAGGCGAAGGGCCTCTTGCCAAAGACTTCGATATCGTCCATGGCGATCTGACCGTCGGACAGAAAACATGGGAAAAAGCGGAGAAAGCGCTGCTCGAGGAAGCCGCGCAGCACGCTTTAGACAACGCCGGGCTTACCGGCGGTCAGATTCAGTTCTATATCGGAGGCGATCTGATGAATCAGATCATCTCCAATACGTTTGCGGCGCGCACGCTGGGCATGCCGTATCTCGGCATCTTCGGCGCTTGCTCGACGTCGATGGAAGGGTTGGCGCTGGCCGCGCAGCTGTTGGATTCAGGGGCGGCCAATTATGCGATGGCAGGAACCTGCAGCCATAACTGCACGGTGGAGAAGCAGTTCCGCTATCCGACGGAGTACGGATCGCAGAAGCCGCCGACAGCGCAGTATACGGTGACGGGCGCCGGGGTCGCGGTGCTCGCCAAGACGGGGGACGGCCCCGTCATCACCGCGGCAACCATTGGGCGTGTCGTGGATATGGGCATTACCGACCCGTTTAACATGGGCGCTGCGATGGCGCCGGCGGCTGTCGATACGATTCAGGCGCACTTTCGCGATCTGGGCCGTGAGCCGGGGTATTACGACCTGATTGTGACCGGCGATCTCGCCGCGGTTGGCTCCGAAATTGCGCGCGAGCTGTTTCATAAGCACAAGGTTCCGATTGACCAAACGACGTATGACGATTGCGGTTTAATGATCTATGAGCGGGGCAGGCAGAATGTGCAAGCGGGAGGCAGCGGCTGCGGGTGCTCGGCAACGGTTACTTACGGTCATCTTCTCAAACGTATGAAGAAGGGGGAGCTGAAACGTATTCTGGTTGTGGCTACAGGCGCTTTACTGTCTCCGCTTTCCTTCCAGCAAGGGGAAAGCATCCCTTGTATTGCGCATGCAGTTTCAATAGAGTCTGGAGGGTTGTACGCATGAACTTTTTTTGGGCTTTTGTCATTGGCGGCGCGATTTGCGTCTTTGGGCAGCTTTTAATGGATGTTGGCAAGCTGACGCCGGCACATACCATGAGCACGCTCGTTGTCCTTGGCGCTATCGCAGACGGCTGCAATCTGTACGATCCATTCATTGAATTTGCCGGTGCGGGAGCGACCGTTCCGATTACCAGTTTCGGCAATGCCTTAGTGCATGGCGCGCTTGAGGAGCTGCATAAGGACGGGTATATCGGCATCATCACAGGGATATTCAAAGTGACCAGCGCGGGGATATCGGCCGCGATTATTTTCTCGTTTATTGCCGCCGTTTTTGTTAAGCCAAAAGGCTGAATCAAAACAAAGGAGTTAAGCAGCTTGTGTGCTTAACTCCTTTGTTTTTTGGTAACCATCGCTACCGAGGGCCGGAGATCCGCAAGAAAGTACCTTTAACACCAATTTATTCACATGGTTAATTTTAACAAATAAATTTAGAGGAAATACAAGTATACGGACGAAATACTTTACTGTAAACTGGATTTACGCACTTTTTCTCTTTATTTTAAGGATTACTGTCATATTAGGCGTTTTTTCGCCTAATCGTAGCGATTGGATGAGGTTTCTACATATAGCAGAGCAAACACCTACGAATCTCAACTCATGCTTTATGACAACGTAAATTTCCTTACAAAACTCAGCAGCTCTTACGACGTAAGTTTCTTGCGAAAACGCTAAGGAGGATTAAGACATGGAAACTGCCACCCATCATCATGTAGAAGTTTTAGCTAGGCTGAAAACGAATTTAGAATCATGCATTCTCGGGAAGAGTGCTGAAATTGAATTGCTGCTTACTGCGATGCTGGCCGGTGGGCATGTTTTGCTTGAAGATGTGCCTGGTACAGGCAAAACGGTGCTGATCAAGGCTCTCGCGCGTTCGATCGACGGCCAATTCCGCCGTATCCAGTGTAATCCCGATCTATTACCATCCGATATTACCGGTGTTTCTATATATCATCCCAAAGAAGAAAAATTCCTGTTTCGTTCCGGGCCTATTATGGCGAATATTTTGCTCGTAGATGAAATCAACCGTGCAACGACCAAAACACAATCGGCTTTGCTGGAAGCAATGGAAGAGCATCATATTACGGTAGACGGCGATATTCATGAGCTGCCTTCGCCTTTCCTGATGCTGGCTACCCAAAATCCGATTGATTTCGAAGGCACTTACATATTGCCGGAAGCACAGCTCGACCGCTTTATGGTTAAACTTAGCCTAGGCTACCCTAGCGAAGCGGCTGAGAAGCAAATGATTGCCTCCCAAAGCAAAGCCCATCCGATGGAAGCTTTGCATCCCGTGATGGATACATCCGAAGTTTTGGCCGCGCAGGAGCAGGCTCGCAGCGTACATATGGATGATGCAGTGGCGGATTATTTAGTCAACATCACCAGAAAAACGCGCGAGCATCCGGCTGTATTTCTTGGCGCAAGTCCGCGGGCTACGCTGTCGCTGGTGCTTGCATCCAAAGCTTTTGCCTTCTTGAGGGGCCGAGATTATGTCATCCCTGATGACATCAAGTACCTAGCGCCATACGTGCTCGGTCACCGGATGATTCTTCATTCCGAAGCGCGCATGGACGGGGCCACGGTGACTTCTGTTCTCGGCGCGATTTTCGAGCAGGTTCGCGTGCCGGTTCGATTGGAGAAGTGAGCCTATGACGCGACCGGTATTCAAGCGATTCGGGGAACGTCCCCGGTTTCCGGCTCCTCTATGGCTATTGATTTCATGCTTCGCGGCTAGCTTATTCTTCCTGCTGTTTCAAGGGGGGAAGCTGGCCTCCATGCTTTTTATTATCATCGCCTTATTGTCAGTTTATCTGCTCTCCGGCAACTGGAGCGGCATCAAGCGCGCTCAAGGAACGCGCAAGCTGTCCGTTACCGGGCAGGATGCCCAACTTGAGGCGGGGCAATCGCTGCAAATCGGGATTAGCGTGCAAATTCCAGGCTTCTGGCCGATTCCTTATATGATCATTAAGGATCAGTTTATTCGTCAGAGCGGAGAAGAAACTATCTTCGAAGGTTCGTTGATCCCGGATTGGAAGCGGAGAGGGGAACTGTTGTACAGCACGCCTCCGCTGCGAAGGGGATATTACCGGTTCGGTGAGACGGAATGTGTGACCGAGGATATTTTCGGCTTCTTCCAACACAAAGGACGTTTGGAGCTGCAGCAATCGATTACGGTTTATCCGCAAACCGTAGCGATCCGGGAATGGGCCCAGTTCCACCAAATGCTCAAAGGCATGCAGCATCATTCCACGACGACAAGGGCTCACCGGGAAACGACGCAAATTAACGGCGTCCGCGAGTATATTTACGGTGATCGGTTATCCCGTATTCACTGGAATGCAACCGCCAAGACTGGGACCTGGAAGTCGAAAGAGTTCGAGCGGGAGTCGCTGCCCAAAACGATTGTTTTACTAGACCGGACGGCTCGCGCTTATGGCGACGCTGCCGAATTTGAACTAGCCGTGTCTGTGGCCGCATCTTTGTTCCGTTATGGAGCGGGCCGCGATTTGGCGTTGGGACTGCTTTCAATCGGCAAAGAATCCACGTATTTTGAACCGAAACAAAGCCAAAACCATCATAAGCATATTTTAAAACATTTGGTCGGCGTTGAGGCCGACGGCTTTCACCCGCTGCAGCAAATTTTAAAAGAACATTCGCGGGAACTGCCTGCCGGCTGCTTCTTTGTCCTTATTTCGCCGCAGAAGGGCTCCGTGATGATGCAGGTGCTGACGCAGCTCTCGCATCTTCAAATGAACCCTTGTCATATGTGGGTTCATGCCGAACCGTCCCATGTTTTCCAACTGCAGGGCATGGAGCAGGAGAGCGCGAAGAATGACTGGATCAAAGCGATTCGCTCACAAGGTTATATGGGGTATGAGGTCAGTCAGTTATCGGACTTGCCTAACCTGCTGGGAGGGGCGAAACGGTATGCTTAACTCATTCTGGAAAGGATTTCTTTTTAAGGATTGGGAACAACGCGCTACTGCGATACTTACAGGAATTTTCCTGTATCAGTTTGTGATTTGGATCATGAAGGAAGATGGCTTATGGCTTCCGGAAACGGTCGCCTTTGTCACATGGACACTTAGCCTTACGGCTGCCACATACCTGATTCCGCACCTTCGCCGCGCATGGCGCGTCTTGATTCAATTTGTTTTGGTCATCGGGCTTCACCTCATAGGGATGGGTTATCATTATGCCGCTGTGAAGGTGACGACTTGGAAAAGTGCGCTCAAATGGATCGCCTTGAATGCAGGTCAGTTAGAACCGTACATTTGGTTCAGCCTAGTCGCGTGGCTCGCTTATTTGTTTGCCATGTGGTCGGTGACATCCAGACTGCGCGTGTTTGTGCTCATTGCAGTCAGTATTTTATTTTTTGCCATACGGGACTCCTTTAGTACGATCTTCCTGTGGCCTCAAGTTGCGATGGTGATCTTCTGCGGCTTTTCGCTGCTGATGGTTCGTCACTTCGCCAAGCTGAAGAAGCGAGCTCCAGTCATTTGGGAGACGATTACCGATTATCCGTCATCTATCCTGCTTCCAATCGGACTGATTGTTGGCATTATTTCTCTTGTCGGGTTATTCGCACCTACGGTAGACCCTGTCTTAACCGATCCTTACACGGCCTACAAGGTTAGTCGAGGAGAACCCGTTCCTTTATTGGGAAAAGGGGTCAGCGTGGCGGCCTCTGCTGCCGATTCTTCGTCCGGCTACAGCAGGGATGACAGCCATCTCGGCGGCGGTTTTCAATTTGATTACACGCCCGTTATGACGGTTGAAACGAGCAAACGTACTTATTTCCGTGGCGAGACGAGAGCGCAATACAATGGAAAAGGGTGGGAGCTCAGTGCAACGGAGAAGAAGCTGCCGGTCAATCGGGTCAATCTGAACACGCTGCCGCTTGATCCAAGGTTTGATCTGTCGCTCTTGAAAACGCAAGAAGTCAAGCAAACCGTTGTGATGCAGAGGGAAGAGGTTTTTCCGGTTCTCTTCGGGGGTTACGCCATCCAGCGTTTGGTGGAAGTGAACCAAGGCGAGAATCCGTTCCAGCGCATTCTATGGTCGCCACGACAATCCGAGCTCCGTTTTGCGAGCAAAACGAGTTATCCCAAAGAATATGCGATTATTTCAGAGGAGCCCATTCTGGATGTAGAGCAATTGCGTGAGGTTAATGTTGATTATACGAACAAGCCGGAATGGGCGGAGTATTTGCAGGTGCCTGCGGATCTTCCGGACCGTGTCAAACAGCTTGCTCTCGACATTACCAAATCAGCTACGAATTCGTATGATAAGGCGAAACTGATCGAGGCTTATTTGTCAGAGCATTTCCCGTATACGAACACTCCGGACGAAAGCAAAGGCAAGAGCAAAGATTTTGTAGACCGTTTCTTGTTTGAAATCAAACAGGGGTACTGCGATTACTATTCTACGTCAATGGCCGTGCTTGCCCGTTCGATCGGACTGCCGACCCGCTGGGTGAAGGGTTACTCCTCTGGAGCTTCTCCTGTCCCTGATCAGATAAGGGAATTCGGTATTTTGAGTCAATTGGGCGAAGACATCGATAGAGATGCTGCAGGCACCTACACAGTCCGTAACTCGGACGCGCATTCCTGGGTTGAAGTGTATTTTGAAGGCTTTGGCTGGATTGCTTTTGAGCCGACTTCCGGCTTCACGCTGCCGAATGTGTTTCCTGAGAAAACGCCGCCGCCCGTTGATCTCTCCACGGAGAGCGATCCTGTTACATTGCCTGAAGAAACGGTGCAGCCTCCAAGCTTTACATGGCTTTGGTTGACGCTCAGCGGTATTGGTATCGCTGCTGTGGCAGCTGCCGGCGCTGTGTTCTTCTTCCGCAGTGCGTACCTTCGGGAATGGCGTAAACGCAGAAAGCAGCTGAAAGCCGTTAACTTCAATCAGAAAATTATCGTTGAATTCGAAAAACTGCTGCGCATGAGCCGGCGCAAAGGATACACCAGACTCGAGCATGAAACGATGCGTGAGGCGACAGCCCGTTGGTCCAGCCAGAGCAAATGGATGAAAAACGACCTGGAAACGGTGCTTGAGTTGTTCGAACGTGCGAAATACAGTCAGGCGGTTTCGTCCGAAGCCGACTATCAAACCGTGAGCCAATCTATTTCCAAATTAAAAGAACAAATGAAATAGATACTTCAAGCCACTCACCCTCAAGGGAGGGTGGCTTTCATAATGAGAGGAGCATTTACATATGGCATTTATTGATTGCAACTTTTATTCGGATACACTTGGTGTTTCAGCTTCCATGTATGTCATTTTGCCGCAAGCGGCTCAAAATCAGATCGGGATGTCTTCTGAGAGCTATGGGAAAAAGCATCCGACGCTGTATTTATTGCACGGTTTATCGGACGATCACACGATATGGATGCGGAGAACCTCGATTGAGCGTTATGCCGCCCAATTAGGGATTGCCGTCGTGATGCCTGCCGTGAATCGGAGTTTTTATGCGGATATGGCGGCAGGTCCGAAATATTGGTCGTTTATTAGTGAAGAACTGCCGGCGTTAGCGAGATCCTTTTTCCCGCTGGCGGAGGAAAGAGAATTGAATTATGCAGCGGGCTTGTCAATGGGCGGATATGGCGCCATGAAATTGGCGCTTACTCATCCGGACCGGTTTGCAGCCGCCGCCAGCTTATCGGGTGCACTTGACATTTCGCATAGAGCTTTAAACTTTCCGGACGATTTTAAGCTGATCTATGACGATGTGACGAAAATCAAAGGCAGCGGGAACGATTTGTTTTACTTGGCGGAGCAGGTGGCAGCTAACAAGGGTGTGAAACCCCAGCTTTATCAGTGCTGCGGTACGGAAGATTTTCTATATGAAGATAACATTCGCTTCCGTGACTATTGCCGGGAATTGGGACTAGACTTAACCTACGAAGAGGAGCCGGGCGAACATGAGTGGGGCTATTGGGACCGCAAAATCCAAAATGTCCTGAACTGGCTGCCGCTTCCAGCCCGTACCTAGTGGGAAAATATGTTCTTTTCTTTTTGCAACAAACGGGTCACTATGGTATAGTTTCTCGTATATGTCGAGGAAGCAGTTGGAGGGAAATGGTTTGCTGAAAAAGCTCGTACCCAGACAGTCTGTACATACAATCTATGATATTGATGCCAATCATCTATGGGGATTTGGTGTTCGCGGTATTATTACTGATCTCGATAACACGCTCGTCGGCGCACGCGATCCGCATGCGACCCCTGAGTTAATAGAGTGGTTGAATCATTTGCAGAAAATGGGCTTTAAGGTCGTTATTGTATCCAACAATAATCATGGCCGCGTATCTGCTTTTGCAGAACCGTTAGGCATTCCATTCATTCACCGGGCCAAGAAACCATGGAACGTTTCATTTCACAAGGCTATGAAGCTGCTTGGTACGAATGCGAGACAAACAGCTGTCATAGGCGACCAAATGCTGACGGATGTGCTTGGCGGCAATCGAATGGGGCTTTACACGATTCTGGTGAATCCGATTTCCATCAATGACGAAGGTTTTTTCACGCGAATTAACCGGCGGATTGAGAAATGGGCGAATGCCAGGATGAAGAATTAGGAGGTTTCATGAGTACAGAAACGATTATTCATTGTGCGGGTTGCGGCGTATTGCTGCAAACAGAAGACAAGACCAAGCTCGGATTTATTCCGGCAGAAGCGCTGCAGAAGGAGCCGTTGATTTGTCAGCGCTGCTATCGGATCAAGCATTATAACGAATCTTCAAGCATCACGCTGCAGCAGGACGACTTCCTGAAATTGCTCGGACATGTCGGTCAAACCAAAGCGTTGGTTGTGAAGATTGTAGATATTTTCGATTTTGAAGGCAGCATGATCTCCAGTTTAAGCCGGTTTGTCGGTTCGAATCCGGTACTGCTTGTCGTCAACAAAATTGATTTGCTGCCGAAAGTGACCAATGCCAACAAGATTATCAATTGGGTGCAGCGCAGAGCCAAAGAGGCGAACCTCAAGGTTGTTGACATTATCCTTTGCAGCGCCAAGAAAAACATCGGCTTCGACCGTGTGATTACGGCTGTGCAGGAATACCGCGGCAACATGGATGTGTATGTTGTCGGTGCTACGAATGTCGGCAAATCGACGCTGATCAACCGTTTAATCAGTGATTACAGCGATTTGGAAGCGGAGCTAACGACATCCCAGTACCCGGGCACGACGCTGGATTTGGTCAAAATCCCGCTCGATGATGGCCGGTTTATCGTAGATACGCCGGGGATTGTGCACTTGCACCGTTTAACTGAGGTGGTGAAGAAGCGCGATCTGGCCCGTATTATGCCTGATAAGCCGCTCAAACCGATCGTCTTTCAACTGAATGAAGCACAGACGCTGTTCTTCGGTGCTTTAGCCCGGTTTGATTTTATTAAAGGCGACCATCAGTCGTTTACTTGCTACATCTCCAATGCGATCCAAATTCATCGCACGAAGCTGGAGCGGGCTGATGAGCTGTACGAAGGACATAAGGGCGTAATGCTTGCGCCTCCGAACGAAGCGGATTTGGACGAGCTGCCTAAATTTGTGAAGCATGGGATCAACATTCCTAAGGGGAAACAAATGGATGTGCTCATCTCCGGTTTAGGATGGATCAAAGTGAATAGTGTTTCCGGAGCGCAACTTGCCGTTCACGCACCGAAGGGGATTAAGGTTATCGCACGTGAGTCATTGATATAGGGGGACCAGAGGAAACCATGGAGAAGAGCCGGGCGATTGACAGTCATACGATTTTATATGGGGTTTTCGGAGATCCGATTCGGCATTCCCGTTCTCCCATCATGCTGAATCGCGCTTTTCAGGAAGCAGGGATTAACGCGGTTTATGCTGCTTTTCACGTTCGTCCTGATGAGCTTGGCGATGCGGTTCGCGGGATAAGAGCATTGGGCTATCGGGGAATCAATGTCACGATTCCACATAAAGTTGAGGTCATGCAGTATCTCGACGAAATTGACGAGGGTGCCAGGATCGTTGGCGCAGTGAATACCATCGTGAATGAAGCCGGCAAGCTTACCGGCTACAATACGGACGGTATTGGTTACGTGCGTTCGCTCAAAGAAGAAACCGGCATCGATTTGAAGGGCAAAAGCGTTCTTCTCCTTGGAGCCGGCGGCGCAGCCAGAGGCGTGGCCTATGCGCTAGCCAAAGAAGGAGCAGGCTGTATTTATATCGCGAATCGAACGAAAGAGCGCGCTTTGGAACTGGCTGACACGATTGGGGCGTACACCAAGACGGTCGGTCTTGGTCTTGATGAGCTCTCGGGTGTCGTGGATGAGGTCGAGTTCGTACTCAATACGACCTCGGCAGGTATGCACCCTAACATTGAGGAGCTGCCGATGCCGGTTGAACTGCTGAGAGAGCATCATCTCGTGAGCGATTTGATCTATAACCCGCGGATTACTAAGTTTCTTCGTGAAGCGGAAGCCAAAGGAGCCCGCATTCATGGCGGACTCGGTATGTTTATTTATCAAGGGGCATTTGCTTTTGAATATTGGACTGGTACACCTGCGCCCGTTGCGGCGATGAGACAGGTGGTAGAACAGTCGTTAGCTGAATAAGAATGAATAGAGGGACATCCATGTTAACAGGCAAACAGAAACGTTATTTGCGCTCTTTAGCGCACCATGTAGATCCGATTTTCCAAGTAGGAAAAGGCGGCGTGAACGATCACTTGATCCGCCACATTGAAGAAGCGCTCGAAGTTCGTGAATTGATTAAAATCACCGTGCTCAACAACAGCGGAGAAGACCGTGACGAGGTAGGCGCTGAATTGTCAGAGAAGTCCGGTGCGGAGCTTGTACAGGTGATCGGTAAAATCGTTGTGCTTTACAAAGAATCGCGTGACAAGAAGAAGATTGAACTGCCGCGCTAAAGAGGTGGAATCATGCTTGTCGGAATTATGGGAGGCACCTTCGACCCGATTCATACCGGTCATTTGATTGCTGCGGAGCGGGCGAGGGTGGAAGCAGGACTGGACGAAGTATGGCTGATGCCGGCCAATGTGCCGCCGCATAAGTCCAATGCGCCGAAGGCTTCGACGCAGCAGCGCTGGGAGATGGTTTGCCTTGCTGCGGAAGGGAATCCTTTTTTTCGTCCGATTGATATCGAAATTGGCAAAGGCGGCGTATCCTATAGTATCGATACGATTGAGCTGCTGTGCAAAGAGTATCCCACGACTGAATTTGCTTATATTATAGGAGCAGATATGGTTCAGTATTTGCCGCAGTGGCATCGCATCGATGACATCGTGCGGCATATTCGCTTTATCGGCTTAGCCAGGCCTGGTTATGACCTGGATATGGCGCATATGCCGGAAAACATTCGTAAGCGTGTCACGATTGTCCCCATGCCGCTTGTCGAAATTTCATCGACGGCGATACGTGCGGAACGCGGCCAGGAACGATCGGTCCGCTATCTCGTACCGGAAGCCGTGAACGGTTACATGGAGGTGAACCGATTGTATGAAGCGTGAGGAGCTTATCGCCGCGGTGAAGGAACAGATGCCCGAGAGACGCTGGCTCCATACACTTGGTGTCATGGAAACAAGCGTAATGCTTGCCAAACGGTATGGCGGAGATCCTGTCAAAGCTGATCTTGCGGCGATTTTACATGACTACTGCAAGTATTGGCCAGTGCAGGAGCAAGCTAAGATTATTCGGGAAAATGGGTTGCCGCAGGATTTATTGGAGTATGACAAGGAACTTTGGCATTCTCATGCTGGCGCATTCATTGCCCAGTCGCAGTTCGGTATTCATGACGAGGAGATATTGGACGCAATCCGGTATCATACCTCAGGGCGTGAACGAATGACACTGCTGGACAAAATCGTCTGCTTAGCGGATTATATGGAACCCGGCCGTGACTTTCCCGGTGTCGCGTTCATCCGTGAAACGGCAGAGCAAAGTTTAGAGAAGGCGCTGGTTGCCGGCTTTGATTCGACGATTCGATTTTTGATCGAAAAAGGAAAACGAATTTATCCGCTTACGATTTTGACACGGAATGATTTGATTGAACAAATAAACAACTAACCTATGGAGGTTGATTGAATGAGTAAAAGCCCAGAGGAAATTTTAGCATTTGTCGTAGAGGCTGCTGAGGACAAAAAGGCGTCAGACGTTGTAACTCTTAATTTGCAAGGCGTATCCCTGATTGCCGACTATTTCGTTATTTGCCACGGTAATTCGGAAACACAAGTGCAGGCGATAGCCAGCGAAGCCAGAAAGAAAGCGCATGAGTACGGCGTCACGATCAGAGGTTACGAAGGTATTGATACTGCGAGATGGGTTCTGCTTGATTTAGGAGATGTTGTTATGCACGTCTTCCACCGCGATGACCGCGAATACTATAACATCGAAAGACTTTGGTCCGATGCCAAAGTTGTGGAGCGCGTATGAGACTTGAAGCAGGATCCCTCGTTACCCTTGAGGTAGCGAGGGAAGTTCCGCCTAATGGTTTTTTCTTGAGCGACGGCTATCAGGATGTCCTGCTGCCTTATGCGGAAATTGTGGGCAAGATCAAAGCTGGCGATCATGTGGAAGCTTTTTTGTTCCATGATACGCAGGACAGGCTAATGGCAACGATGAAGCGTCCGCTTATTCAATTAGGTGAAGTCGGGTTGCTGGAAGTGGTTGATATTCATCCGAGATTCGGCTATTTCCTTGAAATGGGGCTGGGGCGCAACCTGCTGCTTCCATACCGTCATGTGCCGGAATTAGAGGAGTTGCGGCCTCAAGTGGGGGACAAGGTGTTTGCGACGTTAGCTCACGACCGCCAAGGGCGCTTAATCGCGAAGTTGGCTCTCGAAGAGGACTTGGCTCCTCTTTGTGTGCGTGCTCCTTCCAGTTGGAGCAACCGCTCAGTGAAAGCGCGTGTGTACCGACCGCTGCAAATGGGGACTTTCGTGATTTGTGAAGCCGGCGTTCTCGGTTATGGCGTCATCGGACTTATTGCCCCTACAGAACGTACACGATTGCTTCGTGTAGGCGAGCTGGTTGAGGTGCGGGTCGCCTTCGTTCGCGAAGAGGATGGACGCGTGAATCTGTCGATGCGGCAGCCGAAGGAAAAAGGTCGGGATGAAGACGCAGAACGAATTCTCAGTGTGCTTGAGTCGCGCCCCGGGAATGCTATGCCATTTTCAGATAAAACGTCCGCTGATATCATTAAGGACCGGTTTGGCCTTAGCAAAGCGGCATTCAAGCGTGCTTTGGGCAAGTTGATGAAAGACGGGCTCATCTATCAGGAAGACGATTGGACCTATTTGAAAAAAGAGGAGAATCCCAGCTGATATGAGCTATGAAGAATTTGCCTACACCTATGACCGCTTAATGAACACCATGCCGTACAAGGACTGGCTTTGTTTTGTCAAAGAAAGCTTCGAACGCTTTGGCGTGAAGCCTGAGACCATCGTGGACTTAGGCTGCGGTACCGGAAATTTGACGATTCCTCTCGCGTTGGAAGGCTATCATCTGACGGGGATCGATTTGTCAGAAGACATGCTGGCTGTTGCTGATCAGAAAGCGGGAGAAGGGCTTGCGCGGCTTCGCGGCGGAGCGGTCCGCTGGCTGCAGCAGGATTTGCGGGAATGGGAGTTAGGCGAGCCCGTAGACGTGGCGATATCTTTCTGTGACAGTCTCAATTATTTGCTGGAGGAAGAAGACATCGTGGACGCTTTTCGCCAAACCTATGCAGGGCTTAAGCCTGGCGGCTTATTCCTGTTCGATGTGCATACGCCCCAGCAGCTGTTCGCATATGCGGAGGCTCAACCTTTTTTCTTGAACGAAGACGATGTGGCGTACATCTGGACAAGCGAGTTGGACGAGGACAGAGTTCAGATTCAGCATGATTTAACGATTTTTGTAAAAGAGAGCGGCAGCAAGGAGCTTTTCCGGCGCATTGATGAAACGCATGAGCAGCGAGCGTATGCTTTGGAATGGCTTGAACAGATGCTGCGGGCTGCAGGCTTTCGCGAAGTGCATAAGGCTGCTGACTTTACCTGGGATCAGCCGACGGAGGAGACAGAGCGGGCTTTCTTCGTGGCAAAGAAATAAAGCCGCGAAGAGCCAGGCCGCTTGACAGTGCGGCATTATTTTACATATAATCAAAGCTAATCAGATGATCTTAAAGCTTGGAAGAGGATTAGTAACTCGTACAGCATCTTGCAGAGAGCCGGATTAAGGGTGGAAGCCGGTAGATGTCCGTCTTGTGAACTCGCCTTGGAGCTAGAAGGTGAATCGCCGCACATAGTGGCGCTAGCCGGATCGTTTCACCCGCGTTAAGGGGCAGAGTGAACACAGGCAAAGTATGCCTAGTGTTAACTAGGGTGGTACCACGGGAATTCTAACCTCTCGTCCCTAGCGATATCCGCTAGCGATGAGGGGTTTTTTGGCGCTTATAGCCGTAAACAGGGAGGAAATTTCACATGACACAGGAAACAAAAGAAACAAAGGAACTGCAAGGCTACAATCCGCAAGCGATTGAGCCCAAATGGCAAGCTTACTGGGATGCCAAGAAAACATTCAAAGTGCTGGAAAATTCGGATAAACCGAAATTTTATGCGCTGGATATGTTTCCATATCCGTCTGGAGCAGGTCTGCACGTAGGACATCCGGAAGGCTATACGGCTACGGATATCGTCTCCCGTTTTAAACGGATGAGAGGCTATAACGTTCTTCACCCGATGGGCTGGGACGCATTCGGACTTCCGGCTGAGCAATATGCGCTGGATACGGGGAATGATCCCCGCGATTTTACGAAGAAAAATATCGATACATTCCGCCGTCAAATTAAGTCGCTAGGGTTTTCCTACGATTGGGATCGCGAGATCTCCACGACGGATCCGGAGTACTACAAATGGACACAATGGATTTTCATCCAGCTGTACAACAAAGGACTTGCTTATGTAGATGAAGTGCCTGTTAACTGGTGTCCGGCACTGGGCACTGTTCTTGCCAATGAAGAAGTCATCGACGGTCTGAGCGAGCGCGGGAACCACCCGGTTATCCGTAAACCGATGCGTCAATGGATTCTGAAAATTACGGAATATGCGGAGCGTTTGCTAGAGGATCTTGAGGAGCTTGACTGGTCGGAGAGCATCAAGGATATGCAGCGCAACTGGATCGGTAAATCAACCGGAGCAGAAGTGCAATTTGCGATCGAAGGTCATGAAGAAAAAAGTTTGACCGTCTTTACGACTAGACCGGATACTTTGTTCGGTGCGACATATTGCGTTCTTGCGCCTGAGCATGAGCTTGTTCAGCAAATTACGACAGATGGGCAAGCGTCCGCTGTGAAGGAATACCAAGAGAAGGCTTCGCGCAAAAGCGATCTGGAACGTACGGATTTGGCTAAGGACAAAACAGGCGTTTTCACGGGTGCGTATGCTATTAACCCTGTAAATGGCGGGAAAGTGCCGATCTGGATCGCCGACTACGTGCTTGGCGGTTATGGGACCGGAGCGATTATGGCGGTGCCTGGACACGATCAACGCGACTGGGAGTTCGCCAAACAGTTCGATCTGCCGATTATTGAAGTCGTGCAAGGCGGCAATGTCGAGAAAGAAGCGTATGCCGGCGATGGCGCGCATGTGAATTCCGGCCCGATTGACGGCATGAACATTGAGCAAGGAATCAAACACATGATCGCGTGGCTGGAAGAGAACGCTAAGGGCCGCGGCAAAGTCACATATCGTTTGAGAGACTGGTTGTTCAGCCGTCAAAGATATTGGGGAGAGCCGATTCCGATTCTTCATCTGGAAGACGGCACGATGAAGCCTGTGCCGGTTGATCAGCTTCCGCTTCTGCTTCCGCAAGTCGATGAAATTAAACCGTCGGGTACGGGAGAATCACCGCTAGCGAACGTGTCGGAATGGGTGAACACCATCGATCCGGAGACGGGCATGAAAGCTCGCCGCGAGACGAATACAATGCCGCAGTGGGCAGGCAGCTGCTGGTACTATCTGCGCTTTATTGATCCTCGTAACGATAAAGAGTTCTGCTCGCAAGAGCTTCAGCAGCAATGGCTGCCAGTCGATCTTTATATCGGCGGTGCGGAGCATGCGGTGCTTCACTTGCTGTATGCGCGCTTCTGGCATAAAGTGCTTTATGATCTCGGTTTTGTTCATACGAAAGAACCGTTCCATAAACTTGTAAATCAAGGCATGATTCTTGGCGAGAATATGGAAAAAATGAGCAAATCGCGCGGCAACGTTGTAAATCCGGATGATATCGTTAACGATCAAGGCGCAGATACGCTGCGTATGTACGAAATGTTCATGGGGCCGCTTGAAGCTACAAAGCCTTGGAACACGACGGGTGTAGACGGGATTTACCGCTATTTGAACCGTGTGTGGAGACTTTTTGTGGATGAGAACGGTCAGGTTCAATCCAAAATCTCTGCGGAGGAAATGCTTGGCAGCGATTCGTTCAAACGGACATGGCACCGTTCCATCAAAAAAATTACCGAGGATTTCGAAGCACTGCGCTTCAATACGGCGATTAGCCAAATGATGATTTTCGTCAACGAAGCCTATAAAACAGAGCGTTTACCGCTTGAAGCGATGAAAAACTTCGTTCAGATGCTGTCTCCGCTTGCGCCGCATTTGGCGGAAGAGCTGTGGGAGAAGCTGGGCGGAACCGAGTCGATCACGTATGCGCCATGGCCGACTTATGATGAAGCATGGACCGTCGACAATGAAATTGAGATCGTGGTGCAGGTTAACGGTAAAATTGTGGACCGTGTGCTGATTTCAAAAGATACCGATGAAGCTGCGATGGAGAAAATTGCTTTTGATCTCGACAAAGTCAAAGAAGCGACCGCCGGAAAGGCCGTTCGCAAATTGATTGTTGTAAAAGGAAAGCTTGTTAATATCGTTGTAGGCTAACAAAGAAATTAGACTGCTGGGAAGACTGATGCTAGATCGTGAATTGCTGCGCAGTCTTCTCTAGGTCTTCTTCATATTTGGCATGGGTAGCGCGGATGACCCGCAAGAACACGCCGGAAAGCTCTTCGTCCAAAATACGCAATCCTTCGGCAGTAATCCCGCCGGGAACGGAGACGCGTTTTTGCAAAGTCAAAGGATTGAGGCCGCCTGTAGTCAGCAATTTACCCGTACCAAGCGTCATCTCACTGGCAAGCAGGGTAGCTTCCTCGAGAGAGATGCCTGTTACTTCTACGGCTGCATCGATAAAGGATTGAATGAAATTGGCAAGAAAAGCAGGACCGCAGCTGGACAGATCCGAAGAGATGCGCGTATAGTTTTCAGAAACCCGAATCGGGGAAGAGATATTGGCAAACAGATTATCCAGCCACTCCTTGTCCTCAGGCTGCATCCGGTTGCCATGAATACATAACGCAGCTCCGCTTAATACATAGTTCGTAACACTTGGAATAATTTTACTTATTTTCGCAGGCAAAAGCGCCTCCAGATGCGTAATCAGCACAGGGCTCGTGATGGAAATGATGAACTGGGAGGGAAGCACGTCCTCTTTAATTTCATCAATAACCTTCTTGAACTCCGATGGCTTCACGCAAAGGAAAACGATATCGCTCCCCAGTACGACTTCTCTATTCGATTGGGCTACCACAAGCCCAGGATATGTCTCCGCAAGAAGCTCAACTTTACGCAACGTTCGATTTCCCGCAATAATTTGTTCCGGATTGAAAGCCCCAGAATGAATGAACGCTTCAATCAGAATACTTCCCATACTCCCAGTACCGATGAATCCTGCTTTCATCTAGTAATCCCTCCCGAAAAAAATCAGTCACTTGCGTTAATATTTATAGAACGGAGTCAGTTTTGGATGCCATTCGGATGCTTTTTCATGTATATGCTCATTTCTCGGCCGATATGCTAGGTCGGTTTTATTGCTTTGCGGGTAGTTCGACGCACACAGGGGAGTTGTAGGTACGGAGTAAGCTGAGCAAATTCTTCCTTATTAAGAGATGCAGCGTCTATCCGCGCCTTATATTGCACTTTGTGCAACGAAAAACGGGGATACGCGTTGAATTTCAGAGCTGTGTTGTACAAAATGCAACCATTTTTATAGAATGGTCCGAAATCATCGCTTTTCCGCTTCCTATGTTGCACAGAGTACAATTTAGGGGACCGAAGGCGCCTAATTCCAGTCATAATGTTGTATAAACTACAACATAGCAAGGCTGTATAGCCAAGAAAGTAATACCTGCGCGTTGTGGAGATGCTCATGCCCCGACTGAACGGCAGGATGCGCCTTTTAGATCAGAGGGTGAACATAAATCTTATGTAAAAAACAGTTTGGAGGGAATTCGTGGCTGTATTTCGATTTCGAACATTTCTGTACATTGCTGTAGGGGGTTGTTTTGTCGCTTTTGTAATTTGGCCTTTTTTGATAGGGGGCCGGGCATCCTTGATTCAAACGGGATTCAAGCCCGTCAACGAGCAAATTGACGCTTTAATTGCGCAAAGTTCTGTTGAAGAGATGGGCGCGGAATCCAAGTTAACTCCAAAGCCGACTTCAAAGGGAGCTTCAATATCAGATCAGAAGTCTACCGCAGCTGCGCCAGCAACTTCGATAACAATGTCTTCCCCAACACCCGCTGATCTTTCGGAGGCAGACACAACAAGCAATCTTGGAGCATCTCCCCCTGCGGAACTAGATACAAGCCCTCTGGAGGTACCATTACCAGGCCAACTTGATCTGAATGCGGCAACGCTTAAACAGCTCAACGATTTGCCTGGGATTGGCGAAAGCAAAGCAAGAGCGATTCTGGATTACCGCACGAAAAAAGGCAGATTTAGCCGGATTGAAGAGCTAACCGAGGTGAAAGGCATAGGGGGTAAAATGTTGGAGAAGCTTAAGCCTTTCCTGTATGTGGGTTCTTCGTAGTCGTTTCTTTAAATTTGAGAGGAAGTATGAGAGAATACTAGAAAAAAAGAATAGAAACAGCATACGGAGGAGAGAATCATACGATGAGAGGCCGCAAAGACTGGGATACTTATTTCTTAGATATCGCATATATGGCATCCACACGCTCTAGATGCAACCGACGCCATGTTGGCGCCGTGCTGGTTCAAGGGAAAAAGCTGCTAGGTACTGCTTACAACGGCGCGCCGATGGGCGTACCTGATTGCACGGAAGCAGGCTGCATGCTTGTCGAGGAAATCGAGCTGAAAGTGGTGGAGGACATTGAAGAAGTAGTCCGCAAGCAGCGCTGTATCCGGACGATTCACGCCGAGCAAAATCTGCTGCTGTTTACAGATCGCGAAGATCGCGAGGGGTCGACCGTTTATGTCACCGATCAGCCTTGTTGGACTTGCGCCAATATGCTGGCAAACAGCGGCGTGACCGAGATTGTTTTCCATCGCGGCTATCCGAAGGATCATGAGAAAGTTAGCCAGCTTATGGCGGACAGAGGCATCGTTTTTCGCCGGATGGATGGGTATGAGCCCCCGCCAGGTACAGTATCCGATGTTGTGAATTGAACATGCAACTCCAGAGTAAATACAATAGAAGATTAGCAAAGAGGAGGAACCTCTTTCCAGCAGCAGCCTATTCAAGGCTCTTCCGGGAAGAGGTTTTTTGCTGCAGAGGGGGATTTATATTCAAATTCAACTTCTTTTGAAGCGTCCAGTTGTTACAGGTTGCTGTCTGTGGATAACTGGCTATGTGCTCGCGCTCTACAGCAACCTGCCGTGGCTCACGATAACGACGAGCGCGCTGCTGCTTGTAGAGATCGTCGTTATCTACCTGCTGCGGCTGCCCGGCAGACAGCCGCTGTGCGCTCTTCTGCTGGTCGGCGTAGCCTGCGGCTACTTCGAGTGGACCGACCAGCGCAACGTCACTGCCCTGCTGCCGCTGCAGCAGCAGGAAAACCCGGACGGCACCGAGGTCACGCTGTCCGGCCGGTTCAGTTCCCCTGTCACCGTCGACGGCGACAGGGCCAGCTTTACCGTGGAAGCGGCGTCCGTCCGCTTCCAGGACCGCGCTTTCCCACTTGGCGGGGAAAGCGTACAGGTCTCGCTGCGCTTGCTGGCGCAGGCGCAGCAGGAGGTGGCGTCGGGCTGGCGCCGAGGCGACGCCGTCACGCTCACGGGGACGCTGCGCAGCCCGTCCCCGGCACGCAACTTCGGCGGCTTCGACTACCGCCGGTATTTGCGCCTTCACCGCATCCATTGGCTGTTGTCAGCCAAAGGGGCGGATCAGGCGCAGGTTGAGCCTGCGGCTGCGCGCGCAAGCGTCGTCCAGCTGCTGCGCTGGAACGACGAGCTGCGGGAGCGCCTCAGCAGGCGCATGGACCTGATCTTCCCCGCGCCGCAGGCGGGGTTTATGAAAAGCATGCTGATCGGTCTGACGGACGATCTCGATCCAGAGCGCTTCCAGCAATTTTCGGAGCTGGGGCTGACGCATATTCTAGCCATATCGGGACTTAATGTTGCTGTTTTTCTTGGCGTTTGTTTCTGGATCATGCGCCGGCTGAAGCTGACGAAGGAAACCGCTTTACGCGTTTGCTTTTGGCTGCTGCCATTTTATATCTTGCTGACAGGGGCTTCGCCTTCCATTGTAAGAGCCGGGCTTATGACGATGGTCGCCCTTTACGCAGCCAGGCGGGGGATAGCAAAGGATGTTTTGCATAGTATGGCGATCGTCGCATGGATCATGCTGCTCTGGAATCCGTATTTCCTGCTGGACGTCAGCTTTCAGCTGTCTTTTTTGGTTACGCTTGGGCTTATTTTGGGTGTGCAGAGCGTAAGCGCTTTGCTCCAAACTTGGATTTCCTCCTCTATGCTGCGAAATACAGCTTCCATAACCCTCGTTTCTCAATGTGTATCCTTTCCGGTTTCGATTTACTATTTCAATCAGTTTTCCTTGATTTCGTGGCTGGCTAATGCCATTCTAGTGCCTGTCATCTCCTTAGCGGTGTTCCCGGCGGGACTAGCGGCGATCTTTGTAGGACTTCTTTATCTGCCGGCAGGAAGAGGGCTTGGCTGGCTCATTGCTTGGCTCAATGAAGGGATCTTTTGGACGACAGACAAGCTGCAGCAGCTGCATGCATTCAAATTGATTTGGCCATCGCCGGGCTTGTTGTGGATAGCCTTGTATTACTTCCTCCTTGTTGTCATTTATGGGCTATGGCGGCGTTTGTCGCTAGGCAGAACGGATGAGCTTCCAATCAGGCTAGAGCGTGTGCAAAGCAGACGGAGCGTGAATCTGCCGATGTGTCTAAGCCTTGCTGCAGGCGGCTTCCTCTTGCTCCTGTGGATAGGATATTCACCAGAGCGTTTCGACCGGTCGGGTCTTGTGCAATTTATTGATGTAGGGCAAGGCGATGCCATTCTCATCCGTACGCCATATGGACGGAATCTCCTCATCGATGGTGGCGGGACCCTTGCATTCAGCAAGCCGGGAGAAGCATGGAAAGCCCGGAAAGACCCCTATGAAGTAGGGCGGAAGCTGCTCGTTCCTCTGCTGAAGAAACGGGGGATTCATCAGTTGGATTTGCTTGTGCTCACCCACGAAGATGCTGACCATAGCGGAGGCCTGCAAGCTGTGATCGAGCAGATTCCTGTGAAGCAATTCTTATTCAACGGTACCTATAACCCGAATGCAGGGATGGAGAAGCTGTTCCACACGGCCATCGACCGTAAAATTCCGATGCTTTCGGGCGAACGAAGCGAATGGATTCAGTTGGATGCCGTGACGAGACTGCGTGTGCTTTATCCTTTTCAGGAAACTGTGGGGGATGCAGAGATTGTTCAGGAGCAGAATGAATATTCCATCGTAATCCTGCTGGAGATGCTGGGGACGAAGTGGCTTTTTACGGGAGATATAGGGAAAGAATCTGAACTCGCCCTCTTGGGCCGTTTGAAGGATGATCATTCCAGTCGGATTGATGTGATGAAAATTGCTCATCATGGCAGCAAATACTCTTCTTCACAGGAATGGCTGGACTACTGGCAGCCCGGGACGGCTGTGATTTCTGTGGGAGCCGGCAACCGATACGGGCATCCGTCGGCAGATGTTGTAGAGCGGCTGCGGATGAGCGGCGTTCACATTTTTCGAACGGACCGGATGGGGGAAGTGCAGATGGAAGTTCGCAAGGAGGGCGTATTCTCCCGTGTGAAATTATCTCCGCAACAACCAATCCCTTAGGATTGGCTTTGTGGAGGCGTCGGGTGCTCTGTCTCATTTTCTTGCGGCTGCTTCCAAGGCGGATCTCCGTTCTTGTGAAGAAGTTGATTGACCGAATAGACGCTTAGCGGGACAATAAACGACAGGACCGTGCACAGCAGGACCAATTTGGGAGGCATAAAGCCTACAAACGACGACCACATAAAAACTCTACTCCTTTGTTGATTCGAAAATGTTGCCTACACGCCGTACAATGACTTCGACTTGTACATCAATGCCCGCTTGCGTAAATAACTTGGCGCCGGATTCCCAATTGTCTGCAAGCGGCTTCCACATTTTATTATCGTTTTGAAAAAGATAGGTCCCCAATCCCAACGCATCTTTTTTATAGGTTTGCTGCAGCTTTTTAATGACTTGACGGGTAGTGGAAACAATCGTATCTTCGAAGCTTTTCTCCAGTGATTCCACGAGCTTTCCTTCGGAAGGGTCAAGATTGGCAATGGATTTATCTAATGTGCCTTCGACAATGATTTTAATCGTGAAATTTACCTGCTCGGGACTTGTCTGGCGTACATAAATCTTTCGATTGGACCGTTCGACTTTTAAGCCGACGATTTGATTATCTATTTTGGATTCAACGATTCCCCCCTTAATTCGTTTTGTAATAAAATTTAGCCCTTGTGTTTCTTCGCCGTTCAGGAAGCCGATAAACTGCTTGGTTTTTCCGTCAAATAAGGCGCATCCGCTCAACGTAACGCCTCCATCCTCCTTCTTAATTGTTTGAAGGACAAAACTTTCATGTTTAATTAAATATTCATGCACATCGCCAATTCGTGATTCCGACAGCATGAAATTCGTTTTCTGCGTATTTTTGGCAATCGAAGAGATATAGTCAATCGGCGTAGATTCGTTGTTTGGAAATATGTTAAGGATATCCGAGCCTTTCCCATCGGCGATTAAAATTTGGACGCTTCTTCGCATTTCGCTGTTCCGCAGAAAAAAATCCAGTATATCGGGGAGGTTGGCTTTGTTTTTAACGGAATCGCCTGAAATGATGATCATTCTCAAGTGTTCGAAATAAGGAGAACGGCTTGTTTTGCCAGCAATTCTGGCAGCTATTGAGGGCATCGAGTTTTCACTCGTTGTCATATTAAAATAAGCTTGTCCGGCATGCGGATTATTATTGCTGCCCGGACTGTTTGCGCCGTTAAGCTTCAGGCCGCCGGGCACAATCATTTGATAGGTGCCTTTGTATACATTTTTCGTGCCGTCTTCCGGTTTATCAATGGCAACTCCGACAACGAAGCCGCGTTGATTAATTTCGACCCGATCCCAGCAGCCTGTAAGGATACATATGCAACCGAGACATATCGCACATAGAATCCTTTTAGGAAACATCGCTTTTCACTCCTCGAAACTTGGCGACAATATGAATAAGAATCGGCAAAAAAATGCTCACCACAAGGCCAAAATAACTGATCATGGAGCTCATTTTATCGAAATCGGACAGGTTTTTGGGATACATGCATAGTAGATAAATGAAAGGGCTGAGTCCAAAAACCCATGTTCTATGCTTGGGCTTGGTGAACAACGAACTAAGCGCATAGATCGTACAATCGTAGGCCATCATGGTTGTTGTAAAGACAGCCATAATCCAAATCGTAAAGAAGATGGATTCAAACCGCTCGAAAAATTCGCCGGGGATCGTCATTTCTTTAGCAAGCTCTACGGCGGGATATGTAATTTCCTGCAGTGCCAGTTGAGAAAATACGCCAATGCAGACCATGTAGATACACGTATATAAGATGACCGGTATAAAGACACCGATCACAACGGCTTTAGGAGCCTCTTTGGGACGATTCATCATTGTGATATAAAATAAAATGACTTCGAACCCCAGAAGTGAGAAGGCGGTTGTTTTCATTGAGGACGCTAATGATTTCCAATCCGTTGTGAAAAATGGCTTTAGCTCTTTGATTTCAACCATGTCAAGACTAAAAAAAAGGACACACGCTGTGATAAAGAGCACAATAGGCAGAAATAAGATGTTTAAGCGGATCAGCCCCACGCGGCTGCCGGACACGGCATACACGTTAATCATTAAGAACGAGAACGCAATGATTTCCACAGGTGTTGTTTCAAATAAATATTGCTTGGCAATATTGGCAATGGCCCTGACTTCATACGCGCAAAAAGAGATAAAGTACAGAGAAAGAGAGAGTACGGCAATAAAGGCAATCGGTTTCGTTACCGCAGCGGAAGCATAGGCATAATAGCCTTGCGTGCTGAAGTGCGTTGATATTTTGGCCAGCAGCCATGCAACTCCAAGGGCAAGTGAGCCTGCGGCAATCATGGACATCCAACCGTCTGAGCCCTGTACGGCTTTGGCCAGCTCCCGCGGCAGCAGGAGGATACCGACACCGATAATCATGGATGAAACCGTTATGGTCATATCCAAATTGCTGATCTCTTTATCTCCGTATTCAAAAGATTTCATTCTTTATTTCTCCTTACTTTCATTCTGTCCTCATTTTTAGTTTGAAGCATTTGCGGCCGTTTTTTCAGGAAATGTAGAGGGGCTCGCAGCACAAGATCTTTCCAATCATGGGTAAACATCGGAGCAAAGGGCGTAGAGTACGGAATCCCGAAGCTTTTTAGATTAACGATATGGATGTTGATCATGATGTAGGCCAGAATGATCCCATACAGCCCAAGAAATGCAGCGAACAACATAATGCCAAACCGCATGACGCGCAGAGAAATGGCGAACGAATACGAAGGCAACGAAAAGGATGAGATGGCTGTGACGGCAACGACGATAACCATAACGGGACTCACGATACCGGCAGCCACTGCCGATTCCCCGATTACCAAACCGCCTACAATTCCAATCGTTTGGCCTATGGGCTTGGGCAGTCGCAGTCCTGCCTCTCTAAGCAGCTCTAAAGTGAATTCCATCATAAAGGCTTCGATTACTGCCGGAAACGGTACGCCTTCTCGCGCCCCGGCGATGGAGAAAGCGAGCTTGGAAGGGATCATGCCATGATGAAACTCCAGTAATGCGATATAAAGCGCAGGCAAAAATGTGGCGATAAAGGCTGAGATTAATCGAAGAATCCGGGTTAGCGTGGAGATCAGCCAGTTTTGATAATAATCCTCGGGCGATTGCAAGCTTGAGGAGAAGGTAATCGGCAGAATAAGCGCAAAAGGGTCGCCATCGACTAGAATAGCAACGCGGCCCTGAAGCAGAGCGCCAGACACTTTATCGGGCCGCTCCGTATTTAAAATGACAGGAAACGGACTTAAAAAGCTATCCGCGATCCACTGTTCCAAGTATCCTGAACCTTCAATATCATCGATGTCTACGCTCTTGATACGCCGGTCGACTTCTTTAATGAGATCTGGGTGTACAATGTCGGCAATATAAGTGAGGATAACTTTCCGTTTAGCTCTGCGCCCGATTTGGTAAGTGTCGAATACAAGGTTGGTTTCTTTAATGCGTCTTCTAAGCAGCGCTGTGTTCGTGCGCAAATCTTCTGTAAAGCCTATCCGGGGGCCCCGGATAATGGATTCCGTTTGCGGCTCTTCAACGGCCCGGCTTTTCCAACCGTTGCTGGAAACGATGATGTACTGTGCGAGATCGTCCAGCAATATCAGTGTGTTGCCGGACAGAATCGCGAGCAAAGCGTCCTGCAGCAGATCACCCTTTTCCAAATCGTGCGCGGTCAAAACCTGCTCCGCCAAAATTGTCATGACGTCACGAGGTGTATCAGCAGGCTGATCAAAGAAATGGAGCATTGGATTTATGAGTTGATCATTGATAAGTGTTGTATCCACCAGTCCGTCTATACTCACGATTGCGCAACGATGCTGTTCTAGACCGACCGTGAATTGTCTGATCATAAGGTCGCTCGGATGATGGAGGAGTGTCTGAATAATATTCAGGTTCTCTTGCAAGGATGGCAGCATGATTTTATTTTGCTCAGAGGCAGTTGTGTTTTCCCGATTGTTAGTCATGTTGCTGCTATACAATCGTCTTCTTCCGAATAGTTGTTTGAACACGATAAGCCCTCCGCCTATGAATAGCTTCTCTGTAATATTTACCACTTTAGTCAGAATTAAACGGCTTACCATGAGGTACTACACAAACATAGTACTATCCTAACTTTTAAAAAGGCTTACAATGAAGAGTAATTTGACCGAAATAAGAAAGGGGATGGACGGATTCATCCGTTATGGATTAAACTAATCCGGTTCTTTTACGTCTAAGAAGTGTATTTATTCATGAAATTTTGTTATTCTGGTAGTTGCGAACCGCCTTATTATTATTTATTCTAAAACCATTGCAACATTATGAGACGCTGCTGCGTCTGTAAGATTGCAAGAGGGAGGGATCCCAGTGGTAGCACCCGAACTGGTTAAAAGAGCTCAGGCCGGTGATCGTGATGCACTCATTACCCTATTGCGAGAAATTGAGTCTCACGTCTATCGAACCGCTTATTATATTTTGAATAATGAACAAGATGCCCTTGATGCTTCGCAGGAGGCGCTCCTTCGGATTTATACGAAAATTAATTCATATGAAGAAAAAGCGTTGTTCAAGACGTGGGTACAGCGGATTGTGACAAACATCTGCATCGATAAATTTCGCAAGGCGAAACCGACGGTTTCTATTGATGAGCATGATATGACCTTTACTGCAGAGCACAATGTTGAATATGAAATCATGACCGGCTATCTAGCCAAAGATATTCGAGAAGCAATCGATAAGCTTCCCGAGCACCATCGATCTGTAGTTGTTCTCCGTTATTTGCAAGACTTTTCGTATCATGAAATTGCCGAATCTTTGAATTTACCGCTGAATACGGTGAAGTCTTACTTATTTCGCGCCAGACAGCAGTTACAATCGCTGCTCCAAGAATATCAGAAAGGAGGTGTTCGGGGATGAATTGTCAAGAGGTGATGGAACTTATGCAAAGGCAGCTGGATGGAGATCTGGATTCGCAAGAGGAAGATGAGCTCCACGCTCATTTGGCCTATTGTTTGGAATGTGCACAAATGTTTGAACGTTTACAAAGAATATCGGGTGAATTAGCCCAATTACCAAAGGTTGTTCCTCCATACAGTTTGGTCGATGCCATTTTGCCGCAGCTGGACGAAATTGATAAAGTAGCCGCGGCGTCCATTACCGACAAAGCAGCTGTCTTCCGCACAGAAGTCAAACAGATCGAACAAGGACAGCCCACTAGACTCCCTTGGACACGCCGGCTTGGATCGCAGTTCTCTTGGAAATTTGCAAGTGGTGTTGTTGCCGCAGGTCTCATTCTCGGATTCTTTGCTTTTAATCTAAAGCATCCTGTGATGGATAATGCTGACGGCCTGCTGCCGATGGCAGCATCTAAGCAAAGGGCTGAGCATAGCAGTTCGGCAGCCTCGGATTCGAAAGTGAGTGCGGAAGGGAATCCGGAAACTGCCGACAAGATGAAAATCTCCGGTACGCCTGACGCTAACGAGTTTTCCGCCAACCAGAACAATGATACCGCACACGCAGCAGATCCGAAATCCGATCTAAAGCAGCAGCTGCAAACATCAGAGACAGGTGGACCGCCACCGCAAGCGACAACGAATGCACCGCTTGAAAAACCGGATACGATCAAGCCGTCTCCGCCGAAGGATGCTAATGATGCATCGCGTGTGGAGCCTTCAACTTCGGCGCCGGAGCGCATGCAAGATCCGTCCGCCACGGTTGGAGGCAACCTGAAGGGTGCAGAGCCGAAGCAATCGAATCCGCCTGCCCCGCTAGTTGCAGAGCCCAACAACATAGCGAATAGCTTTGCCCCAACAACTCAGCCGACCTCTACCCCTGTTGCGAAAAAAGGGGTAGAGAGGGATTCCGGCGTCGGTATGTTTTCGTTGACCGTACCGGTTACTGATAATTTTCTGAAATCAGCTTCGGGGACTTTGACAGCAGCTGTTGAAGATCATCACGTTGTGATCCGTAATAGCGAAACGCTGGAAATCGTATTTGCGTCCAAGCAAGTTTGGCAGTCAGAGGACGTGATCACACTGGTGGAATGGTCCAAGGATGACAAGTTATTTTATCAAGTTCAAAGCGGGGGCACGCTCCATACGATTCGCGTTGACGTGAATCTGAAAAAGGAAGAAACGCCCTAAAATTGTTGAAACGAACGCACCAATATAGCGGCTCCTGCGTATGTTAAATTATACGAAAGCTAAAGCAAGTATGGGGGTTCGCCCACACGGTCTAAGGTTTCTAGAGCCTTTAACCGGTGTTTAAATAGACAGACAAAGGGATTACGGTAAGGTCTTAGGACTTTGACGTAATCCCTTTGTTGTTGGTAAAATGATAGCGAGGAGTGGAGGCCAGCTATGGACGCAAAGAGAGCATTAAAAGATATACAAGCAGGTCGGCAGGCACCCGTGTACTTGTGCTACGGTCCTGAGAAATATAAGATGAGAGAGTTTATCCAAGTATTGACGGATTCACTCATTGAGCCGGAACATAAGGAATTTGCCGTAAGCAAATTCGATTTAAGCGAGATCTCGCTCTCATCTGTGCTGGAGGATGCTGAGACACTCCCTTTCATGGTGCCGAAGAAGCTTGTCATCGCCAAGAACGCGTTGTTTTTTACAGGCGCCAAGGAAAGCACCAAGATTGAACATCATTTGGATCGATTGACCGACTATTTAAAATCGCCCGCAGAGCATACCGTCGTTGTTTTTACGGTGGACGCGGATAAATTAGACGAGCGCAAGAAGATCGTTAAAGCTCTCAAAGACATGGAAGCGGCCGTTCCTTTCCTGTCGCTTAGCCCGGATGAGCTGCAGCAGTGGGTGGCGGCCGGAGCGCGGCAGCGCGGGTTTTCATTTACCAGTGAAGCCGCGGATCAATTAATACTCTACACAGGCGGGAATTTACAAGCCTTATCGGCTGAGATTGAGAAGATTTCCCTATATGTGGGCGCCGGCAACGAGGCGTCGGCAGATGTCATCGACCAGCTCGTCGCCAGGAGCACGGAGCAAAATGTTTTCATACTTATTGAAGACATTGTGAATGTAAGGCTGGAGCGCGCTTTCGTCATCTTGGAGGAACTGCTGAAGCAGCGGGAAGAGCCGATCAAAATAGCCGCTCTTATCGCCAGGCAGTTTCGCATCATGCTGCAGGTCAAGGAGCTCAGCAAACAGGGGTATTCGCAGCAGCAAATGGCTTCGCAGATCGGTTTGCATCCTTTCGCCGTGAAAGTAGCCGAGGGGCAGGCGCGGAAATATAAGATCGAGAAGCTGAGCGAGATCATGGCCCAGTTGGCCGATCTGGATTTCCAAATGAAAACGGGGAAAATCGATAAAGTGTTAGGATTAGAAATGTTCCTTCTTAGGCTTGCTGCCTAGGAAGGTTTTTTACATGGAAAAAAGCCCAGCTCTCCGAAGAGAACTGGACTTTTGCTTTTTATGTCCTGTATTACGCTTGAGCCGTAAGAGCGTTCAGCTTTTTAGCCAGACGGGACTTCTTGCGGTTAGCGGCATTTTTATGGATTAAGCCTTTAGAAGCTGCTTTGTCTAATTTCTTGGAAGCGTTAATTAGAGCTTCTGGGCTTACAGCTGTTTCGAAAGCTTTCACAGCAGTACGCAGAGCGGACTTTTGGGAAGCGTTACGAAGACGGCGCTTTTCGCTAACTTTTACTCGTTTAATAGCGGATTTAATGTTTGGCATGAAATTCACCTCCTACTTACAAAACACGGTTCAACGTTACATTTGTATGTTTGCTGACAACTTTAAGTATTCTACCATGCAACTATTGAAAATGCAAGACCTGTCAATAGGTTTTCAGTGGTCTTCGTTTTTGCATAACGGCTTTAAAATCGACACACACTATGAGATGCAATGCACCTGAGAAAGGGGAACTTCTATGGACTTAAGCTCTTTTACAACACATACGGATCTTGCGCTGGATGCTAGGGATATGGCTCATGCAGCTAATCAGGGGCAGCCGATTCCTGGCATTGAACAGGAGTCCACTCGCGAAAACGGGATACGCGTTACCAAAATCAATGTGAAAAACGAAGAAGGCTCAAGAGCCCTTGGCAAACTTCTCGGACATTATATAACGATTGAAGTTCCTGCTCTGCGGGAGAAAGACAGCCAGCTGCAAGACCGTGTAGCCACGAAACTGGCTCAAGAGTTCGAGCAGTTTCTGCGGGAGATCGGCATCCCGCAAAATGCGAAAGCGCTCATTATCGGGCTCGGCAATTCCAATGTCACACCCGATGCTCTCGGTCCGCTCGTCGTGGACAATGTGATGGTTACCCGTCATTACTTTGAATTAATGCCTGAGGATGTGAGCCCCGGTTATCGGCCGGTCAGCGCGGTAGCGCCAGGCGTACTTGGGACGACGGGAATTGAGAGCAGCGATATCGTAATGGGAATTGTCGAACAATCCAAGCCTGATTTCATCATTGCCGTCGATGCTTTGGCTTCCCGATCCTTGGACCGGGTAAACACAACCATTCAAATAGCGGATACTGGCATCCATCCGGGCTCTGGCATCGGGAACAAGCGCAAAGGCCTGACGAAAGAGAATTTTGGCATCCCTGTAATCGCCATTGGGGTTCCCACCGTTGTGTATGCCTCGACGATTGTGAATAATGCGTTCGATCTGATGCATAAGCATTTTAGCGAGCAGACGAGCAATACCGGGCAAATTCTTGGGCTGCTGGACAATATACATGAGGAGGAGCGCCTGCAGCTCGTCAAAGAAGTGCTGAACCCTGTCGGTCACGATTTGCTGGTCACCCCGAAGGAAATCGACCAGTTTATCGAGGACATCGCCAATATTATTGCCAGCGGCTTGAATGCGGCTTTACACGATGCGGTTAGCGTGGAGAACGTGGCCGCTTATACACATTGATTGAACGGGAACTGGGTCCGCGGCGATACGTGGGAACAGTTCTTTTTTTGCCTTATTTTAGCTGCAACCGGCAGGAAAAAGATGGGAGGCGTCGAAATAACTGACGACTATCCAAAATGAAGGGAGTGATTCTGTGAACGGATCACCTCTGGCAAGACTGTTTATCGGATCATCTGCTGAAAGCGTTGACGTTGCAGAGGCTTTGCAAGCTAATCTCCATTTTTCCTGTGACGTCACGGTTTGGAGCCAACTTTTATTCCCCCCTTCACATACGACACTAGCCCCACTAATTAAGCAGGCTCAAGCTAGCGATTTTGCCATCTTTGTTTTTCAACCGAATGATTTAACGCTTTTAAGAGACTCGGTCGTCAGCACAGTTCGCGATAATGTTATTCTGGAGCTGGGTCTGTTTATCGGGCAGATCGGTCTGGAGAGAACTTATTTTCTCATTCCGGAAAAAGAAGACTTGCATATAGCCACGGATCTGCTTGGCTTGACACCGCTTACTTATAAGGCTGATCATCCCTCGGGCTTGATGGCGGGACTGGGACCGGCCACGTATACGGTGAAACGGATGCTGAAGGAGTTAGGACTGAGAGACAAATGAAACCGAAAATATTTATTGGCTGTTCGCTTGATAGTCTGCTATGGGCTGAATTCTATCAAACGCAGCTTGCATCCACAGCTGATGTCACGGTCATTAATCAGGGTGTTCTGACGGCATCTCAGCATAAATTGAAAATGCTCAAAGAACATCTGGAAGAAGCGGATTTTGCCCTTCTCATTTTGACGCGGGAGGACTTTCAGCACCCTTTGACTTATGCGAATCTCTTGGTGCTCATCGGGCTCTGTATTGGAGAGTTAGGGCACAGCAGGACATTTCTTATCATGTCGATAGCTTGTGAACTGCCGGACTACTTGGAAGGCTACCATTCGCTGCGCATCGATGACGGGCAGAACGATAGAGAGATTGCGGAGTTGGCAGGCCCTCATTTATATCCTATTAAGAGCTCCATTGCAGCACATAAAAAACGCTATAAACTATCTGATATGAAAAAGAACGATGCGATACGCAGTTTCCTGTTCGATGCTTTGGATTCGCTTAGTGTCTCCAGTGTGGATTATGACCGCGTTTTGGATAAATTCCATAAGACATTTGATACCAATTGTGGTATAATTGAGCTTCAAGAAGTGACCGCTGCTACGCTGTTCGAACTGCTGGATGACGGTGTCACTTTACAACAGTTTGGCCGCGCCGGTCAGGTGAGCAGCAACCACAGCTTCAACGTGAATGATCCTACCAGCTACTTAGCGGAATGCTACCGCGGCGAAAAGACGAACATCTACCTCGGCCGAGCCAAGGATAAAGAAGACGGCGAATTCGAATATATTTATTGCGTCAAGCTGCATCCGACGATCGTTTCCTCCATACATTTCAAAACAAGGACGGATATTCCGCCGCGCCACCATCATCAAGTCATGATGGCGTTATCGGAACGAAACGCGAAGCTCGTGTCTTCACTCAAGTCCATTGTGAAAGGAAGGATTCTCTATGCTGAAGCACATGAAGAAAGTTCATAACCGACTAACCGCCAAGAGTGCACAGAAATCGAGCGACAAGAGCTTGCTCAAACTATATAACGGTCCCACTGTTCTTAACAAAACAAGCGGAGTAACGATCGTAGCCAAAGGCTCGTTCGATTTCGAATCGCTAGCATAGCTCTATATGATTGACCGAGAACCCCTGATGGGGTTCTTTTTTGTGTTCTCTCTCTATCATAAAAAATCTATCGTTTCAGGTTCTATCGACGAAGCCCGTTTCATAGATTGAATTAAGATAGTTTAGGAGGAATCAAACTATGAAATGGACATCAGCCACACTCAATCTCAGCCATGTTCGAAAAACGTTTCAGAGCGCCAGTTCCGTCGGAAAAACGTTTTTTATTCTCAGTACAGCAACCTTAGCCATCTTCGTATTAATTGGTGTAGGCGGCTACTTGCAGAACAAAGTCAAGACCACTTCACCGGTTTCGTCAATGAAAAGTTTGGCCGCATCCGTCACGAATCAATTTTTTATCGATATGCTCGGCATGGAAGTGCCTCATCTGAATAAAGACCAGAAGAAATTCACATTCTCTCAACATAATGTCTTTCATTTCGCCTTCCAGTTCTTAACGGACATCAATCCGAGCGATCCGAAAAGTTTGGTAGCTAGCGAAGTCCCAGGGATGGATGCCAATAAGACGACGGTCTTGGTCAAAGGAAGCGGGAGCGCCATTAACCCCAGCGACCCTATCGACTACAGTCCCAATCCCTCCGATCTGGAAGCAGAGGCCAAAAATCCTCTTCCTTCTCCATCGCTGGAGCCATCACCCGTAGGCACTACAGCGCCTATCGCAAATCCAGTAGGACAGCCGCCCAAATCGGCAGGTGACAATGTTGCTTTCATTTACCAAACCCACAGCAATGAATCCTTCCTGCCAGAGCTTAAGGGGGTTACGAACCCGGACAAGGCTTACAGCGATACCGTCAATATCATCTCCGTCGGTCAGCGGTTAGCGCAAAATCTAGAGAAAGACGGCATAGGATCGGTTCATTCCCAAACGGTGTATCCGAGTACGGTTAAAAACTTCGAATATCCTTACTCCTACAAGTATTCTTTGAAAACGCTCCAGGAAGCCGCGGCCCAACATCCGGATTTACAGTATTACTTCGATATCCACCGCGACTCTGCTGCGCGTAATAAAACAACCGCCACCATTGACGGCAAGGATTACGCACAGGTGTATTTCATCGTCGGCGGGAAAAATCCGAATTGGAAAAAGAATGAGGAATTTGCCAATAAGATTCATCAAGTGCTGGAAGCCAAGCATCCTGGAATCTCCAAAGGAATTCATGCGAAGGAAGCAAGCGAAGGCAACGGATTATATAATCAAAACTTTTCGCCAAACAGTATATTGATCGAGGTAGGCGGTCCATATAACTCACTGGAGGAGTGCTACCGGACAACGGACTGGCTGGCGGAAGCCATTTCGGAAGTGATTTTGAACGCCAAAAAAGTTGATGCGCCGGTTGCAAACCCGAAGCAATCTTAAAAGCGAATTGAAGGAGGCCTTTCCATGAAGCTGAGGCAGTTTTATATCAAAGTGGGCTTGTTCGGATTGCTGCTGCTGTTCTGTATTTTGTTCGGTGTCAGCTTGGCGTCCAGCGGGATGGAGCGGATACAAGGCCCTCAGCCTTCAGGAAAAGCGGCTCAAGAGACAGTGAAGCCGGCGGCTGCGAATATCACGACCACTACCGTTACGAAGCCATCACCGACTCCGAAAGGCGATGCAGCAGCCAAAGCCACGGCAACCGCAAAGCCCGAAGCGGAAAAGAAAGCGGATCCCGTAGCCGATCACGACAATTCGCTGAATCATGTGGGCAACAAACTCGGGGATCTGCTGCAAATTATTGCGCATCATGGCATCAAGCTGTTTGTGTCAATATTTGACGCCATACTAGGGAAAGGATAGCGGGTACATTGCTGCAACTTCCCACAACTGCTATAATGAAAATTATTTGCATGTTGTGGGGGTTAATACGTTAGCATGACTGACATTCGCGAAAGACAATCAAGAATTCGAAACTTTTCAATTATCGCTCATATCGATCACGGTAAATCGACACTGGCCGACCGTATTTTGGAATATACAGGAGCTTTGTCAACCCGTGAGATGCAGGAGCAAGTGCTTGACCAAATGGATCTGGAGCGGGAACGCGGGATTACGATCAAGCTGCAGGCGGTAAGACTGAATTACCGTGCGGATGACGGCGTAGATTACATTCTCAATCTGATCGATACACCGGGACACGTCGACTTTACTTATGAGGTATCCCGAAGTCTTGCGGCGTGTGAAGGAGCTTTGCTGGTCGTCGATGCTGCGCAAGGGATTGAAGCGCAAACGCTGGCTAACGTGTATCTGGCTCTGGAAAACAATTTAGAAATTTTACCTGTTATTAATAAAATCGACTTGCCGAGCGCTGATCCGGATAAAGTGAAGCAGGAAGTTGAGGACGTGATCGGCCTTGATGCCAGCGAAGCGGTTCTGGCTTCTGCGAAAGCCGGCATCGGGATCAAGGAGATCATTGAGCAAGTTTGTCAGAAGGTGCCCGCACCGCAAGGTGATCCTGACAACCCGCTTAAAGCGCTGATTTTCGACTCCCATTACGACGCATACAAAGGTGTTATCGTTTATGTACGTGTCGTGGATGGCTCGATCAAGGCAGGCTCCAAAATTAAAATGATGGCGACAAACAAAACCTTTGAAGTTATCGAGGTTGGAGCTTTCAAGCCAAGAATGTCCTCCGTTCCGTCCCTTGAGGTCGGAGATGTTGGTTTTATCGTAGCGGGCATCAAAAATGTCGGAGATACGCGTGTCGGGGACACGGTAACCGAAGCGGATCGCCAAGCGCCGGAACCGCTGCCGGGTTACCGCCGGATCAACCCGATGGTATTCTGCGGACTGTATCCGATTGAAACGACCGACTACAATGATTTGCGTGAAGCTTTGCAAAAGCTGGAGCTCAATGACGCATCGCTTCGTTTCGAGCCTGAAACATCGACAGCTCTAGGATTTGGCTTCCGCTGCGGATTCTTGGGACTGCTCCACATGGAAATCATTCAGGAACGAATCGAACGTGAGTTCAACATTCCGTTGATCACTACGGCGCCAAGCGTTATCTACCGCATTACGCTAACGAACGGCGATGTCATGGATATCGATAATCCATCGAATTACCCGGATCCGCAGCGCATTGATTTCGTTGAAGAGCCTTACGTCAAAGCTTCCGTCATTGTGCCGAACGATTATGTAGGTACGATTATGGATTTGTGCCAAGGCAAGCGCGGCGAATACTTGAATATGGAGTATTTGGATTCCAATCGCGTCACATTGACTTACGACATCCCATTGTCCGAAATCGTTTATGATTTCTTCGACATGTTGAAATCCAGAACGAAGGGCTACGCGTCCTTTGATTACGAGATATCCGGGTACAAGAAATCGAGTCTCGTGAAAATGGATATTTTGCTCAATTCCGAGCAGGTCGATGCGCTCTCCTTCATCGTTCACCGTGATACCGCGTATCACCGCGGCAAAATCATTTGCGATAAGCTGAAGGATTTAATTCCGCGCCAAATGTTCGAAGTGCCGATTCAAGCGGCAATCGGACAAAAGATTGTAGCCCGTGAAACGGTGAAAGCGATGCGTAAAAACGTCCTTGCCAAGTGTTATGGCGGTGACATTTCGCGTAAGCGTAAATTGCTTGATAAGCAAAAAGAAGGCAAAAAGCGCATGAAGCAAGTCGGCAGCGTTGAAGTGCCGCAAGAAGCGTTCATGGCGGTTCTCAAAATAGACGAATAGTTTGTGGAAGAAATAAGAAGCTGGGGTGGCAGAGTACTCTGCCCCTTGGCTTTTTATCAGTTTCGCACCAACCTTGATAAACGCGCCCGTCCAAGAGGAGGACGAAGCCTTTTATCCGGGATAGAAAGGAAATATCCCTATGCTAGTTACTAATGCGGCTCCGACTGCGGTGTATATTCATATCCCGTTTTGCACGAATAAATGCCATTATTGCGATTTTAACTCCTATGTGCTCAAAGGCCAGCCTGTCATGGAATATTTAGATGCGCTGGAGCGGGAGATGGAGCTTACCGTAAGAAATAACCCGCCAGCCAAAGTAGAAACGATTTTCGTGGGCGGAGGAACGCCGACCGTGCTGCTTCCTGATCAGATGGAGCGGTTTTTGCGAATGGTTCGCACCTATTTCCCGGCAGATCCGGCGGAAGTCGAATTTTCGATGGAGGCCAATCCGGGAACGACGGATGAAGATAAGCTTGCTGTTATGAAAGAAGGCGGCGTCAACCGCATCAGCTTCGGCGTGCAATCTTTTAACAATGAGCTGCTCGCGGCGATTGGCCGCATTCATAATACGGATGATGTGCATCGAAGCATTGAAAATGCCAAAAAGTTGGGCTTTGACAATTTGTCCATCGACTTAATGTTCGGCCTGCCGAAACAAACCGTCGATATCATGAATGCAACATTAGATGAGGCACTGTCGCTCGATCTTCAGCATTATTCCATTTATAGTTTAAAAGTAGAAGAAAACACGCTGTTCCATACGCTCTTCAACAAAAATCAACTGCCACTGCCAAGCGAAGATGAAGAGGTCGATATGTATGAGCTCATTATGAAGCGTTTGGAAGCCGCGGGTTACAAACAATATGAAATAAGCAACTTTGCTAAACCGGGCCGGGAGAGCAGGCACAATACGATGTATTGGCGGAATCGCTCCTATTACGGGCTAGGCGCAGGTGCGCATGGATATATGAACAGACAGCGCCACGTGAATGTGAAAGGGATTCAGCCTTACATCGAGGCAACCAAAGCGGGCTTGCCGGTCATGGAGCAATTTGAAGTTACACGGCAGGAAGCGATGGAAGATTTCATGATGGTTGGCTTGCGTCTATTGGAAGGCGTTCGGGACGCTGATTTCCAAGAACAGTTCGGGGAAACGATTGAATCGCATTTTGGAGAAACAATCAAAGGTTGGGAGCAGAAAAAACTGCTGGAACGAACGCCGGAAGGGTATCGATTGTCCAAACACGGCATCCTGCTGGGCAATGAAGTGTTTGCCTCATTCCTCACCTAGGTTATTCATCAGGCGCTGCTGGAATCATACAAAAAATCCCTTGTGCAAATATACGTGATGTTGTATATTTATACATGAATCCACAAGCTGTTCAGCGGTAAAGCCGTGAGAACGCTAGCGTGGGTTTTATGCATTTTTTTGCGATTGGTGGGGTGACAGTGAATTCATCAACTACAGTGTCCGTGAGGAAAGCGTCGATCATCGATATCGATAAGCTTTATGAAATTATACAAGGCTATGCGAAGCAGGGCATTATGCTGCCGCGCACCAAAGAGATGCTGGAAGAGCAAATCGACTCCTTCGTCGTGGCCGAGCACGACGGACTTCTCATTGGCTGCGGCTCCCTGACGAAGCTTGGGCCAGATCTTGTCGAGATTCGCTCGCTGGGGATGACGCCAGGATACAAAGGGCAAGGGATCGGCGGCAAGCTTGTGAATTTCCTGGTTGAAGAAGCAAGAAGCCAAGGTATTGTGAAGGTTATGGCGCTAACGTATGAGGTTGCTTTTTTTCAAAAAAACGGATTTACCTTAGTGCCAAAAGAGATTTTTCCGGAGAAGGTTTGGAAAGATTGCATGCATTGCAAAAAACAGTATTGCTGCGACGAAATCGCCGTACTTAAACGATTGGATTGACTTGACAACAGACCTTAGGGTCTGTTATTTTTGTATTAGGATTTAGCACTCACTAAATACGAGTGCTAACGAAAGTGATCATAGAGCGATTTGTGAAGAGGAGGGGTATTTGATGTTGACGGAACGCCAGCGCATGATTTTAAGTGCTATCATAGATGATTATGTTCGTTCAGCAGAGCCAATCGGTTCAAGAAGTATTTCGAAGCGGGGGAATGTCGGTTTCAGTCCGGCTACGATCCGCAATGAAATGTCCGATCTCGAAGAGATGGGCTACTTGGAGCAGCCCCATACGTCCGCTGGTCGTATTCCCTCGCACAAAGGTTATCGTTACTATGTCGATCACTTGCTGCAGCATGGAACATTGGCTGATAACGATCTGAATTCGATGAAAGGCGCTTTCGCCGAAAGAATTCATGAGATGGAAGGGGTCATTCAGCACGTCGCAGGAATGCTTTCCTCTCTAACGAATTACACGTCGATTGTGCTCGGTCCCGAAGTTTTTAGCACAACCCTGAAACATTTGCAGATTATCCCGCTCTCGGAAACGACAGCCGTTGCGATTATCGTCTTAAATACGGGACATGTCGAGAACAAAACAGTGACGATTCCTGAAGGCATACGGATGTCTGAGATTGAGAAGGTCGTTAACATTTTAAACTCCAGACTCAAAAATGTGCCGCTGGTTCAGTTTAAGTCCCGACTGTACAATGAAGTTTCAAGCGAGTTGAGCAAGTATGTGAATGGCTACCAGGAGCTACTTTCCGTTGTGGAAAGCGTGCTGCAAAGCGATGATAAGGACCGTGTATTTCTTAGCGGTATGACCAATATGCTGACACAGCCTGAGTTCAAAGATGTTGAAAAGGTGAAAAGCATTTTTGATCTATTGGAGGAAGCTCCTACGCTTATCAAATTATTTACACCGTCAAATGAAGGCATTGAGATTAAAATCGGTGCTGAAAATAGTATTGAAGCAATCAATAATTGCAGCTTGATCACGGCCTCCTATTCGATCGGCGGCCAGCCTTTGGGTACGATAGGCATTTTGGGGCCTACGCGGATGGAATATGGCAGGGTCATTAGTTTAATGAACCATTTATCTAAGCATATGGAAGACGTGCTGGGACGTTGGTACGGCAAATGAGCGGTATGAAGACGGTTCACAGCGAAGGCGAAGAACGCTACTCTACTTTAGTTAATAATGCATCAGCCGTTAGGGCTATTTGTTCTGCGGTCGAGGGCACGCTAGGCCCTAAAGGGCTTGATACCATGCTGGTAGGCGGGCAGGGCGAAGTCATTATTACGAATGATGGCGTCACGATTTTGGAAAAAATGGACGTCACCCATCCCGCAGCCAGACTAATGATTCAGGTTGCCCGGAGCCAGCAGCGGCAAATCGGCGACGGAACGACGACGGCAACGGTACTTGCCGGCGCGCTGGTACAAGAAGGCGTCGCCCAAGTCACGCGCGGCGTTCCAGTTGCCAAAGTCGTCAGCGGGATGCTGCAAGGCATCGAGCTGGCGGTACAAAGCTTAGAGCGCCGGAGCCGCACGATCTCGGGTTTAGGTGATGCCGCTCTAAAGCGCATCGCCATCACGGCGGGCCGAGAGCAGCGGGATATCGCGAGGCTCATCGTTCAAGCTGCCGAAGCGGTCGGCGAGGCGAAGCTTCGCGAAGACGGCTACCGCTTCGCTGACAGCGTGATCGCCCATGAAGAGGCGAACAGCGAAGTATGGACCGGCATTCTGCTGAACCAGAAGCCGATGAACCTGCATCTCGAGCAGGAGCGCCGTGATGCCCGCATTCTTGTGCTGCATGACGCTTTGGAGCCTGAGGCGGTCAGCGAGGAATCGCTGGTCACGGAAGCAGGCTTCGGACGCTACATGCAGCTGAGAGAGCACTTCCGCAGCTCGCTCGAATCGCTGCTGGAGCTTGGCGTCGGGCTGATTGCCTCCGACCGCGGGGTTGACCCCGAGGCGGAGCAGTTCTGCTCCGACCACGGCATTATCGTGCTGCAGCGCTTGTCCCGCAGGGACTTGCAGCTCCTCAGTGAACACACCGGCGCCCGGCCGGTGCGGCGCACGGCGCTCCGCAAGAGCGCGTCGGAGCTTGGCGCGGCGCTAGGCCGCGCGGGCTATGCCGCGTACGACGAAGGGCTGGGGCGTGTGCGCGTGGCCGGCGGTCACGGTGAGCAGCACGTGACCGTGATTGTTGGCGCCGCAACGCGCGAAGCGGCGCATGAACGGTCGCGCATCGCGAAGGATGCCGCCTCGGCCGTGCAAGCCGCCGTGCGCGGCGGGTACTTGCCTGGAGGCGGTGCCGCGGAGATGGCGGTTGCACATGATCTGGAGCGCCTTCGCGAAACGATGAAGGGCATGGAGGGCTTCGGTGTAGCCGCTGTCGCGGGAGCATTGCGCAAGCCGCTTGCTCAAATCGTCGTCAATGCGGGATACAATCCGCTTGAGAAGGTGGAAGAGCTGAAAGCCGCGCAAATCGCGATGGAAACCGACAGCCTCGGAATCGATTGCGATACCGGGATGGTTACGGACTTCGTCGAAGCCGGCATTGTGGACCCGGCGGATGTGAAAATTCATGCACTGCAGGCTGCAGGAGAGGTTGCTGCCGCTGTACTGCGTATTCATACGGTTATTAAGATGAAGCAGCCTTTTGAAGAAGGCTAAAGCTGGGCAAACTGACGATATAGAAATTTTGGTGTATTATGTTTAGGAGGTGAAGGACAATTGAGTACTGATAACAAAACAGATGAGCAAGACGTGAACACTACATACGCAGCCGACAACGAGCAAATCGCTGAAAACGAAGAAGATGCGGTTGCTCAAGACTCCCAAGCTGACGCTTCCGAGGAAGCCGGCGAATTGGAGAAGGCGCGTGTGCAAGCCGAAGAAAACTATCAGCGTTTATTACGCGTTCAAGCGGACTTCGACAACTTCCGCCGCCGCGCTAGAGCGGAGAAGGAAGACTTTGCTAAATATGCTTCGGTTAAATTGATCGAGCAGCTTCTGCCGATTGTAGACAACTTCGATCGGGCGCTGACATCAAGCAAAGAGACGAAGGATTTCGACGCATTGGCGAAAGGCTTGGACATGACGTACCGCGGCATGTATCAAGTGCTGACAACTGAGGGTCTTAAGCCGATCGAAGCTGTAGGTCAGCCATTTAACCCGGAATTCCACCAAGCTGTGATGCAAGTTGAATCCGACGAGCACGAAGAAGGCATTGTGGTTGAGGAGCTTCAAAAAGGCTATATTCTCAAAGATAAAGTCATTCGACCAGCAATGGTGAAAGTTAGCGTGTAATCTTATTATTTTTAAAAATATCCAATCTATTTACATGTTCCCTAGGAGCAAAAAGGAGGAAGCTTTAACATGAGTAAAGTTATTGGTATTGACTTAGGTACTACAAATTCTTGCGTAGCTGTTATGGAAGGCGGAGAAGCCGTCGTTATTCCTAACCCAGAAGGTAACCGCACGACGCCTTCCGTTGTTGGTTTCAAAAAAGATGGCGAGCGCGTTGTTGGTGAAACAGCTAAGCGTCAAGCGATCACAAACCCTGACAAAACAATCAGCTCGATCAAACGCCATATCGGTACGAACCACAAAGAACACATCGACGGCAAAGACTACACGCCGCAAGAGATTTCCGCGATTATCCTGCAAAAGCTGAAAGCCGATGCAGAGGCTTACCTTGGTCAATCTGTGACACAAGCGGTTATCACGGTTCCAGCTTACTTTAATGACAGCCAACGTCAAGCGACCAAAGATGCTGGTAAAATTGCCGGTCTAGAAGTACTTCGTATCGTCAATGAGCCAACTGCTGCAGCGCTTGCTTACGGTTTGGAAAAAACAGAAGATCAAACGATTCTTGTTTATGACCTTGGGGGCGGTACGTTTGACGTGTCCATCCTTGAATTGGGCGACGGCTTCTTCGAAGTTAAAGCTACAAGCGGTGACAACAAGCTTGGCGGAGATGATTTTGACCAAGTCATCATCGATTACCTCGTAGCCGAATTCAAAAAAGAGCAAGGCATCGACCTAAGCAAAGATAAAGCAGCTGTCCAACGTTTGAAAGATGCTGCTGAAAAAGCGAAAAAAGAACTTTCCGGCGTACTTACAACGACGGTTTCCCTTCCGTTCATTACGGTAGCTGACGGCGTTCCTCAGCATTTGGAGCTTAACTTGACTCGCGCGAAATTCGAAGAGATTTCCGCTCATTTGGTAGAAAGAACTCTTGGACCAACACGTCAAGCTTTGCAGGATTCCGGGCTTTCCACTAGCCAAATCGACAAAGTTGTTCTTGTCGGCGGATCCACACGTATTCCTGCAGTTGTAGAAGCAATCAAAAAACTGACAGGCAAAGATCCGCATAAAGGCGTTAACCCGGACGAAGTTGTTGCGCTTGGCGCAGCTGTTCAAGCTGGTGTTTTGACAGGCGAAGTGAAAGACGTTGTACTTCTAGACGTAACTCCGCTTTCCCTTGGTATCGAAACAGCAGGCGGCGTGTTCACGAAAATGATCGACCGTAATACGACGATCCCTACAACGAAATCACAAGTGTATTCCACTTATGCAGATAATCAAACTAGCGTTGAGATTCACGTGCTTCAAGGTGAGCGCTCCATGGCTAGCGGCAACAAAACACTGGGCCGTTTCATGCTTGGTGATATTCCTCCGGCTCCGCGCGGCGTACCGCAAATCGAAGTTAGCTTCGATATCGATGCCAACGGTATCGTTAACGTATCCGCTTTGGATAAAGGAACTGGCAAAAGCCAAAAAATCACGATCACTTCTTCCAGCGGCTTAAGCGATGCGGAAGTTGAGCAAATGGTGAAAGACGCGGAAGCGCATGCTGAGGAAGACCGCGCTCGCAAAGAGCTTGTAGAAGCTCGCAACGAAGCGGACCAACTCGTATATTCCGTAGACAAAACGATCAAAGATCTTGGCGACAAAGTTGACCAAGGCGAGATCGATAAAGCCAATGCTGCCAAAGAGAAAGTAACAACTGCTCTGGCTGGCAACGATCTTGAAACCATCAAAGCAGCAACTGCAGAGCTTACAGAAGTGATTCAACAGCTTTCCGTGAAGCTGTATGAGCAAGCTTCTGCCGCTCAAGGTCCTGAAGGCGGCGCGGCTGGCGCTGGCGAAGCTCCTAAAGGCAGAGAAAATGTTGTGGATGCGGATTACGAAGTTGTTGACGAACAAAAAAAATAAACATATCCTATAGTAATACTGGATGTGTAGAAACGTATGAGTCAAAGCCAAGGGGGGTTCTCCGTGGCTTTGACTTTCCGTTTGTAGTCTTGAACATGGGAGTGGAACAATGAGTAAACGTGATTATTACGAGGTGCTTGGGGTCGGCAAGGATGCTTCGCAAGAAGACATCAAGAAGGCTTACCGTAAAATGGCGCGTCAGTATCACCCTGACGTGAATAAAGCTGCTGATGCGGAAGATAAATTCAAAGAAGCAAAAGACGCTTATGATGTGCTAAGCGATGATCAAAAGAAAGCCCAATATGACCGTTTTGGCCACGTTGATCCGAACCAAGGTATGGGCGGCCAAGATTTCAGCGGCGGTTTTGGCGATATTTTTGATATGTTCTTCGGTGGTGGCGGCGGTGGGAACCGTCGGAATCCGAACGCTCCGCAACGCGGAAACGATCTGCAGTACACGATGACGATTGAGTTCAAGGAAGCTGTTTTCGGCAAAGAAACCGACATTCACATTCCACGAACGGAAAATTGCGATACGTGTCAAGGATCTGGCGCTAAGCCGGGAACGAAGCCTGAAACTTGCGGCGGCTGTCACGGCAGCGGTCAGCAGGAAGTCGTACAAAATACGGCGTTTGGCCGTATTGTTAACCGCCGCGTATGTACGCAATGTAACGGCTCGGGCAAAATCATCAAAGACAAATGCGGAACCTGTCATGGCGCCGGCAAAGTGAAAAAACAGCGCACCATTCACATTAAGATACCAGCAGGTGTGGATGACGGCGCACAACTACGCGTATCCGGCGAAGGCGAAAGCGGCACGCGCGGAGGCCCATCAGGGGATCTTTACGTTGTTATTCGCGTGAAGTCCCATGAATTTTTCGAACGCGAAGGCAATGACGTTTACTGCGAAGTGCCTTTAACGTTCATGCAAGCGGCACTTGGCGATGAGATCGAAATTCCTACGCTGACGGAGAAAGTAAAGCTCAAGATTCCGGCAGGCACGCAAACCGACACCTATTTCCGCTTAAAAGGAAAAGGGGTTCCTCACTTGCGCGGCTTCGGTCAAGGGGACCAGCACGTGAAAGTGATCGTGGTAACGCCGACGAATTTGAGCGAAGATCAAAAAGATTTGCTGCGCCAGTTCGGCAAACAAAGCGGCGAGCATACGCATGAGCAGAATCAATCGATTTTCGAGCGTATGAAAAGAGCTTTTTTAGGCGACTAGAAGGGGCTTCTCCCTGAATATGAACACTCCCTTGGAGTTCTCACAGATCTTGGATCTGTCGAGGATGCCAGGCGGAGTGTTTTTTGCATTTAAGAATAATTTCACCGATTCCATGAGAACGCGTAGCAGATAGGGGAACTGCAGGGCTCTATTTTGCTAACAAAAGCCCTTTGAGAGCGCGAGAGGGAACTAGGGTCCGTTATTTCGCTGTCGTGGACGGATAATTGAACGATTGCGGTGAAATAAGACCCTGTAGTTCTCCGCACCCTACAGAAATAGCGCTTTTCGCATCAATAAGGGAATGGAGTTCCCTTATTGATGTCGCGGGTTCCATGAGCTCGTTCGTTTACATTCAGCAAATATTATATGGAATTTTTTACATAGCGAATACTTACGGATAACGTCCTCTTAATCTATGAACGATATGATAGATAACGTGAGATTCTTAATATTTGGAGGGAATACAACTTGAAAAAAAGCTTGAAACAAATCATGGGTTCCGGTCTTACGCTTTCCTTACTGGCCTTAAACGTAGCAGGCGTAGCAACTGCAGCTGAAACGACTCCGTCTTCCGTACCAGCGGCGCCGGCGCAATCGAAGAACTTGATTGTATTGATCGGTGACGGCATGGGGCCGGCTGAAGTAACGGCAGCAAGATATTACTCCAAAAAGTTTTTAAATAAAGACCGCTTAGAGCTTGATGGCGGATATTATGTCGGTAAAGCAACTACATACTCGCAAGCAGGTCCATACACATCGGAATCCGGTGCTGTCACTGACTCAGCTGCAGCTGCAACGGCTTTTTCTACAGGAAATAAAACATACAATAACGCGATCAGCGTGTCCAACGGCGATGTTGCCAAGCCTTTTGGTTCGATCATTGAAGCCGCGATGAAGCAAGGCAAAGCAACCGGCCTAGTAACGACAGACAGCATTGTCGGAGCTACGCCTGCGGTTTGGGCATCCCATGTTCGTCAACGCAGCAACCAGAATGCCATCGCTTCCCAATACCTTGCTAGCGGTGTCAATGTATTTTTCGGCGGCGGTAAAGTGAACTTTGTGACGAAAGACGAAAAGGGTAAACGTACAGATAAAAATATTATTCCTGACTTCGAAGCTAAAGGCTACACAACGGCGTTTGACAAAAAAGGATTAGATGCAATCCCTGCAACAGCGGATCATGCACTCGGACTTTTTGCACTGAATGAAATTCCTTACGTACTTGATCGTGATGAGAATACACCGAGCTTGCCGCAATTAACGCAAAAAGCACTTGATATTTTATCACAAAACAAAGATGGTTTCGTGCTGATGGTTGAGCAAGGCCGTATCGATCACGCAGGCCACGCCAATGATCTTCCTGCTAACATTCAAGAAATGCTGGAGCTTGATGCCACGTTCAAAACATTGGTTGATTTCGCCAAAAAAGACGGCAACACTTCCGTTGTTGTAACGGCTGACCATGAAACAGGCGGTTTGTCTTTAGGGATCAACAACGTGTACGAGTTGAATGTAGATCTGTTCAATAAACAAAAGCACTCTTATGAGTATTTGGACGCTATTTTGAAAACTGCGCAAACCGCGGATGACGTTCGTAAAATCGTTGCCGATAACATTGGCTTCACAGACTTGTCTGACGAGGAAATTGCGTTGATTTTGAAAGGTGACGGTTCCTCTTACGGACGCGCTGGCGGCTACAATGCGGTTGTTTCCAAACGCTTGGCTGTTGGCTGGACAGGACATGGTCATACCGGCGTAGACGTTGGCGTATGGGCTTATGGACCTATCGCTTCCTTGGTCAAAGGTGACGTTGATAATACCGATATTGCAAAAAGCGGTGCGAAAGTAATTGGCGTTGATCTGGCCGCTGCGACGAAAGAACTGCAAGACAAATACTTGTATCCGCTCTTCAAAGTGACGCGTGACAACAAGACATTATTTACGGCGAAATCACTGGCCGAAGCTTTAGACATTCAAGTTGCTTGGGACGAAGCGACGAAAACAGTTACGCTGTCCAAAGGCAGCGAGAAGCTCTCGGTGCTGGTTGAAACCGGCGCTATCACGGAAAACGGAACGGCTAGCACACTGGTTGGCCAAGTAGACAATGGCAAGCTGTATCTGCCGCTGGAAGCATTCAACAAGCTGACTGGCAAAACCATGACATGGGATTCAGTTAACGAGCGCATCGTGAAAAACTAGAGGATAGAAGGTCATGAAGGACAGGGGAACACGCTTCCCTTGTCCTCTTTTCCTATCTTTGACCTATGAATATGGAGGACATCTATGATTGAGATGAACAATATTTCAAAATCGTTCACGATGCATGGGCAGCGCTTGTCGATTCTTAACGTTCCGGAGTGGAAGATCCAGCAAGGTGAACGAATAGCTCTGCTTGGACCTAGCGGCAGCGGCAAAAGCACACTGCTGCATCTGTTGAGCGGCGTTATGATTCCGGACGCAGGCGAAATATGGGTGAATGGTTTGCCTCTCCACGGGTATTCGCAAAGTAAGAGAGACCGTTTTAGGGCGGAGCATGTCGGTTACATTTTTCAAGATTTTCATTTGATTTCGTCCTTGACAGCCAGACAAAATGTGGAGCTTATTGTTCCGCCAGAATGGTCCAAGAAACAAGCGAAAGAGCAGCTGGATGACTGGTTTGACAGAGTCGGGCTGAAGGATCGCCAGCATCATATGCCATATGAGCTGTCAAGAGGGCAGCAGCAGAGAGCTGCGATCATTCGCGCACTTATCACCAAGCCGCAGCTTGTCTTGGCCGATGAGCCTACAGGCAGCTTAGATTGGGAGACGGCAGGCGAGGTTATGTCTTTGCTGCTGAACATCTGCGAGTCAGAGAAGCTTACGCTTGTAACGGTTACACATGATTTGCATTTGGCGGAAATGTATCCGAAGCGTGTTCATATTGGGGAGATTAACGAGGTGCCAAGGAGAAATGCCGTATGAGAATAATCGGATTGGTCTGGAGAAATGTGCTTCACAGGAAAACGCTCTCTCTTCTTACTGTTTTATCGGTAACGGTTACGGCTGCTTTGGTCGTCTTTTTGCTGCTTTGCAGTGAAGGGCTGGAGCAAGGGGCAGAGAAGGGCTACGGCCCTTTCGAGGTAACGATCGGTGCCAAGGGAAGTGCTTCGCAGCTTGCTCTAAACACGTATTATCATGTCGGCGCTCCGACAGGAAATGTGCCTTACGCTTTGCTGGATGAATTGCGTAAAGATGAGTCTGTTGATCGCGCGTTTGCGATGACGACAGGGGATAACTATAACGGATTTCCCATTGTAGGGATGGAGCCCGGTTATTTTGCAACCCGCTATGGTTCGGACAAACAATTGGCTCAAGGGAACATGTATGGAAAGCTTGGCGAAACGATTGTCGGTTCCCATATTGCAAGCACATTAGGGCTCCATATTGGGGATAAGTTTCAAGGCGCGCACGGGTTGGTGAAAGGTTTAGAGGAAGCGGAAGAGGAAGAAGGGACGGAGGAAGAGGAGCATCATCACGACTTTAGTTATACGGTCGTTGGCATTTTACCTCCTTTATTCACGTCTGACGATAGAGCTGTTTTTACTACGCTGGATTATGCTTGGGCCGTTCACGGGGGTCAGGACGGGGAGCATAGAGAAGTTACTTCAATTCTAATTAAACCAAAGACGCTGATCGGAGCTCAATCCATTAAGACGAAGTACGGGCAGATGAGCAATGTTCAAGCGATTTATACAAGCAAAGCGGTGGCTGATGTCGTTAACGTCGTAGATAAAGGGACCGGGGCGTTAAGCGTCGTAACCGTGATCTGTATTTTTTTGGCGGCGGTTTCCATTTTGCTCTCTCTTGTTGCAGCGGTGAATGAGCGTAAAAAAGACGTGGCTTTGCTGCGTTTAATCGGAAAATCGAAGGGATTTATTTGGTCTTCGCTGATCGGAGAAGGTCTGCTGCTTACGTTGATTGGACTTGTGTTTGGAATTCTCGCAGGACATGTAGGCGGTTATTTGAGCCGTGACATTGTGTTTGAATTTACAGGTCTGCAGCTGCAATCCTGGCAGTTCATGCAGGGAGAATGGCTGCTTATTGCAGGAACGTTAGGCATTGGCGTTGTTGCTTCCATAGGACCGGCGCTGCAAGCCTATCGTGTAGACCCTTTGCAATTATTTAAGTCATGAAGTTTGAGGTGAGATGGATGAGAAAAAGGTTATATCTACTGATCTTAGTCGTAGTCATGCTCGTTGCAGGATGCGGTCAAAAGCAAACGGTCACCGCCGGTCAAGCTTTCGGCAGTTCGGAAACGACGACGCTTGCAACCGCTGCGCCCGTTTTGCGTCCCGAGGAACCGGCAGCCGCCAAGCCTGCCGCTTCGGCTGCGCCGGAAATTGCGGTTCCAACTGCTATGCCCAAGCCAACACCAGAAGCTGCAGAGGCAGCATCAATGAAAGATGCGCAGCCAGCGGCGATTCCGTCTCCTAAGGCTTCGGAACCGCCAAAAGCTGTGCCAAGCCCAGCTCCCGCAGCACAACCTGCGACTGTCAAAGCTGAAGCAGCTCCGACACCTAGCGCCCAGCCGAAGTCCAAGGCAGATGAGCCGAGTAAATCTGCGAAGCCGCCCACTTCATTGACGAACGAAATCAACTGGGATCAATTTTTTGACAATGACAAGCAGGATACGCCGTCTGACCGCTTCTGGGATATGAGCGGCAAAACCGTTCAAATTAAAGGGTTTATGGGGGAAGTGCTTTCCTTTGACAAGCATTGGTTTCTGCTCATCCCGAAACCGGGAGCCGAATGTCCTTTTGATAATGGGGATGAAACTTATTGGAATAAAATTATGATCGTATTTCTGCCTGACGATGTGAAGCTCCGGTACACCTCTGGACCTCTGCTCATTAAAGGCAAGCTCGATGTCGGAGTGAAGCTTGATGAATCTGGCTATAAGACGATGTTCCGTCTTTACGATGCATCCTTCGAGAAAATAAAAGAATAGCTGTCTTTTGTATAAAAAGAACTTCCTTTGGCAAACTAAAAACTGGATTTTACTATGATAGCTTTTAGGAGGTTCAAAGATGAGTCCGAAGCAAAGCCAAGATAAGCAAAGTCAATTGCCGGTTGCCAAGAACGAGGATGTAGAATTTGCGGCTGAGGTTGCAGATAGGGACGACTTCGAGGCTGCTGAGCGGGCAGAAGCCGCAGATCACAGACAGGAAGAGAGTTAACATGGCAGAGAGAGCCATTCTTGCCTATTTTCATTCTCCTGAGCAAGCCGAAGGCGCGGCAGCCAAGCTGAAAGCACTTAGAGCCGCTGATGTCCAGGTGGACCGGTTTGACAATGATATCGGACGCGGATTCGAATCCGCGATGGCGGACGGCATGTTAAGCGTAGACGGGGATGTCAATGCAATAGGCCTGGATATTATATTGGCTGCAGTTATTGACGATTCCATGTATGAGCAAGCATGCCGTGTCATTGAGGACGCCGGCGGTTCCATATAAGTTGCAAAAAGCATCTGTTGCCCGCGAATGCCGCGAGCCACAGATGCTTTTGTTTGTAATAACCGTTTAATTCAGTCCGTTCATTAATCGAATAAGGACATCGGGAACATTCGTAATGATGCTTGTGACGCCAAGCTCGAGCATGCGCTTCATCACGTCTTCATCGTTGACTGTCCAAGCGTAAACTTCTTTATTGTGCAAAGCGGCTTCCTTCATAAATTGTTCGTTAATCAACGGATAAGCTGCAGAAACGACGTCATAATCTTGACTCTCCCAAAGCGCGGCCGTATCTGTTTTCTGGCCGATAAGAAGACCCGTTTTAATGCGCGGATTCAGTTTCCTTACCGTATGCAGCAAGCCGGCATCAAAGGATGTTACCGTGCATTGCTTTTCAAACCCATGGGCATTAATGATATCAACCGTTTTCTCAGCGAGCTGCTTGACGTGCCCGTTATTTTTCAATTCAATATTTAGTTTAATACGGTCCTTGGCCAGATCGATCGCTTCATCGAGGGTAGGGACGCGTTCATTCTTAAATTTAGGACTAAACCAACTGCCTGCGCTGGCTGCACGCAGTTCAGACGAGGTGACTTCCCACATGTTTTTATCGATTCCCGTCGTGCGGCGCGCATTGTCATCGTGCATAAGCATAACGACTCCGTCCAACGTTTCTTGCACGTCAAGCTCGGCGAAGCCGGCTTTATCCGCAATGGCTTGGCGGAAGGCGCTGAGCGTGTTCTCAGGTGCTTTAGTGGAGCTGCCGCGGTGAGCGGTAACTTGGCTGTAGTTGTCAGCCAGCAAAGTGGCGCTAGCAAAAGGTGTCGAGAGCTCCAGCCCGACAATAATAAGAAAAATAAGTAGTGTTCTGACCATGGGGAAGACTCCATTCTAGCATAGGATGAGGGCGGTAATGGCCATTGCTAACTGCTATCCACCTTTATTTAAAATTAGCATGAATGTATTAGGAAGTTATTAAGAAAACAATAAAATATAACGCTTTCATGTAGGTTATTTTACCCAAGAAGCGAAGTGTAGTACAATGATGTGTGAAAATAGCCCCGATGGGCTTATTTTGCGAAGGTAATAACCGACAGGAGGAGCAATACCGATGCTTTGGCAAGAATTAACCGTACATACGACAGAAGAAGCAATAGAAATGATTACGAACTTTGTTCATGAATTGGGCGCTGGGGGCGTCTCCATTGAAGAATCGGGGACATTAAACAAGGAGCGGGATACGTCGTTCGGCCAATTGTACGAAACGCCGTTTAATGATATTCCGGAAGGAAGAGCCGTGATCAAAGGCTATTTCTATCATGGAACAGACATGGAACCTGTTATGGCTAATCTGAAGGCTTCCGTTGAACAACTGAGCGATTTTGATATCGATACAGGCAATCCAACTTATGAATTAAGAGAAGTGGATGACGAGGATTGGGCGCATGCTTGGAAGCAATATTTCAAACCGATTCGCATTACAGACCGTCTGACGATTAAACCGACTTGGGAAGAGTACACGGCTTCACCGGGTGAGCTGATTTTGGAGCTTGATCCAGGCATGGCGTTCGGGACAGGCACACACGCGACAACGTCGCTGTGCTTGAAAACACTGGAGAACGTACTGAAGCCAGGGGACGATGTGATTGACGTAGGGACGGGTTCCGGTATTTTATCCGTTGCCGCCGCAAAGCTCGGAGCCAAGCATGTGCTGGCTGTGGACTTGGACCCTGTCGCTGTTACAAGTGCCGAAGATAATACGAAGCAAAATGGACTTGAAGACAAAATCACGGTCAAATTGAGCGATTTGCTCGGCGTTCTGAAAGAAAGCGAAACAGAAGGCGCTGACAAGCTTGGCGTCTCGATTCCGGTGCAGCTCGTTGTCGCGAACATTTTGGCTGAAGTTATTGTAACCTTTGTTGACGATGTCTATGAGGTACTGCAGCAAGGTGGCTATTACATTACGTCCGGTATTATTACCGCTAAGGAAGAGCTAGTCGAAAAAGCGCTGGTTGACGCCAAATTCACAATTGTAGAGAAAAACTATGATTCGAATTGGGTAGTGATCGTAGCTAGAAAGCTGTAGGTGTCCGTCTATGGGAGGATTATTGTTTTATGACTGGAGTACGCTGCCTTTTGTCATTCTGGTCCTTGTGCTTTCGTTTACCATTCATGAATTCGCTCACGCGTATAGCGCTTATAAATTAGGAGACTCTACGGCTTATCAATTCGGCAGGGTCTCCCTTAATCCTATGGTCCACTTGGATCTCTTCGGGACGATCATGCTGCTCATTGCCGGTTTCGGTTGGGCAAAGCCTGTTCCTGTAAACCGCGGAAATTTCAAACGCCCCCGTTTGATGGGGATTATCGTAACGGCGGCAGGACCGGTAAGCAACTTGATTCTTGCATTTATTAGCTTTTTTGTATTAGTACTATGCCAGAAATACGGCTGGCTGGCTGACATGCAAAAGGGAAGCGCCAGCGCCATCCTTATCTTTTTACAATTAATGGTCAGTATTAATCTCACATTGTTCTTGTTTAACTTAATCCCGATTCCGCCGCTTGACGGTTACCGCATTATTCAGGATCTCGTGGATTTAAGATACAGTGAGTCGTTGCAAAAGTTTGAGCAATGGGCATCCGTCATTTTCCTGCTCGTTGTGTTCGTAAGACCGCTCCGGCAAGTAACATTAGATCCTTACTTAGGCTTGGCTAAAAATATCATAGAGCTCTTTTCCATACCAATTGCCTGGATCCTCGGCATGTAACTGCCAAGTTCATCCCTTTGTAGCTTTTCTGGTGCAAAAAAGGTATGATGGTGAGTGGAAGATTCACTTACTATACACAACACATTGAAATGAACGAAGATAGAGAGGCTTTGACTATGCAGCGTTATTTTCTTCCGTTAGAGCAGTTTCACTCCGATAATCAGACCGTCACCATTGAGGGAGACGACGCACATCATCTGATGCGAGTGATGCGGGCAGACATCGGAGACAAAGTTATTTGCAGTAATGGCGCAGACCGCGAAGTGCTCGTACGGATCTCCCAATTAGATAAAGGGCTGGTTACCGCAGAAATTGTGGAGGAACTGCCTATGGACGCCGAATCAGCTGTTCAGGTGTGGATTGCCCAGAGCCTGCCCAAAGGCGACAAGATGGAAACGATTATTCAAAAAGGGACCGAGATCGGGGCAGCCCGGTTTCTTCCTTTTTTATCGGAACGTACGATTGTGCAGTATGATGCCAAGAAAGAAGCGAAGCGAACGGAGCGCTGGCAGAAAATTGCCAAAGAAGCCGCGGAGCAAGCGCACAGGAATCGTGTGCCGCAGGTGGAAGCCGTTTATTCTTGGAAGCAGCTGCTGCAGCGTGCCAAGGAAGCTGACGTGGCCTGGATTTGCTACGAGAAGGAAGACGGGCAGCAATTGAGGCCTGCCATTCAGGATGCGCTAGCCGCAGGCAAATTGGGACAAGGAAGCAAAGTCGTTATTGCAGTCGGGCCGGAAGGCGGATTTACGGAGCAGGAGATCAAGCAGGCCGAAGAGGCTGGCTTCCGTTCCGTATCGCTGGGGGCACGCATTTTACGCACGGAGACTGCTGCTATGGTAGGTCTTACGTGTCTTTTCTATGAAACCGGAGAGATGGGAGGATAAGCGTTATGGCAACGGTAGCGTTTCATACACTAGGTTGTAAAGTTAATTTCTATGATACAGAGGCCATTTGGCAGCTTTTCAAAAATGAGGGATACGAGCAGGTCGATTTTGAGCAAACGGCTGATGTCTACGTCATTAATACATGCACGGTAACGAATACGGGGGATAAAAAGAGCCGCCAAATGATTCGCCGTGCGATTCGCCGCAATCCGGAAGCGATTGTTGCGGTGACAGGCTGCTATGCGCAAACTTCACCCGCGGAAATTATGGCGATCCCAGGTGTCGATATGGTTATCGGGACACAGGACCGTGACAAAATTATTCCGATTGTGAAACAGTTTGAACAGGATCGTCAACCGATCAATGCGGTTCGCAACATCATGAAAACACGTCAGTTCGAGGAACTGGATGTGCCTGACTTTGCTGATCGCACGAGAGCTTTCTTGAAAATCCAAGAGGGTTGCAATAACTTCTGCACGTTCTGCATTATCCCTTGGTCGCGCGGACTGATGCGCAGCCGTGAGCCGCAAAGCGTTATTGCGCAGGCGGAGCAACTGGTAGCTGCCGGCTATCAGGAAATTGTTCTGACGGGTATTCATACCGGCGGTTATGGCGAAGATATTGAGGATTACAGCTTGGCTAAGCTGCTGTGGGATCTGGACAAAGTCGAAGGCTTGAAACGTATCCGTATTTCTTCGATCGAAGCCAGCCAAATTACCGACGAAGTCATTGAGGTCCTGAAATCCTCGGACAAAATGTGCCGTCATCTGCACATTCCTTTGCAGGCGGGAGACGATCGTGTTTTAGCGCGCATGCGCAGAAAATATACGACAGCCGAATTTGCCAGCAAAATTGAACGTCTGCATGAAATTATGCCGGATGTTGCCATTACGACGGACGTGATTGTAGGTTTTCCTGGTGAAACCGAGGAAATGTTCCGCAATGGCGTTGAATTTATGGAACGCATGAAATTTTCTGAAATGCACGTCTTCCCTTATTCCAAACGGACAGGCACGCCTGCTGCGCGGATGGAGGATCAAGTGGATGAGGAAATTAAAAATACGCGCGTGCACGAGCTGATCGATCTTTCTGAGAAAATGCAGCTGGCCTATGCGCAGCAGTTTATCGGTCAAGTGCTGGAAGTTATTCCGGAACGTGCTTACAAAGGTGCTCCTGACAGCGGATTGTACATGGGTTACTCCGATAACTATGTACAGCTTGTTTTCCAAGGCTCTGAGGACATGATCGGCCAAGTTTGCCGCGTCAAAGTAACGGAAGCCGGCGTGAATGAAAGCAAAGGCCAGTTGGTTCGTGTCATAGAAACAGCATCCGTCGTAAATTTGTAGACGCATTTTTTTAGGCGGTACCCCCTACCTCTACGCGTGGTCGCTCATCTTTGAATGACCGCGCTAGAGGTTTTCTCTATTAGCCTCAGCGGTGCAATTTAGGAACGGAACTCAAGGCGCTTCCACACCTTCAGATAACAAAAAGGTAAAGCGAGCAACGAGCAGGCGACGTTGAAAATCGTCTGCGAGCGGGCAATTTGCGCCGATGCGTCATCCGCCAGCATGGCTGAAACGCTGACAAGCTGGTGGATGAAAGGGTAAAAGAGGATGGCGCCTCCGACATTGAGAAGGATATGCGACCAGGCGACGTAACGCCCGGCGCGGGAGGAGCTCATCCCGGCGATCAATGCTGTCACACAAGTGCCGACATTGGCCCCGATGGTGATGGCAATGCCCAACTCGACGGGGATACCTTGGATCGCGGCGAGGCCCATCGCCATGCCGATGACGGCAGCGCTGCTGTGCACCAGCGCCGTGACGGCAGCGCCGGCGATAATGCCCCACAGCAGGCTCTGCTGTGCTTCCTGGACAAACCAGGCGAAAAGCCCGCGGGACTGCAGCGCAGGCCCGATCGTTTGCATGATCTCGATGCCGAGCAGCACGAGAGCGAACCCGGCTCCCGCCAGCGACCCGAAGCGGACGCTGCGCAGCCACTCGCGGCCGGCGGCCGGCGAGGCTGATTCTTGCCGCTGCGCTGCAAGCGACGGCAAAGGCCCGGCCAGCCAGCTCGCCATCCAGATGCTGGCGCATACAATCAGGATCGGCACGCCGATCCCCCCGAGGCTGAGTCCGATCAGCTCGGTGGTGAGGCAGGTGCCGATGTTGCTGCCGAGAATGACGCCCAGCGTTCTCGGGAAGGTCAAGACGCCGGCGCTGACAAGGCCGATGGCGATCACGGTAATGGCTGTGCTGCTCTGCAGCGCTGCCGTTAGGACCGTGCCGGTGACGAGGCCGCGCACCGGCGTGCGGGTAAACCGCTCCAGCCATAGTTGGAGACGGGGCCCGGCCCACATCTGAAGCGATGTTTCCATCAGCTTCATGCCGAATAGAAATAACGCTAAGCCTGTGACCACAGGCAGGATAATCGTATGTATCATGATTTCGTTCTCCCTCGTAAGCGCACTTTTTTTACTATCAAATCAATATATGTGACCGTACAGACAAGCATGACAAGCAGCAGAGTGAAGGAACGGTTTCACACAAAGGACGGCTAAAATAAATATGGCAGCAGTATTTTTACAGAAGAAACGGAAAGCGCGTTTGGAGCAAGGTCACCCATGGGTGTACAAAAGTGAAATTGAGCGAGTTGAAGGGGACATTGTGCCGGGTCAACTTGTTCCTGTGCAATCGCATCTCGGCCAATATTTGGCGACGGGGTATTACAATGAGGCATCGCAAATTACGGTCCGAATCGTATCCTACAAACCTCTTGAAGCAATGACGACGGACTTTTTCGTCGAGCGCTTCACACGCTGCTTGCAGCATCGTAGCCGTTTTGTGAAAGATGCGCAATCTTACCGCTTGGTCTATGGCGAGGCGGACTTTTTGCCGGGGCTGATTGTCGATAAGTTCGAGGATACACTGGTTGTGCAAATTCTCACCTTGGGGATGGATCGCTGCCGTGAGCAAATTGTTGCTGCTTTAGCGCAAGTTGTGAAGCCGACAGGCATTTATGAGCGCAGCGACGTGCCTATTCGCGAGTTGGAAGGCTTAAAGCAAACGAAGGGCTTATTGTACGGAGAGTGTCCGAAGCATGTGGACATTTTGGAAAACGGCTTGCGCATCCGGGTGGACATTGAGGAAGGACAGAAAACGGGCTACTTCTTCGACCAGAGGGAAAATCGCGCAGCCATCGCTCCGCTGATGACAGGCTGGGGACATCGCAGCGGGATTGAGCGGAAAGAAGTTGAGCATGAAGGATCGATGCAAACGCTGCCCGTCAATGCCAACGGCAAAGTCGTCACATTCCCATACTGGGACGGCGCGTCAGTGCTGGAATGTTTCTCGCACACAGGCAGTTTTACACTCAATGCGTGTAAGTTTGGCGCTAAAAAAGTGACCTGCCTGGATATCTCCGAGCATGCCATCGAAAGCGCACGTACGAATGTCGCTTTGAACGGTTTTCAAGACCGCGTAGAGTTTGTCGTCGCAGACGCGTTCGAGTATTTGCGGACCCAAGTCAAAGGCTTGGATGAGCGTAAAGTGCGTGCCAACGCCGGTGGCAGCGGCCAAGCGAAGATCGATACGTCCAAACCGGTTGCCGAAGGCGGAAGGACGTGGGATGTCGTCATTCTCGATCCCCCTGCTTTTGCCAAAACCAAAAGTGCGGTTGAAGGCGCATGCCGCGGTTATAAAGACATCAACCTGCACGGGATGAAGCTCGTGAACGAAGGCGGATACCTTGTAACCGCGAGCTGTTCATATCACATGCATCCGGAGCTGTTTCTAGAGACGATTCATGCGGCAGCGACGGACGCTGGCAAGCTTCTGCGCTTGGTTGAATTCCGCGGAGCCGGCATGGATCACCCGCGCATTCTCGGCGTGGACGAGGGGCATTACTTGAAATTCGCTATTTTTGAGGTGCGGAGCAAATAAGCTGAGTTGGGGCTGAACCATAAGTAGATTCTTGATGGTTCCAAATTCGCGCATGATGTAGAAGGAGAAGGAAGATAACTGGAAAATTTCCCTCTACATGGCTCGGAAAATGACGTGACAAGGAATATAGTAGGAAAACTCCCTTTAATTTGACCGGATTCAGAGAATTCTCATGAAATCGGCGCAAATAGAGGGAATTTTTCCTTTTAAAAGGATCTGATAAGCTTCTGCAGCCCTATTAGAGGGAAATTTTCCCTTAATTTGGCCGCAGAATCATAACTGCACAAAGGGCTGCCTCACAAGTCATAGAAATGACTTGGGATAGCCTCTTTTATTTGAGGAGTTATGGGCAGAAATAATGACGGTTTATAGACTAAGTGGAGTGTTAAGAGTAGCTGCAGTGCTTAAATCCCCGCGTATGTTGTATTTTGTACAACGATTTCATGCTTTTTTTCACCCAGAGGCGCGTTTCGTTGTACAAAATGCAACGATTTCATGCGAATATGCGAGAATAGCCTAGTTTTGGACTCATTTGGTTGTATTTTGTGCAGTATACGACATGCGAACAGGGTTAATAGGCCGTTCTCATTGCACAAAGTGCAACGTGGGCGAGATTGTGAGCAGGCGGGTTCACGAGCCGATTCTACGAGCAAGCGTTTGGGTTTGACCGCCGCCATGCGCCGGTGAAAGAAATATAAATAAATATAATCACTTCGTTTACACTGAACTATTTTGTTTATCGCGACGAAAGAAAACGCCAATTGGATGAAGCAGTCCCATTCGAATATGATGAAGATAAGCAATTTCACACTTCACATCGAAAGGAAAATGACGATATGGCATCCGTAACCGGTTTGGACGGCGTTGTAGCAGCAGAAACAGAATTGTCTTTGGTCGATGGACAGAACGGGTATCTGGTTTATCGCGGGTATGAAGCGAAGGAGCTGGCTCTGAAGATGAGCTTTGAGGAGGTCGCCTACTTGCTGTGGCATGGAGAGCTGCCCTCCGCGGAAGCGATTAATGCGTTCAAAAAGCAATGGGTCGATCATCGCGCGATACCTACCGAATTGAAGGCTGTTCTGGACCTGCTGCCGAAAGAAAGCGAAATGATGAGCGTCCTTAGGACAGCCATTTCTGTCTTGGGAACATGCACCCGGCAGGAGTCTGCTTGGCCGCCGCAATTTGAACATATTCTGGCGAATACGGCTTTGCTGCCAACGATCATCGCGTATCACTACCGGCGCTCGCAAGGCCTTCAGCCAGTTGAGCCCGATCCGCAGTTAGATCATGTTGCGAATTACTTGTACATGCTGACAGGTTCCAAGCCTCAGTACGTTCATGTAAAGGTGTTAACGGCGTATTTCATCCTAGCGATGGAACATGGGATGAATGCTTCCACGTTCGCCGGACGTGTCGTGCTTTCTACACAATCCGATATTACGTCTGCGCTTTGCGCTTCAATTGGAGCGATGAAAGGGCCGCTGCATGGAGGAGCGCCATCGGAAGTGCTTCAGATGCTGGATGAAATCGGAACCAAAGAGCAGGCGGAAGCTTGGTTGCGGGAAGAGCTGGGAGCTGGCAGAAAGCTTATGGGCTTTGGTCACCGCATCTACAAAACAAGCGATCCCAGAGCGGAAGCGCTTAGACAACTCATGCAGGAACTGGCTTCTGAAGATCCATGGTTTGATTTGGCCGTCCACGTAGAGAAGGTGGCTGTCGAGCTGCTGCGTGAATATAAACCCGGAAGAAACTTGTATGTGAATGTCGAATTTTATGCAGCAGCCGTAATGCGTGCTATTGCGCTTCCAACATCCCTGTTTACGCCAAGCTTCACGCTGAGCCGGATCGTCGGCTGGACAGCTCATTTATTGGAGCAGGCCGGCTGCAACCGGATTTTCCGGCCGCAATCGGTGTATGTCGGCGAACTGCCAGCTTCGCTCTTAAATCGTCCTTAACGGGCAAAAGTCTTTCACATGAAAAGCCGTCCTCCCTGTCATGAATATTCATGGGTATCGGGGCGCGGCTTTTTTGTCATCTCCCCTGCAAGCCCATCATCTGCCACCCCTCTTTTCTACCAAAAGTATGATAGAATAGATGAGATTGATATCTTTTGAGCAGCTTGAAGGAGGCCCTGTATGTCTATTCGATTCGTGATCGGCAGAGCCGGTAGTGGCAAGAGTGAACGTTGTTTAGCAGAAATGAAGCAGCATTTGGCAGAGGAGCCGGAAGGCCATCCGCTGGTTTTATTGGTGCCTGAGCAGGCAACCTTCCAAGCGGAGCATGCGCTGGTCTCGGATCCCGGCATTCGCGGGATGATTCGCGCGCAAGTGCTTAGTTTTCACCGTTTGGCATGGCGGGTCATGCAGGAAGAAGGCGGCACCGCGAGATTGCCGATTGACGATACAGGCAAAAAATTGCTGTTAACCAGCATCTTACATAAATACAAAGAAAAGCTTCGACTGTTTGGCCATTCGGCTGAACAGATGGGGTTCGTGGATCGGCTCAATCAGCTATTTACAGAAATGAAGCGGTATTGCGTAACAGCCGAGCGGCTTGCGGAGCATGAAAATAAGCGCGCAGCTTCGCTTGGGGAAAGTGGTTTGCTGCGCGATAAGATGCATGATATTCAACTGGTTTATCGCCAATTTGAAGCGGAGCTGGCACGCCAATATTTGGACGGCGAGGATTATTTGACGCTGCTGGCGGAGCAAATTCCGAACTCTGCCTATTTGAAGTCAGCTTCCATATGGATCGACGGCTTCCACGGATTCACACCGCAGGAATTTGCTGTACTTGGCGCGTTATTTGCCCATTGTAAGCAGGTGACCGTGACGCTTTGCGTGGATCGAGAGCTGCAGGCCGGCGATAAGCCGGATGAGCTCGATTTATTTCACCCTACGGCAACGACGATGGTCCGCATGCAGGAGATGATCTGGCAGTTGGGCCTAAAGGAGGCGGAAGTACATCTATTGGCGCCCGAGAGCTCTCCGCGCTATGAGGATAGTCCGGCTCTTGGCTATTTGGAGCGCCATTTCGATCGCCGTATTGGCGGAGCGGCACAGCGTTACCAACCGGCACCTGGTGAGAAGCTAAGCGATCAACTCGTTATCAAGGAAGCCGTTCATCGCCGTGCGGAAGTAGAAGGTGCGATTCGGGATATGCTGCACCTCGTTCGCGAGCAAGGTGTGCGATGGCGGGAAATTGCGGTTATGGTACGGAATATGGAAGGGTATCAGGATTTGTTGAAGGCGATTTTGACGGATTATGAGATCCCGCACTTTTTTGACCAAAAAAGGTCTGTTCTGCATCACCCGCTGGTTGAGTTTATTCGTTCGGCGCTGGAAGTCGTACAGCATAATTGGCATTACGATGCTGTATTCCGCTGCATTAAGACCGATCTGTTGATTCCGGCTGAAGCTGCTAATCAGCGGACAGAGCTGGATAAATTAGAAAATTATGTGCTTGCTTTCGGTATTCAAGGCTATCGTTGGACGGATGGCAAGCCATGGACGTTTAAGTTCCGAGCCAATTTGGAGCAAGCCGATAGCCAGGTTCAGGAGCAAACAGCGGAGCTGGATGCACTGAATACGAGTAAAGATTGGGTTGTCAGACCCTTGCTTGCTTTTGCCAAGTCTTTGCAACAGGCCAAATCGGTCAAAGATCAAGTCACGGCGTTGTATGAGTGTCTGGTAACGGTGCAAGCGCCGGACAAATTGGAAGCATTGAGCCAGCAGGCGATCTCCGAAGGCAAACCGGAAAAAGCCAGAGAGCATGGTCAAATGTGGGACAGTGTGATGGACATGCTGGATCAACTGGTCGAGACGATGGGAGAAGACGAACTGTCTTTGGAGTTGTTTGGCGGTCTGATTGAGACGGGGATGGAAAGCATGAAGCTTGGCCTGGTCCCGCCATCGATGGATCAATTGCTCATCGGGAGTATGGACCGTACGCGCTCCAGCGGTATCCGTTATGCTTACATATTAGGTGTGAACGATGGCGTTATCCCGGCGCAAATGGCTGAAAAAGGGGTGCTGACGGAAGCGGAAAGAACCGTTCTGACCGATTCGGGTTTACCGATGGCGGACGGCAGCCGCCGCAAGCTGCTCGACGAGCAGTTTATCGTGTACACCTCCTTAACGGTGCCGGGCAAGAGGCTGTGGATGAGCTATCCGTTAGCTGATGAAGAAGGGAAGTCGCTTCTGCCCTCCGAGCTTATTAAGCAAATGCGTCAGCTTTTCCCGGGAACGGAAGCGCCGCTTTTGCTGGCTGAGCCATCTAATGAAGCTTCCGCACAGGAGCAGTCTGCTTACATTGCCCACCCGAATCAAGCGATTTCTTATTTGGCTGTCCGCATGAAGCATTGGATGCTGGGAGGACGGATCGACAACCTTTGGTGGGAAACGTACAACTGGTTTGCGGATAAGCCAATTTGGCAGATGAAGCTGCAATCGGTCGTTCAGGCTTTGTTATATACGAATCAAGAAAAGGGGCTTAGCCCCCGGACAAGCAAGCTGTTATACGGTCAAAATTTGCGGGCGAGCGTCTCCCGCATGGAGAAGTATGTGGCGTGTCCTTTCTCCCACTTTGTTTCCCACGGTTTAAGACTGCAGGAAAGACGTGTGTACCGGCTGGATGCTCCGGATATCGGGCAGTTGTTCCATGCGGCTTTGAACCAGTTTGTCCAAAAGCTGCAGCAGGATCAACTCGACTGGGGCTCCTTGACGGCTGAACAGTGCATGGAGCGTTCCGCACAGGTTGTCGATGAGCTTGCGCCAAGGCTGCAAGGCGAAATTTTGCTCAGTTCAAGCCGGTATGCCTATATCGCGCGCAAATTGAAGCAGGTTGTAGGCCGGGCAGCTGTCGTGCTTGGCGAACATGCGAAGCATGGACAGTTTGAACCGCTGGGTTTGGAAATTGATTTTGGACCTGGGAAGGAATTGCCGCCTCTGACCTTTGAGCTTGAGAATGGCTGCACGATGGAAATTATCGGCCGAATCGACCGGGTCGATCGCGCAGAAGGCGAGCAGGGCGTTCTTTTACGCGTCATTGATTATAAATCGAGCTCGACTTCTTTGCAGTTATCTGAGGTGTACTACGGGCTGTCGCTCCAAATGCTGACGTATCTGGACGTCATTATCACGCATGCAGAGCAGTGGTTGGGAATTGCGGCTAAGCCGGCGGGCGTGCTGTATTTCCATGTGCATAACCCAATGCTTCAGCAAAAAAACGCGCTGGATCTTGATCAAATTGAAAAAGAACTGCGCAAACGCTATAAAATGAAAGGCTTAATTACCGCTGATGCGGAAGTGGTCGGTTTGATGGATGATGAACTGCTGAAAAGCGCGGGTCACTCCCAGTTGATTCCGGTTGCCTTGAAGAAAGACGGCAGCTTCTACTCAAGCTCGTCTGTTGCAACCGATGAACAGTGGGACACGCTTCGCAAATATGTACGCAAACAAGTCAAGCAGATCGGGACCGATATTACAGATGGCCATGTGGACATTAGTCCTTACCGTTTAGGCAAAAAAACGGCCTGCTTGCACTGCTCTTATAAATCGATTTGTCAGTTTGATCCCTTGTTTGAGGGTAATGAAGTGCACCTATTGAAACAACGAGGAAAAGATCAGCTTTGGTCCGAATTGGAGCAAAATGTCAAGGCCTAATCAAGCCGGAAAGGAGAAACCCTTCATGAATAAACAACAACAGCCTAAGCCTCCCGGAAGTACATGGACGGACGATCAATGGGACGCGATTACACTCAAGGGGCAAAATATGCTGGTCGCCGCAGCTGCGGGTTCAGGCAAAACGGCTGTCCTCGTAGAACGGATTATCCGCAGAATTTCGGATGAGTGGGAACCGGTGGACGTGGATCGGCTGCTTGTCGCGACGTTCACCAAAGCGGCCGCCTCAGAGATGAAACACCGGATTCGCGATGCGCTGGAAAAAGAATTGATGAAGCAGCCGCATTCGCAGCATCTGCGGAAGCAGCTCGCGCTTATGGGACGCGCTTCAATTACGACGCTGCACTCCTTCTGTTTGGAAGTCGTGCAGCGCTACTTCAGCGTCATTCGGTTGGATCCCGGCTTCCGGATCGCGAATGAAACGGAAGCCGAGCTGCTTCGCCAAGACTTGCTTGGCGGCATGCTCGAGGAATATTACGCCGTAAGCGGAGAGAACAGCGCCTTCTGGCGGCTCGTTGATTCGTTCAGCGGCGAGCGCAACGACGACGCGATCATGCAGCTGATACAGAAGCTGTATGATGTGTCGCGCAGTCATCCGTGGCCGGAGCACTGGCTAAGAGCGACGGCTTCGATGTTTGGGCCGCCGGCGCCTGCTGCGCTGGAGGGGACGGAGGAATCGGCTCCCCTCGCTTTGGAGGCGCTGCCCTACGTTGCGGCAGCCGCTGCGCCCGCCGATTATTCACTCTGGGAGCAGAGTTTGATTCGCGACTTGACGCTGGATTTGGAAGGTGCAGCAGACTTGCTGCGCCAAGCGATTGACATCGCGGAAGCGCCGGGCGGGCCAGCCCCGTATTTGGACAATTTGCGCGAGGATCTCCTGCTCGTGAACAATTTATTGGAAACGACCACTTATCCGTGGTCCGTTTTGTATCAGGGTTTTCAAACCGTCGAGTTTGGCAAGCTTAAAGCTTGCCGGGGCGATGACTACGACAAAGAGATGCAGGAGGAAGTCAAGGAGCTTCGCAACAAAGCCAAGGACCAAATCAAAACGATTCAGGAAGAGTTGTTCGGCCGAACACCGGAACAGTTTCATCAGGAGATCGCTGAGATGGCGCCATTGCTGCATACCCTGGTCGATATGGTCGTCGATTTCGGAGCGCGATACCAAGCTGGCAAGCAAGCGAAAGGTTTGATCGATTTTGCCGACTTGGAGCATTACTGTCTGCAAATTTTGAGTGCGCCGGGCTCGATTCCGGGGGAATTAGTGCCTTCTGAAGCAGCAATTGCTTATCGGCAACAATTTGCGGAAGTGCTTTTGGATGAATATCAAGACACCAATCGCGTACAAGAGGCTATTGTCGAATTAATTTCGAATACAAGACCTGGGAACCGGTTTATGGTTGGTGACGTGAAACAAAGTATTTATCGGTTCCGGCTTGCAGAGCCAGGACTTTTTCTGGAAAAGTACAAGGCGTACCGTTCCAATAAGGATGAAATGACGTTAAACGCTTCTCCAGGCGGACGTATCGACTTGGCGCGGAATTTCCGGAGCCGCCTTCAAGTTGTGCATGCAGTGAATTTTTTGTTCAAACAAATCATGAATGAATCTGTCGGGGAAATCGCCTATGATGAGCGGGCTGAACTTGTGTATGGAGCGGGATACCCGCCATCCGCTTCGGATTGCTCGGTAGAAATGATGATTATCGACCGTGGCAGCGATGCTTCGGATAAGGCGGATTCTTCGGCTTCGGGAGATGAGGAGGAAGAGTTTTCGGACTCTTCGGGTCAGGGGGAAACGACTCCCCCCGATTCCGTTATGGAAGCGCAAGAACTCGAAACAGCTCAACTGGAAGCGAGAACGATTGCGAGTCAAATCAGAAGTTTGTTAGGCGCGGACGGACGGGAAGTTTTCCAGGTTTTTGATAAAAGAACCGGAGGGGACCGGCCTGCCACGTACCGCGATATCGTGATCCTGCTGCGTGCCACCCAACAATGGTCGCCGATTCTCATCGAGGAGCTCAAAAAACAGGGAATACCTGCCTATGCGGAGCTAAGCACGGGGTACTTTTCCGCTACGGAAGTGGAAGTGATGCTTTCGTTATTGAAGGTCATCGACAATCCGTATCAGGATGTCCCGCTAGCTGCGGTGCTGCGATCGCCTGTCGTTCAACTCTCGGCTGAAGACCTTGCGCAAATTCGCGTTGCGGATAAATTGGTGCCTTTCTATGAGTCTGTGCTGCAGCTCGTTAATGGTGAAAGTTCGCCAGGCAATGAAGCTTTATGCCAGAAACTTCGCTATTTCTTAACGCTGCTGGAAGAGTGGCGAAATGAAGCCAGACAGGGCTCATTGGCCGATTTAATTTGGCAGATTTACCGCCAGACGGGTTACTATGATTTCGCCGGAGGTTTGCCCGGAGGAATGCAAAGACAAGCGAATTTACGGGCCTTGTATGATCGGGCTAGGCAATATGAAAGCACGTCCTTGCGCGGATTATTCCGGTTCCTTCGTTTTATCGAACGCATGAAAGAAAGCGGCGGCGATCTGGGGACTGCGCGTGCGCTCGGTGAACAAGAGGATGTTGTGCGGATTATGTCCATTCACAAAAGTAAAGGTTTGGAGTTCCCTGTTGTTTTCGTGGCGGGCATGGCCAAAATGTTTAATCAGCGGGATTTGAACGAAGCGTTTCTGCTTCACAAGGAGCTTGGTTTCGGACCTCGATTTGTAGATACGGCGTTGCGCGTCAGCTATCCAACCTTGCCATCGCTGGCGATCAAAAGACGCATGAAGCTGGAGCTTCTAGCCGAGGAAATGCGGGTTCTGTATGTCGCTTTAACACGGGCCAGAGAGAAGCTTTATTTGCTGGGAACGGTGAAATCGTTGGAAAAATTACTGCGTGGCTGGGGACGCCATCTCTCCAGAAGCGAGTGGTATTTGCCGGACTTTGAACTGGCCAAAGCCAAGAGTTATCTGGATTGGGTAGGCCCTGCGCTGCTTCGTCATCCGGACAGTACGTTATGGAGAGAGCGGCTGGGGATTAGCGAGGCCTCCTCTGGCGTGCGGCTCCTGCACGATGATTCCAAGTGGAAGCTGACGGTTATTTTGCCTGAGAGCTTGCAAGAGGTTGAATCGCCGGAAGAGGAAACATATACGCCGGATGCGGGCCGGATGGAAAATATTCGTCATCTGCAAGCTGTTGCGGCGTCAGGCGACTGGCAAAGCTGGTTGGACGACAAGCTTGCTTGGGATTATACGTACCCGGATGCGCCAAAACTTTTTGCCAAAACGACTGTTTCCGAAATCAAACGATTGTCGGAGATGAATCGAATTGCGGATGAAATGGAGCTTCCGATTGGCAGTGCTGCTGCGGCTTTAGAGGGATCTGCCGGCGCAGCAACAGCCACTCAGAAGACCGCTTCTACCGTATGGCGCAGACCTAGATTTATGGAAGAGAAGAAATTAACCGCTGCCGAAAAAGGAACGATTGTTCATGCGGTTATGCAGAACCTCAGCTTGCAGGAAATACCAACGGAAGCCAGCGTTCAAGCCACGTTAAACGAAATGCTGGAGAAACAAACCCTTACCGTGGAGCAAAGCGCTGTCGTGGACATTCCTGTGGTTCTGCAATTTTTCTCGACGGAGGTTGGCTTGCGGATGATACAGGCCGCGAATGTGCAGCGTGAGGTGCCATTCAGCTATGGTTTGCCTGCGGAAGAAGTGTATGCAGGAATCGATCGTTCCACGACCGGTGAGACGGTATTGATTCAAGGCGTTATCGATTGTTTATTTGAAGACGAGCTGGGACTCGTTCTTGTGGATTATAAAACGGATGCCGTGAAGGGCAGCAGCGATGCCGAGCTTCAATTGCGTTACGAGAAGCAAATATCGCTGTATTCACGGGCTGTGGAACATATTTGGAAGCGGCCGATAAGCGGCAAGTTTCTGTACTTCTTTGATGGGGCGAGATTGCTGGAAATGTAGAGCGGAGGTTGAGGTATGCGGATTTTACACACAGGGGATTGGCATTTCGGCCGATCCCTCGAAGGCCGGAGCCGGTTGGAGGAACAGACGGCTTTCGTCGATGAGCTTGTGCGAATTGTCAAAGAAGAGGCCATCGATCTCGTTTTGATTGCAGGGGACATTTACGACAGTGTGAATCCGCCTGCGGCAGCGGAGCAGCTCTTCTACGAAGGCATCGCCCGCTTGGCGGAAGGCGGGAAGCGGCATGTTGCCATTATTTCGGGAAATCATGATCACCCGGATCGTTTAGCCGCATCAGGCCCGCTTGCTGCGAAGCAAGGGATCACGATCATTGGATTGCCCGTGCCTGATATTCAGTCGATCGGTATTGCCAGAACGGGGGAGATGGCTCGCTTAATCGCGCTGCCTTATCCTTCGGAATCCCGATTGAAGGAGCTGCTGTCCGATGTCGCGGAAGAGGAAGTGCTCCGCAGTAAATATTCGGAGCGGGTTGGCGCGTTAATTCGAAAGCAGGCCCAATTTTTCCAGCCGGATACGGTAAATTTGATTATGAGTCATTTGTATGTGCTTGGCGGCCAAGAATCTACGGAATCCGAACGTCCGATTCAAGTGGGCGGAGCCTATACAGTGGATACAAATGCGTTGACGGCCGGAGCGCAGTATGTAGCGCTTGGACATTTGCACCGACCGCAGAACGTAAAGGCGGCTTCTCCAATCCGCTATTGCGGATCTCCTCTGGCCTACAGCTTCTCGGAAGCCGGACAAGCGAAGTCTGTTACGGTCCTAGATCTAGCTCCTGGACAATCCGCTGAGCCCAAAGAGATCTTCCTGACTTCCGGAAGGCCGCTGGTAAGCTGGAAAGCCAAAGAAGGCATCGGACAGGTGCATCAATGGTTGGAAGAAGGGCGGGACGCTACGGCATGGATCGACTTGGAAGTAACGATGACCGCAGCCATGTCCATTGAGCAGATTCAAGCATTGCGCAAAGCCTATGAGGGTTTTATTCACATTCGACCGATCTACCCGGAGGTGGAAGCAGCTCGCGCTGCTGTAGCGAAAGCAGACTTATCCATGGAGGAGCATTTTACCCGTTTCTACGCGCGTCAAACCGGTGGAGCGCAGCCTGAACCTGAGTTAGTCCGGCTATTTTTGGAATTGGTGCAAGAAAAAGAGATGGCTGACTCATTGGGGGAATAGACCGTTTTATTCCCGAGTATTGCTTGTGGATAATTTAAGGATGAAAGGAGATCTTCGATTTGCGTCCTATTCAGTTGCAGATGTCGGGGCTTCAAAGTTATCGTGAATTGCAGACGATTCAGTTCGGCCAATTAGTGGATGCAGGCGTGTTTGGCATCTTCGGGCCAACCGGCAGCGGGAAATCATCGATCTTGGATGCGATCACCCTGGCCTTGTACGGCAAGGTGGAGAGAGCCAGCGGCGGCACGCAAGCCATTATGAATCATGCCGAACAAACGCTATTCGTTTCCTTTACGTTCGAGCTAACGAACGCAGTCGGCACAGAACGTTATCAGGTTGAGCGGCAGTTCAAGCGTGGGACAGAAACCTCCATTAACAGCACGATAACGCGCCTTTTACATATCAAAGAGAACGAAACGATTGTGCTTGCCGACAAAGCGGGCGAAGTCAACCAGCAGGTGCAGCAGATTTTGGGGCTGTCCATGCAGGATTTTACGAGAGCGGTCGTGCTTCCGCAGGGGAAATTCGCTGAATTTCTAACGTTGACGGGGAAAGATCGCCGGCAAATGCTGCAGCGTCTTTTTCATCTCGAACAGTATGGTGATCATCTCAGCGCTAAAGTGAGTTCCAAAGTGAAGGAAACGGATAGTTCCGTGAAGCAGCTTGCTGCTGAACAGGCGGGCCTTGGGGATGCTTCGGAACAAGCGCTGCAGGAAGCGAATGCAAGACTTGCGCAAGCGGAGGAAGAAGCGGTTCGCAGCCGCCAGCTGCTTGCCCAGCAGGAAAAGAACTATGAGGAACAGAAACAGGTGTTTGAGTGGCAGCAGGAGAAAGAGAAGCTCGAACTAGACGCTCGCAAGCAGCAAGAACAAGAACCGGACATTCGGGAGAAAGAGTTGCTGCTCCAAAAAGATGAGCAAGCGGATCGCGTTAAGCCTTATCTGGAACAGCATGGTTTAGCTGTAAATGATGTTCGAACAAGTCAGGCTCAGCTGGAGCAAGCGACAGCCCATCAGCAGGCGGCGGAAATCGCGCATCAAACGGCTGCGGACAAATCGGACCTGGCGCAGCAGGAATTAGCGCGAGAGGAAGGTCCGCTCATGCTTCGGCTTGATCAGCTGGAGCAAGCGCTTGTCATTCAACAGGAGTTGAATCAGGTTCAAGCGCAGATTCAAACGGCTCAGAAGCAAGAAGCTGAAGCCAAGTCGCATGTCGCGAGGCTGCAGACAGAAATAACGAAGCAAGAAGAAACGAAGCAAAAGGCGATTCTTAAGCAAACCGCTCTCAAAGAGCAGTTGAAAACCGTAGAGACGAGTGCGTCCAGCAGACAACTGCTGCAAAAAGCGGTTCATGAGAAAAAGACGTTCGAGCAGCTTCAACTGCAAGGCGAAGAAGCTCAAAAAAGCAAAGCGGATAAAGCCGCAGCTTATGCAGCCGTGGAGCGGAACAAGCAGCAATGGCTTGCGTTGCAGGGGGAATTGCAAAGCGAGATAGCTGCATGGTTGAAGCAATCGGATGATACAGGAGCCGGAATTCAAAGCCAAATCAGCGGTTTTTCAGCGTTTGTTCCAGAGCTGCAAGCTTTCCTGGACGAGCAGAAAAGACGTTGGAAAATGGAAGAACGTCATGCCTTGGCCGCCCTATTGGCGAATGATTTGCAAGATGGGGAGCAGTGTCCCGTTTGCGGTTCCACCGAGCATCCTTTCCTCAATTCCAAGGAGGGGAGCGCTGCTGACGATGGGCTGAACAAGCCCGATAACGCGGAAGCACATATTCATCAAGGCGAACAACTGCTGCAGTTGGCGAAAGAACTCGTGTTTACGCATAATCAACTGCTTCGCAAATGGGGCGCACTTCATCAACAAGCACTGGAGTTGTCTGTTTCATCGCAGGCAGAGGCGGAAGGACAAGCTTATCTTGCTTGGCGGCAAGTTGCAGCCGGTACAGCTGAGGAAACGGCAATAAGCAGGGGCGAAGGGCAAACGGAGATCACCATAGAGGGTCTAACGTCAAAATGGGAAAATACGGCGTCTCTCGCGCAAAGCCAGCAGAACGCTTTCGAAACATTAGAAAGCGTATATAATCGCTTGCAAAAAGAACAAGTACGTTGCGACCAGCAGCTCGTGCAGGTGAACGCTCAGCTGGAGGCAGCCGACCAGTTGCGGCATGAAGCGGAAAGCAAGTTAAAGCTTTTGCAGATTTCCTTGGACGAAAAGCGGCAGAGCTGGCAAGAGACATTCGCTGAATTGGTTTGGGAGCAAGTTGAGCAGCAGCTTGACTCCCTGCTTGAGAGCGAGCGTCTTGCGGATGAACTTCGCAGCCGGATTGAGAAGAGCGTCCCTTTCCTCGAGGAGCTGACGAGGAACATCGAGGTGCTCCAGCGCGAACTGCTGGAGCAGGATCGCACCGCCCTGCAGCTGCATGAACGGCTGCAGGGCTTGGCGCAGCTCGCCGCCGACAAGTCGCGGCAGCTCGCTTTGCGCGCGCCCGGCGCGGCTGTGCCGCAGTTCATCGCGGAGGCGACCTCCGCGCTTGAGCGGCTGCGGCAGCTCGCGCAGCAAACCAAGCTCGCGCATGCGCAGGCGCAGCGCGAGCAGCTCCAGGCGGCGCAGCGCTACAGCGCCGCCGCCGAAGCCGCTGCCGCCGCGGCGCGGCAGCTCGCCCAAACCGAGCGCGCGCTGCATAGCGCGCTCGAAGAGAACGGCTTCGCGTCGCGCGAAGCCGCAGCGGCTGCGGCGCTGGCGCCTGAGCAGCGCCGCCTGTGGGCTCAGCTTGCGGCGGAGCACCGCGAGCGCGAGCAGGCGCTGCGCGCCCAGCTGGCGCAGCTGGCAGCGAAGCTGCAGGGCCGCGTGCTAAGCGCGGCCGAGTGGGCGCTCACGCAGGCGCAGCTGAGCGCAGCCAAGGCCGCAGCGGAGGCTGCGCTGGAAGCGCGGGCCAAAGCGGCCCAGGGGGCCAGCGAGCTTGCAGTGCGGCATACGCGCTGGCGCGAGCTTGAAACGCGCCGTATCGAGCAGGCGGCGCAGTTGGAACGGCTTGGCAAGCTGCAAGCCGTGCTCAAAGCCAATGCCTTCGTCGAATATCTCGCCGAAGAGCAGCTCATGCAGGTTAGCCGCGCGGCTTCGGAGCGGCTGGGTGAACTGACACGCCGGCGCTATGCGATCGAAGTCGACTCCGGCGGTGGCTTCGTCATCCGGGATGATGCCAACGGCGGGGTGAAACGGCCGGTCAGCACACTGTCCGGAGGGGAAACCTTTCTTACCTCGCTGGCGCTGGCGCTCGCGCTCTCTGCGCAGATTCAGCTGAAAGGGGAATACCCGCTTGAATTCTTCTTCCTGGATGAAGGCTTCGGCACGCTGGATCAAGATCTGCTGGATATGGTGATCGGAGCGCTGGAGAAACTGCATATGGACAGCTTGGCCGTAGGCGTTATTTCCCATGTCCCTGAGCTGCGGGCGCGACTGACCCGCAAATTGATCGTACATCCTGCCGAACCTTCCGGTCGTGGCAGCCGCATTGTTTTAGAAGAATTATAGCTCAATAAACCAAGGTTAGCGTCGCGTCAGCGTCGTTAGCCTTTTTTCATTTCTCTCATTCTTCTTTTAGGTGATCGAATCATTCCGTTTCGTACAAGTCGGCATACACTGCAACAACTTTACGGAAGAGGAGAATGTATGGAAATGGCTACTTTTCACGAGGCTCTAAAGCATAAAAACAGGATTTCGCCAGTTCTATTGGGAAGATCAGGGGTAACGGCAGTAGGAGTCGGTTACGCAGATCCTAATAAACCGGCTTTGGGGGCAGGTGTAATCGTCTATACTCATCAGAAGTTCGCCCCTTCAAGTCTGAATACCCTCAAAGGAATGTTGGCCAAAGCAGGGAACGCGGTGCCTGTGCGTTTCGTGCATGCCGGTAAATTTCGTTCGCATGCGCAGCGTTCCAAACCTCGGGGGACGAAAGCCGCATTGTTCACAAGCCGAATACGTCCTGTTCCGGGTGGCGTAAGTATTGGAAGAGTGAATCCTGATGCTACAGGAACAGCAGGCCTCATCGTGATCAGAAATAACCAGCTGTATGTGCTTAGCAACAACCATGTGCTGATCAGAGACAATTCCACTTCTTTTTCATCCACGCTGCAGCCTGGACCGGCAGATGGCGGCATTGCCAGCAAAGATACAATCGGCAGAGCGTTTCAATTCGTCCGATTGGTTCCGGGAGGCGTCAATTTCCAGGATTCTGCTATTGCGATACCGAATGCCAACAGCCTGTTAAATCCGCGTTATCTCCTTAGCGCTTCCGGACAGCTGATCACAGTTCCAGGTCATCTCCTCAGCTATCCCGTTGGGCTGAAAGTGATGAAGTCAGGAAGAACAACCGGGTTCGTCAAGGGAACCGTTGAAGCCAATAATGTGGATATTCGCGTCTCGTACGGAGGAGCGTTAGGGAATCAATTATTCCGCAATCAATCTATTATTCGCGGTGATAGCGGGCCTGTTTCGCTTCCCGGCGATTCCGGCTCTGTATGGCTGAGGGCTAGCGATCGTTTTGCTGCAGCCCTTAATTTTGCGGGCTCGTCCGATGGGATGCGCTCAATCTCCAATCCGATTGGCTTGGTCATGTCGACCTACAATTTGCGAGTTGCGCTTCCAGCAGCAGGTAATACCTTTAAGGGCGGCTTGGTTAGAGGAAAGGCTCCGGCGGGAAATCACGCTTTCGTTCAGCCATTAACAGAGCAACAGCGAAAAAGGATCCGCGCTATACTTGTGAGATCCAAATAGACGATACAATGAGGCTGTTCCCTAGGTTTTCTTATACCTTGAGGCAGCCTTTTCATTTGTGATTTTTCATTAAAGGTGCTACTTTCCGGCATTCTTGACGTATTCACTTAGAGGAAGGGAGTCGACTGACTTGAAAAGAGCTGCAAGAAAATTAAGTATTCTTACATTGGCCGTTGGTATACTGGCAGCCGGTGTGGCAAGTTCGCCGACGCCGGCTCGCGCCGACATCGTGTGGGATCATTGGCAGAAAGCGGAGTCGCTTGCTTCAGGAGGCAAACAAGCTGAAGCCGTTCCCCACTGGCAGTTTCTGGCTAATCATTATGCGGGATTAGGGGAGTGGGAAAATGCTGCGCTTTTTTGCGGAAAACTGGATGCTTACTATGATGCGATCGGAAACTATGAGCAAGCGATTTATTACTATGAATTAGAGAATAAATATTGGGTGAACGCAGGACGAGATTGGGGAGCTGTCAAGCTGCAGCGCGCGGATCAAATCCGAACAACGGTTGAATTGTATAGAACGGAACGTGAGCCATCCGAACTCAAAAGGCAAGCTCTGCCTAAAAATGGTCAACTCGCGAAATTCGAACCTGCCTACGGGACATACCTGGGGATGTATTCGGAGCAAGATCCTAAAGTAGGAAACCTTTTCACGAAAACGGAATCCGTTTATGGCAAAAATCATGCCATCTACTTGGCTTACGCCCATTGGGGGCAAAACTTCCCTGCTATGTATGCCAAACGGGCGAAAGAAGCCGGAGCTGCTTTGCAGATCGCTTGGGAACCGGACGAAGGATTGGACCCCGTGGCAGATGGAACGTATTTACGCAAATGGGCTCAGGAGGCAAAAGCCGCAGGTATCCCGATTTTTTTGCGTTTTGCAGGCGAAATGAATGGAGCTTGGGTTAAATGGCATGGCAACCCAGCGCAGTATATCGCTAAATTCCGCATGCTGCATGACGTATTTGCCGCAGAAGCGCCCAATGTGGCCATGGTCTGGAGTCCGGGTGATGTGCCTGCGAATGATATTGACCCCTACTATCCCGGAGACGCTTATGTGGACTGGGTCGGAGTGAGTCTGTACATAGAACCCTACGAAAACGGGAACCCGTCGCTGCCATCCATGATTTCTACGAGCAACGTGGAAAGATTGACGAGACTGTATAACACCTATTCGGACCGTAAGCCTCTGATGCTCAGTGAAACGGGAGTCCCGCATTATTCCCATGCTGCCGGTGAGGATTTTACGGAATGGGCCAAGCTCAATCTGCAGCGTCTATATGAAATCATGCCTTACAAGTATCCGCGATTAAAGGCGATTACTTATTTTAATGTGGACCAAAAAATGGCGAACGCGAAAAACGACTACTCGCTGTCGGACTCTTCGGAGATTCAAGCTTACTATAGCAAGCTTATTGCGAATCCTTACTTGCTGTCCAAGGTCTCCGATGGCGCGCAGCCGTCTGATAAAATCGGATACGTGCCTGTCGATGCCAATCACCAAGCTTTTGCCAAACAAACGAAACTCATTCCATTCGTCAAAATCCCCGATGTCTACATCGGCAAAGTGGAATATGTGTTGAATGGAAAGGTGATTGCCTCGCAGGCTGACTTGCCGTACGGGCTCACGCTGAAAGCGGGAGAAGTTCCCGAAGGTTCTGTCATGCAGATTAAAGTATATAACAAATCGGGATCTCAAGTGGCTCTCCGCACGTACGGCATCTCGTCGCAAGTATCCGTTGAATTGGACGGCAAAACCTTGTCGTTTGAACAAGCTCCGATCATCAACAACGGTTCAACATTGACACCGCTTCGGGCCATTTTTGAAGCTATGGGGGCGAAGGTTGAATATGATGCGGCAACAAGGTCGGTAACGGCTGTAAAGGGCAGCACGACAGTGCGGTTGACACTTGATCAGAAGACTGTGTATGTAAATGGAAAAGCCGTTCAGTTGGAAGAACCCGCCCAGTTAGTTAACGGGTATACGTTGGCTCCTGCCAGGTTTGTCGGTGAAACCTTCGGCGGCAAGGTAGGCTGGGATGGTTCCAGCAGAACCGTGACGATTTCTACGAAGTAAGGCAAGCGAGAGAATGTATAGCCGCCGGACGCGTTGGCAGGACTGTTACGCCTTGAAGACTGTCTCAAAAGGTTAGAAATGACCTGGCGGACAGTCTTTTTGGTCTGCTCGCAGAACGGAGTAGACATCAAACATTATTTAGTTAAACGCATAACTTATAAATGAATTTAATTAATAAAAGATAGCGCTATCATATTGTATTTTGTGAAAACACGCCTTATAATCTAGTTAAACGTGTAACTAACGAACTAAAGAGGGGAACTCATGAAAAAACCAACAATTAAAGATGTGGCCAAAGTTGCAGGGGTTTCAGCAGCCGCAGTTTCCTACGCTTTGAATGGCAGGACGGATAAAGTCTCCAATGAAACGATCGAGCGCATCAAGAAAATTATTAACACGATGAACTACGTACCGGATTTCTCTGCGAGAAGCTTGGTTAAGAACCAATCCAAGTTGATTGGGATTGTGATTCCGCAAACGGAGTCTCATAAGCAGCTTATCCTTGAAAACCCTTTCTATAGTGAAATGATAAGCGGTATTGAAAGCAAGCTGCGAGAGTACGGTTATCATCTCTTGTTATCCGGGGTGAACCAAGGCGAGAGTTATCTGGATTTGTCCGTGCAGCGGAATTTGGATGGCGCCATTATGATGGGGATCTATCCAGAACAATTTTATGACGGCTTTAAGAAAATCAATATTCCGATTGTGCTGATCGACAGCTACATCAACGACAGTTATTTTAAGCGGATTGGCATTGATGACGAATACGGCGGCTATTTGGCGACAAAGTATTTGATTGATAAGGGACATTCGAACATTGGGCTGGTGACAGGGGCGATTCGCAAGGACGGCGTCGTCGAGAAACGGTTTCTCGGATACAAGCGGGCGATTCGTGAAGCGAATTTCTTTTATAATCCGGACTACGTATTCGAGGAATCTATGAGCTATGAGCACGGCTTGGCTGCGGGCCAATTAATAGCCAAGAAATTCCCGGAAATTACGGCTGTGTTCGCAACGGGGGATATGGTCGCCTTCGGAGCGATCCGAAGCTTGATGGATCAAGGGAAAAAGGTTCCCGAAGATATATCGGTAATCGGTTTTGATGATATCACCATGTCCAAAATGTTCATTCCTCCCCTCACAACGATCCGCCAAAATATTACGGAAAAGGGCGCTATCGCTGCTGAACATCTGATTCATATGATTCAAGGCGGTGTGGAGCAAGAGGCAAATGAAATTATGCTGCCGCTTACAATCGTGGAGAGAGCTACAGTGAGAGTCAAGGAATAACCATCATGTGGGGAACCGGAAAAGGAGATTGACATGGTAGGACAAAACAAACTATCCAAAATGGTTGTCATCATCGGTTTTTTGCTTCCAAGCTTAGCGGGTCTGCTTCTCTTTCAACTCGTGCCGATGCTTTCGTCGGCCGTCATCAGTTTCACGAATTGGGATTTGCTGACCCCGGCGAAGTTTGTTGGTCTCGACAATTATACGGAAGCTTTGCAAGATGAGAAAACGCTTACTTCATTACTGAACATTGTGCAGTACATCATTGGTTATATTCCTTCTGTTCTAATCTTCGGTTTATTGTTTGCTGTCTTATTGAATCGGAAACTAACAGGAATAAAGCTGTATCGCATTTTTATCTTCGTGCCGGTGATCACTTCTTGGGTAGCCGTTTCCATCGTTTGGCGCTGGTTGTTGAACGGACAGAACGGACTTATTAACTACTTATTGTCGCTCATTGGCGTGCAGGGTCCCGTGTGGCTGCAAGATTTTGTATGGGCGATGCCTTCGATTATTGCGGTGAGTGTGTGGAAAGATATCGGGTACGTGACAGTTATCCTTCTGGCTGGACTGCAGGATATTTCAGAAGACTATTATGAAGCGGCGACGATTGACGGCGCTGGCGGTTTTCAACAATTTTTCCGGGTTACGCTGCCGCTGCTGACACCAAGTATTTTTTTCGTACTCGTGATCTCGTTGATCAATGGCTTCCAGCTTTTCGATCAAGTGCTTGTCATGACCGGCGGCGGTCCGGCGGGGCAAACGAGCACGCTCGTGCAGCAAATTTACGGCAACGCTTTTCAGAGCTATAAAATGGGCTTTGCATCCGCGCAGTCTTGGATTTTGTTTGTGATTATTTTCGCCGTGACGATCGTTCAGCAGCAGCTTCAGAAAAGGTGGGTTACATATGACCGATAAATATATGCCGTATCGCAACCTGCTTTCGCATCTGATCCTGATCGTGGCTGCCGTTGTCCTTATGTTCCCCTTTGTTTGGATGCTCTCCGGATCCTTCAAAGATAACTTGGAAGTCGTCAGGATGCCGCCGAATTTGATTCCCGACACGTTTAAATTCAGCAATTACGTGGAAATTACCAAATACTTTCCGATTTATCGATTTCTGGGCAATAGTGTGGCCGTTGCAATCGTAACGACGATTGCGCAAATCATTGTATGTGCGATGGCTGCGTTTGTTTTTGCGAAAATTCCTTTTCGAGGGAGAGAGACGTTATTCGTTCTGTATCTCATTACGATGATGATCCCGATGCAGGTTACGATGACTCCGCTATTTATCGTGTTTCAGAAGCTGCATTTGACCAATACTTATTTGGGTCTCATTTTACCCGGCATCTTTAGCGCTTATGGGACTTTCCTGCTGCGACAGCATATCATGACGATTCCCGATCCGCTGATTGAGGCTGCCAGAATGGATGGAGCTTCGTATGTGAGAGTGTTTCTAAGTGTCATTCTACCGCTCAGCAAACCTGCGATTGCGACTCTGGCAATCTTTGCTTTCATGGCTTCGTGGAACAATTTTTTGTGGCCGTTGATTATTACAAGCGATAAGGAGTTGATGACGCTCCCAATTGGGCTCAGTAAACTGCAGGGCAGATGGGCGACGGAGTGGAACATTTTGATGGCGGGCAATGTGATCAGTTTTATTCCGATTTTCATTGTGTTTTTGTTTGCATCGAGATATTTCATTAAGGGAATGACGATGAGCGGTGTCAAAGGCTAAAGAGAGGGGTGATATGCAGCATCAAATGGGAATTGCCATTGTCAAAGGAATTGCCGAAGAAAAATTGAGATGAAAAGAGGGTTATACGATGGTAGTGAAAAAAACGGGTTGGGTCGTAGCTTTAAGTGTTGTTGTTTCTCTTGCGGCAACAGGGTGTGGATCGGACAAAAAACCGGAGGCGTCATCCTCATCAGTCCCTAAGCAAGAGCCTACGGCCGCAGCAACATCAGCGGCAACGCCGGAGACAAAGAAAGAACCGGTAACTCTCAAGTTCATGCAGTACACCGCAAGCGGCTCGCAAGAGCAAACGCTGGCTGAAATGGTGAAAGCGTTCGAGACGGCCAATCCTGACGTGAAGGTCAAAGTGGATATCGTCGACTACAACAACTACTACACGAAACTCAATACACAGCTTGCATCGGGGGATGCACCTGACGTATTTGAGGTCGGATACGAAAACTTTGTCTCTTATGCTGCCAAAAATACATTGAAAGACTTGACGCCGATCATTGCGAAGGACACGACGTTCAAGCCGGAAATCTACAAAGGTCTTGCCTATGACTCTTTTAAATACCAAAACAAGCAATATGGCGTCGTAGAGTCTTTTTCGGACGTAGTTCTTTTCTATAATAAGGACTTGTTTGACAAAAAGCAAGTTGAGTACCCGAAGGCCGACTGGACGTGGAAACAGGAGCTGGAAGCGGCTGAGAAGCTGACAGACGCCAAAAGCGGTGTATGGGGAACGTATTCGCCGATTCAATTCTATGAGTTCTACAAAACGATTGCTCAGAATGGCGGCGGGATTTGGAGCGCCGATGGCAAACCTACCGTAAACAGCAAAGAAAATATTGAAGCTTTGAACTGGATGCTGGATAAAGCGAAGAAATATAAAGTATCCCCTGCTCTTAACGATGATACGTTTAACCAGCCTGATGCGGATTTGAATGCTTTCAAAGCAGGTAAAATCGCGATGCTTCGCGGAGGCATTTGGAACTTCGGCCGTTTCGCCGATGCTCCTTTCAAATGGGATATTGCACTAGAACCGGGAAATACGAAGAAAGCTCATCATTTCTTCGCGGATGGTTTAGTCGTATCTGACAAAACGAAAAATGCGGAAGCGGCATGGAAATTTATCAAATTCATGTCCTCAGATCCTGCGGTTGTCAGCAAACGGATTGAGAAAGGCTGGAGCGTTCCGGCTGTCTCGGATGAAAAAGTGATGGATGCTTATTTCAAACAAACGCCGCCACAATCGAAAAAAGTCGTTCTTGATGCTTTGAATTCCCTCGTGTTGACGCCTGTAGGACCAATTCCGGACAAATGGAATGATCTGACGAAAGCGATCGGCGATGAGCTTGATAAAGCGAAGTTGAAATCCGATTATACAGCGGAAAAAGCGCTGAATGAAGCGCAGGCCAAAGTTGAGAAATTGGTAGCTAAATAGCAAGGCAGATGTAGAGTCAGCAAAAAAAGGGGCATTGTTGCGACAACGGCCCCTTTATTTTTTAACTATTAAGAGAAGCAGGAGGCTTACTGTGCAAACACAATTTACACATTCCTATCTGGATTTCATTCTGGATGAACATACGGGTCAAGTGACCATCAACGGGCATATGGCTGCCAATCGAGATATTGTGTTTTTGAGCTATGCCCTCATTCAGCGGGGCGAGACTGATCGCGCATTGCCCTTGCTTCGGTTGTTGCAAAGCAGATTGGAACATGAAGATGGAGATCAAACTCATCTGACCGACGCTGCGCTCGTTCTCTGGGTCATCGGAGAGTATGTGAAGGCGACGGAAGATGAGGCGTTTAAAGAGGAACTGGGCACTTATGTAGAAGAAACAACGCTTTATCTGGAGGCGAATTGGCAGAAGCCGCAGCCTCATTGGTTAACCGGTGAACGAGAGGGTATTTATTTAAGCCACTTGGCGATGTATTTCGCAGCGCTGCAATCTAATGTTCAGAACGGCGTTGGCGAACGCGGTGTGCGTATGCTCAAAGCGATTCGTGAACTCGTGTTTGCCGGCATGATCAAAGACGGGCGAGTCATCAGTCAATTGGGGGGTACAGCGATTCATGGCGATATCCTCACAGCTGCTATTCCATTCGGTTTACTCGGTATCGAAGATCGGATTCTAATCGAAGCGCTTTACGAATTGGAAGAAAAGCTTGTCAATCAAGGGGTGAGGCTAAAAATCGGCGACACGTCGTTCGGCGGCTGTGAGCGTCCTGATCTGACCTGTTTGCTTGCGTGGTACTATGCGAAGAAAGGGGAAACAGTCAGGGCCAAAGAACTGCTTCTGCACGTGGAAACGCTTCTCGAAACGCAGGGGCAGCTATATGAAGTAGATACCGCAACAGCCAAAGAACCTCTGCTGCTTGCCTATTCCATGGAGCGTTCGGCAGAGCCTCCGATCAGTGTTTGGAGCAGGGTGTTGATCGCGCTTGTGCAGGGCTCATTGCTTTCAGGCGAGGAGAGCAATGAGGGAGTCGATAGCGTTCGCTTGATCCATCAACCTACCGGTTTCGATGATCCTTATGTCATTCTGCCCTATGAGCGCTTCCCTCGGGAACCCGAAGCGGGGGATACGGTCATCGTGCGATTGCTGACTCAGCCGTTCCAGATGAGTCAGGTCGTTACCGTGCAGGCAGCCGTGAATGGGATTCCGGCAGCGGAAGTCCCCGCCGTCATGAAAGTGGCGGACGGCGGAGAGAAGGTCTGGGAAGCGCAGCTTGGCCCTTACCTCGCAGGTGACGAGGTGAGCTATGTCTTCGCGCTTCAGAACGGAGACAAGTCGCAGCATTCAGCGACTTATAGCTTTAACGTGCGGTCGTGGACACCGCTTGCGCACGTTCAGGCTTTGGAAACGACGGAGGACGGCTTCGTCGCATTGCTAAGCTATGGTGCGGACGCTTCGCGCACCGCCTTACTTGCATTCCGCGCCGACGCGAGCGGCGCTGTGCAGTTGACGTTCGCCGCAGCGGGCGAACGGACGAATGGTCAGCCGGCGCAGCAGGCGGCTGTTGCGGTTGGGCGCGCACGGCTGGAGGCCGACGTGCGAGGGGGCAAGCTCGCGCTGACGCTGCGCAGCGCGGAGGGCGTGCTGATGGAAGGATTCGCCGCCGAAGGGAAGCCCCTCATTGAGGCGCTCGTGGACGGCTCGGGCTTGCTCCATAAGCTGCGGCTGAACCTGCGGACGAAGCCGGAGCATCGCTGGTTCGGCATGGGGGAACGTTTTTCCCATTATGATTACTCCGGGCAAGAAGTGGATCAATATGTATATAACCAGTACCGGGATCAAGGCCTCAAAACATACATGCCGGTTCCTTTTGCGATCTCGTCCGGCGGATATGCCCTTTTCGTGGATACGTCGCTTTACTCGACTTTCCGTTTTCACATACGGTTATCCGATCTGGTCGAAGTGGAAGTCGATGTATCAAGTGCGAAGCAGCAAGTTCTGGCTTACTTATTTGCCGATGAGCCGCTTGCAATGGTCGGCCAATTTACGCAGTTGTCCGGCAAACCTGTGCTCCCGCCAAAATGGTCGTTCGGACCTTGGATGTCCAGCAATAACTGGGACTCGCAGGAAGAGGTTCTGAAGCAGGCGGAGCTGACTGCCCGGTATCAAATTCCTTCTACGGTGCTAGTCATTGAGCAGTGGAGCGATGAGGCGACATTTTATATTTTCAACGATGCGCAGTACGAGGTCAAAGAAGGCAGCGAACCTTTCCGTTATGCGGACTTTCAGTTCCCGGAATGGGGACGTTGGCCGAATCCCAAATCGATGGTGGAAGAGCTGCACGACCAGGGGCTGAAAGTGCTGTTATGGCAAATTCCGATCCACAAACATATGTATGGCGTGGCGCATGCTCAGCGCGATCAAGATGAAATAACGCTGCTGAACCAAGGGTATGAGGTCAAGACAGCGGAAGGTAAGGCATACACATTACCATACAATTGGTTTAAGGATAGTCACATTATCGACTTTACGAACCCTGAAGCATCGAAATGGTGGTTTGACAAACGCCAATACCTGGCAGATGAAATCGGTGTGGATGGCTTTAAAACCGATGGCGGCGAATTTGTTTTCGGTCACGATTTGCAGTTCTTTGACGGTTCGACAGGTCGCGAAATGCGTAATCTGTATCCTAATTTGTATGTAGGCAGCTATTACGATTTCATTGGGAAGTATGCCAAGGATGGCGGCATTACGTTTAGCCGGGCGGGCTATACCGGCGCGCAGCGGTACCCTTTGCACTGGGCTGGAGATGAGCGTTCAACGTTTCAGGCCTTCCGTTCTTCGATGATTGCCGGCTTGTCCAGCAGCATGTCGGGGATTCCGTTCTGGGGCTGGGATTTGGGCGGGTTTCACGGCGATATTCCGACGGCTGAACTGTTTGTACGATCGGCACAAATGGCTGCATTTTGCCCGGTGATGCAGTATCATGCCGAGACGAAGGGAGAATTCAACCAGGACAGGACGCCATGGAACATTGCAGAACGCACAGGGCAGCCGGTCGTTATTGATTTGTATAAAATGTATGCCGATATTCGCATGAATATCTTGCCTTATATCTATGACCAGGCCATTCGTACCAGTCGAACAGGATTGCCGATGATGCGTGCGATGTCGCTGCAGTATCCGGCGGACCCGCACTGCACAGAAATGATCAGTCAATATATGTTTGGTGAAAGCTTGCTGGTGGCGCCTGTGATGGATGAAGGGCATTTCTCCAAGGAAATTTATTTCCCTGATGGCGCGTGGCTTTCCTTGGAGGACCAAGATGAGGTTCAAGGTCCTTGTTTGACGAAAGTGGCTGCTCCTCTGGCGAGTATCCCTGTTTATCAGAAACAGAATAGCGTTATAGCTCTTAATTTGGCAGACAAGTACACACTTGGCGATCATGTCGGTAATCGAGTCGATGGCTATGAGCATTTGTGCCTGCGGGTCTATGTTGTTTCTGAGTTGGAAACGGAGTTTGAGGATGATTTAGGGAATCGCTTGGTGATTGCCGCCAAACGGGAAGGTGCTCAAGTTCACTTGCAATGGTCCGGCAATCTGAAGCAAGGAATCACTTTTATTGTGTACCAACCGGATGGCGCCTCGCTCGTGACTTCCTCTGGTACTAAGTTATCCCCAGGGGCTAATGTCGAACAACTAAAAGAGGGTCAGTATGTCATCTCCCGGAAAGATGTCCTCGTCGCCGCTTGGGAATCGGCAGGAAGTCTGGTGATAGAAGGGTGATTTTGTTCGGTTTTCCTCACTGTGGCGACTTCTCAGAGTCGTATCAGGCTTGGAGCGACGGATTGCCTGCGAGCATGAGATTCCATGGTGTGGAGCTGCTGCAAACCGGAATGTCCATGCGCGAGGTTCATTCTGATCGCTGGGAACAAGGGCTGCAGGAAGCCTGCTCTTTCGTTCAACGGCATTTGGTGCCTAATGAAGAATATGTCTTCATCGGGCATTGCTGGGGCAGCTTGCTAGCCTTTGAGGCTAGCCATCGCATGAGGGGAGCTGGTCTGGCGGAGCCGAGCCACTTGTTTCTGTCCGGCTGCAGCGCCCCGCATACACTGCGATCCCGCAGTGAAGCCGGCGGACTGCAAGGGAGCGATAGTGGCTGCCAACCAATGGGGGAATACCGCCCGCCAGTTGATCTCCAGCAGCTCCGTTCAAGGATTAGCGTATTTACAGGAAATAAGGATGAACATGCAATGATTGATCAATTAGCAGAGTGGAGCCGTTATACGTCCAAGATCTGCGACGTGCACGTCTGCGAAGGGAATCATGCTTTCTGGCAAGCCCATGCCATCAAGTGGTTGCAGGTCGCTCAAACGATTGTGGAAAGAGAATATGTCATTTAAGAACCCGGCGGTTTCAAGCATCAGGACTGGGAACCGCCGTACAACTGAAAGGGGTGATGCCTAGAGCTGCGTTAGAGGAAGAGCAGGTGAATGCGTTAGTACGTTGGTGACTTATCGTGGTGCCGGTTCAGACGAACAAAATTTGAGTACGAAAGGGGAAACATTTATGCACGTAAGAAAGCTTCCTGCGCTATTGCGATTTTCGGTTTCGTTTTTGCTTTGCTTCTTCTTGGTCGTTCCTTCCATTTACGCCATCGATGGCGTGTATCATGCTCCATATGGCATCGATGATCTGTACGAGATTCAAGCGACCGAACGAAGTCCGAGAGATCCTGTTGCAGGCGAAGCGGTGTATATCAAAATAACAACTTGGCCTATAGAATCAGGCCAGACGGCGTGGGTGACATGGACCAAAAACGGGGTCAATCAAACGGCGGTCGGAGCGGCATATAAATACAACAGCGGCAACAACACATATTGGGAGGCGAATCTTGGCTCTTTTGCCAAAGGGGATGTAATCAGTTATACCGTTCACGGCAACAAGGATGGCGACAATGAAAAGACGATCGGGCCTTTCACATTTACTGTGACCGGTTGGGAGTACGTCAGCAGTGTCAGCTCCATTACGAACAATACGAATCGTGTTGTGCTGAATGCGGTAGCCAATACGGGGACGATGACGCCGAAGATCAATCTTTCTTTTGCAGCGGATGATGTCCTGCGTGTGCAGGTTTCTCCGACGGGTACGGGAACTTTAAGTACGGGTCTTAGCAATTATACGGTTTCGGATACGGCGGCAACGACTTGGCTGACAACCTCCAAATTGAAAGTCAAGGTAGACAAGAATCCTTTCAAACTTAGTGTATACAAGCCGGATGGGACAACGCTGATTGCACGTCAATATGACAGCACGACGAATCGCAACATCGCATGGCTAACTAACGGGAGCACGCTTATCAACAAGGTGGAGGATCACTTCTATTCCCCGGCGAGCGAGGAGTTCTTTGGCTTCGGAGAGCACTATAACAACTTTCGCAAACGTGGCAAAGATGTTGACACCTATGTGTACAATCAATACAAAAATCAAAATGACCGTACTTACATGGCCATTCCTTTTATGCTGAACAGCAGCGGTTACGGCATCTTCGTTAACTCCACGTATTACTCCAAATTCCGCTTAGCCACCGAACGAACCGATATGTTCAGCTTCACGGCCGATACAGGGGGCAGTGCTGCCTCTAAGCTGGACTACTATTTCATTTACGGCAATGATTTGAATAATGTGATCGGCAATTATGCCAATATTACGGGCAAACCGACGTCTTTGCCGAAATGGGCTTTCGGCTTATGGATGTCAGCCAATGAGTGGGATCGGCAATCCAAAGTGTCAACGGCGATTACTAACGCCAATACAAACAATATTCCTGCCACGGCTGTTGTTCTTGAACAATGGAGCGATGAGAACACATTTTACATTTTTAATGATGCTACCTATACGCCTAAGACTGGCAGCGCTGCTCATGCCTATACGGACTTCACTTTTAATGGCAGATGGACGGATCCGAAGGGCATGGCCGACAACGTGCATAATAACGGGATGAAGCTTGTGTTATGGCAGGTCCCGATCCAGAAATGGACATCAAGTGCTTACACCCAGAAAGATAATGACGAAGCGTATATGGTCGCACAAAATTATGCCGTCGGCAACGGCAGCGGAGGCCAATACCGGATCCCGTCAGGCCAATGGTTCGAAAATAGTTTGCTGCTTGATTTTACGAACCCGTCAGCGAAAAATTGGTGGATGTCCAAACGCGCCTATTTATTTGACGGCATTGGCATCGATGGCTTTAAAACGGATGGCGGCGAAATGGTATGGGGCCGCTCGAATACATTTTTCAACGGCAAAAAAGGCGATGAAATGCGCAATCAATACCCGAATGAGTATGTAAAAGCCTATAACGAGTACGCGCGCTCGAAGAAAAGCAATGCCGTCTCGTTCAGCCGCTCCGGTACACAAGGCGCCCAGGCGAATCAAATTTTCTGGTCCGGTGACCAAGAGTCGACGTTTGGCGCCTTCCAGCAGGCCGTCACTGCCGGGCTAACTGCGGGCATGTCAGGCGTGCCGTATTGGAGTTGGGATCTGGCAGGCTTCACGGGCTCCTATCCATCGGCTGAATTGTACAAACGGGCAACCGAAATGGCTGCATTCGCCCCAATCATGCAGTTCCATTCGGAGTCTAACGGCTCCTCGGGCATTAACGAAGAGCGCTCCCCATGGAATGCGCAGGCCCGTACGGGAGATAACACGATCATTAACCATTTTGGCAAATACACGAACACTCGCATGAATCTGCTTCCTTATATTTATAGCGAAGCCAAGAAATCAAGCGACACGGGTGTGCCGATGATGCGGGCCATGGTGCTTGATAATCCGACGGACACGAACACATACGGTTTAAATCAGCAGTATATGTTCGGCAGCAATTTGCTTGTTGCCCCTGTGATGAATCAAGGAGAAACGAACAAGAGCATCTATCTCCCGCAAGGCGACTGGGTCGATTTCTCGTTCGGTGCGCAGCGTCCTGGCAGACGTACGATCAGCTACTATGCCGGCGTCGATGATCTGCCTGTCTTTGTGAAATCGGGCAGCATTATACCGCTGAATTTGAATGCGCAATATCAAGTCGGAGGGACGATCGGAAACAGTTTGACAAGCTACACGAATCTTGCCTTCCGCATTTATCCGCTCGGGACAACAACGTATGACTGGAACGACGATATTGGCGGTTCAGTGAAAACAATCACATCCACCGAACAATATGGGTCGAATAAAGAGACCGTGACTATTCCGGCTATTAATTCTACTAAAACTTTGCAGGTGTTCACAACCAAACCGTCTTCCGTCACTGTCGGCGGTTCTACGATGACGGAATACAATACGCTGTCTGCCTTAATCGGCGCCTCGACAGGATGGTTCTATGATACGGTGCAGAAATTCACGTATGTGAAGCTTGGCGCAAGCGCTTCTGCCCAAACAGTTGTACTGAACGGAGTTAATAAAGTGGAGTATGAAGCTGAGTTTGCCGCACAAACAAGTGTTACGACGAATACCAATCATACCGGTTATATGGGAACTGGTTTTGTGGATGGCTTCGATGCCGTAGGAGACAATGTTTCCTTTGATGTTTCCGTTAAAGCCGCAGGCACGTATACCCTGAAAGTTCGTTATTCCTCCGGTGCTGGCAATGGGTCACGCGCCATCTATGTCAATAACGTCAAAGTGACGGACCTCGCTTTACCGCAAACGGCGAACTGGGATACATGGGGAACCGCAACCGTTAACGTTACTTTAACCGCTGGTCTCAACACGGTGAAAGTTAGTTATGATAACACAAACACCTTGGGCATCAATCTCGATAACATAGCTATCGTAGAGCACTAAAAGCTGGGAGGGCCTGGCCCTCCCTCATTTCCTTAGCGAAAGGGAGTATCCGTGATGAAGCTGCTCAACAAAAGAATTTCACGAATTTTCATTTTTCTCACCGCTAGTACGCTTGCGATTTCAACTCCTGTTCTACTTCCTGCATCTCCTGTAAACGCCTACGTCAGCAGTCTTGGCAACCTTCTGAGTTCGAGCGTGACAGGGGATACCCTGACACTTACCATTGATAATGGCGCTGAGCCTAACGATGATTTATTGGTTATACAAGCTGTGCAAAACGGCATCTTAAAAGTGGATTATCGACCGAATGGCGTAGCGTCAAGCGCTAAAACGCCGATGCTGGATCCGAATAAGATGTGGTCTTCCGTAGGCGCGACGATTAACACGGCCACAAATCCGATGACGATCTCGACCTCAACCATGAAAATTGAAATTACGAAAAGTCCCGTGCGGATGACGGTGAAAAAGGCGGACGGCACAACCTTGTTCTGGGAGCCGTCAGGTGGCGGCGTATTTTCGGACGGTGTGCGTTTCGTACATAATACGGCAGACAGCATGTACGGTATCCGCAGCTTTAATGCATTTGATAACGGGGGAGATTTGCTGCGGAATACATCCTCGGAACCCGCTCATGCCGGTGAGCAAGGCGATTCCGGCGGACCGCTGATTTGGAGTACGGCCGGTTACGGCATCTTGGTTGACAGCGATGGCGGTTATCCGTATACAGACGGCGCAACGGGGAAAATGGAGTTTTATTATGGCGGTATCCCTGCAGAAGGCCGGCGCTATACGAAGCAAAACGTCGAATACTACATCATGCTGGGCACACCAAAGGAAATTATGAGCAGCGTAGGCGAGATCACCGGGAAACCGCCGATGCTTCCCAAGTGGTCGCTTGGCTTCATGAACTTTGAGTGGGATACGAATCAAACGGAAGTTATGAATAACGTGGATACGTACCGGGCCAAAAATATCCCGATAGATGCTTATGCCTTTGATTATGACTGGAAAAAATATGGAGAAACCAACTACGGCGAATTTGCTTGGAATACGACGAATTTCCCTTCTGCCTCCTCGACCGCACTCAAGACAGCGATGGATGCAAAAGGCGTTAAAATGATCGGAATTACCAAGCCCCGGATCGTCACGAAGGATGCCTCCGGCAGCGCCACCACGCAAGGGACTGACGCAGCGAACGGCGGGTATTTCTATCCGGGGCACAACGAGTATCAGGACTATTTCATTCCAGTCACGGTACGCAGTATCGACCCTTATAATGCCAGTGAGCGCAGCTGGTTTTGGAATCATTCCAAAGATGCTTTCGATAAAGGCATAGTCGGCTGGTGGAACGATGAAACGGATAAAGTATCGTCCGTAGGCGCATCGTATTGGTTTGGCAACTTCACAACTGGCCACATGTCTCAGACGATGTACGAAGGACAACGTGCGTACACAAGCGGTGCGCAGCGTGTTTGGCAAACGGCAAGGACGTTCTATCCGGGGGCGCAGCGCTATGCGACGACGCTGTGGTCAGGCGATATCGGCATCCAGTACAACAAAGGCGAGCGGATCAGCTGGGCTGCAGGGATGAAAGAGCAGCGGGCTGTCATGCTGTCTTCGATCAATAACGGGCAAGTGAAATGGGGAATGGACACGGGCGGCTTCAATCAACAGGATGGCACCACCAACAATCCCAATCCCGATTTATACGCAAGGTGGATGCAGTTTAGTGCGCTAACGCCTGTTTTCCGGGTACATGGGAACAATCATCAGCAGCGACAGCCTTGGTATTTCGGCTCTACGGCAGAAGAGGCTTCCAAAGAAGCCATTCAACTTCGCTATTCGTTGATCCCCTATATGTATGCGTATGAAAGAAGCGCTTATGAGAACGGGAACGGATTAGTTCAACCGCTCATGCAAGTGTATCCGACGGACGCGAATGCGAAAAATTATACAGATGCCTGGATGTTCGGTGATTGGCTGCTGGCCGCTCCGGTGGTGGATAAACAACAGACAAGCAAAAGTATTTATTTGCCTGCAGGGACATGGATTGATTATGCAAGAGGCAATACGATTGCCGGAGGTCAGACGATTCAATATCCGGTGAACCCCGAAACGTTAACAGACATCCCGCTGTTTATTAAAAAAGGCGCAATCATTCCTTCCCAAAAGGTTCAGGATTACGTGGGACAGAGCGCTGTCACATCGGTTGATGTGGATGTTTTTGCTAATACGACATCGTCGAGTTTTACGTACTATGATGACGATGGGGCCAGTTATAACTACGAAAGCGGCGCCTATTTCAAGCAAGCGATGACTGCGCAGGATAACGGTGCAGGCTCGCAAAGCTTTACGCTTGGGGCGAAAAGCGGAAGTTATACACCGGCTCTTCAATCCTACATCATCAAGCTGCATGGTTCTGCGGCTACTTCCGCCACGAATAACGGCAGTGCGACGACGTCTTACGCGAGCTTGCAAGCTTTGAAAGCGGCAGCGGGTGAAGGGTGGACGACAGGGAAGGATATCTATGGCGATGTGACCTATGTGAAAGTCGCAGCAGGGGCCGCTTCCGCCAAAGCGATTGCTATTTCCGGAGCGGCTGTTCTGAGTGCAACATCAGCCCAGTATGAAGCCGAGGATGCATCGCTTTCCGGCAGCACCGGAGCAACTAAGGCTACGGTGAACACGAATCATACCGGATATACGGGGACCGGATTTGTTGACGGCTTGGGTAATGCAGGTGCAGGCGTCACGTTCTATCCGAAGGTGAAAACGGGTGGCGATTACAACGTCTCGCTGCGCTATGCGAACGGTTCGGGAGCGGCAAAGTCCGTCAGTATTTTCGTGAACGGGAAGAGGGTGAAGTCCACGGTACTGAATAGTTTGGCAAACTGGGATACGTGGGCAACGCAGTCGGAGACGCTGCCGCTGACGGCAGGCGTGAATGTTGTCACGTATAAGTACTATAGCGACGCAGGGGACACGGGGAATGTCAACTTGGATAATATCACGGTTCCTTTCTCCCCGGTGGTTGGCAAGTATGAGGCGGAAAGCGCGGAGTTGTCTGGCGGCGCAGGGCTGAACGCTAATCATTGGAACTATAGCGGTACCTCATTCGTTGACGGGATGAGTGCCGCTAACGGACAAGTGAAGTTCAACGTCAATGTGCCGAGCGCGGGAAGCTATCAAATTGCACTGCGCTACGCAAATGGAAATAGTGTATCGAAAACATTAAGTACTTACATTAATGGGTCAAAACTGGGCCAAACCAGTTTCACAAGTCAAGGCGGCAACTGGAACGTTTGGCAGGATAATGTTCAAACCGTAACGCTGAACGCCGGAGCCAATACGGTCGCATTTAAATATGATTCAGGCGACAGCGGGAATATCAATCTGGATCGGCTGCTGATTTCGACTGCCGCGGCAGGGACGCCCGTATCCGAGCAAAATCTGCTCGATAATCCCGATTTTGAACGCGACACGAGCCTGAGTCATAATTGGGTAGAGTGGCATCCGAGCACCCAAGCGGTCGCTTATGGCATTGATAGCGGTTCGACGACGAACCCGCCGGAATCGCCATGGTCAGGCGATAAGCGAGCCTACTTCTTCGCGGCGGGCGCTTATCAGCAGAGCCTGCATCAAACCATTGCCGTTCCTGTGAACAACGTGAAGTACAAAGTTGAAGCTTGGGTCCGCATGAAGAATACGACTCCGACGACAGCGCGCATGGAAGTTCAGAATTATGGCGGATCGCCGATTTATATGAATATCAGCAACAGCGGCGTTTGGAAATATATTAGCGTCAGCGATGTGATGGTCACGAATGGCCAGATTGATGTTGGCTTCTATGTGGATTCGCCTGGCGGCACCACGCTTCACATCGATGATGTGCGCGTAACTAAGCAATAAAAAGAGGCTGTCCCCGGTCATTAAAATGACTTGTGGGACAGCCTTTGCTGCATAGTATGCTTTGTGTTCAAAATAAAAGGGGAAATTCCCTCTAATTTCCATGAAGGAGCTTGTCGGATCGATTTATCTGGAAAAACTCCCTCTATTTGGGCCAAATTCGTAGGAATCTACGAAGTCCGGTCAAACTAACAGGAGTTTTTCCTTTTATTCTCCTGAAAGGCCATCTCTCGAGCCATTTAGAGGGAGATTCTCCCGTTAACTTCTTGCTTCGCCTTCTCCGTAAAGGGGATAGCTCCCTTTTTGTAGTTGCCGCGGGTTGGAGGCTTTAGACGCTTTGCAGCGCTTGTTGAACCTCTTGCACAATGGCGAGTGCCGCTGTGCGGGCGCTTGAGAATGCGCGTTCCGCAAGCTCGCCTTTCCCTGTGCATCCGTCGCCGCAGAAATAGAACGGCACATTTTCCACGCGTATTGGCAGAAGGTGGTTGGTAGAAATATTCTTAACGCTCGAGACCATCGCTTTCTTCGAAACGCGTTTTACAGCGATAACATCGCGCCAGCCCGGATAATGCTTATCGAATAGAGCTTCCAACTGCGTATTTTTATTTTCAAGATACGATTTGCGCTGTTCGTCACTTTCGAAATGATCGCTTAAGTAGGCGATACCTTGCAGCAGCTGTCCGCCTTCAGGTACCAATGTGTGATCTGTTGCGGAGACGTCGCTGATGAACATTTTATTGTCCATGTCGCTAATATAACTAAACGGTCTAGCTACCACTTTGCTTAACCCAACGTCATACACCATTACTTCCGTAGCCGTGTTGGATTCATATGGGGCCAAGAATGGCTCCCATGCCGTGCCTTTCAGCAATTTGACGACTTGTTGGACAGGCATCGCGAAGATGACTTTATCGAAAGCGACTTCGCGGTTTTTCGTTTGAAGCACGAACTTCCGGTCCGCATAGCTTAGACTTTCGACGCCCTCTTGGATGGCGACTTCCCATCTGCCGGATGTGGTTAGTTTTTGCTTGAGTTGATTCGTAATGACCGCCCAGCTTCCAAGAATATAATTAACCGGTTTGGACGAAAGGAACAGGTTGTGGTAGTACTCGCTGATCACCGCGCCGGATACGTTACGGGCATCCTCAGGCGTGATGAAGAAGTTGGAACAAACCAGATGTTCCCATAGTTCTTTCACATCTTCGTCCGCATTGGACTCTGCAAGATATTCGGCTAAGGTCGCATAGTTTTTCAAGTTATGAATATTTGCAATGATCGCGGCGATTTCACCGACGAACCGGACTTTTTGAGCGGTGCTGAGCAAATCGGTTTTGAGCAGGTTGATCGCATCGAGCGGAGCGGTTGTAAGCTGATTATGCTTCGCGTAAACAACCTTCCGTTTATCGACTTGCTTGGAAGAGAAGGAAAGTCCTAATTCTCGCTCCATGTTCGTGATCGTATGACGATCTATCCCATAGATGGCATGTGCGCCAAAGTTCAGCGTGAAGCCTGCTTTTTCGTAAGTAAACGCACGGCCGCCAAGCTGTGGACTGCGTTCAAAAAGAATACCTTCAATATGTGGGTTTTCCGATAAATAAGCGGCCGCGGTTAATCCGGCTAAGCCTCCGCCGATAATTGCTACTTTCATTTTGTGTTCCTCCTTGGGGACTGGTTCTACCTGAAGCGGCGCGTACGGCTCGTTCGAACGAATGCCTGCCCACATCCAAGCTAAGTTATTTTTCATCATGGAGAGTAGATCAGTTTGCTCTTGATTGCACCAAGTGCGAATCGTGCCGGTATACATGCATACGAGCAGTTCGACTTTGTTGGGTTCGGGCAGCCAATGCAGCAAGCTTTCGGAGAGTACGTTTAATTGGTGCTGCTCCTCGATTTTAACGGTTTCATTTTGTAAGGATAAAGCTTGTAAGCTTCGAATAAGACGCGGTGAAACGCGAATGTTAGACGCTAAGTCTAAAAACAAGCGGTTGATGTGTCCTTCCAGTGATTGCACTTTGGACGGGGGTTGCTTCACCCATTCTTGAATCAATTCGATTTGTTTGCTGTAAAGGTCTGCGATGATGGCATCTTTGCTTTTGAAATAATGGTAAAAAGTTCCCTTTGACGTTCGCGTTGCCGTGATAATGTCGTCGACAGACACATTCTCATAGCCTTTTTCCATAAACATCGATAAAGCGACGTCCATCATGACATCACGCTTTTTTCGGGTGGTGGCTCTCATGAATTGGCTCATCCGCTCACTCCATTCCAAACCATCGATTTATCCCTATTATAAGCAAAATTAGACCCGTAGTCTATAAGTGAATTGACCGATGTAAAATTGTGCGATGGAAAAAATAATCTAAACGATTATTTACCGTGTGATGGCGATATTCGTAGTCTATACTTCTCTTTAGAAACACATGAGAGGATGAAATTAACACTTGATAAAAGAAGAATTAGGATGGAATTCGTTTTTTGCAAAAGCGTTCGAACCTTATCTGGAAGAAGGGTATCTGGTTGGCCGGGTGTCCTTGGAACATAAGCATATGTACCGCGTACTCACGGAATCCGGCGAAGCATTAGCGGAGGTTTCCGGCAAGATGCGACACCTGGCTGTACGCCGTGAAGATTATCCTGCTGTAGGCGATTGGGTTGTTGTGTCCGTACGTCAAGAGGAGCAGCGGGCAACGATCCATGCTGTGCTTCCGCGTAAAAGTAAGTTTTCCCGGAAAGTGGCCGGCCAAGTCACGGAAGAGCAAATTGTAGCCACGAACGTGGATACCGTTTTTCTGGTCACTGCACTGAACTTGGATTTTAATGTGCGGCGTCTTGAACGGTATTTGGTGCTGGCTTGGGAGAGCGGGGCTACGCCGGTAATCGTGCTTAGCAAAGCGGATCTGTGTGACGATCCGGAGGCGCTCGCTGCGGAGGTTGCGGCTGTTGCGGTCGGCGTGCCCATACATGTCATCAGCTCCGCCGAGAACCGCGGGCTCGAAGAACTGGCACCTTATATAGCTCCAGGCCAAACCGTCGCGCTGCTCGGATCATCGGGGGTGGGCAAATCAACCATTGTAAACCGCATCTACGGTAAGGATATTTTGGAAACCGGAGATATCCGACATGGGGATGATAAAGGGAAGCATACAACGACGCACCGCGAGTTGATTACGCTCCCCGGAGGAGGCATTCTCATCGACACGCCAGGCATGCGCGAGCTGCAGCTGTGGGATGCTTCGGAGGGCTTGAGCACATCTTTTCAGGACATTGAGGATCTTGCGGAGCAGTGCTATTTCCAGGATTGCAAACATGAGAATGAACCGAAATGCGCTGTCAAAGGCGCTTTGGAAGAAGGCAGTCTCCCGCAAGAGCGATTCTATAATTATATAAAATTGCAGAAGGAGCTTGCTTATTTGGCGCGAAAAGAAGATAAAGGGCTTCAGGCCGCCGAAAAAGCGAAATGGAAGAAGATTCATCAATCGTTGAAAAGCCAGCATAACCGTTAGTCATTTCAGTTCCTGTTAAGAAACCTCTCAGGCACTTCGCTGAGGCGTTTCTTTTTTTTGCTATTGTTCCTTGTAATAGGACAGATTGGATTGGATTTTTTCACGCATTTCCGATAAAATTATAAGCAGAGAGCCAAAGAAAGCGGAGGGACAAGCCCGATTATGAGCGATTGTATTTTTTGCAAAATTGTTGCAGGGGAACTTCCCTCGAAAAAAGTGTACGAAGATGACGAGGTTCTAGCTTTTCATGATATCCAGCCGGCCTCGCCGATCCACGTGCTTATTATCCCTAAGAAGCATATCGCTTCTTTGGCGGATGCCAAGGCGGAGGATTGGCCTTTGTTGGGGCGGATTCAAGCCGCGGCGGCGCAAATTGCCAGAGAACTGGAAGTGGAAGAGTCTGGTTACCGCGTTATTACGAATGTTGGCGCTAATGCCGGTCAGATTGTTCACCATATCCATTATCACCTGATGGCAGGGGCACGCTTGTCTCCTTTAGGCGTTCATAATTAAAAACAACTTTTAGGAAACCTAAGTATTCGATTGACACCCTAATTACTATCACCTATAATGAGATTTGATGAACCGTTTGATCCTAGATGGTCTGTTCGGAGGGAGGGAAATCTGTTGTCAGAAACTCGAGTTCGTAAGAACGAAACTATAGATGCTGCACTTCGTCGCTTTAAGCGTTCCATCGCAAAGGATGGCATTCTAGCAGAAGTTAAGAAACGTAAACATTATGACAAGCCTAGCGTTAAGCGTAAGCTTAAATCTGAGGCTGCTCGCAAGAGAAAGTTCTAGGAGGCAATATGAGCTTAAGCGATCGATTGAACGAAGATATGAAGCAAGCGATGAAGAGTCAGGACAAGTTCAAACTCTCTGTAATTCGAATGGTAAGATCTACGATTAAGAATTCTGAGATTGATCTGAAAAGAGCCTTAGACGACAATGAAGTGCTTGACGTACTAACTCGTGAAATCAAACAGCGTAAGGATTCCCTCCAAGAATTTACGAAGGCCGGCAGAGAAGATTTGGCCGAGAACCTGAAGGCAGAACTTGTTATTCTAGCTGAGTACATGCCGCAACAGCTTTCTGAGGAAGAAGTGAAAGCCATTGTACAGCAGACCATCCAGCAAATTGGTGCTTCTTCCAAAGCGGATATGGGCAAAGTGATGACGGCATTGATGCCTCAGGTCAAAGGACGCGCTGATGGTAAGCTTATAAATCAGTTGGTCCAACAATTATTGGGATAATACTTAATATGTTTGTGACAAGATCGAGCGGATGTTTCATCCACTCGATCTTTTTATTTTCTTTGGAAACGAAACAGTTTCTTCTGAGTGACGTACATATTAATGATAAGGAAGAATCAGGAAAGGAGTGAAAGACGATGTTTGCAGAAAACTTATCAGCCTTTCTGACGCATCCAATTACAGCGACCGTTTTATTGATGGTCGGAATTATCGGGATCGCTTTAGAACTTCTTTTTTTGAGCAGCGGTTTACTAGCGTTAGCGGGCGTTGCCGGATTCGCACTCTATTTTCTCGGATTTTATTTGGCTGGTTTTGCCGGGTTCGGTGATTTGGCCGTCTTCGGCATAGGGTTAGTGCTCCTCATATTGGAATTGGTCGTTCCCAGTTTCGGCATACTAAGTGTTTTGGGGGCCATATGTCTCTTTGGCGGTGTGCTGCTCGCCTCCCCGAATCCTACGGATGCCGCGGTCATGCTGGGGATAGCGCTTCTGGTAGCCATTGTCGTCATTGCTTTTGCCATCAAAACATTTAAACATCGCGGAGTGTGGAACCGGTTTATTTTGAAGGAGCAATTGACAACGGACAAGGGGTTTACCTCTAACCCGGACCGCTCGTATTTGGTGGGGTTGACGGGGCAATCGATAACCCCTCTGCGGCCGGCCGGAACAGCGATCATCCAGGGCGAACGCGTGGATGTCGTGACGAACGGAAGCTTTATTTCGAATGCGAAGGAAATTGTTGTCGTTGAGGTTGAAGGGGCCCGCGTTGTTGTGCGGGAGATGGAATCTAAACATGCCTAGGAGGAAAAAGGAATGAATATCGAACCGGGACTATATTTGGTGCTGCTTGCGGCAATCATCATTATTGCACTATCCATACTGCTTAGCGTTGTTCCAGTGATGCTGTGGATTTCTGCGCTTGCATCAGGGGTGCGCATCAGTATTATTACTTTGATTGCCATGAGACTGCGCCGCGTAACGCCTAGCCGGATCGTTAATCCGCTGATCAAAGCGACAAAAGCGGGTATCGATCTCAGCATCAACCAATTAGAGAGTCACTTTCTTGCAGGCGGTAACGTCGACAGAGTCGTTAATGCCTTGATTGCAGCGCACCGCGCCAAAATTCATTTGGAGTTCGAGCGCGCGGCAGCCATCGATTTGGCGGGCCGTGATGTGCTTCAGGCCGTTCAGATGAGCGTCAATCCGCGTGTTATCGAAACGCCTAATGTTTCTGCCGTTGCTAAAAACGGAATTGAAGTGAAGGTTATTGCCAGAGTGACCGTACGTGCCAATATTGAACGTTTAGTCGGCGGCGCCGGCGAAGAAACGATTATTGCCCGTGTCGGCGAAGGGATTGTCACGACGGTCGGTTCCAGCGATTCGCACAAGGACGTTCTGGAGAATCCGGATCTGATTTCCCGCACTGTTTTGGGGAAAGGCTTGGATGCCGGAACGGCTTTTGAAATCTTGTCCATCGATATTGCGGACGTGGATGTAGGGAAAAACATCGGTGCCCATCTGCAAACCGAGCAAGCGGAAGCCGATAAGCGTATCGCTCAGGCGAAAGCGGAAGAAAGAAGAGCAATGGCAGTTGCGGCCGAGCAGGAGATGAAGGCTAAGGTTGTTGAGATGCGGGCCAAGGTTGTTGAATCGGAATCTCAGGTGCCTCTTGCCATGTCAGAGGCGCTTCGCAGCGGGAAACTTGGCGTTATGGACTATATGAATTTCAAAAATATCGATGCAGATACTCAAATGCGTTCAACGCTCGGTAAGATGGGCGAAGGCAAGAGCGACAAAGACTCATAGCCCATGAGGTGATAGCATGGAACAACTCCTTGCATTTTTATTTAAAAACTGGTACTTGGTTATTATCGGGTTAACCTTTTTATATCAAATTCAGAACAAAGGGCGCCGTGCGCGTCAAAATGCGCCGAGAACGGGCATGCCCTCGTTCGGCGAGGCTCCAGGCCAGGCTCAGCGCCGTCCTGAAGCGGGTAAATCGAATCAGAAGGGGTTTGGGCCACCCCAACCATCGGAAGGCGTACGGGACGAGTTCGGTCGTCCTAGTGGCGTGCCGTCCGCAGCCACCGGTCCGAAGACGAAGCCGTCTCCTTACGGTTCGTCTAAACAGGCGCAAGCGGAAGGGAAGTCTGTCTATGCAGGCGACCTTACGGCGGCAAGTCCATTTCCTGAGTCGCCCACTCAAGAGCAGCTCCTTCAAGGTGTGGTATGGGCCGAAATTTTGGGCCCTCCAAGGTCAAAAAAACCTCACCGTAGGTAACAAACGAAAACAGAGAGCGTCCCCCCGAGTTATCGGGGAGGGCGCTCTTTGTTTTCCAGTTTTTTCACATAAATCCGATGCCATCCGCATAATTTGGTAGAAAGCTATGCGCCTTTTCTGTCGCCATGATCATCTAGTTAGAGGGGGTAGTGCCCAGCTATGCGTCGCTTGACCCGCAAATGGAACCAGTTCACGGCCAAAATCCTGGATCTTCCCCAGGACGTTGTGCAGGACTTGCCGCGAATTACGATGATCGGCAACGTACAGCTTTATGTGGAGAATCACCGGGGCGTGCTCCATTTTTCCAGTGAAAACTTAAAGCTAGAGTTAACAAAAGGGACGCTGGAAGTGTTCGGTAAAAACTTGGTCATTCGCGCGATCCTATCGGAAGAAGTTTTTATCGAAGGCTTGATCGACAACGTTAAATACATGCCATAGATGGAAGTCAGGATTAAGGATGGGGAGGTAAGCGTATATGAAGCAATCGATGTTCATAGCCCGTTTGCGCGGGTATGTGCGCATTCAAATAAGGGGCACCGGAAGTGAAAAGCTGATTAATCCCATGATGGAGAAGGGATTCTCCATTTGGGATATTCAAGCCGGGAATGACGGCAAACTTGAGCTTAATATCCTGATCAAAGACTTTTTCAAACTTAAGCCGCTGCTCAAACGGACAGGCTGCCGGATGCATGTCCTTGAGCGGTACGGGCTTCCTTTTTTTATGGAGAGATTGGGGCGGAGAAAGGTGTTTCTGGGCGGGATTGCCGCTTTTATTATCGCTCTGTACGTATTGACTTCGCTTGTCTGGCAGGTAACGGTGGAGGGCAACGACCGCATCTCAGAAGCGGAAATTTTGCAGGCGGCATCTAAGCAGGGCATCCATACGTATCAATGGAAATTCCGGCTGAAAAAGGCGGAAGACCTGTCACGCGAGATACAGAGCCTGCTGCCGGGCACGGCCTGGGTAGGCGTTGAAATCCGCGGTACGCACATTACGATTAAAGTCGTTGAAGCTACGATACCCGATAAAAAGGATCTGAAAAATCCGAGAAATTTAGTCGCTGCCAAAAATGCGCTTGTGACCGAGATATTATCCGATAAAGGGAAACCGATGGTGAAGCCGAATACTTATGTAAAGAAAGGGGACGTGCTCATATCGGGCACGATCGGGGATGAACAGAATAATCAAGTGGTTGTTGCAAGCGGCAAAGTAAGGGGTATCGTCTGGTATACCTCGCGAATCGAGTCACCGCTTACGAAATCCTATAAAGCTTATTCCGGTGAGACAATTACACGCAATTATATTGTTTTCGGGTCGAGAGCCTTGCAAGTCAGCGGGTATGGAAAGCTTGGTTTTGAACACTTCGAGACGATCCCTGAGCGAAAAACGCTGGCATGGCGTACCTTTGCGCTTCCTATCGGATGGCTGCATGAAAAGATCATGGAAGTTCAAGTCGTAGAGGAGCCGATTGATCCTGCGATTGCCAAGAAGACAGGCCTGGAGCAGGCTAGAGCCAAATTGCTTGCGGCCTCAGGAGCCGATGCTAGACTCGTAGGCGAAAAAATTTTGCATGAAAAATCAGAGAATGGTAAAATTTATATAGACGTGCATTTTGAAGTCGAAGAAAATATCGCCGAAGAGCAACCAATTGTCATACGAGGAGAATGAGACCTGTTGGTAGAAAACGCACAATCCGTAAAGTTAACACTGAAAAATCCGGCTGAAGGGCTGGCATTGTTTGGCCCTCAGGACAAATTTCTGCATGTGATTGAAAGAGAGATTGCCGCGCAAATTTTTACGCGTGAAGCCGAAATAACGATTCAAGGGCCGGCTGCGGAAGTGAACTCGCTTCAGCAGCTTTTTGAAGTTCTCTTGCAGCTCATTCGTAATAACTATACGTTAACGGAGCGGGATATCCTATATGCGGTTGAGCTTGCTAAGCAAATGAAAGCGGATCAACTGCTGGATCTGTTCAAAGGCGAGATTACAACAACGCATCGCGGCAAACCGATTCGCGTCAAAACGATTGGACAGCGGAAATACGTTGAGACCATCAAAAAGAAAGATATCGTTTTTGGCATAGGACCTGCCGGAACAGGCAAAACCTATTTAGCAGTCGTACTCGCGGTTACGCGTCTCAAAGAAGGTGCCGTCAAACGAATCGTTTTAACGCGCCCGGCCGTCGAAGCAGGGGAAAGTCTCGGTTTTCTGCCAGGCGATCTGCAGGAAAAAGTTGACCCCTATTTGCGCCCATTGTATGATGCTCTTAACGATGTCTTAGGTCCTGAGCAGGTAGCTAAATCATTGGAGCGCGGTTTGATCGAAATTGCGCCTCTGGCGTATATGCGGGGCAGAACCTTGGATGATTCGTTTATTATTCTTGATGAAGCTCAAAATACAACGCCTGAACAAATGAAGATGTTTTTGACACGGCTCGGTTTCGGCTCCAAAATGGTCATTACCGGGGACGTTACGCAAATTGATTTGCCACGCGGCAAATCGTCAGGGCTTGTAGAGGCTGCTCGCATTCTCAATGAGATTGAAGAGCTAGGCTTTATTCACTTTGATGAGCAGGACGTAGTTAGGCACTCGCTCGTTCAGAAAATCATTGTGGCCTACAATGCGGAGAAGGAAAAGTAACTGTGCTGGTTTGTCAGGTAGAGAGGAATGACCTTCCGCGATGAAAAATGAAGTGCAAATGAAAGGTAAATTTCATTACCAGCTGAACGGATGGAAGTACAGTACGGCTATTCGGGTACTGTTGTTTCTCTTGCTGGCTTTAGTTTTCTATATTTCTCTATATGCGAAACTCGTTCCTCAAGTTTATGATATCGAACTGGGAACAACCAGTGAAACAACGATTTATGCGCCAAGGCAGATTGAGAACGCCATTGCGACGGAACAAGCGAAAGAAGACGCTGCCAAACGCGTTCAGCCTGTATACCGCATTGTGAATCTCAAGAATGATACGATAGTCGACGCCATTTATGATAAATTATTGCAGATTAATGCGGATGAAGAAGTAAAGTTCGATGATAAAGTAAGCATTTTCCGCCGTGTGATTCCCCAGTTAATCAGCGATATGGAAAATCAGTCGATCAAATCGCTCAGCACCAGCGGTCAGTATAACGAGACGTTGATTGAGCAAATACAGCAAGGGCTTGCCGAACAGCAGTACCCGCTGCCTGAAGAAGCTTACTTTAAGCTTCCGCGATTGAGCAAAGAGGACTTGGCTGCCATGCGCCCTGTTACCAAAGATATCGTTACGAAGCTGATGAACGATCAGATTCTTGACGCACAGACGGCAAGGGCGAAAGTCGCGGAAGTGGTAAACACGTCCAATCTCGCGAAGAATACGATGCGTGAAATGGTGACAGAGATCGCGCGAGCGGTGATCACGCCGAATAAGTTCTTTGATCAGAAGGGCACGGATGATGCCAAAGGACAAGCTAGAGAAAACGTGAAGCCGGTATATATCAACAAAAATGATGTGCTAGTCAAGGTTGGAGACGTCATCACGGAAGAGATTTATGCCAGATTGGACAAACTGGAGCTGCTCAAGAGCAAAGCGAATCACTTGCCCCAGATTGGTCTAAGTATTCTTTCTGCCTTATTGTCTTTTGTCGTATCTATGTTTGTCCGGCAAAGCCTGCTTGCAATCAAATACAACAATTCTCAGCTGCTCATGCTGATTTTGATTTTTGTCATCAATATTACATGTATGAAAATCATTTCGCTTGTCCAAAATTTGGACTATCCGTTTATCGGTTATTTGGCTCCGACTGCGTTAGGAAGCATTTTAATTGCCATTTTGCTGGATGCGCCGCTGGCTTTTATTTCATCGGTCTTATTCTCTTTGATGGCAAGTATTATTTTTAATACGGAGCATACGCTTCTTTTTGACTTCCGTTACGGCTTAGTGTCCTTGGTTCTTTGTTTTAGCGCGGTGTTCACGATTCAACGTGCAAGCCAGCGTGCAACCATTTTGAAAGCGGGACTCATGATTGCCTTCTTCTCGATGCTCACGATCACCTCGATGCTGCTGATGGAAGATCATTTTCAGCAAAGAGAAGCGATCATGTCGCTTTCATTCGCTGCTGCAGGGGGACTATTAACGGTTGTATTCGTCATCGGACTGCTGCCTTTCTTCGAGGTTGCTTTCGGCATTCTTTCACCGCTCAAATTGGTGGAGCTCTCGAATCCGAACCATCCCTTGCTGCGCAAGCTGCTTACGGAAACTCCCGGCACGTACCATCACAGCGTAATGGTTGGCAATTTGTCGGAGGCCGCCGCCGAATCCATCGGAGCAGACGGGCTTCTCTGCCGGGTCGGTTCTTATTATCACGATATAGGAAAGACGAAACGGCCGAGCTATTTTATCGAGAATCAAACCAATATAGAAAATCCGCATGACCGCATCGATCCGAACTTAAGTAAATCCATCATTATCGCCCATCCCCGCGATGGCGTTGAAATGCTGAAGGATTACAAAATGCCGAAGGCGATCAGAGATATTGCGGAACAGCATCACGGCACGACATTGCTGCACTATTTCTATCATAAGGCCGTTAAACAAGCCGAAGAAGAAGGCAGCGAGAAGGAAATCCGCGAAGAGGATTTCCGTTATCCAGGGCCCAAAGCGCAGTCTAAGGAAGCGGCTATTGTAGGAATTGCAGATAGTGTAGAGGCTGCTGTTCGCTCCCTTCGCAATCCGACGATGGAGCAGATCGATTCGATGGTGCACAAAATCATCAAGTCCCGGTTGGATGACGGCCAATTCAATGAATGCGATATCACGCTTAAGGAACTGGATAAGGTCGCCAAAACATTAAATGAGACCTTGCTTGGCATCTTTCATGCGAGGATTGAGTATCCGAATGAATTGTCTCCTAAGAAATCAGGGACATAAAGAAATGACAGGAGTGTGATAGATATGGCGAGTATCGATTTAACGCTGGAGTGGAGCAGCGAGCAGGAAATGAAAGAGATCACACCTGCCTTTATTGAGAAAATCGAGGAGCTGCTGAAGTTAGCCGGTGAGCTTGAAGGCGTTACAGCAGGCGAAGTCGCTCTTACTTTTGTAGACGATGAAGCTATCCAAGAGTTAAATAAGCAGTATCGTGATTTGGATAAACCAACGGATGTGCTGTCTTTTGCCATGAGCGAGTTTGGCGAAGACGAAATTCGGATTAACTATGAAGATGATGAGCAGGACGATGCGGAAGGATCAGAGGATGGCGAATCGGTGTCCGAAGGGTTCATTGAACCGCTTGGGGATATTATTATTTCAGTCCCCCGCGCAATCGCCCAGGCTGAAGACTACGGACATTCCGTAGAACGTGAGCTTGGCTTCCTGTTCGTTCACGGGTTCTTGCACTTAATCGGGTACGATCACCAAAGCGAGGAAGAAGAGAAGGTTATGTTCGCCAAGCAGGAGGACATTTTGCAGAAGGCAGGTTTGACGCGCTAATGACCGACGGCTTCCGTAAATGGCGCAGAAGCTTCCGGTATGCCTACGAAGGAATCAAATATGCCTTAGATACGCAGCGCAATATGAAGTTCCATTTTTGCGTTGCTTTTCTTGTTTTGTTGGCTGCTTTGTTTGCACGTTTGCCCAAAACGGATATTCTGTTTATTTTGTTAGCCGTAACCTTAATGATTGTTACGGAGTTGATCAATACGGCTGTCGAAAAGACGGTGGATCTGGCCATGCCGGACCGCCATCCGTTAGCCAAAATCGCAAAGGACGTCGCCGCGGCGTCCGTCTTGGTGTCTGCCGGGTTTGCCGTCGTCGTTGGCATGATTGTTTTCTATGAACCGATCGATCAGCTTCTGCGCGAATCCGGAATCCGTCATTCGCAAGTTTCTGCGGGAACGATCTGGCTGCTTATCGCTTTGGTCATCTTAACGGTCATCGTTATCGAGACTCGGTTTTCGGACAAAGGGAAATTAGTTCGCCCCAGTTTGCTGACGGCCGTAGCCTTCTCCATCGCGACCGTCATTGCGATATTCGTTTCACAAACGATTGTAGCCTTGCTGGCGTATACGCTTGCCGCACTTATATTTATAATGCTGTATGACAAAAAGACCCGCCCGTTTCCGGCGCTTTTTCTTGGCGCACTTATCGGTGCGGCTGTCACAATACTCGCTTTATCGTGTTTAAACATGCTATAACATTGACTATAACAATAAAAAGGATGATGGCCATGAACCGACAAGAACTCATTCAACACGCAACAGAAGCGATGAAAAGAGCCTACACGCCTTATTCTAATTTTAACGTAGGAGCGGCGCTTCTCGATGCGGACGGCCATATCCATTACGGCTGCAATGTTGAGAATGCCGCTTATGGTCCGACGAACTGCGCTGAGCGTACGGCCCTCTTCCGCGCCATTGCTGACGGACACAAAGCAGGCTCTTTTAAAGCCATTGCCGTAATGGGCGACACGGAAGGTCCCATTTCGCCATGCGGCATTTGCCGTCAGGTGCTGGTTGAGCTTTGCGGGCCGGATATGCCCGTGTACCTTGGCAATCTCAAAGGGGATTTTGCTGAAACGACCGTTTCCGCTTTACTGCCGGGAGCTTTTACAACGAAAGATTTGCATTCAAATGGAGGATAAGTAGAAGTGGCTAAAAAAGAATTTAAATCAGGCTTTGTCGCAATCATCGGACGTCCGAATGTTGGGAAATCAACATTGATGAACCAAATCATCGGACAAAAAATCGCCATCATGTCAGACAAGCCGCAAACAACAAGAAACAAGATACACGGCGTATATACGTCAGCAAATGGCCAGATCGTTTTTCTGGATACGCCAGGAATTCATAAACCGACTTCCAAATTAGGCGATTATATGAGTAAAGTCGCGCACGGCACCCTGGGGGAAGTCGACGCGGTACTTTTCCTGGTCGATGTTGTTGACGGCATAGGCGGCGGAGACAGATATATTATTGAGCAGCTGAAGCACGTTGAAACACCTGTTATTCTGGTATTAAACAAAATTGACCTTGTCCAGCCTGAAGCGCTGCTTGCGATCATTACAGCATACAAAGATTTATACGATTTTGCAGAAATCGTGCCGGTTTCAGCGCTGAAGGGAAATAATGTAACAACGCTTTTGGAGCAAATTATTAAATATTTGCCTGAAGGACCTCAATACTACCCGGCCGATCAAATCACCGATCATCCTGAGCAGTTCGTATGCGCAGAGCTAGTTCGCGAGAAAATACTGCATATGACCCGTGAAGAAATTCCGCATTCCATTGCGGTTCAAATCGAGGATATGCGCGTTGAATCCAATGGCGTCGTTCACATTTCAGCGGTTATCTTTGTTGAGCGCGATTCCCAAAAAGGTATCGTCATCGGCAAACAGGGTAGCTTGCTCAAAGAAATAGGCAGACAAGCACGCAGAGATATTGAGACGCTGCTTGGCTCCAAAACCTTTTTAGAACTGTGGGTTAAAGTGAAGAAAGACTGGAGAAATCAAGACAGAGTGTTGAAAGATCTTGGCTTCCGTCACGATTAATCCGATTATTGCCTAAGTATTCCAATAATTTTCCGCATAGAGAAGCATTCTCTGCACATCCTATGAACATCACGTTCGATGGGGAGGATGCTGAACATGAAAGACTTTTCGTGGACGTATTTTTCAAAGACCGGTGATGTAGATGCCTACCTTTTGTACAAACAAGTCACCGATGGGCCCGGCATGGACACGGATGTACAGGAAGAGGATCAAAGTAATGAAGAGCCGCTCGAGGGTCTGACGATGTAAAAGAAACAAGTCGTAAGCCTGGAGCGGCCTACATGGGGGAAATCATTTGCTGCGCAGTGTACAGGGGATTGTACTCCGTAGTATGGATTACGGAGAGGGGAATAAAATCATTAGTTTGTTCACCCCCGAGCTGGGCAAAGTTGGCGTTATGGCTCGGGGTGCGAAAAAAGTGAAAAGCAGACATGCCGCCGTTACGCAGCTTTTTACGTACGGCGATTTTGTTTTTTTCAAACAGCGCGGTCAAATGGGATCTTTGAATTCTGCGGAAATCATCGAAGCTCATCACGCTTTGCGAGAAGATTTGCATATGTCTGCACATGCGTCGTACCTGGCCGAAATGACGGACCGCATGCTGGGCGATGAAGAAGGCAGCACCTATCTGTTCGAACAGTTGAGAGCAGGTCTGATGGCTATCGAAGAGGGCAAGGACATGCAAATCGTTGTTCACCTCTATGAAATGAAAATGTTTGAATTGGCCGGTTACTTGCCCGTTACGAATGGCTGCGTTTCTTGCGGAGAAACAGCGGGTATCACCAGCTTTAGCCCTGCCATGGGAGGAACGTTATGCAATCGGTGCCGGTACAAAGATCCTGCAGCGATCGGGATTGGAGAAGGCGCTCTGAAACTGCTCAAACTGTTCCCGCGCATGGATATGCGCAGACTTGGCGCCGTTCAGGTTAAAGATGAAACGAAAGCGCAGATAAAGACTTGTATGAGAACTTATATGGATATACATATCGGCGTAAAGTGGAAATCCAGAGACTTTATCGAACAAATGGAAAAGTACAATATATAATTTGGCCTTATTTGACATGTGATGTTGGCTTTGATATGATGTGGTGGAAAACACCTCGCCTTTGTGCTGACCGCATATCGGTGAGTTTTTTTATGCTTACGTTCTGTTCTAAACTACTTTACATACAAATGCTAATGTAGGGCCTCGTCCCTGCTGAACAGGTTGAAAGGGGCTATGGGAAAATGGATCATCCATTACCTACTCGGGTTTATGTCGTTTCTGACTCTGTCGGGGAAACAGGAGAGTCGGTTGTACGCGCTGCAGCGATGCAATTTCATCCAGTTCCCGTAGAGATTGTAAGAGCTCCGTTCATCCATGATATTGAAGGCATCGATAAAGTGATTAATGCCATTCGCATTCATGGCGGTATTGTCGTCTTTACTTTGGTGATACCTGAGCTCAGGGACGATCTTATTGCCAAAGCGAAAGAATATAATATCCCGCACATCGATCTGCTTGGACCGGTTGTGAACACCTTGGGGCAAGCGCTTCATCAAGAACCCCGCAGACAGCCGGGGATGATTCATCCGCTGGATGAGGATTATTTTAAAAAAGTCGAAGCGGTCGAATTTGCCGTTAAATATGATGATGGCCGGGATTTCAGCGGTATTCAGAAGGCGGACATTATTCTTCTTGGGGTGTCCCGCACGTCCAAAACGCCGTTATCCATGTACTTGGCGCACAAAAGGTTCAAAGTGGCCAATGTGCCGCTAGTGCCGGAAATGCAGCCCCCTGCTGCTATTTACACGGTTCCGAAAGATAAAATTATCGGGCTCAGGATCGACCCGGATAAATTGAATGTCATTCGGCAAGAACGGCTTCGTACACTTGGTCTTGCAGAAAATGCAACCTATGCGAATGTAGAACGTATTAAAATAGAACTGGCTTTTGCTGACAAAATTATGAGCAAAATCGGTTGCGTAATCTTCGATGTCTCGAACCGTGCCGTAGAGGAAACAGCAAGTCTGGTTATGGATCATATCGAGCGGGTTCAGTAAGGTTTTATGTTTATTCTTGCAGGATTTTTTAGAAGTTCATCGTATATAATAGTACGGTGAGATTTCGTAAAAAGGGCGTGGGCTGAACCGAATGGGTGCAAGAAGTATTATCGTCGATGCCGATGCTTGTCCCGTGAAATCTGAGATCGAGCAGGCAGGAAGGCAATTTGGTGTACAAGTTGTGCTGGTTGCTTCTTTCGATCATCGGATGAAGGAGAACCCGGGCGTGAAGGTCATTCAAGTGGATCGGTCCGATCAGTCTGTCGATCTGTATATCGCTAATCAGATTAAGCAAGGCGATATTTTGGTGACGCAAGATTTTGGTCTCGCCGCGCTCGGGTTAGCGAAAGGCTCGTTTTGTTTGACAAATCGGGGGCAGGAATATACGGACAGTTCGATTGATTTTTTATTGGATCGTCGTCATACCTCAGCGAAAATGCGCAGATCCGGCAAGCATTCGAAAGGGCCAAAACCTTTTACAGACGAGGATCGCAAAAATTTTCTACACGGTTTGACAAAACTTTTAAGAAATTTGCAGGAAAACGAAAACAAGTAGCGAATAGTACTTAGTCGGAAAAGCGACCTGAATTGTGGGTGGAAAGAACATGAGGTACGGACGCATACCTGAAGAGGTCATTGAGGCTGTACTGAAGCGCCATGACATCGTTGATGTGATTGGCAGGCATGTACATTTGAGCAAACAAGGGCATTATATGAAAGGGCTGTGTCCTTTCCATTCCGAGAAAAGCCCTTCGTTCACCGTCACACCCGAAAAACAAATTTATCGTTGTTTCGGTTGTAATGTCGGCGGAAATTTAATTCGTTTCGTGATGGAAATTGAAGGCCTTAGTTTCTCAGAAGCCGTGACCAAGCTTGCGGAAGAAGCGGATATCCCTATTACGTGGGAGGAAGCGACCGAAGAGCAGAACGAGCAGCAGCAAGAGAAAGCAACGCTGCTGAAAGCTTATGATTTTGCAGCTAAGCTTTATCATTATATTTTAGGGAACACAGAGCAAGGCAAAGTGGCTAAAGGATATTTAGCCTCAAGAGGTATTTCGGATAAGCTGATCGATACGTTTCAAATCGGTTATGCCCCGGCTATGTGGGATACATTGGTTCAGCAGTTGGTGAAACGTGAGTTCGATTTGACGCTAATGGAAAAAGGCGGTTTATTATCGGCTAGACATGAAGGAACTGGCTACGTGGATAAATTCAGGGAGCGCATTATGTTCCCGATCTGCGATGCCGCGGGCAAAGTCATTGCTTTCGGTGGGAGATCGATGGGCGATGCTCAACCCAAGTATTTAAATAGTCCGGAATCTATTCTATTTAATAAAAGCAGGACGATGTACAATCTTCATTTGGCAAGACCCAATATGCGAAAACTGCAGCAAGCGGTCCTTTTTGAAGGCTACGTAGATGTTATTAAGGCTTGGGAAGCAGGAATCAGCAACGGGGTCGCTACGATGGGGACTGCACTTACCAAAGAGCACGCGGCTCTGCTGAACCGCAACGCTGATCAGATCGTCCTATGTTATGACGGGGACAACGCCGGACAATCGGCTGCTTTCAAAAGCATTCCGATTCTGGAAGAGACGGGAAGCCGAGTTACCGTAGCGATGCTGCCGGATGGCAAGGACCCGGATGATTATGTGAAAAATTATGGTTTTGACCGATTCGTACGGGAGATCATTGAACCTGCCGTGCCATCGATGAAATATAAGCTTTTGTATATCCGTAAAAATTTTAAGTTGCATGAGGACGGTGACAGACTTCGTTATCTGCAGTCCGCTGTGAAGTTAATTAGTGATCTTCAGTCTCCTATGGAACGAGAACATTACTTAAAACAATTGGCATCTGAATTCCCTGACTCCTCCTATGAGGCCATGAAGTTAGACCTTCATGAAATCTTGCTGCAATCGGAAAAAAACCGACCGGATGGGGATAATAAACCAATTCTGTGGAATAATGTTATGAATAATGGGAGAACAGCGGAACGAACACGCAAGAAAACGCCTTCGCTTTTGCCAGCTTATCACAATGCTGAACGATTGATTTTGGCTGTTATGATGCATGACCGCGACGTTTGCGCACATGTGGAAGAACAGTTGGGAGATCAATTCAACGTTGAAGCTCACGCAGTCTTAGCTGCTTATTTATATGCTTACTACGCTCAGAATGCTGAGCCGGATGCAAGCCGATACATTGCCATGCTGCAAGACGAACAGCTGGAGAGCTTGGCCAGTTCCATCGTGATGATGGGAGCCGGTCATGGAATGAACGAACAAGTGATTGACGACTATATTCGCCAAATTCGTAAAGTTCCGATGCAAGAAGAAATTGAACGCAAGAAAGAAGAACGAGTTCGCGCCGAGCGCGCGGGGGATCATCTTCGAGCAGCACAAATTGCAATTGAAATTATCGCCCTAGAAAAACGATTAAAGTCAACGTAGAGCTACTGAATTGACTAGGGAGGAGGGAGTCCGTACTATGGCGAATGATCAGCGTACAGAACTAGAGACAGAGTTGACCTTGGACCAGGTGAAAGACCAGCTCATAGAGCAAGGGAAAAAGCGGTCCTCACTTACTTACAAGGATATTATGGAAAAATTAGCTCCCTTCGATCAGGATCCTGAGCAAATCGATGAGTTTTTTGAGCAGCTTTCGGAGCAAGGTATCGATGTAGGAAATGAATCGGACGACGATTCCATGAATCCTGAAGAAAATGATCGCGATGAATTTAACTTCGATGATGATCTGGCCTTACCGCCGGGGATTAAGATTAATGATCCAGTTCGGATGTATTTGAAGGAAATCGGTCGTGTTCCGCTTCTTTCTGCGGAAGATGAAGTCGGCTTAGCCAAACGGATTGAGAATGGGGACGAAGAAGCGAAGCGACGCTTGGCGGAAGCGAACCTTAGACTCGTCGTAAGTATTGCCAAAAGGTATGTAGGACGCGGCATGTTATTCTTGGATTTGATCCAAGAAGGAAATATGGGACTCATTAAAGCGGTTGAGAAATTCGACCATACCAAAGGTTACAAGTTCTCCACTTATGCAACTTGGTGGATTCGTCAAGCGATTACGCGCGCCATTGCAGACCAGGCGAGAACGATTCGTATTCCTGTACATATGGTCGAAACCATTAACAAATTGATTCGTGTTTCCCGTCAATTGCTGCAAGAGCTTGGGCGCGAACCCACTCCGGAAGAAATTGCGAAAGAGATGGATTTGAGCACGGATAAAGTACGTGAAATCATGAAAATCGCACAAGAACCTGTTTCTTTGGAAACACCAATCGGTGAAGAAGACGATTCGCATTTGGGTGACTTCATCGAAGATCAAGAAGCGCTTGCACCAGCGGATGCTGCGGCATACGAACTTCTGAAAGAACAGCTTGAGGACGTATTGGATACGTTGACGGAAAGAGAAGAGAATGTACTTCGTTTGCGTTTTGGTCTGGATGATGGCCGTACGCGCACGCTTGAAGAAGTAGGTAAAGTTTTCGGCGTTACTCGCGAGCGGATTCGTCAAATTGAGGCCAAAGCTTTGCGTAAGCTGAGACACCCTAGCCGCAGTAAACGATTGAAGGATTTCTTAGAATAAAGCGCTGTGAGAGGGCCCTGCCAGTTTCGGCGGGGTCTTTTGTTATGTTGAAAAGTATGACTAAAACAAAAGCATGAAATCACCGATAAAGTAGTAGGAAGGTGAGCGATGACATGGATACTGAGAAACGAAAAGTAATTGTAAAGGAAATTGATCATTGGCGGCGAAGCAAATTGCTTCCTGAGCATTACTGTGATTTTCTGATGAATTTGTATATGGATGAAACCACGCCAAAACCTGCTTCCATCATGGGGGTTTCCGCATCTTCAATCGCAAACAGTTCTTGGAAAATATGGTTGGTGATCATGGCGGTAATAGCCGCTCTGGCCTTATCTGCTCTTAATTTTAACTCTTTTGGAATGCCAATGCAAATTGGAATTTCCACGCTTTTTGTCGTCATTTGTTATGCGTTTGCCTATCGTCAATATAGCAAATCCCCTGTGATTTCTTACTTGCTTTGCGGTGTGTCTTCTTTGACGCTGCTGCTGCTGGGGCTTTATTTAATGGACCTGCACGAAGTGAGTTCCTCCTACACGTATATTGGTTATTTAGCTTTCTGTAGTATAGTATGGATGATAAACGGCGTAACGGGCCGGATGGCTATTTTCCAGTTATGCGGTTGGTTTGGCCTAGTGGGAACATACGGTTGGCTGCTCTTGCAAAAGCTGCAGAGCCCTGGCTGGTTCTCACTTGAAATTAGCTGGATTCCGGTTAGTATTGTACTTATATGGATTGCTTGGCTTGCGCATCATACGAATAAGCAAGTGGCCGGCGTTCTACTGCTGGTCGGCAGTCTTGTTTGGTTTGCTCCTGAAGCGATGACATTCCTTACGGATGTCGATATGAGCTCCCGCGTCATACAATTATCGTTTACAGGAAAATTGCTTTTGGCGGGCGCGGCATTTTTCATGCTGCGAAAAAAATGGGTAGAGTGGGTCGTTTAACAGATGGTAAAATTATCGAAAAGATTGCAAATGATCGCAGAGCGTGTACCTGCGGGATCAAAGCTGGCGGATATTGGGTCCGATCATGCCTTGCTGCCGACTTATCTGGCACAGCAGGGTGTTATTGTGTTCGCCGTGGCCGGCGAAGTCAATCCGGGTCCTTTTGAAGCGGCAACACGTCAAGTGCTTGAATGCGGTTTATCTCAAAAAATAAGTGTAAGATCCGGTGACGGCCTGGCGGTCATTGAACCGGGAGAAGTGAATGTGATTACCATTGCCGGTATGGGCGGCAGTTTGATGGCGAGCATTTTGGAAGCAGGTAAAGGCAAACTTGAAGGTGTCACGCATCTGATTTTACAGCCTAATGTCGGTGAAGATCACGTTCGCAGATGGCTGCTCGCGGAAGGCTGGAAGCTTGACGCGGAAGCGATTTTGGAAGAAGACGGCAAGATTTATGAGATCTTGACGGCGACCGCGGGAACTACCGGTGACAAGAGTTCCCAGGAAGCGCTGTACGCCGAGCGTGTGCTGCCGGGAGGAGTCACGGTAACGAAGGAGCGCTTGCTGCAGATGGGTCCTTACTTGGTGGAGGAAGCTCCAGAAGTGTGGTTTGCCAAGTGGGAGAGCGAATTAAAGAAATTGGCGATGATTGAAGGTCAATTAAAGCTTTCCACTGCCGAAGCTTCTACGGCCAAAGCAGCGCAAATAGCGCAAGAAATGAAAGAAATAAAGGAGGTCATCGCTTGTTTGCAAAAGGTCAAACCGTAATTCAGCTGTTCGAACAGCTGGCACCCAAGCATTATGCGATGCCTGATGACAAAATTGGCTTGCAGCTCGGCTCCTTGCAGAAGGAGATTCAGAAGGTGCTTGTTGCCTTGGATGTCAACGATGAAGTTGTTGAAGAAGCGATTCGCTTAGGCGCTAATTTGATCATTGCTCATCATGCAATCATTTTCAGACCGCTTGCTCATCTTCAAACCGATACGCCTGCGGGCCGCTTGTATGAAAAGTTAATCAAGCATGATATTGCCGTTTATATCGCTCACACGAATTTGGATGTGGCGGAAGGCGGAGTCAACGATATGATGGCGGGCGTACTTGGCCTAACGGAGCTTACTCATCTGGAGGATGTGCATACGGAGAAGCTGCAGAAGCTGGTCGTCTTCGTCCCTGAGACGCACCACCAGGCTGTGCTGGATGCCCTCTTCACCGCGGGATCGGGGTGGATCGGGCAGTACAGCCACTGCTCCTTCAACATTCCCGGAACGGGGACGTTCCTTCCGCAGGAAGGGACGCACCCGTATATCGGGGAAGCGGGCAAGCTTGAACGCGTACAGGAAGTACGCGTAGAGACGATCGTAACCGCCAGCGTTCAGCGCAAGGCGGTTCAGGCAATGCTGAAGGCCCACCCCTATGAGGAGGTGGCCTATGACCTCTACCCGATGGATCTCAAGGGTAGAGTGTTCGGTCTTGGGCGCGCAGGCAAGCTGCCCGCGCCGATGACGCTCCGCGAGCTGACCGAGCTCGCGAAAACGGCGTTCGACGTGCCTATGGTGCGCGTCGTCGGCGATTTGGCACGGCCCATCCGCAAGGTGGCCGTGCTGGGGGGCTCAGGCGGCCGCTACATGCGGCACGCCATGTTTGCCGGCGCCGATGTGCTGGTCACCGGCGACATCGATTACCACACCGCGCACGATGCGCTTGCGGCAGGAATTGCCCTCATCGACGTCGGGCATAACGTCGAGAAGATTATGAAGCGCGGCGTGGCCGATTATCTCGCCGCGCAATTGAGCAAATCGGATACAGAGGTGCTGGCATCCGAAGTGAATACGGAACCTTTCCAGTTCCTGTAGCATTTTTGGCAATTGGCAGCTGAGGAAACGAACAACAGTTGTAATTCGAAGGCATTCCTAGTATACTATCCTATGCGTCGGAAAGTTTGACAGACAATCGCTGGCTGTGGGTAAGCCACAGCGAGAGGAAAGTCCGGGCTCCATAAGGCAGGGTGCTGGATAACGTCCAGTCAACGCGAGTTGAAGGATAGGGCCACAGAAATGGACCGCCGATGGCTCATCTTCGGATGAGATCAGGCAAGGGTGGAACCGTGGTGTAAGAGACCACGAGGTTCTATGGTGACATAGATCCTGGTAAACCCCACTTGGAGCAAGACCTAGAGGAACGCTAGCCGTCTTCGAGACGGTAGTCTTCGCCTGAGACGCGTTCGGGTTGGTCGCTTGAGCTGTGCAGCAATGTATGGCCTAGATAGATGATTGTCGCTTCAATGGTGGCAGGGGACAGACGCCCGTTACGACCACCGGAAGTACAGAACCCGGCTTACGGCAAACTTTCCATTACTGTCGGTTACCCGCAAGGCTTCGGCCTTGCGGGTATTTAGTTTTTCAAGCAACAAAACAGGCTGCCCCAGGTATGGAAACCTAAGGGCAGCCTGTTTGTTATTTGCCTAACGCAACTGAGGCATATTTATTGGAAACAAGGCTCATCTGACGAAACCAGCGATGAGGCCAGTTAAAGCCCACGCTCGTTTTTTCTTCCGCTTTTTGAACAGCTTTCACGACGTCAATCAGACCGTAGCCGAAATATTTGTCATGACCTTTCTCACCGATATCCTGCGCCGTATCCCTCATAATTTGATAGACGTCCTTATTTTTCAAAGTCGGATTCGTGGAGCGGATTAGTGCAGCCAAAGCCGTCACATGCGGGCTTGCCATGGAAGTGCCGGATAAAGCCGCGTATTGATTGTTTGGATACGTACTGGCAATGCTGACGCCCGGTGCCGTTACATCGATATAGTCTCCATAATTGGAAAAGGGAGCTTTATTATTCTTCGAATCGCTGGCAGCAACAGCGAATACTTCCGGATAAGCGGCCGGATAGCCCGGTCTATCCGTGTTGTCGTTGCCGCTCGCCGCGATCAGCGCCACGTCCTTGTCGTAAGCATATTTAATGGCATCGTGCAGAAAACCGGAATCCGCATAATTCCCTAAGCTCAAATTGATGACTTTAGCGCCATGGTCTGTAGCCCAAATGATGCCTTGTGCAACGGAATACGTACTGCCAGCTCCGGTTTGATCCAATACTTTAACAGGCAGAACTTTGTTATACCATGTCATTCCGGCAACGCCTAAATTATTGTTCACTAAGGCAGCAATAACACCTGCCACGTGAGTTCCATGACCGACATCGTCCTGGGGCTTATCGTCCCCGCTAATCACATTATACCCGGGCAGCAGTTGACCTTGAAGATCCGGATGCTTCAAGTCCACGCCGGTGTCAACGACGCCCACAATCACATCCTTGTTTCCTCTGTTCAGTTGCCAGCCTTTTTCGGTTTCAATCAGCGGCAGATTCCATTGATACCGGCCGTACAAATTATCATTTGGTTTGAAATTTGGTGCGATGCTCGTCGCCTGATTGGAGCTTGATGTAGAATCCATATAGTCGCTTGAATCGCTTGTGTCAGAATCCGTATCTTGATCATCGTAGTAATCATTGGTTAAATATAGGAAGTGAGGCTCCACATAGGCAACGTCCCATTTTTTAAAATAAGCCATTAATGCTTTTGCTTCCATGCTTTCGGTACGAAATACGTACGTATAGCCGAGTTTTTGCATCGTAGTGGCTTTGATTTCTGATTTGATTTGTGCCAGTTGAGCTTCCGTCGGGTCCTGCTTGAACTTAACGACAACCTCATTCTGGTGGTAATGGCTGGTTCCCTGATTATCTTCAGGATGATCAACGACTTTGTCCTTCAAAGTATCCGTATCTACGGATTCGACTTTCCAGCGATGTTCGCTAGGATACGGTTCAAGACGCAAATTTTTCATCTGGTGATCGGTCACTTGATGCAGAATATCTTGGTGGATAACGCCAATGAGCGAAGAATTTCGATCTGTTGAAGGCGTACCTTGAACAAAATAAACATGCTGAGCAGCGCCGAATTTAGGAGATTGATAATGCTTGCCGGCTTCTGCAGCAGCTTTAGCTTCTTGTAAATAAGTGCTCGCCTGATCTTTGTAAGCTGCGGGTATTTCTCCGGCTTTTACTCCTTGATCGATAGGCTGGCTGTTTTTTGACCAAATTAGGATGTCCATCTTTTCATGATGGGTTTTCATATCCCCAAGAACTTTGGCCGCGGATTCGCCGCTTTCGATTTGAGAGATCATTTTCACATAATCGATCGAGCATTGCGTACGGCATAAATCATCCGTTAGCGCAACATCCTGCTGCAGCAAAGAAAGTTTTTGATCCGTTTCGTACTTCGCACTGTACACTTCCGGACCCGGTTTATTCTCATTCGTTGAGTGGTGTGGAAAAAGAATGATACCTAAACCTACAACTAGACTAATAGAAGATAAATAACGCCACATCCATAGCCCTCCTTCTTACTCGAATCCCTCTTTTAATGGCAAACGGAGTATCTTAGATTAGAGTGAGGTTTGGGGGAATCTTTTATGCATGGAATCGGGAGTTTTACATATACCTTTTCAGGCTAATTTATGGTAGGATAGGAATAGCGCAATTAGAGGAGGTCATCATAAATGGCTGTTTTTAATGTAAAAAATATTTGTGATTCAACACGCACAAAGTTAAAAGAAACAATCGCCAAAATGGAACTGTTTCTGAATCAACATTCGCTTTCACAACTCAATGCAGAGAATGATCCCGCTATGGATGAATTTTATCGTGGTTATCTCCAAGATACCCGTCATCTTTTAGTTTTTTGTGAAGTGGCTTATGAGAAATTGGGCGTTAGCTTGAGACGTCCTACTTTTAATGTTGATTTTTCAGAAAAAGTTTTGTATGAAGTATATCATACTTGCGTGAATACATTTTTCTATCCTAAGAACGAGTGCTATTCCGAGGATGGCCGTTATGCTTATACGGGACAAGATGCCATCCGTTTCCGCAAGAAACCTTCCCGCGAAGTACGTGACCTAACGATTGAGCTGTCCAAAGTTTTTGAAGAGCTTCGCGAAGATCTGGCTTACTATGAGACAGATTACATCACGCAGCGCCGTATGCAAGGTGAAAAAGTATAATTGTAGTGCCAAATGACAAAAGATAGAAGGGATGCGTCTTTCAGCGCATCTCTTTTCTTTTCAAAGGGGACATGGTGCATGCAACGTGAACAATTAATCAACCACTCCATTTCGATCATTAGAAGCAATCAGCATCCCCGCGGAGGTTACATAGCATCTCCACTTTTCCCGCCGTATGCCTATAGTTGGCTGCGCGATGGCACGTTTATCGCTAATGCGATGGATCGTGTAGGCCAAACCGAAAGCGCAGCCCTTTTTTACAAATGGGTTGCCGGAGTACTGGCGAACAAACGTTCCCGTGTGGATATTCTCCTGCAAAAACATGCCAACAAAGAGTGGATCGACCGTTCAGAATTTCTGGGCACGCGCTATCATTTGGATGGCCGGGACGATGTATCGGAATGGGGCCATTTTCAATTGGATGGTTATGGGGCTTGGCTTTGGGGACTGACAGAGCATATAAAAATCACCGGCAACAGAGCACTATTGAAAGAGCTGCGGGAAAGCATTGAGATCACGGTCGATTATTTGATGACGTTCTGGCATTATCCGAACTTTGATTGCTGGGAAGAGTTTCCCGATTATGTTCATCCGGCAACGCTTGCTTGTGTATATGGCGGTTTGAAAGCGCTTGGCGAACTAGAACAGCGTTCTGAACTGCTTGAAAAGGCTTCTATGGTTAAGGACTTCATTCTCCGTCATTGTGTTTATGAAGGCCGATTCGTGAAGTCAGTCCATTGTATTAATGAGATTTGGAAGCCTGCCTTAACAGGCGTAGATGCAAGTTTGCTTTGGCTGGCACTGCCGTTTGGCGTGTGCGAGGTTAACGATCCTGTCATGCTGAAAACGGTAGAACATATCGAAAGTGAACTGAAGCATGAGGGGATCCAGCGATATGTGGATGACCGCTACTATGGCGGCGGAGAATGGCTGTTGTTAACGGCATGGTACGGATGGTATCAGAAAGAGTTGGGGAACCATCAGGAAGCACAGCGCTGCCTGGAATGGATCATGAGCAAGGCGGATGAGCTCGGACGGCTTCCCGAACAAGTTCCCGATCAGCTCAGAGAACCTTCCGCTTACACGGAATGGTTGGCCAAATGCGGGGAACCTGCGCTGCCGCTGCTTTGGTCCCACGCCATGTTCTTGGTGCTATCTGACAGCTTAGACTGAGCATAGCTTCCCCTGCTAGCGGGCAAATTGTTAGTGGGGTGATGACTATGCCAGATGTAAAATGTTCAGTTGCCAACTGCGAATATTGGACGCAAGGTAACAACTGCAACGCAGGAACCATTATGATTGAAGTAGATCAGCATGCCAATGCCAATTACAAGGAAGAGTTTGCCGGGGAATCATTCGATACGGATCACCAAGATGCAGCGAGCAAAGCCGCGAACACTTGCTGCCACACCTTTAAAGCAAAGAAGAATCAGTAAACATGCGCCAGCATGGAGGCAATTTGGATAAAGCCACCAAGGAGCGGTTCCAGCTGGATCAGCTCCGGAAGGAAAGCGGACTGAACCACAAGGAAGAATATGCGGCTGAGATCACAGCGCCCTCGCGGAGAATCAATTATGCCGAGCCTTATCAAGTGAGAAGTGCAGAGATACAGAGATCAGTCTCCCAATCGGATGTTGGGGATGAGGAGATCGATGAATTAGTTGAAGCTGTTACACGCAATAAGGCAGTAGGGTATATGGCCTTGTTCGTCGCATTGGCTTCGCTCTTTGTATGGCCTGTGCTGCTTGGCATATCGGGTATTGTGCTCGGGGTCATTGCATTCTTCATGGGTAACAAAGGAATTGGGACCTGGTCAGTCGTACTTGGCTTTATTGCCGTCGCCGCCTATTTTTTACTCGTTCCTTTCTCTGCTTAAAGTAGTTCTAGTTCATTTGACCACAAGAGCATAGCTGTACCGAAGGTTGTCCCAAGGGACAGCCTTATTTCTTTTTTTTCAGAAAAAAACGGGGATATTTGTGTTAATGAAGGATAATTAGCGTGTTTCGTCTGATTATGGCATCATTTTGGACCCTATACTCCCGTTTGCTCGTACTATTTGGCTTCAAGAGACATATTCGCACCTTTGAATGATTACAGTATTATTATATAATGAAAAGTGATATTTCAAATTTAAATTTAAACTTAAGGGAGGTGTACCTACTCTCCTTGGTGCGGAAACCGCGCTTGACAGGGGATAGGTAAGGTATTGGAAGATCCTTTGCCCGAAACGTTAATCAGTTTTCTGTTAATGTTTGGACTGGTGTTGTTAAATGGTTTTTTTGTCGCAGCTGAATTCGCGATGGTTAAAGTAAGAGGTAGTCGAATTGATTCGCTTGTGGGGGAAGGCCGCCGTAATGCGAAATTTGCACAAGGAATCATGAACAATCTCGATGCGTACTTAGGTGCTTGTCAGCTCGGGATTACACTTACTTCGTTGGGACTTGGTTATGTCGGGGAGCCGACGTTCGCTAAAATTTTGGAACCACTATTCGCTCCGCTGCATTTACCAGATTCGGTGTTCCACACGATTACCTTTATTATTGCCTTTTCTTTGATGACTACTTTGCATATTACATTGGGTGAGCAGTTCCCCAAAACGTATGCCATTCGTAAAGCTGAGCAGATTACATTGCTTTCTGCAGGCCCGATGGTCTTATTTTACAAAATCATGTATCCTTTTATATGGTTGTTAAACGGAATATCGAACTGGATGCTCCGCCGCGCCGGCATCGAACCGACGACTGAGCATGAATCGGCGCACACCGAGGATGAAATTCGAGTCCTCATGAAAGAAAGCCACAAAAATGGACTTATAGATAACACAGAGCTAACGCTTGTTGATAATATATTTGGATTTGCCGAGACGACAGCTCGGGAAATTATGATTCCAAGAACCGAGATGGAATGTTTGTATGCAGGACTTTCCTATTCGGAAAATCTGGCGATTGCGATAAAAGAAATGCGTACGCGCTATCCGGTCTGCGATCCGGACAAAGACAATATTATTGGCTTCGTCCATATCAAGGATTTGCTTAAGCCGGATGCGAACCTGAAAGGGATCAAGAAAATTATTCGCCCGATCACGACGGTGCCGGATTCCATTCATATTAGCGATTTGCTTAAAATGATGCAGAAAAGGAAGAGCCAGATGGCCCTCCTTATCGATGAGTATGGCGGCACCTCGGGACTTGTGACTTTGGAAGATATCATGGAAGAAATCGTGGGCGAGATTCAGGATGAATTTGATGAAGAACGACCAACGATCGAGATCAAGGATGAATATACGTATTCCATTGACGGTTTGCTTTTGATTGATGAAGTGAATGACTATTTCGGGCTGGATATCGAGTCCGACGACTATGATACGATTGGCGGCTGGATTTACTCCCAAACGGAGATTCCGCCAAGCAAGAATCAGCAGGTCAGCTACAATGACGAGTTTTTGTTCATCGTAGAAGAAACGGACCATTTGCGAATTTCGCGCCTGATTGTTAGAAAAATGACGGAACAAGACGAGATTCTGCAGCAGAATATCTCTTGAAAGTGAATGATAGATAAGCTTCTTTGGTCAAAATAAGGGGGAAATTCCCACTAATTTGACTGTTGAAGCTCGTCAGATCGATTTAGCCGGAAAAACTCCCTCTATTTGTACCGATTTCGTGAGAATTCACAAAATCCGCTCAAATTAACGGGGGTTTTTCCTTTTAAATTCCCTGCGAGGCCATCTTTCGGACAATTTAGAGGGAGATTTTCCAGAGAGAGCCTCCTTCGCGGTCTTCAGATTTGATATTATCAAGCTAGGCTTTTCGTGATTCTATAAATTTAGGATAGTCGCCAGGGCACAAAACGTGTACAATATAAGCAACGATGATGATAGGAAACGAGGTCTGGCGGATGAATAGTACGAACAGCATTGATCCTAGAGTTCTGAAGGAGCTGCTGCAGCTTCAGCTGATGAGCAAAATAAGCTTGTTATCCGGGGATACCGATTCGGCAAGTACGGACGATTCCAGCGACTTCAGCTCCATACTGAACACGTTGATGGGACAGGCTTCCGGAACCGGTCTTGACGGTCAGTCTTTGACCAATCTAACGACGAATAGCGTTCCAAGCTCCTTGGCCGCTTTGAATAAAGGCTACACGCCTCTCCAAACGTGGAGTCAATCTTCTTCCGTATCTCAGTTTGACAGCTTGATTCAAGAGGCTAGCGCCAAGTACGGGGTAGATCAGTCGCTGGTGAAAGCGGTCATTCAACAAGAATCCAGCTTTAACCATCAGGCTGTGTCCCCTGCGGGTGCTAAAGGCTTGATGCAGTTAATGGACGGAACCGGGCAAGGCTATGGCGTAACGAATCCGTTTGATCCGCGGCAAAATGTGGATGCGGGCACGCACTTCTTGAGCAATTTGCTTCAGAAGTACAACGGGAACGAAGGGGTTGCTCTCGCGGCGTACAATGCAGGTCCTGGACGTGTTGACCGCTTAGGCATCAAGAACGATCAAGATTTATCTAATAAACTACATTTATTGCCTAAGGAAACACAAGCGTATGTCTCCCAGGTTTTAGGTCATAAGGTGAAATTTTCACTGTAGGTGGCGATTTCAAGGAGCTGATTTTCGCATGAATCATGCGGGGATCGGCTTTTTGCGTTTCGGTGCAAGCTTGAGTTATGCCCTGTTTTAGGCTTTAATGATGAAAGGAAAAGATTACGATTTCGCGACAGCAGGGCGTGGAAAAAGGGGAATCAGCAAGAACATGCTATATTTGGACTGCGCGGCAACCACACCGCCTTATGATGAAGTCATTGACACAATAGCTGAAGTAATGAGAACGCACTATGGGAACCCATCATCGATCCATGGATTGGGTGTCCAAGCAGACAGGCTGCTGCATAGCGCTAAAGAAGTGATAGCTGGAGCATTAGGCGTTCAGCCTGCCAATATTATATGTACGTCCGGCGGAACGGAAAGCAACAATCTGGCCATCCGCGGCACTGCCTATGCCTATCAGAATCGGGGCAAGCACCTCATTACTACACAAATTGAACATCCCTCGGTGAAAGAGGTATTTCTTGGGCTGGAGCGCGAAGGTTTTCGTGTAACGTATTTGCCTGTGAATCGAAAGGGTTGTCTGGAATTGGAAACACTGCAAGAGGCTTTGTGTGAAGATACGATCCTTGTCAGTGTGATGTATGTAAACAACGAAGTAGGCACGATACAGCCTATTCAAGCGATTGGCCGACTTCTTGCCGAATATCCAAAAGTGTTGTTTCATGTAGACGCCGTGCAAGGCGTAGCGAAGCTTCCATTTTCCCCCAAGGAATGGGGAGTAGATCTTTGCAGCGTCTCGGCACATAAGTTTCGCGGTCCTAAGGGCGTCGGCTTCTTGTACCGCAGAGACGGCGTACAGTTGAAGCCTATGCTCGTTGGCGGCGGGCAAGAAGACGGCCTGCGCTCCGGTACTGAAAACGTTCCGCTTATCGTAGGAATGGCAAAAGCGTTGCGGATTTCCATGCACAATTTGACAGCGAAGCTGGAGCATAAATATCGGCTTAGACGATATCTTGTAGAAGGCATTGCAGCGATTCCGGAGCTTACACTCATGGGATCCGAATGCCATGAAGAAATGGCGCCTCACATCGTCCATTTTGCTTTTACCGGGATGAAAGCGGAGGTCGTCGTTCACGCCCTGGAGCAAAGACAGATGTACATTTCAACGAAATCTGCCTGTGCTTCTGACGCGTCGGACCCAAGCGAAGTCATGCTTGCTTTGGGGTGCTCGCGTGAGCAGGCGGTGAGCGGACTCAGAGTCAGCTTTTCGGATGAGCTAGAAATAGAAGATATGGAACGATTTTTGCTCGCGCTTAGGGAGGTCGTGAGAGAACTCTCTCCCATGGCAAGCAAATCGTCAATTAAGAGGGGGAAGCAAAGATGAAACCGGATTGTTTAATATTGCGTTTTGGCGAATTGACGCTCAAAGGGAAGAACCGCAAACGTTTTGAGCGCAGCGTGATCACGCAAATTCGTAAAGTTTTAGGGGCATTTCCCGATTTGAGGTATATTCCGGAATATGGACGCGTATATGTGGAGCTAGGGGGAGCAGCGTACGAGGAGGCTTCGGCAGCTTTACAGCGCGTTTTTGGACTGGCATCGTTTAGTCCGGCTTACCATGCTTCTATGGAGGCAGAAGCCATTAAAGAAACCGCGCTGCGCATCGTGCAAAACCTCCCCAAGCAGCCAAAAACGTTTAAAGTGAACGTCCGCAGAGTCAATAAATCATTTCCGCTCGATTCCCAGCAAATGAATTATCTGGTCGGAGGCTACATCCTAGAAGCATGCCCTGGTCTGCAAGTGGATGTTCGGAATCCAGAAGTGGAGCTTCGCGTCGAAATTCGTGAAGACCAGGTCCTGTTGTATGCGGAAGTCATTGAGGGAGCGGGGGGATTCCCGGCAGGCACGAGCGGCAAGGCGCTGTTGATGCTTTCAGGAGGAATTGACAGTCCGGTTGCAGGCTGGTTAGGCATGCGCAAAGGACTTACCCTCGAAGCGATTCACTTTCACAGTTATCCATATACAAGCGAACGCGCGAAGGATAAAGTTATGGATCTGGCTCACCAGCTTTCAGGGTATACGGACTCCATCAAGCTGCATCTCGTACCGTTTACGGATGTACAAACCTCGATTCACCGCGAATATAAGGATAATTTATTAGTCACGCTGATTCGCAGGGCGATGTATCGCATAGCGGAGCGGATCGCCGACCGTGAAGGTTTAAGCGCCTTAGTGACCGGCGAAAGCCTAGGTCAAGTGGCGAGTCAAACGCTGCCAAGCCTGAATGTGATTGGGCGCGTAGTTTCCTTGCCGATTTTGCAGCCGCTTATGATGATGGACAAGCAAGAAATTATACGCATTGCCGAAACGATCGGCACGTTCCCGATTTCTATTTTGCCGTATGAGGATTGCTGTTCTTTATTTCTTCCTCCATCCCCAAGCACGAATCCGAACCTGAATATGGTAGAGAGACTCGAGAACGGCATGGACTTTTTACCCGAATTAATCCGGAAAGCCGTAGAACAGACGGAAACGATTGAAATCGTTCATGGACAAATGAAGAAGGTGCCCGATCAGCATTTCTTCTAACCGGGAGGTTGTAAAGCATGATGGATGCGCTCATTTTGTTTTTGCAAATTATGTTGATCAACATTGTGCTTAGCGGCGATAATGCGGTTGTTATTGCGCTCGCCAGCAAAAATCTCCCCCTGGAACAACGAAAGCTTGCCGTATGGTGGGGGGCATTCGGAGCCATTGGCTTACGGCTTGTGCTGACGTTAGTGGCGGTTACTCTGCTCGATATTCCCTATATTCAAGCGGGTGGATCCATTTTATTATTCTGGATTGCCATCAAACTGCTGACGGATGATGACAGCCGTGCGAATGTGAAGGAAGCTTCGACGCTTGGCAAAGCCATCTGGACGATCATCGTGGCTGATTTCGTCATGAGCTTGGACAATGTGCTGGCGATTGCAGCCAAAGGCAACGGCAATAATACGGTTATTATTCTAGGGATCGGCCTCAGCATCCCGATCATTATTTGGGGAAGCACGCTTGTCATGAATTTGCTTCACAAGTATCCCGTACTTGTCTTGTTGGGAGCAGGCATACTTGGCTATACGGCCGGAGAAATGTTTGTAAAAGACGAGAAAATGATTGACTGGTTCCTTCACGATTATGAGTTTTTGCATGTTTGGATCCCGATTGTGGCATGCGCGCTCGTCATTGCGGTCGGTTTGTCAGTCAAGTGGCTACGATTATTGCAATTAAAAACAACAAGAAACGAATAGAGGATAGGGAAAACCGCCAAGCTGGAAGTATTCAGCTTGGCGGTTTTATTTTTTATTGGACAGTCAATTGAAACTTTTTTCCAATTTTGTCGTCTAGATATGAGATAGAATAGGAGGGAGTTGCACGAGTGAAACCCAGTTTATGTCATACAATTGCGTCTCGACTTACTTATTTGATTGGCACAATCCTACTGTTCGTATGGATGCAATGTGGCGGGCCCTTCCTTGGTACTGCTGGAGCAGAAGAGGCAGCGCAAATTGAGATTGAATCCCAAATTGGCTTTGGGGCTTCCAACGTAAAGCAGGGGAAATGGACCCCAGTTACAATGACGCTCCGCAACCAAGGCGGAGATGTGTCCGGCGATCTTGTCATTCAGGTGGCGAATCCCAACCGAACCAAGGATTTTAGCTATGTGCAGCATGTCGAACTACCAAAAGGCAGCGTCAAAGTCGTGACCATGCTCTTACCCGGCAATGCATATACGAAAAGCAATAATAGAATAACTTTTTATGAGAAATCGCAAAAAAACGGAAAAAAAATAGCGCTCGCAGGCAATGCCTACTTGGAGGCGTTCAGCTTGCCGAAGGAAACCGTGCAGGTCGGTGTGTTAGCCCGAGACGTGGATACGTTGAACTTCTTGACACTCCTGAACCAGTCCGGCAAGAACGTTAATGTTCTTCATCTGAAGCAAGAAGAAATTCCGAAAGAATCGCTGGGCTTAGATAGTCTTGATGTGCTTGCTATCAACGATTTTGCCTCGGATACACTGACGGCAGAGCAAGTACAAGCCATCCAATTGTGGACACAAAGGGGAGGCAATCTCCTCTTGGCAGGCGGTGCGGGCTATCCGAAATCAGCTGCTCCTTTTACTAAAATAGCGCCGGTTATTTATGAGGGGACATCGGCTCTCAAGGAGCTCCCGCAAGTTGAAAAGATAGGAGAGAAGGAGCTTGTATTCCCGCAGCCGTTCACGCTTTCGCAAGGCAAACTGGCGGGCGGAGCGGAGACGATTGTATCCGAGGGAATGCTTCCCGTATTTGCGCGCAGCGCCTATGGGAGCGGGTTCGTCACCTATGCAGCCTACGATTTATCCTTGAACCCGCTCGCGTCGTGGAACGGAAATCAGCGGCTATGGGAGCAGATCCTGGCGGGGACGATTGAGTCAGCGCATGCTAACAATTTGAATCAGATCAGATTCGGGAATGATCCTTTTTGGGAAATGGACCGCGCTCTCGAATATTTCCCATCTTTACAACCGCCTAAGCTGCCCATGCTAGCACTTGTCCTGCTGTTGTACGCCATTCTTGTCGGACCGGTGTTGTATTTGGTTTTGAAGCGGCTGGACCGCAGAGAATGGGCTTGGTTTGTAATCCCGATAGTGGCTATTGTGACCAGCATCGGTGTGTTTCAGTTCGGTGCGAGCAATCGCGGAAGCATGATGGCGGAATCGTTGTCTACCGTAACGCTGAACGGTACAGGATCAGGCATTAAACAATCGGCCGTGTCCGTATTTCTTCCTAAGGGAGGAGATCTGGAGCTTAAATTTGCAGGGAAGTCGGTTGTTTCTCCGCTTTTGCGGTCCGATGTATACCCATCCATGCAGCTGCATGAGCAAAGTGAGCTTGTCATCAGGAAGGAAATCGATGCAGCGATCGTTCGGCTGCAAGATATTCCATACTCTTCTATCAGCAAACTGGCCGTAGAGGAAGAGCAGTTAGTTTCTATTGGCAAGCTTGATTACAGTATTTCAGAGCTATCCGCGAAGGGAGCTAAAGGTCAGATTACAAACAACACGACCAAAGAGTTGAAGGACGCAGCCGTGCTGATCAATCAATCGTATATCAAAATCGGCAACATTCCAGCCGGCGCTTCAGCGAATTTCGATACGGCAGGCGGAATTGGCGTGTCGAACGGGTTTGATATTCCGCAGCTTGCTTTTCCATATCCGACGAACAATAACGTGGATGTTAATTTGCATCAGCGATCGATGCTAATTGGTCATTTGAACCAAAAGGCGAACTTCTCAGGAGGGATTACGCCAATGATAATTGGGTGGATGAAAGATCAAACGTCCATCTCACTTACATCAGGCGGCAGCATACCGACGGAGCAGTTGACACTGGTTTCACAAGAAATGAAGATCAACTATGTGACGACGGACGGGAAAATCGTCATTCCAAGTACGGCACTTGTACCGGCTTTAATCGATAATCATTTGAAAATGAGCGCGGTTCAATTCCAGAATGGTCCTTTCATGCAAATGGGAAGCGGCGATGTGACACTGGACTATCAACTCCCGGCCCTTGCGGGAGCGAGTTATCTCACCATGGAAATGACCGGCGATCCCAACCCGGATGTGACAACGGAGCTATGGAATTCGGAGACGAAAGTATGGGAAGCGATCACACTCAAATCATACCAAACTTGGGAGGGAGACAAACTGCAGCCTTATCTCTTAGAAGGAAAATCGATTCGAATGAAAGTAACGACGGTTCAAAATAACACCATGTTCCGAATCCCCGCCGTTTCTTTGGAAGGGGTTGTAAAACGATGATCGCCATTACGGAATTGACGAAAAAGTACGGGAACTTTACCGCTCTCGATTCGCTGACGATGGACATTGACAAAGGGACGGTCTTTGGTTTTGTGGGTCCGAACGGAGCGGGCAAAACGACTACGATGTCCATCCTTGCCACGCTGTTAAACCCAACTTCGGGCACAGCCAAGGTCGGCGGCTATGACGTTTCGGAGAAACCGAAAGAGGTACGTAAGCTGATTGGGTACATGCCTGATTTTTTTGGAGTTTATGACAATTTCAAAACAACGGAGTACTTGGATTTTTACGGAGCGAGCTATGGCATTCCAAGAGCGGATAGGCTGAAGCTGATTCCTCAGCTGCTGGACCTTGTCAATTTATCGGAAAAAGCTGACTTCTATGTGGATTCGTTGTCGAGAGGCATGAAGCAGCGGCTTTGTTTGGCCAGATGCTTGGTTCATGAACCGGAAGTGCTGATTCTGGACGAACCGGCATCGGGACTAGATCCGCGGGCACGGATCGAAATGAGAGAAATTTTGAAAGAGCTCAAGGCAATGGGGAAAACGATCATTATTTCCTCGCACATTTTACCGGAGCTGGCCGAGATGGTGGATGAGATCGGGGTCATCGAATATGGAAAACTGATTGCCAAAGGGAAAGTAGCCCAAATACAGAGTCGTATGAAAGCTAATCGCGTGCTGCAAATCCGTATGGCAAGCAGAATGGAAGAGGCTTTGATTTACTTGCGGCAGCAGCAGCATGTCACGATGGTGATGCAAGATGAGAAAGGGCTGCATGTTCACTTTGGCGGGGCGGATGAAGATCAGTCTGAGCTGCTAGCGCGTCTGGTAAGAGAAGGGTTTCCGCTCCTTTCGTTCAGCGAAGCCTTGACGAATTTGGAAGATGTGTTCCTGGAAATTACGAAAGGAGGCGGCGCACACGATGAACAGCAAGTTAAACTGGATTAATCCCGTTCTCGAAAAAGAGTTCAGGCTGCGCATGCGGACCGTTCGCTCACCGCTGTCGATACTGGCCTACCTCCTGGCTATCGGCCTGATTGCGCTTGGATTCGCTTATATCAACATGAGCCATCTCCAGGCTGGCGTACTGAGTACGGAAAGAAGCAGTGAATTATTTTATTTTCTCAGCGGCACGCAGCTTGTGTTGATCGCATTTATGACGCCGGGCCTGACGGCTGGGGTTGTGAGCGGCGAGCGTGAAAAGCAAACGTTAAACATGCTGTTGACGACGCAGCAAAGTTCGGGAACGATTATTCTCAGCAAACTGTTCGCTTCGCTTAGCTTTATGCTGTTAACGGTCGTGGCTACAATGCCGCTCTACAGTATTGTTTTCCTATATGGGGGAGTTTCGCCTAAACAAGTTCTTGCGGTATTTGTGTTCTATGTTTTCGTGATGGTGCTCTTTGGAGCTGTCGGGATCTTCTTTTCCACGATGTTGAAGAAAACGGTGATCTCCGTCATTGCAGCGTACGGGTTTGTATTGTTTGTTTTTGGATTTACTGCGCTGGCAGGATTGTTTTTCAGCAACATCGGAAGAGCAGGAACGAATGAAGAAATACTTGGTTATTTTTTGAGCTTTAATCCTATGGCTGTTCTTGTCTCACTGATGGTTCCTGATTTTTCCAAACAAGTGTTTAAAGGACACACTTACCTGCAAATGTGGCATATATTCATTGTCTCCTACACGGTGATCTCCATTGTTCTGATTTGGCTGAGCGTGAGATATTTACGCCCCATTATGAAAAGAAAGTCATAACAAGGTTAAGAAAGGAGCTGTCCCGAAATGAAATTCTCATCGCTAGATGAGCTGCTGATCCCGGTCAAATGGCGTTTGTTGCAAGTAAAAGGAATGGAATTTATGCTGCGTAGTTTGATCGTCGGGCTTGGGCTTGCTTGTTTGTGGATGGGGCTGGGACGCTTATTTCTAATGAACGGATACCGGCTTGGCGCGATGATTAGTTTGTCGGCAGCGTTTGCTGGCGGAGGGATTTGGTTATTCGTCCGACGCCCGAATGTTCTTGACGCGGCTAAGCTGCTCGATGAAAACGGCTTGGAAGATCGAATAACTACGGCGCTTCTCTATAAAGGGCAAGCTTCACGGATGGCTGAACTGCAAAAGCAGGATGCACTGGAAAAAGGAGCCTATTTCGTAGAAACGCAATTACAGCATATCGTTCAGCCGCGTTTAGGAAGAAAGCAGTTGCTAGTCGGCGGAAGTTTATTTGCAGTGTTAGTGCTCTTTCTGCTTGTCCCCAATTCGCATGATGCGATTTTGAAGCAGGCCGGAAAAGATAAGGCTTGGGTGCAAAATCAAAAGGAGCAGGCAGATGAGCTCCTGAAGCAATGGCAAGCCAAGCCTTCTCCGCTTCCGGCTATGAAGCAAATGACGGAAGATTTAAAGGAATTGGAGCGCAGACTGGGGCAAACCCCAACGTCGGCAAAAGCTTTGGACGAATTGGAAAAAGCGCTGAAAAAAATGGAAGCGGGCATAAGCGAGTTGGAGAAGCAGAAGCAGCGCTCGGAGCAGTGGGCGGAGTCGATGCAGCGGACACAAGCACTTCGTGAGCTGGGCAAAGCTCTTCAGCAGCGGAGCCCGGAGAGCATCCAGCGCGAGGCTGTGAAGCTGAGCGAGCAAGTGCAGAAGCTGACGCCGGAGCAGAAGCAGCTCCTCGCCAGCGAGCTAGAGCGGCTCGCGGCATCCGCGGCAGCCGCGACGCCGGAAGCGGAGCAGCTCCTCCGCGAGCAGCTCCAGCAGACCGCAAGCGCGCTGCGCAGCGGCGAGGATGCTGCTCCGCAGCTGAGCCGGCTGCAGGCTGGCCTGACGGCTGCCAGCGCTGCGCAGCAAGCTCTGGAGCAGCAGCAGGCGCAGGCCGCGAAGGCGGCCGCGAGCCTTGCCGCCGGTGCGCTGCCGCAAGCGCGCGAGCTTGCCGCGAGCGGGGCGCAGCCCGGGCAGGCGTGGGCGCCGGGTGGCCGCGCGGAGCAGCTGGCCGCGGCTGGAAGCGGCGCGGCGGCGAGCGCTAGCGCAGCGCCGAACGCAGGCGCCGCAGGCCAGGGCCAGAGCGGGGCAGCCGCAGGCTCGGGAGCCGCAGGCGAAGTGCCGGGCCGCGGGGGCGGCACGCAGGGAAGCGGCGCTGCAGGCAGCGGAGCCGGAGGAGGTTCCGGCGCTGTGGGCGGAGCAGGCGGTACGCAGGGCGGCACCGGCGCGGGCTCGCGTGGGCTTGTGACGACGCCGCGCGAGCGGTCGGGCACCGGGGGGACGTTCGTCGACAGCGGTCCCACGGCCGGCAGTGGCGGCGAAGTGAGCCAAGGCGGCGCAGCACCTGCCATGGACGGGGCTTCGCGACCGTACGAGGATGTGTATGCCGATTATGCAGCGGAGGCTTCGAGTGCGTTGAATCGTTCCGAGCTGCCGCAGCATATGCAGAATTTGGTTCGTGATTATTTTCTTGAAATTCAGCCGCAGCGATAATGAAGATATGAAGATACGGATTCTGGAGGGAGAACGGAAGCGGATGGTCGAATCGAAAGGGCAATTAGAAGCATGGGGAGCGGCAGTTTCCCGGATGAAAGAGCAAATAGGCCGTGTCATCGTTGGCCAGGAGGAGGTCGTTGAGCAGCTGCTTTGGTGCATATTCGCCGGGGGTCATGCTCTGCTGGAGGGCATCCCGGGTCTCGGCAAAACAATGCTCGTGAAGACGATCGCAGACACGGTTGACCTCAGTTTTACGCGGGTTCAATTCACGCCTGATTTGATGCCTGCGGATATAACAGGAACGAATGTGATTCAATTTGGAACACAGGGAGAGACCACATATAAGTTTCAAAAAGGACCGCTATTTGGTCATGTCGTGCTCGCCGATGAGATCAACCGTGCGACACCCAAGACACAGAGCGCTCTGCTCGAAGCCATGCAGGAGAAGACAATTACCGTGGGCTCGGAAACATATCGTTTACCCTCTCCTTTCTTTGTGTTGGCTACGCAAAATCCGTTGGAGCAGGAGGGGACGTACCCGCTGCCGGAAGCGCAATTGGACCGGTTTTTGCTTAAAGTTCATGTCACCTATCCGACGAAAGATGAACTGAAACAAATTGTGCTGCGCACCACCTCGGCACACAGCCTCCAAGCGGAGAAAGTGGCGGATGGCGCCTTGATTCAAGATATCCAGCAAGGATTGAAAGAAATTTTAGTCGCTGAGGACATGTTGGATTATGCGGTGCAGATGCTGATGAACACGCATCCCGAAGAGCTGACTGCGCCAGAGGCGGTCAAACAATATGTGCGCTTCGGTTCAGGACCGCGCGGGGTTCAGGCGATGATCGCGGCAGCGAAAGTACGGGCATTTCTGGCCGGGCGTTTTCACGTCTCCAAACAAGACCTTCATGCAGTAGCCTTACCGGCATTAAGGCATCGTTTGTTTCTGAACTTCGAAGGACAGGCGATGGGGATATCGCCCGACAGCATCATCACTTCTATTATTAGCTCGATGGAGCGGAGCCGATGAGCAGCGGAGGGCATCTGCTCGATCCTGCGCTGATGCGTCGTTTAGATCAATTGAGCATTGCCGCAAAAAACAGGATCAGGGGAACGATGCAGGGAAGAAGGCGCTCCAAGGACTTGGGCACTTCGCTTGAGTTTGCGGATTATCGGCTGTATTCCCCCGGAGATGATACGCGCCAATTGGATTGGCATGCTTATGGCAGAACCGGCAAGCCGTTCATCAAGCTTTTTATGGATGAACAGGAGCTTCAGGTCAATCTGTGGTTAGATGCGTCCGCTTCGATGGATTTTGGCCGGATAGAGGGAATGGACTCTACTCGTTGTTCCAAATGGGAGTACGCCAGGCAGCTCGCTGCCGGAATTGGATATTTGTCTTTGAACCGCTATGATCGCGTAAGCGCCGCTGCTTTTACGACACAAATAACCAAGCAGATGAGGCTGCTCCGCGGCAAAGGAAGCTCTCATCGGCTATTTGAATTTCTGGAGAAATGTCATCCGTCCGGAGCGGGCGATATGGGTGCGGTGTTTCGGAATCCAGCTGTTTTGCCTCGTCAAGCAGGAATGACGTGGGTGTTTTCAGATTTTTTGTATGAGGACGGGATTGAGGAAGCTTTAAAATATATACAAGCGGCCAAACAGGAAGTCGTTGCCGTCCAGGTGCTTGCTCCCGAGGAACTGGATCCTAAGCTCTCAGGAGAGTTGCGGCTCATTGACAGTGAGTCCAAAGCGGCGAGGGAAGTGGCGATGAGCAGTAAAGTACTTCATGCCTACAGAGAGGCAGCGATGCAACATACGCAAATGCTGAGAGCTTTCTGTCATGGGCGCGGAATTACGTATTTGCTGGCTGTAACCGATGTTTCACCGGGTGACTTCCTGCTTGGAGAGCTTCGGCGCAGCGGCTTGGTCCGCTAAAACCGTTATTTCTGTGCCAAAGGCACACGGCGCCGAACGTGCCAAAAGCTCCACCCGTAAATAAGCAGAAATATAAAAATAAGCACGGTTGAGAAACGGTACATGAGGGCGTAGCTGTCGCTAACGTTGGCCAGCGCCCCTAGAACCATAGCGCCAAGTCCTATGCCTAAGTCATTGGCTGAAAAGAAAGTTCCGTTCGCCGCCCCGCGCCGGTTTGGGGCTGCACGAGCAATCGTCCATGCCTGCAGAGCAGGCTGTATGGAGCCAAAGCCGATGCCATAACAGAGTGCGGCAATAGCCAAACTAAGCTCTGAGTGTGCATAGGAAAGCAAGAGCAGTCCGGTTATTGTGAATAACGCGCCGGGGAGCAGCACCCATTCAGGCCCTTTCCGATCAAATAGCACACCTGTTATCGGTCTCACGACGAGAACCATGGAAGCATTGCAAAGGAAAAACCAACCGACATTCGAAATACCAGCTTCATGGCCGAACAGGGTTATAAAAGTTACAATCCCTCCGTAACAAATAGCGGTGAACAGCAATAATGCGGAAGGGAGCAAGGCCGTTCGTTCCCACAAGCGGTCTATGAGTTTCGGACGTTGAGCCGGTTTTTCGACACGTACAGGATTGGGATATGGAATAAAGAGAGAGCTAAATAAGGATAGCAAGGCCAAAATCGTTGATATCAATAATACGCGGTGGAATCCGTACTGCTGCAAGATCCATAGTCCGGTAAGTGGAGCGAGAGCCATGGCAAATGTGTTGGACAATCCGTAGTAGCCCATACCTTCCCCGCGGCGTTCGGGTGGAATGATATCTGCGATGACCGTTCCTAATGACGTTGTGGATATGCCCCAACCGATGCCGTGGACGAACCGGGCAGCAAGAATCAGTGTAATGACAGCCATATACGAATAACCGGCTATCGTGAGCGTACAAATAGCCAATCCCACAAGGAGCACATGCTTTCGCCCCAACAGATCGAGTGCTCGTCCGGCAAAAGGTCGGGTGAGCAGCGACGATATGGTAAAAATACCGATAACGAGTCCGACTTGGACGTCATTTCCCCCTAACTGCGAGATATGCGTAGGGATGGTCGGGATCAACATTTGAAAACTAAAAAAAAGCAGCAAATTGGACAATGACGTGATGAGAAAAGCTTTGGTCCAAAGCGGTTTCCGATATTTCTTTTCACTTCCCGATAAAGATTTCATGTGACCTCCTAAGTTGGACATAGGCAAACCTGTTAGCCAGGGGAAAATCGGGCTGCACGCCTTTAAGTATGCCCAAAGATCAGCATTTGAACGCGGGCATCATGCAGGCGGTTATCGCTTCGGAAAGGAGGGTCTTTCATGCACTTCGCAACATTAAGCGGGCTATGGTTTTCGCTTTCCATACCTTTCATTTTGCTGCTGTATATGTTGAAACGCCGTTATATCGATACCGAAATATCCAGCCACATGCTGTGGCGGCGCGTACTCCGCGAGCAGGAGGCCAATCAGCCGTGGCAGCGCCTCAAACGCCAATTATTGCTTTTGCTTCAGCTGCTGGCGGCGTCCTTGTTAGTGCTGGCCTTGATGCAACCTTTTATCCGGGGGCACCAAACGGCGAAATCACATGTTTTCTTCGTCCTTGATGCGTCGGCAAGCATGCAAACGTTAACGAATCAAGGCTCTACCAGATTGGAGCAAGCCAAAGCGGACATTCTGTCCTATGTGCGCGAGGAAGCCCCGAACCGCACTTATTCGCTTATGGTCATAAAAGATCAGCCTGAACTGCTTTTGCAAAAGGAGTCTGCTCTTCCCGCGCTTCGGGCCGCATTGGATAAGGTAATCCCCTTCTATGGAAGGACGAATGTGCAGGAATCCCTGTCCTTGGCTTCCGCATTAATTCGCGAAGAGTCCGATAGCGAAGTGCGCATCTATACGGACATCCAGTGGTCCGAGAAAGCTGAGGAAATTGTTTTTTCAGTTCCCGTTCAGATCGTAAGTGTACAGGGTAGTGGAGCAAACCTTCCAACATCCATAGAGGATGGGGCTGTTAATGTATCCATATCCCAATTCGGCGTCAAAAACAGTGAGACGGAGAGCAGAGCTGTAGCTGTGCTGAAAAATTGGGGGGCGGTAAGCATCGCTGTGGAAACCAAGCTTTTTGCGGATTCGCAGGCCGTTCGTACAGATACGCTGCAGCTAAAGGCCGGTGAACAAAAATCGATCTATTTTGAAAAGTTGGCAAGTGCCAATGTGTACAAGCTTCAGCTTGTTACGAAGGATGCTTTGGAGGCGGATAATACGGCCTATGCTTTTTCGGAAGAGACAGGGCGAACCCAAATTGCGTATGTGGGGGAAGGCAGTCTTTTTCTTCAAAAAGCACTCATGCTGGCCAAGGCGGAAGTCCTTCATATCCAAAAGAGCGGGGACGGCACTTATCCGCCGCCAATAGGGCGGTCACCCCATCTGATCATTTTGGATGGTGTGAATGAATCGGACTTGGCGTCGAAAGAATGGCGGGAGATCCTCGCCTCCAAACCGATATGGCGTTTTGCTTCTTCAGAATCGGCCGAAGCGGTGACGCTCAAATTTCCCTATACGATCGAGGATCATCCGATCATGCGCTATATTCGTTTGCAGGATGTCAATATTGCACAAGCACAGAGCAGAACTGCTCTGCCATGGGAGAAAGTGATCGTCTCTTCATCTGGCATTCCTTTGATGTTGGCAGGTATGGAGGATGGCGCTCCAAGACTGTCCTTCACTTTTCCGCTGGATCAAACGGATCTGGCTCTTCGGTCGGAATTTCCCATTCTTGTGCAAAATGCCGTGGCTTGGCTAACCCAGCATCAGGGAGGTAATCTTGGCCGCGTTACAGCAGGCGAACGGATTGACGTGTCCCTTCATCCGCAGGCGGTGAAAGCGGTTTGGACAATGGATCCAGAGGGGGACTCCGGGGAACCGGCAGAACGAAACGGCAATGCGCTGGCGTCCAGACAAACGGTTCCCAAGCTGCCGGGACTGTACACGTTTAAGGAGTTTGACGAAGGAGGACATGTGGTTGGGGCGCGTTTGCTTGAAGCGGTGATGGATGCAAGGGAATCCAATGTGAATGCATTTAGCGAAAGCAAGCTGAGCTACAAGCCAAATCCTGAAGTGCAGGCTTTGACCGATAAGGGAAATGACTCCGGTGCAGGTTTTGCTTCGCTAGTTCCTTGGATCGTGTTGGTTTTAATTATGCTGCTTGTGACGGAATGGGAGGTGTACCGGCGTGGGCATTCAGTTTGAGCATTCGCTTGTGCTGCTCTTGCTTCTGCTTTTGCCAGCCTACCTCTGGTGGCTTTGGAGAACGCTGCACCGGCTTCAAGGGACGAGAAAAAGGGTCGTCGTTTCACTCCGCGCCACAGTGCTGCTCCTTTTGGTTTTGGCGCTGGCAGGCGCTCAGCTGTTTAGAAGTCCGAATCTCAAAAGCGTTGTGTTTGTCGTCGATCGCTCCGACAGTGTGAAGGAAGAGGCCAAAGAGGCGCAGTGGATAAGGGATGCAGTAAAGGCGCGCACTTCCGGACAGGACGAAGCCGGTGTCGTTTCGATGGCGCTTCAGGCTTCGATTGAAAAGCCGCTCGATGCCAGAGACATGGATGGTTTTCAATTTGCCGCCAAATCAAACCCGCAGTTTTCGAACGTGGCCTCAGGTCTGCAGCTGGCTTACGGTCTGCTTGGGCAAGGAAATGCCGGGCGTATTATCCTCATGTCAGACGGCGAAGAAAATGTTGGCGATATGCTGCGCCAAGGAAAGCTGCTGCGCGATCGCGGGATTCAGGTGGATATCGTTCCGCTAGCCGGCAAAGAACGCAAGGATGCCGCGGTCGAAGCCGTGCGCGTTCCCGATAAGCTTTTTCAAGCGGAAGCCTATACGATCGAAGTCGTTATTCGTTCCACCCATTCCGGACCGGCGCAATTGCGGATATTTGAGGACAATCGGGAAATGACGGCGCAATCCCTGGAGCTTACGAAGGGAGAGAATCGTTTTGCAGTGCAGTCGTTAGCCAAAGAACCGGGCTTTCATCGTTATCGGGCTGAAGTGTATATGGAAGGCGATGAGCTTTCAGCGAACAATACGCACTATGCTTTCAGCAAGGTCCAAGGTCCCCCGAAGGTGCTTATTGTTGAAGGGAAGGCAGGCACTTCCCAAAATGTGGAGGGCGCGCTGCAAGCTGCTTTGATCCCTTATGAAACGATTCAGCCGGAGCTTCTGTCTAATGATTTCATGTCTTACACAAGCTTTGAGAGCATTATTCTCAACAATGTGGCGGCCACGCAAATCTCTCAGACCAAAATGGAAATGATCGAAAGAGGCGTCCGCGATTATGGCGTTGGACTCGTTATGCTTGGAGGAGATAACAGTTACGGGCTTGGCGGGTACTTCAAAACGCCGATCGAGCGCGCGCTGCCCGTTTATATGGATTTGCGCGGCAAGCGGGAAATTCCGTCATTGGGCATTGTACTCGTTATCGATAAATCCGGCAGCATGTCCGGGGAAAAAATGAAGCTGGCGCAAGAAGCGGCATCGCGAACCGTGGATCTTCTCAGAGACAAAGATACGCTGGGAGTGCTTGGTTTCGATTCTTCGCCTACTTGGTATGTGGAGCCGCAAAAGCTCACTCAGAAGCCGGACGTCATTCAAAAGATCAATGCCATTCCGGCGGACGGCGGAACCGAAATTTATACCGCTGTAGAAGAGGCGTTTGCGAAGCTCTCGAAGGTTGACGCCCAGCGGAAGCATATCATTTTGCTCACGGATGGTCAGTCTGCAACGACGCAAAGCTATGAAACGTTGACCGCTGACATGCAAAAGATGAACATGACCATGTCGACGGTAGCCATTGGTACAGATGCGGATCAAGCCTTGCTAAGCAGGTTGGCCGAATTGGCGAAGGGCAGGTACTATGCTGCGGTGGATCAGACGACGATTCCGGCGATTTTTAGCCGGGAAGCGGTGCTCATTTCCCGTACTTATGTCGTGAATCAGCCGTTCGTGCCAGCCCTGACAGGGGGTTCGGATTGGGCCGGATTCTTGGGCGGAGGGCTGCCGCAGCTGCAAGGTTATATTGCCGCAACGCCCAAGGAGGCAGCGGAAGTGGTGCTGTCCAGTCCTGAGCCTGACCCGGTATTAGCGAGATGGCAGTATGGTTCGGGCCGCTCTGTCGCCTGGACGAGCGATATGACAGGCGCCTGGTCCGCGAACTGGGTAACTTGGCCTTCCTTCGCACAGATGCTGGCCGGTATGGTCAAGTGGACATTCCCGCAATTTCAATCTTCACCGCTGGAATTGAACGGGCATTTGTCCGGTGACGAGTTGACGCTCCAAGCCAAGGCCGGAGATGCCGAACCGGACAATGTGAGTGTTCAGGCAGAGCTTCGGGCTACGGTGACGGATGAAGCTATGGGAACACACGAAGTCACATTTACGTCCACAGCTCCCGGTGAATATTCAGCGCAGTTATCTGTGGATAAGTCTGGCGTCTATGTGGCGAAAACCGAACTGCTCGCTCCCGGCAGCGAGCAGGAAGGGACGGAGCGGCGCGTCATCGGCAGCCAGACGACCGGCTTCGTGATCCCGTATTCCCCGGAATACCGGATCACGGACGGCTCCGGGCTCAGCAGGCTGCAGCAGCTGGCCGAACTGACTGGCGGCCGGATGCTCTCGCTGGAGCATCCGGAGGCCGCCTTCGCTTTCGCTTCTGCCGCGCAGAAGCGGTACACCCCCATCAGCGAGTACCTGCTGATGGCCGCGCTCGCGCTGCTGCTGATGGACATCGCAGCGCGGCGCATCGCCCTTCCGTCCGGCCTGCGGGGCCGGGCGTTATCCCGGCGGGCCGCTCCGGAAGGCCCGCCCTCCGGGGAGACGCCGCTGGCGCGTCTCCGGGAGCGGAAGCAGCTTGCGGAGCACAAGCTGCAGCGCGAGCGCCGGTCCGCAGGCGGCGCTCCACCGGCTGCGGCGCAGCCAGCGGCTTCGGAGCCTGCTGCGCCGGCGCCTCCTGCGGCAGGCGCTGCGCCGCCGGACAGCATGAGCCGTTTGCTGGAAGCGAAACGGCGGGGCCGCAAATAGCCCGCAGGCTAGCAATTTTGAGCCAGTTGCGATACACTACATGTTGAATGGTGTCGAAACGGACACCGCATTGACAAGTGAAATAGGAGGGAATTCGCATGGCTAGAAATAGCTACTCCATCGGTATCCTGTTAATTGGCCTGGCCGTTTTATTGCTACTCGGGAAATTAGGCGTTTTTCACTTTATTTTTTCCTTTTTTTGGCCGCTTGTTTTGCTTGCTCCGGGGCTTCTTTTCCACATGTTGTACTTTAATCGCACATGGCCGGCTGGCGTGCTTGTTCCTGGCGGCATATTGACGACGTATGGCTTAATGTTTTTCTTCTGCAATATTTTCGGCTGGGGGTCGATGAGCTATCTTTGGCCTGGATTCATCCTCGGCGTCGCCATCGGATTATATGAGCTTCATCTGTTTGACCGCGGGAGTGACCGAGGGGTTTGGATAGGCGCTATGGTGCTGGGAATCATTTCTGTTGTTTTATTCGGGATCACGCTGCTTGTTAAATTAGGGATATATGTAATCGCTTTGATCCTTGTTGCAGCAGGGCTTCTTATGATTTTCCGCAGGAAGAAAGTGTGGTAATTCCAGTGTGCCGCTTGTAAAAGTTTTGTGTTGATCGTCATTTTCCTTGCATAATGTCGAGAAACTGCGTATAATAAACATAAATGTCAAGCGTCGGCGCTTTTGTCCGACGCTTGTTTTATGAACAGAGACGAAAATTATAGGGTAGAGAGGGTTTGACATTCATGCAAGCAAGAGAAAAGATTCGCAATATTGCAATTATCGCACACGTTGACCATGGCAAAACAACACTCGTAGATAAATTGCTTCAACAATCCGGTACATTCCGCGACAATGAAGCTATCCAAGAAAGAGCGATGGACTCCAACGATCTCGAGAGAGAACGCGGTATTACCATTCTTGCCAAAAATACAGCTATTAACTATAAAGATTACCTGATTAACATCGTAGATACTCCTGGACACGCCGACTTTGGCGGTGAAGTAGAGCGTATCATGAAAATGGTTGACGGCGTTTTGCTTGTCGTTGATGCTTTCGAAGGTACAATGCCGCAAACGAAGTTCGTACTTCGTAAAGCGCTGGAAAGCAACCTTAAACCAGTTGTCGTTGTTAACAAAATCGACCGTCCGAATGCTCGTCCCGCTGAAGTTGTGGATGAAGTATTGGATCTATTCATTGAGCTGGGCGCATCCGATGAACAGCTTGATTTCCACGTAGTTTATGCTTCTGCATTGCAAGGCACATCAAGCCTTGACCCGGAAAAACAAGATCAGAACATGGAAGCTATCTATGAGACGATCGTTACTCACATCCCTTCACCAACTGAAGATGTCGACCAACCTCTTCAATTCCTCGTTACCCTGATGGATTACAACGAGTACCTGGGCCGTATTGGCGTAGGCCGTGTAAACCGTGGTAAAATTCGTCAAGGCCAAACTGTAGCAGTAATGACACGCGAAGGCGGTCAAAAGCAAGCTAGAATCGAGAAGCTTTTCGGTTTCACAGGTTTGAAACGTATTGAGATTGAAGAAGCAGCTGCAGGGGACATTATTGCAATTGCCGGTATTAAAGATATCAACATTGGTGAAACGGTAGCTGATCCAGCGAATCCGGAAGCTTTGCCAGTATTGAAAATCGACGAGCCGACGCTTCAAATGACATTTATCGTTAATAACTCGCCATTCGCCGGTCGCGAAGGAAAATGGGTTACTTCCCGTAAAATCCGCGAGCGTCTTTACAAAGAGCTTGAAACAGATGTAAGCTTACGCGTTGAGGATACAGACAGTCCGGATGCCTTTATCGTATCTGGCCGCGGTGAGCTTCACTTAGGTATTTTGATTGAGAACATGCGCCGTGAAGGCTTTGAATTGCAAGTTTCCAAGCCGGAAGTTATCATCCGTCAAGTCGACGGTCAAAAAATGGAGCCGATCGAGCGTTTGATCATCGACGTTCCAGAAGACAGCATGGGTTCCGTTATGGAGAGCTTAGGTTCCCGTAAAGCCGAAATGGTCAACATGATCAACAACGGCAGCGGAAACGTTCGTCTTGAGTTCTTGATTCCTGCGCGTGGTCTGATCGGTTACAGAACGAACTTCTTGACGTTAACTCGCGGTTACGGAATTATGAACCATGCTTTCGACAGCTATGGTCCATACCAAGGAGCAGGCGTTGGCGGACGTCATGAAGGCGTACTCGTTTCCAGCGAATCCGGCGTATCCACGCTGTACGGAATCCTTTCCGTAGAAGATCGCGGTATCTTGTTCGTACATCCGCAAACAGAAGTTTATGAAGGAATGGTTGTTGGTGAACATACACGCGACAACGACATCATCGTGAACATCTGTAAAGAAAAAGCGGTAAACAACATCCGTTCCGCGAACAAAGAAGAAACTGTGAAAATGAAAACTCCGCGCTTATTCTCTTTGGAGCAAGCACTTGAGTATTTGAACGATGATGAATATTGCGAAATTACGCCAAAATCCGTTCGTATTCGTAAGAAGCTTTTGAATAAAAGCGAACGTGAACGTGCTGAGAAACAACGTAAAATGGCTGAAGCGAACGTTTAGTTCACAAAGTGTTCTTAATAGGGGAAATGTCAGCCAACCGGCTGCATTTCCCTTTATTTATTTGCGGAATTGAGCGATAATGAGAGCTGACATTACTTTTTTAGCGAAATGGAGTGTATCGTGTTGACGGCTTTGAACGAGTGGTTTGGTAATCACATTTACATCACTTATTTGTTAATCTTTATATTCATGTCCTACGTGTATAACAAAGTTTTCCGGACACGCAAATTGCCGGTCCTTAAGACTGCCATCGTCTATTTGCTTATGGCCATCGGTTCGATCATGCTGCTTGGTTTTCAACTTGTGGGATTGCCGATTGTCCTGTGCTTAACTGTAGCTATTTCTTTAATGTTTCTGGTTCGAATTCGCTATTTCATCGAGAAAAGAACCGGGAGCGGTAACCCGGAATGACGCGGTATTGGTTAACTCCGATTGTCAGCTATTCGCCATTGGTGCTTGGAGCTGACCGGATCGACTGTACGCCGCCGGGTTCATTAGAAATGCTTCGAGAACAAGCAAATGGAAAGCATCCGAGACTGCTCGCTATGTTTAAATCCAGTCTGTTAGTAAGCGATGACGAGGAGTTATGCGGTTCTGAGTTTGTAGAATTGGATTTAGGGCATGCTGACGCGATTTGTTTTGACGGAAACCCTTTTCACCTTTCGCATTGTGCAGAAGCTTTTCTGGACCGTCTGCTCACGCGCAAGGAGGCTATGCAACTGGTCTCTGCGTTGAATGAACGCGATTTGGATGCTGAGTCTATCAACTGGAAAAATCAATGGCTGCGTTGGCTGGAGTCTGGCTGCGACGTTATTTTACTTAGGGAGGATGGGCATTAAGATGAATCTCCAGGATACGTTTTTCAATTGGCTTCAAATGCACATTGTCAGCGAAGCAAGACCTAGTGATGAGGCGGCCCAAGAAACGCTCGATTTCTTCGCTATGATTTTGCAGGAAGATCATGGAGTCAGCCATGTTGAACTTGTGGATGAATCCGATCCCATGAAAATTCACATTTCCTATGAGCGCGAGGGGATGAAGAGCATACAGAGTTTTGATCGGGAAGCCGCGGAAAAGCTGCTGGATGATATTAATGCCAATCCTATTTACAATAATCAGTAGGCGAGACATTTGGGGACATAACTTTCTTTATCCGACGTACAATAAGGTATATCTGGATGATAAAGGAGTGTTCGCATGACCTGAAAATAGATACATAATGGTGGAACGCTTGCCACCGGCTATGCTATACTGTTAGTGTAAGGATCGTTTTCAACCACCTTTGTAGGAGGCGCAAGCGATATGGCTGAACACATCACAGCAGCTTTACCGGAGCATAAGATGAACAGCGCCCTAATGATGACAACAGATGAATATGCGAAAACTTTTGCGTGCCGAGTAACGGATAAGCGAATCGGCCAAGTTTTTGATGCGATAAAAAAAGCCTAGATCTGCTGTGTGCAGTCAGGCTTTTTGTCATCTTTCCGCGAATTATGGATGTGGATTCCCTGCCTGATTCGCATCATTAGGACCCGGTCCCGTATTGTCTTGGGGATTGCGAATATCACGCGGCAGCTGCGGCATGGCCCGGCCCATGATATCCGCCATTTGCTCGGCGAAACCGGTAATCGGCCTTCCTGCACTTATGTTATCCCGGATGTTGCGTAGCCGCTGATCCAGATCCAGATCTGCTGTCACAATGGCATTCACACCGTAGGGATCTTTCTTGAGCGCTTCGGCTACCGAATATTTGACGGTACCGACTTTCGCGCGGTCCAAATCCTTTCTAAGGTTAATGCCAACCACGGCGGTATTGCCGAATACGACACAATGCGCGCTTTCAACATTAGGAATACTGGTGGCTAAGCTTTCCAAACGATCTGCAACTGCTTTAGAATCTTTTATTTCTAGTTTTTGAGGGGCAATTTGTTGGACCTTCACTTGTCTTTGATTTGTATCTTGAGAGGGGGCACCGCTTTTCGGCGCTTGACTACAGCCAACCGCGAGGGTTAGTACCAACGAAAATACGCACAATAGTCTCACTAGAATCGATCCTTTCCTTGAATCTCGCGTTTAGTTTGTCCTGTACAGCTAGGTTGTATGTATGAAATATAACCAATGATCTGACGCCAAATCTGGGAGGGGACACACCAATGAAAAAAATTTACGTGTTAGATACCAATGTACTGCTTCAGGACCCAAATGCTTTGTTCGCGTTCGAAGATAATGAAGTAGTCATACCCGCCGTGGTGTTGGAGGAAATCGATTCTAAGAAACGAAATGCGGATGAAATAGGCCGAAATGCGAGACATGTTTCCCGGTTGCTCGATGGATTAAGGACCAAGGGCACCTTGTCCGATGGCATTACGCTTGAACAAGGCGGAAGCATTAAAGTAGAACTTAACCATCGCAGTTTTGCTAAACTGCAGGATACATTTTCCGAGTTGACGAATGATAACCGAATCCTTGCGGTTGCGCTCAATTACCATTTGGAAGAGCAAGCTAATGATTATCCGAGACCCGTCGTGATCGTAAGTAAAGATACGCTGGTGCGGATCAAAGCGGATGTGCTTGGCATTCCTGCGCAGGATTATTTAACTGACCGTATCGTAGCTCAGACGGATATGTACACGGGGTGCATCACACTCTATGTTCACCCGTCTGTGATTGACGAATTTTACTCATATCGTTTCTTAACCGTGACTTCCTTGAATTTGGGGTACATGCTTCATCCTCATGAGTTTGTAATATTGCGCGATGAACTAGGTTCTTCCAAATCCGCTCTTCTGAAAGTCACGACGGATGCCAAAAAACTTGAGCCGCTCTTTATGAGTAACGATCCCATCTGGGGAATTGCCGCGCGTAATGCGCAGCAGCGCATGGCTCTTGAGCTTCTGCTCAATGACGATATCCCGCTCGTCACCCTCACTGGGAAAGCGGGTACAGGCAAGACGCTGCTTACGCTGGCCGCTGGCCTTATGAAGATTGAAGATGACAGGAAATACAAGAAATTGCTTATTGCTCGTCCTGTTGTACCCATGGGCAAGGATATCGGTTATTTGCCTGGTGAAAAAGAGGAAAAGCTGCGTCCATGGATGCAGCCGATCTATGATAATTTGGAGTATTTATTCGATACGAAAAAACCGGGTGACATCGAGAAGGTGCTTGCCGGCCTGGGCAGCATTCAAGTCGAAGCGCTCACGTATATTCGCGGACGTTCCATTCCCGGACAATTCATCATCATCGATGAAGCACAAAACTTATCCAAGCACGAGATCAAAACGATCGTTTCCCGCGTAGGCGAGGGCAGTAAAATTGTCCTGTTAGGGGATCCTGACCAAATTGACCATCCGTATCTCGATGCTTCAAGCAACGGATTAACGTATGTGGTGGAACGATTTAAACAGGAAGGCATTAGCGGGCATATTACGCTGGAGCGGGGAGAACGTTCGCATCTGGCACAGTTAGCGGCTGATTTGCTCTGATCATACAAGAAACCCCTCATTCCACATCGAAGTGGGAATGAGGGGTTTTTGTTTGTTTTAGGCAAGAATTTCGATGCGGCATCGATAAGCTTTAGCGATACCATGCATAAGCTCTTCGAGCTGGCGGTCTACGACATAAATATCACGTTGATCGTCCTTGTAGAGGGCGAGAAGATGTTCTTCGATTTGCAGCGAGGCTTGATCGACATCCGCCTCTTTGCTATCTTCGGTAAAGCGGAAAGGGACAATCAATTTCTCGTACAAGTAATTGTGCTCGCCTTCGCTTGTAAACCCATAATCGCTGAAAAGGTCCGTCAATTCCGCGTCTTCCGGGAGCAGGCCCAGCGCCATTTGGTCCGTATCGACGTTGTGCTGCGCCATGACTTCCAGAACAGCAAACTTCTGCGCTTCATTGCTGACAATTAACATTTCGTTGTCGCGGTCGAATATTTCCGCTTTGCCGGCTAGCGCTTTCTCGATCTCAGCGTAAAAGCTGAGCAGTCTTCCTTCGGGTACATCCATTAATAGTCCAATTTTCGATTGCATCGTATGTCCTCGCTTCATTTAGTGATCCATAGCTAGTTTACAAGGATAATTTGAGTTTCACAACTGCGGTGCCATTTTTCGTTTGAACACTAACGACATCCAGATAGCTGACGATTTTTTTCGGCACGAAACCGAGTTGAAATTCCTTTGAGAAATCTTCAATTGTGGTGTCGGGCAGTTGGAAGCCATTGAATTCAAGGTTATCCACGACAAATCGGACCTCATTCATGTCCGGATTTTCCTTCAATATGAATTTGCCAGCGATTGTTACCTGTACTTGATCCTTCTGACCCTTGGCAATAATGGCATCATCGGCAAACTGGAAGTTCAAGTCTTGCAGCAGCTCGTTTTTGTCATGCAAATAGGTGTTAAAATCCGTGTCGCTGATTGTAATAACAGGATTTTTAATCGAAGATAAGTCCATAAATTTATTTTCTTTCGTTACATACTGCGGAAGCTCCCGGAACGCTGCGGATAAATTATTCAAATACTCGCGGAATAAGGGGATCCCCTCTTTTTTCCATTGTTCATTTAAGCTTTTAATTTGCGCCTCGATGGCGGGTGCTTGGGCACTGACGGCAAGCTGTGTATCCAGCTCTTCTTGCAGCTTCACGAGCCTTTCCCGCTGCTCAAGATATTTATCTTTCGTCTTTTGCAGTTCGTCGCGAGAGGCTTGCAGCACGCCTTGCAAACTTTTCAATTTATTAAACGAATCCGTAAAAGCCGCTAAGGCGCGATGATCATTCGTTATGATCATTTGCAAATATTCGAACATGCGCAAGGCATCCGCAAAGGAATTAACGGAAAACAGCAGCATCCAGATCGAATCGCGGTCTCCGGTGTAATAAGCCCTCATCACTTTGCCTGCATGCTTTCGCGTACTGTCAACATTGCTGTTCTGCTTCATAATATCTTGTTCATTTTGCTTAATTTGCAGGACGATCTTGGCATCTTGCTCATTAAGCCGGCTAACTTCTTTGTCGATCTCAAAGATGGTAAGTCCTTTTTGTACGAGTGCTTTGGCTTCTTCAGCTCCCGGATTATTTTCTTCAGCCATTACTGTATGAACCGGCAGCGTCAGCTGCAGCAGTAATAGTAAGGACGTCATCATAGCTATGAATTTATATTTCATCGAACGCATTCTCCCCCTATGAACAGATTATCATATATTTCTATTAAATGAAGCACAAAAAAATACTTACTTCGGGGGATGAAGTAAGTATTAGGTACGATATCTATTTTTTAGCGGGCGCTATGAGTTTCAAAATATCATCAAAGCTTTTCACTTTCTTCGGTACTTCTTTGGTTAACGGGGTAGCTTTATTAATAGCGTCGTAGCTCTGGTGAAGGACGATATGATTGTCCTGAGCCTTGCCATCGACAGTCATTTGAAAGGTGATATCGAAAGTTTGATCACGTATAAAGCCGCTGTCATCAATTGCGACAACCATTTTGCTCGGTGCTTTCAGCTGAGTGGCAGAAGGTTGCGATTTTTTGAGCTGTTCGGCTTTGTCTGCTGTAAGAAGTCCGTTGTTTTGCAGGTACCCGTAAAATTCAGGCAGCTTTGTTTGGAATAATGTATTGATTTCTTTTTCGTTTTTGCTTGTGAGCTCGACGCTAATCGATTTGGCGGATGATCCGTCTTTTAGCTTGACGGGTTCCTTGGCTTCTTTGTACCATTTTGGATCAATGCCATTAAAAACGAGATTGCTAAGCGCGCTGGACAGCTGGGATGTGTTCTTCAAAGTGTCTAACGATAAAGCGCTCTTGCCGTTTTGGCTCATTTGCTGCAAATCAATGGCATAATACTCGTCAGGCGTCTTATTTAATGCTGGCATATTAAAATACAATTTGCTATCTTTAATGAGAATCGGTATCTCGATAGGCGATGTAGAGCCTTTAGGCGTTATTTTCAAATCCGTTTGGAATTCGAGCGGTTCTACATTGCTGATCCCTTTCCAATCCAGGGTGCTTTCTTTCATTAAAGAGAGAAGTCCATTCGTTAAAGGGTTTGACGATTTCAATAAGGCATCACTAATGGCAAGCGTTGTGCTGCCTTCAAAGGTGTAAGATTTCATTTCGTTTTGTTTGCTGAGCGATTGTTCGAAAGCGTCTTTCACTTGCGTATTGTCTGTACAAGCTGTCAACGATAGCAGGCTGATTGCCGTTACCGCTGTAAAGGTGATCCACTTCTTTGACATGCGAGTTTTGTCTCTCCTTCCATTATTCATTTTCATTATAAAGGTTTCCAGCAGCTTTGTCTTTAAGTAAACAATTGGAGGGGGTTCATTTGAATCTTCAGCTCGGACATCCGGAAGTTGTTGCAACGATCATTAAAGCCATACAATCCGCAGAAAAAAAAGCAATCTCTTTCCGTGACTATATGGAAATATGTCTTTACAGCGAGCCTTACGGCTATTATCGCAATGAGAACGTCAAGATAGGCAAGGAAGGAGACTTCTATACCAGCTCTTCCATCGGATCTGTGATGGGGGAAATGATAGCGTCCTTCATAAACGGTCAACTGCAGCAGCATAGCCAGCTTTCGGGCACGGAGCCGATTCATCTTGTTGAGTGGGGTGGGGGAAACGGGCGAATGGCCCTTCACCTTTTGGACGAATTGAAAAGAAGTTCTCCTGCGGTCTACGATCGATTAACTTATACGCTAATTGAGTCAAGCGCCTATCACCGCGCGCTTCAGCAAAGTGCTTTGGAGGCACATGAGCAGCTGATTGAGTTTGCCAGCGAAGCTGAGTGGCTCGCTCAGGAGCCTCAAGAGCATATGTTTATTGTTGCCAACGAACTGTTGGACGCTTTCCCGGTACACCGAATCCGCTATAAAGAGGGGAAATATGAGGAAGCCTATGTTAGTTGGCTGGAACAAGAGCAGATGTTCACGGAAATATGGCTTCCCGATCTCTCCGAGCAATTAGTAGACAGCTTAGCTAGGTCAAAGGTTCAATGGTTGGAAGGTCAAATCGGTGAATTTAACCTAGAGAGTTCGGCATGGATCTCCCGAGTGTCACGGCGCATGAAGAGCGGGTGCTGCATAGTCATTGATTACGGAGATGTCGAAGACGAGCTGTATGCCGCGCATCGCTCCCGAGGAACATTAATGGGTTATCGGAAACATCAGGCACATGATAACCCGTTGCTATATCAGGGGGAACAGGATTTGACCTCTCATGTGAACTTCAGCGATTTGGAAACAGCTGCAAGGCAGAGCGGATTTCCGTTTACTAAGCTGCAGACACAAAAGGAGTTCCTGGTAGAACAAGGCATTTTTGAGCGGTTGCAAAATCACTACGACCCCAATCCGTTCAGCGAAGTTTCAAAAAGAAACCGAGCCATCCGGCAGCTTCTCTTAAGCGATCAGATGAGTGAGCTGTTCAAAGTGTTCCTTGCCGTGAAATAGAAAAAAAGGTGAGTCGATGGATAACCATCGGTTCACCTTTTTGTTTGTTGTTTGTTTCTGTACTAGATGGACATTTTGAAAAATGACCAGTACGTAAACCCACTGAAGGAAATAATCATATATCCCCAGAACAACAATATGTAAGTTCGTTCTGACAAGCGCATATAGCCTAGAATGACGAATACGGCTGTTTGGAAAAAGAAAATCAGAGACATAGGTATCATATCGCCGGCTAAACTCATCAGTGCGATAACAAGTGTCCAAAAACCTAAAACCCGAAACATGCGATCCATTCTCGTTACATCCCCCTCTCGTACCACGTTGCACTTTTAACTACATCACATTATACCTTTTGAAGCGAGCAGTGTAAACCGTCAAACGGTGACGAAATTGCAAACATTTCATCGTATAGATGTAGTATGTCTTTTTATCCGAATCCCATGTATGAGTGTTAAAAAATTTGGCAATACCATTTAGTATCAAATAGATTCTATGAACTCTAGTACGGGCATAGAAATAGTAATAATGGCACGAATCAATTTATACTTCGGTACCTGCGAATTGATTCTTCTTTCTGTACATTATGTTAGGAGGTTTAACCTTATGTCGGCTATAAGACAAGATGCTTGGAGCGATGAAGACGATCTGATCTTAGCGGAAGTGACTCTGCGTCACATTAGAGAGGGAAGTACACAATTATCCGCGTTTGAGGAAGTTGGGGAACGTATTGGACGTACTGCGGCGGCATGCGGATTTCGATGGAACAGTTTTGTGAGGAAAAAATATGAAGCGGCGATTCAGATAGCGAAAGCGCAGCGTCAGAAAAGAACGCAGCTCAAGAAACATGCTGCCGTTTCCATCTCAGGCTCTTCTGCTGTCGGTGTCTTGGATGCTCCTGAATTGTCAACAGGCAAAAATGAATCCTTTACGGAAGAAACACTATCGATCGATGCCGTGATCCGCTTCCTGAGACAATGGAGAAATACGTATCAAGATATGAATCGTCATATTAAAAACTTGGAAAAAGAGCTGCAAGACAAGGAAGACGAACTAGATAGACTGGGCAGAGAAAATAACAAGCTCAATAAACAAGTAAACGAAGTGGAAACGGATTATCGCGTCGTCAATGACGATTACAAAGCTTTGATCCAAATTATGGACCGGGCCCGGAAGATGGCATTTTTAGTGGAAGAAGAGGAAGAAGAGAAGCCGCGGTTCAAGATGGATGCAAACGGTAACTTAGAGAGAGTAGAATAAGCCTACTACTGTTCCAGTAGAAGAAAAAGCTTCAGACCTAGGGGAAACCTTGGACTGAGGCTTTTTTGTTGTATAATGATTGACAAAGGTTAAGAGTGGAGGAATCGGGATGCGAATGATGATTATTGGGGCAGGTTCCTTGGGGCTTTTATTTGCTGCGAAACTGTCTGCTTGGTGTGAGCATATGACCGTTGTTGCACGGACGAAGGAGCAGGCAGACCAACTTGCTCAAGAAGGCATACGGTTAGTGGGGGAATCGGAAAGCTATAGGACTACACGCGGCGGTTCAATAGACTTTAGGTATTATCAAACGGAAACGGAAACGGAAATGGAAGCGGGAACGAAGGATATCTCCGTCCAGCCTTATGACTATATTTTTCTCATGGTAAAACAACCTGCAATTACGCAAGAACTCGCACATTATATATATACCCGAAGTTCTTCCAGCACTTATCTGGTAAGTTTCCAAAATGGAATCGGGCATGAATCTATGCTGAGTCAAGCAGCCGAAAGGAACAAGCTCCTGCTCGCAGTAACAACGGAGGGGGCGAAACGAGAAGGGCTTACGGCTGTTTCCCACACAGGCCATGGGACTACCTATATCGGGGTTGCAGGTCTAATGGATCATGATGACGAAAATTCGTTGGAATTTTTAATCGTAAACTTGCTCAATAAGGCAGGATTTCAGACTTTTATGTCGAAGAACATGGAAGTAAGGATCTGGAACAAATTGATTATCAATGCCGTGATCAACCCTCTTACAGCTATTTTGCGCGTGAAAAATGGGGAGCTGTTGGATTCCATTTGGACAAGATCGCTCATGCAAGATCTTTACTGGGAGGCCTGTATGGTCGCGAAGGCAAAAGGCATCGGGCTGCCGGACGATTTGTGGCAAACCATTATAACGGTCTGTGAAGCGACCAGTGGGAATCATTCATCCATGCTGCAGGATATCGAGCTCTCCAGAACGACCGAAATTGACCGAATAAACGGAAGCTTTCTACAGATGGCCGAAGAACTGAACCTCGAGCTTCCAACACATCTCACAGTGTATCGATTAGTGAAAGCTCTAGAATAAAGTAGGTGGTTGAAGATGATGGATGTACTAGTAAGTTGGATTTCCACACTTTATGCGGTTCTGGCTGTAGCACCGTTTATTACGTTTATTTTGTTATGGTTTGCGGTGTTCTTTTTTCTGCGCGATAAGAAAATGACGACTAGACTGACCATGGACGTTACGAACATCTTTCTCCTGGGCTCAGTTTCCTTGATGTGGAATCAATTATTCCATACGAACTTTGGGTTCTGGCTGATTACGCTCATCCTGCTCATTGCGTTTGGTGTCATTGGCGGGTATCAAACACAGTTGAAAGGTCAAACGGATTTGTTAAAAGTAGGCAGAGTCGTCTGGAGGCTCAGCTTTTTAGGGCTCTCTGCCCTTTATATTCTGCTTTTCTTCTTGCATATCGGCAAAAATTACATATTCTCGACGTAAAAAGAGCGTTTTTGTTGGAATTAGGCAAATGCTGAGATTTTTCGAAGGTCTTTGTAATATTTTATTTGAGATTTGTAGAAAATAACAATGAAAATCGTCTAGATTTTATTGACCGATGGTTGTATAATTAGAATCCGTGAGGCACTTAATCTTCATTCTTTATTTACAAATATTCTTACTAAGGTAAATTAAGTCTGGACAAAGCTTGGTTTTATGTTATAATTCCTTGCGTAGAGTCTAGTAATTTTTTTTACCAGAGGTTCAAGTGAGATGTTATGACATGTATGAAGCGGTTTCAATTATTTTCGGGTTAAAGGTGTAAGGTTTATGTCATAAAAACTATCAACACCTAGCCATAGATATTCTAGACATACATAATTTTAGAGGAGGCGTTTTATGAAAGCGACGAAGTGGGTTTCAACAGCAGTAGCATTAACGCTAATGGGTAGCGTTGCGATTGGTTGCGCGAAGAGTGAAGAAAGTCCTTCTGCATCCCCATCCGGAGATACAAAAGGAACTTCAGCTCCAGCTAAATCGAACAAACCGCAAGAAATTAAAATTAACTTTTCCGCAGAGCCGCCAGTTATGGATAGCTCCAAAGCAACTGCAAATGCTGCTTTTACATTTATTAGCGCATTTAACGAAGGTTTGTTCCGTACAGACAAAGACGGTAAAGCAACTCCAGGTCTTGCAAAAGATTTCCCTAAAATCTCTCCAGATGGTTTGACTTACACAATCGACATTCGCGACAACGCAAACTGGTCTGATGGCCAACCGGTAAAAGCTCAAGATTTCGTATACTCCTTCAAACGTACATTGGATCCTGCTACAAAAGGGCAATATAGTTTCGTAGTAGCTTGGATTAAAGGTGGAGAAGCTGTTACTAAAGCGAAAACTCCTGAAGAAGTTAAAAAAGCTCAAGATGCCCTTGGCGTAAAAGCAATCAGCGACAAGCAGCTTGAAATTACTCTTGAGAAACCAGTTACATTCTTTACACAAATGCTTGCGTTCGGAACTTTCTTGCCACAAAGAGAAGATTTCGTAACGAAAGCTGGCGATAAATATGGAGCAGAAGCTGACAAAGTAATCGGTGCAGGTCCATTCATCCTTAGCAAATGGGATCACGGCCAAACACTTGAACTTGTTAAAAACGATAAATACTGGGATGCTGCTAACGTTAAACTTACGAAAGCAACAATCAACATTGTAAAAGATCCAAACACAGGTCTTAACCTGTATGAAACTGACGCAGCTGATTTGACTGAAATCAACCGCGATCAATTGAAACTATACGCTGGTAAGCCAGACAACCTGCCTAAACCAGAGTTGACTAACTCTTACTTGATGTACCAAACTAAGAAAGTTCCAGCCTTGGCTAACAAGAAAATCCGTCAAGCACTAGGTATGGCAATCGATCGTCAAGCTTACGTAGATACAGTTCTTGCTAACGGTTCAGTAGCTTCCACAGGTCTGGTACCTGGCGGTACTTCTGACGGTGCAGGCGGCGACTTCCGTAAATCTGCTGGCGACACTCAACCTAAGTTCGATGCAGCTAAAGCAAAACAATTGCTTGCTGAAGGTTTGAAAGAAGCTGGTTTGACAGCTCTTCCTAAAATGAAAGTGAACGCAGACGATACAGAAACTGCGAAAAAATCACTTGAGTTCATCCTTGCACAATGGAAACAAAACCTTGGATACGAAGCAGAAGCGAACCCAGTTCCACACGCACTGCGTATCGAATTGTCCTCCAAACATGATTTCGAAATCGCACTTTCCCTATGGGGCGCAGATTACAACGATCCAATGACATTCTTGGATATGTGGGTAACTGGCGGAGAGTTTGACGAAGGCGACTACAGCAACCCGCAGTATGACGCACTGATTAAGTCAGCTCAAACAGAGGTTGATCCTTCCAAACGTGCGAAAGCATTGGTTGAAGCTGAGAAAATCCTGATGGATGATCAAGGTGTAGCTCCACTTTACTTCCGTACTCGCGCATACTTGAAAAAACCAAGTATCGATGGTTTGCTTCTTCCTTCCTTCGGTCAAGAGTGGGAATTGAAATGGGCTTCTGTTAAATAATTTTGATCAATAGATTTGTGTATTAAGGGAAGGGGCCGTTTGCACCTCGTGGGAGCGGCCCCTTCTAAATTTCTTAGCTTTAAATTAATAAAGGAGGAGCAATATGGTCAAGTTCATTCTTCGCCGTTTCTTATATGCGCTTATTACGTTATGGCTGATCGCATCATTTACATTCGTATTGATGAAAAACTTACCAGGTAATCCACTAGGAGAAGGCGCTGAACGGATTCCTAAAGCTACGAGAGATATGCTGCTTAAGCAATACGGATTAGATAAGCCATTGTGGGAACAGTATTTGACATTCATGAACAACATCATCCATGGCGATCTAGGAGCTTCCTTTCAATTCCCTGCACATAAAGTTACAGACATTATCAAACAAGCGTTTCCGTCTTCACTAGAACTTGGTTTGATTTCAATCGTGATTGCGATTGTTGTTGGTCTTACATTAGGGATTATTGCAGCGCTGAAGCATAATAAAGCAGGCGATTACACAGCTATGTTTATCGCGATTTTGGGTGTTTCCATCCCATCATTTGTTTTAGGTCCATTGCTTTCGTACTATGTAGGTGTTAAATGGGGGATTCTTCCAGCAGGTTTGTGGAAAGGGCCAAGCTATCGTGTTTTACCGTCGATTGCTCTTTCATTTGGTACCATTGCCATTCTGGCGCGCTTGATGCGGACATCGATGCTGGACGTTCTAAATCAAGATTACATTAAAACGGCTAAATCTAAAGGTTTGTCCAATGTTACGGTTGTTGTGAAGCATACAATTCGAAATGCGATATTACCGGTTATCACGATTATCGGCCCAATATTTGTAAACGTTATTACAGGTACCCTTGTAGTTGAACAAATTTTCTCAGTGCCAGGCTTGGGTAAACATTTCGTTTCATCGGTTTATTCCAACGATTACACCATGATTTCTGGATTAACGATTTTCTATTCAGCCATTCTTATTTTGGTTATCTTTATCACAGATATCGTGTATGGTTTTGTAGACCCTAGAATTCGTCTTGGGAAAGGCGGGAAATAATTCATGCAAACTCCGAATAACGCAACAGAGAATAGCTACAAGTTTGCTCCCGTTGCAAAAGAAGCATTGGCTGGCGAAAGAATAGTAAGACCTTCGCTCAATTATTGGCAGGACGCTTGGAGACGACTTAAGAAAAATAGACTGGCTATGGCTGGCTTAATTATATTGGTTGCTTTAATCGTACTAGCGATTATTGTACCTTTTGTTTCAAGCTACGATTATCAGACGCAGGATCTTAAAATTAAAAATATTTCTCCTAACGCCCAGCACTGGTTCGGTACGGACGACTTCGGCCGCGATATCTGGACTCGTGTATGGTGGGGAACTCGTATCTCCTTGTTCATCGGGATTGTTGCAGCATTGATTGACTTGGTTGTCGGCGTTATTTATGGCGGTATTTCTGCTTACTACGGCGGAAAAGTCGATGAAGTGATGCAGCGTGCAATTGAAATCGTTTATGCGATTCCTTTCTTGCTCATCGCGATTCTGCTCATTATGGTTATCGGTTCCGGTATTTCATCGATTATTTTGGCCATGGCCATAACGGGATGGGTTCCGATGGCGCGTTTGGTCCGCGGTCAAATGCTCACGCTCAAAGAACAGGAATTCGTACTGGCTTCCCGTACGCTTGGCGCATCGCCAATGCGAATCATCTTGCGCAGCTTGATTCCTAATGCGCTTGGGATTATCATTGTACAAATCACTTTCGTCGTTCCATCGGCAATTTTTACCGAAGCGTTCTTAAGCTTCATCGGTCTTGGCGTTAAGCCGCCGCTTGCATCGCTCGGTAACTTGCTGTCTGACGGCGCCAACTATATCCGGTTATACCCGCATCGCCTGATTTTCCCGACCATTATTTTCAGCTTAATATTGTTAAGCTTCAATTTGCTCGGCGACGGGCTTCGCGATGCGCTTGATCCAAAAATGCGCAAGTAAGAAGGGGTGAATAATGATGAGCACCAAAAACAATTTGCTTGAAGTGAAAGATTTGCGAGTTTCTTTCCGTACGTATGCGGGGGAAGTTCAAGCTGTTCGCGGCGTATCTTTTTCTTTGAAAAAAGGTGAAGTGTTGGCGATTGTAGGCGAATCCGGTTGCGGTAAATCCGTTACGGCACAAACGCTCATGCGTTTAATTCCTACTCCGCCTAGTTATATAAAAAGCGGCTCTATCATGTTTGACGGGAAAACGGATATTACCAAGCTTTCCAACAAACAAATGGAAAAAATTCGCGGATCCGAAATCGGTATGATTTTCCAAGATCCGATGACTTCCCTCAATCCGACAATGAAAATCGGCGACCAAATTACTGAGGGTCTTATTAAGCACGAAGGCTTAAGCAAGAAGGCGGCAACCGAGAAAGCGATTGAGATTCTAAAGCTTGTCGGCATCAACTCGCCTGAAGGCCGTATTCATCAATATCCGCATGAGCTTTCCGGTGGTATGCGTCAGCGTGTCATGATCGCGATTGCATTAGCATGCTCGCCTAAGCTTCTTATTGCGGACGAGCCAACAACGGCTCTTGATGTTACGATTCAAGCTCAAATCATTGATTTGATGAAAACAATTTCCGTGAAGACGGACTCATCCATTATTTTGATTACGCATGACCTTGGTGTTGTAGCCGATATGGCGCAGCGCGTCGTGGTTATGTACGCAGGTAAAATTATCGAGCAAGGAACCGTAGATGAAATTTTCTACAATCCGCAGCATCCTTACACATGGGGCTTGCTTCGTTCGGTGCCTCGCTTGGATACAAACGCGAATGAAGAGCTTGTGCCGATTCCAGGTACGCCGCCAGATCTATTTGCACCTCCAGTAGGGTGTGCCTTTGCAGCTAGATGTCCATACGCGATGAATCATTGCTTGGAAGTAGATCCGGAACACACAACGCTCTCCGAGACGCATAGTTCCGCTTGCTGGCTGCTGCACCCGGATGCGCCGAAAGTTGAACGTCCTGTAGGAGTGGGAGGTCATCAACATGTCTAATGCCAATAAACCCATTTTGCAAATTCGCAATATGAAGAAGCATTTTAATCTTGGCAACGGTAAAGTGTTGAAAGCCGTTGACAATTTTTCCATCGAAATCAACCGCGGTGAAACATTCGGTCTCGTAGGAGAATCCGGATGCGGTAAATCCACGGCAGGCAGAACCATTATTAAACTGTATGATGCGACAGAAGGCGAAGTTATTTTCGACGGCGAGGATGTCCATAAACTAAAGGGCAAAAAGCTGAAAGAATTCAACCGGAATATGCAGATGGTATTCCAAGATCCTTACGCATCGTTAAATCCGCGTATGACGGTAGGGAATATCATTGCCGAAGGTATTGATATCCACGGATTATACTCCGGTGCTAAACGCAAGGAACGCGTGATGGAACTGCTTCGCGCTGTTGGTCTGAACGATGAGCATGCGAACCGTTTCCCGCATGAGTTTTCCGGTGGTCAACGTCAACGTATCGGGATTGCCCGTGCGCTTGCGATTGAACCGAAATTCATTATTGCGGACGAACCGATCTCTGCCTTGGACGTTTCCGTTCAAGCTCAGGTTGTTAACCTGTTCAAAAGATTGCAGAAAGAAATGGGCTTGACGTACTTGTTCATCGCGCATGATTTGGCGATGGTGAAGCACATTTCCGATCGTATCGGAGTTATGTACTTAGGTAATCTGGTTGAAGTTACAACCTCGGATGACCTGTATGCGAAGCCTCTACATCCGTACACGCAGTCGCTCTTGTCTGCGATTCCAATCCCGGATCCGGAAATCGAGCGTACGCGTGAGCGCATCATTCTGCAAGGCGACGTACCGAGTCCGCTCAACCCACCAAGCGGTTGTCCGTTCCGTACACGCTGCCCGCAAGCGATGCCGCAATGCGCGGAATCCATGCCGCCAAGCAAAGAAGTGGAACCGAATCACTTTGTGGCTTGTCATTTGTACTAAGTTTTGTCCAGCCGTCCCAAATGGGGCGGCTTTTTGGCGTTCGAATATTTCAATTGTAATTATTTGAAATACAGTTTTGACGATTGCTGGCCTACCGTGTACAATCAAAGAATAGTTGTTTTATTTGGTATGAAGAGGGGACACTAGTCGCATATGCAAATGGAAACTTTTCATTGGAAAAAGAATCAGAAATTAGCTGAAGATTATATTCATCAATCTGCACAAGCTGCAGCCTTATTTCCTTATCATTTTGGTCATCAAGAAGACTGGCAGTCCCGCATAAAGTGGTTGGACGAAGGGCAGCCGACCTTATCGGCTGATCGCGGACGCTTGGTGGAAGTGCTGCGATCATATAACGAGAGAATTGGGAATGCCGAAGCCGCATTTGATCAGATTGCCGCACTTGAGGGCAAAGAGACGCTTGTTATAGTAGGCGGTCAGCAGGCAGGATTGTTCGGCGGTTCGCTGCTTGTACTGTACAAAGCTATAACGATCATACAGTTAGCGCGAGAATGGAGCGCCAAATTAAACCGTCAAGTCGTTCCTATTTTCTGGATCGCCGGCGAGGACCATGATTTTGACGAGGTCAATCATCTGTTTACGCTGTCGAATACGCAGCAGATTGACAAAATCAAGGTCGACCATCCGACAGGACAGCGCACGTCCGTCAGCAAGCTGCGGCTTGAGCCGGAAGCATGGAAGGTTGCTTTGACGGCGCTGGACCAGTCTTTGATGGATACGGAGTTCAAAGCTTCTCTGATGGCGAAACTAGAAAGCGCTGCAGAAGGCGGAGCAACGCTCTCCGACGCTTTTGCCCGTTGGATGGCTATGTTGTTTGGCGAGTATGGACTTGTTCTGATTGATTCGGATGAGCCTTCTCTGCGCACGATAGAATCCCCAATGTTCGAACAGCTTGTTAGGCAAAATGAGGCTTTCGCAGCGTCTCTGCTGAAGAGTCAGGAGGATGTGCAGCAAGCCGGATACAGTTCTCAAGCGGACGTGACGAATGACGGGGCTAATCTTTTCGTGTATGCCGGCGGACATCGTTTGCTGCTGCACCGGGAAGGCGAATATTTTACAGATAAGAAAAAGGAATACCGCTTCACCAAAGAGCAGCTGCAAGATATGGCGGTAACGAGCCCTGAGCAGCTCAGCAATAACGTCATGTCCCGTCCCCTCATGCAGGAGTTTTTGTTCCCTGTGCTGGCGACTGTGCTAGGGCCTGGCGAGATAGCTTACTGGGCGCTTACCAAGCAAGCTTTCAGCCATTTTGGCATGAAGATGCCGATTGTGGCGCCGCGCCTGGAATTTACCTTAATTGAGGGCACCGTGCAGAAGCAAATGCATAAGTATGATTTTACATTTGAGGATGTTATGTATCGTTTTGAGCAAAAAAAGCAAGATTGGTTGGACTCCCAGGATACGTTGCGGTTAAATGAGCGTTTTGATCGGGTGAAAACCGAATTCCGTGACAGCTACGCGCCGCTGGTGGACTCCTTGGCCGTGATTAATCAAGGTGTCAAAAAGCTCGGAGATACGAACCTGGCAAAAATTATAGAGCAGATCGAATTTCTGCAGCACAAAGCAGCAGATGCGTATAAAACGCAGTTTGATGCCACGTTAAGGCAGTTGGAGCGCATCCGGTTAACGATATTACCGTTAGCAAAGCCGCAAGAAAGAGTGTATAATGGGTGTGCTTATATGAATCGATATGGGAATGATTGGCTCAAAGAACTTTTGGAGACGCCGATCCCTGTGGATGGTTTGCACCGTGTTTATTATTTGTAGGAGGAAATGGACATGACAACTATTGAAAAAAGTATTGTTGCCGATATCGCATTGGCGCCTGAAGGTCATTTGAAAATTGATTGGGTCCAAGCACATATGCCAGTTTTGAACCGTATTCGTGAGCAGTTTGAGAAGGAGCAGCCTTTTAAAGGGCTGAAAGTAACCATCTCCTTGCACTTGGAAGCAAAAACAGCCTACTTGGCTAAAGTCGTGCAAGCGGGCGGAGCGGAAGTTACCATTACAGGCAGTAATCCGCTGTCTACGCAGGATGATGTTTGTGCTGCGCTTGTAGAGGACGGCATTACGGTATTCGCGAAATACAATCCTACTCCGGAAGAGTACAAAGAGCTGTTGATTAAAGCGCTTGAAACGAAGCCTGACCTCATTATTGACGATGGCGGCGATCTGGTCTCCATTCTTCACTCTGAGCGTAAGGATCTTGCCGTTCAAGTGCGCGGCGGTGCTGAGGAAACGACAACCGGTATCCTTCGTTTGAAAGCGATGGAAAAGGAAGGCAAGCTGGAGTTCCCGATGGTTGCCGTGAACGATGCATTCTGCAAATATTTGTTTGATAACCGTTACGGTACAGGTCAATCTGTTTGGGACGGCATTAACCGTACAACGAACTTGGTTGTAGCGGGTAAAACAGTCGTTGTTGTCGGCTATGGCTGGTGCGGCAAAGGCGTGGCCATGCGTGCCAAAGGCTTGGGCGCTAATGTCATCGTTACGGAAATTGACGCTATTAAAGCCGTTGAAGCTTACATGGACGGCTTTGCTGTTATGCCGATGATTGAAGCTGCCAAATTAGGCGAATTTTTCGTAACAGTAACGGGGAACCGGGATGTGATTCGCGGCGAGCATTACAAAGTGATGAAGGACGGCGCCATTCTTTCCAATGCCGGCCATTTCGATGTAGAATTCAACAAGCCTGAGCTTGAAGCGCAGTCTGTGTCCAAGCGCACAGTTCGTCGCAATATCGAAGAATACCAACTGACCGATGGTCGCAAAATTTATGCGCTTGCTGAAGGTCGTCTCGTCAACCTGGCTGCAGGTGACGGTCATCCGGCTGAAATTATGGATATGACGTTTGCGCTCCAAGCGATGTCTCTGAAATATGTGAATGATGAGTACGAGAAATTAGGAAAAACCGTTGTCAATGTGCCTTACGTATTGGATGAGCAAGTGGCTAGATTCAAATTAGAATCACTAGGCACAAGTATCGATTCATTGACGGAAGAGCAAAAGTTATACCTCGACAGCTGGGCAGAGCATTAAGAACAAGACAGCCTTTCGGACCGCTTAGCGCGGTTCGGGAGGTTTTTTTTGATGTGATGGGCGTTGGCGCAGCCTTTGTCCTCGCTGACGGACTGAGGGGCCCTTATTCGATGGGAAAGGGCCTCTTTGAACATGTAGCGGACACCAGCGCTGTTACTTGCTCGCTGGGGGGGGATTTCGCTTCGAAATCGGCAAATAAAGTCTCTGGTGTCCGCTCGCAGAGTGATATGACGCTTTTCGCGAAGATAACGGCCGCTGTGTCCGAAGTGTGATGAGACCTAGGCTTCACCTCGTACGATTGAGCTTCATATCCAGCTTCCTCCGCATGCTCGAACATATGGGGTTAGATAAGGAGGCTGTCCCAGTTCCAAATCCATGCTTTACGAAGAAGGTGAGGCAAGTTAACTGGAAAGTCTCCCACTAAATGGTTCGAATGATGACCTAGCAGGGAGTTTAGATGGAAAATCTCCCGTTAATATGAGCGGATGTAGTAGATTATCACAATATCGGTGCAAATAGAGGGAGTTTCTCTCTCTAAATGGATATGACAAGCTTCTGCAGTTGATTTAGAGGGAAATTTTCCTTTTATTTTGACCATAGAAGCATAACTTCTGGGAAGGCTGTCCCACAAGTCATTGAAATGAATGAGGGTAGCCCTCATTTTTTCATAGGACAGACTCTTTCTTAAACTTATGCGCACTTCCTGCAACTTTCCATTCTCGATCTCCGTTTATAGGGTGTATAACCTATATTTGGTAGCGAGGAGATGGCATGATGGGGGTCATGAAGTGGATTCAAAAGGTTTCATTGCTGTTTGCCGTATGTATGCTGGCAGGCAGTCTCTTGGCAGGCTGCAGCTCGTCCAAAAGCGAAACGTCTTCGTCTTCAGGACTGCAAATGAGTGCAACTAGCGACGCTATGAAGATGGATTCGCCTCGCGCGGAAACACAGTCTGCTTCCGTTCCTGCGGTTCAGGCGCAAGCGGCCAGTGATGCCAAAGGAAAAGAGGCAGGCTCCGCGGCTGAGAGTGCGCCAGGAGATGCCAAAGGTGGCGCGATAACGGTGATGCCGGCCATTGGAAGCGATGAAGCAGCAGGCTTTAATCGCAAGTTGATTTATCGCGCTAATCTAGTCATGCCTGTAGAGGATTACAGCAAGGCCCAAACGGCGCTCCGAGATCTGATAGCTTTGAGCGGAGCCTACATCCTGCAGTTTTCGGAGAGTGCCACTACCGGAGAGCGAGGCGGCACCTATACCGTCAAAGTGGCTGCGAACGGCTTTGTTTCTTTGTTAGACGGATTGGAGAAAATCAGTCCGTCGCTGCAAAGAAACGTACAGGGTCAGGATGTGACAGAGGAGTACGTGGACCTTGGCTCACGTTTGAAAGCAAAGCAGATGGTTGAAACCAGATTGCTCGGTTTTATGGAGAAAGCTTCAAAGACGGACGATTTGCTCGCTTTCTCCAATGAACTGTCCAAAGTGCAAGAGACGATCGAACAGATTAAAGGCCGGATGAGATATTTGGATCAAAATGTGGCTTACTCTACGATTGAAATCCGGCTGTATCAGCAAACGGACAAGAAACCGCTTCTGTCAGATCCGAACAACATGACACTGGGAGAACGGCTCCAGAAAGCATGGAATTCTAGCCTAAATGTACTAGTGGCGGTGCTGCAGGGCATTCTTGTTTTCCTGGCTGCGGCTTTTCCGGTCATCGTAATTGCCCTAATTATCGGTGTTCCGATTTGGGTATACAGGCGCAAAAGAAACAAAGAACTGCTGGCGATGAGAAATCAGCTCAAAGAGCAAAATGCTTCTTTGAACTCACTTGAAGAAGAGAAACAAGGAACAATAGACGCAGAATAGACCTAAAATTGAAAAAAAATTCGTAAATCCTGCTTAAGAAGCAGGATTTATTTCGTATTTGGCGAATTAACATTAAAAAGTGGTGAAAAGTGGTAGGAAGTGGAGGGAAAGGGGGCGCCATGCTATGTTCATGGGGGAATATCAACATAGCATAGACGAAAAAGGCCGTATGATTATTCCGGCCAAATTTCGTGAAGCCCTGGGCGAATCCTTCGTTATCACTCGCGGTCTGGATCAGTGCTTGTTCGTATATCCGCGTTCCGAATGGGCGATACTCGAACAAAAGCTTAAAGCACTGCCGTTGATGAAATCAGATGCACGCGCCTTCACTCGTTTTTTCTTCTCCGGCGCAACGGAGTGCGACCTCGATAAGCAAGGCCGGGCGAACATTCCAGGCAATCTCGTCGATCATGCCAAGCTTGAAAAAGATTGTGTGGTTATCGGTGTTTCCAACCGGGTGGAGATTTGGAGCAAGCAAATTTGGGAAAGCTATGCGAATGAATCTGAGCAGTCATTCAATGAAATAGCTGAGAAACTCGTCGATTTTAATTTTGATTTATAGATGCTTACGAAGACAGTTTTGCCAAGGCAAAACTCAGATTATGCTTACGAAGAAAGCTTTGCTAAAGCAAAGCTCTTAGGAGGACACCAAGATGTTTCATCATGTGACGGTACTAAAGGAAGAATCAGTTGAAGGATTACATATAAAGCCCGATGGCGTTTACGTGGATTGCACGATGGGAGGTGCGGGGCATAGTTCTCTGATAGCATCTAAATTAGGTCCGAATGGGTTGCTGATTGCTCTTGACCAGGACGATGTTGCGCTAGCCAATGCTCAGACCGTTTTGGCCCCCTATCTGGATCGGGTGAGAATCGTGAAGAGCAATTTCAGAGATTTGGAGCATGTCCTCATGAGTGAGCCGAGAGCACTACGCGATGGGAAACCTCAGGTCGATGGCATTCTCTTCGATCTTGGCGTATCCTCCCCGCAGTTGGACGACGGAGAGAGAGGCTTCTCCTATCATCAAGATGCGGAACTCGATATGAGGATGGATCGTACGACGGACTTAACCGCCAAAACGATCGTCAATGAATGGCCTCCTGAACGCATTGCGAAAATTTTGTATGAGTATGGGGAAGAGAAGTTTTCGCGCCGAATTGCCGGCGTTATTGCGGAAGCCCGTACCAAAGGACCGATTGAAACCACAGGCGAACTCGTGGAGCTGATTAAGGAAGGGATTCCTGCGGCAGCCAGAAGAACAGGCGGTCATCCCGCCAAGCGAAGCTTCCAAGCGCTGCGAATTGCTGTTAACGACGAGCTGGGCGCTTTTGAAGAGGCGCTGGAGCAATCGCTCAGATGTTTGGCTCCGGAAGGCAGAGTCGCCGTGATTACCTTCCATTCTTTGGAAGATCGTATTTGCAAGCAATTCTTCGTCAACAATGTAGAAAAATGTACATGTCCGCCGGGGTTTCCAATGTGTGTTTGCAAGAAATCAGGTGATCTTAAATTAGTTACGCGTAAGCCGATCATACCGAGCGAGCATGAGTTAGAGGTGAACCAGAGAGCAAGATCCGCCAAGCTGCGCATTGCAGAAAAGCTTTGACCCAAAAGGAGGAAATTGACATGCCATCTTATATCCAGGGAAATTTGGCCCTTGATCAGAAACGTTCTGTTCCAGCGGCTAAGGTAAAGATTAAGGAGACAACCAAAGTTGTTTATCGCAACAAATCGCTGCCGGCCCAAGAGAAAATGCTGTATCTGTTCACAGTTCTCCTCTGTGTCATCGTAGCAGGTGTGATTATCTGGCGATATGCGTCCATCTATCAAATGAATGCAAGTATCTTGAAAATGCAGGGGGAAATTCGCGAGATTCAAGCTCAGAACAGCGCTCTCAAACAGGAAGTTGAGAAATTGCAAAGTCCGGACCGTCTGAAAGAGGAAGCCGTACGTCTCGGATTTAATCTGCAAGATGAGAAACAAGTAAGCCTAGCTACACCGGGGAAAGCAAAGTCAGGCACAAATAGCGGCAAAACTACCAAAGCAGCTTCTAAACCGTAACGGGCAGGTATCGATATGACAAAAAAAATTAAGCTGCGTTCTTTACTTATTGGAGGGTTCTTTACCCTTCTTTTTGTTGTCCTCATAGCTAAAGTCTATTGGATTCAAGTGGTAGATGCGTCCTGGTTGCTAGGGCAGGCTGAGCAAAGATGGGAGACGGACAGAATTATCGCGCCTGTTCGCGGTACGATTATGGACCGGAACGACAAAGTTCTTGCCGTCGAAGGGACAGCCTACACGGTTACGCTGAATCCCAAAATGATAGACAGCTTGCATGTTGCGGATGATATCGCCCGCGGTTTGGCGGACATATTAAAAGAGTCCGATGCGACTAAACCGGCGCTGGAAACGAAGATACGAGAGCTGGCTACTAGAAAGAAGCCGGACGGGAGCGATTTCGCGGTCAATGTCGAGATTCGCAACGAAGGCTGGAAAATTGACAAGGAAAAAGCGGATCAAGTTCGAGATTTCATTGCAACGATGCAGACGAGGCTGAATAAATCGTCCAAAACGAATATCGGCATAGGCATTGCCGAAGAAAAGAAACGCTATTATCCGGGAGAAACGCTGGCTTCGCATATTCTCGGATACACGAACAAAGAAGGCAAAGCAGCGCTTGGCTTGGAATTGAAGCTGGATGACACGCTCAAAGGCGTTCCAGGCTCGTTGAGCTATGAGAAGGACGGCAAGGGTGTGGAGCTGCCGGATGCCAAGGTCAACTTCAAACCGGCGGAGGACGGGAGCAATGTCCGTCTGACCATTGATAAGAACATTCAATTTTACCTGGAGAGCGCGCTGGCTAAAGTCAATGATAAGTGGCATCCGAAAAGCTTAACGGCGATAGCGGTCGATCCGAAGACGATGGAAATATTGGGCATGGCGAACACGCCAACCTTTAATCCGAATAAGTACTGGAACATCAAAGATCAAAGCGATTTTAAAAATAATGCCATTGCCTCCCGCTATGAGCCTGGTTCGACCTTCAAGATTGTCACTTTGGCCGGAACGGTGGAAGAAGGCCTATTCAATCCGAATGAGATGTATCAATCCGGTATGATTCGCGTGCAGGATAGAGAGCTGCATGACCACAACCGCGTCGGTTGGGGCAAAATTTCTTATCTGGATGGATTGAAGCGGTCAAGTAACGTAGCCTTCGTGAAGCTCGGTTTAGAGAAGTTGACACAACCTAAGCTGAAGAGCTATATTGAAAAATTTGGGTTCGCTGAAAAAACGAATATCGATATGCCGAATGAAGTATCCGGACTCATTGATATGAGGTACCCGTCTGAGTATGCGACCGCAACGTACGGGCAAGGGAAAGTCGTTGTTACGGCGATCCAGCAAACCGCTGCTTACGCGGCGATGGCGAATGGCGGCAAATTAATGTGGCCGCATATCGTAAAAGATATCGTTGATCCCAAGACAGGAAAGCCGATTCAATCTTTTGCTCCTCAAGTGATCAGGCAAGTCGTTAGTGAGAAGACGGCAGCAACAGTTAGCGGCTACTTGGAGCAAGTCGTTTCCGATCAAGAAATAGGAACAGGTAAGCTCGCTTTCATGGAAGGGTATCGTGTGGCCGGTAAAACCGGGACAGCGAACTTGGTACTTCCTGGAGAAAAAACGTACTCGACAAATTCATGGGTTATTTCTTTCATTGGGTATGCTCCCGTGGAAGATCCTAAAATTCTCGTCACATTGATTGCGGATCAACCGGATCTTGGCGGCAACTATCATTTGGGCGGTCAAGTGCTTGCGCCGGCTTTCAAAGAAATTGTCGGTTCATCCCTGCAGTATATGGGTGTTAAAACAACGAAGCAGACGCAAATGGTTGTCAAAGAAGCGAATAAGCTAACTGTGCCTAATTTCATGGATATGAGTTCCGAAAGCGCAAAAGCGGCAGCGAAAGAGAGTGGTTTATCTTTTGAAGTATTCGGCAAAGGGGAGAAAGTCATGGATCAATTCCCTAAAGCGGGTACTGAAATCTTGTCCACCCAACGAATCTATATTGCGATGCAAAACGTCAGTGAGATGCCTCTTCCGAATTTAGTGGGGCGGTCCTTGCGGGATGCGGTCGAAGCGTGCTCCTTTTTTAAGGTGGATTGCCAAACCTCCGGTGAAGGTTATGTTTCCGAGCAAGCGACAACCGGCGAAGGCGAAGGGCGCAGCGCAACTTTGCAGCTTAAGCCATTAAGCGATAAATCCGTAACGCTTGGCACTCAAGCGACGTCATCGTCAGATGCTCCGACGCCAACGCCGAATGGGAAGACGGAAACACAGCGAAACACAGTCAAAAAGTCGCCATAAGCAAGAGGCTTGTTCTAACCCCTGTTTGTCCCGAATAGTCATGTTAGGAATGAGACTGACTTACTTGGGAAGGGAGACTGAACGTTCATGCGTGCTTCTAACGTTACTGTTCGCCGCAGATTGTTTACTGCGCTCATCATCGGCACGATCATTTTCGCTGCACTTATTCTCCGGTTGGCCTATGTCCAGCTATGGATCGGACAAGACTTGGCGAATAAAGCGGAGGACAGCTGGAGGAGACAGATTGAGTTTGCGCCGAAAAGAGGAGAAATTCAAGATCGCAACGGGATCACATTGACCTATAGTATGAGCACGCCTACGATCGTGGCGATCCCTGTTCAAATTCAAGATCCTCAAAGTACGGCAGCTAAGCTTGCAGAGGTGCTTCAAGGCAATGCAGACGATATTTATAAGCAAATTACGAAAAAAACGTCCCAGGTCGACATCAAGCCTTCCGGACGTAAAATAACGATTGAAAAAGCGCAGGAAGTCCGCAATCTGCATCTCCCAGGGGTCGTTGTCGCGGAAGATAATAAACGATACTATCCTTTCGGCAGTTTGGCGGCACATATCCTCGGCTTTGCTGGCATAGATAAAGGCTTAACAGGGATTGAAGCGAAATACGACAGTCAATTGACGGGCATTCCCGGCAACATTTCGTACATGACGGATGCAGCGGGCAGACCGTTAAAGGGCACAACGGATAAGTACACAAGTCCAAAGGATGGCTTGAACGTAAAGCTGACGATCGACAGCCATTTGCAGTCTGTGATGGAAAGAGAATTAGACCAAGCGATGGTTCAGTATCAAGCGCAAAATGTCGTCGCCATTATGATGGATCCGAACAATGGCGAAATTTTGGCGATGGGCAGCCGGCCGACCTATGAGCCCGGCAATTATAAAAATTATCCGGCTGAGACATACAACCGGAACCTGCCGATTTGGAAAACGTACGAGCCTGGCTCGACGTTCAAAATCATCACGCTCGCAGCTGCCTTGGAAGAGAAGAAAGTGGATCTCAAGAATGAACCATTCTATGATCCGGGGTTCATCGAGGTTGGCGGAGCCAGACTGCGCTGTTGGAAGCGCGGCGGGCATGGCAGCGAAACGATGCTCCAAGTTGTTCAAAACTCCTGCAACCCCGGTTTCGTTGTCATGGGACAGCGGCTTGGCAAGGAAAAGCTTTTTGATTATATTTCAAAGTTCGGCTTTGGCAAAAAGACGGGCATTGACCTTGGCGGGGAAGAGAACGGAATTATGTTCAAGCCGTCACAGGTGGGGCCTGTCGAGCTGGCGACGACAGCGTTCGGCCAAGGCGTATCCGTCACTCCGATTCAACAAATTACGGCTGTTTCGGCAGCGATCAACGGCGGCAAATTGTTTAAGCCTTATATCGCCAAATCGTTCACGAACCCGGATACGGGAGAAGTCGTGGATGTGACCCAGCCAGAGCTGGTGCGCAACGTTATTTCTGAAGGAACCTCAAAGCAGGTTCGCGAAGCGCTTGAAAGCGTAGTGGCGCTAGGCACTGGGCGCAATGCATTTATCGACGGCTACCGGGTCGGAGGCAAAACGGGAACGGCTCAGAAAGTTATCAATGGTCGATACTCGCCGGATGAGCATATCGTGTCTTTCATTGGTTTTGCCCCGGCGGACAACCCGAAGATTGTGATTTATGCGGCTGTGGATGATCCAAAAGGCCTTCAATTCGGCGGCTTGATCGCAGCGCCTTTAGTTAAGAATATGATGGCTGACGCTTTGCGCTATATGAAGGTGGAGCCGAATAAGCAGCAGCTCGACAAAGAGTACCGGTATGGGGAAACGCCTGTCGTTGAGGTGCCGGACTTGGTTGGAGCGTCAGTTGATGATATATTAGAAGATCTGAACATGAATTTTAAGCTGGCAAAGTCCGGCAACGGCAAATATGTGATCAGCCAAGCGCCGAAAGCAGGCACACGGGTTGATCAAGGTTCAACGATTCGTATTTTTCTATCGAACAATGAGCCGCCGCAGTAGAGGTGTTCCGATATCCTTCGAAAAAAGATTGGCAAATAAGACATGTTTAGCTTTTCCATATGCATAAAATTGTCCATAATAGATAGGAAAAATGTTAAGGAGAGGGTTGCTCATGAAACTGCAGGAGCTTGCTTCGGTACTGCTCATCACCCACATACACGGAAATTCAGATACAGAGATTACGGGGATTGAAGCAGACTCTCGTAAAATAAAACCAGGCGATTTGTTTTTGTGCATCCCTGGACTAACAGTTGACGGTCATGACTACGCCCCAAAAGCGATTGCGCTTGGGGCTTCTGCGCTTGTTACGGAACGGGTGCTGGATGTGCCGGTTCCGCAGCTGGTTGTGAAGGATGCCAGATATGCGATGGCAGCGTTGTCTGCCCATTTCTACGGTTATCCCAGCAAAGAACTGAAGATTATTGGAATTACAGGAACCAACGGCAAGACGACATCGACTTATTTGCTGGAAAAAATATTGCGGGATCAGGGCTTTGCGACAGGCCTCATGGGAACCATTCAAATGAAAATCGGGGATACCTATACCGAGATGGAACGGACGACCCAAGAATCCGTTGATCTGCAGCGCAGTTTCCGCAGCATGTGCGAGGCGGGGACGGATTACTGCATCATGGAGGTATCCAGCCATGCTTTGGAGATGGGCCGGGTGAAGGGGATTCATTTCCGTTCGGGCATTTTTACGAACCTGTCCCAAGATCATTTGGATTATCACAAAACGATGGAAGCCTACGCAGCTGCGAAAGGACTCCTTTTCTCCAGATTGGGGAACGGGTTCTCCGGCGATCTCAAAGATCGTCAATACGCGATCTTGAATGCGGATGACGCAGCATCGGAAACCTTCAACAGACTTACGGCCGCACAGGTGATTACATACGGCATTGAGCATCCGTGCGATGTACGAGCGAGCGACATTCGCATGACAGCAAAAGGTACGGCGTTCAAGCTCGTTTCTTATGCCGGTGAAGCATATTTTCAAATGAAATTAGTCGGTAAATTCAATGTGTATAACGCTTTAGGGGCTATTACAGCAGCTTTGGCGGAGGGGATTCCTCTCGAGGCGATCCGGAATAGCTTAGAAAGTATTGCCGTTGTTGACGGACGTATGGAGGTTGTCGATGAGGGGCAGGATTATTTGGTTCTGGTTGACTATGCCCATACGCCGGATGGATTGGAGAACGCACTGTCCACGGTCCGTGAGTTTGCGGAGGGCAAGGTGATCACCGTGTTTGGCTGCGGCGGGGACCGTGACAGAACGAAGCGTCCTTTGATGGGGAAGGTAACGTCCTCCTATAGCGATTATTTGTATGTAACGTCCGATAATCCCCGCACCGAGAATCCGGAGGCGATTCTGCAGGACATCGTTCCCGGTCTGCAGGAAGTCGGTTATCCCGAGAGCCGGTATGAATTGATTGCGGATCGCAAAAAAGCGATACAAAAGGCTATTGATGGGGCAGGCCCCAAAGATGTAATATTGATAGCGGGAAAAGGCCACGAAACTTATCAGGATATCATGGGGGTCAAGCATGATTTCGATGATCGTTTGGTGGCTAAGGCTGCGATAAAGGGGAGAACACGATGATCCAACGTACATTACAACAAATTGCAGAAATGTTGGGGAGTGAAGTATCAGGGACTGCTGGCGGCACCGTGAAAATAGCTGGCGTCTCTACCGATACTCGCTCGATTCCGGCCGGCAGTCTTTTTGTCCCGCTGATCGGGGAAACGTTTGACGGACATGCGTATGCGGAGGAAGCCTATCATAAAGGGGCGTCAGCTATTTTATGGCAGGAGAATCACGGAGAGGCGCCGGCAGGTGTTCCGCATATCCGTGTGGCGGATACGCTCGCAGCCTTGCAGCAGCTGGCCAAGGCCTATAGAAAGCAGTTGTCTGTGCGCATCGTAGGCATTACGGGCAGTAACGGAAAAACGACGACAAAAGATTTGGTCGCTGCCGTTTTGGGCAGTACGTATAAGGTGCATAAAACAAAAGGGAACTTCAATAATCATATCGGATTGCCGCTTACGCTGCTGCAGCTCGAAGAAACGACAGAATTTGCCGTGGTCGAAATGGGCATGAGCGGACGCGGCGAAATCGAGCTGCTCAGCCATTTGGCCGAGCCGGAAGCTTCGATCATCACCATGATCGGCGAGTCGCATATGCTCCAGCTCGGCTCGCGCGAAGAAATCGCCCGGGCGAAAGTAGAGATCATAAGCGGTATGCCAAGCGGCAGCCTGCTTGTGTACAACGGCGACGAGCCGTTGATTGAACAGGCGCTCGCCGAGCGCAGCCTGCCGGAGGGGCTTCGCCGTCTCCGCTTCGGACACGGCGAAGGCAATGCGAAGCACCCGACCGCCATCCGCATGGATGCGGACGGCACGCACTTCCAGCTCAATTCACCGGGCTACCCGGAATTGTACATTCCTTTGCTCGGCACGCATAACGTCATCAACGCGTTAGCGGCCATCGCCATCGGCGAAGCCTTCGGCGTTCAGCCGGAAGACGCAGCAGCGGGGCTTCGCTCGCTGCAGATGACAAGCATGCGCATCGAGAAGCTGACGGCAGCCTCCGGGCTGACCGTGCTGAACGATGCGTATAACGCCAGCCCGGCCTCGATGCGGGCAGCCATTACGCTTGCCGAACAGCTGAGCGGCTTCGGCCGGAAGTTCCTCTTGCTCGGCGACATGCTGGAGCTTGGCGAGCACGAAGAGCAGTTCCATCGCGAGATTGGCGCGATGCTCAATCCGGAACGTGTAGACTGCGTCTTCACGTTCGGCCGGCTCAGCCGCTTCATTGCAGAGGAAGCGGCGGCGCGTTTCCCGAAGGATCGCGTGCGATCCTTCGAGGACAAAGAGCTGCTCGCGAGCGAGCTTGCAGCTGAAGCGCGAGCGGAGGATCTTGTGCTCGTGAAAGGCTCGCGCGGGATGCGTCTTGAGCAAGTTGTGAATGCCTTACTCGCCTGATTAGGCGCTGAAATAACTAATACGAAACAGTAGATCGTTTTCGGTTGGCGGAAACGAGCAGGGGGAACCGACGTGGAAAACGCAATTTTATTAACAATAGGCGTGGCATTCGTGCTTGCGCTTATTATGGGGCCGCTTTTTATTCCGATTTTGCGGCGTATGAAATTTGGTCAACAAATCCGTGAGGACGGCCCGCAAGGGCACTTGAAAAAGCAAGGAACGCCAACCATGGGAGGCGTCATTATTTTGCTTGCGCTCGCCTTGGCGACGCTTCGTTTTGCAGATAAAAATTCAAATCTGTTGATCTTGCTTATCGCTTCACTCGGCTATGGGCTCGTCGGCTTTCTCGACGATTACATTAAAATCATTTTCAAGCGCTCTCTTGGCCTTACCGCCAAACAAAAGCTGTTCGGACAGCTTTTGATTTCCGCTATTGTCTGCTACTTGCTGGTGATGAAAGGACATAGCACGGACTTATATATCCCGTTTGTGGAATTTCATTTCAATCCGGGCTGGTTGTACTTCCCTCTGATGGCGATTCTCATGCTGGGAGCTTCCAATGCGGTGAACTTCACCGATGGGCTGGATGGCTTGCTTGCAGGGTCAAGTGCAATTGCCTTTGGCGCGTATACGGTAATTGCGATGAACAATACACAGCCTGAAGCTGCGATTTTCTCAGCGGCAATGGTGGGAGCTGTACTCGGTTTCCTTGTGTTCAATGCGCATCCGGCCAAAGTATTTATGGGAGATACAGGCTCTCTCGGCATCGGCGGCGGTTTGGTGGCTGTTGCTATTTTGACCAAAGCTGAGCTGCTGTTAGCGGTCATAGGCGGCGTATTCCTGATAGAAATTCTTTCCGTAGTCATTCAAGTGGTATCTTTTAAAACAAGAGGCAAGCGTGTGTTCAAAATGAGTCCGATCCATCATCACTTTGAATTGGTCGGATGGTCGGAATGGCGTGTCGTTATCACATTCTGGGTCGTAGGTCTCGTACTTGCCGTACTCGGATTATATATGAATGAGGTGTTGTAGAACATGAAGCATCCGCGTGAATATCGTGGACTTGAAGTGGTCGTTCTGGGCTTGGCTCGCAGCGGTGTCGCTGCGGCTAAGCTTTTTCATCAAAAAGGAGCCCTGGTCACTGTCAACGATAAAAAAGAGCGCAGCGCATGCCCTGAAGCCGACGAATTGGAGGCTCTGGGTATTTCTGTTGTATGCGGGTTCCACCCGGAGTCCTTGGTCCATGAGGGCGTTGCGCTGGTCGTCAAAAACCCTGGCATCCCGTACGCGGTAGAACCGATCCGCAAAGCATTGGAATTGGGGATTGAAGTCGTTACTGAAGTTGAGGTCGCGTTTCAGTTCTGCGAAGCTCCGATTATTGGCATTACAGGTTCAAACGGCAAGACGACAACGACGACATTGATTGGATTAATGTTGGATTCAGCAGGGCTGTCGCCTGTGGTGGCGGGGAATATCGGACGCGCGCTGACGGAAGCGGCCCCTGAAGTTACAGCTGACAATTGGATGGTGGTGGAGCTGAGCTCCTTCCAACTGAAAGGAACGACATCCTTCCGTCCGAGAATTGCGCTGTTGTTAAATTTGTATGAAACTCATCTGGACTACCATGGTTCGATGGATGACTATATAGCTTCTAAGGCGAAGCTGTTCGCCAATCAAACGGAGGAAGACACGGCTATATTGAATTGGGACGATCCGGTCTGCCAATCTCTCCTTCCATCACTGAAGGCGAAGCTGTTTCCTTTCTCGATGAAAGAAACATTATCTTTCGGGATCTACTTCGACCAAACGTCTGAGACGCTTGTTTACGCGAACGGACAAGGAGACGTTACGCCGATTATGCCGGCGCGCGAAATCGGGATTCCGGGCAACTTCAACGTTGAGAACGCGATGGCGGCAGCTGCAGCGGCCATTACAGCGGGCGTTGAGCTTACGGCCATAGCGGATGTACTCAGAAGCTTCCAAGGCGTTGAACACCGTCTGGAGCTTGTGAGAGAGCTGGAAGGCGTTACCTTTTATAATAACTCGAAGGCAACCAACGCTGCGGCAACCATTAAATCCATTGAAGTCTTCGACCAGAAGCTTATTCTGATCGCAGGCGGATTGGACCGCGGTTCCGATTATATGGAGCTGCTGCCTATATTCCGCGAACGTATTAAAGGCATTGTCACATTAGGGCAGTCGAAAGAGAAAATTACACATATTGCCGAAATGGCAGGAATTAGCTCCATACAATCCGTCGATACTGCTAAGGATGCAGCGGATGCAGTCGCTAAGGCCGTTCAGCTTGCTTGGCGGATGAGTGAACCCGGAGATATCGTCCTGCTTTCACCGGCTTGCGCAAGTTGGGATATGTTCCCCTCCTATGAGGACAGGGGACGCATGTTTAAGGAGTCCGTGCATAACCTTTAAATAGGGCTTATCCACATGTGTTTGCTGGCAGGTGACGGTATCGTTGCCTGTTTGGCTGAGCATCCTTTGGATGTGGCCCAGAACACATAAAGAGGTGTCTGTTATGGGGAAATCACGGTCTGCTCCTGATATTTGGATTATTATTCCAACCTTGCTGCTTTTGACAATTGGCATTATTATGGTTTACAGTGCGAGCAGCGTACTTGCTTTCCGCGAATTCGGCGATTCGTTGTATTACCTCAAAAGACAGTTGATTTTTGCTGTTTTAGGGATCATCGCCATGTTTTTTACGATGAATGTAGATTATCTTCTTTGGAAAAAGATAGCGCGAATTACGCTAATCGTTTGTTTCATCATGTTGATTATCGTGTTGATTCCCGGCATCGGGGTCGTTCGCGGCGGAGCCAGAAGCTGGCTGGGGATTGGCGCTTTCGGTATCCAGCCGTCGGAATTCATGAAGATGGGTATGATTCTTTATTTAGCCAAAATGCTGTCCGAGCAGCAGTCCAAAATCACCCAGTTTTCCAAGGGATTATTGCCCCCTCTAGGGATTATGGGTCTCGCTTTCGGCTTGATTATGCTGCAGCCCGACCTAGGAACCGGTGCTGTGCTTGTCGGCGCATCGCTGCTGATCATTTTTATCTCAGGGGCAAGATTGCTTCATCTCGCGTATCTGGGTATGATAGGGGTTGCCGGTTTTGTAGGGCTCATCATCGCCGCTCCATACCGGTTAAAGCGGATTACGGCTTTTTTAGATCCTTGGCAGGATCCGCTCGGCGCAGGCTATCAATCGATTCAATCGCTGTATGCGATCGGACCCGGAGGCTTGGTAGGTTTAGGCCTGGGTATGAGCCGCCAGAAATATAGCTATTTGCCTGAACCGCAAACCGACTTTATTTTTTCCATCATTGCAGAAGAGCTTGGTTTTATTGGCGGAACTTTAGTGCTTCTACTGTTTACTATCCTTGTATGGCGAGGGATGCGTGCGGCGCTTACGGCCCCGGACACGTTTGCGAGTTTAATCGCTGTGGGCATTATCGGTATGATTGCCGTTCAGGTTATTATCAATATTGGTGTTGTAATCGGAATGTTTCCGGTTACGGGCATTACACTGCCATTCATAAGTGCAGGCGGTTCGTCATTGACGCTTATGCTGACATCGGTCGGCATCCTGCTCAATATATCCCGTTATTCGAGGTGACAAAGGAATGAAAACAATTGTCTTTACCGGAGGAGGCTCCGCAGGACATGTTACGCCTAACATTGCTCTCATGCATAGGCTGAAGGAGTTAGGTTGGGAAATTAAATACATAGGCTCGGCTGCAGGCATCGAGAAAGACATTATCGAGCGCGAAGGGATTCCTTTTTACCCGATATCTTCCGGGAAATTACGCCGGTATTTCGATCTGAAAAATTTCAAAGACCCTTTTCGAGTTATGAAAGGTGTGTATGAATCATATAGACTGCTCCGTCGTCTGAAGCCCGCCATCGTCTTTTCGAAAGGCGGGTTCGTTTCCGTCCCGGTTGTTTTGGGCAGCCGGATGAACAAAGTGCCGGTCATTATTCATGAATCCGATATGACTCCCGGGCTGGCGAACAAAATTTCCATACCTTTGGCAACGAAGGTGTGCGTCACCTTTCCGGAGTCTATGCAGCATGTACAAAAAGAAAAAGCCGTTCTAACCGGCCTGCCGATTCGCAAGCATATGACAATCGGCAAAGCATCGCGCGGTTACCAGCTTTGCGATTTTCATAAGCAAAAGCCGGTCATTTTAATTATGGGAGGCAGCTTAGGCTCCCAAGTCATCAACCAAGCCGTCAGATCCAATCTGCCTCGCTTGCTGGAGCAGTTCCAAATCGTCCATTTATGCGGAAAAGGCAATGTTGCCGAAGAGCTTGCAGGAACGCGCGGATATAAGCAATTTGAGTACTTAAACGACGAGCTTCCGGATGTGCTGGCGATGACGGAGCTGGTTATTTCCCGGGCTGGAGCTACTTCCATCTACGAGTTTTTGGCATTGGAGAAGCCTATGCTGCTTATTCCATTATCGCTGCAAGCAAGCCGTGGCGACCAAATTCTGAATGCAAAATCGTTTCAGAAGGCCGGATATGCGGATGTCCTGCAAGAGGAAGAACTAACAGCGGAGACGCTGCTTACCCGTCTGGAGGCTCTCTATGCAAACAGAGAGGCTTACAAGGCAGCCATGCAATCTCAAAGCGGCGGCGATGCCGTCGCAGCGATCGTTAAACTGATTGAATCCTATAGCTTATCGGGTTAGTTTTGCGAAAGCGAATAGGCGATTGTCACACTCTATCCGATCTTACATAAACTATACTATAACCGTGACAGACACCTAAGGCTTAATACGGCGCCAAAGCTTGAAGCCCGGCCATCTTCAAATTTGGCCCGTATTTTTGAAATTATGGAGCTTTCAACCGATTTTTCGATAATTTCGCCCTACGTTCTGTGAAGGAGGTTTTCCCATGCAGCAGTTAATATCCGACTTACGGGCAGCAAATATTGGCGAGATTCGAACGAATGAGCGATTAGCCCCTTATACGACTTGGAAAATCGGTGGTCCGGCCGATTGTCTTATTCTCCCAAACACGAAGGAGCAGGTTGCTGCTGTCATCCGTTTCCTGCATCAACGCGGAGTGCCATGGACGATCATCGGTCGAGGCTCTAACCTGCTTGTCAGCGACAAAGGAATCCGGGGAGTCGTAATCAAACTCGGCACAGCACTGGAGACTTTGCGCTTTGAAGGTGCGACAGTCCATGTCGGCGGCTCTTATTCGTTCATTAAATTGTCCGTATTAGCGGCCAAAGAAGGTTTAACCGGACTGGAGTTTGCTTCGGGCATTCCCGGTTCTGTGGGAGGCGCCGTCTACATGAATGCAGGGGCTCACGGGTCTGATGTGTCACGCATACTCAAGCAGGCTGAAGTCATCTTGGACACAGGAGAATTGGTCACGATGCAGGCGGATGATTTGCAGTACGCCTACAGGCATTCCATTCTGCACACGCTGCCCGGCATCGTAACAGAAGCTGTCTTTGAATTACAGGTTGGAGAACGCAAAGAAATCGCTGGAGCCATGGCGGCTTACCGGGATCGGCGTCTCCGCACACAACCGCTTCAATTAGCTTGTGCTGGAAGTGTATTCCGCAACCCCAATGGGGGATTCGCTGCAAAGCTCATCGAAGAGGCTGGCCTGAAAGGCAAACGCGTCGGTGGTGCGGAAATTTCCACCTTGCACGCCAATTTCATTGTGAATACCGGAGATGCTAAAGCCGAGGACGTTCTCACTCTCATAGCGGAGGTGCAGGAGATCGTACTGAAACAGTACGGGATATCGCTTGTACCGGAAGTACTGGTGATGGGTGAGAGGTAAATCGGAGGTGGAATTTTGGAGAAGCTCGTTATCGAAGGTGGAAGACCTCTCACGGGAGCCATCCAGATACACGGCGCTAAAAACGCCGCATTACCAATCTTAGCAGCCTGCATCCTGGCTAGCGGCACTCATACTCTGCATAATGTTCCTAATTTGCTGGATATCGACACGATGCTGCGCATTCTTTGTGCGCTAGGCTGTCGTGCCGAACAGCAAGGGGATACGGTATCCATCACAACATCCACAGCTAATTCCTCGCATATTCCTGAAGAATTGATGGGGCAGATGCGTTCCTCCATCTTTCTTATGGGTCCGCTGCTCGCCAGATTTGGCAGTGTCACGGTGTATCAACCCGGCGGCTGCGCGATCGGCGAACGTAAAATCGATTTGCACCTGAAAGGGCTTCAGGCTCTTGGTGCCCACATTGAAGAATTCGCAAACAAAATTGTTTGCACGGCAGAAGCGCTGCATGGCAGCGAAATCGTTCTGGATTTTCCAAGCGTCGGAGCTACGGAAAATATCATGATGGCTGCTGTGAAGGCCGAAGGCATCACAACGATCTATAATGCGGCACGGGAGCCGGAAATTCAGGATTTGCAAAACTTCCTGAACGCCATGGGCGCCGACATTATCGGAGCAGGCACGGATACGATTACCATTCGTGGAGTGGCCTCTCTGTCACCGTGCACCTACCGCATCATTCCAGACCGGATTGTAGCCGGAACCTTCATGGTGGCCGCTGCTGCAACGAAGGGGAACATTACCTTGGAGAAGGTTAACCCCGCCCATTTAACCTCTGTGATTCACGTCCTCAAGCGTGCAGGTGTTCAAATCATCACGGACGGTGATATAATACATGTAAGCTGTCCGACAAGACCGAAGTCCGTTGAACGAATCGTGACTTCGCCGCATCCGTCTTTTCCGACCGATCTGCAATCTCAGGTCATGGTGCTGCTATCTCTAGCAGACGGATTGAGCGTTATGAAAGAGACAATCTTCGAAGGTAGATTCAAACACGTAGATGAACTGTCCCGTATGGGCGCAGATATCCGTGTGGATATGAGCTCAGCCTTTATACGAGGCGTTCCGAGGCTGTACGGAGCGACGGTGGAGGCGACGGATTTACGTGCTGGCGCAGCGCTTGTTATCGCCGGTCTGGCTGCGCATGGAACGACGATCGTTGAGCAAATTCATCATATCGATAGAGGCTATGATAGAATTGAACATATGCTGTCAAGGTTAGGGGCTTCCGTGCATCGCCAAGCGCCTGTCCCAAGCGAGTGATTGAACAGTTAAATGAGTGCCGCGCATCCCTTCCTGGACACAGGCAGGGATTCACGGTTTCATTCGATTTTACATACAGGTTTGTCAAAATTAGCCTTCATATGAAACTATTAGGTGGTGCCCATCTTGTCTGACGACCGCAACGTGCCCGCTCTGCCGCCAGTTCCCAAGCCACGAGCGCGTACCAATCGGAAGCTGCTCTTTTTCTTATTCATTTTTTTCGCCATCATTTTATTCATTTTATTTATGCAATCATCTCTAAGCCGTGTAAGCGCCATTGAAGTTGAAGGAAATGAGCTTATGTCCTCGGAAACGATCGGACAAGCTAGTCAAATTGCCGTCGGCGACCGTTTCTTTGCATTCAGCTCCCGGACGATTGCGCAGCGTATCTCCTCGCTTCCCATGGTGAAGGCGGCGGTAGTAAAGAAACATTTCCCTGGTGTTGTACATATTACTGTGCAGGAATTTCCGAAGGTTGCCTTCCAAATCGGTACAGACGGCAAGAAGCAAGCTGTGCTTGCCGATGGGGCAGTCGTCGAACTGCCTGCCGGCAGCAGCATTCCGCTGGATATGCCCATTTTGACGGGGTGGACAGACGGAGATCCGAATAAGGCCGCACTGTGCAAGGTGCTAAGTGAAATCCCGGAGAGCGCGCTCTCGGATATTTCCGAGATTAAGCCGGATCCGTCGGAACCGTATCCCGACAAAATCAAGCTGTACACGAGATCGCAATTTGAAGTGTACACCACGATCGCCTACTTGCCTGAGAAAATTGACAATTTGCCTGCTTATATTGCAAGCTTACAAGAGGATCATATTACTAGCGGCATTATCAAAATGCTAGAAGTAGAATATCACGCGCCATTCGAACCAAACGAAGAATCGGGGAGCGAATCGAACAACGCTTCCGGTCAAAAGGCCGGAAACGGCTCGAGCAGCCCATCGGCCGATCCTAACAAGGATGGGAATAAAGCCGGAACGAAGCAGCCTCCGAAAGGAACGACGAAATCGTCATCCTAGGAAACCGCGCGTCCTTCCTGAGAAAAAAACGGTTTGATGGACTACTCAAGCATGAAAATTAATGTTAAAATTAGTTTTATGGTTAAATAGTATCCTATTAAACCCTAGAAATGTAAGTGCAATTACTAGACATGATAAATCTATATTCTTTTGAAAATTAACTGTTAAAAAAAACGACTTTGTTTCCGGTAAAAAAAATGTTGAAAAAAGAGGGAAAATGGCGGTTGTGTGGAATACGTATTTATGTAAATGTAATGAAAACACTTTATTATCCAAGTTATAGGAGGTGCCAGGGGCTTGAGCAACAATGACATCATTGTTAGTTTAGACATCGGTACATCCAAGGTTCGTGCTATTATTGGGGAAGTTGTTAACGGAACCATTAATATAATAGGTGTGGGATCTGCCGAGTCAGAGGGTATTCGTAAAGGCGCCATCGTTGATATTGATCAAACCGTACATTCCATAAGAAGCGCCGTTGATCATGCTGAACGAATGGTCGGCGTACAAATTTCCGAGGTTTACGTTGGAATTTCAGGAAATCATATTTCTCTTCAGTCGAGTCACGGCGTTGTAGCTGTCTCTAATGAAGACCGAGAGATCGGGGAAGAGGATATCGATCGTGTTATTCAAGCGGCAAGAGTCATCGCATTACCTCCCGAGCGTGAAATTATTGGAGTCGTACCTAAGCAGTATTTAGTTGATGGACAAGAAGGCATTAACGATCCTCGCGGCATGATAGGCGTTCGTTTAGAAGTGGAAGCGACGATTATCACAGGCGCGAAGACGGGGATACATAATTTGATCCGTGTCGTGGAGAAATCCGAACTTAAGGTCGCGGGCCTCATCTTAATGTCGCTTGCTTCCGGTCAGTTGGCACTTTCCAAGGATGAGAAAGCAGTTGGAACTGTTTTGGTTGATGTAGGTGCAGGTGCGGCGACGATCGCTGTGTTTGAACAAGGGAATCTGATAGCCACATCAACGATTCAAATCGGCGGCGAGTATATCAGCAATGATATCTCGATAGGCCTTCGTACTCAGCTCGAAATCGCAGAGAAAATAAAGCTGAAATACGGTTGCGCATCGGTAGAAGACTCTGCCCCCGATCAAGTATTCAAGGTTACGAGAATGGGAAGCAATGTGGAAAAAGAGTTTTCGCAAGTCGATCTTGCGAATATTATTGAACCCCGCGTTGAAGAAATTTTCCAAATGATCCGTGCCGAAGTGCATCGTCTTGGTTATAGCGATTTAGCCGGTGGGTATGTGCTCACGGGTGGAACCGTTTGTATGCCTGGCGTACTCGCCGTCGCGCAAGCCGAACTTGCAACCTCTGTAAGAATTGCCGTTCCAGATTTCATCGGTGTGCGCGATCCTTCTTATACAAGCGGTGTAGGCATCATTCAATTCGTTTCCAAGTACATGAAAAACCGGAATTCCGGTTTCTCCAAAAAAATGGCAACAAAGGCTGTACCCAAAAAATCCTCCGAAAGCACAAAACCAGGTTTTATCGAACGTGTTAAAAGTTTTTTCAGTGAATTTATATAGTGAAAGCAACGTTAGGGGGATATGACTCACATGTTTGAATTTGATATGGATATGGAACAGTTGGCTCAAATAAAGGTCATCGGTGTAGGTGGCGGTGGCAGCAATGCTGTGAATCGAATGATTGAGAACGGCGTAAAGGGCGTTGAATTTATTACCGTGAATACGGATGCTCAAGCTCTGCACCTCGCGAAATCGGTTCATAAACTGCAAATCGGGGACAAGCTGACTCGCGGTCTTGGGGCAGGCGCAAACCCGGATGTAGGGAAGAAAGCGGCAGAAGAGTCAAGGGAGATGATTCTGAACACGCTTCGCGGCGCTGATATGGTATTCGTTACTGCAGGGATGGGTGGCGGTACGGGAACAGGAGCTGCGCCGGTTATTGCTGAAATCGCCAAAGAAGTGGGCGCATTGACCGTTGGTGTTGTTACGCGTCCGTTTACATTTGAAGGGCGCAAACGTTCTTTGCAAGCAGAGCAAGGGATTGCTGCGCTGAAAGAGAAAGTAGACACACTTATTATTATTCCAAATGACCGTCTCTTGGAAATCGTAGATAAGAAGACGCCTATGCTCGAAGCATTCCGCGAAGCGGATAACGTACTTCGCCAAGGCGTTCAAGGGATCTCTGACTTGATCGCGGTTCCTGGGCTTATTAACTTGGACTTTGCCGATGTGAAAACGATCATGACGGAACGCGGCTCCGCCCTAATGGGAATCGGAGTGGCAACAGGCGAAAACCGTGCCGCAGAAGCAGCGAAAAAGGCGATTTCCTCACCGCTCTTGGAAACGTCCATCGAAGGCGCTCGCGGGGTTTTGATGAACATCACGGGCGGTGTGAATCTAAGCTTGTACGAAGTCAATGAAGCGGCGGATATCGTGGCATCTGCTTCCGATATCGAAGTGAACATGATTTTCGGAGCGGTTATCGATGAGAAGCTGAAAGACGAAATTCTAGTAACGGTAATCGCTACAGGGTTTGAGCATAAAACATCCCATCTGAGTCAACCTGCCAAGCGTCCGGTAACAGGTCACCAAGAGCAGCCCCAATCGTCTTCCGCGGCTTCGGACAATCGGTTGAATAACCTCAAGCCATTCGGCTCACAGCCATCCAACGATCAGTTGGATATTCCGACGTTCCTGCGCAATCGCGGACGGAATAACGACAAATAATTACACAAAACTTGTAAAGAGACCGAAGTCCTACGTCATGTAGCGGCTTCGGTTTTTTCTTATTCTTAAGGCTTTTCTAGTTGAGAAATAGACTTCATCAACTGACAAAAAAAGTAGCTCCCTACTAGCAAGTTTAGACAGACTTTGAACTAGGATTGCCCTATACTGATTTAGAACCTTAAAGTTTCGTCAGGAAAATGGTTGAAAAAGCATCTTTCATGGAGGTGAGGACATTGTGATCGTCTACGCGGATCTCATTTTCCTGCTGAACTTTCTGATGGATGCGGCCATGCTGATTGTAACGGCCAAAACACGGAAAATACCGTTCAAGTGGTGGAGAATTGCAGGTTCGTCGTTCCTAGGAGCCTCCTATGTCGTCATTATGTTCTTGCCGGTGCCTTTATTTCTTTTTACATTTTCTGTGAAATGTATGTTTTGTATAGGGATGATTATGACTGCTTTCGGGTTCGGCTCTTTACAAAATTTATTGAGAAACCTCGGAACGTTCCTCTTAGTAAATTTTGCTGTCGCAGGCGGCATGTTTGGCATCCATTATGTCCTTGCATCCTCATCGGATGTAATGAAAGGAATTGTATTTACCCAATCCGGTGTGGCCATGTTCCAAGTTCAGATTGGCAGCGTACTTTTTGTCCTATTGCTGCTGATTCCTTTGCTGTGGTGGTTCAGAACTGTGCTGCAAAGCTCGAAGCAGCGCGAGGTGCTGACAACCTTTGTAGCGGAGGTTACGATTCACGTAGGAGATTACACAGCCTCTTGTAAAGGGCTCATTGATACCGGAAATCAATTGTATGATCCGTTAACACGCACCCCTGTCATGGTGATGGAAGTATCGGAATGGGGCGATGTACTGCCTGCAGAATGGCTTCAGAGGATTCGGTCGGCCGATGTTGACCAAATTATAAGCGGTTTGGGTGTGGAGGAGTTTATCTGGCAGGACCGCTTGCGTCTCGTGCCTTACCGGGGCGTAAACCGGAACACCCAATTCATGCTGGCCATCAAGCCGGATAAGGTGGTGATTACCCATAATCATACGCAAATTGAAGCTTCTAAGGTACTCATCGGTCTCGACGGAGGCAAGCTTTGCAACGACGGGTCCTATCAAGCGATTATTCATCCGGCGTTAATATCAGCCGGGTAGTATTTCCATAGCGCTTACGATTCTGCATATGCATACGATGCAAGTTTTCCTACGGAAAACTCAGAGAATGCTTACGAAGCTAGTTTTCCTACGGAAAACTCTTAGGAGGAAACGATCATGTTCTTGAAGTGGAAAATGCTTTTTCAACTAACGTACTACAGAATTTTGATGCTTCTTGGTCTTAAAGGAGAAGAAATCTATTACATAGGTGGAAGCGAAGCTTTGCCGCCTCCGCTAACAAGAGAAGAAGAAGAATACTTATTGGAAAAATTACCGTCCGGAGATGCGGCGATTCGAGCGATGCTGATCGAGCGCAACCTGCGATTGGTTGTTTATATAGCTAGAAAATTCGAGAATACCGGCATCAATATCGAGGATCTGGTTTCGATTGGCGCCATCGGCTTAATTAAAGCGGTGAACACTTTTGATCCTGAGAAAAAGATAAAGCTCGCTACATACGCCTCACGGTGTATTGAGAATGAAATTCTGATGTACCTGCGGCGGAACAGCAAAATACGAACGGAAGTGTCTTTTGATGAGCCGCTGAATATAGATTGGGACGGCAATGAGCTGCTGTTATCCGATGTGCTCGGAACGGAGAACGATACTATCTACCGCAATATCGAGGAACAGGTTGACCGCAAGCTGCTGCATAAGGCGCTCGATAAACTAAGCGAGCGTGAGCGAATTATTATGGAACTTCGTTTCGGTTTACAGGATGGCGAGGAAAAAACGCAAAAGGACGTTGCAGATTTGCTGGGGATCTCGCAATCGTACATCTCAAGGCTGGAAAAGCGGATCATTAAAAGGCTTCGTAAAGAATTTAATAAGATGGTGTAAGGGAAAAGGAGAGCTTAGGATGGTGTTGCCATCCTGCCTCTCTTTTTTTTGTGAAAAATATTTTTTCGCAGGCAATGTCGAAATTGTTCAGGAGTCACAGGGGGGAGCGAGTCGAGAGCCTTTTGTCAAGTGGCCTGACAGCGGTTGGACGAGGAATAAATCACTCACTCGCGGGGATAATTAACAGTAATGTTTCTCCTTGGGAGGTAATCACGGTGACCCGAAATAAAGTTGAGATATGTGGTGTTGATACCGCCAAACTGCCTGTTCTGACCAATGCTGAAATGCGCGAGCTGTTCGCTGATTTGCAGACCAAGCAGGAGCGAACGGCAAGGGAAAAATTGGTGAATGGGAACCTCAGATTGGTTCTAAGTGTGATCCAGAGGTTCAATAATCGCGGAGAGTATGTGGACGATCTCTTCCAAGTTGGCTGCATCGGTCTGATGAAAGCCATCGATAATTTCGATTTGAGCCAAAATGTCAAATTCTCAACCTATGCTGTACCGATGATTATAGGTGAGATACGCCGCTACTTACGAGATAATAACCCGATTCGCGTTTCTCGTTCCTTAAGAGATATTGCTTACAAGGCGCTGCAGGTCAGAGACAGCCTGACGAATGCGAACTCGCGCGAGCCGACGATTTATGAGATCTCCGAGGCGCTGAATGTACCGAAGGAAGATGTCGTCTTTGCGCTCGATGCCATACAGGATCCGGTTTCCTTATTCGAACCGATCTATCATGACGGCGGCGATCCGATCTATGTGATGGATCAGATCAGCGATGAGCGGAATAAGGACATGTCCTGGATTGAAGGAATCGCTCTTCGCGAAGCGATGCGCAAGCTCAATGCAAGGGAGAAAATGATACTCTCCATGCGATTCTTTGAAGGGAAGACACAGATGGAGGTTGCCGATGAGATTGGCATTTCCCAAGCACAGGTTTCCCGGCTTGAGAAATCGGCCATTTGCCAGATGCAGAAACACGTGAAATCGTAATTTCTTTACATAAAGACCGGACACGGCTGTGACAAGCTGTGCCGGTCTTTTTTTAATTTTCAGGACATTTTGCCCATCCTGCACATATACTAGTACAAAATCAGTTAAAATCCTAATGAGATTCGTGGTGAAAAGCCTCATGAAAATATCTGATTTTCAGACGAAGGATGTCATCAATATCGTGGACGGCAAAAAGCTCGGAACGATCAGCGATTTGGAGCTCGATCTTCGCCAGGGGCGGATCGAATCGATTGTAGTGCCTAACCAAAGCCGCTTCTTCGGATTGTTCGGTTCGGGGACGGACGTTATTATTCCATGGAAGCATATTGTAAAAATCGGCGCTGACGTTGTGCTGGTAAAGCTCGAAGATGTTCGGCCGTATCGTCAAACCGATGAAAATGAAGGCGTGTATGAGATTAACCGGCAGTTCCGTAATTAACGTCTGACACACGAATGCAGGCTGCTGCCTCGCAGTTAGCCAAGAGACAATCGTGTGTCTTTTTGTTTTGTGCTAAAGTAGAGATAGGTGAATGTAAGGGAGAGGAATTAACGTGGAACCATTTGTGAAAAAAATACAAGAGAATCAACCTGATCTTTTCACGATAGATAGTTGGATGGAACCGTACAAAGAATTAACGGCGGGCTTCACCTCCCGCCATGGCGGGGTCAGTGAAGCTCCGTATTCAACGCTGAATTGCGGCCTGCATGTGCAGGATAAGACGGAGCACGTGATCAGGAACCGTCAGCTGCTTGCTGAGGCGGTCGGATTGCCGTTTGATGCTTTTACCTATGGCGAGCAAGTACACGGGAATGAGGTGGCCGTCGTCAGCCTTAATGAGAAGGGCAAAGGGAGAACGTCCAGAGAATCGGCGATTCAAGCGAAGGACGGCTTCATCACGCAGGAGAAGGGAATTGTGCTCTGTGCGCAGTTTGCAGACTGTGTGCCGCTGTTTTTCTACGACCCTGTTCAACAGGCTATAGGGCTTTCTCATGCCGGGTGGAAAGGGTCCGTGCTAAACATTTCCATGGCTACAATATCCTTAATGACACATACTTTTGGAAGTCGGCCGTCTGACATCAGAGCGGCAATCGGGCCTTCCATCGGGATATGCTGCTATGAAGTTGACGACACCGTTGCAAGCCGTGTTTATACGGTTCTTAGTGAGATTCAAGCTGAGACGGATGAACAGCTTACAGTCATCAGAAGGAAAGCAAACGGCAAGTACATGCTGAATTTGCAAGAATTGAACCGAAAATTGTTGATCCAAGCAGGAATTTTGTCGTCCCATATCGAAGTAACTCAGTTATGTACGAGCTGCAGCACCGATCATTTTTTTTCTCATCGGAAAGAAGGCGGCTCGACAGGTAGAATGGTTGCTTGGATTGGTCTTCGTTAGGAAGAGGCAGGCAATCGATGTTTGGAATTGAGGTGTTCGCATATCATGAGTTTACTGGCGCGTAAAGAAGAAGTTGAAGCTCGTGCGGCCGCAGCATGCAAGCGGTCAGGACGGCATGAGAATGAGATCAAGATCATTGCTGTAACGAAGTATGTTTCCCTGGAGACGACGAGAAGCGTACTTGATGCCGGACTTCTGCATATCGGCGAGAACCGCTGGCAGGATGTGAAGCCCAAGTGGGAAGCGCTGCATGAACGGGGAACGTGGCATTTCATCGGTCATTTGCAAACGAATAAGGTGAAGGATGTCATTGGCAAATTCGCCTACATTCACTCGCTCGACCGGATGTCCTTGGCCAGAGAACTGGACAAGCAGGCTGCGGCGCTTGGCATCAAAGTAAACTGTCTGCTGCAAGTCAACATTTCCGGAGAAGCGTCCAAGTACGGCATGGATCCCGGGCATTTCTTCGAATTTGCTGAAGAAGTCAGCAAATTGCAGCATATACATATCTCCGGTTTAATGACTATGGCGCCTTATGAAATGGAAGCCGATGCAACAAGACCTGTGTTCCGCGGACTTCGAGAACTGCGAGACCGCTTGAATGAGCGGGCCATTTTCCCTTACGAGATCAAAGAATTGTCCATGGGGATGTCGGGAGATTTTGAAGTGGCGATAGAAGAAGGAGCTACATGGGTGCGTTTGGGGACTGTTTTAGTCGGAAAAGAAGCGTAGCGGTTGCTTAGGATTGAAGAAGCGGATAGGAGGGAATTATAATGGGAGTTTATAACCGTTTTATGAATTTTCTTGGGCTGCAAGAAGAGGAAGAAGTTGTGGAGCGAGAGCGAATCGTGGAAACTGCGGAAGAACCTGAAACCAATCCTTATGAATTACGTAATAAAAATAAGGCTAATGTCGTCAGTATTCACTCACAGAAGAATGCACGTGTCGTGCTGAGTGAGCCTAGAACCTACGAAGAGACGCAAGACATCGCGGATCATCTTCGTTCCCGAAGAGCGGTGGTCGTCAATCTGCAGCGTGTTCGCGGCGATCAGGCCATACGCATCGTAGATTTTTTAAGCGGTACGGTATATGCTTTGAATGGGTCTATCTCCAAACTGGGACCGAATATCTTCCTTTGCACCCCTGACACAGTTGATATTCATGGCCACATCTCCGAGATGATGGGTGAGGAATAGGCGCATATCCTAACACAGAGGTGGATGCGTACGTGGATTACGTTCACTATTATCTTAGTATTTTGATGGAAATTTATTATTTCATGATCATCGGTTACTTAATTCTCTCCTGGTTTCCGAATGCACGCGACAGTTTTATCGGAGGTTTGCTCGGGAAATTAGTTGAACCGTATTTAAGTCCTTTCCGAAAAATAATTCCCAGCATAGGGTTCATTGATTTATCCCCAATCGTAGCACTGATCGCATTGCGCTTTGTGGTTATGGGGATTATGGCTGTTCTAGATTTCATTGTAGGGATGTTTTAACTTTGCATAAAGAACTCTATAGTCATTTTCATTCGGACGAACATTACTTTGTAGATAAAGCCTGGGATTGGGTGGAGCGGGCAGCGCAGAATCATGCCGTGAAGCTGACCGACTTTCTGGATCCCAGACAAGCCTTTATTCTTACGTCATTGGTCAATCGGCATCCGGATGTGCACTGCCGGCTGGACGGCGGGTACGCGGATGCTGAACGCAGGAGGGCGTTAATCGCCCCCGATTACCGTGATTTGGACGGGGAAGAGATGGAGATGGAGATGGCTGTCCTCTCCGTTTCATCCGGAGACGGCAAATTTCTAGTATTGGAACATGGGGATTACATGGGCGCCATTCTTGGACTCGGCATGAAGCGGGACAAGGTTGGCGATATTCATGTTATTGAGGGTGGCTGCCACTGCTTGGTCACTCGCGATGCTGCGGATTACCTGCACTTAAACTTATCTCAAGTACATAAAGTCCATGTCCAAACCGAGCTGCTGCCGCTCAATAAGTTGGAGTTATCCTCCGTGAAGCTGGACGAGCTGACGCTGTCCGTTGCCTCCATGCGAATGGACGGGATTGTAAGCAATGTATTCAGGCTTAGCCGGGCAAAAGTGCTTATACCTATCCAAGCCGGACGCTGCCGCGTCAATTGGAAGGCGGAGGAAGATCCGAGCAAGCCGCTGAAAGAAGGCGACATGGTCTCGATGCAAGGGTTCGGCCGATTCAAGGTGCTTGAGGTGGAAGGCGTAACGAAAAAAGGTAGGATTCGTGTGAAAATAGGTAAGTTCGCTTGAACGTGGATAAATTATCCACGAACTTTGCAGGAATTGCTTATTTTCTGTCGAAGTGTTCTGTATAGATGTGCGTTTTGCTGCGCAAGACGCTAAGGAGGGGCACGAATGCCATTAACACCGTTAGATATACATAACAAGGAATTTTCCCGTTCTTTTCGCGGATATGATGAAGATCAAGTGAATGAATTCCTCGATCAAGTCATTAAGGATTATGAGGCGTTGATTCGTGAGAATAAAGACTTACATAATCAAACGGTGGCACTGCAGGAGCGCCTGGATCATTTCACGAATATCGAAGATTCGTTAAGCAAAACGATTATCGTTGCACAAGAAGCGGCGGATGAAGTGAGAAACAACGCCAAGAAAGAAGCGCAGCTCATTCTGAAGGAAGCCGAGAAGAATGCTGACCGGATTATTAACGAATCCTTGACGCGTTCCCGCAAGGTAGCTCTGGAGATTGAGGAATTGAAGAAGCAGGCGTCGATTTACCGGACGCGTTTCCGGACGCTGCTGGAAGCTCAATTGGAGCTTTTAAACAATGAAGGCTGGCAGAGCATGCAGTTTGATCAAAAGGAAGAAGCATAGGTAGATAGCTGCTAGGCGGCTGTCATATTGACTATGTCTAGTGAATTCGTTATACTCCTTTTAAATGTATCTCAGCAAAGCTATGACTGGAACGAGTAGGACGTTAATGCAGTGTCAGCGAATTAGGGGTCTTGGTGTGAGCCTAATCTCTGCAGCGTGCCGAATATCCCCCAGGAGTGTCTCTTGAATCAAGTAGAGAGAACCGGGTCATGCCGTTACACATGATCGAGTGATTAAGCGAGGTTTGGCACGCGGTTAAAGCGTCTTCCTGCTGCTTATTAACGAGGGTGGTACCGCGAGCAGAGTTTCTCGTCCCTTTTGGGGATGGGAGGCTTTTTTTGTTTTTCTGGTTAATATTATGGATAAGGGTAAGAATGGAGTGGTTGAAATGGATTATGGCAAAACATTAAAATTATTACAAACCGATTTTCCGATGAGAGGGAACTTGCCTCAAGCGGAGCCAAAAATTCAAGAACATTGGGATGCCGAAGATATCTATGCCAAAGTGCAGGAGAGTCGCAAAGGCAGAACTAAATTTATTTTGCACGATGGGCCTCCATACGCAAATGGAGATATTCATATTGGGCATGCGCTTAACAAAGTTTTGAAAGATATTATCGTACGTTTTAAAACGCTGCAAGGCTATGATGCTCCTTATGTGCCGGGTTGGGATACGCACGGTTTGCCGATCGAGCAGGTGATCACGAACAGCGGAAAAGTCGATCGCAAGAAAATGACGGTTCCTGAATTCCGTGAATACTGTAAAGAATATGCGCTGCAATCCGTAGAGAAGCAGAAAAGTCAATTCAAGCGTCTGGGTATTCGCGGTGACTGGAAAAACCCGTATATCACACTGCAACCGGAGTATGAGGCCGGACAAATTCGCGTATTCGGCAAAATGGTCCAAAAAGGCTACGTCTATAAAGGCTTGAAGCCGGTTTATTGGTCTCCATCGTCAGAAAGTGCGCTGGCTGAAGCGGAGATTGAGTACAAAGAAAAAACGTCCTCATCGATCTATGTGGCTTTCCCGGTTAAAGACGGTAAAGACAAGCTTCCTCAAGATGCGGCCATCGTCATCTGGACGACGACAGCTTGGACGCTTCCGGCGAATCTGGGGATCTCCCTGCATCCGGAATTCGACTATGCTGTGGTGCAAGCAAACGGGAAGAAGTATGTGCTGGCAAAAGGCCTGATAGAGGCGGCGGCGAAAGCAATTGGTTGGAATGATTACGAAGTGTTGTCCACTGTGAAAGGGCAAGAGCTTGAATACGTAACGTGTCAGCATCCGTTCTATGACCGTGAGTCGCTTGTGATGGTTGGTGAGCATGTTACGCTGGAAGCGGGTACGGGCTGTGTACACACGGCTCCAGGACATGGGGAAGACGACTTTGCCATCGGTCAGCGCTACAACATCGGCGTACTTTGTCCGGTCGACGATCAAGGACACTTTACAGCGGAAGCGCCGGGCTTTGAAGGCTTGTTCTATGAAAAAGGCGGCAAGCTGATCATTGAGAAGCTGCAGGAATCAGGCTTGCTCCTGAAAGCGGGAGAAATTCAGCATCAGTACGCGCATGACTGGCGGACGAAGAAGCCTGTTATTTATCGCGCTACGGAGCAGTGGTTCGCTTCCATCGATAAATTCAGACAAGAGATGCTGGATGAAATCAAAAAAGTGAAGTGGACGCCGGAGTGGGGAGAAACCCGCTTGCACAACATGATCGCCGATCGTGGGGACTGGTGTATTTCGAGACAGCGTGCATGGGGCGTCCCAATCCCGATCTTCTACTGCCGCAGCTGTAATGAACCGCTGGTGAACGAGCAAACGATCGAGCATGTCGCTCAGCTTTTTGAGCAAGAAGGTTCGAACTCATGGTTTATTAAAGAGGAGAAGGACCTGCTTCCGGAGGGAACTTGCTGTTCGAAATGCGGTCATGGCGAATTCCGTAAAGAAACGGATATCATGGACGTATGGTTCGATTCAGGTTCAAGCCACGTGGCCGTACTTGAAGCCCGCCCTGAACTGCAATGGCCGGCAGATCTGTATTTGGAAGGTTCCGACCAATACCGTGGTTGGTTTAACTCTTCCTTGATTACAGGCGTTGCGACGAAAGAGCAATCTCCGTACAAAGGCATTCTGAGCCATGGTTTCACACTTGACGGTGAAGGGCGCAAAATGTCCAAGTCCATCGGAAATACGATTGATCCTAATGTTGTGTGCGGTAAGCTTGGTGCTGATATTTTGCGCCTCTGGGTGTCCTCCGTGGATTACCAATCCGACCACCGGATTTCCGACAACATTTTGAACCAAACGACGGAAGTTTACCGTAAAATCCGCAACACGCTGCGCTTCCTGCTCGGAAACCTCAGTCATTTCAATCCGGCGACAGACCAGGTAGCCGCAGAGAGTTTGTCAGAGCTTGACCGCTATGCATTGATTCGTTTGAACCGGATGATTGAGAAAGTTGTAAAAGCATATGATGCTTATGAATTCCACGTCGTGTATCAAACGATTCATCATTTCTGCGCAGTTGAGATGAGCTCGTTCTACTTGGATATTATTAAAGATCGCTTATATGCCAATGCACCGCAAGATGCTGCGCGTAAAGCTTCGCAAACGGTCTTGTATACGGCTTTAGTCGCTGTTACGAAGTTGATTTCGCCTATATTAGCTCATACGGCTGATGAAGTGTGGAAGAACATTCCCGGTGTCGAGCTAAGCAGTGTTCAATTGGCTGAGCTGCCGGAAGTGGATACCAGCTTGTACAACGAGCAATTGGAAAATAAATGGAACAGCTTCCTGGATGTTCGGGACGAAGTTTTGAAAGCTCTGGAAGAAGCGCGCAAAGAGAAAGTGATCGGCAACTCTTTAGGAGCAGCTGTACACCTGTATCCGAACGAAGCGACGTATAGCTTGCTTACACAGCTTGAGCAGTTGGATCAATTGTTCATCGTGTCTGCTGTAAGTGTACATCAACCGGGTACGGGGGCGCCTGAGGGGGCTTATCAGTCGAAGGATATCGCGATTGCCATTGCTGTTGCAGACGGCGAGAAGTGCGAACGCTGCTGGATAGTGACCCCAGAGGTTGGGCAAAGTAAAGAACATCCGACCCTGTGTGTCAGATGTAATGAAGTGGTTGCTGCTCATTACCACGAGTAATCAACGAGCAAACGAGCTTGCGCTGATAGCGAAGCTCGTTTGTCCTGTTTTTTAGAGCGGCTCGTCATCGAGGGAACGTTGTTCCGGTTCAAGAAACGGATCGCCTTCATTGCTGTGCATGTAATTCCGGTAAGCTTTGCTGCGCACGATGGTAACATGTTCACCGTATAGATCCGTGGCTACGAAGCTTTCGAAAGATTCCACGTAGCCCTCATTCTCGTCAGCTTCAATGTACATTTCATTGTAGTTCTCAACGTTAGGATCTTCCGCAAAGGCGGGCGTGTTGGATGTCCCCCAGCTCTCGACGATTTGCCAAGCGTCTTCACCGTCAAATTCGGTTTCGTCGCTGCGTTCGTCAAAGCTTGTCCGGCCAAAAGGCGGAAACAGAATTTGTTCTTCGACGGGTCTTCGGATAGATCGTTCAGGATCAGGGACGTGCTCTAGACAGTAGAGCGTGGTTGGAATGGCCTGCAAACGCTCAAAAGAAATCGGGCTTTTGCAAAAGACACAATGGCCATAATCCCCTTTTTCCATATGAGCTAAGGCTTCATCAACCTGCTGCAAATGAAATTCGGCATGTTCATTAAGCGATATATCTTTCTCGCGTTCGTAAATTTCTGTAGCCACATCGCCAGGATGATTATCGTACATCGAGAGCTCGCCTGTACCGTCTCTGAAAGAGTTGGACAAGCCGAAATGATCATTCGTGGCAAAATGTTTTTCGAGACCAAGCTTTTCCTCCAATAATTGCAGATATAATTGTTTGGATTGTTCCTCGGTTAAATGGCTCATAGGTCGTACAGCTCCCTTCTTACAGCTGATCCTACCGTTATAATGCCGAGCGACAGTAGTTTTTAGTGAGGTAAATCCTTGAAAATAAGGGACCTTTCATGCTTTCGATAAAAGTTAATGCGTACGAGGTAAGTTTTGCTAAAGCAAAACTCTTAGGAGGAAAAGATCATGAAATATTATTTCTATGCGCTTGTTGTGTTTATTTTGGATCAAGTGTCCAAATGGTTCATTGTCAAGAGGATTCCGATCGGCGAAGAACGTTCTGTGCTAGGCGAGTTCTTCATGATTACCTCCCATCGTAACAAAGGGGCGGCTTTCGGCATTTTGCAAAACCAAAGATGGTTTTTCATCGTGATTACGACATTTGTTTTGATCGGAATCATTTGGTATATGCGCCGGACGATTCGCGAGCGAAAGACGTTGTTAACTTGTGCGCTAAGTTTGCTGCTTGGGGGAGCGATCGGCAACTTTGTTGACCGTGCACTATTTGGTGAAGTTGTGGATTTCCTGCAGGTTACTTTTGATTTCAGCTTTTTTGGTAAGGACATTTACTACATTTATCCGATATTCAATATTGCTGATTCCGCTATCGTAATCGGGGTTATCCTCATTTTCTTAGATTCGATTCTTGTTTGGAGAAAAGAGAAAAAGGGAGCGGCACATGAACATAAATCAGACCTCGTCTGAGATCGCATCCAATGATGTTGTGGAATGGACAGTAGACAAACAGTATGCCAATGAAAGAATCGATAAATTCATTACGGAAGCATTGGAAGAAGATGTGTCCCGAACCTTGGTGCAGCAATGGGTCAAAGACGGGCACGTTAAAGTCAATGAGAAAACGATCAAACCGAACTATAAGCTGTCCGAGCAGGACATCATAACGCTCCAAATCCCCGACCCGCAGGGCGTTGAGCTTGTTGCTGAAGACATACCGCTGAACGTGGTCTACGAGGATGGGGATGTCATTGTGATCAATAAGCAGCGTGGTCTAGTTGTTCATCCTGCGCCTGGGCATTATTCAGGCACGCTAGTCAATGCATTGATGCATCATTGCAAAGATCTGTCGGGAATCAATGGAGAACTGCGTCCCGGCATTGTGCATCGTATCGATAAGGATACATCGGGTTTAATCATGTCGGCGAAGAATGACAAAGCCCATGCCAGTTTGGCCGAGCAGTTGAAGGCTCATACGGTCAACCGCAAATATATCGCGTTAGTCCATGGGAATCTGCAGCATGATCAGGGGACCATCGATGCGCCGATCGGGCGCGATTCCCATGATCGCAAGATGTATACCGTAACGGAGAAGAACAGTAAACACGCGGTGACCCACTTTGTTGTATTGGAGCGATTCGGCGATTTCACGCTTGTGGAGCTTAAGCTGGAAACGGGTAGAACGCATCAGATCCGGGTACACATGAAATTTATCGGACATCCTTTAGTCGGCGATCCGATGTACGGCAAAAGCAAAGGCATGTTAATGGACGGACAAGCGCTGCATGCCGCCATTCTTGGTTTTGAGCATCCAAGGACAGGGGAATGGCTGCAGTTTGAAGCGCCGATTCCATCCGATATGGAGCACCTGCTGCAAACCATACGAAAATCCTAGGGTTCATCTGTTGGGGAGAGGAGTGAATCACTTGGACCATTTAATTAATCCACAAGTGAAAGAGATTCAAATTTCAGGTATTCGCAAAATATCCAATCTGGTCAGCACGATTCCAGGGGCGCTGACATTAACGATCGGACAGCCGGACTTTCCGACGCCGCGCCATATCATTGAAGCGGGACAAAAGGCGCTGGATCAAAATAAAACCGTGTATACGCAAAATCCGGGCTTATTGGAGTTAAGAGAAGCGGTGTCGCATTTCGTAAACGTGAAGTACGGTCAAACCTACCGCGCGGCAGATGAGATTATCGTGACAGCGGGGGCCAGCCAAGCTGTCGATATTGCACTTCGAACGATCCTTACACCTGGTGCGGAAGTCATCCTGCCAGCTCCGATTTATCCGGGGTATGAGCCATTGATTCGCTTAGCCGGCGGCGTTCCCGTGTATGTAGATACGAGAGAGAATGGTTTGAAATTAACAGCCGAGCTGCTTGCGCCTTACTTGACCGATCAAACGCGCTGCGTGATTTTGTGCTATCCGTCCAATCCAACGGGGCAAGTGCTGAGCAAGCAAGAACTGAGCGATTTGGCACAACTGCTGGAAGACCGGGAATTGTTTGTTTTATCCGATGAAATATACAGCGAGCTTGTATATGGGGAATCGCATCAATCCATTGCGACCATCGGCAAGCTGCGGGAAAAAACGATTGTCATTAACGGGTTGTCCAAATCCCATGCGATGACAGGATGGCGGATAGGCTTTACACTGGCGCCAGCCAATATTACGGAGCATATGGTTAAGGTGCACCAATACAATGTCACCTGCGCCAGCTCAGTAAGCCAGTATGCGGCGCTGGAAGCTTTGACGGCCGGCATTGACGATGCGCTGCCGATGCGGAAAGAATATGAAGCACGCAGAGACTATGTCTATGATAGATTGCTGGCAATGGGGTTTGAGTTGGATAAACCGGACGGGGCGTTCTATTTGTTCCCTTCCATTACTAAATTCGGACTATCTTCCCAGGAATTCGCGATGAGACTGCTTCAAGAAGAACATGTCGCCGTTGTGCCAGGGGATGCTTTTACTTCCTATGGGGAAGGCTTTATCCGTATTTCTTACGCTTATTCGCAGGAAGTATTGGAAGAGTCGCTAAACCGTTTGGAACGTTTTATCAGCAAATTGTAACTTGCGCACAAAAAACCTCCAAAGCCCATTTCACAAGGGCTTGGAGGTTTTTTTGCATTACTTACTGGGCTTTATATCTAAAATATGCGGTTATTGTGTCTATCGCCACGTCAATGGCGCGCTCGTCCGGGTCGAGCTTGGCGTTGTGCAGGCCGTGCGGGGTGTCTACCCCTAACCAGAACATGAAGCCGGGAATTTGCTCCAGAAAGTAGCCGAAATCTTCACCGGTCATAGCTTCCGTGCATTCCACAAGCTGAACCTGATCGTTTGTGCGCAGCCACGTCATAAATTCCAACGTAAGGGCAGGATCATTAAACACTTGGCGGTAATTGGAACCGTAATCGATCGTGACTTTGCATTCAAAGGAACTTTCGATACCGGCTGCGACCGCCTCGATCCGCTTCTTGATCTTGTTCATCGAATCGGCGGAAAGGGTGCGAATCGTGCCTTCCAAGCGGCCTTTCTCGGCAATGATGTTCTGCTTCGTGCCAGCTTCCATTTTGCCGATGGTAACCACAGCCGAATCCAGCGGATTCACATTGCGGGAAACGATCGTCTGCAGTTGGCCAACCATTTGTGTCGCCGCGATGATCATATCGTTCGCTTGATGCGGATAGGCCGCATGTCCGCCTTTGCCTAAGAGGTCGATAAACAGCTCAGAGGTATTGGCGAACAGGATTTCAGGCCGCGTGGCAATCGTACCCACCGGGTATTCGGGAGCAATATGGAGGGCCACCATCTGATCTGGCTTCCAATCCTGCAGCTCTTCCGCTGCAAGCATTGGCAAGGCGCCGCCGGGGCCTTCCTCCGCTGGCTGAAACAAGACAACCAGATCATCCCGCATCGGTTGCTGAGCGAAATGGGCAACAACGCCCATTCCGATGGACATGTGCAAATCATGTCCGCAGGCATGCATGTAACCGGGGTGCTGCGAAGGAAACGGTAGAGAAGTTTCCTCCGTGATCGGCAGCCCGTCCATGTCCGCCCGGTAACCGAAGCGTTTGGTTGGATTCGTTCCTTTCAAATAAACCAGAATGCCTGTACGCCATGTACGGATGGTCATCCGATCCTGCGGCAGCTTGGCAAGGTGGTCCAGAAGCAGCTGCTGCGTCTTGAATTCCTGAAAGCCCGGCTCCGGGATTTGGTGCAGCTCACGGCGCAGAAGGGTGAAAGGGCTAAGCATAGCGTTCCCTCCAGATGATCTTACAGGGTACGAAGATCTTGTAAGATTTCTGTTTTGGATTTTGTTTTGTCGTCAACTTTTTTGATTACGCGCGCAGGAGCACCTGCAACAACGGTATATTCTTCTACGTCTTGAGTAACGATTGCACCAGCGGCAACAACGGAACCTTTACCGATGCGCACGCCTTCCAAGATAACTGCGTTCGCGCCTACAAGCACATCATCCTCGATTACGCATGGTTGTGCGGAAGGAGGCTCGATTACGCCGGCAACAACAGCTCCGGCTCCGATGTGACACATTTTGCCGACTTGCGCTCTGCCGCCAAGAACCGCGTTCATGTCGATCATCGTGCCGTCGCCTACGGATGCGCCGATGTTGATAAGTGCGCCCATCATAATAACGGCGTTGTCACCGATATGTACTTTATCGCGAATAACCGCACCTGGCTCGATACGAGCGTTGATGCCTTTCAGGTCAAGCATAGGGATCGCGGAGTTGCGGCGGTCTGATTCAACCACATAATCAGCGATTTGCTCTTTGTTAGCTTCCAGCACAGGGGAGATTTCGCTCCACTCGCCAAATACGACGCCGCTGCCGCCGGAAATGAAGGATTGGCTGCCTTCTCCGAAGTTAATGCCGTCAAGGTTTCCTTTTACATATACTTTCACAGGTGTTTTTTTCTTGCTTTCTTTAATAAACTGAATGATTTCTAGCGTATTCATTTCGCTCATGGTGACATCTCCTTCAAAATTAAATTGACTCTCCTATATTAGCAGATAGGGGACGAGGTGAAAAGGACTGCGTAAGGAGCCCGATGAACTCGGTACGCAGTCCCCTGATTATGAAACGGCATTTGAGGCGAATTGGCTGTTGTAAAGGTCGGCATAGAAGCCTTGCTGCGAGAGGAGCTGTTCGTGAGTTCCTTGCTCAATCACAGTACCATGATTCATTACAAGAATGAGATCGGCATCTCGAATGGTAGAAAGACGGTGCGCAATGACAAAGCTCGTGCGATTCTCCATCAGATTGTTCATCGCTCTCTGAATGGAAACTTCCGTCCGTGTATCTACGGAGCTGGTCGCCTCATCGAGAATCAGGATCGCAGGATCCGCGAGAATTGCCCGGGCAATAGTCAGCAGCTGCTTTTGTCCATGAGAGAGATTGGAGGCTTCTTCATTGAGCACTGTTTCGTAACCGTCCGGCAGCGTTCGAATGAAATGATCCGCGTAAGCCGCCCGCGCTGCATTCACAATATCTTCATCGGACGCGCCCTCTCGGCCGTAAGCAATATTATCGCGAATTGTCCCGTTGAACAGCCAAGTGTCTTGAAGGACCATCCCGAAAAGTCCGCGAAGATCGCTGCGAGACATTTTGCGTGAATCTACGCCATCGATGGAAATCGTCCCGCTTTGCAATTCATAGAAGCGCATCAGCAGGTTGACAATCGTCGTTTTGCCCGCTCCGGTCGGTCCGACAATGGCTACCGTTTGTCCCGGTTTTACCTCAATATTCATATGATCGATAAGCGGCGTATCCGCTTTGTAGGAGAAAGCGACGTCCTTAAATTGCACAATCCCGCGCACATTGGATAAAGCTTTGCCGGCTGCCTCTTCCAACACTTCCTCAGGCTCATCCAAAAGCTCGAAGATTCGTTCGGCGGCTGCGATTGTGGACTGAATAATGTTCGCGATGTTGGCAACCTGTGTGATCGGCATTCCAAATTGTCCGGAGTATTGAATGAACGCCAGAATATCACCGATTTTGATCGAGCCATTCGTAACCATGATCCCCCCGATAACGCTGACAAGCACATAACCGATATTGCCGATAAACGACATGAGGGGAAAAATCATCCCGGAAATGAATTGCGCCTTCCAGCCGGAGTGATATAACCCGTTATTAATTTCATTGAATTTCTCGATCGATTTGTTTTCGCGTCCGAAAGCTTTAACAATGGTATGCCCGGTATACATCTCTTCGACGTGGCCGTTTAGCTCGCCAAGCGTTTGTTGTTGTCCTTTGAAATACTTTTGAGACCGTGAAGCAATGATCTTCGTTCCCCAAATACTTAAAGGCAAAGTAATGATGGTGGCTAATGTGAGCAAAGGGCTAATCGTAAGCATCATGATGATGATCCCCAGCAGTGTTACGACCGAGGTGATCAACTGCGTCAAGCTCTGCTGCATGGTGGACGAGATCGTATCCACGTCGTTCGTGGCGCGACTCATCGTATCCCCGTGGCTGCGTGTGTCAAAAAAGGAAAGAGGGACCCGGGTCAGCTTTTCGCTGATATCTTTACGAAGATTAAACACGATTTTCTGAGTGACGCCAACCATGATCCTTTGCTGGATAAAGGTTAATACAGCACTGAATACATAAAGCGCAGCGAGGATCAAAACGATCTGAAGGAGCGCATCGAAATCGATTTTGGCGCCGGCCACACCTTTCAGTTTGGCCATGGAGCCTTCATACAGCTTTGTCGTTGCGTTCCCCATCAGTTTGGGACTAATGATGCTGAATACCGTACTCAGGATAGCAGCCCCAATAACAAAAAAGATGGATACCCGGAACGGTTTCATATAGCTGAAAAGGCGGCGCAATGTCCCTTTGAAATCTTTCGCTTTTTGAACCGGCCTGCCCATTGCCCCCATGCCTCCACGGCCAAAATGAGCCGAATTTACTCCTTGTGAGGAAGAAGGGGGCTGCTTTTTCGATTGTTCACTCATGCAATTTCCTCCTCTGACAGCTGGGAAGCCACAATTTCTTGATATACGCTGCAGGTGCTCATCAGCTCGGCATGCGTGCCGATACCTGCAATACGCCCATCTTCCAAAACGATGATCCGGTTAGCGTCCATAATGGTGCTGACACGCTGGGCTACGATGATCTTCGTTGCTTGTACCGTCTCCACTTTAAGCGCTGCTCTCAGCTTAGCATCGGTTTTGAAGTCAAGCGCGGAGAAGCTGTCGTCGAACACATAGATTTCCGGTTTGCGGGCGAGCGCCCTTGCAATGGCGAGCCGCTGTTTCTGACCGCCTGATAAATTCGTTCCGCCTTGGGCGAGAATCGATTCATATCCGTCTTTCAGCTCGGCAATGAAATCTGCCGCTTGCGCAGTCGCAGCCGCCTGGCGGATCTCCTCGTCCGTCGCCGTCTCATGTCCGAAACGGATGTTATCGGCAACGGTTCCGGAAAATAACGCTGCCTTTTGAGGCACGTAACCGATATGCTGCCGGAGGCTTTCCAGCTTCAGTGCAGGCAAGGGAAGGCCGCCAACGGTAATGCTGCCTCCGTTTATATCGTAAAAGCGTAAAAGCAAATTAATCAGTGTCGTTTTACCGGAACCTGTACCTCCGATAATGGCAGTTACCTCACCGGGCTCGGCCCGGAAGGAAATATCACGAATCGCCGGCTGTTCTGCGCCAGGATAGCTGAAAGTCACATTCTTAAATTCGATCGCAGCTTGATTCGAAGAAAGGCTTTTCGCCTCATTGGCATCATGGATCGTAGAGTTCATGGACAAAACTTCATGAATACGCACGGAAGATGCGGATGCTCTAGGTATCATCATGAAGATCATCGTCATCATGAACATCGAGAACATAATTTGCATCGCATATTGGATGAAAGCCATCAAATCGCCAATCTGCATTTGGTTATCGTCAATCCGCACTCCGCCATACCAAAGGATGACGACAATGCCCAGGTTAAAGACCAGCATCATCACCGGCATCATGGTCGCCATGATGGTGTTTACTTTGATGGCTGTTTGGGTGTAATCGAGGTTCGCTTTCTCAAACTTCTGTTTTTCATGTCCGGAACGGTTAAAAGCGCGAATGACCCGAATGCCGGTTAAATGCTCGCGAAGCACGAGGTTTATGCCGTCGATTTTGACTTGCAGCAATTTAAAAAGCGGAAGCCCTTTGAGCATGATGCCAATGATCGCCAACGCAAGAATCGGGATAACGGAGATCAGGACAATCGCCAGATGAGCATCTTTGTAGGTGGCCATAATCACACCGCCAATCAGCATCGTCGGCGCGCCGATGAACATCCGCATCATGACGATTACCTGCTGGACTTGCGCGATGTCGTTCGTCGTTCTTGTAATCAGAGAGGAGGTGCCGAGCTTGTCAAATTCATGCAATGAAAAGCTTTCGACATGGCTGAAAAGCTTGCCGCGTAAATCTCTTCCGAATCCAGTAGCCGTCCGAGCCAGCAAGTAGCTTGCGATGATGACACAGCCCATAGCGCCCATAGCTACTAAAAGCATATAAACCCCAAAACGGAGAATGTATGCAACATCTCCTTTTAAGACCCCGACATCGACGATGTCCGCGAGCAAAGTGGGGAGATATAATTGGGCCAGCGACTGCAGAAGCATTAACGTAATGATAGCAGCAACTGAAATTCTGTACGGTTTCAAAAGCTTGAACAGTTTGAACATGTTTTCCTCCTTAGAGTTTCGTAACAAAGCGGAATCCTATTTAATATGTAAATTATAACACATAGGAAATCCTCTGCTCAAAAATTCAACGTTATGCATATTGACATGTCTTGTCGAAAGTGGCATAATTCTTTTAATTACATATGTACCTTTAAAAACAGTCCAGAGAGGCTGGCAAGGTAGTCGATGAGAAAAGACGGGATAGACTGAGTCGCGGATTCGGTTTATGAACAAGCTTGGGGATGTGCGCATCCTTATGCCCCGCTCTGTATCTTTATGCACGCTAACTCCTTGCCAAATTGGGCAAGGAGTTTTTTGGCATATCTCAACTCGGCCAAACTCAACCAATGCTTACGATGCCAGTTTTCCTACTTAGGAGGCGATTCAAATGAACGATGCAGCTGAACACACGATTATAGACGAAATGGGAATTCGTCGTGCTCTTACACGGATTGCGCATGAGATACTTGAAAAGAATAAAGGTGTAGAAAATTGCACCCTAATTGGGATTCGGACCCGAGGCATTTATTTAGCGAAGCGAGTCGCTGAACGGATTTTAGAAATTGAAGGGATTCCGGTTCCTGTCGGCGAGATTGATATCACCTCCTATCGTGACGACCGGGTCAAAGTGAAGTCCGTCGAAAACGTCCAAGAAGGCGGCCGCATCCAAATTCAAGACCGCAAAATCATCCTTTTCGATGATGTCCTTTTTACGGGACGGACCGTGCGGGCAGCGATGGACGCCTTAATCGACTTAGGCAGGCCGCAAATGATTCAATTGGCCGTGCTTGTGGACAGAGGGCATCGCGAGCTGCCGATTCGCCCTGATTATGTAGGAAAGAACGTGCCCACCTCCAAAAGTGAAAGCATTGAAGTGCTGCTAACGGAAATCGACGAGAAAGACGGCGTCATCATACTTCAACAGAGGGGGAAACAGGAGTGAGCATAGTGAGTGCACAAACAAAGCATTTTCTGGGATTGAAAGGGGTTAGCTCAGGAGAGATCATGAGCATCCTAGATCGGGCGGCACATTGGGAGCAGTATCCTGCGAAAGTGACGAATCAATTCCAAGGCAAATTCGTTTCCAACTTATTTTTTGAAAATAGTACAAGAACCCGGTTTTCCTTCGAAATGGCGCAAAAGCGTCTAGGTGCAGAAGTGCTTAATTTCTCTGCTGCGGAGTCAAGCGTACAGAAAGGCGAGTCGATCTACGACACGGTCCGCACGCTAGAGTCTATGGGCATCGACGCAGGCGTCATCCGCTTGAAGCCCAATGGCGTGCTGCAAGAGCTCGCCGAGAACATCCAAATCCCGCTCATCAACGCGGGTGACGGCAACAATGAGCATCCGACGCAAGCGCTGCTCGACTTCTACACGATGCGCAAGCAGTTCGGCGCAATCAAAGGGCTGACGGTCTCCATCGTCGGCGACATCCTGCACAGCCGCGTAGCGCGCTCCAACCTGTGGGGCTTGCTCGAACTTGGCGCCAAAGTGCAGTTCTGCGCGCCGGCCAGCATGCAGGCTCCGGAGCTCGCTGAGTTCGCGCCGTATGTATCCTTCGAGGAAGCGCTGAAAGCAGATGTCGTAATGATGCTGCGCGTACAGCTGGAACGCCACAACACAGGACTGCTTCGCTCGGCCGAAGAGTACCGCGAACAGTACGGTCTAACGCTAGAACGCGCAAGCCGCTTGGCGCCTCACGCGATCATCATGCATCCTGCTCCGGTCAACCGTAACGTGGAACTGGACGATGCGCTGGTCGAACATGAAAAATCGAAAATCTTCACGCAAATTGCTCACGGCGTTCCGATTCGCATGGCCGTCATTGAACGAGCTTTATCATAAAACAGGGGGATTTCACCACAATGGGCATTTGGATTCTAAACGGACTTACAGTTGACGCAAATAATGTACAAGCGAAGAAACACATTTTTGTTGAAAATGATAAAATTGCCCAGGTTCTGGACGTTGAAGGCGGCTCAGCTCCGCAAACGGAAGGTCATGAAGTGATCGATGCGGCAGGCAAGCTGGTAGCGCCAGGCTTTATCGACATGCATGTTCACTTGAGAGAGCCTGGCTTTGAACATAAAGAAAATATTGCGACGGGCACGCGTTCCGCGGCAAGAGGCGGTTTTACAACGATTGCCTGCATGCCGAATACAAGACCGGTTATCGACACCGTAGATACGGTGAAGTACATATTGGATAAAGCAGCTGCAGAAGGCGTCATTCGTGTCCTTCCTTACGGCACGATTACGAAGAACGAGCTTGGCCGCGAATTGACTGACTTTGCAGCGCTGAAAGAAGCGGGTGTTATCGGCTACACGGATGACGGCGTAGGCGTGCAAAGCGCGCAAATGATGAAGGATGCCATGGCGCTGGCCGCATCTATCGGGATGCCGATCATCGCTCACTGCGAGGATGATACGCTTGTTGTCGGAGCGCCGGTCAGCGAAGGCTCCTTCGCGAAGAAGCACGGCCTCAAAGGCATCCCGAACGAATCCGAGGCGATTCATGTAGGGCGCGATGTGCTGCTGGCTGAAGCGACCGGTGTACACTATCACGTGTGCCACGTATCCACAGAGCAATCGGTTCGCCTGATTCGTCACGCGAAGCAGTTCGGAATTAAAGTGACCGCAGAGGTATGCCCGCATCACTTGGTGCTGTCGGATGAAGACATTCCGGGGCTTGACGCTAACTGGAAGATGAACCCGCCGCTGCGTACGCCGCGCGATGTGCAGGCTGTCATCGAAGGTCTGGAAGACGGGACGATCGACATCATCGTAACGGACCATGCTCCGCATTCGGAAGAGGAGAAAGCGAAAGGCATGATGCTTGCGCCGTTCGGTATACTTGGCTTCGAAACAGCGTTCAACCTGCTGTATACAAAATTTGTTCTGACAGGCCAATGGACGCTGGGCTTCCTGGTCGATCGAATGACGAAAAAACCTGCTGAAGTATTCGGACTTCCATACGGAACTTTGAATGTTGGAAGCGTAGCGGACATTACGATCGTAGATCTGGAAACCGAACGCGAGGTTATAAAAGAAGAGATCGTTTCACGCAGCAAAAACACACCGTTTATCGGATGGAAGCTGAAGGGCTGGCCGGTCGTCACGATCGCCTCCGGTAAAATCGTTTATTCATAAAAACGACAAGAACGATCTGTACGGGAAGGTTAATTTCGTGTATATTTATACAAAATGATAATTTTTTATGCAAGTCTATGCGAGACATTCATAAAGATGCAAGCAGGACATCCGCGGTTCGTGAGAATCGCCTGACAATAGTGAAGGAGCTGAACATACATGCAGGCAAGATTGTTGCTGGAAGACGGCACGCTTTTTACAGGAAAATCGTTCGGTAGTGAAGGAGAGTCCGTCGGCGAAGTTGTATTCAACACGGGGATTACAGGGTATCAAGAGGTTCTTTCGGACCCTTCCTACTGTGGTCAAATCGTGACGATGACTTATCCACTAGTGGGGAACTACGGTGTGATTCGTGATGATTTTGAATCCGTACGCCCATTCATTCATGGCTTTGTCGTTCGTGAGCATGAAGAAGTCCCAAGCAACTGGAGAGCGCAATACACGCTTGGCAGCCTGCTCAAGGAATATGGCATCGTAGGCATCAGCGGCATCGATACGCGCATGCTGACTCGTAAAATCCGCCATCATGGCGTTATGAAAAGCTTGCTGACCACATCCAATAAATCCGTTGCAGAGTTGACTGAAATCTTGAGAGGAACTTCCCTCATGACGGATCAAGTTGCCCGCGTCTCCACGAAAAGTGTTTTCGGCGCGCCTGGTCACAAAGAGCGTATCGTGCTCGTTGACTTCGGGGCAAAAAGCGGAATCATCCGCGATCTGAGCAAACGCGACTGCGACGTTGTCGTTGTGCCTCAAGATGCGACTGCGGAACAAATTCGCCGCCTTGCACCGGACGGCGTCCTGCTGTCCAACGGCCCTGGGGATCCGAAAGACGTTCCTCACGCTGTTGAAATGATCAAAGGCCTGCTTGGCGATATCCCGCTCTTCGGCATTTGCTTGGGCCATCAGCTGTTTGCACTCGCTTGCGGTGCGGACACGGATAAACTGAAGTTCGGCCACCGCGGCGGCAACCACCCGGTTAAAGATCTGGCTTCCGGCCGCTGCTACATTACATCGCAAAACCATGGCTACACGGTTAAAGAAGAGTCCGTCGCAGGAACTGATCTTGAAGTGACGCACATTAATAATAACGACCGTACAATCGAAGGCTTGAAACATAAGAAATACCCTGCGTTCTCGGTTCAATACCACCCGGAAGCAGCGCCTGGACCTTTTGACTCCAGCTATCTGTTCGATGATTTTATCTCGCTAATTCGTCAGCACAAACGCGATAATCCGGAGCAGCCGCGCCAAGCGCAAATGCTTGCTCAGTGGAAAGCGTCTACGGCATCGTCATCTGTAAGTAAGGAGGAACTGCAATATGCCAAAAAATAATACACTCAAAAAAATCCTCGTGATCGGTTCCGGCCCGATCGTTATCGGTCAGGCCGCTGAATTCGACTACGCAGGAACGCAAGCTTGCCAAGCATTGAAAGAAGAAGGCATGGAAGTTATCCTGATCAACTCCAACCCGGCTACGATCATGACGGATACGAACATGGCGGATAAAGTATATATCGAACCGATTACGCTTGAATTCGTAACACAAATCATTCGTCAAGAGCGTCCGGACGGTTTGCTTCCGACACTGGGCGGTCAAACGGGTCTTAACATGGCGGTAGAACTGGCTCGCGCCGGTGTTCTGGAGAGCGAGAACGTGAAGCTTTTGGGAACTCAGCTTACTGCGATTGAGAAAGCGGAAGACCGCGACCTTTTCAGAGACTTGATGAGAGAACTGGAGCAGCCGGTACCGGATAGCGTTATCGTAACAACGGTAGCTCAAGCGGTCGATTTTGCTAATGAAATCGGCTTCCCGATCATTATTCGCCCTGCCTACACATTGGGTGGTACAGGCGGCGGTATTTGCAACACAATGGAAGAGCTGACGGATATCGTAGCTTCCGGAATTCGTTATAGTCCAATCGGCCAATGTCTCGTTGAACGCAGTATTGCGGGCATGAAAGAAGTCGAGTATGAGGTTATGCGCGACGCGAACGACAACTGTATCGTCGTTTGTAACATGGAGAACTTTGATCCGGTAGGCGTACATACGGGAGACAGTATCGTTGTAGCGCCAAGCCAAACGCTGTCGGACCGCGAATATCAAATGCTTCGCTCCGCTTCGCTGAAAATCATCCGCGCTTTGAACATCGAAGGCGGTTGTAACGTACAATATGCGCTTGATCCGCACAGCTTCCAATATTATGTCATTGAAGTTAACCCGCGCGTAAGCCGCTCTTCAGCGCTTGCTTCCAAAGCGACGGGCTATCCGATTGCCAAAATGGCGGCTAAAATCGCGATCGGCTATACACTAGATGAGCTTGTCAATCCGGTAACGGGTCAAACTTATGCATGCTTTGAGCCTGCGCTTGACTATATCGTGTCCAAAATTCCGCGCTGGCCGTTCGATAAATTTACGGCAGCTAACCGCAAGTTGGGGACACAAATGAAAGCGACCGGTGAAGTGATGGCCATTGGCCGTACGTTCGAAGAGTCCATTCATAAGGCTGTACGCTCGCTGGAAATCGGTGTACATCGTTTGTTCCTGAAAGAAACGGACCTTCTGGATACGGAAACATTGGAATTCCGCCTGCAAAAGCCTGACGATGAGCGCTTGTTCTTACTAGCGGAAGCTTACCGCAGAGGCTATACCGTAGAACAATTGCAAAATTTGACGAAAATTGACTGGTGGTTCTTGAACAAGCTGGAAGGCCTGATCAAGTTCGAGCAAGAAATCGCAGCGAATGAACTGACAGCTGAACTGCTTTTCGAAATTAAGCGCAAAGGCTTTACAGACCGCGCAGTTGCTGAAATTCGTACGCTTGCAGGCTGCTCGACATTCATTAACGAAGCTGAAGTAAGAACGTATCGCTTGAAGCAGAACATTAAACCGGTCTACAAAATGGTTGATACTTGCGCAGCGGAGTTCGAAGCTTCAACGCCATACTACTATTCAACTTATGAACAAGAAGATGAAGTAACGGAAACAACCAAAGAGAAAGTCGTCGTCCTTGGCTCCGGTCCAATCCGTATCGGTCAAGGGATCGAGTTCGACTACTCCACCGTTCACGCGGTATGGGCGATTCAAGCTGCCGGTTACGAGGCCGTTATTATCAACAACAACCCGGAGACAGTTTCCACTGACTTCAATACATCCGACCGCTTGTACTTCGAGCCATTGTTCTTCGAAGATGTCATGAACGTAATCGAACGCGAAAACCCAATCGGGGTTATCGTACAGTTCGGCGGACAAACAGCGATCAATCTGGCTGCTCCTCTGCACAAAGCAGGAGTTCGCATTCTGGGCTCCGATCTGGAAAGCATCGATACCGCTGAAGATCGTAAAAAATTCGAAGCTTTGCTAAGCAAGCTTTCCATCGCACAGCCTCCTGGTGGCACTGTAACATCGGTCAATGATGCGGTTGGGACAGCAGCGAAGTTCGGTTATCCGGTCATCGTTCGACCTTCCTATGTCTTGGGCGGACGTGCGATGGAAATCGTCTACTCCGATGAAGAATTGCTAAGCTACATGGAATATGCGGTGAAAATCAACCCAGAGCATCCAGTTCTAATCGACCGCTACATGCTCGGTAAAGAGGTAGAGGTTGACGCGATTTGCGATAGAGAAACCGTCCTAATCCCTGGGATTATGGAGCACGTTGAGCGCGCAGGGGTTCACTCCGGCGATTCCATCGCCGTGTATCCGCCGCAATCGCTCTCTGATGCGATTAAAGCGCAAATTATTGAGATTACAACAAAAATCGGTCTTGAACTGAACGTAGTCGGCTTGGTGAACATCCAGTTCGTTATCCACAATGAACAAGTGTATGTCATCGAGGTTAACCCGCGTTCTTCCAGAACGGTGCCATTCTTAAGCAAAGTAACGAACATCCCGATGGCTAACGTGGCAACTCGCGTTATTATGGGGCAAAAGCTTGCTGACATGGGGTACAAAAGCGGACTATGGCCGGAAGATAGCTATGTTTCGGTTAAAGTGCCTGTCTTCTCCTTTGCGAAGCTTCGCCGTGTAGACACAACGCTCGGACCTGAGATGAAGTCGACAGGTGAGGTTATGGGCCGCGATACAAACTTTGCTAAGGCTCTATACAAAGGCTTAATCGGTGCGGGCATGAAAATTCCATCCGCCGGTTCAGTCGTTGTCACAGTCGCTGACAAAGACAAAGATGAAGCTATTGAAATTTTGAAAGGCTTCTACCGTCTTGGCTACAAAATCATCGCTACGGGCGGAACGGCAACGGCGATTCAAGAAGCCGGTCTTCCGGTAACAACAGTGAACAAGCTGAGCGAAGGCTCACCTAATATCTTGGATCTGATTCGTAGCGGGGATGCGCAGTTCGTCGTAAATACGCTGACCAAAGGCAAAACGCCTGAGCGCGACGGTTTCCGTATTCGCCGTGAAGCGGTTGAGAACGGCGTGGTTTGTATGACTTCCCTGGATACGGTAAGAGCACTCGTCAATATGCTTGAAGCTATCAATTTCTCTTCACGCGCAATGCCGGTTCATGTCTAAGAAAGAGGTGGCGGACTTGTCAGTAATTACACGTATGGATGTTGCCGGACGCATTATGGTCGCGCTCGATTACGCGAATGCCGCAAGTGCCGAAGGGCTGCTAAAGCAGCTCGAAGGGATTCCTTGCTACGTGAAGGTGGGCATGCAGCTGTTCTATGCTGCAGGTCCCGGCTTCGTCGCGAGCTTGAAGGATCGCGGGTATAAGGTGTTCCTTGACGTCAAGATGCATGATATCCCGAACACAGTCAAAGGCGGCGCGGAAAGCGTAACGCGCCTAGGGGTTGATGTGTTCAATGTTCATGCTGCCGGAGGCAAGGACATGATGGAAGCCGCCTTGGAAGGTGTCGACAAGGGGTTGGCCGCAGGCGCTGCACGTCCGATCGTCATCGGCGTGACGCAGTTGACCAGCACCTCGCAAGCGGTGCTGAATGAAGAAATCGGCTTGACCGGGACGGTTGAGCAAGCCGTCATTCGCTATGCCCGCTTGGCGCATGCCGCAGGGCTGCAGGGCGTCGTCGCGTCACCATTGGAGGTGACCGCGATTAAGGCGGCGTGCGGCGACGGATTCGTCACCGTGACGCCGGGCATCCGCCCAGCGGGAGCGGATGTGGGCGACCAGTCGCGCATCATGACGCCGGCCGAGGCTTTCGCGCAGGGAACGGATTACGTCGTGATCGGCAGACCGATCACAGGCGCGGCGGATCCAAGGGCTGCGATGGAATCGATTATCGATTCCATTCTGTAGCACCTAACAACGGAAGGAACGGTGGAAGAACATGAGTCAACAGCTTGAAACGATTGCGAAGCACGTTGCTGCTTCTCTATTAGAAATCGGTGCGGTAGCGCTTAGACCGCAGCAGCCTTTTACATGGACATCGGGCTTGAAATCCCCGATCTATTGCGACAACCGTCTGACAATGTCACATCCGGCAATCCGCGAAGCAATCGCTGACGGTTTCGTCAGCTTGATTCAAGAGAAATTTCCGGACGCCGAGGTCGTAGCCGGCACAGCAACAGCTGGCATCCCCCATGCGGCATGGGTTGCACAGAAACTGGGTCTCCCGATGATCTATATTCGGGATAAAGCCAAAGGCCATGGCAAAGAGAATCTGATTGAAGGTTCTGTGAAACCAGGGCAAAAGGTCATCGTCATCGAGGATCTGATCTCCACAGGAGGCAGCTCTTTGAAAGCGGCCATCGCTGTCAAAGAAGCGGGAGCTGTTGCGCTGGGCGTGTTGGCGATTTTCTCCTATCAATTGGACAAGGCGACGGATGCGTTCCAAGCGGCGGACATGCCTCTTCACACGCTCTCCAATTACGCTTCGCTGCTTGAAGTGGCGCTGGAGAAGGGTGCAATCAAAGAGGAAGATATGGCATTGCTGCGTTCTTGGAGAGAGAATCCTGCAGCGTTTGGCGTGTAGAATCGAATCGAAGATTGACGAATTGCGCAAGTGAAACCTATACTGGAAGTGTGCTAGGTACAGCCTAACATCTGTGAATCGGCAAATGACGCGAAAGCGGCAGACGCAAAGCTACAGGGGCTAATCGGCTAGGGCCGAATGCTCGCCAGCTACCGAACGATGAGAGGAGGAGCGCTTATGAATATCAGCAGCAGTGTCTTTAACGCAATTAGCGGCGGAGACGCTTTGAAGCAGGCGGTTGGCATTCAACTGCTTAGCAAAGTGAGCGATATGCAATCAGCTTCAGCTAGTACGCTCGTACAGGATTTTGCGAAATCCCAGCAGTTGGTTACCGCATCGGCGGCGCCGCATTTGGGAAGCAATCTCGACATCCGCATATAATCAAAAATGAAAGAAGCCCTACCTTTTTGAAAAGGAGGGCTTTTTTTATATGCCAGAACGCTGCACTCGTCCGAGCACAGTTGTTCCACACATGCTGCCAGTTGCAGGTCGGGGTAAGTGGAGCCTACTCAGCTCAGCTGCTAAAAGTACATCAAAATCAGCATCCTCCATGCAGTCTCAATCAATACCTGCATTTCTGCAGGTAAATTCACTAGAATGACCAAAATGGCTCAGATCACCGAAATTACCTGTACTTTTGCATCAAAGTTAGCTTAATAGCAAAAAACTCTCAAATTACCTGCACTTTTGCAGTTATCAAGGGAAAGGGGAGCTTTAAAAAGTTTGTGTAAGGTAGGTTTACTCGTAAGGAGAGGAACGGTTGCTTTTTGCATGTAAAGGACCGTCAGGATTTTCCTGACGGTTTTCTTATTCGCTCCCTTTGGTCAACAGCCCAATAAATGCTTGCAGCGGCTGAGAGATCCATTTTTTGGGATGAAGCAGCAGTTGAATATCTAAAGTTAAGTCTTCGTGCGAGAACGGAAGAGACACCAGTTTGCTCTGTTCGAGCTCACTCTGAACGGCGATTCGTGGCAGCAAGGCGATACCGAGCCCATTCATGACGCATTGTTTAATCGCTTCTAAATTTCCGAGCTCGAAGCCGATTTGAAGCGGGATGGTGTGATCTTTGAGCAATTTTTCAAACATGCCGCGATAGATGCAGCTTTCTTCCGTTACGATAAATTCCGTTTCTTGAAAATCGGATAACTGTATGCGGTCCAGGTGTGTGAGCGGATGAGCCAAAGGTGCCACGAGCACCAGAGGCTCTTCTTTGATAGTGGTGCACGTCAAGAGAGGGTCGGCCGGATAGCGATCCAGCAGTAAGCCCAAATCATAGTCGCCTTCTCTGACTTTGGTTATGAGGGAAGCTTCGCTGTCAGGAAAGAGCTGGATATTGAGACCAGGATAAAGCTGTTTCAGTGCTTGTAAAAATGGAGGCAAATAATAGGCAGCAAGCGAGTTTATCGTTCCTATCGTCAATGTTCCCGTGACTTGGCTTGCTACGATTTCTTTGGACTGGTCATAGAGATCGAGCATTTGGACGGCCAGCTTCAGCAGGCTTTCGCCTGGGAGGGTTAACCGCAGCTGCCGGCCATACCTTTCAAAGAGAGATACGCCGTATTCGCGCTCCAGCTTCTGAATTTGCATGGTGATGCTGGACTGTGCATAACCTAGTTCTTCTGCAGCTTTTGTAAAGCTCTTTCTGCGGGCAACCTCCCGAAAGGTCCGGAAATACGTTAAGTCCATGGAAGTCCCCCTCACTTTTATCAAAAATATTGATGAGTATTATCATTTATTATAGCTAACTGTGATGTGATGTTCCATGCTAAAGTGTATGTACATCAAAAAATTAACGGGGAGATGGCACAAATGTTAAAAGAAAGAGATTTGCATGGCGTTTATGTACCCATTGTTACACCTTTCGATGAAGGAGGCGAGGTGGATGCAGCGTCTTTCTATAATCAAGCCTATAACTTGTTTCAAGATGAGGTGGATGGACTGGTCGTGAACGGGACGACGGGAGAATCGCCGACGATTTTGAGTGAAGAGCTTGGTGTTTTGTTTGCTGCGGCACAGGCTGCCAGAGAGGCTTCGAATGTAAGTGTCCCGCTTGTCGTAGGTACGGGTACGAATGACACGCTGTCGACGGTGCGCAGAACGGAACAAGCGGGGAAACTGGGCGCTGATGCAGCTTTGGTCGTGGTGCCGTATTATAATAAGCCAAGCCAGCAAGGTATTATCGAGCATTTTCGCCGGATAGCAAGCGTTGGTCTGCCGGTGATTTTATATGAGGTCCCGCACCGCACAGGAGTGAAGCTGGAGCTAGATACCGTAAGGACGATCCTCGAGCTTGAGGGTGTGATTGGGATGAAAGACAGCACGCCAAACACGCAGTTGGTTACTGAGCTTAGCCGATTGGGCTCGAAGCCGGTATTATGCGGTGAAGATTCACTGCTTTTGGAGGCTCTTCAATCAGGCGCTAAAGGTGTCATGAGCGCGTCGGCGAATGTGGAGACAGAGCGGTTTGTTGCGTTTTACCGTCACTTTCTGGCTGGACAGTACGAGAAAAGCAGGGAGCTTTTTGAAGAATTGCTTCCGCTGATTCGTCTTCTTTTCCAAGAGCCGAACCCGGCTCCCATCAAATGGCTGCTGGAGCAGCAAGGGATCATTGAATCTGGTACCCTACGGCTGCCTCTGCTGCCAGTGACGGAAGGCTTGCGCGCGAAACTAGCATCTTATGTATAAAAAAAGGGGAGTTAACTGAGTCATGAGCCGAACGAGAGTATTTACAGGCTCACCTTGGGAGCCGACTGTTGGCTATTGCCGGGCGATTCGGGTAGGGAACCGCATCGAGGTAGCGGGAACAACGGCGATGAAGGATGGCGAGGTGGTTGGCGCCGGCGACGCCTATGGGCAAGCGCGATTTGTGCTTCACACGATTGAGCAAGCACTTTTGGAGCTCGGTGCCCGGATGTCGGATGTGATACGTACCCGTATGTATGTAACGGACATTTCGCTGTGGGAAGAGTTCGGCAGGGCACACGGGGAATATTTCCGTGATGTGCAGCCAGTGGCGACGATGGTCGAAGTGAAAGCTTTGATTGATCCTGCGTTGATGATTGAGATCGAGGTTGAGGCGGTTGTGGACGAAAATTAGACGGGGCTGCAAAGCTTGCAAATGAAATAGCGCTTTTCCCTTCTTGGCTGCGATGCATGGTCGTTAGCAAGTGGGAGAAGCGCTATTTGTTATTGTTCTTTAACCTACCCGTTTTCCAAGAATAATAAGGTCTCGTTCGATGCCGTCCAGTTCGGCTATCCCCGGCAGATTGGCCCAATTCTCGAAGCCGAATTTACGGAAAAGCTGCAAACTAGGTTCATTGTGGCCGAAAATAAAGCCGAGCAAAGTCTTAAGACCTAGCTTTGGACAAGCGGCTAAGGCCTGCTCCATAAGGTGTCGGCCGATCCCTTGGCCGCGGCATGATTCGTCGATATAAATGCTGATTTCCGCCGTAGCGTTATAGGCCGGCCGGCCATAAAAGGATTGAAAACTAAGCCAACCGCATATTCCGCTGCCGTTTTCGAGTACCCATAGCGGCCGGAAATCGGCGGAGTGTTCATGAAACCAGCCTTCGCGACTCGTTGGCGTAACTGGCTCCGTATCGGCGGTAACCATGCGCCCTGCGATAGTTGAGTTATAGATGCGTACAATTTCCGCGAGGTCTTCCAAGTTGGCGTCGCGGAGGGATAAATTTGTCATGCTCATAGGGCAAGCTCAATCCTCCATGCTTAGTTATTCTGTGCGGCAAGTTTCAACCAGAAGCGGCTGATCGTTTCTGTTCCTTTATCCCAATTGACCAAGTGGAAATGCTCGTTGGGCGCGTGCAGGTTTTCACCAGGCAAGCCAAATCCGAGCAGAACAACGGGGGCATCAAGCACGCGTCCTAACACTTCGACGATCGGTATCGACCCTCCGCTTCGGGTATAGACCGGCCATACGCCATAGGCATCCTCGTAAGCTTCCGCGGCAGCAACCATCACAGGCTCATCGATTGGGGTAATAAACGGATTGCCGCGCAGCTGACGGTCCAGGGTAATTTTGACGCCTGGCAGATTTTGCCCATGAATATGCGCTTCAACAGCATCCATGATTTCTTCCGGTACCTGCGCCGCAACGAGGCGGCAGGCAATTTTGGCCGAAGCCCGGTTCGGGATGATCGGTTTAATGCCTTCACCTTGAAAGCCGCCGCTTACGGAAGTGATTTCCAATGTCGGTCTCGATGTTGTTTGTTCGTAGAACGAGAATCCTTTTTCCCCGTATAACGTATCGACTTGCAAATCCGCCCGCACCTTGTTTTCATCGGGTTCCACTTGCGTAAAAGCTTCGCGTTCCTTGTCCGACAGTTCAATGACCCGATCATAAAAACCTGCGACGGCTACACGTCCTTCGGCATCATGGAACGAGCTCAGCAGCTTTGACAAAGCGTGAATCGGATTTTGGACAGCCCCGCCGAACAACCCCGAGTGCAGGTCGCTGTTCGCCCCATCGATCGTAATTTCAAAGCCGGCCAGACCGCGCAGGCCATACATGAGCGCCGGTTTGCCAGGTCCATGCATTTGAGTATCCGAAAGGGTGATGGCGTCGGCTTGCAATTTATCTTTGTACTTCTCTACAAATGGTGGCAGGTTCTTACTCGCAATTTCTTCTTCGCCTTCAATGCAGAATTTCACATTCACCGGCAGACTGCCCTGCGTGCGTAAGAAAGCTTCAACCGTTTTGACATAAAGCAGAAGTTGTCCCTTATCATCTGTGCTGCCCCGGGCAAATAGCTTACCATCGCGAATGATGGGTTCAAAAGGAGGCGTTTCCCACAGCTCAAGCGGTTCAGCCGGTTGAACGTCGTAGTGTCCGTAGATAAGCACCGTCGGCTTGCCTTCCGCATGCAGCCAGTCGGCATAAACGACAGGGTGACCGCCCGTCGGCATAATTTCAATGTTTTCAAGTCCAGCTTGTTTAAGGGCTTCAGCCGTCCATTCCGCACAGCGCTTCATATCGGGTTGGTGTTCGGCAACAGCACTAATACTTGGAATGCGCAGAAACTGCATCAATTCCTCTATGTGTTGATCCCTTTGCTCATCCAAATAGGTTTTGATCGCTTCAATCATGTCGGTATTCTCCTTCTTTGTAAGCAATTCTAATAAAGTTGCTCCTTTTAACTTCCCCAAATCGGGGGGAAATCCTGCAATTTAAGGTTAATACTTTGTTAATAATCCGTTTAGAAAGAATCAATGGGGCTATTTTATACTGAAAATAATGAAATTTAATACTTAATTTAATAATTTGTAAAAATTAGGGATAAAGATGCATGGCAATATTTTCAAATTAATAGTATATTTTGATAGATTCATACATGACCTCGCAAAAAGCTTTCAGGAAATTTTCAGTTTCGTGTAACTTTTTGAAAACATGTACCGTCTAATTTATCATACAGCTGATTTGGTAAGGAAAGGAAGAAGTGCCACATGGCTAATTGGTTTCGCAAAAAAAATACATCGGAAGCTCTAGCTCCGGAAGAGGTGATACCCTACGAGATTCACGTGCCTTCGCGGGCGCACCTCGATTCACCGCTGTTGACGGTAACGGGGGTGCAGCGATCCTTTCAAGTCGGCGGTGAGCGGTTGGATGTACTGAAGGGAATTGAGATGGAACTTAAGCCGCTTCAGCTTGTCATGCTCAAAGGCCGATCAGGTTCGGGGAAAACGACGCTCCTGAATTTGATTGGGGGACTTGATCAACCGGATGAGGGAGAAATCATGTTCCTGAACCATGCCTTTCATCTCGGCAGCGATAATGAGCGAACGCTGGTCAGGCGCAAAGAAATCGGCTTTATTTTTCAATCATTTGCCTTAATGCCGTTGTTGTCTGCTTGGGAAAATGTAGAGTTGGCGCTGCGTATGGCGGGTGTTCCGCGATCGCAGTGGAAAGAAAGAGTTGCTTATTGTCTCGAACTCGTCGGGCTTGGCAAACGCATGCACCATCGTCCGTTTGAGTTGTCCGGAGGTGAGCAGCAGCGTGTTGCGATCGCCAAGGCGATTGCACACAAGCCGTCCCTCATTTTGGCCGATGAGCCGACGGCAGAACTGGATTCCCAAATGGGTGCACAGATCATGTCCGTTTTTCGAAATATGATTGCAACGGAACAAGTAACGATTTGTATGACGACCCATGACCCTACTATTTTGGAGGTTGCCGATCATGTTTACGAAATGGTGGACGGGAAATTCGTCTCCTAGCTGGAGGAAGCCCGTAACTGCACTACTTGTAAGTACTACACTTTTATTGTCTTCCGGCTGCTCGCTGCTGCCAAAGGAGCAGGAGGAAGAAGCGCTTCCCAGCATTAATCCGCCTAAGCTTTCCAAGAAGCCCGAATATACGGTGAAAACGGAAACGCTCGAGTCGAAAGTTAGAGGGAGCGGCCGATTGATGGCGCTGCAGGAAGAGAAGCTGTTCTTTTCCGAAGATATGACTTCCAAACGGATCAGCGCCATTCTTGTGAAGAACGGAGATACCGTTGAGAAGGGGCAGCCTGTTGCTGAGCTGGATCTCTCGGATATGGAAAGCGATTTGAAGCGGAAGAAGCTTCAAACCCGCAAAGATGAGCTGACGATGATCGAAACGCTGCGGAAGGCGGATGAAATGACGCCCGAGCAGATTGAGCAGGCGAAGATTGATTTTGAACTGAAGCGGGAAGAGCTGACCAAGCTGGAAACGCAGGTGAGTAAAGCGAAGCTTCTCGCGCCGTTCAGCGGGACGATCGTTACGGTTACAGCGAAGAAAGGCGATACGGTGAAGTCGGATGAGTCCGTTGCTACGCTGGCGGATTTGAACGAATTAACGGTAGCGGCAAGCATCAGCGCAGACGATGCGAAGAAAGTTGCTGTCGGGATGGAAGTCCAAGTGGATATTAATTCAGCCGGTCAGCACAAAGGGAAAGTGAAGCAGCTGCCGAATCCGCAAGCAGCAGGCAATAATAATAATGGCGGCTACCCGTGGGGCGGACAAGACGCCAAGCAGGAGTCGATCGACCAATATTTAGTCGTTCAATTGGATGAGTTTCCAAAAGGGCTTAACCGGGGAACTCCGCTCAGTGTGACGATTGTTACGCAAAGAAAAGAGAATGCCACAACGATTCCTCTGGCGGCCCTTCGATCCTACTCCGGACGAAACTATGTGCAAGTGGTTGATAGCCAGGGGAATAAGAAGGAAGTCGATGTGGAAATCGGTCAACAGACGTCAACGGATGTGGAGATTGTGAAAGGTCTTACCGCCGGACAGAAAGTAGTGGGTCGCTAATGTCAATCCCGATGCTGCGGTTTTTATTTCGGAAAATGTGGAATACCCGCTGGCTGACCCTCAGCACGTTGCTTGGATTGATTATGGCAGTTGCCTTCACGACGAGCATACCGATGTATGCGGACGGATCGCTGAAGCGCGTCGTGGCCAAATCGCTTGAAGAGAAGAGCAGCGGACTCCCTGCCGGCTCTCTGCTTATGCGCTATCAAGCGGTTGGGACGGAACGTGCAGGGTTAGACGAGCTGAAAGACGTCAATGTGTACATAGGGGAGGATATTCCCAAGGAGATCGGATTTCCGGTCCAAACGTTTGCCAAAAGCTATACGATCAAGGGAGCTCAAATCTCTCCCGTCGACGCTTCGAAAGTGGATCCCAGCAAACGACGGCAAATGGCGCTTACTTCATGGAGCGGGCTGAATGAACACGTTGATTGGTCTAACGGACAGATGGCTTCGAATCAAGTGCAAAACGGCATTCTGGAAGCCGTTGTACTGGATGAAGCTTTGTACCGAAACGATTTGCATATCGGCGACGTGTTTAACTATTCCGTCTCCGGCGCAAGCGGAAGTCAACTGCTGAAAGTGAAAATTGTAGGTTCCTTTAAGCCGAAAAATGACACCGATGCCTACTGGTTCCAAGGCTTGGAAGGGTTAGTTAACGCACTTATCGTAAGTGACGATGTGTTTATGAAGACGTTATTAACGGAGAAGAAGATTCCGCTGCAATTGGCGAATTGGTATTATGCGTTCGATCTGCGCGACATTCAAACGAGCCAATTGTCGCCGCTGGACCACCGTCTGGAGAGACTGGATATTAATCTGTTCCAGAAGCTCAAAAATACGAAGGTCGATGTTTCCTTCAAGCCGATGCTGTCCGAATTTAAGGCGCAAAGCTTGCAGATGCAGATCCTGTTATTCACGTTGGCAGCTCCAATGATTGCTATGGTTTTCTATTACATTGTCATGAATGCCAGGCAATCGCTTGACCGGCAGCGTGGGGTTATTGCCACTCTGAGAAGCAGGGGCGGCAGCACGAAACAAATCATTGGGATTTATTTTCTGGAGGGATTGTCGCTAGGGATCGTTGCGCTGGTGGTCGGACCGTTTATGGGCTGGTTCATGGCCAAGAGTATCGGCTCTTCCAGCGGTTTTCTAACATTTGTCGACCGGAAATCGATTCCTGTCAGCTTTACGAAAGAAGCAATGCTCTATGGCGGGCTTGCTGTGCTCATCGCGATTCTTGCGAGTGTGGTTCCTGCGATTCTGTTCGCAAAAGCTTCCATCGTGAACTACAAGCAGCTCCTTGCACGATCCGATCGATCGCCACTTTGGCAGCGATGGTTTCTGGACATAGTGCTGCTTGGCGTTGTGGGCTATGGCTTTTATTTATTTGATCAGCGTCAAGTGTTATCCGTACAAACGGGTTTGACAACCGATCAGCTTCAGGTGCATCCGCTGTTGTTCTTTGTGCCTGCACTTTCAATTTTTGCTTTGGGGCTGTTCTTTCTGCGGATTTTCCCGTGGCTGCTGCGTTTCTTTGGCTGGCTCGGGCGGAGATTTCTTCCCGTGCCGCTCTATTTAACGCTTGTGCAGCTATCCCGTTCAGCGAAAGCGTACTATCCGCTAATGCTGCTACTGATCCTAACGCTGGGGCTCGGCGTATACAACTCCTCGGCTGCACGCACGATTGATCTGAATTCGACGGAAAGAACCTTGTACCAATATGGAACGGATGTTGTGCTGCAAACCGTGTGGGAAGGCTTCTCCGATGAGCAGCCTAAGGATCCGAATGCCGGAGGCAACAATGGCGGCAATCAAGGAGGAGGCTCAGGCGGTAGTGGCGGCAACAATGGCGGAAATTCCGGCAATGGCGGTTCCGGGGGCAACGGTGGTCAAGGAGGCCAGGGGGGCGCGAATCCCGGAGAAGGAATTCCTTCGAAAATCCGCTACGTCGAGCCGCCGTTTCAGGTGTTCCGCGAACTGGAGGGCGTTCAAGCTGCGGCAAGAGTTTTGCAAACCAAAGGAAATGTCGTCGTGTCAGGGAAATCGACCGGCCAAGGGTTGGTCATGGGCATTGATAATGTTGATTTTGCCAAAGTCGGATGGTTCCGGCCTGATTTATTTCCGGCTCCGCCGCATCAATATTTGAATTTGCTTGGCAGCTATGAGCAAGCCGTTATTATTCCTTCTAATTATGCAAGCAAGTATTCACTGAAAGCCGGAGATCTGCTATCCATTACGTTAGGCCAGCAGCCTGTGGAATTCGTTATTGTCGGCATTCTTCCTTACTGGCCGAGTCAGTATCCGGATCAGACGCCATTTTTCATTACGAATCTGGACTATGTGTACGATCAAGCGCCTATGGTTCCTTATGAGGTGTGGTTGAAAATGAAACCGGACGCGAAAGTGGCGCCGATCGTAACCGCTTTGCAAGCGAAAGGGATCGAGCTGGCTTCCGTTAAGGATGTTCGCAATGAGCTCATTGTCCAGAATAAGCTTCCGGCGAGGGGCGGCGTGTTCGGCATTCTAAGCCTGGGCTTTCTCGTATCTGTCCTAGTGTCTTTAATCGGCTATATGCTGTACTGGTTCTTTAATTTATCGAGCCGTGTCGTGCAGTTTGGGGTGCTCCGCGCCATGGGCCTTTCCCGCAAGCAATTGACGGGCATGCTGCTGCTCGAGCAAGGTTTTACAGCTGGTTTATCCATCGCTTTGGGTATTGCCATCGGTAAGTTGACGAGCTATTTCTTCCTGCCTTTCCTGCAAACGTCTCAGAATGTGAAGACTCAGGTACCGCCTTTTCGGGTCGTGTTCGATTCCAAAGATACGTACCAGCTCTATTTCGTTGTAGCTTTCATGATGGCAACAGGAGCTTTACTGCTGTTCTTGCACATTAGAAGGCTGCGGGTTCATCAGGCCGTGAAGCTCGGAGAGGAGAAATAGAATGATTACCTGCGAGGGCTTGGTCAAAATTTACAAATCAGACGAAATCGAAGTTGTCGCTTTGCAAGGATTGAACATTCAGGTTGACGCCGGCGAACTTATGGCGATTATCGGGAACAGCGGAAGCGGCAAGTCTACCTTGCTAAACATCTTGGGCGGATTGGATCGTCCTTCCGCAGGCCAAGTGAAGGTCGGAGATTGGGATTTATTGAAAATCACCGATAAACAGTTGGTCGAATACAAGCGGCATACCGTCGGCTTCATCTGGCAAAATAATGCGCGCAATCTCGTGTCTTACTTGACCGCGCTCGAAAATGTGGAAATGCCGATGATGCTCAGCGGGAACTATGATCCTGCCTATGCCAAGCAATTGCTGGAATGGGTGGGACTCGGCCACCGGTTGAATAACAAGCTTCAGGAACTGTCGGGAGGGGAGCAGCAGCGCGTGGCCATTGCCATTTCGCTGGCTAATCGGCCAAGGCTGCTGCTCGCCGATGAACCGACAGGGTCCGTAGATTCGAAAACAGCGGATATGATCCTATCTATTTTCCAACGATTGAATAAAGAATTAGGTGTGACGATTGTCATTGTCACGCATGATTTATCCATTGCCGGCAAAGTTGGCCGGGTCGTTGCCATCCGGGATGGGATGACCAGCTCGGAGTTTATCGCCCGGAGTCCGTCGCTTGATGGCGAAGGCCGCAACGCCGGAGGACTCGCGAACGAGGATCATGAAGAGTTTGTTGTATTGGATCGGGCAGGACGCTTGCAAGTGCCGAAGGCTTATTTGACCGCCCTGCAAATCGAGGGCAAAGCGACGATGGAGTTCGACGGCGAAAAAATCATGATTAAAGCACCAAAAGCCATTCCTGCTGTAGAGGAAACTAAATTGCATTCAATTGCTGACGGGGGTAAATCCAAATGAAATTATTAACGCGCAAAATGCTCGCCACATCTTTGACTTTGGCGATGGTCGTACCACTGGCCGCTGCTTGTACGAAAGGCGAGAAATCCGATGACAAACAGGAAAGAGTGCTGAAAATCGCAACATCGATGGGCTTCGGCGATGACGAGTATTTCAGACAGCAATTTACGGAAGTGTTTGAGTTCGCCAATCCGAATATCAAGATTGAAATGATTCCGACTATGGACGACCGATACCGGTATGGCGGTATGAAACCGGGCGAAAAGATGCCGGACCCGATGGAAAAGCTGAAAGAGGTCATGCAAGGCGATAATCCTCCGGATGTCGTAATGGTCGGCTTCGAGCAACTGCCGGATATCATCGAAAGCAACATGTTGTCGCAACTGGATCCGCTGATTACGAAAGATAAATTTGATACGACAGGTATCGTACCTGCCGTGATCGATGGCATCAAGAATGCGGGCAGCGGCAAACTGTATGCCCTTGCTCCAACGTTCTCCTCTTCCGCACTTATTTATAATAAGAAAATGTTCCAGGATGCCGGCGTTGATTTTCCGAAAGACGGCATGACGTGGGATGAAGTTTTTGATCTTTCCAAACGCCTTACCAAAGGTGAAGGGGATAGCCGCATTAACGGCTTCTCATTCTCCACGCAAGCACAAGGCGATTTGTTCTATGGCATGCAAATGTACACAGCTCCTCTCCAGTTAAAAATGTTTGATGACGCCGGAGAAAAGATGACGGTGGACACGGACCAGTGGGAGAAAGTTTGGACGAAAATGGCGCAGCTGCAAAAAGATAACGTGTTTCCTGAGCTGATGGATCCTCAAAAGGGGATGAATCGCCAATTCGATCAAGAGAATCCTTTTGCCTATGACGATTTCATGTCGAGCCGGTTAGCGATGGGAATTATTAATTATGGTCAAATTCAGCAGATTGCCAGTGCAAATAAAAATGCTGCCAGCTATAAAGGGTACACGCCACTTGACTGGGATGTAGTTACGATTCCTTCCCATCCTGAGGCTAAAGGCGTTGGCGGCTCCATTTATATGAATGGCATCATGGGGATTAACGCGAAGGCTCAAAATCCGGAAGATGCTTGGAAATTCATTAAATTCGTGAACGGCGATGACTGGGCTAAGCTGAAATCACATAGCTCTTATAACTTGGTGGCACGTTCCAAATATTTGAAACCTAAAGATGGCATGGACTTCCATATGGAAGCATTTTACAATGTGACTCCTGCGCCGATGGATAACAGCTTCAAAATTTACCGCGACAAGCCGAATATTTATCAAGTACAAGAAATTGGACGCCAACAGTTTAACCTTGTTCTGCAAGGGAAAACGACTGCACGCGAGGCGCTCAAAATATGGCAAACCCAGGGCGACGCGATGCTGAAGCAAATGAAAGAAAATCCGGGTGAACCGGGGAGTCCAATGATTCAAGCAGTTCCTGCCGGTTAAGCAGGTCGTTCCATACGAAGCTAGTTAAACGATGAAGGAGGCCATCCACACCATGAATATCAAATTCAGCTACAAATACGTGGCCACCATTGCCTTGTCTGCCACGATGGCATTTGGCGCCATAACGCCCGTTTGGGCAGACGGCAGTCCGCCTGCCGTTACGATGGCGATAGGTAAGGTGCCGATTACAAAAAGCAGTTATTTTGAATTGAAGCAAATTCACGTTCTACCCGATCAGAGCGGGAAGATCGCAACATTCACGATCACGATCCACAACGAAGGGAGCAGCGAGCTGCAATTTATCGATTACTGGGCAAGGCTGAAAAGCAAATCAGGCAATCAATTCTCAGCGCGCTTGCTGCCTGCCGATAAGGATAAGAACCGGGTAGCTCCCGGTTCAACAACCGATTTAACGTTCTATGCAACGGTGAATCCAAGTACAAACCTGCAGGACCTCGTTGTCCAGTTTATTAAATGGGACTTTAGCCAAGCCAATTTCGAGCAGGTGCTTGGGGAAGTCGCTGTACCGAATGATTACACGGATGTCACTTCAGCTGATCGCGCAGGGGTCATCTCTGTCGGCGGAGTCGACGTGCATGCTTCAATTAAAAAGTATGTCAGCAACAAAAATGAGAAATATCATGTTCCTACGGTGTATCTGACTTTAGAGAATGCAGGCAATCATAGCGTCACTATTCCCTCGTACTTATTCTCGATACGGACGCCGGACGGGCTGCTGTATCCGTTGGAAGCTAAAGGGCTCAAGGATTTAAAGATTAATCCAAAGGAAAGCAAGGAAATTCAACTTTCCGGTTCTATTCCCGTAGCGGTAGCCGCGGATGCATGGCAGCTGTCCATTGCGGAGACGATCGCAGATTTGAAGCTTAATGTCGCCGTAGCGAATTTCCAACTGCCTTCCGTATCGTCCCAAGAAGGCGGATCGATTGGCAAAGAGTATTCTTTCACCAATAAGTCGGGTGTTTACACCGTTCAGCTTGGCGGCCTTCATCGGTTGCCTTGGGAGGATCAAGATTTATTGACGGCGGATTTAGTCTTAAGCAACAAAGGGGATGAGTCGCTGCCAATCCCGAAATTAGCCGGATATTTCCTGTTGGACGATGCGGTCAAAATCGAGGCCAAACTGATCCAAACAGCTAAAGTGATTGGGCTTGGAGCGGGCACGAACGTTAATCTCCAGTTGGCGGGGAAATTGCCGTATACGTATGAATTCTCTCGAGTGAAGCTGGTGCTGCAAGAAAAAGAGGGAGACGCGCCGGCTGCAGGAACGGACAATAGCAGTGCTGCAACGACAGACGTTCTGGAGTTTTCGACGCAAGCGGAGCTTCAATCGGTTCCTTTTGTTGGTCTTGGCGAGTCCTACTCGACCAGCGATGTTGGACGCAAAGCGAAATATGCGATTCGGAATGTATCCACCTACGAGGACAAGACAAGCATTATGTATTCCGCTATGGTCGAAGTGACGAACCTGGAGAAAAGATTTACGAACACGGCCAAGCTTGTTGCGAATTTCCGTTCGTCAGACGGAACGGTATTCCCGGCTTCCGTTGCGGAGGTGAAGAATAAAATCTCCCCATCGGGAAAAGCGCTGCTTCATGTATGGGCGCCTGTGCCGAAAGGATTCTCGACCGAGAACATGAATTTGCTTCTTGGGGAAGCCGTTACGGATGGCAAACTGTCGGAAGGAGACAAACCTGTCGCTGACGCTTATGTAAACCCGGTTGCGTACTGGCTGCCAACGGAGAGCAAGAAAGTGGCGACTACGCTTAAAAATGTGGACTTATTCCCTTATAACATATCCATTGATAAAATCGGGACGAAAATTGAAGATAACGTCTTTACGCTTAAATTCAATTATGAGTTAACGAAAGAGAAGTTGACTGAGATTAATACCGAAGGGCATAATTTACTGCTTGTATTTGAGGATGGCGGCGGTATCAAACGTTTTGAGAAAAAGTTCGATTTCAAAGACTTTGACGTTTTCAACGGGGATTCCACAGCCGATGAAGATACGAAAATCCGGCTTGGGAAGAGAGAGAACTTCAAAATCACGCTCCCGGATCCGGGCCTCATTTATAACACAAAATTTTTAGAGAAATACACACTGAGTGTATATGATGAGTTCCAAGGGCAGAGAAAACTGCTTGCATCACAGAAAGCGGAATGGTTTATTACGACGGATTAAAACATACACCAAAGGGTTGTCTCAAACGGTCTTCAAAGATCTATGAGCAGCCCTTTTTTTGTGTCCAGTCATAAGAAGTCATAACCGTATTGCCGTCCATATGACCCAAATTATGACTGGAATATGACTTCACTCACCTGTTTTTATCCATTTGCCGATATATAATAAATCCAGGCCGCGAAAATACACAAAGTTTTCGAAAAAAATTTATGTTTTGTTAAGAAATTCCAAGTATGATGGTTGAGTGAGTGTGTCAGAGTATTAAAGCTGGTGATAGGGGAGAAGTGAGAATGATCAAGTTAACCGAGTTTTCAATGAAAAATGTAGCAGCAATTTTCATCCTCATGCTGCTGTTAGTCGTAGGTGGCTCATATTCCACAACGACGCTCAAAGTAGAAAGTTTCCCGGATATTACGTTTCCGGTCGTCATCGTAAGTACTACATACGTAGCCCCTCCGAAGGATGTGTTAGACGAAATTACGAAGCCGCTGGAAAAGGCGGTTGCCGGATTAGACGGGCTAAAAACATTAAGTTCAAGCTCGCAGGACAATTACTCACAAATTATTTTGGAGCTAGAGCAAGACAAGAAGCCTGAAGATGTGAAAAAAGACGTTGAGAGTCTCATCTCCAATGTGAAGCTTCCGCAAGGCTCCGAAAAGCCTAAAGTACTAACGGCAGGCTTCGCTTCCGAACCGGTTTACTACTTAGCGGTTTACGGCGATGAGGGAATGAACCAGGCAGAGCTCGATAATGCATACAAAAATACAATTCTTCCCGGCTTCAATGGACTAAAAGGAATTGACCACGTAGATTCTGTCGGCAATCAGGATGCAGTGCTTACGATTAAGTTGGATGCTCCTGCGATTAACCAATATGGATTAACGCCTGCAGATGTTTCAGGAATGATTAAAGCGGCATTGGTTTCAAGCCCCGCGGGTACTGTGGATTTCAACGGAAATCAGCAGATGGTTCGCGTGAAGGGCGAAATGGATACCATTTACAATTTAGACAATTTAAAAGTTAACTCAAAAACCGGCGATACGCTGCTCCTTAAGCAAATTGCCAAGGTTGAAGCCATCAGCGAGTCCAAGTTTATTGCCAGATTAGATGATAAACCGGCTATCGGTGTGTTATTGTACAAAACAAAAGCGGCGAATGCCGTTGAATTTGCAGACAGTGCAGATAAATTAATGTCAGACTGGGCGCAGACGCTGCCTGGTGTGAAATTCCACAAAATTTATAATTCTGCCAACGATATTAAAGATTCTATCCACGGTATGGTGCAGGAAGGCGGTTTAGGCGCAATTCTTGCCTCCGTTATGATCCTGCTGTTCCTCCGTAATATACGTATGACGCTAATCGTACTCGTTTCCATCCCGCTTTCCATTCTCGTCACGCTATTGGTTATGGGACCGCTGGGCATTTCCCTGAATATTATGACGCTCGGGGGTATGGCGATCGCCGTCGGTAGGGTCGTGGACGACAGTATCGTCGTTATCGAAAATATTTACAGTCAACTGCAAGTCGCTCAGCAACGCAATGAATCGGTTATCCGGTTAGCAACGAAACAAGTATCCAGTGCGATTACGTCCTCTACGATTACAACGGTAGGTGTATTCGGACCGATCGGGTTCGTGAGCGGGGTAGTCGGCGAAGTATTCCGTCCTTTTGCAATTACACTCGTTGTAGCCTTGTTGTCTTCCTTGATTGTTGCTTTGACCGTCATTCCGATGTTGGCGAAGCTGATGGTGCTTAAATCCAAAAAACTTACCCATCACGACGAACATCATGTTGGACCTATGGGTGAAAAGTATAAAAAGGCGATCATTTGGTCTCTAAATAACCGCATCAAAACGCTGTTGATTGCATTAGTAGCTCTTATTCTTTCTATTGTAATAACTGTACCGAATCTAGCCGTGGCCTTCATGCCGAACAGCGAAGCTGTCAAACAAGGCGCAATTGATATTAAGATGCCGCGCGAAACATCCCTTGAGATGATGAGTGAGAAATCAAAAGAGCTCGAAAAAGAGTTGAAACAGCATAAAGATAAATTGGGCAATCCTGCATTTAAGTATATCGAATCGCTAGTCGGTTATAACCAAACCAGCGACCGGTATGCCTATCGAGCGATGATGTTCTTCGAACTAACCCCTGATACAGATGCGACGGAAGCCGTCAAAACGTACAAGGAAGATATGCTGAAATTGATGCCGCCCGGATCGGATGTCAATATCCAGTTATTTACCGGAGGGCCGCCAACATCTACAGGTGCAGATTTTTCCTATGCGCTAAAGGGTGATGACCAGTTATATCTCCAGCAAGCCGCTCAGATGGTAAAAGATAAACTGAAAGAATTCCCTGAGCTTAACGATATCAAAGACAGCTTGAGCGATTCCAAAACCGAGGTTGAGATTACGGTCGATCAGAACAAGGCGCGTTTATACAATCTTTCCTCCGCGCAAATTTTACAATCGGTTAACTCCTGGATTGCGGAAGAGAAGCTCGGAGATTTGAAGTTTAACAATGTCACGTATGCGACCAAAGTTATGCTGAATCCCGTCTATAAGAACTCGGTTGATAAATTAGGCACTTTCTTGATCAAAACGCCAACGGGTCAAACCATTCAGTTGAATGAAGTTGCACGTATAACGCAAATTGACGCACCAAACAGCATTAGCCGCGAAGATGAAGAGCAAATCGTAAGTGTCAGAGCCAAAATCGAAAGCACAGATAAAGGCGGCGTGAGCCAAAAAATAACCGCTGAATTGGCGAAGCTGGAGCTGCCATCGGGCGTCTCCCGTGAAGTCAAAGGGGTTTCCGATGATATCAACAGAAGCTTTATGCAAATGTTCATTGCCATCTTTGCCTCCATTTTCATTGTTTACATTGTGATGGTTATTGCGTTCGGAAACGCAAGAGCACCGTTAGCCATTCTGTTCTCTCTGCCGCTTGCGGCGATTGGGGGGCTTCTAGGACTTCTTATTACCGGAGAATCCATCAATGTTACGTCACTGATTGGATTCCTCATGCTGATCGGTATCGTCGTAACGAACGCGATTGTGCTTGTAGACCGTGTGCAGCAGCTAAGAGAGCAAAATTATTCCATCCGTGATGCCCTTATTGAGGCCGGGATTACACGTTTAAGACCTATCATTATGACAGCAGGCGCAACGATCATTGCCCTTTTGCCATTAGGACTTGGCTTATCGAAAGGAACGATCATTTCCAAAGGATTAGCTGTCGTCGTTATTGGCGGTCTTACGACTTCAACTCTATTAACACTAGTTATCGTGCCTATCATGTATGAGATTTTATTTAAGAAAAGAGAAGGCCGCTGGTTCAAAAGAAAAGGGAAGTCGTCTTCCATTCAATCGGAGCAAGCACCATCTGCGATTCAATAAGCTGAACAGGGGAAAAGGAGAAATCGAATATGAAACGTCAGTTGTTTACGATTAAGCAAAGTGTCAAGTTATTCGGTGTCGTCGCGCTTAGCGCGGCGATTGCCGCGGGATGTTCTGCCACACCGGCAGCAAACCCCAGTGCAACACCGGCAGCCTCTGCGGAGCAAGGGGTTAAAGTTGTGAAAACGGCCAAAATTGCGAAGCAGAAAATTGGTAATCCGATTGAACAAGTAGGAGACGTTGTTTCATCCGTTCAACTGGATGTTGTGGCGAAGTCGGGCGGGGAAGTTATTGAAATTGTAAAGAAACGCGGAGATAAAGTAGAGAAGGGCGATGTGCTGTTCCGCTTAGATCCTACGGATGTTTTGATTCAAAAAGATTTAAATGCTGTGAGCATTAAAGGAGCTCAGGCAGGACTTGTTGAAGCTAAGCAAAAAACAACAAATGGAATAGCGGATGCCAAAGACGGGGTTTCGAAATTGGAAACAGCGGTTAGCGATCTAGGGAAGGCTTATAACAGGGTTCGTAATGATTATGATTTAGGAACAGCCACAAAAACGCAATTAGAGCAGGCCGAAACAGCACTTACGAATATGAAGAAAGATCTGGAGAGCGCTCGTAGATCTCTGAAAACATTGCAAGAGACGAATTCACTAGCGCAAGTGGAAACCAGCCTAGAGTCTGCACAAGTTAGCGCGCGGAATATCGATAGAACGCTTAGCAATCTCGATGTAAAAGCGCCTGCATCCGGTGTACTAACGGATCTGAACGTAACAGTCGGTCAAACGTTAGCTCCGGGCGGCCGTGTGGGTGAAGTGCAGCAGACGAATCCGGTCAAAATCAAATCCCAGCTGACCGAAGCTTCCGCCAGTCTCGTTCGCGGCAAAGGCGAATTAACGTTCTACATACCAGGGGTTACAGACAAAGCCAACGCCAAAGTAACGTATTTATCCGATGTGATCAACGGGCAATCCAAAGCTTATGACCTGGAGCTTGAAGTTCCGAATCCGGATGGCAAGCTGAAGCCCGGATCCAAGGCCCAAGTCGAACTTACAAAAGATGACGAACAAAACGTACCAGTCATCCCAAGTCTTAGTATCGTTCGCGAAGGCGGAGACAGCTTTGTTTACATCGTGAACGGGGAAACGGTTCAAAAGCGCAAGGTTGAACTTGGACGTTTAAATGAAACGAATCAAGAAGTGTTATCCGGCGTTAAAGAAGGCGAAATGCTCGTGACATCCGGACAGCACCAATTGAAAGATGGAGATAAAATTAAAGTGAGCAACTAACATGAGCTCAAGGAGGAGAACCACGTGAATAAGAAAATGAAGAGATCTCTGGCCACCATAGTACTATCCGCTACACTTTTAACTACCGCTTCTTTTCCTGCATGGGCTGCGGAGAGTGTGAGCCCGGCTGTTTTTGCTCAAACAAGCGCAATTACGAGCTATGTCCTGAAAGACAACGTTGAAGTTGAGATCAAAAGCATTCTCAATGAGCATGAATCCAATTCAACGAAGCTTGGCGCAGTCATTCGGATTAAAAATACAAGCGGCAAAGTGACTCGAGTGCCTGACTTTGAAATGCGCGTCAGCATGGCGGACGGTACCGTATATACACTGCAGCCAAGTGCCAAAAATCCAAAGTCCATTCAACCAAAATCGCAGCAAGAGCTTAGTTACTTGAGTACCGTAGAGCGCAGCGATGACGCCGCACTAAGTGAGCTTAGCTTTGTTGATGTTGATATGGAAGTGTATCCGAAAAAAGAAACGACACTGCTAAGTGTCCCTGTTGACGCGGCGCTCGTCTGGAATGGCAGCGACAGCACGATTACCAAATCATCCGCCCTCCTCAAATGGGGAGAGCCCTTCGCGCTGCCTTCCTTGAAGTCGCAGATTGGATTCATCCCTGTGGATATCCATAAGGAAATTACAGCCAAAGGCGTGTCCACTGTCGTTCAAATTCAAGTCGTAAACCCGACGAATGAACGCCAAACGGTCCCGAATTTCGGAATCGACGGCAAAACGGAGAGCACGGTATACTCCGGCAACCGCGCCGAAGCTTCCGTTGTACTTGACCCGGGTGAGAAAAAGTATATCCACGTCGTTATTCCTACCGATTTGGACACAGAATTCACCAGTTTGAACGTCGTGTCTCCGGAGAGCTTTGTCGTGGCGCTTGGCGATGGCAAGTTTCAAGAGGAAACTTATCGCGTAGGGCGCGCGAACATCTTGCTCCCGATTGGGGCAGCTACGCAAGGCGTCATTCCAGCTCCAGCCTACACGCTGGGCACGCCTGTCAAATTGGATTCGACGAACAAATTCGTACCATCCAATGTCGATGTATCACTTGTCGAGCTCCATATTACAAATAATGAAGACGACGGTTTCAACACAGCTATTGCCAAGTTTAAATTAACGAATAACAGCGATCGTCCGATCCCGATTCCGGCCATTCAAACCGAGCTTGTCAGCAAAGACGGATATGCTTACGGTGGCAGAAGACAGGCGGCTACAGCTCTGAGCGTCGTTCCTAAGGCCTCCTATATTGTCAGCTATTCGTATGCTCTTCCTGCCTCAGAAACTGGCGAGGGCTTGAAAATGAATCTCTACAGCCAACAAGCAAGCTCAGATACAACATATAAATCATTGCTGGCTACGGCGAAAGTGCCCGTTCAGAAAAATGAATTGACGAACAATGCTATTCATGTATATCCATATGAAATCAAAATTAAGGACTGGAGCATTACAGCGCTATATCTAGCTGCCTTGACGTATGACTACAAGCTGAAGTTGGAGCTGGACATCAACCCGGATCAACAGGTTACAGTGGATAAGTATAACAACAAGCTTTCCTTTGAATTATTTGATAATGTCGGAAATCCGATTGGAAAAACGACGCAGGACTTGGCAGGCGAAGCAAGATTGCACAGTGGGACGAATACGATGGATTTCAACGTGAGATCCGGTCAACTGGATTATCCGATTCAAGTCAAAATTTATGAGACCTTCACCAACGAAAATGGAGAAACCGTTAAACGGTTGCTGACATCTTTTAAACAATAGTTGCATTCATAGACAACCGCTTGGAATTTGTGCCGAAAGCACAGTCTAAGCGGTTTTTTTTCATTTCGTTAACGGCATCTTCCTGTCAATTCCGATGGACTCATAAGTCCGTTTAATTTTGGATAAGATAGCATTATCGATTTCAACAAAACGGAGTGATTGCGATGAACTGGATATATTGGGCAAAATTATATGATTCCAAGTTTCAAGCGGGCTGTTTGGCGAAAAGAATGGAAGAAGACTGGTGGATTTATGGGTATGAATGCCCGCAAGAAGTGGAAGTATTTAAATCGAAAAAGGGACGTTTCGGCGTTCGTTACAATACGTAAATTTCTACGTGTCTTCTAAAAATTAACGCTTGACTTACCACTCGCGCTTAGTGTATATTTATTTTTGTCGCTGTTGAGCGGCACACATGACGCGGGGTGGAGCAGCTCGGTAGCTCGTCGGGCTCATAACCCGAAGGCCGCAGGTTCAAATCCTGCCCCCGCAACCAAATTTCATTAGGGCCTATAGCTCAGTTGGTTAGAGCGGTCGGCTCATAACCGATTGGTCGGGGGTTCGAGTCCCTCTGGGCCCATAGCACGAAAACCCTTGGTTTATAAGGGTTTTTTATTATTTTCGGACACAAAACAAGCCTCTCATTCTACTACTGAAAAGTGGAGATTGAGAGGCTTGTGCACTTTTACAAGAGTTTGCAAAGACTTCAATAATCGCTTATAATACTGAATAAATGTTCAGTGTTATAAGGTGGTTGTCCTCTCAAGCATCTTTCAGCTGGAAAGTGGTGAAGCATGTGTGAATAAAAAGAAACAGCAAACCGAGCAAACAAAGAAGAAGATCACCGATGCAGCAAAGGCTTTATTTGCTCAAAAAGGCTACAAAGCAACCGCAATTGAAGACATTGTAAAAGCAGCCGGGTGCAGTGCCGGTAACATTTATTATCATTTCAAGAATAAGGAAGGGCTTTTTTTATACTTACTTGAAGATTGGAACAAGGAATGGGATACGACTTGGTTGGCCAAGGAAAAGCTGTACCCTACTACAACCGATAAATTATATGGCATGGCGGAGCATTTGGCGCATGATCAACTGAGTCATCCGTTGACGAAGGCCGCTGATGAGTTCTTCAATAACGCGGAGAAAGCTCCGGATGTGGAGGAGCGAATTAACGAAATGGTCAAAGGGTATATTGACTTTAATCGCCAGTTGCTTCAGACGGGGATCGATAATCATGAATTTGAAATTACGAATGTGTCCACTCTCGCGATTATTTTGGACAGTCTGCTGCTTGGGCTAAGTCAACATAGCCGGAGAATGGAACGTGAGGAAGCGCTAGCGGCTTATCGGTTGGCTATGGATGTGTTTCTGCAGGGCATTGCCAAGCCGACCCGCTAGCCTTTTTTTTTATTAAAATACTGAATATATATTCAGTATTATTATGATGGGAGAAAGAACAAATGAAATTATTGACTAAACATCAAGGTGCCTTATTCATACTCATGCTTAATTTACTTCTAGTTTTTTCAGGAATAGGACTTGTCATCCCTATTATGCCTAAGTTCATGGAGAGTCTTGGCATTACAGGAGGGATTATCGGCCTGTTGGTCGCCGCATTCTCGCTGACGCAGTTTCTTTGCTCGCCGCTCGCCGGTCGTTTGGCCGATTCCTTCGGCAGAAAAAGAATGATTGTTATCGGCATGATTGTGTTCGCCGTCTCTGAGGGGATGTTTGGATTAGCCAGCTCATCTGGCCTGCTCTTTGCATCTAGGATGCTGGGCGGCATCAGTGCGGCAATGATTATGCCAGCCGTTATGGCTTACGCAGCAGATATCACGACACAGGAAGAGCGAGCAGTAGGGATGGGGTATATTACAGCAGCAATTACAACGGGCTTTATTATTGGACCGGGCATTGGCGGTTATATTGCAGAATTCGGTATCCGCATGCCTTTTTATTTTGCGGCGGCAGCCGGGATTCTCGCGGCATGTATCACTATGCTTATTCTTCGGGAGTCGCTTCCTGCACATGAGAATTTATCCGATACTCCTTCGATTGAAGTTGAAAAAAGAGGACTTTTTTCTCAATTGAGGTACGCCTACAGAGAGCCTTATTTTTTAAGCTTAATCATCGTTTTTGTGATGTCATTCGGACTTGCTAATTTTGAAACGATCTTCGGGCTGTTTGTGGATCGAAAATTCGGTTTTCAGCCAAAGGATATCGCCTTTATTATAACGTTTGGGTCCATAGCCGGGGCTGTAGTGCAAGTTACGGTCTTCAGCTGGATATTGAAGCGTTTTGGGGAGCGGCTCGTCATTTCCCTTTGTCTCTTCTTTGCAGGTTTGTTTATTTTGCTGACGCTTTTCGTTCACCAATTCTGGATGATTTTTGCCGTTACCTTTATTGTATTTTTGGCGATCGATATCTTACGGCCGGCTATCAGTACGCAAATGTCAATGGTGGCTAAGGATCAGCAAGGCTATGTTGCCGGCTTGAATTCTGCCTTTACAAGTCTTGGCAATATAGCTGGGCCTATTGCAGCTGGTTTTTTATTTGACTTGGATGTCAATTATCCGTATACGCTGGCGTGTCTAGTCTTGTTAATTTGTTTCATCTTATCGGTTAAAAGTAAAAAGCGCAGCTTGCAGCCACTGCAAGAGTAGTGTTTAAGCCGATAAGGAGGGAGTTTGAGTTTTACAAACACATATAGATAAGTTAAACTTAACTAATTAAATCAATTACCCTTCCCACCATTTTGAAAAGGAGCTGCGTGTGATGTGCCGAAATATTAAGCCGCTGTTTAATTTTGAACCTGTTGTAACGGATGATGAGATTCGGGCAGCTTCTCTACAATTCGTGAGAAAGATTTCGGGTTTCACCGCACCTTCGAAAGCGAACGAGGAAGTGTTCAACCAAGCGGTTCACGAGGTGGCACAGGCTGCACGTCAATTGATGGATTCGCTTGTGACCAATGCGGAGCCGCGCAACCGGGACGTTGAGATCGAGCGTGCTCGTGCCAGAAATGCCAAACGATTCGGAACCGTACAAAAGCTTATCCCTTAATAAAAGGCTTCTTATCTTCATAGGTAGGGGCCTTTTTTGCTTTCCTTTGATAAGTAACTCATTTGATGAGTAGCATCTATTGTTTACGAGCATATGATGTAGGAAACTAGTAGAAATTAGGTGATAGAAAGTGACCAAAGGTTTTGATTGTTCAACGCCTTTAACGGCACAGACCGCCGCTGCTTTCGTCAAGAATGGCTACTCGTTTGTGGCCAGATATCTCGTGCCAAGCGGGAGTAAGGCATTAACGAAGAGCGAAGCGGAAGCGATTAGCCAGGCAGGATTGGAAATCGTATCTGTCTTCGAAACTACGGCAGATCGGGCTCTCGGCGGAAGGAGCGCGGGACTAGCTGACGGCGCTGCCGCGGTACAGGTGGCTCATCAGCTGGGACAACCTGCAGGAAGCTGTATTTATTTTGCAGTTGATTTCGACGCTACAAGCACTCAAATGGCAACTGTCATTGCATATATCCAAGGGGCAAGCGAAGCGACACCGGAATATACCACAGGGGTATACGGCTCTTATGCGGTGATGGAAGCCGTTAAGAATGCGAGTGCCTGCTCGCATTTTTGGCAGACCTATGCCTGGAGCGGCGGAGCTAAATCATCCTTTATTCACATTTATCAGTATTTGAACGATGTTTCTGAGAATGGCATCCAAATCGATCAAGATGAGTCATATGGCAGTGAAGGCTGGTGGAACATAGCAACAACTCCTAATCCTCCGGTTACTTATCCACTTGCACCAAAGGATGCCAATGTGATGATCCCTTTTCTTTCCGCCGGCTACGATGCCACGACCTCGCTCCCAGCTCGCGCGGAGTTCCACCGATTGGCGAATGAACTGCGGAAAGCTTCCGGCCAGCCGCTGCAATAAGAAAAGAAAGCCCGTCATCTCATGTGAATGGAGAGATGACGGGCTTTCTGTCATTGTATGACCGCGCTGCGAATGTACCAGCGCGAATCGAGCGACGCTCTTTCGAGTCGAAAGAGCACACGCCTGTGGGTTGGCGCGGAAGCGCGTGCCGGTGTAACCGTAACGTCGACCGCGGTCTCAAGCTCCAGGAGCTGGGACACATCCCGCTCCACGGACTTGGACAGGCGGCGCATGCTGCGCACATGCACCGCCTGCTCTTGCCCTGTAGTGACCTGCAGCAGCTGCAGGTCACCTTGGTTCGCTCCGCTGATCCAGACGTCGATCAGCGCCCAAGGCGAAAGCTTGCTGATGTAGGACGTCAGCAAGCCTGCAGCGCGGTGCACCATGACCTGGTGCGCCGGGTCAGAGGAGCGGGAGCCGTGCGTGACGCTCCCGAGGAAGTGAATGCAGAAATGACCGTTGAAGTCATTTCCGGGAATGCCGTCTCCTCCATGCGGCATGCCGTGCATGGAGCCGGCCAGCGTGCGGCCGTTAAACTTCACGAGGACCGCTTTGCGGTCCCAGCTCCAGGCGCCGCCGTAAATGGTTTTGAGCGTCGCGGAATCGGTCTTTGTCAGCGGCTGGACATCCGCGTGGTTGGACCCTGCGCGGCGCTGTCCTTCGAAGCTAAGGCCGCTCTCCACATCGGTAATCGTGAATTTGCTATATTTAGGGATGACCTTGCTTACGTCTTCCCATGTCAGAATTTCGCCATAATGCTTGGCTCGGAGGGCGCTGACTTCCAGACGGAGGTCGTCCTGCGTGCCGGGGGACAAAGCAATGGTGGATTTCGTCACGAGATCAACCAATTCCCCGTTTACCGTGACGCCATAGTGTTGCGTCTGTCCTTTTTGGGCATACATCAGGGTGGTATCCGGCAATAAAGCTTCGGCATATGGAGGGCCAGCCGTTAACTTCTCAAGCTCCCGCTGCAGTTTTTTATTTTGAAAGGATGCTTCTGTTTGGTAGGCTGCATGTGGCGATGCTTTGACAACCAGAAAAAAAGTATGCGAGTTAGCAGTGTCTTGAGTGTTGTAGTCTTGGCCAAAGCTTTCGTTCATCGGACTTAACACACCAACGGATAGCACGGAAAGCAACAGGGTGCAAATCATCGTTCGGAGCAAGCGAGTTGCTCGGGTATGATGCATAGGTAAGCTTCCTCCTGGATTGTATTTAGAGCGATTCACACCGTAAGGGACAGTCTGAGACGCCATAGTCAAGTTTTTACTATTTGCCTTAAATTTATGAACAATCCGCAGGGACATGCTGTCCGAAATGCATTTGTGCTAAAATATAGCCATACAAGAAAGGGAGGCAAACTTATGCAGCTAAACGAAGGTAAGGCGTTCGAACTACATATAGCCGAGAATCGCACGGTCAGAGGGGATTACTACGAAGCTGTGTCACAGCCGGCCCTGGGGACGATCGTCATTTGCCATGGATACAAAGGCTTCAAAGACTGGGGGATGTTTCCGCATGTGGCGCAATCGTTGGCAGCAAATGTGAATGTGATGTCCATCAATTTCTCTCACAATGGCGTTGGGGAGGACTTGCTCCAATTTACGGAGCTTGAGAAGTTTGCCCGGGATACGTACTCGAAAGATTTGGAAGATCTGGACGCAGTCGTGAAGGAAATTGGTCGTATTGCAAAATTGTCCGGAGACGACGAGAATCCTATCTTGCTTTTGGGACACAGCAGAGGAGCTGGTGTATGTTTGATTTATGCACTCGATCATCCTGAACGAATCGCCGGTGTTATCAGTTGGAATGGCATTGCAAATGTTGATCTGCTCACAGAGGAGAATAAAGAAGAGATGCGCAGAACGGGCAGAACGTTCACGTTAAACGGGCGTACGAAGCAAAATATGCCGTTAGACCTTGAAATACTTGAAGACATGGAGCGTAACAGCGAGAGATTCCATATTGTAAACCGGATTAGCGGCGCAGAATTTCTAATCGCGTTAATTCAAGGTACGGAAGACGGAGAGCGCTTAATTCGAGGCTCCAAGCAGCTGATTGAGCGGAATCCGGCCATCCAATGGATTAGAATCCCTGAGGGGAATCACACCTTTGGTTCGGTTCATCCCTATCAAGGGGAGCCGCAACCGCTCAAGCAAGCGATCAACGAGACCCTGAAAACGATTCAAAGGATGTTGGGATAAAACTACATGTTAACGAATAGACAGCTTGGCGTAACCATATTCATTACTATTCTTGGACTCGCGGCCGCATATGCGCTTCATCTTGCTTTAGCGATTGGCTTTGCCTTCGGGCTGTCAACTTTAGTGCTGTTTATTTGGCGAGGTGGAGCCGCGCCTGGGAACATCCTGCAAAGTATGTGGGAGGGGGTTAAACATACCAAAGAAGTCATTTGGATTCTCGCCTTAGTCGGCGTCGTGATCCCTACGTGGACGGCTAGCGGAACGATCCCTTACATGATCGATTTGGGGCTTCGTGTCGTGGATCCCAGTTATTTTCTTACGTTTTCATTTGTGCTGTCAGCGTGTATTTCGATGTTGCTTGGCACATCTACAGGGACGCTAAGTTCAGTCGGAATCCCGTTAATCGGTCTTGCCCTGCTGCTGCAAATCCCTTTGCCGATTGTTGCCGGCGCTCTCGTTTCCGGTGCTTTTGTCGGCGATCGGACGTCGCCATTTTCAAGTGCCAATCGTCTTGTAGCTTCTTCAACAGGTGTTTCTGTAAAAGACTTGTTTAAAGCTTTGCTGCCAACCACGATCGGTGCCGGAGTCATCACCTTTGGTTTCTTCTTGTTTTCCGATCTGAATGGGGTGTGGCATCATGGGGAGAAAGCATGGCTGCAGCAGCAGTTTGGCACGGGCTTTACCTATAGTATTTGGTTGTTATTTCCAGTAATTCTGTTGCTTCTTTCGATTCTATTAAGGTTTAAAACGAGGAACGGTTTTCTCCTGTCCATAGCTTGTGCGATTGGGATTGGTTTCATTTATCAAGGGGTCACCTGGTATGAATGGCTGCATGCGATGTGGTTTGGCTATCATTCTATTTTATTCGATTCATTGCAAACCAAAGGCTTGTCCAACATGGTCGAGTTAATTGTCCTTATTGGACTTGCGGGAGCTTTTAATGGTATTTTGGAGGAAAACCGTGTTCTGCAGTCCTATATGCAAAAGCTTATGGGAGGACGCTCCGCCTCCTTGTTCTCGGCAACGTTTCGAACTTCCTTATTCGGATTAGGACTTGGACTTGTTTCATGCACGCAAACCTTGCCGATTATGATGTCAGGAAGGAGCTTGCTCCCCTTCTGGGAAGAACGTTTTCCGCGCAGCCAGCTTGCCAGAGTTGTTGCTGATTCGAGTCTCATTCTAGCTGCCATGATCCCGTGGAACATGCTGGCTATCGTATGTGGAACGATCGTGGGGGTGCCTGTTGAGCACTATGTTGGTTATGCGCCGTTTCTTTGGGCTTTGCCCTTATGTACCTTAGTGTGGTCGTACGCTTGGAGAAGCCGTGGGAAAGCTTTTGGATAATAAAGTAAGTAAAGGATGGAGATACTGTGCCTGCAACCTTTTTTATATCCGATCATCATTTCGGTCATAAGAACATCATTGATTTCGAAAACAGACCCTTCACAGACACAGATGAAATGACAGTGACTATGATCGCAAAGTGGAATGCTGCCGTTGGCAAAGAGGATAAAGTTTTTCATCTAGGCGATTTTTCTTTTTTGAACAAAGAACGTACAAAGAAGATCGTTTCCCAGCTAAACGGGTACAAAATTCTCATCCTCGGCAATCACGATCGGGGGAGATCGAGAGACTGGTGGCTGGACGCCGGGTTCGATGAAGTGAGTGAGTATCCTCTCATTTATAGGAATTTCTTTTTCCTGTCGCATGAGCCCATGTACATGAATAAACAAATGCCCTATGTCAATGTTCACGGCCATATTCATGGCCAGAAATACGAAGGGCGTCAATATTACAATGTGAGTGTGGAGCAATTGGATTATACGCCTGTTTCTTTTGAACAGATTCGTGATTCGGTTGTGGTGGATGAGGAGCAGGGGTAGGTGATGAACTCGCAGCTGGGTGGCTGCGGGTTCTTTTTTATCTATAATGTACCCCATTAAGGAACTTCCTCAGCGTCACCTTATGATTGACACATCTTGTGTAGGTTATTGCTTTTGCAGGATTCAAGAATGAGGATGGAGACTATTGTCGTAGGTATATAATACCTATTAATTCGACTAAATTCGACGAATTCATAAATTTATAGTAATATATACCTATACATACATGAGCGATAAGGAGACGATTCACGATGAACCAAGCCTTTATTGAAGAATTTCAAAGAATGAGCCATGAAGATGAAATGAGACCTAAAGTGCTAATTCGGGGTATTAAGCAGATTTTGAATGAGAAAAAGAAAGCACATGTATTGAGAAAATTGCTGAATAGAAAGCCGAAGATAGAGCCTAGTTCTTGGTAATTGATGCTCCGATCCGATCGGGACTATTTTTATATAACAATTAAAAGAAAGGGCTCCTAGATATTTACTAGGAGCCCTTTCTTTGTTGAATCGATTACATTACCACGAAAAAGCCACAGTTATAATAACCAAAAGAATAAAGAGAACTAACACTTCCGCTACATGATTACGACGAACTCCTTCTACTGCAACTCCCATAATAAAATCCACTCCTTTAATGAAGTTTTATTACTCTTTATAGTATGACAATAACTTCCCCCTTGATTGGACAAGGATACAGGGCATATGAAAAAGGCACGAGATTAGTAAAATTTATTTATTCTTTAGACTATTTTTTGCGTGTTCATATTCAAACGTAACCTCGAACAGCATTTTAAAAACCGGATTATTTTCAAATCTAGCTTTTATGTATGGATACAAAATTGGTTTTTCAAATTTTAAAATTGTAACTACTTCGACTAGAGGTCCTTGAGATTTTTGTATGTTATAAAGCAAATCTACGCATTTACCGAGAGAGGAAAGGTTATCGTTTAAGCTATCCAATTCCTTGATGATTAGATATTTGTCCATGATTCCAAATTACCTACTTTCAATTTACTAGGCCCAATTACCTAAAATATATCACATAGTATTTTTTTGATTCTGTGTTGTATTTAACAAAAACGAAGAAAGCTGCCGACCGGCCAAGCGGGGAGTGATGATTTCGACTCCCTCAATATGATCGGTCCGAGAATGGTAGATGATTTTGCAGGAAAATGTTGAAAATTGTCGAAGTAGTAGAGGGGGAATCTCTGAAATTATAGAAAAGGGGAGCAACATGGCTTTTAAATCAATCAAACACAAAATAATTTGGCCCTTAATGGTAGTGTTGTTTGCAGTGTCCGTAGGGACAGGAACAATTACGTATCGACAAACGGCTGAAAGTCTTCATGAGAAAGGTTTTACGACGTTAGAAACAGCAAGAATCGGAATTGAGAACGCATACATTGCGAGGAAGGCAACGGAAAGTGTGATGGAGAGGGAGATGGTTGGACAAGCAGTCCTCCTGTCGTATATGTATGATAAAATTCCTATGAACTTTAAGCAAGCTGTCGAATTAGCCGGGCGCTCCGGTATCGATGAGTTTTGGATCACCAATGCACAGGGACAGTTAGTGCTGACCAATGCGGGCGAAAAGATTGACTTCAATTTTGGGGCCGACGCTAAGAATCAAGCTTATGAGTTTATGGATTTAATTACAGGCAAACAGAAAGTAGTAACGCAGCCGGCTCAGCAGCGGAGCATTGATTCTAAGGTGTATAAATACGTCGGTGTGTCCGGATGGACATCTCCGCGCATTGTGCAAACAGGAAGAGACGGAGCCACGCTGACCGAACTCGATAGCAAAATCGGAGCGAAGCCGGTGCTGACTCAACTAAAGTCGGAGCTTGGCGGAGATGTGCTGTTCGCAGGGATCGTTGATTCCACAGGTAAACTAGTTGCTTCTTCCGATGATACCATTACGCAGCTTGACGCGGAACTGCTGGACTCTCTAAACGTTAGTTTGGCAGGGGCCGACCACAAAGCATACAAGACGTTGTCGTTCGATGGAACGAAAGCCAAGTATTATTTTATATCGCTATCGAACGGTCAAGTGCTCGTACTTGCGCTGTCGGAGCAGGTATTGACAAACTTCTTTTATACAACGTGTATTGCCACATTTGCAGGCTTACTGATTGCCGGGGCTGTATTGTTTTTAATTGTCAGTCGCCAGTTTAAGAGGTTGGAGAGACTGCAAGCTGCAATGGTCGCGATAGCTCAGGGGGACGGAGATTTAACGAGAAGATTGCCCGACGCCTCGATGGATGAAATCGGCAGACTGTCGGCTGCGACAAATCAATTTATTGAGAAAATTCATGCCATCGTCAAGGATGTTAAACAATCTGCAAGTCTAAGTAAAGGTAATGCAGATCATATCAAAGATTCGATGAAACAAACAAATACGATTTCTTATGAAATCAATACGACAATCCACGAATTGGCAACGGCTGCTGCGAGTCAGGCGGAGGTAGTGGAGGATGGGATGAAGGGCGTTCAAGAATTGGCCGAATTGATTGATGACACCAACGAACACGTTCAAATTCTACAGAGTAATAGTGCTGTTATTCGGGAGAAGGAAGAGCGAGGCGCTGAAGCGATGCGAGCGATGATCCAGTTGATCCGCGATAACGTTACCGTGACCAAAGACGTAGAGTCCAGCGTTAGTAAACTCATGCAGGATATTGATGCCATTCAAGAGATGGTCACGACCATTCACTCTATATCGAGGCAAACGAATTTGCTTGCGCTTAACGCTTCGATAGAGGCAGCCAGGGCCGGAGAAAACGGCCGCGGATTCGCCGTAGTCGCTGCTGAGGTGAGAACGCTTTCTGTTCAGGCAGGCGAGGCAGCTGGCTATATTCAGATGTTGATTGAGAACGTTTTGCATTCTGCCCAGCAAACGTCTACAGCGATGGAGCAGTCACTTCAAATCGTAGGCTCGCAGGAAGAGAACGCAGGAGAGACATCCCATACATTTGATTTAATTCATACCTCTTTGCAGCAAATGCATGAATCTATTGAAAATATCACAGCAGATATGGAACGTGTAGATAACCGTAAAAACATCATTGTTAAGTTTATCGAGCTTTCCTCAGCCAGTACCGAAGAAACGGCAGCCAGTTCCGAGGAAGTTTTGGCCAACGTAGAGACGCTAGGCGAAATGTTCGATCGTGTACAGAAAGAAACGATAGAGCTGCACAATCAGATGACGAGCTTGCAAGAAGTAGTTGACAGATTTAAAGTGTAGTGTTCGTTAAGTTTTGCTTGAGAACCCTGTGAGGGGTTCTTTTTGTTTTGTGGTGAAAATAGAGGGGGAATTTCCCTCTAAATGGACTGTAGATGCTTATTGGATCCATTTAGTGGGAAAAATTCCCTCTAATTGCACCCATTTCGTGAGGTTCTACGGAATCCGGTCAAATTAACGGGAGTTTTGCCTTCTAAATTCCCTGCATGGTCATCATACGAGCAATTTAGATGGAGATTTTCCAGTTATATACTTTGTCTTCTTCGTAAAGCATGGATTTGGACAGCTCAAGAATCTAGTTATGGGACAGCTTTTTAGTTTTTCTTTCGTATATATATGTCCGTTCTATGCTACAATCGTAAATAAAAGGCAGAAATTGGTATTGGAGTAGGATGGAGTTTATACTCAATTTTGAAAGCTAAGTTGAGGAAGACCCAGCCTTTATATAACACCGTGTTCCCGCTAATGGGCTACTTAGTATTCGTGAACAAAAGAGGCTGCATCCGGAGCTTCAATGTAAAAGAAAGGAACTCATTATGATATTTCACAATAGGAGAACGATGATCGTTCAAATAATTATATACTTGTTGTTTCTTAGCTTCATATACTTAGTGATTAAACTGAATTTTCTGCAGTCTCTCTTCTTTATTGTTATTTTTATTGGTATTTTGATTTATACAGCAGGATATTATTGGAAAGTTAACGATGGGATTCTAAGCAAATATGTCTTTTTTGTAAAGACTGAAGAAATCAAAATAAATGAAATTAAATTAATTGAGGCTATTTCACGGAGAAATGTCGATAAGATTTATATTAAATTTGGGAAAGGTCCAGATGAAAATTCGTATATTTTTGTACTTGATGAAAGGTCAATTAGTTCGATGGCAAGCTGCATGAATAGTGCGGGGGAGACAATAGGAAGATACCTAAACAAAAAACATCGAATAAGGTTTATTGAAACTACGAAATACAGATGGTTTACTTAAGGAGATTGAAGAAGCTTTGCTGAGGCTTAGAGATAGGGAGCGAGAGTGTTATGTCTTGGCTCATGGTGAGTGCTGAATTGTATATGACGCGGGCTCAGAAGAAATATCGGATGATGTGCAGAAGAGTCTATTCCTTGTGGGATAGTTTTTTTATTTCCAAAAGAAGGAAAATAGTAAAATGTGTCGAAAAATGTATTCAAGAACTGACATTGAGGGAAACAACTATTTTATGATTCAAAATATAAATAGATAGGATGATATCAAATGTTTGAAACGGTTGTTGTAAAGAAAAAAGTAAAAAAGCAATAGTCACTCTAATTTTAGGAATTGTATCTTTGTTCTTACCATTCTTTTCTAACGTAGTTGCACTTATTGCTTTAATTTTAGGTGGAAGTACTTATAAAGAAATCAATACTTCACATACACTTACAAGCAAAAAATTAATTGTCATCGGAATGATATGCGCAGGCGTAACCTTAGGCATAAACCTTATTTCTAAAGTATTTAAACTGGGCTAAGACCGGGTATGTACCAACAAATAGTTGAAATTAAATACTTACCTTCAGGAACATTTATGGATGGATTTTGAGGTTGTTAAATACATTTTTAAAATGACGATAAACAATTTTCAAGATGGTCGGATCGAGATCATTCGGTTGGGGATCTGAATAAGATGTTGATTGAGATTGATCTGGAACTGCAGCAGGATGAATTTTAGAAGACTTTTAATTATTGTGGGTAACAAATAACTGAGAGGACTGATTTAATGAGTTCATTTGTTATTATTGTCGCTATATTCGTTATTTTTTGTTTAATGGGTATGTTAAGCAAAGACAAGAGTAGAAGAAGTAATTCTAGCCATAGTCATAATCACAGCACTAATCACTTTATTAATAATTCTTCAGATCATGATATCAACCGCCAGCACCATAATCATCATAACAACCATAATCATATTCATCATGACCATCATCATCATAACCACCATCACAATCACCATGACAATCACCATGGCAATGATTCTTCTAGCGGAGGAGGAAGTGACAGTGGAGGTGGGAGTGACAGCGGAGGCAGTAGTAGCAGCGATTAATTTGTGAGAGTCTAATTGACTCTCTTTTTTTAATTTCTTTCCAACTTATATATGCTTTTCAGATACTGTATCAATAGAAAAAACCCGCAGAGCACAAGGCTTTGCGGGTTTCGGTTACATATGACCTGTAGTGGGCTCGAACCACTGACCCCTACCCTGTCAAGATAGTGCTCTCCCAGCTGAGCTAACAAGTCGTTTTGTGAAGACAATTAGTAATATACCAAGAATTCTTAAGATTGTCAACACATACATAACTGTATATGTTAGTGACGCCATAGGCGGAAAAACTTCATGAAAAGTTGGTAAGATTTACGCTTCTTTTTGGACCTTGGAATATAGGATAGGTCAGTCGCTGAAGCGGATAAAACCACAGCATTTGGTTTACCGAGCAGGATGGAAAGCTCATCATTTGTTAAGCCTTGGGATGTCATAAGAGTTGTCAACCTTTCTGGACGATCATGTCATTAATATATCAAAAAATAAACGAGTAGGATATAGGACTTTCATATTAGCGTGATTTATGGTAACTTGGTGTCATTAGAGTTTGGGAGGAACAGGAATGACGAAGCAGCAGCATCGATGGAATTTGCGTTTGAAGAGCAGCAATGTGTATCTAGGTACGGTATATTTAGGTGACCCGCTGCCCGAAGTGGAAGATGTAATTATGATTGGCGAAAAGAAGTATACCATTCTTGAGCTAGGAAGTAACCGTGATGCAAGTGATGTATTTGTTGAAGAAGTGAAAAAGAAATAACGCATAGCCAAAAGCGCTGTCTAGACGGATATTTCCGCTAAGCAGCGCTTTTATTTTGTGTGGACTATGCGATGTTGTAGAGGGAAGCCAGACAATCGACGAACATTTTGTTATACTCCTCGCGGGAATAGTCTTTGTTGCAGGCAATGTCTCTTCCGAGGAATTGGAACCAGGTGATTTCGGTTTGATTTTTTTTGTAGATGAATTTGCCGTGCTGGATAAGGAATGTATCGTTCTCAAAGTAAGGCACGTTGTCAAACTGAAGCGTTGTTTCACCTTTTTGTTCGCTGACTAATGTTGCCAAGAGAATGAGCATGCGGTACGGATCTCGGAATATTTCATATTGCTGTTCAGTCATGATTACCACTCCTTTTGGTATAAGGGATAAGGTCATCATACTAAAGTGCTAATGCGAATAAAATATGTAGGCCAAAACTGGTGAGGATATCGAAGAAATAAAGGACGATTTTGAAGAAAAAAAGAAAAAGACTGAAGGCCACTCTAAGGAGGATCGAGTGAAATCAGTCTTTTTGAGCTTGCACCTACATCAAAGGATTAACGTTTGAAGCTGGAAAGTTGCTGCTCAGCGATTTGTACCAAACGCTTCGTGATGTTTCCGCCGATAGCGCCGGCATCACGTGTTGCCAAATTACCATTGTAGCCAGTAGGGGAGAGAGGGACACCAATTTCCTGAGCGACTTCAAACTTCAGTTGATCCAATGCTGCTTTTGCTTGTTGTACGACTAAAGTGTTGTTTCTAGCCATTCAAATCATCTCCTTTTTTATGGTACGCCCATATTATTTGAATGTTCAGAAAATTTATACACAAAAAAATAAAAAAATCCATAAAATTAATAACCCCCCAACCGGTTGGCTGGGGGGAAGATTTATTTTAAAATAAAGATTAATTATTCCTCTTCGGATTCCACGCTTTCTTCAGCCGCCGCAGCCTCTTGGCTAGCTTCAGCTACTTCCTCAGCCGCCTCTTCGTTCACTGCTTCTACTTCTTCAGCGGACTCTTCGGCGATTTCTTCTTCATTTTGGGATACTACTTCTTCCTCTTGGCTCATATATTGTCACCTCCTCTGATACTTATAGTAACATTCTATCTGCTTCTATCAGGGTATTCAAGAGGAAGTTAAGCGTTTTCAATAGATTTAATGTAACCTTAATTGATTTGTCAAAGGCTGTTGAAAGAGCTTAGCAATATTGGTCGTTTTATGCGTAGATATGGCTTATTTTCGCCGGATTTTCGCGATAAGCATGTTTTATTTTTCTATGAATATACATGAAGCGAAGCAGCAAAAGTTTATGATCTGCTATTATTAGGAGGAGTCCGAATGAACCGGTCGGATGTTATTTTGGAACTGCAGTTAGTACCCGAATTGCTCAAACAAGCAGAAGCTATTTATGTGGATGCGGTGTCGGAGCTGAGTTGGGCCAAACATCAACTTTTGGCGAAGGAATGCGAGGTAATTGGCGACGGATTGGTCACAGGGAAAAATGAGCAGCAGCGTCAGGCCGAAATCTGGCCATATACGAAGGATTTGCAGGAGCAAGTGCTGCGGATGGAGGATGCCGTCGAGCATACCAAAGTAGAGTTTCATTTTTACAAGCGAAAACTTGAGAATCTCCAAATCATAGCGAAATTGATGACCATTTTGTAAATAGGATGATCATCATCCAAAGTCTGCAATCGGAAGATTGCGGGCTTTTTGTTATTTCTGTTTTGTTATTTCTGAATGCCTTATGAAAATTTATTCTTGGGATACGGTTACAGCAGAAGTCAGTTGCGCATCCTAAGGTTAGATTATGTAAAACGCTAAGTTTCGGGAGGATAATACGTAATGAAATCACTGAAAACTGTTGTAACTGTAAGTTTGGGACTGCTCGTACTGACAGGATGTCAAACCGTCAAAAGCTCAGCGATTGCTGAAACCGCCTCAACACCGCCCATGCAAGTTACATTAATTGGTACGAATGGGCAACCTACGGGGACTGCACAATTAACGGCTGTTCAGGAGGGGGTACGGATCGATCTTCAAGTTAGCGGGCTGAAGCCGGGTCTTCATGGGTTTCATATTCACGAAAAATCAGCTTGCGAGGCGCCGACCTTTGACTCGGCAGGCGCACACTTTAATCCGATGCATAAACAGCATGGATTTCTCAATCCTAAAGGCTTTCATGCCGGGGACCTTCCTAATCTTGTCGTAGATGAACAAGGGAATGGTCGTTTGAGCACTGTCACCCAATCTGTTGTGCTGCTTCCTGACAAGCCGAATTCGTTGTTAAAGCCGGGAGGAACCTCTCTGGTTATTCATGAGAAAGAAGATGATCTGAAGACGGATCCATCCGGTAATTCTGGTAAACGAATCGCCTGCGGTTCCGTGAAATAATGGAAGGAGAATCTTGACATCATGATCAAAACACAAGATCTCAAGCTGCAAATGGATGAACTCACAAAGCAAAATGATTTGGTGCTTATCGAGCTCGAACAAGTGAAGAAAATGTTGTTAGGCGGCTCCCAAAACTCTCAAGGATCTCAAGGATCTCAAGGATCTCAAGGATCCCAAGGCTCTCAAGGATCACAGGGGGGACAAGGAGGCCAAAATCAGCAGCAGCAAGCTTCTGACTCCGGTCAACAACAACAAGCTCAGGGACAAGATCAAGGGCAAAGCCAGAGTCAAGCTCAAGGTCGGGGTCAGGGTCAGGGTCAAAATGAAGGTCAAGGTCAAAACAGTCAAGGTCAAAACAGTCAAAACGGTCAAAACCAAGGTCAAAATCAAAGTCAAGGCCAAGGCCAGCAGGCATGTCAAAATGGCGCCAACGGCCAACAAGTTTCGGACTTAGCCAATGAACTGCTGAAAATTAAGGATATGGTTGAAAAGCTTGAACAGAAGACGTCCCAATATGTCAGCAGCCAATCCAATAATGGCACATTATCGGAGAAAGATGCCGTGAATCTGATCTTGACGTTAATGAATGGGATGGTCGATTGGGCTAGCGAATTTGTCTCCTCTAAGGCATCGTCAAACGGGCAGCTGCAATAACCGTATATCCCAAAATAGAAGTAAAAAAGAGCTGCTAATTGCAGCTCTTTTATCTTTTTTGCCGAAAATGAAAGCTTCCCGTCCAAGTCGATCATTTCTTGAACTGATCCTCCACACTCTTCCGAATCTGGTTTATTTGGGGAACGATGAGGGTATGCTTGGAAATAGACTAGCTAAACGGTCGAACTCCACATAGGGAAGGAGCAAGTTCATTGAAGATGCTTGCCATCGTTCCGGCGTACAACGAAGAAAAAAGTATAGCGCATGTCGTGGCTGCCATTAAATGCGCACAGCCTGACATGGATATTGTGATCGTCAATGACGGGTCAAAGGATCGTACCTCACAGGTTGCCCGTTTGACGCAGCTGGCAACGGTGATCGATTTGCCAGTCAACCTTGGTATAGGAGGCGCTATGCAAACAGGCTATCTATATGCAGCAAGGCATGGGTATGAGATTGCCGTACAAATCGATGCAGACGGCCAACATGATCCGCAGGCTTTGTCCCATATCTTGGAGCCGCTGGCCGCAGGGCAGGCAGACTGCTGCATTGGCTCGCGATTTTTAATGAAAACAAGTTATCGATCTGCTTGGAATCGAAGAGCAGGAATTTTATTTTTCACATGGATGATCGGATGGATGACCGGTAAAACCTTCACAGACCCGACCTCCGGATTCCGTGCGGTGAACCGGCAGATCATTGAATTCTTTGCGGGTGAATATCCAGAGGACTATCCGGAAGTAGAAGCTATCGTGCTGTTGGAAAAACAACGCTTCAGAGTCAAAGAAGTCTCGGTTGTCATGCATGCGAGACAGGCAGGGCGTTCGTCCATCACGCCGGTGAAATCGCTTTACTACATGATTAAAGTGTCGTTAGCCATCTGTATTACAAGAATCCGTAATGTGAGTTGATATCAGATGAATGTCTATTTATTGGCCATTTCCTTTTGTTTAGTGTTTATTTTCATTTCTGTAGAGCTGATCCGCAGGCAAAAGCTGCAGGAACAATACGCCATACTCTGGCTGCTCCTTGGCTTTATCATGGCCTTGTTCAGTTTGTTCCCGAGCTTGCTGGATCAATTATCAACCAAGCTGCATATCCATTATGCGCCTTCCTTATTGTTTCTGGTGGGGTTGTTATTTTCACTAGCGTTTATTATGCATTTGACGCTGGTCATTTCAAAACTCCACCGCAAATTAACCCGACTTGTTCAAGAGGTAGCTTTGCTGCAAGAGCAATTGCGTCGAGGAGGTCCCCAATGATGCTGCTGCAGGCTCCTCTTTTCGTTGTTCTCCTCAATGTTATTTTACTGGTCTGCGGTCAAATCATATGGAAAATAGCACTTAATCGAATGCCATTAACCGGGATGCATAATTTAGTGGCTGTTCTCATGCAGCCCTATATTTTGGCAGGTTGTTTATTGTACGCAGCCGCAACGTTGATATGGTTTTATGCGCTTAGCAAATATGACCTTAGCCGGGTATATCCGCTGCAGTCCATAGCCTATGTTTTTGGAGCGTTGTTCGGATGGTTGGTGTTTAAGGAATCGTTTTCGTCCTCGCAATGGGTAGGACTGCTCTTTTTGGTAGGAGGGGCTTATCTGTTGGCCAAATAGGAAGTGAACATGAAGATGGAAAGGAAGTAGGGATATGAAACGCGGTATCTGGATTGCCCTGTTATTCATCATGGCAGCGGGCTTATATTTACGCCTTCATTATGTGATGGAAGCGGAGTATCCCCCTTTGGAGTGGGATCAGCTTGAATATACGAAGACAGCGATTCAGTTATTGGACAAAGGATTTTATGCTTACCGCGACACTGTGCCCAATTCGCTGGTTACTCCTGGTTTTCCACTGTTTTTGGCGGGAGTCTTTAAGCTTGTAGGTCATGAATCGCTGGAATCCGCCTTAATGGTTGTACGAATCTTCAACTGTTTTATTGCGCTGGGAGCTATCGTTTTCCTTTTTCTGATTGGCTCAAGACTGTTTCATCCGTTAACGGGTCTAATCGCAAGCGGGTTCGCTGCGGTTTACCCATCCTATGTGTGGTCAACCTCGTTGATCCTGACGGAAGTGCCATTTTTGACTGCGTTCACAGGCTTGTTGTATGTACAGGTACGCATCAATCAAGATAACAAGCGGAGGGATCATCTATGGATGGGACTGCTGCTGGGCCTCTGCGTTTTGATCCGTCCGAATGTGCTTCCGCTTGGAATCCTCCCTTATCTATTTCTTTGGGGAAAATCCAAAAAAATCGACGCCGCCTATGCCGGCCTCGCCGCTCTTTCTTTTGCTTGTGTGATGATGCCGTGGTGGATTCGAAATTGGGTGACGTTCCATCAACTGATTTTCATCGCCAAAGGGGAAGCGGGCAATCCGTTCCTGGGCGGAACGGACCCGTACTTCCAAAATTCCATTGACTGGGACCACATCGACATGGAACATCAGTTCGCAGAAGGCGTGAAACGAATCAAGGAGGGATTGCGCACAGACCCGGTATTATGGATAAAATGGATGACGGTCGGAAAATTGCATGTATTTTTCAAAACGATGTGGGTAGGTCCGTACCCGTTTTCCGTGCCTGCCTGGTACATGACGATGCTTACGCATCTTCACACCTTTTTAATCGCCGCGGGCAGCTTTGTTATGGTTGCCTTCAGCTATCGCAGTCAGGCAATTCAATATATCGCGGCCGCTTTTCTTTTGTTCCTGGGCATTCATATGCTCTTCATTCCGGTAGATCGCTATGTGTACGCTATGCTTCCATTTCTTATGTTGACTAGTGCACATTTGATTGCGCAAGTGCTCAATCTGATCCGTTATGCCGTGACTACCTCTCTCCAGCAGCGGAGGGGGATTTAAAAACAACTTGCTTCGCACAGTATTCAATGATTTCGCTTCTTCGAACAATACCGATGAATTTATCGGAATCATCTACAATCGGTACGAAGTTTTGCACCTTTGCTAAATCGATGAGATCGACCATGTCGGCATGAATATGAACCGGTTTATTCTGTACGCGCCGTGGAACCTCGGATAACAGATGACGGTGGGCATTCTCAAACGTGATTCCGTCCGAATTTTTCATAAACCATAATAAGTCGCCTTCTGTAACGGTCCCTACATAACGACCGTCGTCAGATAGAATCGGTACGGCTGTATAACGATGGTATTCCATGCGCTCAAGTGTCTGGCGAAGCGTCGTCTGCAATGTTGTTGTAATAACCTCTGATTTGGGTAATAGGAAAAATGCGATATTCATCATTCAACACTCCTTAGAGTTTTGGGTAGGAAGCAGTTGTAGGAAATAAACCAACAACCTTATTGTATCAAAATTTACGAATAGAATCTAAACCTGTGATGGATGCTACAAGTGAGGTGAATGCAATGAATCGAGCTCTGGCAACCGCAATGATAGGAATAGGAACTGCGCAAGCGATAAAAATTCCTCTGGCTTATATGACATCTAAAAAGTGGGATTGGTCACAATTGCTTCAAACCGGTGGAATGCCAAGTTCGCACTCCGCAGGCGTATCTGCCCTTGCTGCCTATATCGCTATGAAAAGAGGGATTTCAGCAATCGATTTTGCCGTAACTTCTGTTTTCGGGGCTGTCGTCATGTATGATGCGATGGGAATTCGCCGTGCAGCTGGAGAAATTGCGGTAGAAGTGAATGACCTGGATGAGCAGGTGGAGCGTTTGGCTAAACAGCAGCCGGGTTTGTACCATGCCCGTAGACGCAAAGCGTTGAAGGAAAGACTGGGGCATTTACCGCGGGAAGTTTTGGGAGGAGCGTTGCTGGGAGTAGCCATCGGCGCTTTCAGCTATATGCTGGAGAAAAAGAAGTAGGATGGAAGCGTGTGGACAACTTTTCTTGAATGCGATAAGATCAAGGAATGTTCATAGAAAGGGAGAAAGTCCACATGGAAATCATTCGTGTTACTACACAAGATCAACTGCAGGCTTGTTTTAAGGTTCGTTTTAAAGTATTCGTGGATGAGCAGCAGGTACCTGAACATTTGGAAATGGATGAGAAGGATGAATCGCCACAAGCTTGCCATCATTTTTTGATTGAAGACGAAGGAAAACCTGTCGCTGCAGCGCGTTGGTATGAATACCAGCCCCAAACTGCCAAAATGCAGCGTGTAGCTGTGTTGAAAGAATATAGAGGCCAATCCCTTGGCAAGCAAATTATTCTGGCTATGGAGCAGCAAGCCCGCGAAGAGAACTGCACGTCTTCCATTCTGGATGCGCAGTGTCAAGCGGAAGGCTTTTACAATCAATTGGGATATTCGGTCATCTCCACAGAACCATTTTATGATGCTGGCATTTTGCATGTAAGAATGAAAAAGCCGCTGTAAGTACAGCGGCTTTTTTTGCTATGATTGTTTGCCGGCCAAAGGGAAGGTAATAATAAATCTTGTTCCTGTACCGAGCTCGCTCTCAACCTCCAGCGTTCCTTGGTGATCCTGCACGATTTTGTAGCAAATCGATAAGCCAAGTCCTGTGCCGGATTCTTTTGTCGTAAAGAACGGATGAAAGATTTTTTCCAACTGATCACCTGGAATACCGGGACCGTTATCGGCGATGATGACCGTCACTTGTTTCGCATCGCACATTAATTGCATATGGATAACACCGTTCTCTTGCATAGCCTCGCAAGCATTTTTCACGATGTTCAGCAGCAATTGAATCATTTTATCCTGGTCCATCAGTACGAGGGCGGCATCCATGGATTCTTTATAATGAATTTGATGACCGAAACGGGTTGCTTCCGACTCCATCAGCGCGATGACCTTGAGCATGCACTCATGTAGGGAATGAACGCGAAAATCGATACTGTGCGGTTTGGAGAATTGGAGAAATTCTGCCGTTAAATCACTCATCCGGTCAATCTCCTCCATAATCAGGCCGTACCAATTTTCAATATTGTAACCGTTTGCTTTTGAAATTTGCATAAAACCTTTGATTGTTGTCAGAGGGTTGCGTATTTCGTGAGCCATTCCGGAAGCCAACTCGCCGATGACTCTAAGCTTATCGGACCGCAGCATATGTTCTTCTCGTTTTAGCCAAGATTCACGTTTCTTTGTAAATAAGTTATGCTCGGCCAATAAGATGAGTTCATCTTTTGTCAAGCCGTCAAGAGGGTAGGAAGCGATCCCATAAGTGATCTGTATGCCTGTCAGCTTAGGGAGCTCAGAATCCAGCTTCTGCGTCAACGATTGGGTCGACGAAGGGTCGGTAACTAACGGCATCACGATTGCGAATTCATCCCCGCCATACCTTGCGATAAACAATGCATCCTTAAACAATATTTTCAGGAGCTCCGCCAGCTGTTTCAAAATAAAATTTCCAGCCTGAAATCCGCGTGTTGTATTCATTGCCTTCAAATCGGTGCAATCAATTAAGATCAGCACCAAGCTCTGTTTTTGCCGAATAAGCTGGTCAAGCCTGCGATGGGATTCATCATAGTTGTAAAGCCCCGTGAGCGAATCCTGCTGTGAATATATATAGCGTTCTTTATTCAATCGATCTGCCTGTTTGAAGGTGTCATAAGTCACTCTAGTAAGCAGGGCGACCGTTGTGAAATGCAGGAAGCATTCAACGACATAGATCCAAAGCAAGTCATAAAAACCTTTTATAAGATAGACATTGCTTAAAAAAATAACCCCGTAGGATGCGGCGAGAATATACGATTTTTTGCGATTTTCTTCTGTATAAATATCATAGAATAGCGTTAGTATGTAAAGAGGGAGCAGGAGGCTTAAGTGACCGAAGAAATGCATGAGACCAATGATCAGTAGGCGAAGCCAAGGCAGTGCGGCGTGTTTCGACGGAATCCGCAAGCTTATTATGAATAGTATGACGAGCAGGATTTGCAAGGGAATGTTAAGCGAGGTTTGCAGAACGGTCGTATATAGCAAATAAACAAACGCATAGGCAAAAAGAAACCAATTGATAGCCATTGTATCATCTCCTGCAAGTAACGATGTCCATAATCTACATTCATGACTTGTTCTCTGTCTGTTATCCAAATCCTGCTAAGCGGCGAAAAGAATAGGAAATAAACACGGATAAGCGCGAAAAAAGAACCTATCTGGAGTGTGAATCCCTCAGGTTCTTAAGATGATCATTATTCTGGAAATTCTATGACTTGGTGCTGGTGGACAAATTTCATGCTGCCGGTTTTACCGATGAATTCACCCATATTGTCAGCATAATGCATGAGATACATTCGCTGCTGAATATGCTCAGGTAATGTAAGCAATTCGCCCAGCGTTGCATGGATGAAGCCTTGGCCGCTTAATTGACAATCGTGAAAGATCGTATGACAGTTTCTTTTATCAACGACTTCGTGAATAAGCAAATCCTTATTGAAGCGGATATCCGCACTATAGAAGATGCGGTCGTTGATAAACAGCGAGTAGTTGGGTTTGCGGGGAATATGAAGGGTGGGTATGAATTCAACGGAGAGACCCGGACCGATTTCAAAAGGCTCTCGCTCCTCCATCACGTTGACATCAAAATAATCCTCGAGGGAATAGTAACCTTCTTCCGGATTATACATGCCGCCTCTCAGGGTGTTTTCCCACAGTATGTCGGCAATCGCTTTCGTAAGGAAAAGCTTTGTTTTCTTCTGATTGCTTTCATATAATAATCGAAAAGCGATTTCTTCCAGGCCGCCGACATGATCGGCGTGAATATGTGAAATGACAATACCATCGATTTGGTCTGGCTTCATGTGGATGTCGTAAAGTGATTTTGGCGTCGTTAGCCCGCAGTCGATGAGGATGTTCATCCCATTTGAACGGATTAATGCGCTTGTATTATAAAATGTTTTGGCAAAAGCACTGCCGGTTCCCAACATTTGAATTTGCAAACTCATTCAGCTGCCCCCATTTTTCGACAAAAACCATCTTTTTCTAATGTAGCATGGGTGGTTGCCCGATTTCAACCTTTATATGCTTGCCTGGAAAGCCTATAGCCCGATGTTTAACTAATTTCTTTATCCTGAAGGTGATGATAATTGCGATGATTTGGATCATAATTGGAACGCTGATTGTGCTGGTCGGTTTGATTTTAGTAGGTATAGCTACCTATGTAGGTTGGCAGTTAACCCATCCGAAACGCAAGATCGTCGATGAGTCTCCGGAGCAATACGGCTTGCTGAAGCAGGATATTACATTCACCAGCCTGTCGGATGATGTTGCGCTGGAGGGATGGTTTTTTCAATCGTCTTCGGCGGGTGTTGGCGAGCTTGCCGTGACGGTGATTATGTCCCATGGATATGCCGGAACCCGGTTGGAGAAGGGACTTCCGGCACTAGCGTTAGCCAAGTCAATCGTAGATGAGGGCTATCATGTGCTCATGTTTGATTTCCGCAATTCCGGCAATTCGCAAGGCAATTTGACAACCGTCGGCTATTTGGAGAAGCAGGATATCCTTGGAGCCATCCGTTGGGTGCAGGAGCATGCGCCGAGTAAAATTTGCTTATTTGGCTTTTCGATGGGGGGCAGCACATCGCTCTTGGCAGCAGCCGAAGAGTCCTCCGTTTCGGGAGTTATTACTGACAGTGCTTTCAGCCAGCTGAGCCCTTATTTAAGAGATAACCTGCCGGTATGGTCCAAATTGCCGCGGTTTCCGTTCACTCCCTTGATTCTGGGCATTTTGCCACGGTTGATCGGGGTTAATCCGAAGCAAGTGGATGCGCTTGCCGCAGTCGATCGTATTTATCCCAGACCGATACTATTTATACATAGCCGGGACGATAGCGCGATCCCTTGGTCCAATAGCGAAGGGATGTGGAGCCGTCATCCGGACGCTTTTGAGCTGTGGGTTACCCAAAAAGCGGGGCATGTCGGTTCCTACCAAATGCAGCCGGAGGCGTACATCCAACGCGTTCTAGCTTTTTTATCAAAATTATAAAATCATCGCAACTCTTCTGTACCTTCGGAGTATAAAGATGCAGACATAAAGATTACTAACGAGAGCTGGAGGTTATTTAAGATGAAAGTAGTTCAGCGGATATTCACGTTGATGCTGGTGTTTTTTGTTCTAAGCACGGCTGCAGTGGTGGCCTCGTCGATATGGGGGGATTTTAAGGGATTCAACGTTGCCCGTCTGGTTGTCAACGATACGACGTCGGAGTTCGGTGATTCCGATGTTCCGCCACTTATCGTCGAGGGGAGTACGGTATTGCCTTTACGCGCTGTAAGCGATGCCCTGCAAGCGTTGGTGAAATGGGATAATTCCAACAAGACCGCTTACGTATACAAACCGAACGTGCACTTGTTCTTCACGACGGAGGTGCGTAAAGACTCTGCCATCGTTCCGTTCGGCGTCGTTGAGAAAGGCAAGCTAGCGGACTTTATCGTATTTGCGCAAGTGGATAATTTGAAGACTAACATTAATTCGGTGAGAGTTTCGATCATATCGCCAAGCGGGAAGAGCGTCGTTACACCTGTTGTGAAATCCATTACGGAGTCGAAGCAGTCTTTTTGGCTAAAGGTGCCTTTGTACGGCGTTTCTTTTGACGAGGCCGGTACCTATGTCGTTAAATTTGCGATGAAGCAGGATGGAGCCAGTGATTATTCCGTCGTTTCCGAGAAGCAGATCCAATCAGAATAGGATAAGCTTATTAGAATGTGGTTTGACCTCTGAATATGAAAATGATAGGATAATGACGTAACTAATTATTCGACGAAATGAGGTTCTGCCTGTGAGCGATGAGAAGCACGATCATGTACACGGCCCGGACTGTGACCACGATCACGAGCATGGGGAAGATGTTTTTATCGTAACGGACGAGAACGGTGAAGAGCACGAGATGGTTATGGTGTATACCTTCCAATCTCAAGAGCAAGCATATGCTGTATTGCTTGATCGCAATGACCCTGAAGCGGACGGCGTTATTTTCCGTGTTGAAGAAGATGGCGACGATGCTTTCCTAGTCAACATTGAGGATGAAGAAGAATGGGAACGCGTAGTGACCATTTACAATGAGATCGTAGCTCAAGACGGCGAAGAATAAGAGCTATACATAAGAAGGGCTGCCCATCCAGTAGGTAATCTACTAGAGGGGCAGCCCTTCGCTAATTGTTGGTCGTATAAAATGGGGCTGTCCTGGAAGTTTGGAAAAAACCTCCGGGACAGCCCATTCGTGTAAGAATTCATTTTCATTTACGAGGATTAAAGTACATGATTCTGCCGTTGAATAGATGAAGTTCAGCTTTCAGCAGTTTGCCAAGGTATTTGCAGAATTCGTTGCCTTTGCTCTTGTCGCCATGTGTGGCGTCGTCGGGTAATACGACTTGGACATAATGCCGGTCTTCCTCTTGATTCTTCTCGCTGCCGACACCAATCACGATATATTTGTATAAAGGATTGATACCTTTCAGATAGAACCATTTGCCTTCGCCTTCCGGCTTCGTCTCAATGGTGTAGGGGAATCCGGCCTCGTCATACTCCCAGCCAAGCTGCTTGGCTGTCAGACTGAGCTGATCACGGTAATGCAAAAGCTTTTCCTTGAGTTCATCCAAGGTGAGTGCGGATACTTGGGAGCCTGTTACGAATTTAATATAAGCGCTTTGAGCCATTCCTTGTTCACCTCATTCGCTAAACATCACCAACATCATAGCATCATGTAAACGGTTTTACAATATATACCTGAATGACGGGTGTCTAGAAAATCGCTTGCGTTTCGACGATGACTTTGACATTTTGAACGCTGCGGTCCTCAGGCCCTTTGACAGGAAGCCCGACCTCCACATGCTCGACAATGTAGTCAATAAGCTCTTGTGTGATGACTTCACCCGGAAGCAGAATAGGAATTCCCGGCGGATACACATAGATGAATTCGGCAATAATGCGGTCAGCGGAATCTTTGAACGGCAATACTTCCGTTTCGCCATAGAAAGCATCCCTTGGCGTCAGTGTTAATTGAGGGATCGCAGGCACTTTAATGACGACCTCTTTCACCTCGACAACATCGTCATTCATGTGGGAGAGTTCGCGCAGAGCTTCGAGTAAAACCTCAACGTTCTCTTGCGTGTCTCCCGGCGTAACGAGGCACAGGATGTTGTACATGTCGCTCATTTCGACTTCAATATTGTAATGCTCGCGCAGCCAATTCTCGACTTCAAAGCCTGTGATGCCTAGCTTGCGCACATGAACGCATATTTTGGTAGGATCGTAAGTATAAGTAGCTTCTTCTCCCAAAATCTCTTCCCCAAAGCAGTAAAGGTTTGAAATTTCATTGATTTGCTTTCTGGTATACTGCGCAAGCGCAATTGTGCGCTCCGCCATTTCATACCCGTTCAACGCCAAATGTCTGCGAGCGGTATCTAGCGAAGCTAGCAAAATATAGGACGTAGAAGTTGTCGTAAGCATTGAAATAATCGTTTGGATCCGCTTCGGATTTACGCGGTTGCCTTTCACGTTAAGGACCGAGCTTTGCGTCATGGAACCTCCGAGCTTATGAACGCTCGTTGCAGCCATATCAGCGCCGGCCTCCATCGCAGACATCGGCAGCTTGTCATGGAAATGAATGAGCACGCCATGCGCTTCATCGACGAGGACCGGCATGTTGTAGCTGTGTACCAGGTCAACGATCTCTTTCAGGTTAGTGCATACGCCGTAGTAGGTCGGGTTGATCACCAGAACGGCTTTAGCGTCAGGATGTTTCTCCAGCGCTCGGCGGACCGAACGAGTCGGAATACCGTGATCGATACCTAAGTTTTTGTCGCGTGCAGGTTGAATAAACACAGGCTTTGCGCCTACGAAAATAATGGCGGCCAAGACGGATTTATGTACATTTCGCGGGACGATAATTTTATCGCCTTCCGAACAGACCGTCATAATCATCGTCATGATGGCTCCGCTCGTTCCTTGTACCGAGAAGAACGTATGATCGGCACCATAGGCGTCCGCAGCAAGCTTCTGGGCTTCCTCAATGACACCCATCGGTTGATGGAGGTCATCCAGCGGTGCTATATTGATGAGGTCGATGGACAGGGCATTGTCCCCAATAAAGGAACGAAACTCCGGGTCCATGCCGACTCCTTTTTTATGGCCAGGAATGTGAAACTGAATCGGATTTCTTTCAGCATGCTTAAGCAATGCGTGGAACAGGGGGGTACGGGTATGATCCACCTGATTATCGCTTCCCTTCTATCGTGGATTGCTTGTCGAAAGTTGCAACAAACAAAATGAGTATATCAAACTAGAGATTTCATGCAAGCTAATTTTTTGAAAATAGTTTGTGCCAATTGGGGAAAAACTAACAGCACTTGTTAAAATACGGCTAAATAAGGAGAAATGATATGAGTTTGATGCAAAAATGGCGGAAAAACCGGCTATTTTCCCCATTTGTGATCGAATTGTTAATTATTATGTTTATCGTCGAATTTGTGAAGGGCGCTCTGCTGATTACGATATTGCCGGTATATATGAAAACAGTGCTCGGTGCGTCGGCGTTTATTATTGGCTGGACACTTGCGGCTCAGTATATAGGCGATAACGTGCTGCGCACACCTGTCGGCTGGATCATAGACAAGCTAGGGTATCGTACGACGATGCTCACAGGAGTGCTTTTGACCTTTATCTCGGTGGTCCTCATGGCCACGACATCCCAATACATATGGATGATCGTCGGCTGCGCGCTGCTCGGCTTTGGCACGGCTCCGTTATGGCCCTGTGTAATTACAGGAACGACCGAAGTGGCCGGAGAGGATGGCAAAGCGACGATCATGAGCGTAGTCTACATGGCATGGCTGTCGGGGGTCGGACTCGGGCCGGTGGCCATTAATTTCTTTGTCGGCGAAAACCGGTACATGATCGCATTTCGTCTATTAATTGCTTGTATGACGATAGTGGTGATTGTGGCGCTATTGCTTCCGAGAAAGCGTTCGAGAGAGCAGGGCGGAGCAGAGAAGGCGTTGACCCACAGCAGCAGGGCAGCGGCGCCGCTCATGCAGCGAATCTCGGCCTATCTAAGTGAAGTAAGACGCTCTATGTCGGTTAGTCCGCTGATGTTTCCAGCTATGTTCGCACAGACGTTTGCACTTGGTATATTGACACCTATTCTTACCCTGTACGCGAAAGAGGTGCTTAAACTCTCATCGTTTGCCTACAGTATGTTTTTGGTTGCAGGGGGGGCCGTGACGGTCATTTGCTTAGTGCCGGTGGGAAAATGGGTGGATCGCCGCGGCATACGTCCGTTCTTGATCACCGGTTTTACGACGAGCGCTGCGGCACTGTTAATGTTTACGTTCGCTAAGTCAATGACCATACTGTATATGTTGGTTGCCTTGCTTGGAATTGGCTATGCATGCATCATACCTGCTTGGAATGCGCTGATTGCTTCGGCCATCCCGCCCGAGAAAAGAGGTGCCGTATGGGGATTCTTTCTGACGATAGAGGGGCTGGGCATGATTGTCGGGCCGATCGTTTCCGGCAAGCTGTGGGACGTATACGGCTATCATGCGCCTTTTTTGATGAGCGGAGCGGTGCTGGTGCTTCTGCTTGTTCTTCAAATGTTCATTTCCATCCCCAAAAAAGGTATGATACGATAAGGAAAACGTTTCGTTTGGAGGATAATAATCATCATGAATAAACAGATTGGAATCATCATGTTGTTGTTGATGACCATTTTCGTAGGTTTTGGCATTATCATCCCCATACTGCCGGAGGTTGTTAAGGGGGCAGGCTCCCAGTACCATAACGCGCTGTTGTTATCGGTCTACTCAGCAGCTTCCTTTCTCATGTCTCCGATCTGGGGCGGGATTTCGGACCGTATCGGACGCAGACCCATTATCTTGGTAGGCCTTCTTGGTTTTTGCATCTCCTTTTTGATTTTCGGATTCGCGAACGGCCATCTGTGGGTGATGTACGTGTCCCGTATTCTGGGAGGTCTATTCTCAGGAGCAGCAACGGCTTGTGCTGTCGCTTACGTGGCGGATATTACAACGGCCGAGAACCGGACAAAAGGCATGGGGATGGTAGGCATGTCGATCGGTCTAGGCTTTATTTTCGGGCCGGCCCTTGGGGGAATTCTAAGCCGCTGGGGGACTTATGTGCCTTTCTTTGCCGCGTCGGCGCTGGCCTTTGCATCGTTCCTCTTTGCTTACGCTATTCTAACGGAATCGCTGCCTGCCGATAAGCGATCCTCTGTGAAGGAAAAGGCACCATCCAGATGGACGGCGTTCTCCGGCGCCTCCAAATACTTGTATGTGCTCTCCTTTTTCGTTACATTTACGCTTGCTGGATTGGAAGCGACGCTTCAGTATTACCAAATGGACAAAATCGGCGCGACGCCATTCGATATCGGGATGATGTTCCTTGCCAGCGGCATCGTCGGAGCCTTGATCCAAGGCGGTGTCGTACGCCGGTTGGTCAAGCAAGGCGCCGAGCAAAAGGTGATCGGCATCGGGTTGCTGCTGTCGGCGGCGGGCTTCTTCCTGCTGCTGTATTCCAGCAGCGTAGTAACCGCCGCGATCTACCTGTCGGTATTCGGAGCGGGCAACGCGCTCATACGTCCTTGTGTGACGTCGCTGATTACACAGCGGACGACAGTCGGGCAGGGCGTCGCAACAGGCCTCAGCTCCTCGATGGACAGCCTGGGCCGTATTGCCGGCCCGCTGCTTGGCGGAGCGGTGTTCGCCATCGCGCACTCCTTGCCGTTTATTATCGGCGGCGTGCTCTGCTTGGCAGCGATTCTGCTGCTGCAGCGCTTCATGCTTGTCGATCGTCAGACGCGCGTGCAGCAGCAAACGGTCTGATACAACTACAAAAAGCTGTACACCCGCTTCCCAACAAGGAAGACAGGTGTACAGCTTTTTTACTTTGGCGATTATGATCCCCGTGGGGCTAAACCGTGCATGATGAAATTAATCGTATAATCGATTTCTTTCGCTTCATCCCATTCTGATTCCGGAACTAATAAAAATTGGGTAATCAACAGGCCAATAATGCTGGAAACAATGAGGCGCATACTGGTCGGAGCCGGGATCTCAATAAGCTGCCCCTCTCCTTGAAAATGCCGGATCGCTTTGTACGCTTTTTCCAGCACCATGTCGGCTACGGTATGCTTAAATTGTTCCCTGAGCTCGGTATGGAAAGGGATTTCGTGCATGAAAATTTTGATGACGGGAAAATGCTTGCGGGCAAATTCCAGCCGATTCACCGTAATGGCACGCAGAAATTGTTCCGCGGTCGGATAATCTGCCTCCAGCACCTTGGTAAAATCTTTCACGGCAAAAGGAGCGATAAGCCTCGTCATCATCGGAGCGACGATCGAGAGCAGCAGATCTTTTTTGGTTTTATAATGACGGAAGATCGTTCCTTCCGCTACGCCTGCTTTTTGGGCGATTTCACTGGTTGAGGAGCCTGCAAATCCTTTTTCGGAGAAAATTTCAACAGCCGCTTGAACAATTTTGATTTGTTTACCGGTCATTTTCTCTTCTTCGTCATTCAAGCGAAGCAGCTCTTTCAGCCAAGGCTCGATTTCGTTCTCGGTGTCGGACAATGCATTCACCTCCTAAGGTTAGCTGATCGCATTCAACTATTATATCTTACGATGCTTCCGCAGTGCCAGTATGTTCAAGAGCATGAAGATCAACGTGAACGCTGCGAGTACAACAATGTCTAACCAAATGCGATCCCATCCGGCTCCGCGAATCATAATATTGCGCAGGGCGTCTGCGCCGTATTTCAAGGGCATGACGACTCCGATCCAGCGGAGATATACAGACATCGTATCTAAGCTGAAAAGGCCTGAGAAGAACACCTGCGGCACGATAATGAGCGGTATGAATTGAATCATTTGGAATTCATTGTTGGCGAAAGCGGAGATCAAGGTTCCAAGGGATAGCGCCGCTAACGCAAGCAGGACCGTAATCAGAAGCACATACCAGAAAGAGCCGACCATCATAAGGCCGAGCACGCTAGTTGAAAACCAGGCGATAAGTGCCGCTTGCAGCATAGTGAAGATGCCGAAGCCAAGAATATAGCCGACGACGATTTCCCAGCGGCGCAGCGGCGTAGCCAAAAGGCGCTCTAATGTTCCGCCGGTTCGTTCCCTTAAGAAGGATACGCCGGAGAGCAGGAAGACGAAGAAAAAGACGAAGAACCCAATAAGAACAGGTCCGAAATTATCAAATGCCGCCATATCGGCTGAACCGTGCAAATAGGTGATGACCGGTGCTTGCTGAGAAGAACTGACCGGGACTGCAGCTTGTAAAGCCTTTTGCAGCAGGAATAAGACGGCTTTATTTTTGCTGGGGTCACTGCCTTCAAGCGTCAGCTGCGGCGCTGCTCCATTCATCGTAATAACGGCGTCTAACCGGACAGCTTCGAGTTCCTTTTGAGCCTCTTCGGCCGTATAGACCGTGACTTCCGCATTCAAGTCCTGCAGCTTCTGAATGAGCGGAGCAGGGACATTCACAGCGCCGAGCTTAGGAACATAGGTGCTGCCGTTAAAAACCAAAGACATCATGAAAAGAATGAGCATGGGAGCAACAAGCATCATCATCAATGTCCGTTTATCATGGAAAAACTGTCGTAAAATCCGAATGACGATCGCTCGAATTCTCATGCGCGCACACCTCCGTAATATAGAAATGCTTCTTCAATCGTCGAAGAGGAGGTCGCTTGTTTCAGTTCTTCCGGAGTGCCTACTGCCGTAAGTCTGCCGTCGCGAATCATCCCGAGCTGGTGGCATTTGTCCGCTTCGTCCATGACGTGCGTGGTGACGAGGATCGTGGTGCCTTTCCGGCTGAGCGTTGTGAGCTCATCCCAGATGGACTTTCGCAGTACGGGATCAATGCCGACCGTAGGCTCGTCGAGAATAAGAATGGATGGCTCATGCAAAAGCGAGATGGCGAGCGAAAGCCGGCGCTTCATCCCCCCAGAGTAGTTGGAAACCTGCTTTTTTAAGTGCGGTCCTAAATCAACGAGTTCCATAACATCCTGAATGCGCTGCTTGCGTTTTGCGCCCGCGAGTCCGTACAAAGAAGCAAAGAACTCCATATTCTCCTGTGCCGTCAGTTCTGCATACAGAGCGTCGGATTGCGCCATATACCCGATTTTGGACAGCATCGCCAATTGCGGCATGCGTTCTCCGAGCACCTCGACGGTGCCGGAAGTAGGAGCATCAATCCCTGCAATGAGCCTTACAAGTGTCGTTTTGCCAGAGCCGGAGGGACCTAGAAGTCCGAAGATTTGAGCGCTCGGAACCGCTAAGGTTATGTCCTGCAGAACCGCTTTTTCTCCGAATTGCTTGTTGACATGCTGGACTTGGATAGATGTGTGGATCGCCATGGTCGAGCACCTCTTTCTAAGTGAGTAATCACTCATTTTTTTTGATATCCCTCATCATACGTTATCTGTATGTATTTGTGAAGTGAGTAATCACTCATTCTTTTGAAAAGTCCTCAACAACAAAAAAAGACTGCTCAAACCATCAACAATGACAGCGGGCAGTCTTCTTTGCGTGCAACTATTCCTTAGCTTTCGTATCTCTCTTGTGGTCAACCCATTTCTCAATGGAAGGGGTTAACTGCTCCTTGATGGACGCAACAAGCTTGTCCTTGGACATGCCCTTGGATTGCGCGATTTCGGCGAGCGATTTGCCGGAACGGAGTTGGGCATGCAATTCATCCTTGCTCAATCCGAGCGTTTTGGCAAGCTTGTCCGTGTCGGGTTTCATTCCGAATCGTTGCCACTTGCTTTTGCCGTGGTTGTCGAGCAGGTTCTTCTCGTTGAGGATGAACTTTAAATGTTCGCCGAGCTTTTGTTTCATATGCTCGCCTTGATCGGCGGTCAGCTTGCCGTCTTTAACGGCTACTTCAATCTTCCCGGTACGAAGCTGTTGGAGTTTTGCCGTTAAGTCGGCTTCGCTTACCCCTTTGTCAGCGGCTGCTTCCACGATGCTTTTGCCGCTTTTGAGCGACTTCATCAGCACTTCTTTGTCGACGCCGATGACAGTCGCAGATTCCTCGATAATCGGCCATTTGCGGCTGTGATGCCCGTGCCCTTTGTCATCGGTTTGCTGCAGAGAAACGATTTCCTGCGGGTCCCCGGATGGCGCATTGGCCGAAGCGGAGCGGGCAGGAAGCATGCTTGCTCCCAGAACGAAAGAGAAAGCTATCGTGCTCACAAGAAGCTTTTTCATATAAGGCTGGTTCATGCGTGTACGACCTCCTTTCCCGATTAATAGGAATTACAGAACATAGTCTGTGCAGGAGGGATTAATTTTAGTTTAAAATTACCTTAGTTTTACATAAAAATTTCCACGTTTCGAGTTATTTCGCGTCGACGGCTAGTTGATACAGCGGAATGAGCTTCTCGAACGTTTGTTTAATTAACCTTTCGAATTCCTCAGGCTGGCTGAGCAGCGGATCTTGGTAATGCAGGTTTCTGCCGATCAGCAGCTCTGCTTTTTTGACGTCGCGGAAACGAAGCAATGCGTCGTTCCAGCCGCTGCGGTCTAAATCGGCAAGAGGGGTGACATCCTTTTTCATATGATCGAAGGAAAGGACAAAGTCGGAAGGAATCTCTTCCTGGATGCGCTCGATCTGATTCATATAAGTTGTAGCAATGTTGCTCTTATTCGGCAGCTCATAGATGAGCGCAAGCCAGATAAACACACGATCGTCAAAAAGGCCGACCTGGAAGTGAGGAACCTGCTTATAGCCTCTTTTATTCGGGCAGATGGCCATCCACGTGTCCACCGGAGGATTAATTTTGCGGCGCAGATGCTTGGCAATGTGAAGGAACATTTCAGTCCCGGACAAGAGAGAGAGATCCTGTGTCAATGAATCTCCTAACGCTTTAAATTTGGGTTGAATGCGCTCGCGAATGGCTTCCATTCGACCATCCAAGCCTTCTATGGCAAAGGTATCGAAATCATGCTGTGTAAATCCGGTAAAACTCATAATCGGTATGCCTCTTTTCACTTACGTTTTTCAATTATTTTAAATGAATTTAGTACGCTCTGCAATGATTTGCAAGTTTCGTAGAAGTTTAGTAGGAAGAAGGTCTCATTTTGTCAAAAAAAGCAGGAAAAAATAGGAGTTTGCCGAATTATGGAATTATCATAAAAGGATGGACAGGAGAAATCTAGCTATGAAAATGAAAAAATGGACTAAAATTACGATACTGGGCACTTTAATGACAACTTGTTTTACGGCAGGCGTTTATGCGCAAGATGTGCTGCAGCGTGTCGATGCGTATTTAAGAAGTGATTTCAGTGTGGTTGTAAACGGGCAGCAGGTGAAGTTGGCGAATCCGCCGTTGATTTATAACAACAGCAGTTATTTGCCTGTGAAAGAGTTGGGAAATTACTTGGGGGCGATTGTCAATTGGCAGGACAGCACCAAAACGATCTATATCAATCCACGGGTTAATCCCGCTCAACCTTCGGAGGGGAACGAGACGAACTATACGGACATTGTGTTCCAATATCCCTATGTCCAGTATTTCGATTATCTCGGTGCCACCTATCCGGTTCTGACGAATACGACGGAGCAGGCCTACTACCGTTTAGCGGATGTGGAACGAATGGGTCTGAAAACGGCGGGCCTGCGCAAAGCGAAGGAGAAATATTCGGAGGAGCTGTATGTCGGCGAGGATGAATTGAAGAAGGTCTGGGGGAACCAGCCCCCGCAAGTATCGTATGCGAATTATAATGCCGTCCCCATTACCGGTGAAAAGGATCCAGTCAAGCTGAAAGCGATCAAGGAATACGTCGAGGGCTTCCGATACTATGAAATCGACAAGATGCCTTATATGACGAGCCCCATTATCATCGATGCGCTGCCGGAGCCCAATACGTACAGCTATTTACTGTCAGAAAACGGTCATTACTACCGCACAATACTCAAGCTGACACAGATTAACAGCATCAATAATACGCCGGATTATGTTGTCGGCAGCTCCTCCAAGGAGGATATCCAGGTCGAAAAGGTTAGACACTAGCGGTCTAGCCGTGTGCGCCTGATTGTTTTTTTAAATAAAAAATGGCGATCTGCGTCCGATCTCGAAGATTGAGTTTGCTGAGAATTTCAGTTATATAATTTTTCACCGTGCCCTCGCTCAGGAAAAGCTCCTGGGCGATTTCTTTATTCGACAGCCCTTCTGAAATTTTCTCAACGACAGCTTGTTCGCTGGCTGTTAATCCATATTCTCTGAGCGTAATGGGAGCCGCCGCGTTAGGAGCAGGGCTGGGGCTGATGAAGCTTGCCAATTTCTTGGCGATGTCGGGGTGAATCAGGAGATTGCCCTGTTCAACAGTCTTAATGCCTTGAATGATGCGATCCGGCGATATGTTTTTCAGCAGATAACCGCTGGCTCCGTTTCTTAGCGCCTGCACGATAAATTCATCGTCGTCGAACGTCGTCAGAATCAGAACGGAAATTGCCGGATTCGCTTGTTTGATCTTAAGCGTCCCCTCGACGCCGTCGCAGATGGGCATTCTAATGTCCATGAGAACGACATCGACCTTTTGGCCGCTTTGGATAAAAGCGAGAGCTTCATCGCCATGGGTGCAAGTGCCTGCCACGGTGATATTTTCGTCAAGTCCGATGATTAGTTTTAAGCTTTCGCGGATGAATGGATCGTCATCGGTTATGAGGACATGAATCATGTTGATGTCATCCCTTTCCTGTATTAGTGGGTTTGGCGAAATGTCGGCAGAACCGTCGTTACGGAAAAAGGCGCCTCGCACGCCACATAAAGCTGCCCGCCTATGAGCTTGCTGCGTTCCTCCATGCCTGTCATTCCGAGTCCTTTCACGGTTTCACCCGCAGGGGGCTGCCCGTTGTTCGCAACATGCATCGTAATTTGCTTGGTTTCATAGATTAACTGAATATGTACGCGGGTTGCACCGCCGTGCCGAATCGCATTCGTGATGGCTTCTTGGGCGTTGCGATATAAAATAAAGGCCAAACTGGGATACAAGACATAGGGCATTCCCTGAATGTCAACGTCAATCGAGATGCCATTCTCCTTCGTTAATCCTTCGATGAGCCGGTCAAGGGTAAATGTCTGCATCGAATCGTCATCCGGCTTCAGCCTGCGTACCGTTGAGCGCAGCAGCTCCATGCTTTCCGTTAATTGGTCCCGGACCGAAGTTAACATCTCCATGCCTTTGCTCATCTGCGCCGGCAATATCCGGAGGGCCGCCTCCATCATCATTTTGAGACGGATTAACTGATGCCCGAGATCATCGTGAATATCGCGGGAAATGCGGTTCCGCTCATTGAGCTGCGCGATATTCTCGACCTGTTTGGCATAATCCAACAGCTGCATGCGGGCTTCATCCAGCTCGTAATGCTGCCGCCGGAGCTGATCGTAAAGAAGCTCGATGTCCACTTTGTTTTGTTCGATCCGGTGCATGTGCAGCAAAAGCAGCGCTTGAGCGGATAACATCAGATTGGCTATCACGTAATAGCTGCTTGGTTGGCCGTGCAAACTCAAGTTTAGGAGGACCAACTGGAGGCCAAAGAAAGAATAGCGGATAGAACGGTGAAAGGTGAATAGATAGGTCAGCAGTGTGGAGGAAAAGAGCATGAATAATAAGCCGTCATACTGACTGCTTAACCATCCGCCGAATCCGATTTCGACGAGCAGCATCCATACGGATTGTTTGAAAATCTTTCTACGCAGCTCTGCGACCCAAATAAATAAAAGAATAAAGAACGCATACGTTCCATCGGACGCGTAGTTTTCCAGATAAATAGAAGCAACTGCTGGAATGAGAATGAGAGCGTAGCGGGTTACAGGCAGTAAAGGTGACAAGCGGTTCCCTTCCTTCGCAAGCTGATAACCAAATTATAGCATAATTGACAAGCAGGTTTATATGTTTTGCCGCGTGTTTATGACTTTTGTCACGTTGTAAAATGACTTATTCTACCTGTTGAGGCGAAGATTCCAGGATACAATAAGTATAGTCAAAGCATTTGGCAAAGGGGAGAGGATCTCATGAGTTTTATTCAAATTAAAAATGTTGTCAAAAAATACAGCAATCAAATTTCCGTAGATCACTTGAATTTATCCATTCAGAAAGGTGAAATCTTCGGGCTTCTGGGCCCAAACGGAGCGGGTAAGAGCACCACGATCAAAATGCTAAGCGGCCTGCTCAAAATGGACGGCGGAGAAATGATTGTTGACGGTTTTTCCGTTGCGAAGGATACGTTGGAGGTGAAACGCCTCATTGGTCTTGTTCCGCAAGAGCTTGCCATTTTCGAAAGTTTAAGCGCAAGAGAAAACGTTACGTTTTTTGCCAGACTTTACGGCTTGAGAGGCAATCTTCTGCAGAGCCGGGTAAAGGAGGCGCTCGAATTTGTCGGCTTGTCGGATCGGGCCAGCGATAAGCCCAAAGCCTTCTCGGGCGGAATGAAGAGAAGATTGAATATTGCATGCGCGATCATGCATCATCCCAAATTGATCATTATGGATGAGCCGACCGTAGGAATCGATCCCCAATCCAGGAACCATATCCTGGAGTCGGTCAAAGCCTTGAATCGCATGGGCTCGACGATTATTTACACTTCGCACTACATGGAAGAAGTGGCCACCCTATCTACCCGTGTCGGCATTATGGATCATGGGCGCCTGATCGCCTGCGGTACGCAAGAGGAGCTGCGGGGCAAAGTCGCGCAGGACAACAAAATTATGCTGCAGGTGGCAAATTTAACGGACGAAGCGGTTAAGGAGCTGCGGGATCATCCGAAGATTAAGCAGGTTAACGTCCAGGAGCAGGCGCTTGAGCTGTTAGTCGGCTCCTCGCAAGCTTATTTGCAAGATATTTTGTTCATCTTATCCAAACATGATGTCAAAATTCAATCGCTCGTACAGGTAGAGCCCGATTTAGAGGCGTTATTCCTGTCATTGACCGGAAGAACTTTGCGGGATTAGGGGGAGAGCGCGATGCAGATTTGGACGATTGCAAAATATGAAATAGTGCGAATGATGCGAATGCGTTACGTCATGCTCATCCAATTCGCCATGCCTCTCTTGCTCATTTTCATTTTGGGTTCCGCGCTTTCAGGCGCTTTCAAAGTAGAGGATCGGAACATAAAGCCCGTTAAATTGGACGTCGTTGCAGCGGACTCCGGTGCTCTGAAATCCGCCGTGGATGCGTTTCTTCATTCGCCCCAGCTGGGGAATCTCATTCAAGCCACGGCCGTTCCGTCGCGCGATGAGGCGGTCAAACATCTGAGAGCAGGCGATTCCGAGTTTGCGCTTATCATCCCGAGCGATTTCAGCGCCCGCGTGCTGGAAGGGAAGGAGGCGGAATGGGAGATGATTCTCGGCAATAACTACGAGCAGAATTTGACCGCTGAAACGGTGCTGCGCTCCTTCCTGGATAAAGTGAATCTGAACCAGGCTGTCTTCATTTCAGCCGGTCCGGAGGCGGCGGCTGAGCTGCAAAAACAGGGTGGGGCGGATTCCATCCCGGCATCGGGTGCTTCCTCTCATGTTAGGTTAGGCCATTTAACGGCGTCCAATTCCCAATATTCCGCTATGCAGTATTACGCGGCATCGATGCTGGTGATGTTTTTGCTATACTCCGGCTTGTCCACAGCGATGGGACTTCAAGGCGAGAAAGATAACCATACTTTATCCCGGCTTAATGCCATGCCTGTGCATGAATATAAGATTTTGCTTGGCAAAGTGCTCGGCAACGCGTTCATTTCGATCTGCCAAGCGGCAATTATCGTAGCGGGAACCGTTCTCTTTTATCATGTGGACTGGGGAACCTCATACGGGATGCTGGCGCTTGTTTGTTTTTTTGTCATCGTGGCGTCCATGAGTCTCGCAGTCCTCGTAGCCTTGATTGTGAAAGCGTCCAAAGGGATCTCTACCGTTTTCCAGATGATCGTTCTAGGCATGGCCTTTCTTAGCGGAGGATTTACTCCTCTTCCAGATGGATTGCTGAGTCAATTAGGCAATTTCACACTGAATTATTGGGCGATGCAAAGTATGTATCGCATTATGCTGGACAGCGATCTCTCCGTCTTAGGCCATCACGTGTTCGTTCTGGCATGCATAAGCAGTGGTTTGCTGCTCGTTTCCTTCATCGTTTACCGAAAGGCGGGATATCATGAATAGCTTGTATATCGCATTTAATATGCTTCGGCGAACGCTTTTGCAGAAGAGGGGCTTTCTGATCTATTTGCTCATTCCGGCTAGCCTTGTTTCCTTGATCATAGGTGTTGCTGGGCAGGAGAAGCATCAAGTTGATATCGCTTATGTCAACATGGATCGCGGTCCTCTCGGCGCTCATTTGGTGCAGGAGCTGATGCTGATTCCGGACTACAGTTTGCAGGAAGCTGCGTCTGAAGACGACATCAAGGAAGACGTGACAAAGCAAAAGGTCGGAGGCGCGTTCGTCATTCCCGAAGGATTCAGCGAGACGCTGCTCAAGGGTGCCGAGCCGCAAGTCGACATGTACCAGTTGAGTGTAAGCGAAGCTGCTGTTACGCTGAAAATAGCGCTTGACAGTATCCTTTCCGGCTATCAGGAGACAGTGGATGTGCACCGAAAGCAAGGACTTCAGGAGATCCAGCTTCAAGCAGCCGTGGAAAAGACCCTTTCCCAGATCAACAAACACCAAGTAAAGGCGCGTGTCACGGATTTGAATTTATATGTGAATCCGAGTATGCATCTGGTCATTGGGTTCATGCTGATGTTCATGATGGGAGTCGTCAACAACACCATCTCTGTTATTATGGAGGATCGGAGATTGCGGACGATGGCGAGAACCTTTACGGCCCCGGTTCGCTCGATCGAAATTATGCTCGGCAACTTTCTAGGCAGTTTTTTGGTAGGAACGCTGCAAGTGCTTGTTATCTTGATTGTTACCCGCTATGTGGCTCATTATGATTATGGACTTCCGTTCTTCTCGCAATTTGTCATGCTGGAGTTTTTCCTATTGGCCAGTATGGGCATTGCCAGCGCGGTTGCCGGACTGGTAAAGAATGCGTCGAATTTGGGCATGATCAATTCTCTGATCGTGACTCCAACCTGCATGCTCGGAGGCTGCTTCTGGCCGATAACGCTGATGCCGGACTGGATGCAGAAAATCGCCAACTTCGTGCCGCAGAAATGGGTGATTGACGCGATACAGCGTATGGCCGCGGGGCACGCTTTGTCCCAGATGTGGATGCACATGGGGGTGCTCACCTTGTTTGCTTTGATTCTTCTCGGTGTTGGAACTGTCATATTAAACCCGGAGGACGCAGAGGTTGGCTAGATTGTGCTGATGCGGGGAGGCTCCATGCCTCGCTTAAAGAGGGAGGGGAACTACAGGGCACTATTTTGCTGGAAACAGCCATTTAGGAGAGGGAAAGGGAACTAGGGGGTGCTATTTCACCATCCGAGCAGATATGTAGATCATTGAGGTGAAATAAGACCCTGCAGTTCCCCGCGGGTGCCCGAAATCCCTCTTTCTGCCGAAATAAGGGAACGAAGTTCCCACATTATGGGTGGGGCATCCTTGTTTGAGATAAGCGACGAAAAGCTCTGGAAGGCTGTTGGCTCAGTCTCTGTCCTCACTGACGGAAGAGGAGCCCTTATTCGCTAGAAAAGGGAATCTTCGAACATGTAATGGACACCACTGCTGCTACTTGCTCACTTGGGGGCTGATTTCGCCCTGAAATCGGCAAATAAAGTCTCTGGTGTCCTTTTGCAGAGAGACACGACGCTTTTCGCGAACTTAACGTCCGTTGTGTCCGAAGCGTGATGAGACATAGGATTGCTTCGACGAATAAAGGGCTGCCGGCATCATGCCGAGCAGCCCTTTCGTATATGGAGTTAATTAGATGAAGAACGCACTAGAAATAATAACTAACAAAATGAATAATACCAAAATTGCTGCCGAAGAATTATAGCCACCAACTGCATGACCCATTCAAAATCATCCTTTCGTTCCTAAAAGTCTGTTCGTTTGTCTTACATTGACAGCATATGGAGCTGCCCGAAGAAAGGAATGGGCTGGCAGGGCTGATGTGAATGATTGTGCTCTTGTACCTATCAGATTGATAAATCCAGAAGAAAATGTGCTACAATGGAAGGATGACTTTGATCAAGGTGAAGGAGAGAAAGACAATGGCTGATACGGCGAATGAAATAGCGGAATGGATGTTGGACAAGTTGAAGTCTGCGGGGATTTTGCATCAGAAAGAAGCGGTTGACCATATCATCCGTCATTATGGGGAATCCTTTATTTATGTTAATGAAAATGGAAATCAAGCCATTTCTAAAGAGGTTAAGAAAATTTTCAAGAAATTACATGGCGGCAGAGCAGCTTGGGAGCGCGATGGATTTTTCTGGGGATGGCATTAAATGGAACGCCTCTGCATAGCAGAATCTGCTTTCCGACCACTTACTATGCTGAAGCCGCGTTTAAACAGGCATCAGCTTTTTTTGTACGTTTTTCCTTAAAAAAATGTCAATAATCCAAGTTGCTAAAACATAGAATTCATAATAAGATAAGGATAAGAAGATAAGTTGTCTGAATATTTAAATAAAACAAAAGCATCAATTATGGAGGGGATTGCCGTGAGTAAGAGTCATGAAGTGGAGTACTGCAACCTAGAGTTACGATTTGATCGCCGGCTAATCCGGAACTTCATTAAAGCGCTCATTCAGGAAGGTTATTCTCTGTATTGGAACGAAAGCGAGCTGCAGTTCATCATTTCCATTCGAACAGGACGCAAGCTGATTAAGCTTAAGTTTGAGCGAATCGGCGAAAAGTATAAAATCGTGGGCAATTATTCGTTCAAAGACGAGAAGCTCGCGGAAATGATGGAAAAACTAATAGGCGATACACGCGGTCATGCCGTAGTCAAAAGATTCAAGGATCGGCAAATTCTCATTGAGAATATTATGTTCGGGGAAATTATTCGCATGGTTGAAATTAGCGGCATCGAACATAAAGTGCTGTATCAGAAGGAGCCAGCCGTGACAGTAGAAGAAGTCATGCAAGCGCTGCGATCCAAGCGTACCGATGAGCGAATTCCTATTTTGCGCATGGAACTCGATTATGAACTCGCCACTTTACATGATGCAATCGCATCAGGAGATGCCAAAGCCATTATGGAGAGTAAGACGAAGCTGATTGAAATGCGTCAAGAAATGCTCTTATTGGAGATGTGAGAATGAAAAGTGGATTTGAATAAGAAGAGAGCCTGTAGTTATACATACGGGACTCTCTTTTGTGTTTCTGGAGCACTTTTTTTAACAGCGGTCTTGTGAAGCCGGCAGGATTCGTTTATAATTTAAATTATAAAAGTTAAAGCGCTTTAACTTTCGAATGTCTTAGGAGTGGTTTCATCGGTGAAAGTCAGTATATTCGATGTTGCGAAGAAAAGCGGTCTCTCCGTTGTAACGGTTTCCAGGGTTATCAATGGAGCGGGTACCGTGAGGGAAAACAACCGGCAGCGCGTGCTGCAGGCGATGAAAGAGCTGGACTACCATCCCAATGCGGCAGCTCGCAGCTTGGCTCGAGGGAAGACCGGCGTCATCGGTCTTGCGATCACGACGCTCAACGACACATTCTTTGATGCCGTGGTCAAAGAAATAAACGAACGGCTCGCCGAAAGCGGGTATTTTTTAGCGCTATCCATTTCGAACGACGTATTTTCCTCGTTTGAAAATTCATTGTTTCAAGAGGATCGCGTAGACGGAATGATGATGCTATCGCCTACAAATGAAGAGGCTTATGTAAAGGAATTGCAGAGGAAGAAGATGCCGTTTGTATTGATGGACAATCAGCATATGGACAAGGCCGTCTCCTCCGTCATTGTGGACAATTTCAAAGGCGGATATGAAGCGACGAAACATTTGATTGAGCTTGGACATACGGAAATTGCTCATATTCGCGGTCCTGAACCGTTTATGAGCAGCCGTGAAAGGCAGCGCGGGTATTGTCAAGCGATGAAGGACGCCGGTATCAGTGATTTGTGGATCGAGCAGGGGCAATTTGCTGTCGCATCCGGTTATGAAATAGCGGAAAGATGGCTGCAAGCTGGCAAGAAGCCAACGGCCGTCTTTGCCGCGGACGACTATGTTGCCTTCGGTATTATCGATGCGTTTAAGAATAACGGCTTGCAGATTCCAAAGGACCTTTCGGTAGTAGGCTATGATGATCAAATTTTCGCTGCGGAGTTTCGTCCAAAGCTCACCACGGTGCGTCAACCGTCGGAGAAGCTTGGCAAGGCAGCCGTAGATGAATTGCTCCGCCTTATTGACGGAACAGCTGAAGGCCACCAAACGGTCGTGCTGGAACCGGAAATTGTGGTGAGGGAAACGACGGCCAGAATAAATAGCTGAAAGACATTAAGAAATAAGGAGCTCACGAACCATGAACTATTATTTGGGTGTAGATGCCGGCGGAAGCAAGACGTACACGCTTGTAACAGACGAGCAGGGGCATATACTCGGCAAAGGGCATAGCGGTAACGGGAATCACCAGATTAACGCTTCACAAGCGGAGGCTAATATTCGGAGCTCCGTAGAGATGGCCTTAACTCAAGCGAAATTATCTCGTGATGAGATTACGTTTGCCTTTTTCGGCTTGGCCGGTGCGGATCGTCCCATCGATTATGAGGTACTAAGACCCATGATCAAGGGCATGGGCTTTCCGCATTATGCCATCGCTTGCGATACGATGATCGCACTGAGGGCGGGAACCTCACAGCCTTTCGGCGTTGTGCTGATTTGCGGGAGCGGGACGAATAGTGCCGGCAAAAATCGGCAGGGACAATTGTTACAATGCGGCGGCTTCACCTATAAGTTCGGTGATTTCGGCGGGGGCGGAACATTGGCGGTCGAAGCTTTCAGGTCGGTTATTCGGGCTTGGGACGGCAGAGAACGGCCAACGCTGCTGACGGAAATGCTGCTGCAAGACCTGGGCTACAGCAAGGTTGACGAGATGTTTGACGATTATATGGATCAGAATAAGCCGATTCCGCTGCACATTGTCAAGCTCATCTTTAAGGCTGCCCAGCAGGGAGACGAGGTTGCACTCAGAATTTTGCAAGCGCAGGGTGAGGAGCTTGGCAAATCTGCTGCTGCGGTCATTAAGCGGCTTGGCATGGAACAGGAAAGCTTCGATATTGTGCTTGCAGGCAGCGTTGTGATGAGAGGCGAAGGCCCCTTTGTGCTTGAGTATATTGAGCGGGCGGTAAGACAAGTTGCGCCGAAGGCGTCCATTGTGAAGCTCACTGTCGAGCCGGTGGTTGGAGCCTTATGGCTTGCGATGGAAGCAGGCGGACAGCCTTTGAAGCCGGAAGTGTACGAAATGCTCCGAAACGTATCCGATTACAATGCCATACTACTATAAAGATTAGGATGTGAGCTTACTTGAGAGACGCATTGAAAATAGCGATCATTGGCGGAGGTTCGTCTTACACGCCGGAAATTGTTGAAGGTTTTATTTTGCGGTATGCGCAGCTTCCTGTGAAGGAATTATGGTTAGTGGATGTTGAGGAAGGGCGGCATAAGCTGGAGATTGTCGGGAACTTGGCCAAACGAATGATCGAAAAGTCGGGACTTCCGATTGATGTCCATCTAACGCTGGATCGCAGGAAAGCAATTGAGAATGCAGATTTTATTTCTACCCAAATGCGCGTAGGTCTTCTGGAGGCCCGGAAATGGGATGAGCATATTCCGAACAAGTACGGAATTATCGGGCAGGAAACAACAGGACCTGGCGGTATGATGAAGGCGCTGCGTACGATTCCTGTGCTGCTTGATATTTGCAAAGATATCGAGGAACTCAGCCCGAACGCATGGCTCTTGAACTTTACGAATCCGGCCGGCATGGTGACCGAAGCGATTCATAAATACTCGAATGTCAAAAGCATCGGTCTATGCAATGCACCCATCGGTTTGCACAAATGGTTGATGAAAAAATATGACGTACAGCCTCAGCAGATTTACACGGAATTTGTCGGTTTAAATCATTTGCATTGGGTGACTCGCGCCGAGATTAATGGGGAAGACAAGCTGGGCGAGCTGCTGGACCGCAGAGAAGAATTCAGCGGCAAAAACGTGCCGGCCACTGAATGGGATGCAGATTTCTTGCGCTCCTTGCAAGCGTTGCCTTCGTATTATTTGAAATATTTCTATATGACGGACATTATGGTGCAGGAACAACTGGCTTCCATGAAGGCGAACGGGACTCGTGCCGAAGTGGTGAAACGCGTGGAGGATGAGCTGTTCGAGCTCTACAAGGATCCGAACCTGCAGGAGAAACCGAAGCAGCTTGAGAAACGCGGAGGCGCTTATTACTCGGAAGCGGCAGTTAACTTGATGGATTCTCTTTATAATGACAAGCGCGACATTCAGACGCTCAATGTGATGAATGGCCATATGATCGACTTTTTGCCGGAGGATGCCTGCATTGAAGTGAACTGCCTTGTGACCGCCCAAGGTCCTGTTCCGATCGGACTGACGAAAGTGCCGGACCATGTCAAAGGCCTCATGCATGCGGTCAAAACGTACGAGGCTCTTACGATCGAAGCTGCGGTTACGGGCAGCAGAGATTTGGTGCTCCAAGCCCTCGTTCATCACCCGTTGGTGCCGTCCGTTGGGACAGCCAAAACGCTAATGAATGAAATGCTGGAAAAGAATAAGCCGTATTTGCCTAAGTTTTTTGCTTAAAATAAAGCTATGCCGCTCCCTGCGAAGGGAGTTTTTTTTGTTGTAAAAAGACTATTGTTAACGTGTGCATAGTTATGATATGCTTCTAGTAGAGGTGAAGGAATGAGCGTAACCATTAAGGATATTGCTAAGCTAGCGGGTGTGTCTCATACCACTGTTTCCAGAGCGCTCAATAATAGTCCGCTAATTCAGGAAGAAACGAAAGAACGTATCCGCCTCATTGCCGAACAGTTGGATTATACGCCTAATTATAGTGCCAAGAGTTTGGTGCTCGATCGTTCGTATAATTTGGGTCTGTTCTTTACCACACTGAGTAAAGGTACTTCTGCCGGCTTCTTCTATGAAGCAATCCGCGGTGTGAACTCGGTTATTCAGGACCGTTACCAACTGATTGTCAAAGGAATTGATGACTACACGAGCTTTCAATCGATTACCCGCAAAAGCTTTGACGGGATCATCGTTGTCTCGCAAAGCGATGACGATCAAGCCATCATTGATCATATCGCAGGTAAAGGCATCCCGCTCGTCGTTCTCAACCGGCCGGTCTCCACGGCAGGCGTGTTGAATATCCTTTCGGACGAAGAACAGGGCGCATTTCTGGCATGTTCCTATTTAATTGAACAAGGTCATACTCGCATTGCGCTGATTGAGGGCCGCAAAGGCTTCAAATCCGCCCAGAACCGGAAAGACGGCTTCGAAAGAGCGATGAAGCATTACGGGATAAGCATTCCCTCCGTTTACCGAATGCCGGGCTTATATGATTTAGAGAGCGGTCATAAAGCGATGCAGCAGTTTCTGGCATTAGCGGACCGACCGACCGCCGTTTTTAGCTGTAACGACGAAATGGCCTTAGGAGCAATGAAAGCGATATCCGAAGCCGGGATGCAGGTGCCCGCGGATATATCCGTTGTCGGCTTTGATGATACGGTTTTCGCTGCCTACGTAACGCCGGCTTTAACAACCGTCCGCAGGCCTATTGAACAAATTAGTAAAGAAGGCGCCGTACGGCTCCTTGGAAATATTGAGAATAAGCAGCACGAAACCGAGCAGGTGCTCTTGAAGACAGAGCTCGTCGTGCGGGAGTCTGTCAAGAAGCTGTTAACATAAAGAAAGAGGGAATAGTCGATGAGCATTTTGAGAGAGCTGTTAAAGGATATTCCAATCCCGCAAATAGTGAAGATCCGCCAGAAATTTGATCGTACGATTTTGGAAAATCCGGAGCAGGAACTAGCGGATAAGCTTGCCAGCAGCGGCGTGATGGAAACCATTCTTCCAGGCCAGCAGGTTGCTGTTGCCGTAGGCAGCAGAGGCATTGCGAACATTGCGGGGTTTACTAAAACGACGATCGACGCAATTAAGGCGAAAGGCGCATTCCCGTTCATCGTGCCCTGCATGGGAAGCCATGGCGGCGCGACGGCAGAAGGACAAACGGAAGTGCTGCTGCACTTCGGCATCACGGAAGCGACAATGGGCGCTCCGATTCGTTCTTCGATGGAAGTCGTTAAAATTGACGAACTGCCTAACGGTTTGCCCGTTTATGTGGATCGTATCGCTTCTGAAGCGGACGCCATTGTCGTTATTAACCGCGTGAAGCCGCATACAGCGTTCCGCGGACGCATTGAGAGCGGTATCATGAAGATGATCGCGATCGGGCTTGGGAAGCAAAAAGGCGCTGAAGCTTGCCACCAGCTTGGTTTCAAGTATATGGCCGAAAATGTGCCGGCGATGGCTAATCTCATGATCCAGAAGCTTCCGATCGTGTTTGGCGTAGCTCTGGTGGAAAATGCTTATGACGAGACTTGCCGTGTGGAAGTGCTGCCGGCGGCTGAAATCGAAGAGCGCGAAGAGAAGTTGTTGATTGAGGCGAAAGCGCGTCTGCCGAAAATTTTGTTCGATGAAATTGATGTGTTGGTCATTGATTATATTGGCAAAAATATTAGCGGCGACGGCATGGACCCTAATGTTACAGGCCGTTATCCGACGCCTTATGCGCACGGAGGACCGGATGTTGCGAAGATGGTCGTGCTGGACCTGACGCCGGAAACAAAAGGGAACGCGAACGGCGTAGGCACAGCTGATTTTACGACACAGCGCTTAGTGGATAAAACCAACCTGGAGTTTACCTATGCCAATGGGTTAACGTCGACGGTATGTGCGCCAACGAAAATCGCCACTACCCTGGAGAATGACTTATATGCCATTAAGGCGGCGGTGAAAACCTGCAACATTTTAGATTATACGACATGCAAACTGGTTCGGATTCAAGATACGCTTCATCTTGGCGAAATCGAAATTTCCGTGAATTTATTAGACGCAGCGCGCGTTCATCCGGATATTGAGATTTTAACGGAGCCTTATGAACTTTCATTTGACGCAGAGGGGAATATTAGCAAATGACAGACCGACAAAGTACCCTCAAGCCCTACATCATTGCTGCTGACATCGGTACAACAAGTACGAAAACGCTTGTAATCTCGCGCGAGGGGAAAATTCTGGGATCCCACTCCATCGAATATCCCCTCTTTACCCCGACGCCTGATCGGGCGGAGCAGGATCCGGATCAAATTTTTGATGCGGTCGTGCAAGGCATCGGCGAAGTCGTTCGCAAGGCAGGCGTCACGCCTGACCAAGTGCTCTGCGTCTCCTTTAGCTCAGCTATGCACAGCCTTATCGCTGTGGACAAGAACACGAAGCCGCTGACGGCTTGTATTACCTGGGCGGACAATCGCAGTTCGATGTATGCGGCGGAATTAAAGCGCAGCGGTCTCGGGCAGCAGATTTATTCCCGAACCGGCACGCCGATTCATCCGATGTCTCCGCTGCTCAAGCTGATGTGGTTCCGTGACAACGAACCTGGGCTAATGAATGAAGCATACAAATTCATCGGCATCAAAGAGTATGTTTTCGCGAAGCTGTTCGGCCGCTATCTGATTGATCATTCGCTTGCCAGCGCAACGGGATTGTTCAACCTGGAGGATTTGGATTGGGATGCGGAAGCGCTTGGTCAAGCCGGTGTGACTGCGGATCAGCTCTCAGAGCTCGTTCCGACGACATATCGCGTTGAGGGCCTTAGCGCCGAATACGCCTCTGCGATGGGCTTGTCTCAGGATACGCCGTTTATCGTGGGGGCATCCGACGGCGTCTTGGCGAACTTAGGCGTCGGCGCATTCGAGCCTGGCGTCGTTGCCGTCACCATCGGCACCAGCGGCGCCGTGCGCAGCGTAGTGACAAAGCCGCAAACCGACCCGGAAGGCAAGCTGTTCTGCTATGCGCTGACCGAGAAGTTTTGGGTCGTTGGCGGACCGATCAACAACGGCGGTATTGTTTTCCGCTGGGTGCGCGATCAAATCGCTACCGCGGAGTCCGAGGAAGCGCGCCGTCTGGGCATGGATCCTTATGACTACCTGACGGAGCTCGCCTCCCAAGTGAAAGCAGGCTCTGACGGGCTGCTGTTTCTGCCGCTTCTTTCCGGCGAACGCGCACCGTATTGGAATGCGAACGCCCGGGGAGTCTACTTCGGCCTTTCGCTAAGCCATCAGAAGAAACATATGATTCGCGCGGCGCTGGAAGGCGTCATGTTCTCCATCCAAGCCGTGGCCACGTCGCTGGAGCGGATTATGGGACCCGCGGAAGTGATTCGCGCTTCCGGAGGTTTTGCCAGATCTGAATTCTGGCGCCAGATGATGACGGATATGTTGGGGACTTCGGTTACCGTGCCTGATTCCATCGAAAGCTCAGGAATTGGAGCTGCTTTGTTAGGTTTGCTTGCCATGGGTGAGATTGACGATTTGGCCCATGCGCACAATTGGATTCAGGTTGGAACGGCTCATGAGGTGAACGAAAGCAATTATCGCGTATATCAACAATTGACATCTATTTATACAAGCGTATATCATCAGTTAAAAGATCAATTCGACGCGATAACCGCCTTTCAAGGTCAGCACCTTCGGAGCCCTCAACCATAAATTTGCTTAAGCGTCTTGCGGCGCAAATGTTCCAAGCATAATGTTAGAGGGGATGAAGACAAATGAATTTATTCGATCTTACAGGGAAAACAGCAGTAATTATTGGCGGCAACAGTACGCTTGGAGGCTCAATGGCGATTGCTTTGGCCGGTCATGGCGCGAAAGTGGCCATTGTCGGACGCAACCAAGAGAAAAGCGACCAAGTTTGCCGAGAGATTGAAGCGATTGGCGGAGAAGCTCAAACGTTTCAAGCGGATGCGACGAAACGGGAGGATCTGGAGCGTGTGCTTGCCGAAGTTCTCGCTTGGTCAGGCCGTGCGGACATTTTGATGAACTGCCCGGGCAAAAATAGTGCCACGCCTTTCTTTGACATTTCCATGGAAGAATGGGATTCTATTATGGAGGTTAATTTGAAAAGCGTCGTGCTGGCCTGCCAGGTGTTTGGGAAATACATGGTTGATCGCGGCGAAGGCGGAAGCATTATCAATATTTCATCGGTTTCGTCAGATCCGCCGCTTTCCCGAGTATTCACTTACTCCGCTTCTAAAGCAGCAGTCAATAACATCACACAGAACATCGCCCGTGAATTCGCTCCAAGCCGAGTGCGTGTTAATGCGATCATTCCTGGCTTTTTCCCGGCTGAGCAGAATCGTAAGATTTTGTCGCCTGAACGGATCGAGTCCATTATGCGTCATACGCCTATGAATCGATTCGGTGAAGCGTCAGAGCTTCAGGGTGCTGCTGTGTTCCTTGCTTCTGAACAAGCTTCCAGCTTTGTTACAGGCTCTGTTTTAAGAGTAGATGGCGGTTTTGGCGCGATGACGATTTAAACATTTATATATCGGAAGGGTGTATGAGAGACGTGTCTAAACAACAAATTGGTGTAGTCGGATTAGCGGTAATGGGTAAAAACTTAGCGTTAAACATCGAGAGCAGAGGCTTCACAGTATCCGTATTCAATCGTTCTGCCGAAAAAACAAAAGAGCTTATTCAAGAAGCAGAAGGCAAACAATTAGTCGGTACATACAGTGTGGAAGAATTCGTGCAATCCTTGGAAGTTCCGCGCAAAATTTTGATCATGGTCAAAGCGGGCGGCCCAACGGACGATACGATTAACCAATTGCTGCCGCATCTTGAAAAAGGCGATATCCTGATCGATGGAGGCAATGCCTACTTCCCGGATACACAGCGCCGTAACAAAGAGTTGGAAGCACACGGCATCCGTTTCGTTGGAACCGGCGTTTCCGGCGGCGAAGAAGGCGCGCTGAAAGGCCCGGCTATCATGCCAGGCGGCCAAGAATCCGCTTATAAGCTGGTAGAGCCGATTCTTACGGCGATTTCTGCCAAAGTTGGGGAAGACGCATGCTGTACGTACATCGGACCGGACGGCGCAGGACACTATGTGAAAATGGTGCACAACGGAATCGAGTATGGCGACATGCAGTTGATCTGCGAAGCTTACCAACTGTTGAAAGATGTTCTGAATGTTAGCACAGAAGAGCTTCATGAGATCTTCACGGAGTGGAACAACGGCGAGCTGGACAGCTATTTGATCGAAATCACGCGTGACATTTTCACGAAATATGACGCTGAAACCGGCAAACCGATGGTTGACGTTATCCTCGACTCCGCAGGCCAAAAAGGAACAGGAAAATGGACCAGTCAAAGTGCTCTGGACCTTGGCGTACCGCTTTCCATCATTACGGAATCCGTATTCTCCCGTTTCATCTCTGCGATGAAGGAAGAACGCGTAGCGGCCAGCAAAGTGCTCAAAGGACCTGATGCTCCAGCTTTCACAGGCGATCGCAAAGCATTTATCGAAGCTGTGCGTCAAGCGCTGTATGCAAGTAAAATTTGCTCTTATGCACAAGGCTTCGCTCAAATGAGAGCAGCTTCTGATGAATATAAATGGGATCTGAAATACGGCAACATCGCGATGATCTTCCGCGGCGGCTGCATTATTCGCGCCAGATTCCTTCAAAATATCAAGGATGCGTACGACCGCAATCCTGAATTGAAAAACTTGCTGTTGGATTCTTACTTCACAGGTGTGGTTGAGAACTATCAACAATCGTGGAGACAAGTTGTTGCAGAAGCGGTAACTCGCGGTATCGCAGTTCCATCTTTCGCATCGGCGCTTGCTTACTACGATAGCTACCGGACAGAAAGACTGCCGGCTAATCTGCTGCAAGCGCAGCGCGATTATTTCGGAGCTCACACGTTCCAACGTGTGGACAAAGAAGGTTCCTTCCACTTCAACTGGATGGAAAACTAAGAGGGCAGAGGTGTTACGCCTCTCCCTGTAAACCGTATGCCGCTTCCCGCAGCCACATTTTCAAACGATCGGCTTCTTGATCGAAGCCGTTCCTTCTGTGAATGAGCATTAAGGAGACTTCGGCAAAATAACGGAAATTTTTTAACAATCGTGGTTGAGCAAGGCCCTGCACACGCGGGTCTTCTTCAGCCACTTTTTTCTTAATAAACTCCAAAATCCAAACAACATCCTCTCTGCACAGCACGTAGCTCGGGTGTAAGATTTGTTCCAGTTTGCCTTGAGTGCGGTTGGTGTAGGCAACAGTTGGGTTCAAAGCTTCATCTCTCCTTGTCGGCATAGGGTTCTCTTAAAATCTTAACTGTTTGAGTTGGAATTTATTCACACTACTATATGATTTTTTCATGGATTGTATTCATGTCTATGCGGCTATGGTATGATGTTGGGAAAGTTTGTATGAACAGCATATGAGAAAAGGGGATTAATGTGACAACAAGCAATCTTGTACTTGTAGGTTTCATGGGGACAGGCAAATCAACCGTCGGGCGGAAGCTCGCGGAGCGTTTGGGATGGACTTTTCAAGACTCGGATGCCGTACTTGAGGAAGAGCAGCAGACGAGCATTGCGGACCTGTTCCGCCAGCATGGGGAAGCGCACTTTCGTGCATTGGAGAGCAAAACACTTGAAAATTTGCTAGCTCGCCAAGGGCAAATCGTGGCAACAGGCGGGGGCGCTGTATTAGCAGAGGAGAATCGGGCCTGCATGCTGCGCAACGGCTTCGTTGTAGCGTTGAAAGCTTCGCCCGAGACCATCATTCAAAGAGTGAGCAGCGATACAAGCCGTCCTTTGCTGCAAGGGAACTTGGAAGAGCGGGTTCATACGCTGCTTGAACAGCGAAAGTCTGCCTATGACTTCGCACATACCGTGATCGATACGTCCGAGTTAACGACAGAACAAATTGTAGAGATCATTATTCGGCACGCCAATCTTTAAGAGGAAGGACAAGCCTAAGCTTAGTCCTCCCACTCCAACATGCCGCCGGTCATGTTTTTAAGTCCTTTATACCCTTGTGCTTCCAAAAAGCCAAGCGCGCGTCCGCTGCGGTTGCCGCTGCGGCATACCAGGATCACTTCTTCGGCCTTAGGAATCTCGTTTAAACGTTCAGGCAGCTCGCCTAGCGGGATATGAATGGCTCCTGCAATCATGCCGGCAGCTACTTCTTCCTCTTCGCGAACATCAATAATTGTCAACTGCTCGCCCCGGCTTAGTCTATCTTTGACGGCGGACGGTAAAATCGTATCCATAACAGGACCTCCATGTTTACAATTGTTGGGGAGAAGCCCCATTACAAGTAATGATAGAAACATTAAGGCAGGATGTCAAACCAGGAGTTGTATCATCATGCTATATATCGGATTAGCCGGTATTCTTGGCGCACTCGCCCGATTTGGGCTCTCCTCCCTATGGAACCCGGGAACGGCAGCCGTGTTTCCTTGGGGAACTTTGCTCTGTAATTTAGCCGGTTGTATATTGCTGGGGTTCATTTCATTTACAGACAGGCTGCCTATTCCTGCTAAGTTGCAATTGCCGATTACAACAGGGTTTATCGGATCTTTTACTACGTTCTCTACGTTCAGCTACGAGACGGTGAACATGTTTAATCAAGGGTATTTGATGCTGGCCCTTCTTTATGTGCTTGTCAGCTTGTGGGGTGGACTAGGATTTACTTGGCTTGGCATCCGTCTTGCGCTGCTTTCCCGAAGGGAGGCACACCGCTCATGAATACTTGGCTGTGGCCGATTTGCCTGGTAAGTGTCGGCGGATTTGTCGGGGCAATCTCCCGGTTTCAGCTTGGGACGTACATGTCAAGAAGGTTCCCAAGTTCTATTCCGTATGGTACACTGACAATAAATCTTTTGGGGAGCTTTTTACTGGGGCTTCTAATGAAATATCATCCATTTGACAATTGGAAGCTATTGATTGGCACAGGCTTTATGGGAGCTTTCACTACATTCTCTACCTTGAATCTGGAAAGTATGAAACAGCTCCGGTCAGGACAATGGCAAGCTTGGATGATCTATACGATGCTCAGTTATACCGGTGGAATTCTGTTAGCCTTCATCGGATATTACATATAAACACATGCGAAGGAGATATGAACCAAATGAAAGCCATCGTGAAACCTACTGCTAACCTACAAGGAGAAATCAACGCTCTTTCCTCCAAAAACTACACGACACGTTACTTGCTGATCGGCGCGCTAGCGAATGGGACAAGCACGATTTATTATCCTGCTCATAGTGAAGACAGCGACGCAATGAGACGCTGCGTACGCGATTTGGGTGCTGTCATTGAAGAAGACGATGAGAAAATCGTCATTACAGGATTTGGCAAGAATCCTAAGCATGTTTCTGAGCTGAATGTAGGAAATGCCGGGGCTGTCCTTCGTTTTCTAATGTCTACAGCCGCTTTTTGTCCGGATGTGACGTTTGTAAATACGTATCCCGAATCACTAGGCAAGCGCCCTCATGACGATCTCATTGAAACTTTGCAGCAAATGGGCGTGGAAGTACAACATTCCAACGGCCGTTTGCCGATAACCATTAAAGGGGGACAACCGCGTGGCGGCAAGCTTACCGTTTCCGGCAATGTCAGCTCGCAGTTCCTCAGCTCCCTTTTGTTTATGACACCTCTTCTGGAAGAGGACAGTGAAATCGAAGTGCTTCATGATTTGAAATCCAAAATTATTGTCGGTCAAACGCTCGAAGTTTTGGAGCAGGCCGGAATCGTGATTCATGCTAGCGAAGATTTGATGCACTACCGTATTCCGGGCAGACAATCCTATCAAGCCAAAGAGTATGTCATTCAAGGGGATTACCCGGGCTCAGCGGCGATTCTGGCAGCTGCGGCTGTGACGAACTCGGACGTACGCGTTCTTCGCTTGGAAGAAAACAGCAAGCAGGGTGAGAAGGCTTGCGTTGATGTTTTACGTGCAATGGGCGTTAATTTAACCCATGATAACGGTATTGTGCACGTTCGCGGCAATCAAAAGCTGGTCGCAGGCGAGTTTGATGGCGATCACTTTACAGATGCCGTGCTGGCTATGGTGGCGGCAGCTGTTTTTGCCGAAGGGACGTCGCGTTTCTACAATGTCGAAAATTTACGTTACAAAGAGTGCGACCGGATCACTGATTATTTGAACGAGCTGCGCAAAGCCGGAGCTGATGTGGAAGAACGCCAAAGTGAAATTATTGTCCACGGCAAGCCGCAAGGTGTTCCAGGCGGTGTCGAGATCAATGCTCACTTCGATCATCGTGTCATTATGGCGCTTACCGTCGTCGGTCTTCGTTCCGAGAAAGGTTTGACGATTCGTGATGCTCATCACGTGGCCAAATCCTACCCGCAGTATTTTGATCATTTGCGTTCTATCGGTGCTCAGGTTGAACTTGTGACGGAGTAATAGGATTCCAAAACAAGGAACGGGTGAGTCAGCATGAGGATTATTTGGCAGGGGTTAAAGGTGACGTTTGGATTATTCCTTGTCGCGGGTCTTGTATTTGCAAGCAGTGTATTTGCTGTATTGCTGTATGCCAAAGCTACGGGGAAAGAAACGGCGTTATTCGCAGCCGGTTCTACGGTTCCCATTGCTAAGCCGCCAGCGCCTGTGCAAACAGCGGAGGTTTCTACGCCGCAACCAACGATCCAGACAAAGACATCAGCAATGATTGATGCGCCTGTTTTTGCTCAACTGCCTGAACTGCCAGCAGGTTGTGAAATTACGAGTTTGACGATGCTGCTGCATTTCTATGGAATTACCAAAACGAAAATGGAACTTGTCGCCGAGATGCCGCTGGACAACACACCGGTTAAACTGAATGCAGACGGATCGCCTGCTTATTGGGGGAATCCCAACACAGGTTTCGTAGGTGATGTTACCCGGAAACAAAGAGGGTTCGGCATTTATCATGCCGGTCTTTTTCCGCTGCTAAAGTCATATATTCCGGAGGCGATCGATATTACGGGCGAGCCCTTCGAATTGTTTGAACAGCAGGTGGCAAGCGGCATTCCGGTCCTCATTTGGACGACAATTGATTTCAATATTCCTTACAAATGGGTGACATGGGATACGCCGATCGGCCCGATCCAAACGACATATGCGGAGCACGCTGTATTATTGGTCGGTTATGATGAGAATAATGTATACTTGAACGATCCCTATAGCGGGAAAAAACAATTGCAGATCAACAAAGCGCAGTTTATCGACAGTTGGTCCGCCATGGGGAAACAAGGCCTCACTTACATGAAAAAATAGGAGGTAGATGGATCATGACGTTTGAAAATCCGTCCAGAGAGCACATTAAGGAAATTCTTGCGAGTGCCGGCAATATTGCCGTCGTAGGTTTGTCCGATAAGCCTGACCGTACGTCGTATATGGTGTCCGCCGCGATGCAGAGCAGAGGATACCGGATCATTCCGGTCAATCCGAATGCAACGGAGATTTTGGGCGAGAAATGCTATGCTTCGCTATCTGACATTCCGGAGCCCGTAGATATCGTCAATGTCTTCCGCCGTGCGGATCAAGTCGTTCCGGTCGCGGAAGAAGCCGCCAAAATCAAAGCGAAAGTGTTCTGGCTCCAGCTTGACATCGTGAATGAGGAAGCAGGCCGTATCGCAAGCGAAGCGGGCTTGGAAGTCATCATGGACCGCTGTATTAAAGTGGAAGATGCGATTCTCAATCCGCGAAACAATTAAATCGCCTGTGTAAACTAAAAACCGCTAATCTCTAACCGTTTAGGTAGGAGAGAAGCGGTTTTATTTATTACAGGCTATGCTTTTAAAACATCATGATCGACGTAACGCGCGCCATTTAATTCACTGATCACGTTAATGGCCACTTTGGCGCCATCACCGGCAGTAACAATCGTATGCATGGAGACACCTGCAATCGTACCTGCCGCCCATACACCTTTGAGGCTCGTATTGCCTTGCGCGTCTGCATCGACAACCGTTTTGATGCGAGGCTCTGTACCGGGCTTCGTCTGAATGCCTGAGGCTTCTGCAAGATCAGCGGATAATCCTGTGGCAAGAATGACATACTTGCTATCATATGTACCATTTTCTGTCGTTACTTGGAAACCTTCACCGGATTGATTCAACTGGGTGGCTTTGCCTTGAACAAACTCAGCACCGAATTTAGCGGCTTGCTTTTTCCCGATTTCAACTAAGTCAGGACCGGTGATCCCTTCTACGCCATAATGATTTTCAATCCAGGCGCGCTTTGTCACGCTTTGATCGCTATCAATGACAAGTGTTGATTTTCCCGCTTTCGCTGTAAATAAGGCTGCACTTGCTCCGGCAGGGCCTGCTCCAATAATAATAATGTCATATGCCATATCGGTATTCCTCCTGTAAAGAGAATGGGGTACTAGGAAATTATGGCATATCCAATTACCCTTAGTCAACTTATGCGTATAGAATGTATGTTATCTTTGGAATAACAATACGCTGCAATTTTAACATTTTTAATAAATAAAATATGAAGGAGCGGAGAGAATAAAAGAGGCTCCAAAAAGGTGTCCAAAATCAAGAAATATGAAGGAGAATCTACACATGTATAACAACGCAAACAACAATGCCGCTTCATCGTTCGGGAATTCAACGCAAGGCAGTCAGGCGTCGCAAGGCTATCAGAACAACGCTTCCCAATACCAGGGGTACCAGAGACAGTTTCAACCTGTCGGGTATGTGCAATCCTTCTATAGCCAACCGGCTTCTCAATCCGTTTCAAACAACTCTGCTCAAGGGTACAATCAAGGTTACAATCAGCAGGGCATAACATCTGCTGAATCGTATCATACGGCAAACTACCGGGGGAACCAACCGGGTCATGACAATTACTTGCGCAGCGATTCTTCGACGCCAACGCAATATCAACCATCAAGCTTTCAAAACGCTTATTCTACCTATAACGGATCGAATAGCCAAAACAGCCAATTCGGTTCCAGCCAAGTTCAGCCCATTACTTATATGTCCAGCCAACAGCCTTCCATAACCAGCCAATACGGCAGCTCAACACAGTCTAATCAGCAGCCTTACGGACAAAGCAATGTTTCTGCGAATGCTTACCATATGGCCAACTATCGCGGGAACCAACAAGGTCATGACGCATACTTGCGCAGCGATTCTTATACACCTTCTCAGCAATCCTATCAGTCAAATTACGGTGCCCAACAAGGGACACAGTTCTATGGTTTTCAGCAGCAGGGGCAGGGGCAGCAAGGACAACAAAGCTACCAGCAGCAAAACGCACAGCCATATAACCAAAGTTTCGGCAGTTCCGGCATGGGACAGCAGTTCGGATATAACGCCTCTCATTAATCGTATGCGGTAATCAGTATTTACAGGCAGGTCGAACCCCGACCTGCTTATTTTGTTTTGACAAACAGGCAAACAAGCTATACGATTTGATGAGAGGCTTATGCTCATCATGTAAGTTTTTTCGATAACGCTATGCTTTGGCATGCGATGTCCGTTTTGTTTTAGCAAAACTTTTAGGAGGAATCATACGTTTGAACTGGATGGGAAACTTACAACAGCTTGGCCGCTCATTAATGCTGCCCACCATGGCGCTTCCTATTGCTGCTGTGCTGCTTCGTCTCGGGGACCTGCCTTGGGATCGCATTCACGCATCCGGATTTGGGGATATGCTGCTGTTAGCGGGGAATACGGTCTTTGACTATATACCCATCATATTCGCCGTTGGCGTGGCGCTGGGGCTTACAGAAAGTGCCGGCATTGCCGGGCTGTCTGCCATGCTGGGCTATTTTATGTTTACGAGGCTCATCGAACATGCTCTTGGATCCCAGTTTCAATTGGGTGTACCTGGCGGAATCTTAATCGGTTTGCTTGCGGCCATTATTTATCATCGCTGTAAAGAGATAAAGCTGCCTGAGTACATACAATTTTTCGGCGGTCCGAGGATGGTTCCGCTCATCATGGGCCTATGCACGCTCGCCGTGTCGTATGTGATGATCGCGATAGGTCCTTATTTGGAAGTAGGGATGAGCAATTTTTCGAACTGGCTGCTCGGCCTCGGCGGTTTCGGCGCATTTGTGTATGGTATCGCGCATCGGTTGTTGGTGCCGTCCGGTTTGCACCATATATTGAATAACTTTTTCTGGTTTCAAGTGGGGGCTTACCAAACGCCATCAGGGCATATGGCTTACGGAGATTTGCCGCGCTATTTTGCCGGAGATCCTTCGGCAGGAATGTACATGGCCGGGCTGTATCCGATCATGATGTTCGCTTTGCCAGCCATCGCATTTGCCATTATTGGGGAAGCGCGTGAAGATTTGAAGCCGAAGATTAAGGCGACATTTCTGACGGCAGCGTTAGCCTCTTTTTTAACAGGCGTCACGGAACCGATCGAGTTTGCTTTTCTCTTTGTTGCACCTTATTTGTTTATTATTCACGCCATTTTATCCGGTGCGGCAATGTGGCTGGCCTATGAACTACATATTCAGCATGGTTTTTCATACTCAGCTGGAGCGATAGACTACGTCATTAATTTGCATTTATCGCATAATGGACTGCTTCTAATCCCAATTGGCATCGTGTACGGACTCGTGTATTATTTCATGTTTCGCTGGGCGATCAGGAAGTTCCAAATTCCTACGCCAGGCAGGGAGGAAGGCTCTTCGCTCGAAGAGTGGGCCGGCGATATTCCGTATCGGTCGCCTTTAATTTTGCAAGCACTCGGTGGGAAAGACAATATTAAGAAGATTGAAGCCTGCATCACCAGATTGCGACTTACGCTTGTTAATGATCGTTTGATAGACATCACGGCATTACGACACTTAGGAGCTGCAGGCGTCATCCGTCTTGGAGGAGGCAATGTTCAGGTCGTGTTCGGGACATTCTCAGAGCTGATTCGTGAAGAAATTATGAAAGTACTGCGCAAAGACATTCATGTGGTATTGTTTACTTCGCCGATGCAGGGTCGCATGATTCCTATTGAAGATGTGCCCGATCGCATTTTTGCTTCGCGCTTGGTCGGTAACGGCGTAGCGTTTATTCCTGAAAAAGGGGAGCTGGTCTCGCCGGTTGCAGGTACCATTATGCATATTTATCCGACTATGCATGCGCTGGGCATTGTGACGGATGAAGGGTTAGAAGTTCTGCTGCACATTGGGATCGATACGTCGAGTTTGCCAGGGAAATGTTTTAATGCCGTGGTAAAAGAAGGCGATCGTGTAGAACCAGGACAGCTTCTCGTTAAATTCAATTATAATAAAGTTAAAAAGTTTGCTTCATCTTTGGCGACACCGATGATTATTACAAATCCGGATCTTGTTAAGTCTTGGAGCTTCGCTCCGTTTAAAGCTGTAAAAAAAGGCCAAGGTTCTGTGATGTCCGTCGTCTTAAAGCCTACTAAATCTACGGGAGGGATGAACGGATGATCAGAGGGATAGGGGCATCTTCAGGCATTGCAATGGGTCAGGCATTTGTCATTCCTACGTGGGAGTGGGATTTCCCTGAAAAAATGATCGATGTGACAGATTTGGCTTATGAATTTGAGCGTCTGTATGACGGGATCCGGTCTTCCAAGGATGAACTGGAACTCATTAAACAGGAAATTAAAGAAGTAGTCGGGCAGGATCAAGCCTATATTTTTGATGCCCATTTGGCCATTTTGGAAGATCCTATTTTCATGAACGAAATTCAAGGGATCATTGAGCTGCAGTATAAGGCCGCAGAAGTTGCTGTGAAAGAAGTCATCGACAAATTTGTCGGAATGTTCAACATGATCGACGATGAGTACATGAAGGAGCGGGCGCTTGATATTAAAGATGTCGGCAACAGGCTTCTGAAGCATTTGCTGGGCGATACCAGCTCAACGGTTCCTCCCATCGATCATCCGTACATCTTGGTTGCCAAAGAGCTTACCCCTTCGCAACTGGCTCATTTGGATCCGACGAAAGTGTTAGGGCTTCTGACCATTCTTGGAGGCACGCATTCGCATGTTTCTATTATGGCTAGAGCGATGTCCGTTCCTTATGTTTTAGGGCTGGAAGGGAAGCTGCTGCGTCCGATTCAAAATGGCGATTTCTTGATTATTGACGGTCAAGAGGGGACTCTTTACATTAATCCGGACAAGATCACCATTGAGCGCTATCAAGCACGCAAAAAGAATTGGCTTGAATTCAAGGAGAGTTTGCAGGAAATCGCTGATGTACCACCTGTTACTTTGGATAACAGCTATGTCAATCTGCATGCGAACATTAACTCGGTGATGGAGATCGATCAGGTTTTACGCAACGGCGCGTCAGGGGTCGGATTGTTCCGTACAGAGTACTTATACATGGACCGTGATTCACTTCCGGGCGAGGACGAGCAGTTTGAAGTATATCGTCATGCCGCTATGCACCTAAAAGGCCGTCCCATTGTCATCCGAACCTTGGATATCGGCGGAGATAAGAAGCTGGATTATATGCCGCTTGCCAAAGAAGATAATCCGTTCCTGGGATACAGGGCTATTCGGATCTCACTGGACCGTAAGGATCTGTTTATGACACAGCTAAAAGCGATTCTTAGGGCAAGCCATTATGGCAACGTGAAAATCATGTACCCGATGGTGACATCGCTGGGTGAGGTGCGTCAAGCCAAAGCTCTTTTGGAAAAGGCGAAAGCTGAGCTCAGCGCGCAAGGCATTCCTTTCAATGCCAATATCGAGGTCGGATTAACGATTGAAGTGCCCGCAGCAGCGCTCATTGCAGACGTTCTCGCAAGTGAAGTCAACTTTATGAGTATTGGAACAAACGATCTTGTTCAATATGTGCTAGCAGTAGACAGAATGAACGAAAACATCGCGCACTTATATAATCCGTATCATCCGGCGGTCATCCGGCTTCTTAAACATGTCATAGACGCAGGCAAAAGTGTAGGCATTCCAGTCGGTGTCTGTGGCGAAATGGCGGGAGACGTCCGCGCTTTGCCCATTTGGCTAGGTCTTGGCATTGAAGAACTAAGCATTTCTGTGCAAACCCTGTTGCAAGTGAAACACCGTCTATTAAGCAGTAACGCTAAGAAGTGCAAGCAATTAGTCGGGGAAATTCTAGCTTGCAAAACGAGCGATGAAATTATTGAACTGTTAGCTCAAACCGAACAAACTGAATCGATTGTAGGAGGTAATTAGCATGGATTTGAAAGGTACAAAAGTATTGGCGTTTGTGGATGAAGAATTCGAAGACTTGGAGATGTGGTATCCCGTTTTACGCTTGCGTGAAGCTGGGGCGGTTGTAGATATTGTCGGGCCAAAATCGAAAACGGTGTATCATGGCAAATATGGCGTTCCGATCACGACGGATTATGCGTTTGATGAAGTAAAGTCATCCGATTACATCGGCCTTTATGTTCCGGGAGGCTGGGCTCCTGACAAACTGCGCCGTTATCCGGACGTGCTTCGCCTGACACAGGAGTTTCATGCCGCGGTAAAACCGATTGCTCAAATCTGCCATGCGGGCTGGGTACTCATTTCGGCGAAAATCGTAAACGGCTATACAATGACTTCGACGCCAGGCATTCGCGATGACCTCGAAAATGCTGGCGCTACTTGGGTAGATGAAGAAGTGGTGGTAGACCGCAACATCATCTCTGGCCGCCGGCCGCCAGACCTTCCTGCATTTTCCAAGCGCTTTGTGGACGAGCTCGTTCAGTACAACAAACATCAGGAAAAGTAACGTTACGCTTCCAATCGTACCAAAAACTACTACTCTTCATTCGGCAGGAAATCGTATAGAATCGTAGAATATCATAGTACAAGAAAGTCATGTACATGCCGCCTGCCAGTGAAGGAGTGTTAGAATGCAAAAGTATTGCAAGTGCGGACGCACGATGAACCTTCGTCTGCGTACGGTTATTTATCAAAGTAAAGTCGATATTGAAAATGTACCTATTTATTCATGTGAAGCGTGTGGTCGAAGTGAGGTTGTTCCTCATGTTAAACCCGAGCTTACCGGTTTAATCGGCAAGCTGGGGAGCAAGCCTGAGAAACAACAACTGTTTTTCCATGAGCTATCGGAAGTGGCGTTCCTGCTGCTGAAGGTTACCGAGAAAGAGCATATGAATGATTCCATGGAAAAGATTGTAGAAGAACGTATAAATGAGCTTCTGGACATCTTACTGCTGGCACAATCGCTTGGTGACGAACCATGGACCGAAGAAATTCGCAAACGGTTGTCACAAATTACACAGAGCGCAATTTCGACATAATCAGCCTGCAGCCAATCCCTGACGGATTGGCTTTTGTACATAGTTGTGAGTTTTTTTTGAAAACCAATTGAAATTATTTTCAAAGTATTTTCATTTATCATTGCAAGATGAATTATTTTGTCGTATCATAACGGTAATATACTAGGCTCGCAGAATACTTTTGAAAATGGAGAGAGTAACCGTGACCGTAACCATTTATGATGTAGCAAGAGAAGCAGGCGTTTCCATGGCAACCGTTTCCAGGGTTGTCAATAACAATCCGAACGTAAAGCCGCAAACGCGCAAAAAAGTTTTTGAAGCCATTGAACGGCTCGGTTACCGCCCTAATGCGGTAGCAAGAGGCTTGGCCAGTAAGAAAACGACAACCGTCGGTGTCGTCATTCCCGATATTTCCAACTCGATCTTCGCTGAAGTTGCACGCGGTATTGAAGATATTGCGAATATGTATCATTACAATATCATTTTGTGTAATGCAGATAAGAAGAAAGAGAAAGAAATTCGCGTTATTAACACACTGCTCGAGAAGCAGGTCGATGGGCTGCTCTTCATGGGCGGCGTTGTTACAGCCGATCATATCCAAGCTTTCCGCACCTCTTCCGTTCCTGTTGTCTTATGTGGAACCAAAGATGAAGAGCAAACGATGCCTTCCGTGGATATCGATCATGAGAAAGCCGCATTCGATGCTGTTAATGTGTTAATCGCAGCGGGACATCGCGACATCGCGATGATTTCCGGAACTTTGCAGGATCCAGCCAATGGATTCGCGCGTTACCAAGGATACAAGAAAGCGTTGGATGCAGCAGGTATCGAACTGCGCGACGAATATGTACGAATTGGAAACTACCGGTATGAATCCAGTGTCGACGCTGTTAAATATTTCTTGGAGCTTTCCCCTCGTCCTACAGCAATCTTCTCGGCAACCGATGAAATGGCGATTGGCGCCATTCACACGATTCAAGATTCCGGACTCAAGGTTCCGCAAGATATTGCCGTCATCAGTGTAGACAATATTCGCATGGCTTCCATGGTTAGACCGACTCTGACGACAGTGGCTCAACCGATGTATGACATCGGTGCGGTGTCGATGAGACTTCTAACGAAGTTGATGAACAAAGAGTCAACGGATAATATGCAAGTTATTTTGCCGCATGAAGTGATTTACCGTAACTCTGTTACACAAGCCTAGTGAACTTAAGCCTCTAAGCGAGCTCATGCCTTTCGAGGATGATGCCATTAGAGGTTTTCTCCTTTCTTTGAAGGGAATAAGACCAGAGAAGCATGTATACATAATGAAAAGAGGATCGAAGAAATGACATGGAATAAACTTGCACTGATCGGTGCGATGAATGAAGAAATTGAGCTGCTCGTGTCGCATATGACGGATGTGCGTGAGACCGTGAAAGCGGGGATTACTTTCCGTGAAGGCACGTATTTCGGTAAAGAAGTCGTCGTATGCCGCACAGGCGTAGGGAAGGTTAACGCTGCCGTGACAACTCAAATTTTAATTGACAAATTCGGAGTTGAAGCCGTTATTTTTACAGGTGTCGCAGGTGCGTTGGACCCGGAACTGAACATCGGCGATCTTGTCGTTTCCAGCGAATGCATGCAGCATGACATGGATGTTACGCCGCTTGGTTTCGAACGGGGCGTCATCCCTTATGAAGCGAAATCTATTTTTGAAGCAGACAGCAAGCTGGTGGATTTGGCGGTAGCTTCCGGTGAAAAGCTGTTTGCAGGGAAAGTGAAGAAGGGGAGAGTGCTCTCCGGCGACCAGTTCATTGCTAGTCGTGAAGTCGTGGCTAGCCTCAATAAAGAGCTTGGCGGTGTATGTGTGGAAATGGAAGGGGCATCGGTTGCCCAAGTTTGTTCCATGAATGCCATTCCTTATGTGGTGCTTCGCTCGATGTCCGATAAAGCGGATGGATCTGCGCATGTGAACTTTGCAGAATTTACGGTTCAAGCGTCTGAGAATTCGTATAAAATGGTTGAGGAAATCGTGAAACAGCTCTAGGCTAGTGTGGCTGGCGGTAGGTGAAGAAGGAAGCTGCTGCTAGGAAGCTAACGATAGGGCTGATACAAGGAAGCTGAACGATCGAGCTGATGTAAGGAAGCCGACGGACAGGGCAGAACGAGAAAGCTGAACGATCGAGCTGATGTAAGGAAGCTGAAGGACAGAGCAGAACAAGGAAGCTGAACGATCGAGCTGATGTAAGGAAGCTGAAGGACAGTGCAGAACAAGAAAGCTGAACGATCGAGCTGATGTAAGGAAGCTGAAGGACAGAGCAGAACAAGAAAGCAGAACGATCGAGCTGATGTAAGGAAGCTGAAGGACAGAGCAGAACAAGAAAGCTAAACTAGATGGCGTTATCGGGAACTATGTTCCGCTATTTTCCCCCAATACAGCCATTTGGCAAATTAGAGGGAACAGTGGTCCGCTATTTTCCTGATTTAAGCGGGTTAGTGGCTTCGTGGGACAAATAAGACCCTGTAGTTCCGCTCGGAACCCGAGATTAGCTGATTTGGCTCAAATCAGCGCCCTGTAGTTCCCACATTGGAGCTACGGGGGACAGGCCGTAGCAAATAAAAAGAAACCGTTCTTTGGTAAACTGGAGGTTCCTGACTTCCAATTACAAAGTAACGGTTTCTTTTGCATGATTTGGAGAAAAACCTTCCTCTCAATCATCTCTTTGGGGTCATTTTCACTTCAAATACATCATGGCAAGATCCTTCGTTTGCCGGTTCTTCTCAGTAATGATCTGGCGCCTTGGAATCGGCGCCCAAGCATCGACGGGGTCCAGCCACGTATCCGCCAGCTGGACCGGGCTCTTGCCCTGCCAGGCGTCCAGCCACGCATGGGGAAGCGCGAGCTGCGGCTGCGCCGCCAGCTCGGACAAGGTCGCCTGCTCGCTCATCACGAGCCAGAGCAGGCTCCAAGCCCGCGGTACGACACGCCAGATGTCGTACCCGCCGCCCCCGAGCGCAACCCACCGCCCTTCGCACCACTGGTGCGCAAGGTTGTGGATCAGCTCGGGCATAGCCTTGTACACGCGCATGGAGCAATGCACATGCGCGAGCGGATCGAAAGCATGGGCGTCGCAACCATGCTGTGAGATAATGACATCCGGCTGGAAACGCGCAATCGTCTCGGTGAGCACCTCGCCGAAGCATTCCAGCCACGATTCATCCTCGGTGTACGGTTCCACCGGGACATTAATGCTCGTCCCGAACGCGTCGCCTTCGCCTCGTTCGTTCACGGCGCCCGTGCCGGGGAATAAATATTTCCCCGTCTCATGGATGGACAACGTGCATACCTGGGGATCGGCGTAGAAGCTCCATTGCACGCCATCCCCATGATGCACGTCCGTATCGACGTACAGCACTTTTGCGCCGTACGTCTCTTTGGCATGAGCAATCGCCGCTGAAGCGTCGTTGTAGACGCAGAAGCCCGCGCCCTTGCTCTGCAGCGCGTGATGCAGTCCGCCGCCCAGATGGAGGGCGTGCGGGGCTTTGCCAGACATCACCAGCTCTGCTGCGGTGATGGAGCCGCCTACAATCTTCGCCGTGATGTCATGCATCCCGGGGAAGAAGGGCGTGTCGTCGGTGTCGAGTCCGAAGCGCGCGGCTTCTTTGACCCAGCGCTCCTCCGGCACGGAACAGCTAAGCGCTTTCACAGCTTCGAGATAAGCCGGGCTGTGAACCCGCAGCAGCTCGCTGTCTGCAGCAGGGCGAGGCGTCCGCAGCGCGCTGTCAGGGAGCGCGCCGGCCTTGCGCAGCAAATCGACCGTCATCACAAGACGATCTTGATTAAAGGGATGATCCTCATTGAACTTATATTGAATTTCTTCGTCGTCATAGATAAAGACAGGACTTGATGCTTTCTTGTTCATATCCCACATTCCCCCGAATGGACTAACATTCTTGCTTGAAGCCCTCGAAATCCTAAATTAGTCGATCATCAGTACATGAACCGCTGTTGAAAACGAATCCGATCGAATTGTTCCACGGACGAGATTGGTACATGCTTGCCGATACGGACCATGAGACAGTTGGCCGGATGTGAGCAGATCTCAGGATCATCCGTTGCAAACCAGATCATGTCGACGCTTTTCATAAGTTTCTCCATCATTTGCCGGTATTCCCAGACGGTGAGCTTGCTGTTTTCCAAGTCCCAGTGCCAGTAGTACTCCGTGGTGAAACAAATCACATTCTCCATCTGATCGGCTTCGAAAGCAAGGCGAATCAGCTTTTTCCCAAGCCCCATGGAGCGATAGTCATCCGCAACTTCAATGGCTCCGAGCTCAATCAAATCCTGCATATGGCCTTGTGACCAGCGCTCAATTTCATCAGGATAATGAAAGGTGACATAGCCGACAATCGTAGAGCCGTCACGGGCAATGATGATTCGGCCTTCTGGCAATTCCGCAATTTCAATAAGCGCCTCCAGCTGTTCCTTAGGTCTGCGGAAGGCGTCTAATTTGGGATGCATGGCAAGGTTTTGCAAACTGTCTGCTGAAACAGGACCTTCTATCATAATCTCTGGTTGATCGGGAGCTGTGTGCAAGCGAAACGAGTGATAAATTTTGGTATGCTGCATAGCCTTAGCTCTCCTTTTGAAAAACAGCATGATGAGTGATTCCTTTTCCCTTGGGTCATAGTCCCTTTATACCAAATTTTATTTGGAAATAAAAGCTGAACTTAGGCGTAGGCGAAAAATTCTCCGTGTGTTATAATAGAATATGTCAAAAATCGATCACATTTTGCTCAAATACATCAGTAAAATGAAAGCGGTTTATCTCGTGAGGAGGGTTTTTCGCACATGGATCAATTGAAAGTTGAACTCGTTGAAGCGGTAGCTGCAAATCCTAACATGAAAAATTACGAAGAAACACACGCAAATTTTGACTGGAAAGACATCGAAAAGAGCTTCTCCTGGTACGAAACCGGCAAAGTGAACATGGCTTATGAAGCCATTGATCGTCATGCGGAATCGTCAAAAAAAGATAAAATCGCTCTGTATTACAGCGATAATCAGAGAGAAGAAGCCGTCACTTTCGGACAAATGAAAGAGAAATCGAATCAGTTCGGCAATGTGCTTCGCGGCCTTGGTGTCGGGAAAGGCGAGCGCGTATTTATTTTCATGCCGCGTACGCCTGAACTTTACTATGCTTTGCTTGGCACATTGAAAGTAGGAGCTGTAGTTGGGCCGTTGTTTGAGGCTTTTATGGAAACAGCGGTGAAAGACCGTCTGGAAGACAGTGAAGCCGTTGCGATTATAACAACGCCAAGCCTGCTGTCTCGCGTGCCTGCCAGCGAACTTCCTAACTTGAAGCATATCATCGTTGTCGGTGATAATGTGGAGCCGGCCGAGGGCCATGTAGACTTCTACAAAGAAATGGCGACCGCTTCCACAGAGCTTGAGATCGAATGGTTGGACCGTGAGGACGGACTCATCATTCACTATACATCAGGTTCAACCGGAAAGCCGAAAGGCGTTTTCCACGTTCAAAACGCGATGATTCAGCATTACTATACAGGTAAAATCGTATTGGATCTCCAAGAGGACGATATTTACTGGTGCACAGCAGATCCGGGCTGGGTGACGGGAACCTCTTACGGCATTTTCGCTCCTTGGTTGAATGGGGCTACGAATGTAATCCGCGGCGGACGCTTTAGTCCTCAGGATTGGTACAATACGCTTCAAAAATATAAAGTTACCGTTTGGTACAGCGCTCCGACGGCTTTCCGTATGTTGATGGGCGCCGGTGACGATGTTGTGTCCGGCTTCGATCTTTCCTCGCTTCGCCATGTGCTGAGCGTTGGGGAGCCATTAAATCCGGAAGTTGTTCGTTGGGGACTCAAAGTGTACAACCAACGCATTCATGACACGTGGTGGATGACAGAAACAGGCGGACAGCTCATCTGCAACTATCCGTCCATGACCATTAAGCCTGGTTCCATGGGTCGTCCGATTCCGGGCGTCGAAGCAGCTATTATCGATGACGCGGGGAATGTCTTGCCTCCAAACCGGATGGGCAACTTGGCGATTAAAACGCCATGGCCGTCGATGATGCGCAAAATTTGGAACAATCCAGCCAAGTACGAAGAATACTTCAGATTGACAGGCTGGTACGTATCTGGTGATTCAGCTTATCAAGACGAAGAGGGGTACTTCTGGTTCCAAGGCCGCGTCGATGACGTGATTAATACAGCCGGCGAGCGGGTAGGCCCATTCGAGGTTGAGAGCAAGCTTGTCGAGCATCCGGCGGTTGCGGAAGCAGGGGTCATCGGGAAACCGGACCCGATGCGTGGGGAAATCATTAAAGCGTTCATCGCGCTGCGTGAAGGCTTCACACCATCGGATGAGCTTAAAGCGGACATTTCCAAATTTGTAAAAGAAGGTCTTTCGGCCCACGCTGCTCCTCGTGAAATTGAATTCAAGGACAAACTTCCGAAGACGCGCAGCGGCAAAATTATGCGCCGTGTACTGAAAGCTTGGGAGCTTAATCTCCCAACGGGCGATTTATCCACGATAGAAGACTAGGGATTAGATAGATAAGGCTGTCTTAGAGGAATGTCTTCCTCTCCAAATCCATTGGTAGTAGCATGGTATATTGAATGCATAAATAAACCGTTCCTTTCGTAAGTGGGTGGGTGGCACCTCCATTTACCAAAGAACGGTTTCTTTTTGTTTACATAAAAATGAGAGGGTATCCCCAGTCATTTCAATGACTTATGGGACACCCTCTTTGTGCAATTTTGTTTCTGCAGTCAAATCAGCGGGAAAAATTCCCTCAAATCTGATTGCAAGAGCCTGTCAGATCCATTTAGCCGGAAAAACTCCCTCTATTTGCACCAATTTCATGAGAATTCTCTGATTCCGGCCAAATTAACGGGAGGTTTTCCTTCTAAATTCCCTGCAAGGTCATCATTCGAGTCATTTAGTGGGAGATTTTCCCGTTAGCTTACCTCGCCTACTTCGTAAAGCGTTTGGAATCGAAACCCTGGGACATCCTCTTCTAACTATCAGTTATTGTAGGCGATGGTTGCAGAAGGTTTGGATTCGCCAGAATCATTGACGGCCGTTACTTTGTAGTAGCCGTTGTAAGCCGCAGCATAGTAATGAAATTCGGTTCCGTTTTCGACGGAGCCCAGTTTCGAGAAGGTGCCTTTTTCCTTATCGCTAAAGTAGACATTATATTTCTTGACTTTATCTTTCCCTGCATTTGCTCTCCAAGTGAGCACGATGCCGGCGTCGTCAGCTTTGGCTTTAAGTCCGCTTGGAGCACTAGGCGCGTCTTTCAATGCCGTGCCTGGCGGCTCCGTCGCACCGTCAGGGGGCGAAGTTGAACCAGGCATTTGCGTCCCGTCCGCGGACGGGATGAACAATGAATCAAGCGAGCTGCCGTCTGTATAGGCAGAACGGCTCGGTACGGATTCTTTTCCGGCTACATCGACGGCAGTTACGTAGTACCCCATCAAGCTGGTCGATGGAATCATATCGACAAACTTCGCTTCTGCTCCCGCTAGGACAACTTTGCCGCCTAAGAGCTGGAACTTACCGCGGTTATCCGAACGGTAGATGCGATATCCGACGATGTCCGTATTTGGACTTGGCTGGAATGTGATCGATACGTTTTCTCCGGACTTCGTTGCGGTGATGTTCGTCGGCGCCGTTGGTTCTTTGCCGTCTTCGACCCGTGGATCGATTTCGGACGGAGCATCATCGTCATAATCGGTCGGTTTGTAATTATCGATCGGTTTTCTGCTTTTTTCCGGAAGCTTGCTCATCGCATCTTCGATTTCTTTGAGCAGCTGCGAGATCGATTTCTGGCGTTTAATGACCGTTTTTTCTTGTACGAAATCTGCCGGTGTATGTTCCTGTGCGATGTAGTTCAATCCGTTATAGGAGCTGATTTTCATCCGGACCATCACATTATCGACTTCTGTCGGCACGTACTTTTTGTTGAAGATATCGGTCACTTGAAGATTCGAACTCGTCGTTAATTCGCTCGGCAGCTTGCCGGATAAGCTGGACACGGTAGCGGAAACGATGCCGTCAGGCTTAACGAACGTTTTGGTAGGGAAGAGCTCGGGCTTCTGCTCGATGGTCTTATTCATGATTAAGGCCCAAATATCTTTGGCATGATACGTTTGCAGCGTCTTCGAGGATAATTTATTAATCGGTTGATCATAGCCTATCCATACGCCGACTGTAATGTCTGGGGTAAAGCCCATGAACCATGCATCCGCATCATCCTGCGTGGAGCCTGTTTTGCCTGAAATCTCGATCTTGCCGTAAGATTTATATTTTTTCATCAAATCTGTCGCCGTACCTTGGCTAATCACCGTTTTCATCATATCGGTAATCAAATATGCGCTTTGCGGAGAGTAGACCTGTGTCGGCTTTTGAGCATGCGAGTAAATCGTTTGGCCGTTAGAGTCTTTGATTTCACGAATCATGAACGTCTCGTTATATGCACCCTTATTCGGAATGGAGGCATAAGCTCCGGTTAGTTCCTTTACGGAAGTACCGCGGCTTAGTCCGCCGATAACACCGGTTTGCGCGTAATAATCTTCTTTTTGAATGGAGGTGATGCCTAGTTTTTTCGCAAAGTCCCAGGCGTCATTAATGCCGACCTTATTCAAAAACAGATCAATCGCTGGAATGTTGTAGGACTGATTCAATGCTTTTCTGGCTGTCATTAAGCCATGGAATTTATGATCCCAGTTCTCGGGAAGATGGAAGCCTTTGACGCCGTCTTTCAAAATAATCGGGATGTCATCCACAATGCTGGCCGGCTGTATGGCTCCTTTTTCTAAAGCCGGAATGTAAGCGGCAATGGGCTTCATCGTTGAGCCAGGCTGTCTGTACGCTTGTGTAGCGTGATTAAGCTGCTCGTCGAAGAAATTCCGTCCCTCGATCATTCCTTTGATCGCACCCGTTTTGGAATCGATCATAATCGCACCGACCTGTTCGATGCCTTTTTTCTCATCCGTAGGCGCAAAGTTCTTATCGTTGTTCGAAATCTCATGCATCGAATCGTAAATCGTTTTGTCGATCGTGGTGTAGATTTGGTAACCGCCGCGTAAGAGCTGTGTATGTATGCCTTTCAAAGCTTCATTATAAGCGGCTTGATTTTTTGTTGGATCAAGATCCGGCTTTTGAATTTTCAGCAGGATATCGGCTGCTTCCTTTTCCGTCTCAATCATCAGATACGGATAAGTCGTGTAAGCTTTCTGAGCTGCATGTGGCATAGACGCCTTAAGATCAAATTTTAGCGCTTGTTGATATTGTTCATTCGTGATTTTTTCTTCTTCCAGCATGCGTTTCAGCACTAGCTGCTGCCTTGCAACGGCTTTCTTGAAGCCTTCTTGATCAAATTCCGGCTTGCTTGTGAAGGCCGAATACTGCGAAGGGGATTGAGGCAGCCCGGCCAAGTAAGCAGCTTGGGCAACATTTAGTTTGCTCAAGTCGTCAATGTTAAACAGACCTTTGGCTGCGGCTTTGATCCCATACAGGTTGTAGCCTGTCGAGCCATTGCCGTATGGGATTTTGTTGAGATAAGCGAGCAAAATCTCATCTTTGGACATGAGCCGTTCCATCCGCAGGGCGAGCAGCAGTTCTCTTGCTTTTCGACCGTCATCACGATCCAACGTGAGGAATACCCGTCTGGCGAGCTGCTGTGTAATCGTACTGCCTCCGGTTTGAACTTCTTCATTCAACAGCTTCTGCGTAACTGCCCGGTAAAGTCCGCGGAAATCGATCCCGTGATGCTTGTTGAAATCTTTGTCCTCAATGGACAGAACGGCATCTAGAAGGACTTGAGGGATGTCATCCAACTGGGCGAGACGCCTGTCTTCTTCCGTCCGTAATTGTCCGATGACCGTATCGTCATTGAAGTAAGCAAAGCCGGTTACGGCGTTTTCCTGCATCTGCTGGCGAATGGATTCTTCACTGCGGATGGGATCTTTTTTAACCAGCGCACTGACATATCCAAAAGCGGCGGAGCCACCCACGATTCCTGCTAAAAATGCAGAAATGAGCGCCCATTTTAACGTAATCCAGGTTACTTTCCATGTTGTTCTTACCCAAGGTTTATTCCATTTGGCGAAAAAATTGCGCATAAGTTCCGATATCCTCCTTACATGAACGCTAATAGTATACCATAATTGCCCTGCATGCGGTAATGATCAAGCGAAGAAACGTGACAGCATGGTTTGACAATTGCCGGAATTGTATGATATAAATTGTATCAAATGCGTTGATGGATCAGCAGTAGGTAGCTTGTGGATGCTTTCAGAGAGCCGGTGGTGGGTGCGAACCGGTACCTGCAGGTTAGTGAATTACGGTCTGGAGCAGTAAATGGGAACCTGCAGCAGAAGCTGCATTAGTAGTATTTACCGATTAAACCCCGTTACAGGTTCTTGAGTGAAAACAGCTGGCCGTGTACACGGATGATTCCTGATATAGATGTACGTAACTGCTGTTTTAATTAGGGTGGTACCGCGAGTCAAGTCTTCTCGTCCCTTGTGGATAAGAAGGCTTTTTTTGTATGCTCACATGAAAAAGGAGATGGATGAACATGTCGATTTTGAAGGATTTGGAGTTTCGTGGATTGCTTCATCAAATAACAGACCGCGAGGGCTTGGACAAAAAGTTAAGCGAAGAGCGGGTCGTGCTGTACTGCGGGTTTGATCCGACAGCGGACAGTCTGCACATCGGCAGTTTGCTGCCTATTTTAACATTAAGACGTTTCCAATTAGCTGGTCATATTCCTCTCGCGCTCGTAGGGGGCGGCACAGGGTTGATCGGTGACCCGAGCGGTAAAGCCAACGAGAGAACGCTTAATGGACCGGAAACGGTAGAAGCGTGGTCCCAAAGCATTAAAGGGCAGCTTTCCAGATTTCTGGACTTTTCAACGAATATTGAAAACAGTGCGGAGCTTGTCAACAACTATGACTGGCTTGGGTCGCTGAATGTCATTGAGTTTCTGCGCGATGTAGGTAAAAACTTTACGGTGAACTACATGCTTGCCAAGGATTCCGTCGATTCCAGAATCACGAAAGGCATCTCTTTCACGGAATTCAGTTATATGATTCTGCAATCCTATGATTTCTTAAAACTGAACGAAACCAAAAACTGTTCCTTGCAAATCGGCGGCAGCGACCAGTGGGGGAACATTACAGCCGGGCTTGAGCTGATTGGCAAAACGACGGATAGCAGAGCCTATGGCGTAACGCTGCCGCTTGTAACCAAAAGCGACGGACAAAAGTTCGGGAAAACGGAAGGCGGAGCCATTTGGTTGGACGCAACCAAAACGTCTCCTTACCAGTTCTACCAATTCTGGCTCAGCACAGCCGACAACGATGTTATCCGTTTCTTAAAGTATTTCACGTTTATTTCCCACGAGGAAATTGAGCGTCTTGAAATTGAAGTCCAAACGCAGCCGGAGAAGAGAGAAGCACAGAAATTGCTTGCCCGCGAAGTGACGAAGCTTGTTCATGGGGAAGAAGCGCTGGAGAGTGCCCTAAACATAACCGCGGCTTTATTCAGCGGCAACATTCAGGAGCTTACGCGCAAGGAGATTGAAGAAGCCTTCAAGGATGTTCCGTCTTCGACAATAGAACAAGAGGATATGCTGCTAGTGGATCTGCTGATCTCAGTAGGCGCTGCACCGTCCAAACGCCAAGCCCGTCAAGATATTGAAAGCGGGGCTGTGACGGTTAACGGCGTCAAAGTAACGGAGCTTAATGCGGCTACCAACGATTTGGGCAGACTTGGGGAGTCCTACCTCGTGATCCGTCGCGGCAAAAAGAACTACTACCTGGCGCAGTTTAAATAAACATAAAAAATAAACCCCTTAGGGAAATCCCTAAGGGGTTTGCTTTTATTAACGGCTGTAGAACTCGACGATTTGTTTCTCGTCAATTTCTTGTGGAAGCTCAGCGCGCTCTGGCAAACGGATGTATTTGCCTTCTACTGCTGCATCGTTGAACTCAAGGTAAGTTGGCAGGTGGTTACGGTTAGCAAGAGCTTCTTTCACAGCGGAAAGGCCTTTGCTTCTTTCGCGAAGGGCGATAACGTCACCAGTAGATACGATGTAGGAAGCGATATCTACTTTTTTGCCGTTTACAGTTACGTGACCGTGGGAAACGAGTTGACGCGCTCCTGCACGGGAGTTGGAAAGACCAAGACGGTAAACCAAGTTGTCCAAACGGCTCTCAAGCAAGATCATGAAGTTCTCACCGGCGATACCTTTCAGTTTGGAAGCTTTATCGAACAAGTTACGGAATTGCTTCTCGTTCAAGCCGTACATGTGGCGAAGTTTTTGTTTTTCATTTAATTGAACGCCGTAGCCGCTCATTTTTTTGCGTTGTCCTGGGCCGTGTTGACCTGGAGGGAATGGGCGTTTCATGTCTTTGCCGTTACCGCTCAAAGAAATACCTACGCGGCGGCTTAATTTAAACTTAGGTCCTGTATAACGTGACATTTAGGAAAAACTCCTTCTTTTTAACAAATAGTTTAGTAGATAGCATCTAGATGTCAGGGTGAAGACAAGTGCCTGGTTTTGCTTGCGAATCATAATGTGATTCCCTGACAAGAGTAGTTCAGCCGCTGTCTTGGCAGGAGCAAAAGCAGTGAGGGTGATCACAAATGGCATTCACCGAAATCATGGTGTTACTCGACTTCTAATTTTATTAAAAAGCGGAGCAAGTGTCAAGTCTGAATCCAGCGGGAGGGATTGAAAATATCGTGCAATGCAGGCGGAAAAATAGTATGATAATGAAGGTACCATTTTGCCTGGATCAATTGGACTATAGTTTGTTAGTGAGGAGAGCCTATGAGTGAATCACTTCGTAGTATGAAACAACATAGCCCGACAGAGCACTTCGAAGAGTTTCTTCGGCAAGGTCTTGTTCTTTCTAGCAACTTTTCTTATGGGGAATTCAATTCTTATCAAGCGCTGCAGGATGCTTTTGAGTATTGGGTTTATCAATTCGGACAAGCGATGCTGCCGCCTCAAACCGCACTGCTATGCGTGAATACGGATCTTCGAGTCATCAATGCCTGCTCGAATAGAGCTTCTTTTATGGATAAATTCTCGCAATCCGGTACGTCTTGGCGTCATGCGGATCGAGAGGACAACCCTCTGGCCAGATGTTTGGATGATCCGAGATTGCATGTGATGACAAGCGAAGAAATGAACATTTGGGGGCTAAAGCCCACTTCAGCTGTTAGCATTCCAGTCCTAGATCCTCAAGAACAGCCGGTTGCCTATTTGGGACTATTTTCCCAATCACATCATATAGAGCCTGATGGGCTCATTCAGTTGCTATATACATTATCTTTTTCATTTTATAGCTGTGTGCAAAGTATTGAAGACCGCCGCAGATATGATCAGCTGCTCCTCCAAAATCAACAAAGAGAGCTTGATTTTAAGAAGCATGACATTTTATTTGAGGCGTCTAAGAAGCTCCATGCGAAGATTGATGTGGATTCGGTGCTGACCGAGGCGATCGAATGCATGTACAGGGTATACCCGAATATTCAAGTGGATTTATTGCTTTCACAAGACAATGATTCAACGAATTTGTCGGTGAAGCCTCTAAATTTTCAGAGTATTGAGAACGACATCTGTACGCGTGCTTTTATGGAAAGCACCGTCGTCTTCGAACCGGCGATGGACGGTGAAGGGCCAAGTACGGGGAAAGTAGCGGCGCCGCTTTCAGGTAAGCAGGGCGTTTACGGAGTCTTATATATGCAGTTTGAGCATGATTTGATTCAGGCTTCGGATTTGCAGTTTATTTCGCTGCTCGCGGATACGGCAGGTTCGGCCTTCGAAAATGCGAAATTGTATGAGCAGTCCAACCTCATGATAAATGAGCTTCGCCTAATCAACGAAATTACCAAACAGCTCAACCAAAGCTTACGGCTGAACGAAATTTTCAACTCGGCTTCAAGTGAGCTTTTAAGCATTTTTGGCGCCGATTACAGTTGTATTTTGCAAAAGGATAACGAATCGGACAAATTAATTGTACAAGCTACGAATTTGCCGGCGTTGTATCATGAGACGTATACCATGGATCAAGGTTTTGCCGGTCTTATTTACAGCACCAAAGAGCCGACGATCATCTCCGATTATATGTCAAACAACAAGGTCAAATCGAAGCTGTTGCAGTTAACCAATTCCAGGTCGCTGATCGGTTCGCCAATTCTTGTGAACGGCCGTGTGGAAGGCGTCATAATGGTCATGCACAGTAAACCTAATTTCTTCTCTTATGATAACTATAAATTGCTGCAAGTGCTTTCCGGTCATATTGGTCTTGCCATGACGAACGCCTCTCTGCATGCGGAAGTGAAACGGATGGTCATCACGGATAATTTAACTGGCCTTTATGCCCGTCACTATTTGGATGAACAAGCAAATTTGCTGCAAAAGAAGGATTTTTGCGGATCGCTGATTGTTGTGGATATCGATAATTTCAAACGTATTAACGATACGCACGGTCATCAGATTGGCGACAAAATTTTGATTCAGGTCAGCCAAATTATTAAGTCCTGTATCCGGGATAGCGACATCGCGGCAAGATGGGGCGGGGAAGAGCTGGCGGTGTACTTGCCACAAGTTGCGAAGGATCAGACAATTCGGATTGCCGAACGCATACGCTCGAGAGTTCTTCAAGAAACAAGTCCGCAAGTCACGGTTTCCTGCGGTATTTCCGATTGGAATTGGGAAGAGGATAAGATTAGCGTCGAATCTTTGTTCTACCGTGCGGATATGGCGCTGTACCAAGCTAAAAACAACGGTCGGAACCAAATTAAAGTGGGTTAGTTCTCAGCCAAATCACTTGTCCGCAGACGGGTGGTTTTTTCTTTGTGATACGACCTGAAAAAATGGGGCAGACTAGGTGCAATCGGGCATAGATTTGCCCTACTTTTCTCTTCCTGATCCAACGGTTACATGATACAATGATCTGGTTAAGGGAAGGATGGTCGAAATTTGTCAGTGGCTAACAGAAAGCGGATACTTTCAATTCTTGTTGTTTTGATTTTACTCGGTTGCTTGATTTACTTTTTCTTCTTTAACCCCATAGGTATTAAACTCGCTCACACCAATATGCGGCAGCTGTCCGAACATTTGAGGGATCTTGGTTGGCCGGGCAAAATTATCGGCATGGCCTTGATCGTAGCTCAAACCTTTTTTCCGTTTATTCCGTTTGTCATTGTGGCCGGGACGAATGTTGCTATCTTTGGGATTAAAGTTGGATTTCTCGTGAATTATACTATGTCTTGCTTAGGAGCAATCGCCTCTTTTTATTTTGCTCGTTATTATGGACATGCCTGGGTCGAGAAGAAGCTGAATCGGTTTCCGCTTGTTACTCAGTTCAGCCGCCGCATGGAGAAAAGCGGTTTCTTGTACGTGCTTTTAGGTCGTTTGATCCCGATTCTACCTTCATCGGCGATTAACTTTGCGGCAGGGCTGACAAGAATAAAGTTTACTCATTTTCTATGGGGCACCCTGCTGGGGAAACTGCCCATCGTTTTTTTAGAATCGATGATTGCTCACGATTTATTTCATTTTCACAAATATAAAGGAAGACTTCTCATTCTGCTCGGCATTTTAATCGTTTTGATCTTCATCGGAAATGCAGTGAAGCGGGTGCTGGCCCCCAAAGCGAAGTAAGATGTGTTGGAGAATGCAGGAAATTTTCTAGTTGCGCTTTGTCACCTATCCACGTTATCATATAGAAAGCAAGGCGACCAATTCATATGCAAATAAATGGAGGAATGAAATATGCCAAGTGCTAACAACGCCGCAATTGTTGAAATTTCACAAACAGCCAATAAATTTAGATCATCCATCGTTCTTCAATATGATAATAAGTATATCGATGTGAAAAGTATTTTAGGGTTGTTCACGACCCTTCTAAGCTCCAGCAAATATGATTTGCACGTTCATGGACCGGATGAGCAAGAAGCGAAAGTCGCTATGGCTGAAGTTTTTGCTAAGCACGAATTAGGGGTTAATGTCGTAGAAGACTAGTCTAACTCCAAATGAAGGTACTCTCAGAATCTCTGAGGGTACCTTCTCTTGTATATTGAAGCATTTTCGCTTAATATAGATCATATAAGGACGGATGACTAAGCGTATAGGGGGAAGTGGAATGTCTTCATCTGATCTGTTGCTGGACATGAATCAAAAAGCGCTTAATCTTCTTCAAGAAGATGCAGATAAAATCGAAAAGCTGATCGAAGTGCAAATGGAAAATTTGACAACGCGTCAATGCCCGCTGTACGAAGAGGTTCTAGATACGCAAATGTACGGTCTGTCTAGAGAAATTGATTTTGCTATTCGTGCGGGACTTATTTCCGAGATGCCTGGCAAACAGATTCTCAGCAAACTTGAACGTAACCTTGCTCAGCTATATGAAGCGCTGAATAACAAAAAGTAACCCATCATCTGGGTTACTTTTTTTTGCTCGGCGTATGCAGTCGTTGACTTTCAAACGGACTAGACCAGGAAGAAGACGACACCTAAGATGATGTAGACAATCAGAAGCAGCAGACCTTCAAACCAGTTGGTCGAGCCGTCTTGCGTGATGGATTTGGTAATAAAAACGGCGACCCCGATGGCGGCAATCTCATAGGTTGTGAACACGATGTTCATGGGAGTTCCGCTGATGAAGAAGCTGGCCAGAACAAGCACCGGCGCCACGAATAGCGCAATTTGTAAGGAACTGCCGATCGCGATTTCGACGGCCGCACCTATTTTATTCTTCATCGCCATCATGACGGCTGCGCTATGCTCGGCAGCATTTCCGATGATCGCTACGAGGAAGGCACCTACAAAGAGCTCAGAAAACCCGAATTTGTGGGTAACTTCTTCTAAGGTGCCGACCAGCCACTCGCTGGTGAAAGCAACCATGACGGTGGAGAGCACTAAGAAGAGAATGGAAGTTGACTTGGACCAAGCGGCTTCGCCATGCTCAATGGCTTCATCGGAGAGCATATTTTTGTGCGTAACCATGGAGAACAGAAGCCAGAGCAGGTAAGCGGCGATGAGTAAAATCGCAACGATCATGCTCATTGTGGATGTCTCTTTGGTCGTTAAGCCTCCGGTGAAAATCGCTGGAATGAACAGCGCCACAACCCCCAGAATCATTAAGGAGGAGTTGTGGGACGCTAGTTTTATGTTAAACGATTGTTCTTTGAACTTGAGCCCTCCTGCGAAAATGCTGAGCCCCAGCACCAGCAAAAGGTTACCGATGATGGCCCCTGTAAGACTGGCCTTAACGATATCGTACAAGCCGTCTTTCACAAGGAAGAAGGCGATGATTAATTCAGCCGCGTTGCCAAATGTGGCATTGAGGAATCCGCCTATGCGTTCGCCTGCATAATGGGCAACGCTTTCCGTCGCTTTGCCCAGGAACCCGGCGACAAAAATAATCGCAATACAGGCGATGATGAATTGCAGTGTTGTATCCATATGCGTATAGTGTGCAATCGCTGTTAGCACGAACGAAATAATTAAACCTGCGTAAAACAATTTACCTTTCAATGTAGACCCTCCGGCTCCTAATTTATTGGTACTTTTTTACTTCTTTTTACTATACCCACTTTGACCTTTAAAGTAAATTCGATTTTGGACATTTTGTGCAGTCCTTGCTTTCATCTATTGAACTTATTACAATAGGTTTATAGTCGAGTGGAAAATTTTTGTGTTCCGCTCAAAGATCATTATATTAGGAGTTGATCCATATGTCCGAAGACAATCAAACCGGTTTAATTCGTATTTCTGATGATGTAGTATCCACGATTGCGGGTCTCGCTGCTCTTGAAACCGCTGGCATAGCAGGAATGTCAGGTGGCATTTCAGAAGGCTTAGCCAAACGTTTGAGCGGTAAGAACGTACAACGAGGCGTGTCCGTAGAGGTAGGTCAAGTGGAAGCTGCCATCGATTTACGCGTTATCGTCAATTACGGTTCCCGTATTCAGGATGTATGCAGGGATCTCCAGGAGAATGTAAGGGAAGCTGTCGAAAATATGACAGGCTTAACTGTAGTGGAAGTTAACGTTAAAGTAGAAGGCGTCGCATTCAGGGAAGAAGATGTTGTTGACGATCCTCATCGTGTCAAATAAAAAGAAGACCCAATCGAGTTTGAAGTCGATTAGGGTCTTTTTTTCTGTGCAGATGCAGCTGCAGGTTCCTTATGTGATTGTTCACGGGAAATCCCCAGCACGATGCCCATGCCGATCAGTGACACCATCATGGATGAACCGCCTGCCGAGATGAACGGAAGTGTTACGCCCGTGAGCGGAATGGTTCCTGTGACGCCGCCGATGTTAATAAAGGCTTGGATCGCGAACATAACCATAATTCCAACGCCGGATAACATCCCGAAGATGTCAGGGCAGCGTACGGCAATAAGAAGGCCTCGCCAAATGAAGAACAGATAAATAAGAATGAAAAGGGAACTCCCGATAAAACCAAGTTCTTCCCCGATAATTGCAAAAATGAAATCGTTGTGCGCCTCAGGCAAATAGTGAAGTTTCTGAATGCCTTGTCCGAACCCGGCGCCGGCGAAGCCGCCATGGCCGAAAGCATACAAAGATTGTACGACTTGCAAGCCGGAGCCCTGCGGATCGGCGAATGGATCCATAAATGAAGTTAGCCGGTTGATCCGGAAATTATTGCCGGTGTCCCCTAGCAACAGATACAAGACTAGACCCAGACTAGCAAGGACAGCAAATATAGCCCCGATACCGAAAATGTGCTTCAAATTAGAGCCTCCGACCATGATGACGATCACCGAACACATCAGGAGGATCATACATGAGCCGAAATCGGGTTGCAAGAGAATCAAACCGCAGACAAAAGCAACAACCAAGATGGCAGGGAGAAGACCTTTTCGGAAACTTCGGAACTTCTCGTCTTTGTTGCTTATCAGAGATGCTAAATAAAGGATAACGATCAGTTTGGCAAACTCCGTCGGTTGAATGCCGTATCGGCCAAGTGTGTACCAAGAGCTGGCTCCGTTAGCTTTACTTGTAAAGATAACAAATACCAAGCCTAATACGACGAAGAAAAACGCAGGGATGACCAGTTTTTTCAACTTCGTGTAGTGGACATTCATGCAGAACAGCATGCCAACAACACCGATTCCAACAGCAATCAACTGTTTACGCGTGAAAAGCCAAGGGTCATCCCACCGATATGCGCTTGTCATCGAGCTTGCACTGAACACCATCGCCAAACCAAAGCATACCAGCAAAAAGGTTAAGAAGAGCAGCAGAAAATCCGGCGTTCCTCTTCGAGGTGGATTCATGCTGTTCCCTCGCCTAGTCGGCCAACAATTGCTTTAGCTGATCCAATTTTTGTTGGGAAAGTTTAAGCACGGAATCAGGAATCGGTGAATCGTAGTCCAAACCATGAGGGAATGTTTCTCTTCCTATGTATGCGTCCTCTAGAAATAAAATGGCGTAAGGAGACTCCAGTTTGCCGGATTCTACGCGTGCATTAACACGTAGGAAGTACACGGATTTACTTGCTTTATCTTCCATTTTGAAATCATAAGTAGCGCGCGTGTACTCCCACTGCCAGCGCACGAAACCAAGTTTCGTCGTTACTTCATCCAGGTGAGCCAGATCGCTTTTTAAGCCTTTTAGGCCAGTTGCTTCAATAATCACTATAACGCCTCCATATTGTACGTATGCATTCTTTATTCATGATAGTATGTTTCCAAAGGTTCTGCAAGTCGACAGCTCCCTCTAATTTCTAATATTTGATGGCACTTTGGAGATGAAACTGCAGCATTATTTTGGTAGAATAGGTTCAATAACAAAGCTTAAAGAGAAAAATCAAGATACAAGGATGAGCGGAGGATTATTCTATGTTCGAATTTCAAGCGGACTTACAAGCCATTTATGAAGAAATGGTTGCCTGGAGGCGCTACCTGCATCAAAACCCTGAGCTCTCCTTTCATGAATACCGGACGGCTGAATTTATAGTAAATCACTTGCAGAGTTGGGATATAGAAGTACGTCAAGGGGTCGGAGGAGGCGGAGTCGTCGGACTGCTTCGCGGCAGCGAAGAAGGACCTACGGTTGCCCTCCGGGCCGATATGGATGCCCTTCCTATCCAAGATGAGAAGAAATGTGCCTATGCTTCGCTGACGAAGGGGGTCATGCATGCTTGCGGCCACGATGCCCACACATCAACGCTGCTTGGCATAGCCAAGGTAGCCAGCATGCACCGGTCCCAATTGAAAGGAAATCTGGTTTTTCTGTTCCAGCATGCGGAGGAAATCACCCCCGGTGGTGCGGATTCCATGATTCAGGACGGTGCGCTGGAAGGTGTTGACGCCGTGTTTGGCGTTCATTTGTGGACACCCTTTCCCGTAGGTCATGTATACTCCAAAGCGGGACCATTGATGGCGGCTCCGGACGAATTTACGATCCAGATTCAAGGGAAGGGCGGACATGGCGGACTGCCTCATCAAACCATCGACAGCATCTATGTCGCCTCACAATTGGTTGTGAATCTGCAATCGATCGTAAGCCGCCAAGTAGATCCGACTGAGCCTTGTGTCGTTAGTATCGGTTCTTTCCACGGAGGAACGAGTTTCAATGTTATTGCAGAGACGAGTGTGCTAAACGGTACAGTACGGACTTTCAATGCGGAACTTAGACAAGATGTGAAGCAGCGCATCGAGCGGGTGGTGCAGTCCACCTGTGACATGTTCGGAGCCACTTATGACATCGATTATAAGATGGGCTATCCGACTGTGGTGAACGACGTGAATGAAACGCAGCGTTTCTTTAAAGTAGGAGCCTCCCTTTTCGGGGCGGAAGCTACGCATGAATCTCCACTTATTATGGCCGGAGAAGACTTCTCTTATTATTTGCATCAACGGCCAGGTTGTTACATGTTCGTAGGAGCAGGCAATGCGGAGGCCGGCATAATTTATCCGCATCACCATCCCAAATTTGATATCGACGAGAAATCGATGCTGAATGCGGCTAATTTGCTGCTGGGCATGGCTTTGGATTATATGGCATGAATGCCGTCCATCCTTTGGAGAATGCTATGTCTGTAAGACAACTCTGAGGAGGGATAGTGGACATGGCAGACAAAACAGTTAGAGAGATTATGAGCAAAGACTGTGTGACGGTTACTTTGCAGGATAATGTATACGAAATCGCGCTGAAAATGAAACAACACGATATCGGATTCGTTGCGGTTGTTGACGGCAAGAAGCTCATCGGCGTTGTAACCGACCGGGACCTGGTTGTCCGCGGCTACGCCGAAAAGCATTCCGGCTCTACGGCTGTTGAGCAGGTGATATCGAAGGATGTTGCTACCATAGATCCCAATACTTCAATTGATGAAGCAGCCAAAATCATGGCGAAAAATCAGATCAGGCGGCTGCCGGTGGTCGAAAATGGCGAGCTGGTCGGCATTGTAGCTATTGGTGATTTGGCGGTGCGCGGCATATTTGAAGATGAAGCCGGTCAAGCGCTCAGCAAAATTTCTTCGGATAGATCGCCGGTCGGCGCTAGATAAAGAGGCATAGTGAAATCTTTTCCTAATAGAAGGGAAAGGATTTCTTTTTATTTGTAGATAAGAAAGTATAAAAGGACGACGAAGTCGTTTATCCTTGGTATCTGTCAAAGTTCGCAATAAGGTAGTCAATCTGCGACAAGATGCGGGGAGCTAAAATATGCTACATTGGTAACGTGTTCAATCATTGTGAATCTGATAGGAAAAAGGTGAGTATGCATGGAGAAAGTTAGGATTGGTATTGTCGGTCTGGGCAATATGGGAACCGGACATGCCAAATATTTGGTGAACAACGAAGTAAAAGGCGCCGAGTTAACGGCTATTTGCGAGTTTAGAACGGATCGTTTGGAATGGGCAAAAGAAAACTTGGGTGAAGGTGTTCAATTATTCGACAATCTCGATACATTCCTGAACTCAGGCGTCATTGATAGTGTACTGATTGCGACTCCACACTACGATCACCCTGAAACAGCAATCAAAGCATTTAAAGCCGGGCTCCACGTATTGTGCGAGAAGCCTGCGGGCGTTTACACGAAACAAGTTCGTCAAATGAACGAAGCCGCACAAGCTTCAGGAAAAGTATTCAGCATGATGTACAATCAGCGTACGAACCCTTTATATACAAAGTTGAAAGATCTGGTTTCCTCCGGTGAGCTTGGAGAAATCCGCAGAACGAACTGGATTATTACAAACTGGTACAGATCCCAAAGCTACTACGATTCAGGCGGCTGGCGTGCAACTTGGTCCGGTGAAGGCGGAGGCGTTCTCATTAACCAAGATCCGCATCAACTCGACTTGTGGCAGTGGACGATCGATATGATGCCGAAACGCGTTCGCGCGTTCTGTTATTTCGGCAAACACCGCAATATCGAAGTTGAAGACGATGTAACGGCATTCGTCGAGTATGAGAACGGTGCGACAGGGCTGTTCGTTACAACGACGGGGGAAGCTCCGGGAACGAACCGCTTCGAGATTTCCGGGGACCGCGGCAAAATTGTTATTGAGGACGGCAAGCTGACATTCTGGCGTTTGCGCGTTTCCGAAAGAGAATTCAACGCAACGTTCAAAGGCGGATTCGGTCAACCGGAGTGCTGGAAAATCGATATCCCGATCGAAGGCAAGGAGACAAGCCACATGGGGATTACGCAAAACTTCGTAGATGCGATTCTGCACGGCACGCCGCTCGTTGCTCCAGGGGAAGAAGGCATCAAAGGATTAATGCTTTCCAATGCGATGCTGTTATCCACATGGACGGACAACTGGGTTGATCTGCCGATTGACGAGGAGCTTTTCGAACAGCATTTGCAGGATAAAATCAAGAATTCCACCGTTCAGAAGGAAGCTGGGTTCAAGACATTTGATGTTTCGGCTTCAAGATAAATCACTATTGATCCATAAGACTAATTGACCCTTCCATTACATGGAGAGATCGCGGAGGAATTCGGATATGCAAAAAAGCGATGGAATGAATTACGCACCAAAAGGAAAGCCGAACATCGTCGTGCAAAAAGGAGAGTTCGTTTTCGCTGCTATTGCACTGGATCATGGTCATATCTATGGCATGTGCAACGGGCTGCTGGAAGCTGGAGCGGAGCTGAAATGGGTCTACGACCAAGATCCTGCGAAGGTCGCGGCTTTCATTGAGAAATATCCGCAGGCGAAAGCGGCTTCTTCGGAGCAAGAAATTTTTGACGACGCGGAAGTCAAGCTTATTGCCGCAGCCGCTGTTCCGTCAGAGCGCGGACCGTTGGGCATCCGGGCGATGGAACACGGCAAAGACTACTTTACGGACAAAACTCCCTTCACGTCGCTGGATCAGCTTGCCGCTGCCAAAGCGAAGGTGGAAGAGACTGGCCGCAAATATGCCGTTTACTACAGCGAACGTCTGCATGTAGAAAGCGCTGTATTTGCCGGGCAGTTGATTGAAGAGGGGGCTATCGGCCGGGTGGTTCAGGTTATGGGGCTCGGACCGCACAGATTGAGTGCCGCAAGCCGTCCGGATTGGTTTTTCAAAAAAGATAAGTATGGCGGTATTCTGTGTGATATCGGTTCTCACCAAATTGAACAATTTCTGCATTACGCGGGATGTAAAGACGCTACCGTTGTAAGCAGTAAAGTGGCGAACTACCATGCGAAGGATTATCCTGAGCTGGAGGATTTCGGGGACGCTACCTTGGTTGGAGACAATGGAGCAACAAACTACTTCCGTGTGGACTGGCTGACACCGAGCGGTCTGGGAACATGGGGCGACGGACGCACGCTGATCCTTGGAACAGAAGGGTATATCGAACTCCGCAAATACATTGACATTGCACGCGATCCGCAAGGAGATCAGCTGTATCTGGTCAATCAGCAAGGCGAGAAACACTACAGTCTTCATGGACAAGTAGGCTTTCCTTTCTTCGGTCAGTTGATCCTTGATTGTATTCATCGGACTGAGAATGCCATGACGCAGGCACATACGTTTAAAGCGGCAGAGCTCTGCTTGCTTGCTCAGGAAAAAGCCATTCGTGTTGAATAAAATTTTATGGCATAAATTTCTTTATTCGGGTAGTCCGGCGGTCGTCGCCGGGCTGCCCGTTTTGCATTTTCGCCGTTAAAACGGACGTGCCCGATAGGTTTAAATCCGGTGCTTTCCTTTCATACTAGAGGAAAAGGAGGTGGCACCCCATGCATGGAGATTCTACCCGTCCTCTGATCGTTCAGAGCGATTTGTCGATCCTGCTGGAAACGAATCATCCTGAGTTTGAATCCGTTCGCGGGACCTTGTCCCGGTTTGCCGATCTCGTCAAAAGCCCGGAGCATCTCCACACGTACAGGATTACGCCGCTATCGCTTTGGAATGCAGCCGCCGCGGGCATGCCCGTCGAACAGATGTCCGCGTGCTTGCAGCAAAATGCCAAATTCGGTGTACCTTCCTCCGTGCTCAGTGGCATTCGGAAATATGCGAACCGATATGGGATTTTGCGCATGGAAAACGTCGGAAACGAGCTTTATCTGGTCAGTGATGACACGGTCATATTGAAAGAAATTCGTGCGTGTGAGTCACTGAAAACATATTTGGAAGACACCCGCGGCGAGCGGGCTATTGCCGTTTCACCGGCATTTCGCGGCTTGTTGAAGCAGGAACTGATCAAGCTGGGATATCCGGTTGAAGATTTAGCAGCCTGCCGGAGCGGCGAATTTCTTCCTATTAGGCTGCGGACTGAGGAGACGGCGGAAGCCCCTTTTCAATTGCGTGACTATCAAAAGAGTGCCGTTGATGCTTTTCACCGCATCGGAGAAGGAGGGAGCGGTGTGCTTGTGCTCCCGTGCGGAGCCGGGAAAACCGTGATCGGCATCGCCGCGATGGCGAGATGCTCCTGTGCAACGTTGATTCTTACCTCGAATGTCACATCCGTGAAGCAGTGGAAGCGGGAAATTTTGAGCAAAACAGGTCTTGGAGAAGATCAGGTAGGCGAATATAACGGGACAACGAAGGATGTACGGCCGATTACAATCGCAACGTATCAAATCTTGACGCATCGCGGGAGAAAGGGGGACGACTTCGCTCATATGCGATTGTTCAGCGAGAGAGAATGGGGACTGATCATCTATGATGAGGTGCATCTTCTCCCTGCTCCCGTCTTTCGAGCCACTGCGGACATTCAAGCGACTCGCCGACTCGGTTTAACTGCCACTTTAATAAGGGAGGACGGTAGAGAGGGAGAAGTTTTCTCTCTGGTAGGGCCGAAAAAGTTTGATATGGCTTGGAAGGAGCTGGAGTCGCAAGGCTGGATTGCGAAGGTCACCTGTCAGGAAGTGCGCGTTGATCTGTCTGAGGGCGATCGCGATCTTTACGGAGCCTCTGGGGCCAGACAGCAGTTCCGGATTGCCGGCGAAAATATGGCCAAGCAAAAAGTGATTGACCATTTGCTGCAGCTTCATTCCAATGAACAAACCCTTATTATCGGACAATATATCGATCAATTGGAACAGATTGCGGCCCATACCGGTGCCCCGATGATCAGCGGCTCGATGTCGTATGAACGACGGGAGGAGTTGTACGAACAATTTAAAAAGGGGGCGCTGCCGCTGCTTATCGTCTCCAAAGTGGCTAATTTTGCGGTGGATTTGCCGGATGCCGCGGTCGCTATTCAAGTGTCGGGCAGCTATGGCTCACGTCAAGAGGAAGCGCAGCGGCTTGGGCGTATTCTTCGCCCGAAGAGCAGCGGCTCCAACGCTGCCGTATTTTATTCGATCATCAGCACGGATACGAAGGAACAGGATTTTGCCATGAAGCGTCAGCTGTTTTTGGTTGAGCAAGGCTATGAATACTGCATCACAAGGTGGAGTCCTGAAAAGAGAGCACAAAAAGGAGAAAAGCATGAGGTATGAAACAGTCGTACATAGAATGCCTGAAGACTTGAAAAAGCTTATTTCCAGCCAGACTTGGTGCGCTTCTTACATGAAGGATGGGGTTTCATTGTCTGATTTGCTGACGGATCGAAAATATCTGATAAGACTGCTTTCCCATCTGTCCGTGGATGAAAAAAATACACTCCGCCTAATTCTTGCTGCGTTCGGCTGTGAATCGTTCACGCGCGAGGCACTTGAGAAGCAAGCGGGCCTTCGAATGGCCGGCGCACAAGTTGCTATAGGCCTCCTAGGCCTTAGACGGACAGGCGTTATTGCCGCCTTTCGCAAAGCATGGGGGGAGCAGCTTTTTGTACTGCCGGAGGATGCTTTTGCCTCTTGGCAGGAGCTTCTGTTCCCCTCGGTCCAACTGGCGACTGTTGAAGACGAAAGCGCTCTGGCACTGCTGCCGGCGGGGGCCATCCATGTGAGCGGCGACGAACAGGATGCCGCTCCGGTTCATCCGAGAGGTCTTGCACAGCAGCTATTTCACTTTCTTGCCGCGTGTTCTCAGCAGCTTTCTCTCCCGTTAACGAACAAGGGAACTTTGCATAAAAAGCAGCTTGCCAAGCTTACCCAGCACATTTCACTGCCTAATGATCTGCTTCGCTCCTCGGGGATTACGTATGCTTTCAGAGATCAGTATGATGACGGGACGGTGCTCATGCTCGAATTGGCCATTCGGATGGGCTTTCTTACAGGGAACGGCGAGCAGCTCTTCTTCAAGAAGAAAGCCTGCATGAATTGGCTTGAAGGCGCCTATGAGAGGCAGCAGGCGCAGCTTTACAGCGTTTGGCGCCAGCTGCTGCTTCCCGCACCTGTCTGGCTGCAGCATGGCATCACGTGGATGGAGAAGACGGAGGCCGGGCAGTGGTATGGCATCGACGATATTTTGAGAGGCATCTTGGCATGCTGCTCCCGGGGAGCCCAGGCAAATGAAGCGGAGTCGCTCCGCCAGGCGTTCCTGAACAGCTGGATTCTCCCGCTGTCGCTCTTCCGTTTTGTAGAGCTCGCTGCAGATGCCAATGGCGGTGTCTGGTTTCGATGGTTGTTTTCACCGGGCGGAGAAGACGAATTTGGCGCAAGTCGTGCAAGCTCAGTGGAATCGCAAGCAAAAGCGCCTTCTTTTTATGTGCAGCCTGATTTTGAAATACTTTTGCTTCCGGATGCAGGTCTTCGTACGGAATGGGACATCGCTGCGTTCGCTGACCTTCAGCAGACGGATCATGTGCGCACCTACTGCTTGACGAAAGAAAGCTTTTATCGTGCCTGGGAACAGGGGCAAAGCAGTGAAGAGATCATCCGGATACTGCAAGAGAAGGCTTATTATGAAGTTCCGGAGCCTGTTATTCAAACGATGCGGCAATGGGGCGAGCAGGCAGGCAAGGTGCATATTGAAGAAGTAACGCTGCTTCGCTGCCGTTCGAATGAAATTGCGGATGCCCTGCTCAGAAACGAGAAATGCCAGCCGTTTCTTAAGGAACGTGTCGGCGGTGCTGATTTTATCGTGCCCAAAGATCAGTTGTCTCAGCTTGCGAAGTGTTTGGAGAATATGGGCTATAACCCTAAAAGCAGCCGCAAGGAGGCTGACGATCCCGCTGCCGAATCGGACAATTTTTTGGGGAATCAGACACAGGGTTTATGCTATTCCAGGGATTCTATCCAGCTGTATGAGATGGATTCCGAGCTGCCGGAGCAAGGCGATTTGTACCCGGACATGGAGAGTATTCCGGTAAGCTGGCTTCAAGATTTCCGGTCTTACCACGGTTCTACGCGCAAAGACATGATTCGCAAGGCGATTGAGTGGAAAAGCTGCCTGCAGCTGCGCAAAGAAGGGCAGAGCCGCGTTATTATTCCTCGCATTTTGCGGGAAGAACGGTCAGGTTGGATACTGGAAGGATTGGAAGAGCATAAGGAAATTGCCTTGTCCGGTGACGATTGGGAGGAAATGAAACTGATTTTACCGGGCATTAATGACGAAGGTGTTTATAAATAAGCTCTAAGAGAAAAGGAAGAAACTCTGCAGGAACTGTGGTATAGTAGAGATGTTGGATACTCTTTAAGAGGAAGGAAGTTGAACATAGGTATGTTACAGACAATGGAAGCAGAAACGATCGATATGTCGGCCGTTCTTATGCAGGCCTATGACATGGGTGACATGATTAATTCCTCTGCTGAAGTGGCAGATTATTTATATTGGAAGAACGCTGTTGAGAACAGCGCGGAAGTGAAAGAGCTGCAGGCTGTCTTCGCTCGAAAGAAAGACGCATTCGAGGAATGCGAGCGCTTCGGTCATTATCACCCAAGCTATCATGAAGCGTTGGCTGCTGTTAATGACATTCAGGACAAGCTGCACGGCGTTGAGGCTGTTCGCAGATTTAAAGAGGCGGAGGATCGGTTGGACGACCTGCTGTTCACGGTGTCCACGACGATCGCTCACGCCGTTTCTGAATCTATTAAAGTTCCCAGCAATAACCCGCTTCCAACCGGCAAAGGATGTTCATCCGGCGGAAGCTGCAGCGGAAATTGCGGTTAACTCCTGCTATAACTGGAAATCGGGGCGGATGATTCCGACCTCGGTTCCTTGCCAGTTATGAACGGTTGGCGTATGGAAAGCGGCGAGCTCGCTGACTTCGGGTGCCGAAAGCAGGTTCAACTGCTTCAGCGCTTCAATAACAGCGGGATACAGCGCACGCTGATTACCGTCTTCAACCTTCAGCACAAAGCCCAATCCCTGTTCCGGAACCGCTAGTGCGAAGATGCCCTCAGCTCCCATTTTGCCGACGATTCGGCCTTGCGTCACTTTAATTAAGTGCGTATCGAAGCGATCGTGCCCTGCGAGGAATTGAGGATATTTTCGCACCGCGGCAACGATTCTCTGGCAAGCGTTTGCACGGGCCGCGGGCAGTCCTTCCGGGCTTCCCAATCTGGCGAAAGCAAGAGCCAGATTAGGTATCGGCATGCCGAACACTGGCACTCCGCAGCCGTCGATCCCGAGCTCCATCTGCGACTTAGGGATGTCGGACATCGCGGACACCGCTTCCAGCATGAGCTGCTGCACAGGATGCTGAAGTCTCATGTACGTATCCGGCGAAGCGCCGAGGTGCGCACATAGCGCCAGCATGCCTGAGTGCTTGCCCGAGCAATTGTTATGCAGGGTGGTCGGGGTTTCGCCCCGTTCGCGCATCGCCTGCGCGGTAGGCGCGTGATAGGGCTCATGAGCACCGCACTGCAGGTGCCCGCGATCGAAACCAAGCTTGCCCAAGATGCTTCGGGCGGCGTTCACGTGCTCGGCTTCCCCGTTATGGGAAGCGCAGCACAGAGCAATTTCGGCATCTCCGAGACCGAAACGGTCAGCTGCGCCGGATTCAATGACCGGCAGCGCTTGTATAAGCTTCGCCGTCGAACGGGCGAAGGTAAGGAATTGCGGGTCGCCTGCCCCGTGCAGCAGCGCCCCTTGGGCGTTAACGAGCGCGAGATGGACGCGGTGAATACTTTCCGTTATGTTTCCGCGGTACACGCGGACAATGGTGTTGGAAGGCTTCATGTAGAGATATCACTCCATAACTAGTATTATTGAAAAGAGGTAGCAATCATGATGATTGAGCGTAGCGGGTTGATCATTTGGGTCAACGATATCAAAGCCGCCAGAAACTTGGAACGGTTCGGATCACTTCATTACATATCCAAGAAAATGAATTATGCAGTTCTTTATATACATGCAAGCAAAGTAGAGGAGACGACTCGAAGCTTACTCAAGCTGCCCTACGTCAAAAAAGTCGAGAAGTCTTACCGCAACGAAATCAAAACCGAATACAGTAGTGATGTGCCGGACAAAACTAGATTTTACACCCTTTGAGGCTGCAGTGCAAAACGAAAGCTTCGAAAGAAGCTTTTTTTATTTTTTTGAATTTTTAGATAATAAGCATTTTTTCATGATTTCACAAATATTTATTAATAATTTTATATATTCTTCCATGGGAAAAAAAGTTATAATCAAGTAAAGTATAACTTACATACAGTTAGGGAATAGGTACACGGTCTCATTTTAGTAGGAAAGGGGTTGTGATCATGAAAGACAAGGTAATGGGGAGATGGAGTACTTATGAACCATTCTTCGTACAGCTGGGCGATAAGAAAGTGGCGGATGTCGTGATCACGAATCATGCCAAGCTGAGATGGACTGATCGTGTTTCCAGCGAAAACAATTCACTCGAGGAAATCTGTGCTTTTCTATGGGAAAAGCTTAAAAATGATAGCGTCGTCTCGTATTATCGCAATGAAGAAGACGTTTATCTGATTGATGACGACCTTGTTGTCGTTGCCGAGTTTTCTCAATTGGAGCATGAAACGGATCTGGTCGGCAACCCGCTGCACAAGATGATCATCGTCACCTTCCTCGGGCGAATGTCCGAAACGATGGAACTCCGCGATTTGAAATCATATTATTCTTGGCTTAGACACTCGCGTCGCATGACGTTGATCAAGAACAGCCGTAAGCGTCGTTAATCGAATAATGGGCTAGGTAAAGAGTGTGTCGATCGCGGCATGCTCTTTTTTATGCCCTGAATGGACTGTCTGCGTTCAATTTCATATAATGGTAGCAAAGAGAGGCGGGTTTTCATGGCACTTAATTTTCATCAACTCCATATTTTTTATACCGTTGCGGAGAAAGGCAGTTTCTCTCATGCAGCCGGAGCTCTGCATATGACACAGCCTGCCGTAACGATGCAGGTTCAATCCCTTGAGGATTATTTCGGCGTGAAGCTGTTTCACCGCAGTACGAAGAAGATTGAGCTTTCCGAAGCGGGACGGGCATTGATGCCGTTTGCTAAGAACAGCATTGAGCTTATCCGCGAAACGGACGTTGCGATGTCCAAATTTACCAAAATGATTGAAGGGCGGCTGCAGCTGGGCGCAAGCTTAACGATGGGCGAATATATATTGCCCCGTCTGCTGGGTCCTTTCAGCAAGGATTACCCGAACATTTCGGTTTCCATGAAGGTGATGAACACGACGCAGATCCTCGATGAAGTGCTGGGGCATCAGCTAAACTTCGGGCTGGTTGAGGCGCCGATTCATCATCCGGATGTTCATACGGAAGCTATTCTGAGCGATGAACTTATGCTTATCGTGCCTGCCGATCATCCGCTTGCGGACATGGACGTCGTTACGCTCGAAGAGGTGCTGAAATATCCGTTCGTTCTCCGTGAGCAAGGTTCCGGGACAAGAAGAGTGATGGAAGAGGAGTTTGCCCGCTGCAACATGGATTGTTCCTCGATGAAGATTGTCATGGAGCTTGGCAGCACAGGGGCCATCAAATCGGCCGTTGAAGCCGGGCTGGGCATATCCATCCTGTCGCAGTCTTCCGTTAAGCATGAAGTGACGTTAGGTTTGTTTAAAGTGAAGGCGATTGAGAACATTAGATTCGAACGCAGCTTCTATGCGATTTATTTGAATTCTACGCTGCTTCCTATATCCGCTGTAAGCTTTATGACCTTTTTGCGGCAAGAAGATTTGAGCCGTTTCCTTTAAAAAGTATGATTTCCGGTGAAAACAAGGGGGAGCAGAAATGACAGAAAAACGGGAAGCGGACTTGCACACGCATACGACAGCTTCAGATGGAACGCAGCGGCCTGCTGCTAACGTTCAAATGGCCTGCGACGCAGGGCTGGGGGCAATTGCCATCACCGATCATGATACCGTTTCAGGGGTGGCCGAGGCGCTTGAGGAAGGTCTCAAACTGGGGATTGAAGTCGTGCCTGGGGTCGAGATTTCAACGGTCCAAGGCGGGCAGGATATCCATGTGCTCGGTTACTATATACAAATTGATGACGAGCTGTTTCTTCAGAGATTGGCCTCTTTGCGCGACACTCGAAATATTCGTAATGACATGATCATTGAACGTTTGCAGCAGCTCGGCATGGAAATTACGATGGACGACGTTCTCAAGGAAGTGGCGAACGTTAAACGTAAAGGCGATACCGTCGGAAGACCTCATATTGCGGCCGTACTTCTTAATAAAGGTTATGTTTCGTCGATCAGCGAGGCATTTGACAAGTATTTGGGCACGGGAGCTGCCGCCTACGCTAATCCGCCGCGCATCACGCCGGAAACGGCCATTCAGTGGATTCATGAGGCAGGCGGAAAGGCCGTGCTCGCTCATCCCGGCATTTACCATGACGATGCGCTCGTAGAGGCGATTACATTGCAGGGACTGGACGGTATTGAGGTGTATCATTCCGACCACACGCCGGAAGACGAGGCCAAATATCTTGTACTTGCTCAGCGTACAGGACTTCTCATCACGGCAGGTTCCGATTTCCATGGCGAACGGGGCGGCGTTGTGTTTCATGCGCCTATCGGTTCGAAGCGAATAGGGATCGACGTGTTGCGAAACCTACAAAAAGAGAAGGAGCAGCGCCCTTGAAGAAGATTCGCAAAGCCATTATTCCTGCAGCCGGTTTAGGGACGCGATTCCTGCCGGCTACCAAAGCTCAGCCGAAAGAAATGCTGCCGATCGTAGATAAGCCCGCTATTCAATATATCGTGGAAGAAGCGATTGAATCCGGGATCGAGGATATCATTATCGTAACAGGCCGCAACAAGCGTGCTATTGAGGATCATTTTGACAAATCTTTTGAGCTGGAAATGATGCTGGAGGAAAAAGGCAGCACACAATTGCTGAACATTGTGCAGTCCGTCTCCAACCTGGCCGATGTCCATTATATCCGGCAAAAGCAGCCCCTGGGGCTCGGACATGCTATCTTGTGCGCGCGCAAATTTATTGGCGATGAGCCCTTCGCGGTTCTGCTCGGCGATGACATTCTCCAGTCTTCGCCGCCGGGACTCAAGCAAATGATGGACATTTACGAACAGACCGAATCGTCCGTTATCGCTGTACAAGAAGTGCCTTGGGAAGATGTGAGCAAGTATGGGATCGTCTCCCCATCAACGAGCGGCGGCAGCTACCGCTTAATTGATGATTTGGTGGAGAAGCCTGACCGCGACCAAGCGCCTTCGAACTTGGCGGTGATTGGCCGCTATATTATCATGCCGGAAATATTCGGGATTCTGGAGCGTCAGGAGCCTGGCCGCGGCGGGGAAATTCAGTTGACGGACGCCCTCCGGGTGCTCAATAAAGAGCAGCAGATGGCCGCTTATTTGATGCAAGCGAACCGCTACGACGTTGGCGATAAGATGGGGTACATCGAAGCTACCATCGAGCTTGCCCTGCAGCGTCCGGATTTGCAGAAGCAAGTGAAATCATACCTTTTATCTCTGATTCGGAAATTGGAATCGGAATAGCTGCGGCCCTAAAAAGAGGATATTCCATAAGTGAAGGAAGCTAACTGGAATAACTGGAAAATCTCCTCTAAATGGCTCGAAAAAGGACCTCGCAGGGAGTATAGAAGGAAAACCTCCCGTTAATTTGACTGGATTTAGCAGATTCTTACGAGATCAGCGCTAATAGAGGGGGTTTTTCCAGTTAATTGGATATGATAACCTTCTGCACTCAAATTAAAGGGAATTTTCCCTTATTTTGCCCACAGAAGTATAACTAAAACAAAAGGCTGTCCCCCAAGTAGAATCTACTAAACTGGGGACAGCCTCTTTTTATTTAATCGTTACTTTCATCTGCTTGATTTCATGTTCGTCCGGTGTTACAAACAGCGTTTTCTGATTGACATAGATGACGAATCCGGGTTTGGAGCCATTCGGCTTATGAACGTGTTTGATCGTTGTGTAGTCGACAGGGACTTGGCTGGAGTGCTTCGCTTGACTGAAATAAGCGGCTAGCTGCGCAGCTTCCCGCAGCGTAGTCTCGGAATAGCTGTCGCCCCGGATCACGACGTGAGAGCCTGGAATATCTTTCGTATGCAGCCAAGTATCAGAAGAAGCGGCGAGCCGGTTCGTTAAAAATTCGTTCTGTGTATTGTTCTTGCCGACATAGATCGGAATTTGTTCGCTGGACATATAGCAGGCCAGAGCGGGTTTATCCTTTTTCTTCTTCATTTTACGCTGTTTTTTGTTGCGGTCGCGGATATAGCCCTGTTCCATAAGCTCGTCGCGGATTTCCTCAATATCGCTTAACGAAGCTACGCTTAGCTGCTGCAGCAGGGAGTTCAAGTACGTAATCTCTTGGTGGGTTTGTTCAATCTGCTCCTCGACGATGGCCGTACTGTTTTTCATTTTTGTGTACTTTTTAAAATAGCGCTGCGCATTTTCCGACGGGCTCAGCAGCGGGTCCAAAGGAATTCGGATCAGAGCTTGATCTTCATCATAGTAGTTGACCGTTTCAATCTCCCGATCTCCCTTTTTAATGGCATGCAAGGAGGCAGTCAGCAGCTCGCCCAGAATCCGATATTTATCGGCATCTTTGGAATCATCGACGGTTTCCTGCAGTTTCTCCAGTTTTTTTACATTTTTATTGGATTCATTATGCAAAAAACGGAGCAAATCCGCCACGCGCTGCTTGACCGTATCTCTCTCTGCTTTGTCCCCGTAAAATGCCTCTATGCAAGCGCTTGGCGCCATGTATGTCGTGGACTCGCCGTCAATATGAGTGAGCGGCGTCATGGCAAAGAACAATTTGTCGGTGCTTTGCTGCTCGATAATGACGGGTTCGTCGCGATGCTCGCGCGCAGCCGTCATGACGCTGTCAAAGGCTTGCCACAGAGCCCCCAAGTCAACCTCTTGCCCGCTTTCCCCGCCTTGGCGGCTGCGATACACGATCTCCTTGGCAATCAGAGGACTTAATCCGCTGAATGCAGCGACTAGCCTCTGTTCGGGTTTATCCGAGTTCGCAGTTTCCTCTCCAACCGTCTGATCCATCGCTTGCCGGAAGGCTGTCTCATCCGCTTCAAGCGGATTTTGCTTATTCTGCGCAGGCGGCGAGACATATTTGCTCCCCGGCATCACAATCCGATAGGAGGAGATGGCAGGGGTTACGTGGTGAATGCCGTCCAGAATCGTGTCTGTCGCCGGATCCAGCAGAATGATATTGCTGTGCCGGCCCATAATCTCCACGAGGATTTGTTTGGTGCTCATATCGCCTAATTCATCACGGTGTCGAATTTGCAACCGGATGACGCGTTCCATGCCGATTTGTTCCACAGCTTCAATAACCCCGTTCTCGCAATGTTTGCGAAGCAGCATGCAGAACATAGGGGCATCCAGAGGATTCAAAGACGTTCCTTCCGTGAGCTGGACTCTGGGATAGGTGGGATTCGCTGAAAGCAGAAGCTTTACATTTTGCCCTTGCGCCCGGATTTGCAGGATGATGTCATTCTCGCTGGGCTGGTGAATTTTATTAATGCGGCCTCCTACACACGTTTGTAATTCATGAACAATCGCGTGCAAGACTAGTCCGTCTAAAGCCATGATACATACAACTCCATTCTAGGTTGAAAACTTTGCTAATCTCTATGATGCCATACTTTTAACAAAAACTTAAGCATTAGTCGCCGGGAAAGATGATTTCAGGGATATTTTCCGGCTTGTCTGAATACATTTACGTATGAGCGAGAGCCAAGATCAAGTGGGAAGTGGGAGGGAGAAGGGCGAATGAGTCAGAAAATGTGGTACCAGTTGACATCGGAAGAAGTCCTGCAGCTACAGCAGGTGGACATGCAGCAAGGATTGCCCTGGGAAGAGGCTTGGAAGCGGCAGGGAGAAGCGGGTCGCAATGAGCTCTCTGAAGGGAATCGCGTCTCTCCGATTACGCTGCTTTTGAATCAATTTAAAGATTTCATGGTGCTGGTTTTATTGGGGGCGACCCTGATATCCGGCTTGCTCGGCGAATATTTGGATGCCATTACGATCGTTGTCATCATTGTGATGAACGCCATTCTCGGCTTTACCCAAGAGTTTCGCGCCGAGCGTTCGCTGCGCGCACTGAAAGAATTATCTGCTCCTAATGCCAATGTCTGGAGAGAGGGGGCCGTTCATCAAATACCGGCTCGCGATCTGGTGCCGGGCGATATTATTTTAGTTGAAAGCGGTGACCGGATTCCGGCAGACGTACGTTTCCTTGAGACGAACGGGGTCTATATCGAGGAATCCGCGCTGACAGGCGAGTCTGTCGCAGTCGGCAAGCAAACGACAGCTATTCCGCAGGAGGAAGTACCGCTCGGGGATCAGCGAAATTTGGGCTTCATGGGAACGATGGTTTCGCGAGGCACAGCCAAAGCTGTTGTCGTCCGAATCGGAATGAACACCGAAATGGGCAAAATTGCCGATTTGATTCAAAACACGGAATCGATGGAAACGCCGCTTCAGCACCGTTTGGAGCAGCTTGGGAAGATTTTGATTATCGTCGCCATCGCGCTGACCGTTCTCGTCGTCGTTGCAGGCATTATGCATGGACAACCGCCTTATGCGATGTTCCTCGCAGGAGTCAGCTTAGCGGTCGCTGCGATCCCCGAAGGGCTGCCGGCCATTGTGACGATTGCCCTCGCGCTTGGCGTCCAGCGGATGATCAAACGCAAAGCGATTGTCAGAAAGCTGCCTTCCGTTGAAACATTAGGATGCGCTTCGGTCATTTGCTCCGATAAGACAGGAACGCTCACACAGAACAAAATGACAGTCACCCACTTATGGATTAGCGGCGATGTGCTGGAAGTGACGGGAGACGGGTATGCGCCGGTCGGAGATATTCACATTGGCGGGCACAACGCCGACTTGGTCAAAAACCCTTCTCTAAGCAGGCTGCTTCATGTGTCCGTGCTTTGCAACAATGCAACATTATATGAGGAAAAGCAGGAGCAGAAGCGGAAGAAAGGCAAGGACGCCAAAGAGAGCAGTGTCTCCGTTTGGAATATTAAGGGGGATCCAACCGAAGGGGCGTTAGTTGTTTTGAGCGCGAAGAGCGGCATTACACACGAATCGCTTCATGATAAGTACAAGCGGATCGCTGAATTTCCTTTTGACTCTGAACGCAAACGGATGTCTGTTCTCGTCGCTTCGGATAGCGGGCGCATGGCCTGCACGAAGGGAGCTCCCGACGTCCTGCTCCAGCATTGCAGCTACATTCTGTGGGACGGCAAAGTGATTCCGTTTACGTCTACGCTTAAGCAAAAAGTAATGGCTGCCAATGAAGGCATGGCCAGATCGGCCCTTCGGGTGCTCGGCATCGCCTATAAAGAGCTGAAAAGCACGGACCGCTACGATGATTATGAAACAGTGGAAAATGGTTTGATTTTCATCGGGTTAACCGGCATGATCGATCCGCCTCGCAAAGAAGTGCGCGAAGCCATTTCCAAATGCCGCAAAGCGGGCATCAAAACGGTCATGATTACCGGCGACCATCAAACGACGGCAGAAGCGATTGCCAAACAGCTCGGCATGATTCAAGGCAATGGAGTGAGCTTGAGCGGGCAGCAGCTTGCGTCCATGTCGGACGAGGATCTCGAAGCCAAGGTGAATGATACTTACGTGTACGCGAGAGTATCCCCGGAGCATAAGCTGCGCATCGTCAAAGCCTTGCAGCGCAAAGGACATGTTGTCGCCATGACGGGGGACGGGGTGAACGATGCGCCGGCGATTAAAGCTGCGGATATCGGCATTGCCATGGGGATTACGGGGACGGATGTTTCCAAAGAAGCTTCTTCTTTGATTCTCAGCGACGACAATTTCTCCACGATCGTTGCAGCGATCGAAGAGGGGCGGGGGATTTACGAAAACATTCGCAAATTTATCCGGTATTTGCTTGCCTCCAACGTAGGCGAGATTATGACGATGTTCATCGCGATGATGGCGGGTCTGCCATTGCCGCTTGTCCCGATTCAAATTCTGTGGGTGAACCTGGTGACGGACGGACTTCCTGCTATGGCGCTTGGCGTTGACCAAGCAGAGAAAGATTTGATGCAGCATAAGCCGCGCTCGGCGAAGGAAAATATTTTCGCAAGACGGCTCGGCTGGAAAATTATTTCCCGCGGGATCCTGATCGGCGTTTGTACGCTGGCGGCTTTCTGGCTCGTGCTGCGGACGGATCCATCGGATGCCGCCACGTTGTTGAAAGCGCAAAGCGTCGCATTCGCTACGCTGGTAATGGCTCAACTGATCCACGTGTTCGATTGCCGCAGCTCGCGTTCGATTTTTCACCGCAATCCGCTGCAAAACCGTTACCTTGTGCTTGCTGTGCTTTCCTCGCTCGTGCTGATGCTGGCCGTTATGTATGTGGAAGCTCTTCAACCTATTTTCAAAACCGTTCCTCTCGGCTGGAAGGAGTGGATTCTCGTTCTGATCGCGGCCGGTATCCCGACCTTTCTCATGGGTCTGGGCAGCGTGCTGTCGCCGAAGCGTACGAAAGGGGCGCGTCCGACTGCTTATCGCCCATCATCGAAAGCAAGCTTCCGATAAGCTTGGATTTGGAGCTGTCTCACATGGTCTTATGGACCTGTGGGGCAGTTTTTTGTTGTTTGGGAACCGAGGCCAAAATCGAAGATCGACGCAAAAAAACGGGAGAAAGGGCTATGCATTCAAGCCTATTTACGCTATGATATTGGCTAAAACACACATTTGGAGTGCTGAACACAATGAAATTTACAAAATTGCATGGTTTAGGCAACGACTTTATTGTCATAGCTGGTGAAAAAGAACTTCCTGCCGGTGTGGATCAGCTTGCGATCCGGTTGTGCAACCGATTTTTTGGAATTGGCGCCGACGGCTTAGTATATATTCTTCCTTCCGAGAAGGCGGATTTTAAAATGCGTATTATTAACTCCGACGGGACTGAGCCCGAGCAATGCGGCAATGCGATTCGTTGTGTGTCTAAATATGTTTACGATCACAAACTTACCGAATCGACGGAGATTACGGTAGAAACATTGGGAGCAGGAGTACAGAAGGTCCAACTGAATGTGCAAGAGGGGAAAGTCGCTACGGTCCGGGTGGATATGGGGCAGCCGATTTTGCAAGGACTTGAAGTGCCTACGACCGTAGACGAGGCCAAAGTCATCGATCATCCGATCGAAGTGGACGGCAGAGAGTTTCGGTTTACGGCTGTTTCAATGGGGAATCCGCATTGTGTGATTTACGTGGAGGATGCGGTCAACTTTGACCTTGCAACGTGGGGGCCGAAGCTGGAAGTTCACCCGATGTTTCCGCGCAAAGTCAATGTTGAATTCGTTAGCGTAAGAAATCGCGCTTACACCGATATGCGCGTTTGGGAGCGGGGCGCAGGTCCTACGCTTGCTTGCGGGACCGGTGCTTGTGCGACGCTTGTGTCTTCCGTGTTAAACGGGCTTACCGACCGTCAGGCTACGGTTTCGCTAAAAGGCGGAGAGCTGTTCATCGAGTGGAATGAAGAAGATAATCACGTTTATATGACGGGACCTGCCGAAGAAGTGTATCAGGGGACGTTGGAGTAGCCATCTATCAGAATTATTGATAAACGTTTATCTTAATATCTCCCATCATTTGTGATACAGTATAACTACATTTTTTTAGTAAGCGGGGAGATTATGATGAAACTGGATCTTCGAGCGGCGCTGCAGCGGGAAATTTTGACCGGTGACGGCGCTATGGGGACTTATTTATATCAAATGGGATTTCCTGTGGGCATTTCTTATGAAGAACTGAATTTGCTCAGACCGGAAACGGTCGCTGATGTGCACCGCCGTTATTTTGAGGCAGGTGCTCGTCTTATTGAAACGAATACGTTCTCGGCCAACAGAGAAAAACTATCCAAATACGGGTTGGAAGGCGACGTTGAAGCGATTAATCGCGCCGGCGTAGAGCTTGCGAGGAAAGCTGTCGGAGAGGACGCTTATGTCGTCGGAGCCATTGGTTCGATCCGTGCCGGCAAGCGCAAAAATGTGCGCACGGCTGATGTCGAAGAAGCGCTGCGCGAGCAGATTTCCATTCTGCTGGATTCGCCTGTCGACGGTTTGCTGCTGGAAACCTTCTATGATCTGGAAGAGCTGCAGCTGGCGCTGCGCATCATCCGCAGTATGAGCGAACTGCCGGTTATTTGCCAGTTTGCGAACGAAGGAACGGGCAGCACGCAGGACGGCGTTCCGCTGCAGGAAGCTTTCCTGCGGCTGCGTGACGAGGGCGCCGACGTCATCGGCTTCAACTGCCGCGTCGGCCCGAACGGGATTCTCCGCTCGATGGAGAAACTGACCCCGCTGGCCGGCGTGCCGTTCTCCGCGTTCCCGAACGCGGGGCTGCCCGACTACGTCGACGGCCAGTACACGTACGCGGCGACGCCGCAGTACTTCGCCGAAAGCGCGTTGCGCTTCGCCGACCTTGGCGCGCGCATCATCGGCGGCTGCTGCGGCACCACGCCGGAGCATATCGCCGCAGTCGCGAAGGCGCTGCAGGGCTACGTGCCGGCAGCGCCGGGCACGGCGGCCCCCGCGCAGGGCGTGCGCGTGCTCGAGCCCGCGCCGGCGATGCCTGCGCCGCCGGCAGGCAAGCCCTCGCTGCTGGAAATCGTGAAGCAGCGCAAAACCGTCATTGTCGAGCTGGATCCCCCGCGGGATCTCGACATCGAGAAATTTATGCAGGGCTCCAGGGCCCTGCAGGATGCGCACGTCGACGCCATTACAATGGCCGACAATTCGCTCGCGGTGACACGCATGAGCAATCTGGCACTGGGTTACCTCGTGCAGGATAAGCTTGGCGCGCGTCCGCTGATTCATATCGCGTGCCGCGACCGCAACATGATCGGGACGCAGTCCCATCTCATGGGGCTTCACGCGCTGGGCATCGACCATGTGCTGGCCGTGACCGGCGATCCCGCCAAATTCGGCGATCTCCCCGGGTCCAGCTCGGTTTACGATCTGACCTCCTTCGAGATCATTCGGATGATCAAACAGCTGAACGAAGGGATCGCATTCTCCGGCAAGCCGCTGAAGCAGAAGGCTAACTTCGTGGTAGGAGCTGCTTTTAACCCGAATGTCAAGCATTTGGACAAAGCGGTTCAGCGCTTGGAACGCAAAATCGAGGCCGGCGCCGATTACATCATGACGCAGCCGGTTTACGACGCTAAGCTCATCGAACAAATTTATGAAGCGACCAAGCATCTGAATATACCGGTCTTCATCGGGATTGCGCCGCTCGCCAGCGGAGGGAATGCGGAATATTTGCACAATGAAGTGCCGGGCATCCGGTTGTCCGACGACGTTAGGGCGCGGATGAGCGGACTCAAGGGTCCGGAAGGCCGGGCGATGGGCGTGGAAATTGCCAAAGAGCTGCTGGATGCGGCAATGCCTTACTTCAACGGCATCTACCTTATGACCCCGTTTCTGGCGTACGAGATGTGCGTAGACTTGACAAAGTATGTATGGGAAAAGTCGAATCGTCATGATTTCCACTTGTACCCACTTTCAAAATGAATTAAAATAGGGTAATGGATGTGATGAGGATGATTTGCAGTATGACCGGATTCGGACAAGCGAATCGTTCTTTTGCGGGATACAACGTGTTTATCGATGTGAAATCGGTCAATCATAGGTATAGTGAAGTGTCGATTCGAATGCCCAAGGAATGGGCTGTCTTTGAAGACGCTTTGAAGAAAACGGTGCTGCAAGCTGTGAGGAGAGGACGCGTCGACGTCTTCATCACAGCGGAACGTGAAGCGGCTTCCACCAAGAGCGTAACGGTTGACTTCGCACTGGCAGATGCTTATTTACAGGCTGCCGAGCAGTTGAAAGGGCGCTATGGGTACGCCGAGCAGGTCGGGCTCAAAGATTTATTAAGACTTCCTGATCTCGTTCAGATGAAAGAATTGCGCAAGGAGCCTGACGAAGAGATCGAACGGGAATTGTGCGCCTGCTTGCAGGAGGCCGTTGCCCAATTATCCGATATGCGGATGCGCGAAGGCGCATTTCTGGAGCAGGATATTCGCGAGCGCTTGGCTGAGCTGAAACGGATCCATACGGAGCTGGAAGCTTTAGCGCCAGGGGTCGTGCAGGATTATGCGGCTAAGCTTACGAGCAGAATTCAGTCGCTCCTTCAGGAACAGACACCTGTCGATGAGCAGCGGCTGGCGACAGAAATTGCGATTTTCGCAGATCGCTCAAATGTGGATGAGGAATTGACTCGTCTGAAGAGTCATTTCGGGCAATGCGATCAATTGCTTACAGAGAAAGAGCCTGTCGGACGAAAATTGGACTTTCTGATTCAAGAAATGAATCGGGAAGTGAACACGATCGGGTCCAAATCGAATCACTCGGAGCCTACGGCTAGAGTCATTTCGATGAAAGCAGAGCTTGAAAAGATGCGCGAACAAATACAGAATATCGAGTGAAGCGGCATGGAGCTTCGCGAGGAGGAAGCCCTAAATGGCTATCAAATTAATCAATATCGGGTTCGGCAACATTGTATCGGCGAACCGTATTATCTCGATTGTGAGTCCGGAATCGGCTCCGATCAAGAGGATCATTCAAGAGGCGCGTGATCGTCACATGCTGATTGACGCTACATACGGCAGAAGAACCCGTGCCGTTATTATCACGGACAGCGATCATGTGATCTTATCGGCAGTACAACCAGAGACGGTAGCACATAGACTTTCCAACAAGGACGATGATCATGACGAGTAATACGAACACTCTTGACCGTGAGAGAGGTATTCTGATTGTTTTATCCGGCCCATCCGGTGTCGGCAAAGGAACGGTGTGCGCCGCGCTGCGCAAGTGCTCGCCGGATATCGTGTATTCCGTATCGGCGACAACCCGTTCTCCAAGACAAGGGGAAGTCGACGGTGTCAACTATTTCTTCAAAACACGGGAGCAATTCCAACAGATGATTGATTCGGATGAAGTGTTGGAATGGGCGGAATATGTAGGCAATTTCTACGGTACGCCGAGACGTTTTGTTGAAGAAACGCTGCGCTCCGGCCAAGATGTCATCTTGGAGATTGAAGTGCAGGGTGCTTTGCAAGTCAAACAAAAGTTTTCCGAAGGCGTGTTTATTTTCTTGCTGCCGCCTTCGCTGGATGAGCTTGAGAACCGGATCGTAACCCGTGGTACGGAAACCGATGAGGTGATCCGCAGCCGCATGTCGGTGGCCGTTGACGAAATCCGCTTGATGGAACACTACGATTATGCTATCGTAAATGATCACGTGGAAACAGCTTGCTCCAAAATACATGCGATTCTTACGGCTGAACATTGCAAAAAAGAGCGCATGTATCCCAAAATCGTACAATGGATAGATGAGGTGAAATAAATGTTATATCCTTCAATTGATAAACTGCTTGACATTGTCGACAGCAAGTATTCGCTCGTTGTCGCTGCTTCCAAAAGAGCGAGATCCCTTCGTGACGGCGCAAAATCAGACTTGAAAGGCCACAAAGCCCATAAGCATGTTGGTCTGGCGCTTGAAGAGCTTTACGGCCACTACATTGGCTATGAGAAAATCGAGCCGACAGAGAATGAGAAAGAGAAATAAATCGCTTACCCAACAACCCTTCGTGGTTGTTATTTTTTTCTCAGAATAGCGGATAGAAGGGGGATACCCATGAGTGCTTTGCAAGGTAAAACGATTGTACTTGGCGTTTGCGGAGGCATTGCCGCCTATAAAGCCGCTGCGCTTACAAGCAAGCTCACACAGGCGGGTGCATCGGTGCGCGTCATTATGACAGCTTCTGCCGTTCAGTTCGTAGCTCCGCTGACGTTCCAAACGCTGTCTCGTCATCATGTATTTGTGGATACCTTCGATGAGAAAGATCCCTCCGTTGTTTCCCATATCAACTTGGCGGATAGCGCCGATCTTGTGCTGATTGCGCCGGCAACAGCCAATACGATCGGCAAACTGGCGCTGGGACTTGGCGACGATATGCTTAGCACTACGCTGCTCGCCACAACCGCGCCGATCTGGGTTGCGCCAGCGATGAACGTGCATATGTACGCAAATCCGGCTGTGCAGACGAACATGCAGACTTTGCTCAGCCGTGGCGTGCGTTTCATTGAGCCGGGCGAAGGGCAGCTTGCGTGCGGGTATGTCGGAAAAGGCCGGCTTGCGGAGCCGGAGGAAATTTTTGCCGCGCTCGAGCGGCATTTCCAGGGGGAAGTTCGCCTTCTCGAAGGAAAGCGGGTGCTCGTGACAGCCGGAGGCACCGTAGAGCGCATTGACCCGGTTCGTTATATTACGAACGATTCTTCAGGCAAAATGGGCTATGCCATCGCAGAAGAAGCTGTGCGTATGGGTGCTAAGGTGACCTTGGTATCAGGGCCAAGCGCTTTGCCCGTGCCTGCCGGCGCAGAGCTTGTTCCTATTCAATCCGCGCTGGATATGCGCGAAGCGGTTTTGTCCCGTTTTGAGGAAAGTCATGTGGTGATCAAAGCGGCTGCGGTCGCTGACTACCGCTCTGCGGTTATCGCCGATCAAAAGATCAAGAAAAAGTCCGACTCGCTCACGCTGGAATTGGTGAAAAATCCGGATATTTTGCAGGAGCTGGGTACGCTGAAAAAGCATCAGTTCGTCATCGGCTTTGCTGCGGAAACGGAGCGTTTGGACGAGCATGCGATGGACAAGCTGAGCCGCAAAAATTGCGACCTCATCGTCGGGAACGACGTGTCCCAGGAAGGGGCAGGCTTTAGCGGAGATACGAACGTCGTGCGGATTTTCGACCGTGACGGACTCGTAGAAGCTCTGCCTATACAGAGCAAGAAAGATGTGGCGCGCAGACTGCTGGAGCTGGCCGCCGATCGTCTGCCGGATAAAGCGAGGGAATCCTGATGTACGCCAAGGTCATTGTCGATGTCCCTGCGAAACAAACGAACCGGGCGTTCGACTATGAAGTCCCTTCCTCTTTGCGGAAGTGGGTTGAGGTAGGCAGCCGCGTTGGCGTGCCTTTCGGGCCCCGGGTGCTTCAGGGCTTTGTCGTTGAATTGCATGAGGAAACGCAGCTGGATGCGAAGCGGATTAAGCCTATACAGAACGTCCTGGACCTGGTGCCTCCTTTGACGGACGAGCTTGTCTTGCTTGGCAGATGGATCAGCCGCATGTATTTGTGCCATGAAGTCACAGCGCTTCAAGCGATGCTGCCCGCCGCACTCAAAGCGAAGTATGAGCGGGCGATTGAAGTAGGCAGGGAATCCGGCGAGCAGTCGCTGCTGGACATGCCGGATTTGCAGGCGATCGTTGCCTTTGTTGCATCCAAAGGCTCCGTTCCGATGGACGCTTTGATGGAACGCTTCGCTGCGGATGGCGCCCTCATCAAGCAATTGCTGGGCGCAGGCATTTTGACCGAAGTCCAGATGGTTAAAGACCGCATGAGCACCAAGAAGGCGCTGACGGTCTTCCCTCCGGCCGGCGGCAACGGACTGGAGCAAGCCTTATCGGAGCTTCCGGCGAGAGCGAACAAGCAGCAGGAAGTGCTGCGCTATTTGATAGAGCATCCTTATGCCATTCGGCTAACCGAGCTGATGGAAACGGTGGAGGTGGGAGCTTCTACGGTCAAAAGCTTGGCCGATCGCGGATGGATCGAGCTGCGCGAAGTCGAAGTGATGCGCGACCCCTATGCGGGTCGTGCTTTTGCGAGGACGAAGCCGCTCTCGTTAACGGAGGAGCAGAGCCGTGTTTTCACGGAAATTCGGGATGCTGTCGCTGAGGAGCGCCATGAGGTCTTTCTTCTCCATGGCGTTACGGGCAGCGGTAAAACCGAAGTCTATTTGCAATCCATCCAGCAATGCTTGGATATGGGCAAAGAAGCGATCGTACTCGTTCCCGAGATTTCGCTGACGCCGCAAATGGTCGAACGCTTTAAAGGGCGGTTCGGCGATTTGGTTGCCGTCCTGCACAGCCGGTTATCGAACGGCGAAAGGTACGACGAATGGCGTAAAATCACCCGCAAGCAAGTGAAAGTCGTCATCGGCGCCCGTTCCGCGATTTTTGCTCCTTTTACGAAAATTGGACTTATCATTATTGATGAGGAGCATGAGTCCTCCTACAAGCAGGAGGAGAGCCCCAAGTATCACACCCGGGATGTGGCCGTTAAGCGAGCGAGCATGCAGGGAGCTGCGGTTGTGCTCGGCTCAGCGACACCTTCGCTGGAAAGTTTGGAGAAGACGAGGCGGCGCCGGGATCGGGATCGGCCTCCTTACAGACTGCTGACGATGAAAGAGCGGGTAGCCAACAGGCCGATGCCGCCTGTCGCGATTATCGATATGCGGGAAGAGCTGAAAAGCGGAAATCGCTCGATGTTCAGCACGGCCTTGTATAAAGCGATTGAAGATCGGTTACACAAGAAAGAACAGATTGTTTTGCTGCTGAACCGGAGAGGGTATGCGACTTTCGTCATGTGCCGCACATGCGGGTACGTTTCGTCATGTCCGCATTGCGACATTTCCCTTACGTACCATCAGAGCTCGCGCATGCTGCGCTGTCACTATTGCGGTTATGCCGAACGCGAGGTTACGGAGTGTCCCAGCTGTCAGTCTAAGCATATTCGCCATTTCGGCACGGGCACACAGCGCGTGGAAGAGGAGCTTGGCAAAATCTTCCCGGGCATCCGCGTCATCCGGATGGATGTCGATACGACGACGGAGAAGGGATCGCATGAAAAGTGGCTGACGATGTTCCGCGAAAAGCAGGCCGATGTGCTGCTCGGTACGCAGATGGTGGCCAAAGGGCTTGATTTTCCCGATGTGACCTTAGTCGGGGTTATCGCAGCGGATACCGTGCTGAATATTCCGGATTTTCGTTCGGCGGAGCGGACGTTTCAGCTTTTGACGCAAGTTGCCGGGCGGGCCGGACGTCATGAAAAGCAAGGGGAAGTGTTCGTCCAGACCTACACTCCCGAGCATTACAGCGTGCAATACGCAAGTCAGCATGACTTTATCGCGTTTGCCAACCATGAGCTGGATGTACGCGCAAATTTAGGCTATCCGCCTTATCAACGATTGATTTTGGTCACTTTTTCACATGAGCAGGTGCCGCTCTTGGTGCGCTTCGCGGAAGCTTTTGTTATGAGGCTTAAAGAAATCGCTGCGCAGCATTCTACGAAACAAATTGACTTGTTTTCAGAAGCGGTGTCCCAAGATCAGACGTTCCAAATGGACGTGCTGGGCCCGGTTGCATCGCCTATTTCCCGAATCAAAGATAGATATCGGTTCCAATGCGTGGTAAAATATCGTGGGGAAGATCAGGCAGCAGAGATTGTCGGCCAGACGGTGGCTTGGTTTGAAGAGCGCTCATCGAAGGAAAAGCTGATGATCAGCGTGGATGTTGATCCGCAATATTTGATGTAAGGAACCCCAAATAGAGAAGACTTAAAGGTAGGTGCACGTTATGGCTATTCGTATTATTGTCAAAGATCCAGATCCTGTGCTGCGAGAAAAAGCGATCACAGTTACCAAATTTAATTCCAATCTGCATAAATTGCTTGACGATATGGCAGACACGATGTATGAGGCAGAGGGCGTAGGCCTTGCTGCTCCGCAAATCGGCATTCTCAAACGCGTGATTGTCATGGATTGTGGAGAAGAACATGGCGGACTGATCGAAATGGTCAATCCGGAAATCGTTTCGTCGAGCGGCGAACAAATCGGACCGGAAGGCTGCTTAAGTATTCCCGGGCTTCGCGGGGATGTCACGCGTGCCATGAACGTAACAGCCAAAGGGCAGGATCGCAATGGCAATCCGATTGAAGTCAGTGGTACAGAACTGCTTGCCCGTTGTATTTTTCATGAAATCGATCATTTGAACGGGATTCTGTTTACGGACCTGGCAACCAAAACATACACTAGCGACGAAGAGGAAGATTCTGAGTGAACATCATTTTCATGGGTACACCGGATTTTGCAGTACCTTCCCTACAGGCTCTCCTGGAGGAAGGCTATAACGTGACGACGGTTGTCACGCAGCCGGATCGGCCGAAAGGACGCAAACGCGTCCTAACGCCACCGCCGGTGAAGGTGGAAGCAGAGAAGCACGGCATTCCGGTGCTGCAGCCCGAGAAGCTGCGCCAAGCGGATTCGGTGGAGCTTTTGCGCGAATTGAAGCCTGATCTGATTGTGACGGCCGCATACGGTCAAATACTGCCCAAGGCTGTTCTGGATCTGCCGAAGCACGGATGTATTAACATTCATGCGTCTTTGCTGCCTAAGTACCGCGGCGGGGCGCCAATTCATCATGCAGTAATCCGCGGTGAAGCGACTACAGGCGTCACCATTATGTATATGGCCGTCGGGCTGGATACGGGTGACATGATTGCGAGCGTAGAGCTTCCCATTGAGGATACCGACACGACGGGTACTTTGTTTGAAAAGCTGAGCATCGCGGGCAGTGAGCTTCTGAAGCGCATCTTGCCGGATTTGCTCGCAGGACGTATTACGGCTGTCCCGCAAAATGAAGCCGATGCGATCTATTCTCCGAATATCCGCAGGGAGGACGAGCTGATTGACTGGTCGCGCTCGGCTGTGGATATTTGGAATCAAGTGCGCGGCTTGAACCCTTTCCCAGGCGCGTACACGCTTTGGAATGGGGAAGTTATGAAGGTTTGGGGCAGCGCGAATCCGAAGGGAACTAAGAGCTCTAGTGCCGCAGAGGTACCTGTTCCGGGTACGGTTCTGGGCAGCAGCGAGCACGGCATCGAAGTGATGACCGGCGAAGGCACGCTGTGGCTGACAGACATTCAACCGGCCGGCAAGAAGGCGATGCCCGTGTCTGAGTTCATTCGCGGCGTGCAAATCGCACCCGGCACGATATTCGGCAGTGTGAGCTAGGACCGGCCATTACTTAACAAAAATGAGGTATTCGATTTGTCAACGCAAAAACCTAACCGTCCGCACCATGGACCTACCCAATCACAGGGGGCTGGCAAGCCCTCGTCGTCAAAACGATCCGGCGGCGCTGCGAAGAGCAGCGCTGTTAAGCGTTCTGCCCGCGATGCAGCGCTGGATGTATTGATTCGTGTTGAAGAGAATCAATCGTACAGCAACCTTCTGCTTAATCAGGTTTTGCAGAAGCATGCGCTTGAACGCGCGGATGCGGGGCTGGCGACAGAGCTTGTGTACGGGACCATCGGACGTAAAAATACGATTGATTTTTTCTTGGAGCGTTTTGTCAGCAAAGGGCTCGCGAAGCTGGAGCCCTGGGTTAGATGCTTGTTGCGGCTGAGCTTCTATCAGCTGTATTACTTGGACCGCATTCCCGACCATGCGGTCGTGAGCGAAGCGGTCAATATCGCGAAGCGCCGGGGGCATCAGGGCATCTCGGGTATGATCAACGGCGTGCTGCGCGCGATTATCCGCAGCAAAGCGGAACTGCTGCTTCCGGCTGCGCTCGGCGACGTGAAGCGCATCGCGCTGGGCCACTCCCATCCGGAGTGGCTCGTGCGCAGATGGATTCGCCAGCTGGGCCCTGAGCTGACGGAACAGATCTGTGCGGCGAACAACGAGCCGCCGCACGTGAGCATTCGCGCGAACGCGAGGCACCGCAGCCGTCAGGAGCTGCTGGAGCAGCTTCAGGGCAGCGGGCTCAGCGCGGAAGCGTCCAAGCTGGCCCCGGCCGGGATACTTGTACAGGGGGCCGGGAACATGGCTTTGTCCCCCGGCTTCCTGCAAGGGGACTTCTCGATTCAAGACGAGAGCTCGATGCTCGTCGCCGAAGCTCTGGAGCCGCGTCCAGGCATGACGGTGCTGGACTGCTGCGCCGCCCCGGGCGGCAAGACCGCCCATATCGCCGAGAAGATGGCGGATAGCGGCAAGATTTGGGCTTGTGATCTGCACGAGCACAAGCAGAAGCTGATCGCAGATCAGGCGGAGCGTCTGGGATTGTCGTCCATTCAGACGCTCGTGATGGATGCTGCGAAGCTGGACGAGCATTTTGCGGCGGAGTCGTTCGACCGCATCCTGCTCGATGCGCCATGCTCGGGCTTAGGCGTTATTCGCCGCAAGCCCGACCTGAAGTGGGCGAAGCAGGAGGCTGAGATCGAGGCGATCAGCGAGCTGCAGTACGCGATCTTAAGCCGGGTACACCGGCTGCTGAAGCCGGGCGGCGTGCTGGTCTACAGCACGTGCACGATTGAGCATGCGGAGAACGCCGGCATGGTCGAGCGCTTCCTCGCGGAGCACCGCGACTTTGAGCTCGAACCGCTTCCGGCGGACGCTTTTGCGAGCGTTGATCCTGCGGCGGCTGCCGCAGGGATGGTGCAAATTTTGCCGCAGCAGTTTCATTCCGACGGCTTTTTCATCGCGCGTCTGCGCAAGCGTGCTTAGTTAGTGCTTAGCAAGTGTCTGCTACTGGCAGCCGCACTTCTGAGTCTATTGGACTGAGATGCCGCTATTTGTTATTTTAAGGATGAAAATACGGATCTACGGACTCAAGTGCCGCTATTTCACTGAAATGGATCCAAACACCTATAAAATGGACAAATAGCAGTCACCCAGTCCGTTAACGCCGGATCATGAAGCCAATATCAAAAATAACGGCTTCTGAGTCCGATCAAGAGCCATATCGTTTCCCTGAACACCTTCAAGAGGGGGATGTGTGTTCGTCCCCGCTTTGTGATAAAATAGACAAGATTAGCAATAGAGCTGAACAAATAACAACAGGTTGTGATAAATAGTGTCCATTAAACCGTATTTGAAAGAAAAACCATTTGTATATGATTTAAATTGGGATGAGTGGCAGAGCTGGGTGAAAGAAAACGGCGAGTCCTCGTTTCGGGCCGGGCAAATTTTTGACTGGCTTTATATCAAGCGTGTATTCAGCTTTGATGAGATGTCCAACTTGCCGAAGACGCTGCGTGACAAACTGAAAAATCAGTTTGAATTTGTTACGTTGTCCGAAATCGCGAAGTACCAGTCGCAGGATGGCACGGTCAAGTTCTTATTTGAACTGGAAGATAAGAATGCGATCGAAACGGTCGTCATGAAGCACAATTACGGCAACAGCATTTGCGTTACCACGCAGGTGGGCTGCCGGGTCGGTTGTACGTTTTGCGCATCTACGCTTGGCGGTCTTAAACGGGATTTGAGACCCGGAGAAATTGTCGCTCAGGTTGTTAAAGCCCAGAAGCTGCTGGACGAAACGGGAGAGCGCATTTCTTCTATCGTCATTATGGGAATTGGCGAGCCTTTTGAGAATTATGAATCGACGATGAATTTCCTGCGCGTGATGATTCACCCGAAAGGTCTGAACATCGGCCAGCGTCACATTACGGTATCGACGAGCGGAATTGTGCCGAACATTTATAAGTTTGCGGATGAGAATCTGCAAGTCAACTTGGCGATATCCATCCATGCTCCGAATGATGCGCTCCGTTCTAAGCTGATGCCTGTCAATCGCAGGTTTCCTTTCGTGGACTTGATCGAAGCTTGTAAATATTACATTGCCAAAACCGGCAGACGTATTACGTTTGAATATGCCCTCATGGGGGAAGTGAATGACCAGGCTGAACATGCAGAAGAGCTGGCGCAAGTGCTAAAGGATATGCCGCTTAGCCACGTGAATCTGATTCCTGTGAATTTCGTGGCCGAACGGGATTTCAAACGTACGCCCAGAGACGATATCTTCACCTTCCAACGAATTCTTGAGAAGGCCAAAATCAATGCCACCATACGTCGTGAACAAGGCAGTGACATCGCAGCTGCTTGCGGACAACTGCGCGCGAAGCATATGGAGAGCAAGTCATGAGGTGAAATCCGGATGAAGATGGTAAGCCGTACAGATATCGGTAAAGTCCGTCTAGTGAATGAGGACCGCGCCGCCGTACAGCATGAGCTGAATGGCCTTTCTTTGGCTATTGTCGCTGATGGTATGGGGGGGCACCAGGCTGGTGATATCGCCAGCCAAATGGCAATTGATTTGATCAGAAATGAACTGCAATCCATTCATTGGGGAATGCCCGTTGAAGCTTGCAGGCAAGTGTTGAAGGAAGCGATCGAGAAGGCGAACGAGCAAATTTATGCATTTGCCTCCGGACAAGAAAATTATCATGGCATGGGGACGACGGTCGTTGCCGTGATTGCTTCGCAAGAGCTGCTGATTATCGGTCATATCGGTGACAGCCGTGCTTACAAAATTTCCGGCGAGTCGATCACTCAGCTAACGGAAGACCATTCTTTGGTGTATGAGCTTCTGAAGTCGGGCCAGATTACCGCCCAAGAAGCCGATCATCACCCCCGGCGCAATTGGATTACGCGCGCGCTGGGCACAGAACCGGGCGTAGAGGTGGATTTATACGAGTACTCGTGGCGTCCCGGAGATACGATTCTGATCTGCACCGATGGTTTAAGCGGTTTAGTTGATTCAGGCGACATTCTACGCATTGTCAAAACGCAGGGTCAGTTGGAGGCTGCTGCCGAGCAATTAATTCAAAGCGCACTGGATGAAGGTGGGGACGATAACGTAACGGTGGTTTTACTTGCGCACGATCCAGATTCGGACGAAAAAAGGGGTGATGGGAATTGATCGGTAGAAAGCTTGGAGGCCGCTATGAAATTTTAGATCGCATTGGCGGAGGCGGAATGGCTTTAGTCTACAAAGGGCATGATCTTCTATTAAATCGTAAAGTGGCTGTAAAAGTACTGCGTCAGCAGTATGTGCATGACGAAGAGTTTATTCGTCGCTTCCGCAGGGAAGCTCAAGCGGCCGCTTCCCTTTCTCATCCTAATGTCGTCAGTATTTATGACGTGGGACAAGAAGAAGATGTGCATTACATTGTCATGGAGTACATAGAAGGTACGACCTTGAATGATTTAATCAAGGAGAGGGCGCCGCTGCAGGTGGAAGATGCCGTTCACTATGCCAGCCAAATTGCAGATGCGCTCGATCACGCCCACCATAATGAAATTATTCACCGGGATATTAAGCCGCACAATATTTTGATCGGCAAAAACGGCCGCGTCAAAGTAACGGATTTCGGTATCGCCCGGGCGGCTACGTCTTCTACGATTACCCAAACGGGGGCGGTTGTAGGTTCCGTGCATTATTTCTCACCGGAGCACGCGAAAGGCACGAATACCGGCGAGAAATCCGATTTGTATTCCCTCGGTATCGTGATGTATCAAATGCTGACGGCTCGGCTGCCTTTCCTTGGCGAAAGCCCGATTTCCGTGGCTTTGAAACATTTGCAGGAAGATGTGGAAGATCCTCGCAAAGTAAACCCTCTCATTCCGCAGAGCGTGGAAAATATCATTTTGAAGGCCATGCGCAAAAAGCCCGAAGAACGCTACCAGTCTGCGAAGCAAATGATGGCCGATCTGGATACGTGCTTGCACCCGGATCGCCGGAATGAAGCTAAGGTCGCTTTCTGGGATGCCGACGGCATGGACGAGGAGCGTACCTTGGTGATGCCGGCCATCCGCGCGGATCAGCTTGTGAAGTTCGACGACGACGACGATGAGCCAGAGAAGCCCGCTTTGCGCGAGGAGCCCGCTCCTGCGAAAGGGAAGGGCTGGGTGAAGCCGATCGTGTGGATCGTCATTTTGTTGATGATTCTTGGGGCTATGTGGTATGCGGTCGGGTATGTGAAAGGGATGTTCGCCGTTGAGACGGTGGAGGTTCCGGACGTGGTGAACAAGACGCTGACACAGGCGCAAGCCGAATTAACGGCTGCCAAGCTTGGCTTCACCGTGGAGATCGATGCGGAGAGCAAAGCGCCTAAGGATACGGTTATCCGTCAAAATCCCAGCGGCATGCGAATGAACGTAGGCACGAAGGTGACGCTGTACGTCAGTAAAGGCGCTCCCAAAATCAAGATGGAAAGCTACATCGGCCAGCAGCTCAAAGACGCCAAGCTGAAGCTGGAAGCGCTCGGGATTAACGATGATCAGATTACGTTCACGCAAACGACGACGGATGATCCGCCCGACACAATCCTGAAGCAAACGCCTCTAGTCGGCGAGGAATTTGAGCTTGATAAAGCAGCGATTACCTTCGTCGTAAGCAAAGCAAAGGAAACGTTCAAAATGCCGGATCTCGTCGGCATGACGGAAGCTGAAGCGAAGGCGCAAATCGCCAAGCTGAACCTTAAGCTTGCTGCGAACGGCATTACGCGCGAGAAAAGCTACAAGGTGGCCAAAGGGAAGGTCATCAAGCAGTTTCCGTATGATAAAGACACGGACGTTTCTGTCGGTTTCGAAATCTCGCTGATCATCAGCGACGGGTTGCCGGAGGATGCCGGGCAAGTGACGGTTAGCATCCCTGTGAAGCCGACGACGGAGGGCAAGGATTCCGAGTTCAAAATTATCGTTAGCGATGCGCAGTACGAGAATTTCGAATACAAAACGGAAAAAGTGTCGAAGCCTCAAAATTTGGATGTGAAAGTGATTGTTTCTCCGGATAAGAAAGCCGTCATTTTGATTAAAGAAGGGGACAACTTGGTTAACTCGATTACGCGTACGTATCAAGATTATTTGGATCAAAAGAGCGGCAAGACCGTATCGCCGAGCCCTTCCCCATCGCCTGGAGCATCGCCCAAACAGCAAAATAACGGGCCGGCTATTCCGGTTGGCGGCAATGGCAACGGTAACGGTCAAGGTCAAGGTCAAGGCCAAACAGGCGGCACTGCGTCTAAACCACCTGCCGGAGGCACAAATTAATGCCGCCAGGAACGATTGTTAAAGCTTTGAGCGGCTATTACTATGTGCTGCCCGAAGGCGTGGAGCTTCAGGAAATCAATATGATTACCTGCCGCGGCAGAGGCGTGTTTAAGAACAGGAAGATAACCCCCCTTGTCGGGGACCGGGTGATGTTCGAGGAGACGGAGAATGGGGAAGGCACGGTGACCGAAATCCTGCCCCGAACCTCGGAACTTATTCGTCCTCCGATTGCCAATGTGAATGTGGTCGTACTTGTCTTTTCGGTCACGGAGCCTGTCCTGAATTTACAGCTGTTAGATAAATTTCTTGTTCATATTGAACATACGGGCATTGAAGTTGTCCTCTGCTTCACCAAAAGCGATCTGCTGTCAGGAAATAGCGATGCCTCCGCTCCGAAGGAAATGACGATTGCAGAGTTGGAGCGGATCACGAAGCTGTATGAGGGAATCGGCTATACCGTGCTGAAAACGAGCTCCAGGCTGAAGGAAGGTGTGGAAGCGATTCTGCATTATCTGGAAGGCGCGGTCGGCGTTTTCGCGGGGCAATCCGGCGTCGGCAAGTCATCCTTGCTGAATGAAATGATTAGCGGCCGCAATCTGGAGACGAATGAGATTTCCCAGCGACTGGGCAGGGGGAAACATACCACCCGGCATGTTGAACTGCTTCCTTTGAACAATGGAGGCCTGGTCGCGGACACGCCGGGGTTCAGCCAGTTGGATTTCATGGAAGTCGATGCCGAAAGTTTGGGCAGCTGCTTCAAGGAGTTCGCGGAAGCAGCGGAGGGCTGCAGGTTCAGGGGCTGTCTGCATCTTCATGAGCCGGATTGCAAGGTTCGGGATGCGGTGGCCGAAGGAACGATTGCTGCTTCGCGCTATGATCATTATTTGTTGTTTTTAGGGGAAATCAAGGATCGCAAAAGGAGGTATTAGGAACGGATGGTACATGTAGCACCTTCTATTTTATCAGCCAACTTCGCTAAGCTCGGTGAAGAGATTAAAGAAGCCGAGCTTGGCGGAGCAGATTGGATCCATGTGGATGTCATGGACGGCCATTTCGTGCCGAATATTACGATTGGTCCGCTTGTTGTTGAAGCTATACGTCCGGTGACGAAGCTGCCGCTGGACGTCCATTTGATGATTGAGCAGCCTGACCGCTATATTCCTGACTTTATTAAAGCGGGCGCAGATCTGATTTCCGTCCATGTGGAGGCTTGTACGCATCTGCACCGGACGCTGCATCTGATCAAGCAAAGCGGCGTCAAAGCGGGGGTTGTTCTTAATCCGGCAACGCCGATTTCGCTTATTGAACATGTGCTTGACGAGCATCTGGATCTTGTTCTCATTATGACCGTAAATCCAGGCTTCGGCGGGCAAGCGTTCATTCCTGGCATGCTGAGCAAAATTCGCGCGCTGCGCGAGCAAGCGAACGCCAAGGGGCTGAGCGGGCTTCACATCGAGGTTGACGGCGGTATCAACGAAGCAACGGCCCGTCAGGTGACCGAAGCGGGAGCCGACGTGCTTGTTGCCGGCAATGCCGTATTCGGGCAGACGGACCGCGCTGACGCCATCCGACGAATTCGCGGGTAGAGGGGAGCCGGACAAATGAGATTTCTCTGGCTGTTTCTGTACAGTCTGGTTTGTGCCGTGCTTCTCACGTGCTTTTCCAACATACACGATGTCACGAAGTATATCTTTTCACTCGGAGCCTTGTATTTAGGGATGCGTTTCTTCCGCCGGTTTGAGGGGCTTGGGTTTCGGATTTGGTTTATTGTGATCGCTGTGGTCTTATATTTCATGTTCAGCTTAATTTATGCGCTATACACGCAGATGGGTATAACTGCACCCTAGCCGCATACATATAGTTACAAGAGCGATGCGCTCTTGTAGCTTTTTTTGCTTTCTGGAAGCGAATAGATCGGAGAAAGTAAAATACAAGGTACTTTTTCACGGCTGGGGCATATACTGTTGTAATGATGTTAGTGCTCACGAAGTCGAAGTCGGTCTTCGGGCATGCGTCCGTTTACTGGCGAAAACTCTAAGGAGGGGTAGAGAATGAAGTTCTACACAATCAAACTACCGAAATTTTTGGGTGGATTCGTGAAAGCTGTGCTTAATACGTTTAGCAAAAACTAAGTAAGCCAACACATACGAATGCCATTTCCCAGAAATGCAAAAAAAGCACCGGTAAGGTGCTTTTTGTCTTTTACATAAGTATAAGTATCCGAAAATTAAACGCGAGCCACTTTACCGGATTTCAACGCACGAGCACTTACGTAAACCCGTTTTGGTTTACCATCAACGAGGATGCGAACCTTTTGAACGTTAACTCCCCAAGTACGCTTGTTTTTATTGTTAGCGTGGGACACGTGGTTTCCTGATTTAGGACTTTTACCTGTAACGAAACATTTGCGGGACATGTTTGACACCTCCTTCGGCAGTATACAAAGCAGCCTGGGTGGCAAGCCTAAGCTTGACATGACAGCTTTCCTCAAATTTAGACTTTGCTTGTTGCGATCCTTATAATAACCAGCAAAAACATACTTAAACATAATAGCATAGCAAAAGGAGGGGAGTCAACGAATTACCTTCATTTTTGCCGTTTATTTATGAAGTATGTTATAGTACAATGAAGATTAGTCAACCTTTCCGAATACATAGCAGTTGACGATTGAAGCCGATTTTGCTAGAGCAAAGCAGGAACGGGAATACTTATAAAGTTGTCTTGTTTAAGTGAAACATGAAGGAGTTGTTAGATAATGCCAATTGAACTCACAACCGAGTATGGAAAAGTGTATATTACCAATGAAGTGATTTCAACTCTGGCGGGATCCGCTGCGTTAGATTGTTATGGACTTGTTGGGATGGCGACCAGAAAGCAATTGAAAGACGGCATAGCAGAACTGCTGGGACGGGACAATTTGAGCCGCGGTGTCGAAGTTCGTCGGGAGAACGGGCGACTCGAGATTGATCTTTATATTATTGTCAGCTATGGAACCAAAATATCCGTCGTTGCCGGCAATGTCCAAACGAAAGTCAAATATATTTTGAACGATGTCGTAGGGCTGCATGTGGACGATGTGAACATTTTTGTTCAAGGCGTTCGTGTAGCCAAATAAAAGCCCGATAACCAGGAAGGGGAATCACTTTGAGTAAGCGCTTTATTTCAATAAATGGAAATGACTTCACTGCCATGGTCTTGGCGGGTGCGGATAACCTTCGCCGAAATGTAGACAAGGTTAATGGATTGAATGTTTTCCCTGTACCCGACGGAGATACCGGCACCAACATGAATTTAACACTCACTGCAGGTTGTGAGGAACTGAAAAAGAAGCCATCCTCTCATATTGGGAAAGCAGCTGATGCATTGTCCAAAGGGTTACTGATGGGCGCCAGAGGCAACTCAGGGGTTATTCTGTCACAGCTGTTTCGCGGATTCGCGAAGCATGTGCACGATCTGGAGAATGTGAATACACAGCAATTCGCGGCTGCGCTGCAGCAAGGGGTAGAGACAGCTTACAAGGCTGTCGTGAAGCCGGTTGAAGGCACAATTTTGACAGTATCCAAAGAAGCGGCTAAACATGCCACGCAGTATAGACGCGGAGGCGACTTGCTCGATCTTATGCAGGAGGTTTTGAGCAAGGCGAAGGAAGCCCTCGCCAGAACGCCTGAGCAGCTCGCTGTGCTCAAGCAGGTTGGGGTGGTAGATGCAGGCGGTCAAGGGCTTGTCTGCGTGTATGAGGGCTTTGTGACGGCGTTAAACGGCGGTCTGGTTCAAGTGGAGGAAGACTATGCGACGATGGATACAAGGCTGGATACGGTTTCCGTCGTTCCGGGCATGAATCTAGCGAAAGAAGTACACGCGCATCTTCCGGCTCAAGCACATCTTGCTACAGAAGATATTGAATTCGGCTATTGTACGGAATTTATGCTGACGATTGCACCTGGCAAGGTGAAAGGGCTTGTTTTCGACGAAAGCAAATTTCGCGAGCAGCTTGGCAAACTAGGGGATTCATTGCTCGTCGTCGCCGATGACGAACTGGTGAAGGTGCATATTCATGCGGAATATCCCGGTGAAGTCATGAATCAAGCGATGAATTACGGCGCACTCAGCCGCATCAAAATTGAAAATATGCGCGATCAGCATTCACATATATTAGGAGATATGGCCACGGAAGGGTACGAAGCCTCTGCTCCGGCTGCCGTTGCCGCGCCAGCACCAAATAAACCGTATGGTTTCGTTGCGGTCGCTTTAGGTGAGGGCATTACGGAGATTTTCTCGAGCGTAGGCGTTGATGTCGTTTTGTCCGGCGGACAAACGATGAATCCAAGCACGGAGGATATCGTGAACGCGGTGAACAGCATTGAGGCCGAAACGATCTTTGTTCTGCCGAACAACTCGAACATTATTTTGGCCGCGCAGCAAGCTGCTGATTTGGTCGACAAAACCTTGATTGTAATTCCGTCGAAGTCGATTCCCCAAGGTCTTGCCGCTATTCTGGCGTTTCAAGAGAAAGCCGATGCCAAGACGAACACGGAAGCGATGCAGGAATCACTTCGCCGCGTAAAGTCCGGCCAAGTGACTTACGCCGTTCGTGACACGAATATGGACGGCATCGACATTAAACAGGGGCATTTTATCGGTATCCAAGATGGCCGGATTGTGTCTTCGCAGCCGAGTCTGATGGATGCTTGCAAGAAGCTGCTGGAAGAAATGATTGACGAAGGCAGCGAGATCGTGACGATCCTTACCGGAGAAGACGCCGTAGAAGCAGAAACGGAAGAGCTGGAAGCTTTCATTCAGGCGCTCTATCCCGAGATTGAAGTCGAGCTTCATCCCGGCGGACAGCCATTGTACGCGTACCTGTTCTCTGTAGAGTAAACGATCATCCCCGCGGTGGATGAATTTCGGGAAATGGAGTGAGCCCTGTTGACAACTATACGTATTGTAACGGACAGCACGGCCGATATACCGCTTTCGCTTAGGCAAGAGCTTAACATTGAGATGGTGCCGCTCAAGATTCATTTTGGAGATGAACAATTTTTAGATACGGTGACGCTGCGCTCCGAGGAGTTTTATCCGAAGCTGATCTCGTCACCTCATTTTCCCAGAACTTCACAACCGTCTCCTGCGGAGTTTCTGGACTTATATCAGAGTTTGCTGGAAGAGCCGGATACGGAAATCATTTCGATTCATTTATCTTCTGCGCTGAGCGGGACATACCAGTCGGCTTTGCTGGCCTCCACGATGCTGGAGGAGCATGAGGGCAAGGTTCATGTGTACGATTCCCGCTCCGCTTCCTACGGCATTGGCGCGCTTGTTATCACTGCTGCGAAAGCGGCTAAGGCAGGGAAAAGCGCTGCTGAAATTATTGAGCTCGTACAAAAGGTAAGAGAGAACTTTTACATATACTTCCTCGTAGATACGCTTGAATTTCTGCAAAAAGGCGGAAGAATCGGCAAAGCGTCCGCGCTGTTCGGTTCTTTGCTGAATATTAAGCCCATTCTCTCCATAGATCGCGAGGGGGAAGTGGCGGCTATTGATAAAGTCCGGGGTCAAAAGAAAGCGATCGCACGCATTCTGGAGCTGCTCGCGGCAGACGTGCCTGATCGCAGCATTCCCCGGTTACATATTGCCCATGCAAACAATTTGGAAGGCGCGGAGCTGCTGCGGGAAGCCATTATGCAGCAATTTGAGGTGCAGCAAGTGGACTACATCACACTGGGGCCTGTCATTGGCGCACACGCCGGACCCGGTACGATCGCAGCGTTCGTCAGCACGGTGTAAGCGATGGATTTAAATCAAATTGCAGTACGCGAAGTCCATGGAGTCGGCGCTCAAAAGGCACTTGAGCTGAACGCCATGGGCATTTTTACGGTTATGGATTTACTGGAGTATGTGCCGTTCCGGTATGAGGATTATACGGTGCGCGATATCGCGAGCGTGAAGGACGGCGACCGCGTCACGGTGAAAGGGTATATCATCGGGGAGCCGGTGCTCCAGCGCTACAGCGGCAAATCCCGACTATCCTGCAAGGTGATGGTCGATGATTTTCTCTTGACGGCGGTGTGGTTTAACCGCCACTTTTTGAAGGACCGCTTGCGGCCGCAGCAGGAGATTATCCTGACCGGCAAATGGGATGGCAAGCGCAGGCAAATGAGCGTGTCCGATTCCGAGTTTCCCGGACAAGGCGATTCGAATACCGGCACCATTCAGCCGGTCTATTCGGTTGCAGGCTCCCTTACGCAAAAGTGGATGCGTAAGGTCATTCAGCAGGCGCTGACGCAGTACAGCGCCATGGTCAGTGAAGTGCTGCCGGCCGGACTTACCGGCAAGTACGGGTTTATGCCGCGCAGCAAGGCGCTGGCTGTCATCCACACGCCGAGCGGTGTGGAGGAAGGCAAGCAGGCGCGCAGGCGCATGGTGTATGAGGAGCTGTTCCTGTTCCAGCTCAAGCTGCAGGCTTACCGCGCCGTGACGCGCAGCCGCGCGGACGGGGTGCAGCAGCAGGTGGATCTGCCTGCTGTTCGCGCCTTCGTGCGCGCGCTGCCCTTCCAGTTGACGGAGTCGCAGAAGAAGGTCGTTGGCGAAATCCTGCACGATATGCAGGAGCCTTACAGCATGAACCGGCTGCTGCAAGGCGATGTCGGCGCCGGGAAGACGATCGTCGCGGCCATAGGCCTCTACGCGACGGTCAAAGCCGGCTACCAAGGCGCGCTGATGGTGCCGACGGAGATTCTTGCCGAGCAGCACAAGAGCTCGCTCGACCGCTTGTTCGAGCCCTACGGGCTGCAGGTGGCGCTGCTGACAGGCAGCTCGACGGACCGCCAGCGGCGGGATCTGCTCGCGTCCTTGCAGATGGGCATGATCAACGTGCTGGTGGGTACGCATGCACTTATTCAAGAGGACGTCTACTTCCGCCAGCTGGGGCTGGTCGTGACGGACGAGCAGCACCGCTTCGGGGTGAACCAGCGCAGTATTTTGCGGCGCAAGGGGATGAACCCCGACGTACTGACGATGACGGCGACGCCGATTCCGCGCACGCTGGCGATTACAGCTTTCGGCGACATGGATGTGTCGACGCTGCGCGAGCTGCCGAAAGGCCGCAAGCCGATCAAGACTTATGCCGTCCAGCATAGCATGCTGGAGCGCGTGCTTGGGTTCATCCAGCGCGAGGTGGCGGCAGGACGGCAGGCGTATGTCATTTGTCCGCTCATCGAAGAGTCGGACAAGCTGGACGTGCAGAATGCCATCGACGTCCAGATTCAGCTGCAGCAGCACTTCCCGCATATGCGGATCGGACTGCTGCACGGGCGGATGAGCGCGCAGGAGAAGGAAGCCATCATGCGCGCGTTCAAGGAAGGGGCCGTGGAGACGCTGGTGTCGACCACGGTCATCGAGGTTGGCGTGGATGTGCCGAACGCCACGCTGATGGTCATCTACGACGCCGACCGCTTCGGCCTGTCGCAGCTGCACCAGCTGCGCGGGCGGGTGGGACGCGGCGAGCACCAGTCCTTCTGCGTGCTCATCGCCGACCCGAAGACCGAGGTCGGCAAAGAGCGCATGAAGGCGATGACCGACACCGCCGACGGCTTTGAGATCGCCCGGCGCGATCTCGAGCTGCGCGGGCCGGGGGACTTCTTCGGCACGAAGCAGAGCGGGCTTCCGGAGTTCCGCGTCGCGGATATGATGGCCGACTTCGAGGTCATGGAGCAGGCGCGCGATGATGCCGCAGAGCTCGTCGGTGATTCCTCGTTCTGGACCGGGGCGTCCTTCATGCCGCTGAGGGCTTACTTGGAGCGTGCTCATATTTTCGATAGCGAAGTGTTAGATTAATCGAAGAGGACGACTTATAAGAACGCTAGGATGGACTGCAGATAACTGTCAGTCGTTGATCCTAGCGTTTTTTTGCTGCCTGCATCCTTTTATCCGCACACAGCTTTATCCCCTATGCGGCAGGCAGAATGTTAATTATATGCTAATTGAGGTTAGTTTCGTATCTGTTTATTGGAGCGCAGCCTTAGTAGAATTAAGCGTAGAGGTTAAGTGGACTCACAGTTCTTCAAAGGACTTGGAGCACCTATTTCATTTTAATGGCGAAAGGTGTGTAGGAAATGACTAACCAGGATCCGATTATTCAAGAACGAACAGAGCGCACGCAGTGGTTTCTGCAAGATCGATTCGGGATGTTTATTCATTGGGGACTGTACGCGATTCCGGCTAGAGGCGAGTGGGTGCGAAGCGTTGAGCGCATTTCGGTAGAGGACTATCAGACGTACTATGATGAATTTGATCCTGTCCGTTATGATCCTAAGGCATGGGCGCGCGCCGCAAAGCAAGCGGGTATGAAATATGCGGTATTGACGGCCAAGCATCATGACGGTTTTTGTTTATTTGATAGCGCTCTCACAACGTATAAATCAACGAATACACGGGCCGGTCGAGACTTGGTTCGCGAGTTTCTTGAAGCGTTCCGTGCGGAAGGCTTGAAAGTGGGGCTCTATTACTCGTTAATCGATTGGCATCATGAGGATTATCCGGCTTACGGCGATCGCATTCATCCGATGCGGAATGAGGAGAGCTTCGTAAGAAATCCGGAGACGTTCGATCGATATCTGCAGTATATGCACGGGCAAGTGAAAGAACTGCTGACGAACTATGGCAAGCTGGATGTGATGTGGTTTGATTTCTCCTACGATAACATGAAGGGGGAGACCTGGAAAGCGACGGAGCTGATGGCGATGATTCGATCCCTGCAGCCCCATATCATCGTCGACAACCGGTTGGATGCAAGCGGCGAAGAAGGCGGCAGTATTTTCACGAACAATCCGCTGAGCTATTCGGGCGACTTCGCTTCACCGGAACAAATCATTCCGCCGCAAGGCGTAACGGATCACGAGGGCAATCCGATTCCATGGGAAGCTTGCATCACGCTGAATAACAACTGGGGGTACGCCGCCCAGGATTTCCAATATAAATCCCCGACTACGGTCATCAGGAAACTGGTGGAATGCGTCAGTAAAAACGGCAATTTGCTCTTGAATGTGGGTCCTAATGCGCTTGGCGAAATTCCGAAGGAGACATTGGACATTTTGGCGGAGATCGGCGACTGGATTCAGAAAAATGGGAACAGCATTTACGGCTGCGGGCAAGCCGATTGGCCTAAGCCGGAATGGGGCAGATATACGCAAAAGGGCAATCTGCTGTATGCCCACTTGTTCGAGGAAAGCGTCGGCCCCATTAACCTGAATGGCTTGGCCGGCAAGGTGAAGAAAGCAAGGCTGCTCTCCGACGGTTCCGAGCTCTTCCTAAACCGTCCTTGGAGCGCCGCCCAGTATCCGGACGACGCGTTCGTTAGTTTAGCCAGACCGGAGCACTTCAGCTATCCGCTGCCGGATAAGAGAGCAACGGTTGTGGAGTTGGAGTTATTGTAAGTTACTGTAAGTTATAAATAAACATTTGACCGCGCCCGCATTCGATTTTAAGATAATAGTAGTCTCATGATTATTATTTTGGAAACGAAGGTGCACTGAATTTGACTTATTTTCTTGTATATTTACTGCTGATGAATATCATTACTTTTATAGAAATGGGACACGACAAGGGACAAGCCAAGAAAGGCGGCCGCAGAGTCCCAGAGAAGCGGCTTTTTCTGCTAGCTGCGCTTGGCGGCGGAATCGGCGGCTGGCTCGGCATGCGGGTCTGGCGGCATAAGACCAAGCATACCTCATTCGTTATCGGCATCCCGCTGCTTGTTGCGTTAAATTGCCTGTGTGTCATTCTGATCGCCATTTATATGTAGTCAAGTTTGTGTTCGTTCCCTCATAGATATAGAAGCATGACGGGATATCGGAGGTACGAACATGAGCATGAGCTACCAGCAGTACGGCATCGAGCCTGCGTTGATTGAGCGGGTCAAATTCAAATTGAAAAACCCAGAGGTCAAGGAACGCATAACCATGCTGCTTCAAGGCGTTACGAAAGCCGATTTGCAAAATCGCACGAAGGTCACGCGCCTGATCGGGCTTGCCGCCGGAATTCTCGGCGAGAAGCTGACCGGAAGCCAAGCGAATCAAGTGCTGGAGTTCGTTCTTAGCCAAAAAATCGATCCCTCCAACGCTTTTCACCTGATCAGACTATGGGCCATGTTTCGATAAGCCAGATAAAAATACCGCCTGCAGGGTCTCAACGACCTGGTCAGGCGGTATTTTTTTATACTTTTGCTTCGCATCTACCTTGACAAACGCGCTCGTCCTCAAAGGACGACGAAGTCGTTTATCCTTGCTTCCTAAAAAAACCACTTGCATAACGAATACGTGTTCGGTATATAATAAGTAACACGAATATATGTTCGCATATGGTGGTGAAAAATATGAGTGTTCATGCAAGAATTGAGACAGAAGAGGATGTTCAAATTATTAAGGAGTATACGCTGCTGCCCATTTTGCTCGATATGTTGGCAAGGGACATGGAGGAACTTAAGGTCTATAAGGATAAAATTGTGTACAATCATATTCTTTTTTACCTCAGAGAGGTGGAGACCGCCATTTATCCTCAATTACAAAGCATTAAGAGCGTTATGAAGAAAAGGGATATTAAAGTGATCCATACCGAAATGAATTCATTAGGTATTAACGTAGAGTACAAAGTTAGGGGCTACATCCATCATTTCACGATGCTGCGCAGCTTAGTCAAGGCAGAACTGATGACTACGCTGATGAATATGCGGGGGGGATTACGGTGAGCAAAGGAAAGGAGCGGACGATATTCCTAGCGGATTGTCAGAGCTTCTACGCAAGCGTAGAGAAAGCGGATCATCCGGGTTGCAGGGATAAACCGGTAGCGGTCGCAGGCGACCCTGCTATGAGATCCGGCATTGTTCTAGCGGCTTGTCCCATTGCCAAAAAATTTGGCGTTTCCACGGCCGAGCGGCTGGGTGAAGCGCTCAAGAAATGTCCCGATCTGGTCGTTATGCGTCCGCGGATGCAGCATTACATTGATGTTTCGCTGATGATTACCAAAATATACGAAGAATTTACCGATCTTGTTGAGGTTTTCAGTATTGACGAACAGTTTCTGGACGTTACGGCAAGCTTGCCTATTTTCGGCGACCCGGATACGATTGCGATGACCATCCAGCGAAAGGTGCTGCAGCAAACGGGAGTGAAGGTGCGCATCGGCATCAGTTCGAATAAAATACTGGCGAAGATCGCAACCGACATTTGGGCTAAAAAGAGTGACAGCGGCATCTTCACACTGCGCCCGTCCGCCGTAGAGGAAAACTTATGGAAGCAGCCTATTAGCAAAATGTTTGGTGTCGGCTCGCGCATGACCGCACATTTCGCTAGGCTGGGCATGTATACGATCGGGGATGTGGCAAGAACGCCGCTGCCGCTGCTCAAGGACAAATTCCGCGCACGTTTTGGCAAGCAATCGGACATCCACGCGGAAGTAATGTGGCGAACGGCGAACGGGCTGGATGATAGTCCGGTCACACCCGGTACGTTCGATACGCCTCCGAAATCGATTGGCCATATGATGACTCTTCCAAGGGACTATGCGGAATCCTCTGAGGTGGATACGATTCTGCTCGAGCTTACCGAGGAGGTGTGCCGTGATTGCCGTCGCAAGGGATATATGGCGTCTATCGTTACTGTCAGCTGCATGTGCAGTCCGTTTGACGCGCCGACAGGCTTCTCGCGTCAGATGAAGATGCCCGACCCTACGAATCATACTGGAACCGTATTTCAAGCCGTCAAAAAGCTTTTCTACAAGTTTTGGGACACAATGCCTGTCCGCCGCGCCGGCGTGATGCTAAGCCAGTTTGTCGACGATGATACGTATCAGCTTACGCTGTTTGAGGATCAGATTAAGGCGAGGACGCTGGAGAAAGTAACGGACAGTATCAAGGACCGATTCGGCAACGCAGCGATTGTGCGGGCTTCCTCGCTGACGACAGCCGGTCAAGCACAGCACAGAGCGCTCAAAATCGGGGGGCATTATAAATGAGCAAGAAACTGGAAAAGAACGGTCTGTGGGAATCCAGCAGAATGATGCTGCCCCAGCACCGGGAAGCGCTGCAAAATCTACGCAGCGGCAGGCCTGCCCCGGCAAGTCGGCCAACAGCGGAGGACATTGGGATTATGAGAGATTACGTGCTGTTGCCCCTGATGCATGGGATGATCAAAAGAAAGGCCGTTGAAATCGAAAAATCCGCCGAAACGTTGAGACAGCTCTATGCACGCGTCGCCCACGCGCTTGCCGCCCAAATTCAAGCCGACGTAAGTGAAACGAAAACGAAAATGATGAACAGAAGCATTCAATTGATGGAAGAAGAAAAGAATGACCGGGCTATTCATTACCGCTATGTTTGCCGCGGACATGAAGACACGCTGATAATTGCGAAAGACTACATGCGTGCTGAAATGAGCGTGCGAACAGCCAGATACATTGATCAATTGCTCACGGGCATGTACAAGAAAACGGATGAACACAAAACGTAGATCACGACATACCAAAAGAAGATAACGCATAACCGCAGCCCGCTGGAGAACGACTCCTCGGGCTGTACGAATTGACGTGAGTATCTCTTTTTCACATAATGGAGAAGAGGAATAGCAACCCGGACAGCGGGAAATGCTCTTTAGGACATATGAGGCAAAGGATGTGCAGCCATGTGCGGACGCTATACGATTACCGTCACGTTAGAGGAACTGATGCTGCGGTATGATACCTACTACAAATATCCTGCGAGATACAGTCCCAAATACAATGTGGCCCCTGGGCAACAAGTTATGGCGATCGTGCATGACGGTGAGAAAAATAAGCTTGGCGAACTGCGTTGGGGACTCGTTCCGGAATGGGCGAAGGACGAGAAGCTAGGCTATCAGATGCTCAATGCACGGGCGGAAACGCTGGCGGACAAGCCTGCTTTCCGCAAGCCGTTCGAGCGCAAACGCTGCCTGATTCCGGCGGATTCCTTCTACGACTGGAAGGGGGAGGGCAAACAGAAGCAGCCTATGCGAATTATGCTTCGCAGCAAAGAGATCTTTAGCATGGCGGGGCTGTATGACACATGGACAGCTCCGGATGGCACTCGCCTATCTACCTGCACCGTAATTACCACAGAAGCGAACGAAATGATGGCCGATATTCATGAGCGCATGCCGGTCATTTTACAGCGGGAAGCGGAAGCGGTTTGGCTCAATCGCAGCATAACGAACACGAAAGTGCTCCGCCCGCTGCTGAAGCCGTACCCGTCGGAGAGCATGTACGCATACCCCGTGTCCAGCCGGGTAGGCAATGTGCGCAATGATGATGAGTTATGTATAGAGCCGCTAAGCCTGCTGCTGTAGGCGGGCCTAAAGAATAGGAGAGCTACAATGAAAACACGCACGGTTTTAAGCATTGCCCTCATATTTGCCATTATTTTTGGTCTGAACGGTTACATTGGCTGGCACGGTCATGTTTTTCTGTCAAACCAGCTAGGTTCGTCGTTTCATCCAGGCATATACTGGGTTGTCTTCTGGATTGTCGCCTTATCGTATTTATTGGCATGGGCCGGTTCCAAAGTGCTGCCGGCAGGTATGTCCAGAGTATTAAAAATCATCGGTTCTTACTGGCTGGCCGTCATGCAGTTCGGTTTTCTGCTGCTGCCGCCGACAGACCTGATCGCAGGAATTTTACATTTGGCATCCGTACCCGCGGATACATACATTCCGATTCTGGGATGGATAGATGCCGGGATCCTCGCTATTGCCATGATTCGCGGTGCCTACAATGCACAAAGCCCTATTATAAGAAAGTATGAGATTTCGATTCCGAAAAAAGCGGGTGACTGGGAGCAGCTGCGCATCGCTGTTGCCTCTGACATTCACTTGGGATCCATTGTGGGTAACCGTCATCTGCGAAAGCTGGTTCGGCATGTTCATGAATTAAAGCCGGATTTGATTCTTTTGCCAGGAGACGTTATTGATGATGATATTAAACCGTTTATCCGCTATGATATGGGTACGACAATGCGAGAATTGCAGGCTCCGCTAGGGGTTTATGCTGTACTTGGCAACCATGAATACATCGGCGGTCATATTCCTGCCTTCGTGGAACAGATGAACAAAATCGGTATTCGCGTACTCATGGACGAAACCGTGCATATCCAAGATCGGTTGTATATCGTAGGCCGCAAAGACAAGGCAGCTGAACGGACGGCCGAGGGACGGAAATCACTTGCAGCCCTGATGGAAGGAACAGATCGTGCTCAGCCTGTTATCGTTCTGGACCATCAACCGTATCACTTAGATAAAGCCGAAGAGGCGGGAGCGGATGTCATGCTTTCGGGACATACGCACAGAGGTCAAATCAGCCCGAACCACCTGATTACAAGAAGGCTCTTTGAGCTTGATTGGGGGTACTTGCGGAAGGGAAATCTTCACGCGATCGTTTCTTCAGGTTTCGGTACATGGGGGCCCCCGATTCGCATAGGGAGCCGTTCGGAAATTATCGAGCTCATCATTCATTTTAAAAGCAACGAGAGAGAAGAGGAGTAGTTTAACATGCAAGATGCAGAAAAGAAACAAATTACACCCGCAGAATTGGCTGCGGCTATGCTGCAGTTTACAATGAAAAGTATTGAAAACGGTTGGGAAGCCATGAAGCCGGCCGTTGCCGCTTATTTAACAGACCCTGTATTAACCCAAGAGAAAGAAGATGAATTAATCAAAGAATTTTACATAGCGGCCCTGGCGCTGGAAATTTACTGTATTCCTTACGCTTTCGATGCGGAAATTGCTCGCCTTGTCAGCTCCGGCATGGGGGAAATGATGGCTTCAAGCAGTTTGTCCGAACACCGGCTGTCGGAAACGATTAGCCAGCACTACCTCCCTCGGTTGGGAACTGTAGACTCAGCTACTCCCTCGGATCTGGCCTTGGCGCTTGCCCAAGAGGCTGCGAGTATCCTATATGACCGCTTAGAGCTTCCGCTCAAGCCAACTGACCCTACGAACAGTTTGTTATGGGTCAAGCTATTTCCGTTTCTCGTTCAGCACGTAGGGAAATGGCCGATTTTATCCACGAACTTCGAAGTTATACCGGAACGGAGGTAAGAAGGGTATGGCACAGAAAAGAGTTACCGTTTATGTGTTATCCGGTTTCCTTGGGAGCGGTAAAACAACTTTACTAACCAAAGCGATTGATCATTTTACCGAAGCGGGGCACAAACCAGCCGTCATCATGAACGAGATTGGCGAAGTGAATTTGGATGGGCAGCTGGTAGCCAGTGAAGTGCCCATGTCCCAGCTGCTGGGCGGCTGCATCTGTTGTTCGAGCCGGGGCGATCTGGCGACAGCTCTTCATGAGTTAGTAACCGGAGAGCAGCCTGATGTGATTTTCATTGAATCGACGGGGATCGCGAATCCGCTGGAAATTATCGATGAAGTAACAGATGCCTCGCTTGTTATTCCCGTAGAGCTCAAAGCGGTCATTACGGTGGTGGATGCTCCACAATTGCTGGAGCTAAACCGGACAAGCCGGGGCAAAACGTACCGACTCATGAAGGAACAAATCAGGTGTGCCAACTTGCTGCTGTTGAACAAAACAGACCTATTGGAGGCAATGGCGCTGCAGGAAGTGGATGCTCTTGTGCGAGAGTGGAATCCGCATGCCTCCGTACATTTTACAGTCTTTAGTCAAATTGACATGAGACTCATTGAAATGTTGGAGGAGGAGGGGCAAACGCCGTTTGCAGATGCCGGACATTCTACAGGGCATCCCAACGCGGAGCACGCTCATGCCTCACACCATGAGGCCGGTCACGATCATGCTCAGCACGAGCAGGACAGTCATCACCATCATTCACATAGTCATGTGATGGCCTATACGCACTTTTTTGAGCGGGCAGTTGACAGCAACGCTTTTGAAGAATTGGTCAGCAAGCTTCCGCAAGAAGTGTACCGCGCTAAAGGAATTCTCAGTTTCTCAGATACTTCTAGCCGGTTCTTATTTCAATATGCCTATAGGGAAATGGATTTCGTCAAAATAACGCCAAAAGGCGAGGTGCCCGACGTTGCCGTCTTTATTGGTGAAAATTTCTCCAAAGACGCCGTTCGTTCTGCGCTGCTGAAGCTGGAAGCGATGTCCGACATAGCTGCCGAATCATAAGTCGAGAGCCGATCAGCTACTTGACGTAGGAGGTCAATTTGCTGCACTATGTTAGTAGAACATTTCATGACAGAGGGGTAATGCAGGTGGGCACTCATACACACACGATTGACGAGATGCTAAAGGCCATGTCCCGGCAAGGCTGGAGAATTACAGAGCAGCGCAGGAGTTTGGCAACATTATTTGCGGAATCAGGCAGTTATTTATCGCCGAAAGACGTTTATGAATACATGAAAGTCAAATATCCTGGCGTGAGTTTTGATACGGTTTATCGTAATCTGCGCTTGCTAAGCGAGATGGGCGTGTTGGAGCAGTTTCATTTGGCAGATGGTTTGAAGTTCAAGGCGAGCTGTTTGTCCCACCATCATCATCATATGATCTGCGTGAGCTGCGAGAAGACGGTGACGTTCGAATTTTGCCCGATGAAGCTAGTGAAAGATTTGCCGGAGAGCTTTGAAGTGCAGAGTCACCGGTTTGAAATATTTGGATATTGCTCCGACTGCAAATCGGCGGCGTCGCCGGTTAAGCCCATTGAGCATTAAAAAGTCATGGAACTTTGTTCCGTGGCTTTTTAATTTGGGGAATAGAAAAGGAGAACTTCGGCAAGCGAGTGGGAACTATGATCCCAAAGCAAAGGAGCAAAGCACATATAGCCGCTTAGCTCCTTTGACAGGCAACTATTCGCTTTTTTCTACCGTTTGGGATCTGTCCCCCATATCTATCATAGTTACTTTTGGGACAGCCCCTATTTGCTTTTTGCAACGTGAAGCAGCTCGGGAACGGTGACAAAGGTGTAGCCTGCGGCTTTGAGCTTCGCGATCAACGGTCCGATAGCCTGCACCGTCCCTGACAAATCCTGGCTTGCAGCTCCTCCGGAGTGCTGCAGGATGATGGAACCCGGCTTCGTTTGCTGCATGATATTGTTCAGCACCTGTTCCGAAGTGAGCGATTTCCAGTCAAGGGAATCGACGTTCCAGTTCACGATCAAATAATGGTGATCAGCAACCCAGCGGACTTGTTCCTCATTAATTGCGCCGTAAGGCGGGCGGATGAGCTTAGGCGCGTAGCCGATTAAACCTTGAAGCACATTTTCCGTGTTCATAATCTGGTTTTGAAACTTGTCTACCGTTAGCGTTGGTAAATTGGCATGACTGTAGGAATGATTGCCAATGACATGGCCTTCACGAACGATCCGTCTAATGATATCAGGATGAGAGCTGGCCTGAGAGCCAAGCACGAAGAAGGTTGCCTTCACTTGGTTCGCTTTGAGAGCATCAAGCACCTTAGGAGTAAAGCGCGTGTCAGGTCCATCATCGAAGGTTAACGCCACTTTCTTCTCTTGACTAGATCCGCGCAGCTTGAAGGTGTCAGGGTATTTCACAGCCAACTGGGAAAGCGTAAGCTTTTTCTGGGAAATCCGAACTTGGCCTTGGTTTTTTTGAACGGGTACAGATGGTTTTCTAGACCCGGATCCTTCCGGATGCGCGGCTTTCTTTGAATTTGTTTTGGGTGACGGGCTAGGCGTTACGGCTGTCGGTGCTGATTTAGGCTGCAGGGGTGCCAGCGGAGTAAGAGCAGGCGTTGGCGTTGGTGTTGGTGCAGCCACACTCCTTGGGCTTGGCAAAGGTTCAAAATCAAATACGCCATTATCAAGACTAGCCTCTGTTGCTGATTCTTGCTCATCGACATGCGCAATTTGCGCGGATCTCTGATCATGGTATGGCTTGCTTTTGGGCACACCGCAGCCTGCGGCTAGCAAGCAAACGATGGCAGTGGACCAAACCCACTTTGTTGTCATGGCAATCCCTCCGAGCATTATGAATATGCTCTAGCTTTTGTAAAGAAGGGGCATCCTATCCTGTGAAATAAAGGAATAACGTGCAATGGAAACGATGGACATGAACTATTTACAGCCGCAGACCGTCATAACATATACCTAACCGGAAATCGTGAAAGGAGTGAGGAGGACATGATCGCCTTGATGAACAACAAAAAATTAGTGATTTTGATTATTTTTGTGTTATGTGCAGGCTGCTTTCATGAAAAAGCCCCGACTCCATCACCACACATTACTCGCTCAACGGTAAAAGAAAAGCGGAATGCGGTGCTTTCTATGGTTCAAGGGGACAATATCCAAGTTCAGGATGAAAGTGCGCCTAAACGCAATATACCTACCAAAGGGATCACATTTGTAGATGAGCTTCATGGTTACGGATTTACTTCCGGCAACGGAGAAACTACGCTCATGCAAACCGGTGATGGCGGCATCACTTGGAAGGTTCAAAAAGGATTGGCGCCACTAACGGCACCTAGCTCGCTTTCATTTCTTGATTATCGAACAGGTTGGGTGTTGACCAAAGAAACAAATGGCCAAAAATCGGAACTTCGCCTAACCGCGGACGGCGGTCAAACGTGGGAAGTCATTGCGCAGGATTTGCCGGGGCTTGAGGGAAAGAATGAAGTTGCTTTTTTTCGGTTTTTTAATAGACAGACCGGATTGATTGCCGTTCGAAGCGACAAGGATTTGATACTGATTCGTACGCAGGATGGAGGCATCACTTGGTTAGCGTCAAATCGGATCCCCATGCCAGGTGCGGGCGTCATTACATTCCTCTCATCCAAAGAGGGCTGGTTTATGGGAGCAGGCGCATCCTCAAGCTCGGGTTCGAATGAAAAGGGGAAGGAGACGGTGGTGCTCTATCACATGACAGATGGGGGAACGTGGGAAGAAGCAGGGAAGATCGCCACTTCCCTTATGCCGCAGGCCCTAACGTTTGCCGATGCGAGCCATGGGTTCGCGCTTCTACAGTCCAATCGGCAAAATCCTGAACAAGAGCAGGGGAGACAGCTTCTTCGGACCAGTGATGGGGGCAAAACATGGAGCCAGCATACGTTTCCAACCGCATTTCAGCCGCTGGATGCGAGCTTACAGCTCAGTTTCCTTACATCAAGCAGCGGCTGGCTCTGGGATGCCCGAAATGTGTGGAAAACGAAAGACGGAGGTCTGAACTGGAAGCTGCTCTTGCCGCAGGCGGTTAAATGATTTTCTGATAGGTTACAATATCGAGAAACTTGCCCCATTTGAAGCCGACTTCGCGGAAATGAGCGCACTGTGTGTAACCATTTTTGGAAAACATATGAATACTAGGCTTGTTATCTGCGCAAATTGTGGAAATTAAGGCGTGAAAGCCGTTTTCCTTCGCGAACGCCTCAATATACTGAATGGCCGCCGAACCAACACCTTTGCCAACGCATTTCGGATGCAAATAGATCGTCACTTCTCCTGTAGTGGCATAGGCCTGCTTTTTCTTATGCGGCATGACTTGGACATAGCCTTGGATTTCTCCATCAAGTGTTATCACATAAGTCCGGAACCGCGGATTCTGATGAACGACACTTTCTGTGAACTCAGCGATTTCAACAGGCTCAGTATGAAAAGAAGCAGTCGAATTCATTACGAAATGGTTGTATATTTCCATTAATGAAGGGATATCGGACGCTTCTAATGGCTTAAACATAATTGTAGACATGTTAGATTTCCTGACTCCTTATCTTCTTTTTACATAGACATCTAGCATTATTCCATGTATCTTAGATATAATAGCTTACTTTTGATAGAAGATAAAGTTGAAACATCGCAAAATAGGGGGAGTCACATGTCGGGCAATTCAGGCTACATTCTCGTGATCGTCGTTGGAATCATCGTACTTGCAGGTCTTACATTCATGAATCTTCGCAAAATTAGCAGATCCACAGCGGACTTGACCCAACTCAAAAAAAGAACGCTTCTCTGGAGCGAAATATCGTTGGCGCTTTTCGTTCTGCAGTTGTTCTTCCGCGATCGTCAAGGCGGGTTCCTGCTGTTCTTTGGCATTCTTACGCTATTTACAGGCGCGCACTACCTGGGTGTGCTGTATTATTCGAAAAAAAGAGGCAAATAAAAAGCGAGGTGAGGCTTTCCTAAGTAGTTTGGGCTACTGAAGGAAAGTCTCTTTTTTATGGAGATTACTTGTTCCAGCTTGCTGGCTGTGTTTTCGTTGGCGATTTTAGCTTCTGGTACCATTTTTTCTTTTTCTTTTGTTCCAGTAACGTTTTTAGCTGCAGCATGACAAGCTTCGCCCTGTCTTCATCGGCATATTTGCCCCGCAGACGTTCAAAAATCGTAGGATCTTGCATGGGATGGGATACCTTCTTTTCTGACTGTAAGATAAATGCGAAAAAAAGAGAATATACGTTCTTATTTTCTTTTTTATAGTATATGAATTTTAGCGATTTAAGTCAAACGGCTCCGATGAGAAAACTTCTCGCGGCGCTTTTTTATTTCAATGGAAATTTCCTTTTTTAGGTAAGCGTTTAGAGCCAAGTCTCCGATCATCGCATTAAATGTAGAGAAACTTACAAAAAAGAGGTGATGACAATGGCTCAAGTAAAAGCAGCTCGTCAGCCTGATTTCATTTTGATTACTTGGAGAAGAGTGCGTCCAGGTGCTGCGCGCAGAATTACCGCCTCTCGTGTGATCGGAAATGCTTCGCCTTGTACGTTTACGCTAGCTCCTGGCAGATTGCTGATTAATGCGTTTAACTGCCTGTTGGATGCGGATATCGGTTTTAAGGTTGTATTTCAGAAAAATACGTCCAGCCTTACCGGCGTAGTGTTATTGCAGCGTAATCATTAAGTTATGGACTAGTTTTGGACTAATTTCAACCACCGTGAGGTGGTTATTTTTTTAAGTAAGCAGGTAGCTCAGCGACTTGACTTGGATTGGCATATTTAGGCTTGTTTCAAATGGAACTAATTATATACTCCTAATTAGCATCATTAGAACAGAATAAGGTGATAAACTTGACAAGGTCATATCTTTTTTTCATATCAATTGTTGCTATAATGGGACTGACAGCATGCAATCCATCAAGCAGCCTGGTTGAAGATAAAACTAACGGAACTTCTGTTACTGAAGCCCCGGCCCAGCCCAGCTCCACACCACAGAATTTAATTGTTGAGAAACGCAAGTCCGTAGAGGAACTAATGGATTTTCTCACAAAGAATGTAGCTGAAGTAGAGAAATACAAACAAATGATAGAGTCCAATAAATCCAAAGTCGTATTCTTTAACGATGGTTTATTAATTATCCCTGAGAGAACGGGAAAGTACTATGATATATATATTGGCGAGAGTCTTACCGATCATATTGTTAGGTGGCACACTTTTTATGTAAGTGAGGATATGAAAGAAATTCTTGTTGATGATGTAATCACGGGTGACAATGTAACTTTGGATGAGTGGCGAAAACGAGGAGCTCAATAGTAGAATTACAGGCTGAACCGAAATAAAAAAACGCCACATCTGGGCGTTTTTTTTTGAGAAAGGATGACATCCTCTTCACTGTGAAGATTGCTATTCACACGGCTCATCAATGATGCGGTGATGCCAATGAGGGGGACCGCCATGACCGCCATGTCCTCCGTGCCATCCCCCATGCCAATGACCGCCCTGCCAACCATGGTGATAGTAAGGGTGGTAAGGTGTCGGCACTGGAATCGGGTAAGGAGTAGCAACTGAATATGGTGTTACTACGGGATATGGCGTTGCAACAGGATATTGAGGATAAGGATAATTGGTATATGCCATTTAAGAATCTCCTCCAAAGTTCAAGTTGATACCATACTGTATGTGCCATTGAAACCAATGGATGCTTGCCTATTCATAAATGGGCTTGAAATGACCTTTTAACGTATTCTAATGCCATTTAAAATATAATCCCACGCATTCGTATTATTTGTACTAGGGATTTGAACAGAACAGACATGATCTAAACCCCAATCTATTTCAATGACCCGTGGCAAGTTTGCAACAGGGTTGATGATAAGTACTCTGAAATCACCATGCATACATTTTTTCAAAACAGATTGCAATTCGACGGTTTGGTCGTAAGTTGCAAGGAGTCTGACGAAAAGTGCGGATTTAGATTTCTCTGATTCTTCTAAAAACCGATGAATACGCATATTCAATTTTTCTTTATAAGAGTGATAGGTTGAATGCCAATATTGATTGGGAATTACAGGAAAGTCATGAACTGAAGTTACATTATAGAGCATGTCTTTAATAAAATAGGTTGGCATTTTCTGAACAACGACTGTAAATTCATCGACATACTGTGAACTGCCTTCAATTTGTTGCATATTGGACAGATCCATAAATCCCCTGAATTTATTAGCTAAGAGCCTATTTACATCGGTCAGAGAGTTAGAAACGACCCAATCCAAGGGCATTGAAAATTTTCTTAAATGGTATCTCCTGAGATGACCGGCCGGATCACAATTTTGACCCAAGCTAGCAATTAAATCAAAGGTTGTTTTATTGAGTTCTTGTAAGTTCATGCAAATCACCCTCCACCGGCTCTTCTAATATTAGATTCAGATGGAGTGGAAAAGGGTTGGATAGTTGAACTGGTATGAGCAGGGATATTTTTAAAGGTGCAAAAGCAAAAGCCCGGAAGTTTGTCCAGGCTTTGTTATGTGGATCAAACGCTAATCAGCTGTGTTCACATCTGATGTGTCCGTGTCCGCCTTTGTCGCAGCTTCTTTCACATACTCACTTTGGTCGCTCCCCCAAACATAATCGTAATTCGTAATGTCTGGTTTATAGTCAGATTCGTAAGTTTCGTTTTTCTCATCCATATATCTACACATCCTTTACAGTATAGTTTGAAGGGAAAGAGAGAGGAGTCCCTTCCCTTCAAATCCCAATAGCCAGCTTAAGATCTAAGGTGTACCATTATTATGGGAGATGAGGAAAATGTTTATTCCTCCAATGTAACTTTCAATACAGTAAAATTAATGAACCCATTGACGAGGGGATGACATCATGGAATATCGTGTAGTACATAAGGAGACAGGTGAAGAGAGGACACTGACCCATAAGGAAGTTAATGACATGGCCTATGACGCTGCTGACCGTATCCTAGTGTTCGATACCAATATGGAGGCGTACTATTTACTAGATGATGTACAAGAGTAGTGAGTTATCAAGGATTATTGGATTCCACCGTAAACATCAGCGAGTGCCTTCCATGCAGCAGGTGGAGGAAGCGTACCGGGAAGCGAAGGCCGGGGGCGTTGATGGAGCATTGCGTCTGTTGGATTGGAAACGGCATTGCTTTTATGTGAAAGATGATTTTGAAAGGGAAGTCATGGAAAGAGTGTTTGTTTATTGCCGTGATATGATTGAATGAAGAAGAGACTGGTTTCAAAAGTAACCATGATGAAGCTGCGGGGCAGATCCCGAACGAGCCCGTGGAGGATTAGCTTCCCTCAGCTTCATTGACAGGCAAAGTTGTGGGAACTACAGGGCTCTATTTGAGCTAAATGGGCTGCTTGTTGGCTGCAAACGGAACAGCAGGGTCTTATTCGCCCCGAAAAACTCCCATTCTGCCAGAATGCGTAAAATAAGGGATCATAGTTCCCACTAACTTGCGAAAGTGTCGACTTTTTGAAAAATAGGGGATCATAGTTCCCACTCGGGTAATACATAGAATAACATCCGAGATAGGACCCATATAAAAAACAAAAAGCCTCGTTGGGAAAAATCCCGCGGGGCTTTTGTTATCGTTTGTTAACCGTTTGAAATTACATCATCAATGCGATTAATTCTGTTTCTTCTTTTTTCTGCTGCTATGATTCGGTTTGTTATCTTTTTGATCTTTTAAGTGATTTTCTTGCTGTTGGTTGTTTGTTGACATCCTATTAGCCCACCTTTTAGAGTCATTTTGAAGCACTAATATTGTGTGCAATTAAAGGGGGCACCTATACAATGAATTCCTCGAATACCGGCAGTCACATTGATTTTCTTGCAGACTGGGTTATTCCAAGCTCTAGCTGGCAAACCGTTCTGAAGACTCCGCTGGATCGCCTAAAATTGGTTTGATCGTAGTCCTTGGAAATAGTACAATAGGATGGTTATTACCATAAAATTTCATAACGATAATTGTGAATCGGGAAAGGTGGACATCTGATGATCGCTGTTTATATAGGGGCTGGTTTAATTGGGTTGCTGCACGTGTATATTTTGTGCCTGGAGATGTTTCTGTGGACCACACCAAGAGGGCTTAAGGCATTCGGCTTGACGCAGGAATTCGCGAATGCTTCCCGCTCATTGGCCGGCAATCAAGGCTTATACAACGGGTTTCTAGCTGCGGGGATTTTCTGGGGGCTTTTGTATCCCGATCAGACCGTGAGCAAGCATATTTTGATTTTCTTCTTGTTATGCGTGCTGGTCGCCGGACTATACGGAAGCTTGACGGCTAAACGTTCGATCCTTTTTGTGCAGGCGGTTCCGGCGTTCGTGGTGCTGGCTGTCGTTTGGTTCGTGATGTAACCGGTAGGTGGATTCATGAATGGGAAAGAAACATAAAAGGGGAATATTTTGTATGAGAAAATCTTCGAAATTTTTATTGAGCTTAATCATTGCAACCTTGCTAGTATCTCCTTCTAAGTCTTTTGCATCTGAGGAGCCAGTAAGTGTTTTCATCAATGGAGTTCAAATGAATTTCAATCAAATGCCAATAGTTGATGAAGGAACGACACTTGTCCAATTACGCCCAATATTTGAGGCGATAGGACTCATAATTGGATGGGATGAAAACACACAAACAATTACTGGAACGGCTCAAGGGAAAAAGATTGTTTTAAAGATCGGTGACACCAATGCAATTGTTAATGAGAAAAATACTGTATTAGAAAAGGCTGCAAGAATTATCAATGGAGATACTTTTGTTCCACTTCGATTTATAGGTGAAAGTTGCGATGGGGTTGTAACGTGGGACGAGAAAACAAATCGTGTAAACATTGCCATGGATAAAATAATTACTCCCGCAAACCCCTTTAAAGAATATTCCTGGGGCACTTCAATTGAAACAATAAAATCCAAAAACAGTAATTTAGAATTGCTAGTTGATTTTGATTATGTAGTAGCCTATGAGAATTATTCATTGTTTGGCTTATCTGCAACCGTGTACTTTCACTTTAAAGAAGGGAAACTGTGGCAGATTGCCTATAGGATTCCTGACAAGGAATCATCTTTTGAGTACTTCACAAAATTAAGACAGGAATTAGGACGAGCTTATGGCAATCCTAAGTCAGAAGGATCAGCATATACGAGTGAGAAAGCAAGCAAGACAATCATTGAACAATTAAAAGGGAAGAGTGAGGATGAAGCCGATGAAATCATTTATAATGGAATCACTAATGGTGATATGTTTATAGGGGCAGATTGGGAGAAAGATGATTCCACTGTTAATATGATGCTTAGTAACAGTGGAACAACGAAGAAGAATAAGACATTCATAGATATTTCAATTAAAAAGAATGGTATAGAATTTACTGGTTCTGAATAAATTAAAAGCCGCACTTTAGCGGCTTTTTTTATTTCATTCATTAAACCATCCTAACCAGAAAAATATCAGAGGATTTGCAGAATAGCCTATTTCTTGTAGGATAGGTTTTTGTTTCGTTATCTTTCATCCGATATATTCAATTGTTTACCAAAATATGTTACGATGTTCAGGTATTACGATTTTCAACAATTCAAATAGAGGCTTTTCAGGGGGAACATTTGAGTAAAAAAGTAGTGTCGTTAGTTATTTTAGTTGGTTTTATTATTATCGTATCTTACACATTGATTAATTATTTTTCAGTTAAACCCGTTGATTATATACTGTCGGATAGGTACGACCGAAACATGATTGATTTTAGTTTAAAGGATGTAGACGGTCAATCACACGATATAACTGGAAACAGTGGTAAACCTAAATTAATTAATTTTTGGACTTCATGGTGTAAATACTGTAAAGAAGAAGCGGAAGAGCTAAATAAGCTATATTCAAAATATAGTAGCGAAATTGATTTTGTATCAGTAAATGTAACAACTAGTGATAATGTAGAAGACGCTCAGAAATTCATTAGAAAATATCATATAGGTTTCCCTGTTTTGTATGATGACAAGGGTACGGTTTCATCTCAATATCGTGTTATGGGGATACCTACGAATTATTTTGTTCGAAAAGATGGCACAATCTTAGCAGTAACAGAGGATATTAATTTTAAAAATGCGGATGATTTAATTAAAAAATTAATCGGAACTGAATAGCAAATTAATGCAAGTAATTAAATTTAAATGGAGCTGCCGAAAATGCGGCTCTTTTTGTCGTACATTTGCCACCAATGATTGAAAGGATCATTTATAAGAACTCAGAAGCACTGGCGTGCTGTTAAAGAGGCTGGGCTGAACTTACTTGTGTCAATGTTGAATCCGCTAATCATTGAACTAACGAATAGGAGAGTTTAACAATAGTTGTTCTCTACCAGCCTAATCCTAAATAGTTTGTTATCATGTTAGATAGTTAGGCAATTATTTGGGTTCATCTTAATACTTGGGAGGAAACACGTTATGAGTATACCTATTCAAATCCGTCCGATGACAAAGAATGATATTGATTTAATATATTTGGGGTTGTCTGGTCATGACATCAGCAAACCTCGTGATTATGTTACGAGATGCTGGGAAGAGAACCAAAGTATAGAAAGAGCTACACTATTAGCGTTTTATGGGAGTGAGTTTTCTGGATGGGGACATGTAGTGTATAAATCAAAATATCCTCATTTTGTTGAAAACGGCATACCTGAAATTCAAAACTTTGATGTCATCCCGCCTTATAGGAAACGTGGTATCGGAAGTATATTAATTGAGGCTCTTGAAGAAAATGCTTTCTCTAACTCGAATACTATTGGGATTGGATTTGGGCTATATGCTGACTATGGAACTGCACAAAGGCTTTACATAAAGCGGGGGTTCATCCCCGATGGTAGAGGAATAATATACAATAACATGCCTGTCGAGCCTGGAAGTCAAGTTCGTGTAGATGATGATTTGGTCTTGTTTCTGACAAAATCGAAATGGAAGTAAGGATTTCCGGGATGGGCGGATTGAGATAAAAGTTTCCAAGTTACGCTTCCATCAACATGGGTTAGAAATGATAACTTTATAACTAAAATTAATCCATTATTTATAGTAGGTGCAGTTAATAATTCAAAGGTACCTATGCAGTTTTTTGGTGTAATTAGTGAGCCTAAAGGCAGTTACTCAGATGGTTTTAATGTAAGTGATTATACAGAATTAATAATTGAACAAATGAATGAAGCTGAAGTAATTGAAAATCTTAAAGTAATTTCTCAAAAGGAACTAACTATCGATGGCCATCCAGCCAGAGAGGTTCAAATAACAGGATTAATAGGTAAAATTAATGCTGTTTATCTTCTTACTTTTGTAGAAACGAAGACTAGTTTTTATCAATTGAATTTTTGGACAGGTGCAAAAAGCATAGAAGATATACAGGCTGATTTAACTAAAATAGCGAGTACATTTAAGGAACTTAGAAAGTAGAGTTACAAGCACTGAGGACTATCTCAGTGTTTTTTTTATGCCAAATTTACAATTAGGAGGTGGGTGATATTTAATGCCAGGAGCACGCAGTCCTGACCTCGATTACGGTTGATACGGGAAAATGGATCAAGTTAATTTCCCAGAACAGGTACTATAAAAAGATATGACTGTGAATTTTCACGAATGTATCCTAAACTAAAGCCTAATGATGAGTGATTATTCAGGGACAGGTGATGGTATATGTTTGTATTTATTGTTGTCATTCTGATTGTATTTGTTTTAGTTGTTGCTGGAATAAGTAAAACAGTAACAAGAAGACGAAACAAAGTAGTTATTGTGTCCGCTGAACTCATTGTTTCGGTTGGCCTTCCAATCTTACTATTTAACCTTTATGAGAAATGGTTTCCGGATTATTATAGTCATGGATTCTTAGCAGGCATGGGTGCACTAGTGGCTGCTACAGTGATGTTAATTGCAAATTTAGTACTTTTATGCCCGATACTAAATGTTTTATCTGAAAAATATGCAGATGACTTTGGTAAAATCACCATTTTCCAAATCGCACCAATTATTATGCTTTCTGCTTTCGGGCAATTTTGCATTATGTTTTTACTGGATTAAGAGAGTGAAGTAGCCGAAAAAAGAAGAATAATTCGGAGGGTGTCGGGTTATCGAGGAAAGTGGTATATTTTACGGGGTGAAATAAAAGCTGCCAACTATCTGTAGGCAGCTTGAGGGTCTTTTGTAGTACAACAAGTTCATAAAAACTTGATTATTAACAAAAGATTATTAGTTCATTTGAATCTTTTCAACAGGTTTAAAGCCTGCTGTTTTTAAGAACTTCATGTTGTGTTTAAAATTTTGCATGGAGTCCGAACAATCAATGGTTTCAAAATTGAGTCTATTCAACGATGTGCGCTCAATTTTAACAGAAAGAATAGTTACTTGATCAGTATGGCCAGTGGTGGTGTTCAACTGTGTGTCCATTGCATGTATGTATATGTGATCAAATGGTAAGATTGCAAACATATCCCGTGATATTCGTAGTACACAGCTACATACATAATCTTGATATATGTCAAAATAGCTGGTTTTTGTCATTTGTTTTACGGAAAGCTTTCCAGTTTGTGTAAGACTCTTTGATTCCTTTGGGATTACATTTTCTGATTGAACATCGAATTCAACTTCTAAAATGGAGGGGTTGTGAATGATGAACTCAAATCCACTTCCGAAATCGCTTAAATCATCTAAAGGGGACATTTCTTCAATAACATTTAAAAATTCATCAGTATCTCCTGAAGTGATTTTACTAGCCAGGGCTACGAGTTCTTTCCAACTTGTATAGTCATCTTGGTCTTCCTTAGCAGCTTGAACAATCTTTTCCTGAAGCTGAGTACGTTTTTTCTCGTCAGATTTGATTAACTTTTGAAAGAAGTTTGGCTTGAAATTTTCTAATTCGAGTATCTTTGCTTTTTCTTTTGGTCCTTTTTCCCCTTGATTAAATGGTGGAGTAGATTGCCTGATTTCTTCCCAGTTAATACTATCGTCACACTCTTTATGAATTGATTTAATCATTTCAATTTGGTTTTCAAATAGTTCAACCTCATGTTTGGCTTGTTGAAGTTCTTCTGATTTTTTCATTTCTTTCTGTAAACGAACCAAGTCATTTTTTCTTTTATATGCGTGGGATCTGTAACTACGCCTGCTTCCACCACCGACAGAGTATGATAATCCAGTACCCGGGAGACTGACCGTTGCTCTACTACCTGTCCTGGAATTAATACTATATCTTAATCCTCGGCCACCAAAACTCAATCCCATGCTTCTGCTACCTAAGTTAAAACGGACTCCAGGTGCAATTTTAATACTCTTTCTAAAACCAAACCCCATAAACTAACCCTCCGTTATTTTATTAATGATAATTATGAAATAATATAATTAAATGGTTCTATCAATATTTTGTGGAAAAAGTTAGAAAAATCTTTACTAAGTAGGATGAGCATATTATACCATCGTACCTAGGTCTAGAGATACAAAATATTACTTTAGAGGTCGAATTTAGTAGGATCATCTAATACAAAATAGGTCGGTGCTTCCATGTCGTGGCATGCTTTACGAAGATAATTACTGATTTAGAAATTAGGTTAAGAGATTAACAGAATTATTTGCGGTTAGTACCTGAAATTTTATTAGATAAAAGAATAGCATTATTGGACTAATCATGGATATAGTGAGAACTGTAAGATATAAATTCAAACATTAATACAGCAGACCTATTCCGTTTGGGATAAGTTTATTTAGTCTTACTCTGTAAACAGATTAAATAAAAAAGCCGATGCACTATTTGCACGGCTAAACTGAAAAAGACGTATTATAAACTTCCTTATACCTTTGCACAATTTCTTTGTTAGAAAGTCACACCAACGAAGAATTGGGGTTGAGCTAACTGATCTTGTATGGCTGAAATTTGCTGTAACGTTTGAGTATGTTTTATCTCATTCTCTAAAAGATTAATTGCTTCCTTTAGATTATCGGCACGTTTATTGCTTAATGCTGTCTTCATCCAGTTTAAATAAACTGGGACCCAATAAGTTTTTGGGATTACTGATTCTGCTTCTAATCTTAAAAATAAATTTTTTCTTTTATTCGGATATTCCTTAAGGAATTGTGCGTTATCAGCTTTTTTCATAGATAGACTTGTTCGATTTACAATAAATATTAATAATAAACACAAAATATATAGTACCCCAGGGATTTTATAGAAATTTGATTCTTCAATTTCTAAAGTGAATTCAAGTGATGCTGCAAAAGTTAACATAGACAAAATAATAATCAAAGTAATATTTCCGCCGCAACCAATTTGTATTGGCTTCCTTAAAACCTTATGTACTTTGTTATCTAGGTCTGTCATTTGCTGAATTAAATTGAGAGTAAGATCAATGTTTTTGATTAACTCTGGTTTATAATTTTCTATTCGTTCGTTCATGGTGGAATTCAGTCTCCTATGTATGAATTTGGAAGTGTTTTTATTATAATCGATGTCGTATGAAACTTCCACAAGAAGCGTTGCGGGGAAACGATTGAATAAGAAGACATTGAGTGGCGTGAGCCTGTTCCTAGTGGGATAGGTTTTTTGTGTAAATTTCATCAAATAAATTACCAATATGTGGTACGATAATATTGCGTGTTCGACTATGAATTCTTAGATTTGAGGTTAATTGGAAATCGCTTAAAAATTATGAAGAAAAGAGTGAAATCCAAAATGATACAAAACACTATTAACCATCTAACATGTAACATATTTAATCCTCGAATTGATGATCCCAAACTATTACCGAACACTAAAGGACTTTATTTAATAACAGTAAATTCCTTGGAGTGTCTTCCAGAAAACATGAAAACACTTGAATTTGATTATTTGTGCAGCAGACCAATTATTTATATTGGTATTTCAAACAAGAAGCTTAGAGCTAGAGATTTTCGGAATCATTTTAACGGGAATACACGAGGATCCACTTTAAGAAAGAGCTTAGGATCACTGATGTTATTTACAAAAATGAGAGAAGAAAAAGACGACAATAAATATAAATTTATTAAGTCTGACGAGGATAATCTGTCTTCTTGGATGAAGGAAAACTTATACTTATATTATTGTACTCTAGAGAATCCAGATGAAATTGAAAAAAAATTAATAGACCAATACAATCCTCCGCTAAATCTTAAGGACAATAATAATAAGGTAAATCAGGAGTATAGACAGAACTAAAGGGATTAAGAAAATTATAGAATTAAAAAATTAAGATAGAATAGGAAGATTAATTTGAAATTTTTGAAAACTACTTTTATATCCTCAATTACTTTAGCTTTTATTCTTGGAGGTTCGCTGGGTGCAAAGGCAGACTCAGTATTAGAGTCGATTTCAGCATATCTAGATCACAGTGTCAAAATAAAATTGTATGGAATAGATTTTGTATTGAAGGATTCAGAAGGAAATAAATTAGAGGCAATAAACTATAATGGAAGCACATATTTACCACTAAGATCAGTGGCAGAAGCTGCTGGTATGCCTGTGAAGTGGGATGAGGATAATAGGACAGCTTCTTTAGGAATTGAATCAAGACAACTTAATAATTACACGGATACAAGTTTTGTTGATATTAATATTAGTGGTGAATGGCGTCCTTCTTACATAACTGATGTTAAGAAAATATATAGTAACTCATATATGGGCGTTTTATTTGAGACATCTCCAACTGACAATAAAAATTTCAAGGATATTATCTCAATGAAAACCCAAGAAATTAAAAAGCATTCAAAAATTATTGAAATTAAGGAGATGAATGTAGGAGATTTAAAAGGGACTTTTATTGATTATGAAGAACCGGATTCTCGCAGTAAGGTGATTTTCTTAGAAAGCAATAATTCGAAAGAATATTTCACAGTAGAAGTATTTATTTCAAAAAATAAATATAGTGATGCCAATAAAGATGCTTTTGATAAAGTTATTTCTACTTTCCGAAAGCAGAAATAGAAATATGAATTTTACAGGTAGGTCGAAAACAAGAATGATAATAGCTTTTGCGTTTATATTGATATTTTTGGTGATTAGTTATTTTTATTATTTAAATCAACAACAAAGTTATGAGCACAGAGCTTTGAATTATATGAAGGAATTTGATACTAAGCAATCCTATACATATTTAGGAAAGTCTGATGAGGATTGTAAAATGATTCAAGGATGTAGAGTTGAGGTATACATTGAAGGGAAAGTAACTTGGAGAAAAAGTAACTGTTTTATTTCTTAACGGCAGACTCGCTCCGTTTGCTAGTGCTCAGAAAACGCAATAAAGTAGCTACTATTTTTTTTGGGGGCTCTAAGATGCCAAATACAGATGGGTCAAAACTTAATCTGCTACAGCTTGGGAAATACGCTGAAAACAAGCAAACCCGAATATGGAGTTAACATTTCTCAAAAAAATTATAATATTCTCAAAATGCTTGCCTTCAACGAAGTGATTGAAGACTTTGTTTAACTGAGAACATTTCGAACGATTTTGTCATACATGTGCCATCTTATTATGAAAAAGTTCAAATTACCAAAGTTGAACAATATAACGGTCATCGAGGAGGAATTAAATTCAAAGGTTTTATAGATTAATGTATGGAAGAAATGCTGAATAAAAAGAAGGACGCGCGAACGTCCTCCTAAGATCCCGGAACACTCTGGTGAGATCATGTTTGCCGTGGCCAGGATTATGCGAACACACGATCCTATATCTATTACAAAGTTAATGAAGAGTTGTTGCTTAAACATGAACTTGCATAGATAGAAGGTATCCTGGAATCCAAATCAAAGTATCGAAAGATCATTCAAGCTGGCATTGCTCGCTCGATTAAAGATTTTCAGGATGGTCGGATCGAGATCGGTTGAGGATCTGAAGAGCTGATTGAGAAACGCAGCAAAAAATATAGTAAATTCATCAGCTTGTTAAAATGAAACAATGATCGATGCCGAGGCTGTATTTATTAATGAAAGGAAAATTTTAATAGCTCAAAGAAAATCATCAGATAAACTCGCAGGGAAATGGGAATTTCCAGGAGAAAAGTTGGAGCTAGGCGAATCCTTAGAAGAATGCTTAAAACGAAAAACGAATGAAGAGTTTGGGATTGGAGTGAAAGTCGAAGAATTTTTTTCTACGCATTCTGGTGTACTTGGACCTCTGGAGTAATGATACCAGTAGAGCGTGACGATACAATTGCAGAAATGATCAATTATGATTTTGCCAAGTGGATGTTTCTTTTGTAGAAAAACTAAAAGTAGGGATTGAATTATGAATGAAATAATTCTTAGAAGAGACTCTAGCAATTATTTAAAACTATGTTTGGATGAGGAGTTCCGTAAATTTGGTAAGTTATTAGTAGAAGTAAAAGTTGGGGGTTACTTTTGTAGAGGCTTAGTGTGGTTTACTTTCGGCGAGATTCATTTTTTTCTTGAGCAAGTCAGTAACATGTATGATGAAATGAAGGGAACAGCAAAACTGACTGACTCTGAGTCTAATTTAGATATAGTTTTTTCTTTTAACAAGCGGGGATATGTTGTAGTTAATGGGCGTTACAAGGAAAGCTATGATCAAAATAATGAGCTCATTTTTGCTTTGGAAGTAGCTCAACCACAGCTGAATGACTTTATTCTAGATCTCAAAGTTGAACTAGCTAAATAAACATCTTTCATCCTGTCCTCGACAGGATCTTTTTAGTACAGAAAAACATTATGACCTACTACGATTGTTTTGGCTTGAAGAAGATAATGTTTACTTCAATCAGAAAGTTTTCGTCTCCAAACCGTCCCCAATAAGGAAAATATGTAGCTGTGCTATAGTTAAAAACACCCCTGTTATACACAAATAAACCCTTATACCATAAGGGTTTCAGAAAACCGTCCTATAAAATTAATACGACGGCCCTTTTACAGGCCGTCTCATGGGAGAGGAGAAACCGGACGAAGAGCTTATGGGGAAACGTAAGTCTTCTCCGCGGTTGTCTACGACATTCTCTGATGTCGATAGTTCAAGGATGACCGTTTTACAGGAAAATTATACATGGCAGACACAAAATTTTTGTGTCAGAATAGTGCTTGTGGTACGATAGCAAAAGAATGAGCCAGCCAGAAGGGAAATAACGCAAGATGAGAGTGATTTCAGGCACTGCCAAAGGCAGGTCGCTAAGGGCGGTACCCGGTATCAGCACGCGACCGACAACGGATAAAGTGAAAGAAGCGATCTTCAGTATGATCGGCCCGTATTTTGACGGAGGACAGGTACTCGATCTTTTCGCAGGAACCGGCGGACTGGGCATCGAGGCTCTGAGCCGCGGAATGGATAAAGCGGTCTTCATTGATATCGAGAAGAAAAGCATCGACACGATCCAGCATAATTTGCAAGCGGCCGGTCTCAAAGATCAGGCTGAGATTTACAGGACAGATGCCGCTCGGGCACTGAAAGCATTGGCTAAGAGGCAGCAGCAGTTCCAACTTGTTTTTCTAGACCCTCCATATAAATTGAAAGTGATTGTGGAGCTGATAAGCAGTATGGAAGCGCACACCATCGTCGATGCGAATACCACGATTGTTGTGGAACACGATGCGAAGGATGTTCTGGAAGATGTTATTGGCGGATTTAGACAACAGAGAAGAGCCGACTACGGAGATACCGCTGTAACGATTTATAAGCAGTCCGTGGATGAATAGGCGATTGAAGGAGAGGACATCAGGATGAAACAAGAACACGGCAGTACCGTAGCCGTATACCCGGGAAGCTTTGACCCGGTGACATATGGCCACCTTGATATTATACATAGAGCAGCGAAGGTGTTCGATAAGCTCATTGTTGCAGTACTTAATAACACGTCCAAAAACCCTCTGTTCACTTTGGAAGAAAGAATAGAGCTTATCCGCAAAGTCACGAAGGATCTGCCGAATGTAGAAGTAGACGGGTTTCGAGACTTAATGGTAAATTATATGAAATCCCGAAATGTGCGCCTCATTGTGCGCGGTCTTCGGGCCGTTTCTGATTTTGAATATGAACTGCAGATGGCGTCCACGAATCACAAACTTAACTCGGATGTGGAGACTTTCTTCATGACATCGAAGCCCCAGTATTCCTACTTGAGCTCCAGCATCGTCAAAGAAATCGCTCGCTTTCATGGGCCTGTTGTGGATTTAGTTCCTCCTGAAGTGGAAGAAGCGCTGCAAAAAAAATATCCGTTAACTTAGAAGCCGGCTTTGAAACCGCCTTTGAAACCGCCTAATGAGCTCTTTTTCGGAAAATGCTTACGAAGCTTGAGACGATCAGCAGGGCGAAAAGGAGAAGCAGGAATTGAACAAGGGTAACTCCCCATAGCCCCCAAACCGAACCGCCGTTCATCGGAGATGCGAATAGCGAGTTTGCGTTTGATGTTTGGTCCGTCCGAAGAAAGCTTGGTTCCGTATCCATTAGAAGGTACTGCATAGGTTTCCAGAACACAATGGTACAAACGAAGGAGAGCACGGCGTGCAGTAAGCGGGACTGGAAGAAAAAGCGGTATCGCGCCTCTGTTTTCTGATGAAATCCAATAACCTGTGCATGAGCGGACAAGCCTCCCCAGCCGAGAAACGCGCTAATGAGCGCCATTTGCGGAAGCAGGGAGAGCCCTTGGGCTTGACTCCAGGAATAGGCTCCGAGATGAATCTCCATCAACCCCATAATCCATTGTGGGGAGGTATCCGTATGGACATTGATGAAGCTGAGTAGGAAGGAAGTCAGCGGTTTAAGCGTATCCGTAAAACGGGTAATGGTAATGACATTAATCAATACGGAAAAAATCATCATATATCCGCCGATCACCATTAAGGTTTGAACGGAGGAAATGACGGCGTCGCCGAGGAGCTTGCCAAATGCGCGGCCATCGTGCAGGTAGGCTTGCCGCATGGTTGAGAGAGCAAGCTTCCAAATGGAGCCTGATAATTTAGGAGCTGCAGATTCGGGAGAAGCATCGGAAGGATGGCCGGTCGTTTTGGAAAATCTCATCAAAATCCCGGTGATGGCGGCTGTGACGTAATGGACAATGGCGAGAATAATGCCTAGCTTTGCGCTGTGCAGAAATCCGATCCCTACAACCATAACCAAAAATAAAGGACTGCACAGATGGGAAAGAGCTGTTAACCGTTCAGTCTCAAGTCCTGAGATGAGTTTTTTTTCACGGAGAGTGGCTGTAATTTTGGCCCCGCTAGGAAATCCTACAATAAGGCCTGAGGCTAACGCCCAACCGCTTACTCCGGGCAAACGGAATATAATTCTCATCAATGGGTCCAGCAGAACGCCCGTTCCTTGGATGACGCCAAATCCGATCAACAGCTCGGTCATAATCAGAAAAGGCAGCAGCGCCGGAAATACGAGTTTCCACCAAATCGTAAGTCCCTCAAGAGAAGACTGAAATGCTTTGTCTGGGAATAGGATGATAGACACGACTACAAGGGCGGTCAGAGCCCCCAGTACCAGCGTCATCAGTTTGAGCTTAGCGCTTGCTTGTGAAGGCTGCATGGTTTCACCTCATCCTTTAGCATGCTACATTTGTACGCAAAAGGGCAAAGGTTTAGACCAAGCCTTCGTTGGTTCGGCGGTAAGATCGTCATCACTTGCAGTAGGCAGGCATCGGGAAGGGGAGCCTATATGGAAAATGAAGAAGAGAATCGGATACGTTCGTGGTCCAATGATTCTTATCAATACCCGAGGAGATCGTCAACCAGGCGTTATTTAGCATCAGCGCTTGTCGGAATAGTTATTGTATATTTGTTGTTTTTTGTACGTTTGCCTTTCTTTATTTTCATGCCGGGAACGGCGGAAGAAATTAAACCGATGGTAACGATACCCAAAGGCTCGGATCCGGAAAAAGGAACGCTGATGCTCACAACGGTGCGTGTGGCCGATGCCAATATGGTCAATTATCTCATTGGTCTTGTTCATCCCTATGAAGAGATTCAGCCCAAAACGAGTGTTTTGCGCAAAGGCGAATCCGAGCAAGAATATTCACAGCGTCAAGAATATGTTATGCTTACCTCCCAAGCGAGTGCGATTCAAGCCGCGTATACGCATGCGAAGATTCCTTTTCATATCAATCATGAGGGAGTTATGGTGCTGCAAACCGTTCCTGGTCTATCGGGAGAGAAGGTGCTCAAGCCCGGCGATGTGCTGCTTAAGGCGGATGCCAAGGATGTGAAAGTATCTCAGGATTTGTTTAGCGCGCTCAAAGGGAAGAAAGCCGGGGATTCCATTACCATTACCTATGCCAGGAAAAAAGTGGAGCAGGAAGCGACACTGACGCTTGGAACCCTTCCTCAGCAGGAAGGAGCGAAAGGCGAGCCTCGTGCAGGAATTGGCGTCGTTCCGGCTGACATGCAGTCGGTCAAAGCAGATCAGACCGATCAGCAGGTCTCCATTAAGGCGGGCGAGATCGGAGGACCTTCAGCCGGTCTAATGTTTTCATTAGAAATCTATAATCAACTTGTACCAGAAGATATTACGAAGGGGTATCGTATCGCTGGAACAGGGACTATAGACGCAGATGGCACCGTGGGTCCGATCGGAGGCATTCAACATAAGATCATTGCCGCGGATCGGGAGAAAGCGGACTTTTTCTTTGCCCCCAAAGATGTGACATACAAGGACGGGACCCAAATTACGAATTATTCAGACGCTGTTCAAAGAGCCAATCAAATTAAGACGAAGATGAAAATTATTGAGATCGGCTCCATGGATGATGCCCTGAAGTTTCTAGCGGCACTGCCTCCGAAGTAAGATGCTTAGGAAGAGAGTAAATAGATTTATAATTGACAAAAGGTCATCAAAATGGATATAATAATCTTTGTTTGTTTGGGGTGAAAAACATGCAAATTCGTTTTAGAGAGCTAGCTCTTAAAGGGCACGCGGTCCATATGACGGAAGAAATGAATCTGACGTCTCCATTTGAAGGACGTCAAGATGTTCTTAGTCATGGTCCCATACGTGTCGATCTTCTTGCCACGCATGAAGATGGAGTAGCAAAAGTTAACGGAACGTTAACGCTAGACTTGGAGTTAAGCTGTTCACGATGCTTAACGCACACTAATCAAACAATCGAACTTCCTTTTGAGGAAGTCTTCATGCAAAAGCCAGAAGAAGAAGATCCAGATCTTGACGAGGACATTCATTTGGTCGTTGGAGATAAAGTCGATTTAGAGCCTTACGTTGTAGAAAATGTAGTGGTCGGTTTACCGTACATACCACTTTGTGACGAAGCGTGCAAAGGTCTCTGTCCCGTGTGTGGAGAAAATCGCAATCTCAAGGATTGCGGCTGTAAGCAGGAGAAGATTGATCCTAGACTTGCAGGTCTCGCGGACTTTTTTAACAAAGAATAAGGCAATTTCCGAAATTCAATGAAGGAGGTGTTTTGAATATGGCAGTACCTCAACGGAGAACATCCAAAACTCGTCGCGACAAGCGCCGTACTCACTTTAAATTGGAAGTTCCAGGCATGGTGAAATGTGAACAATGTGGAGAGCTGAAGCTGGCACACCGCGTGTGCAAGTCTTGCGGAACTTACAAAGGTAGAGAGATCGTAAAAGCATAAGATTAAACATAGTACTTCATCCTAGTGTGAGGTGCTATTTTTTTTGCTTTCTTTTTGGTTCTAAATTTAATATACTACAGTTTAGTATCTGGTAATAAGATGAGATCTCACGAGATAAGGTGGTGCTAGCCATCGAACGCCTTCCTAAACGACAAAGGCAGCAGCAATTGCTCCAAGCCATTGAAGCAAATCCTTTTATGACTGACGAGGAACTGATGCGAACGTTTCAGGTTAGCATCCAAACCGTCCGGTTAGACCGATTGGAGTTAGGTATTCCTGAACTGCGGGAACGCATGAAGCACATGGCGGTCAAAACGTACGATCAAGTGCGTTCACTGTCCATTGAAGAAGTCATTGGAGAAGTGATCGATTTACAACTGGATCAAAGCGGTATTTCGATTTTTGAAATTAAAGAAGATCATGTTTTCTCAAGAACCAAAATTGCAAGAGGACATCATATATTCTCACAAGCAAACTCCCTCGCCGTTGCCGTTATCGACGATCCGATCGCCTTGACAGCCTCAGCAGATATCCGGTTTATACGTTCTGTAAAGCTAGGAGAGAAATGTATCGCCAAAGCGTATGTGCGTTCCGTTTCCAAAGGGAAAGCAAGAGTTGAAGTGTCTTCCTATGTTGGCGATGAGGCTGTGTTCCGAGGTAATTTCGTGATCTTTCATTCGAAGAAAGAGCAACATCTAGAGAGGGAGGACAAGATGCATGCGGATCGCGATTGATGCCATGGGCGGCGATAATGCCCCTAAGATCGTAGTGGAAGGTGCACTTGCAGCGGCCAAAGAGTGGAAAGACGTACATATCATTTTGGTCGGCAACAGCGCCGCGATTGAAGCCCACCTCACAGAGAGGCCGGCAAATATAAGTATCCGTCATACGGAGGAAGTCATTGAAGCGGAAGACGAGCCTGTGAAAGCAGTCCGACGCAAGAAAGACGCCTCCATGGTAGTGGCGGGTAAATTAGTGCGAGAGAAAGAAGCGGAAGCGATGATTTCCGCGGGGAACACAGGGGCTTTGATGACGACAGGCTTGCTCGTCGTTGGTCGAATTCCGGGTATTGAGCGGCCTGCGCTGGCGCCTATGATTCCAACCATGGATGGCAACGGAGTGTTGGCGCTCGACTTGGGAGCGAACATGGATGCTACGCCGGAGCAATTGCTTCAATACGCGATTATGGGCAGTATTTACCGCTCCAAAGTACACGGTATTTCGAAGCCTCGCGTAGGCCTTTTGAACGTTGGAACCGAGGCGGCCAAAGGGAATGAATTAACGAAAACGGCATATCCTTTAATGGAGCAAGCACCGATACATTTTGTAGGGAATGTGGAATCATCCCAGGTGCTCCGCGCCAAATGCGATGTTATCGTATGTGACGGATTTGCCGGCAATATTATGCTGAAATCGCTCGAGGGAGCTGCGTCAACCATTTTTTCAGCATTGAAACAAGAGTTTACGAAATCAATATTCACCAAGCTTGCTGCGGCCGTCTTGAAGCCGGGTCTCACCCAATTCCGCAAAAAGCTGGATTATAACGAGCATGGGGCGGCGCCATTCTTGGGTATAGATGGATTGGTTCTGAAGAGTCATGGTTCCTCTGACGCAAATGCCATTAAAAATGCGGTTCGGCAAGCTAGAATAGCTTTGCAAAATGATTTGGTTGGCACGATATCTGCCGAAATAAGCCATGGGAAGAGAGATATAACAACATGAACCTAATACCTGTTGGGGTACTTGGTACAGGTAAATATGTACCTGATCGTATATTGACGAATCAAGAATTGGAAACAATGGTTGAGACGAACGATGAGTGGATCGTAACGAGAACGGGCATCCGTGAAAGAAGGATTGCGGCAGAGGCACAAGCAACTTCTGATCTTTGTTACGAAGCTTCTTTGATCGCGCTGGCCAACGCTGGCATTACAGCGGACCAACTGGATCTCATTATTGTGTCCACGATCACTCCGGATATGGCATTCCCATCAACGGCATGCATACTCCAAGAGAAGTTAGGAGCGAAGAAGGCAGCAGCATTTGATCTATCCGCAGCCTGCTCAGGATTCGTTTATGGACTGGCTAATGCTTCTAATTTCATTGCAACCGGAACTTATAAATACGCTCTTGTCATAGGTGCAGATTGTTTATCCAAGATAACAGACTATACAGACCGCAATACATGCATTCTGTTTGGCGATGGCGCGGGAGCTGTCGTGATTGGCGAAGTTCCGGAAGAAAGAGGATTCAAATCCTTCGAGCTTGGTGCTGACGGTACAGGCGGTCCGCTGCTCAAAATTGAAGGCGGAGGCTCGCGCAATCCTGCATCACAGACATCCATCGATCAACGTTTGCACTACATCTACATGGCTGGCGCCGAAGTTTTCAAATTCGCCGTACGGATTATGGGAAATGCAGCGGATGAAGCTTTGCGCAAAGCGGGTTGGGACAAAACGGATATCGACTTGCTGGTTCCGCATCAAGCCAATATGAGGATTATTCAAGCCTCCTTAAACCGTCTGGAATTGACAGAAGATAAATGCATGATTAATCTTGACAAATATGGGAATATGTCTGCCGCTTCCATCCCAGTAGCGCTTGCAGAAGCTGCCGAGCAAGGCAGATTGACGGAAGGCGACCGCTTAGTGCTTGTCGGCTTCGGCGGAGGTCTGACTTGGGGCGCGACCGCGATGGTGTGGTAGTCCATTCTTTGATTTAAAATCTATTGCCAAAGGGGAACCTATTCTCGTATGGGTAAAATTGCTTTTGTTTTTCCTGGCCAAGGCTCACAGACTGTGGGGATGGGTCATGATTTATACGCGAATCATCCGGCTGCCAAAGCCTATTTTGACCGCGCGGACGAGGCGCTGGGCTTTTCCTTGTCCGATCTGATCTTCCAAGGTCCGGAGGACCAATTGAAGATCACGTACCACACGCAGCCTGCGCTGCTGACAACAAGCATCGCCTGTCTGGAAGCTTTCAAGGCTGCAGGCATCACCCCGGACTATGTCGCTGGACATAGTCTCGGTGAATACAGCGCGCTCGTCGCAGCCGGCGTGCTCGCGTTCGAAGACGCGGTCCGCACGGTGCGGGCCCGCGGCGAGTTCATGGAACAGGCCGTCCCTGGCGGTCTGGGGGCGATGGCGGCCGTGCTCGGAGCCGAGCGCGAAGCGCTTGCGGAGCTGTGCAAGGCCATCACAAGCGGCGGCTCCGTCGTGGAGCTCGCCAATGTGAACTGCCCGGGACAGATCGTCGTATCGGGCAGTAAAGAAGGCGTTGCAGCTGCTGTTGAGCGCTGCAAGGAAGCCGGCGCGAAGCGTGCCATACCGCTCGAGGTGAGCGGGCCCTTTCACTCTTCGCTCATGAAGCCGGCTTCGGAGCGCCTCGCAGAGGTGCTCGCGTCCGTCGAGATGAGCGAGGCGGCCGTGCCCGTTGTTGCCAACGTAACGGCTCGCCCTGTCACAGCGCCAGCCGATATCCGCGGCTTGCTTGTAGAGCAGGTTTACTCCCCGGTACTGTGGGAGGACACGATTGCCTACTTGATCAGCGAAGGCGTGGATACGTTCATTGAGCTGGGATCAGGAACGGTGCTTGCCGGCCTTATCAAAAAGGTCGACAAAACGGTGAAAACCGTGTCGATCGGCAGCGAGGAAGCTTTGAATAAGTACTTGAAGGAGACTGATGACGATCATGCTAACAGGTAAAGTGGCACTGGTAACCGGGGCGTCCCGCGGGATCGGCCGGGCGATTGCTTTGCATTTGGCTGAGCATGGCGCCGATGTTGCGGTGAACTATGCAGGAAGTGAAGCGGCTGCCGGAGAAGTAGTAGCAGCGATTGAAGCAATGGGGCGCAAAGCCATCAAACTGCGTGCCGATGTAAGCAGCTATCAGGAATCTGAAGAATTAGTCAAGCAAACCATTGAAAAATTTGGTAAGATTGATATTCTTGTGAATAACGCAGGTATCACAAGAGACAATCTAATCATGCGAATGAAGGAAGAAGAGTTCGATCAAGTCATTGCAACGAATCTAAAGGGTGTGTTTAACTGTGTCAAAGCTGTTACCCGTCCTATGATGAAGCAAAGATCCGGTCGAATAATTAATATATCTTCTGTAGTCGGCGTGCTCGGAAACCCGGGTCAAGCCAACTATGTAGCAGCAAAAGCCGGTGTTATTGGGTTAACCAAGGCAACGGCGAAGGAGCTTTCCTCTCGGGGCATTACCGTGAATGCGGTGGCGCCTGGTTTTATCGAAACCGATATGACCGACAAATTGTCAGGCGAGACGCGGGAGCAAATGCTGAAGCAAATCCCATTGGAACGCCTTGGACAACCGGAGGAAATCGCGAAGGTTGTTCGCTTCCTGGCATCCGACGATGCATCCTACATGACAGGCCAAACACTCCATGTGGATGGCGGTATGTACATGTAAGATTCGCCAAAAAGAGAATCTCAAAATTGCCTACTGGCAATCTGTCAAAGATTCTCGTATAATACCAAAGAGGAGGTGAACCGGATGTCCGACGTATTGGATCGTGTTAAACGAATTGTAGTCGATCGTCTAGGGGTTGATGAAGCTGAAGTCACCCTCGAAGCATCTTTCAAAGAAGATCTTGGTGCTGATTCTCTCGATGTAGTTGAATTAGTAATGGAATTAGAAGATGAGTTCGATTTAGAAATTTCCGATGAAGATGCTGAGAAGATTACGACAGTAGGAGAAGTTACGAATTACATAAAATCTCATACGTAATAGTCTACAGAGTCCCGTTTCTAATCAAGACGGGACTTCTCTCCATTCTCAAATCAAATCAAAATGAAGATTCACTACATAGAAGGTGGTACAAATGAAAAGAGTTGTAATTACAGGTATGGGCGTAGTTACTGCCCTTGGTCAAGATTTGGATACGTTTTGGGGCAACTTGACGTCAGGCAAATCTGGTGTCAGCTTGATCGAGAATTTCGATGTAAGCGAATACCCAACGCGCATTGCAGCAGAAGTGAAAGATTTTAATATCGAGGATTATGTGGACCGCAAGGAATCCCGTCGGATGGACCGTTTCGTACAATTCGCAGTAGCAGGGGCGCTGAACGCTCTGAAAGACGCGAATTTGAACTTGAAGGAAGATACGGATCCAGAACGCGTGGGCGTCTCGGTCGGTTCTGGAATCGGCGGTTTGAACACATGGGAAGAACAGCATAGAATTCTTTTGGAAAAAGGTCCAAAACGCGTTTCTCCGTTCTTTATTCCGATGATGATCGCGAACATGGCTTCCGGCCATATCTCGATGGTTACCGGGGCTAAAGGTCCTAATTCCACGGCAGTTACGGCTTGTGCGACAGGGACGCATTCGATCGGAGATTCCTTTAAAATGATTCAACGCGGCGATGCGGACGTCATGATCTGTGGCGGAGCAGAAGCGACGATTACGCCGATTGGCGTGGCTGGGTTCTGCGCGCTGCGCGCGATGTCCACACGCAATGACGAGCCTCAACTGGCCAGCCGTCCATTTGATACGGACCGTGATGGCTTCGTTATGGGCGAAGGCGCAGGCGTTCTGATTTTGGAGTCGCTTGAGCATGCGGAGCAGCGTGGGGCACGCATCTATGCGGAAGTGATCGGTTACGGGATGAGCGGTGACGCCTACCACATGACAGATCCGGATCCGGATGGAGCAGCACGTTGTATGGTCAAAGCGATCAAAGATGCTGGCATTGCGCCGGAAACTATTTCCTATATCAATGCGCACGGAACATCGACGCCAGTTGGCGATAAGTCGGAAACGACAGCGATTAAGAAGGCGTTGGGCGACCATGCCTATAAAGTAGCCGTCTCTTCCACGAAATCGATGACAGGGCATTTGCTCGGCGCTGCGGGCGGCGTTGAAGCTGTCATCTGCGGTCTGACAATCTCCAATAGTTTGATTGCGCCAACGATTAACCTGGTTAATCAAGATCCGGAATGCGATTTGGATTATGTGCCTAACGTTGCCCGTCAAGCATCGGTAGACATCGCGATGTCCAATTCATTTGGATTTGGCGGTCACAATGCAACGATTATTATGAAAAGGTTCCAAGCATAATTTGCCTGCCTGGGAAGAAAGATAACGAAATAGCATTCTCTCTGGGTGGTGAATCAAGCAATGAACCGCAATATTAAGGAACTGCAGCAGCGAATAGGGATTACGTTTCGGAAATCAGAGCTGTTGAAGCAAGCTTTTACCCATTCTTCTTATGTCAATGAACACCGTATAGCGGGGCATAAAGATAACGAGCGTCTGGAATTTCTCGGAGATGCCGTGCTGGAGCTGACGGTTTCGGAATTTTTATATGATACATATCCCGGGCGTTCGGAAGGCGAGCTGACGAAGCTGCGAGCATCGATTGTTTGTGAACCGTCACTCGTTACGTTTGCTGAAGATTTGGATTTCGGCGCATTCGTCTTGCTTGGAAAAGGAGAAGAATTGACCGGAGGTCGTCATCGGCCTGCGCTCCTTGCGGACGTTTTTGAATCGTTCGTTGGAGCCCTGTATCTGGATCAAGGTATTGATGTTGTCAAAGGCTTTCTGAAGAAGCATGTATTTGCGAATATTTCCAGTGAAGGCAAGCTGCTCGTTATTGATTACAAGACTCAACTCCAAGAGCATACTCAGCACCACGGCATGGGTTCTCTGGAATACCGCATCGTGAATGAGCGGGGACCTGCTCATGAGCGTGAGTTTGTTGCTGAAGTACACATGGATGCCGACCTTTTAGGAACAGGAGCAGGACGTTCCAAGAAAGAAGCTGAGCAGCAGGCTGCTGCTCAGGCTTTGTTGAAATTGAATGTGACCGTACAGCGGTAAGTCATATAGCATAAAGAGGCAGCTGCGGCTGCCTTTTTTGTTTTTTTCTCTTATTTTTAAAAGGGATATGTTACAATAATTGCTGAGGTGAGACCATGTTTTTAAAACGGATTGAATTATCCGGGTTTAAGTCTTTCGCTGATCGAACGGAACTGGAATTTGTGCGCGGGATTACCGCGGTTGTAGGTCCGAACGGCAGCGGAAAAAGCAATATTTCCGACGGCATCCGCTGGGTGCTGGGGGAGCAAAGCGCGAAGTCTTTGCGTGGCGGTAAAATGGAAGATGTTATTTTTGCGGGCAGCGACGCACGCCGGGCGGTCAACTACGGTGAAGTATCGCTGACACTCGACAACACTTCGCAATCGCTTCCGCTGGATTTCAATGAAGTAACGGTTACTCGCCGAGTACATAGGAGCGGGGAGAGCGAATATTTAATCAATAAGCAGCCCTGCCGCTTGAAAGATATTACGGAATTGTTCATGGATACGGGAATCGGGAAAGAGGCCTATTCCATTATCGGACAAGGACGTATTGAAGAAATTTTAAGTACGAAATCGGAAGATCGCCGAGGCATCTTTGAAGAGGCTTCGGGGATCGTTAAATATAAATCGCGTAAACGGGAAGCTGAGAAGAAATTAAATGATACCGAGCAAAATCTGCTCAGGATTCATGACTTGGTTTCCGAACTTGAAGATCAGATTGAACCTCTCAGGGAGCAGTCAGAGAAAGCGATTCGTTACAAAGAGCTGCGTGAAACGCTCAAAAGCAGTGAAATCGCGATGTATGTCCATCAAATTGATCAGATTTATCTCTCTTGGAATGAAGCGACGCAAAAGCTGGAGAAGTTGGTGAAGGAGCAAACGGAGCTTTCCACCATCGTGAATCAGCATGATGCTCATCTGGAGAAGCACCGCTGGGAGACGCGCAGGCTGGAAGAGGAATTGGAAAGACTCCAGGAGAGCCTCCTTGGACTAAGCGAAGAGTTCGAGAAGTGCGAAGGACATGGAGAAGTTCTCAAAGAGCGCAAAAAGAATTACGTGGCAAATCATCAGCAACTGAGCAGTACAATTGCCATGCAAGAGCAGCGGAAAATTGACAAAGAAGCGGAACTTAGCGAGCAGCGCGAGAAAATCATTCAAATTGGCGCTCAGCTCTTTGAGTTTCAAGCTAAGCTGACGGCGGAAGAACAGCGGTTGCTTGGGGTTAACGGAGGAATCAGCTCTTCGCCGGAGGATCAATTAAAAGGAGAGCTATTAGAGACGCTGAACCGGATGGCGCAGGCGCGCAACGAAATTCGCTACGCCGAGCAGCAAACGGAAAGCATCGGGCGCAGGTTAGAGCGACTTGATGATGAGCGCCAGAAATGGGCTGAACAGCGTGAGAAAATTGCTGCCCGTAAGCAAGAGTTAACGGTAAAACTCGAACAAACGGTCAAAGAAATTGAAGATGACAGACAGAAGTATGTCCAACTGACGCAGAGCTTGAAAACCAAGCAGGGCTTGCTCGATGACGCTCAAGGCATGGTTCGAAAATGGGAGCAGAAGCTCGATGCACTGACATCCCGCCGCGACACGATGAAAGAGATGGCCAACGATTACGATGGCTTCATGCAGGGCGTTAAAGAAGTGCTCAAAGCGAAAAGCCGCAAGGATTTGCGGGGAATTCGCGGTGCCGTAGCCGAGCTTGTGAACGTGCCAGCTGATGTTGAGGTTGCGATTGAGACCGCACTCGGCGGGGCTTTGCAAAATATCGTGGTCGAAACCGAAGCGGATGGGCGCGAGGCGATTGCCTTCTTGAAGCGCCGTCAGATGGGACGCGCTACGTTCCTGCCGATGAATGTAATCCGGGGACGGTCGATTTCGGACAACGAGATCAGCTCACTGCGGTCTGCGAAAGGCTTTATTGGCATTGCAGTCGATCTCGTCTCGTTTGATAGCACGTATCATAATATTTTCTCAAGTCTCCTTGGCAATGTGGTTGTCGCACAAACCTTAGAAGATGCCAACCATATTGCGGCAAAAGCGCAATACCGCTACCGGGTTGTAACGCTGGAAGGGGATGTTGTCAATCCCGGCGGATCCATGACGGGGGGGAGCTTGCAGAAGAAATCAACGAATCTGCTTGGCCGCCAACGCCAAATCGAAGAGCTGGATAGCGAGATCAAACATTCCGAGGGTCAGCTCAGCGGCTTGCGCAACCAAACCAGCGCAATGAAGCGTGAGATCACGGAAGAAATGATGACCATCGAGCAGCTTCGTCAGAAAGGCGAGCAAAAACGTATCGAGGAACAGCAAGTCCGCGCGGAGTTGAATCCGCTTGAAGCGGAGAGCCGCACGGTGGAAGAACAGCTGTCCTTGGATAGTCAAGACAGGGGAACTTTGCTCGAAGAGCAAGCGGATCTGGCACGCCGGAAAACCGAGTCCGAAGAGGCTCTGGCGGAGCTGCAGCAAGAAGAAGCTTCCTTGCAGCAAGCGATTCGCGATGCTGAACATTCGCGGAAAGCCAGCGAATCGGAGAAAGAAGAGCTGCAGAGCCAACTGACGGATCTTAAGGTGAAAGTGGCCTCCATTTCCCAAGAGAAGCAGTCCCTTCAAGATCAGCAGAGGCGGTTGCAGCAGGATCTTGGGGAGTCAGATCGGGAGATGGAGACGAACCGGGGGCTCCTGCAGCAGCTGGAACAGGATATGAGTACGCTTGAGCAGGAAACCGTCCTGCAAGTCGAGCTGCTTAATGATCTCAAACTGAAGAAGCAGGAGTGCACAGAGAGCATCGATTTCAAGCGTGCGGAGCGAACCGAATGGTTGCAAAAGCTTGAACAGGGAGAGAATGAGACGCGTACGCAGCGGCTTCAGTTAAAGCAGGTAGAAGAGAGCTTGCACCAAACCGAAGTGCGTGTAACAAGGCTCGATGTTGAGCTGGAAAACATGCTGAAAAAGCTCGGCGAAGAATATGAGCTCAGCTATGAGCTGGCCAAAGAACGTTATCCGGTTCCGGAGGATATCCAAGGTACGCAAAGCAGAGTGCGGGAGCTTAAACGCGAAATTGCTTCGCTCGGCGACGTCAATCTTGGCGCTATCGAGGAGTATGCAAGGGTTTCGGAGCGTTATGAGTTTTTGGATGCGCAGAAAAATGATTTGATCGAAGCCAAAACGACGCTTTATCAAGTCATTCGGGAAATGGATCAGGAGATGTCCAAGCGTTTTAAGACAACGTTTGACGCCATCCGATCGCATTTCGGCGTTGTTTTCTCCAAATTATTCGGCGGCGGCCGTGCGGATTTGATTTTATCGGAACCAGACAATATGCTGGATACCGGAATTGAGATCGTGGCCCAGCCCCCAGGCAAAAAACTGCAAAATCTACAGCTTCTATCCGGGGGAGAACGTGCGCTTACAGCCATCGCGCTGCTATTCTCGATCATTCGAGTTAAACCGGTACCTTTCTGCGTACTGGATGAAGTTGAGGCTGCTTTGGACGAGGCGAACGTATCCCGTTTTGCGGAATATTTGCGCGAGTTCTCGGAAATGACGCAATTTATCGTCGTTACGCACCGTAAAGGAACGATGGAAGAAGCCGATGTGCTATATGGCGTAACGATGCAGGAAGGCGGCGTTTCCAAGCTCGTTTCTGTTCGATTGGAAGATGAGGAAGCGGCAATGTCCGCATCCTAATAAGTTCAAGTTATTTTTAGGAGGAACTATGAGTTTTTTTAAACGGTTAAAAGAGAGCATTTCCAGTAAGGCTGAAGCGGTAACGAATAAGTTTAAAGAGGGACTAACGAAAACAAGAGACGTGTTCGTTGAACGGGTCGATGACCTATTTAGCCGCCGCAAAAAGATTGACGAAGATTTCTATGAGGAATTGGAAGAAATTCTGATTGGCGCCGACGTAGGCGTCAATACGGTTCTTAAGCTCATTGATCAGCTTCGTGCGGAAGTGAAGAAACGTAAAATCGAAGATCCTGCAGAGCTGCAGCCCATTCTTTCTGAAAAGTTGATTGAACTGCTCAAAGGTGACGCAGATGCGGGCTTAAATATGAATCCGAATGGTTTGACGGTTATTTTGTTCGTTGGTGTCAATGGCGTAGGGAAAACGACAACCATCGGTAAAATGGCCCATATGTTCAAATCGCAGGGCAAAAAGGTTCTCATGGCCGCTGGGGATACGTTCCGTGCCGGTGCGATCGAACAGTTGGAAACTTGGGGAGAACGCGTAGGCGTTGACGTGATTAAGCAGCAGTCAGGGGCAGACCCTGCCGCGGTCATGTTCGATGCTGTGCAGGCGGCCAAAACCCGCGGTGTCGATATTTTGCTGTGCGATACGGCTGGCCGTTTGCAAAACAAAGTCAATCTCATGGAAGAGCTGAATAAAATTTACCGCGTCATTCAGCGTGAAGTGCCGGACGCTCCCCATGAGGTCATTCTTGTTCTTGACGCAACGACAGGGCAAAACGCGCTCAGCCAGGCGAAGCTTTTCGGTGACAAAACCGGTCTGACCGGGCTGGTGCTCTCCAAGCTTGACGGAACAGCAAAGGGCGGAATCGTCGTGGCGATTCGTCAAGAATTATCGCTGCCGGTGAAATTCGTCGGCCTCGGCGAAAAAATGGACGATCTTCAGCCATTCGATTCCGAGCAGTTCGTCCATGCCCTATTCGGCAAATGGATAGGCGAGCAAAAAGAAGGATAATTCTGTAGAAATTCTCCTCTGCCGAGTGTCGGTAAGAGGAGAATTTTTTGTTTGCGAACTGACAAGGTAAAACGCTTGACATTCATCGCGGAATTCAGTATGATAGGTTCTGTTGTGCTGCTGTCAAGGGTGCAACCTTTACGGAGGTGGATTCATGACTGTCGATCAAATGCTTGCGAAAACGAATCGCATCAATCTGCTATTTGACTTCTATGAACCGCTTTTAACCGAGAAGCAGAGAACATTTCTTCAATTGTATTTTCATGACGATTACTCGCTCGGAGAGATTGCCGAGAATTTCGAAATAAGCCGCCAAGCGGTATATGAACATATAAAACGCGCAGAAGTAACTTTACAGGAATATGAAGCTAAACTGCACTTGTTACATAAGCACGAACAACGTATGAAGCTTCGCACAGAGCTGGATCACATGCTGGAAAGCTGCGACCCGGAGCTAAAGAGGAAAACCGCAGAGCTTTTTGATACAATAGTAGGGATCGATTAAAAAGTCCAAGCAGGAGGTGAAGCGCATGGCATTTGAAGGATTAGCAAACCGGTTACAGAACGTGTTCGGCAAGCTGAGAAGCAAAGGTAAGCTGACGGAAGAAGATGTAGGCGAAGCGCTTCGCGAGGTCAGGCTCGCTCTGCTTGAAGCGGACGTTAACTTTAAAGTGGTGAAAGACTTTATTGCCAAAGTGAAGGAGCAAGCTGTTGGACAAGATGTGCTGAAGTCCTTTACGCCGGGCATGGTCGTTATCGATATCGTTAACAAAGAGCTAACTGCGCTTATGGGCGGCACGCAAAGCAAGCTGGCCCGTTCCAATCGACCGCCGACCGTCATTATGATGGCAGGCTTGCAAGGGGCAGGTAAGACAACGACGTCCGGCAAGCTGGCAAAAATGCTCCAGAAACAAAACCATAGACCGCTGCTGGTTGCGTGCGACATTTATCGTCCTGCGGCAATTAAACAGTTAGAGGTGCTTGGCGAGCAGTTGAAAGTTCCCGTTTTTGCACTAGGGGATAAAGTGAACCCTGTTGACATTGCCAAAGCCGGTCTTCAACATGCGAAAGATAACGGCAATGATTATGTCATCATTGATACCGCGGGTCGCCTGCATATTGATGAGAACCTGATGGATGAACTGAAAAATGTTCGTTCCGCAGTTGAGCCCGACGAAATCTTGCTTGTAGTCGATGCGATGACAGGACAAGATGCCGTTAATGTCGCAGAGAGTTTCCATCAGCAGTTGGAACTTACGGGCGTGGTACTTACCAAGCTGGATGGCGATACGCGCGGTGGCGCGGCGTTGTCAGTCAAGGCGGTTACAGGCTGTCCGATCAAGTTCGTAGCAAGCGGCGAGAAGATGGATGCGTTAGAACCGTTCTTCCCGGATCGCATGGCGTCAAGAATTCTTGGCATGGGCGATATGCTTACTTTGATTGAGAAGGCGCAAGCCGGTATCGATATGGACAAGGCGAAAGAAATGGAGCGCAAAATGCGCAACGCCGAGTTCACGTTTGAGGATTTCCTTGATCAAATGGAGCAAGTGAAGAAGATGGGGCCTCTTGATCAAATTCTGGAGATGCTGCCAGGCGCAAACAAGATCAAAGGCATGAAAGATATGAAAGTGGACGACAAGCAGATGGCCCGTGTTGAGGCGATTGTGAAGTCGATGACGAAAGAAGAGAAGCGCAAACCGGAGCTCTTGAATGCAAGCCGCCGGAAGCGGATTGCGCTCGGCAGCGGTAACTCGGTGCAAGAGGTCAACCGTTTCATTAAGCAGTTCGATGATATGCGCAAAATGATGAAGCAGTTTTCGGGCATGATGGGACCGAAGGGCGCCAAGGGTATGAAGAAGTTAGGCAAGGGATTTAAATTTCCCTTTTAAATAAAGCTTTTTATTCTAAGTAGGAGGTGATTTTTCATGGCAGTACGTATTCGTCTTAAACGTGTAGGCGCTCATAAAGCTCCTTTCTACCGTGTGGTGGTATCGGATTCCCGTTCCCCGCGTGATGGTCGTTTTATCGAAGAAATCGGAACTTATAACCCGATTACAGAACCAGCAGCTGTAAACCTTGATGAGGAAAAAGCGCTGAAATGGCTTCAAACTGGCGCTCAACCGTCCGATACAGTTCGCAGCCTGTTCTCCAAAGCAGGTTTGATGACTAAGTTTCACGAGCTGAAATTGCAGAAGTAATCTGTTATCTTTCGGAGGGTGGGTTCATGAAGGATCTTATCACCGTTATTGCTAAGGCTCTTGTTGATCATCCGGAAGAAGTGCGTGTCGCTGTTGTGGAGAAAGAGGACAAAATCGAGTACAGGCTGTCTGTTCACCCCGACGATGTCGGTAAAGTGATCGGCAAGCAGGGCAAGATTGCGAAGTCGCTCCGCACGGTTGTCACGTCAGCAGCAGTGAAAGAAACGAAGCGGGTAGCCGTTGAAATCGTTTCATAAGAAACGAGGTTAGGATTCAGTTCCTAGCCTTTTTCTCGTAGGTAAATGAATATGGAGGTTGGGCAAGCGCAAATGACAGAAAAACTAATAACTGTTGGCAAAATCGCAAATACCCACGGGATACGCGGGGAACTGAAAATCGTTCCGGAAACCGATTTTCCTGAACGTTTTGATAAAGGCAATTCGTTAATTATCGTGGATTCTCAAAATAAGCAAACGCCGGTGACGGTGCAAACCTCCCGCTTACATAAAAATATGTTTATCGTGCAATTTGCACAATTCAGCAACATCAATGAGGTTGAGAAATTCAAAGGCTCGCTCCTTAAAATAGAAGCTAAGAATCAACAGCCTCTGGATGAGGGAGAATATTATTACCACGAGATTATTGGCTGCAAGGTTATAACGGAAGAAGGCCAGGAACTAGGGCTTGTTTCTGAAGTGTTGACACCTGGAGCGAATGATGTTTGGGTTGTGGACTTGCCCAAGGGCAAACAGCTGCTGCTCCCTGTGATTGATGATGTGATCCTGGATGTCAACATCGCTGATAAAACAATACGGGTTCATCTGATGGAAGGATTAATGGAATGAGAATCGATGTATTGACCTTGTTTCCAGAAATGTTTGATGGCGTATTCTCATCGAGCATTTTGGGGAAAGCTCGTGACAAGGGGATTGTCAGTCTTAACACGGTAAATTTCCGTCAGTACGCCAATAATAAACACAACACAGTCGATGATTACCCTTATGGCGGCGGAGGCGGAATGGTCTTGAAGCCAGAGCCGATATTTGCCGCTGTTGAGGATCTGCCTAAGCGTCAAGAGGCTGACCAAGATCCGGTTAAACCGCGGGTCATTCTCATGTGTCCGCAAGGAAAACCGTTTTCACAGAAGATGGCGGAAGAGCTCTCTTCGGAAGAGCATCTTGTGTTTATTTGCGGTCATTATGAGGGTTATGATGAGCGTATCAGGCAGTATCTGGTGACGGATGAGCTGTCCATCGGCGATTATGTATTAACGGGCGGCGAATTGCCTGCTATGGTTGTTATAGACAGCGTAGTGAGGCTGCTGCCCGGTGTCCTCGGCAATGAGATGTCGGCGGTGACGGATTCTTTCTCTACAGGCCTTCTGGAGTATCCCCACTATACAAGGCCAGCCAAGTTTAGAGAATGGGAAGTTCCCGAAATGCTTTTGTCAGGTCATCATGAAAATGTGAAGCGTTGGCGCCGCAAGGAATCCTTATTCCGGACGTTAGAACGCAGGCCTGATTTGCTTGAAGGCAGAGAGTTTTCCAAAGAGGAAAAGGTTTGGATCATGGAATGGCAAGAGAGGAAACAGACGAAGTAACCCCCCATAAACTTCTCTATTGAATTTCTTCTCGGTCTATGATAATATATATTCTGTTGTGAATTTTTCAACAGTTCGAGTCTGGTGGTCCTCTACGCGTAACAGCTAAGACATACGAAGTAGATAAGCGGAATGAACACCTGTGTGGAAGGAGGGAGTCAACTATGAATCTTATTCAAGAGATTACGAAAGAGCAACTCCGTACGGATATTCCTAATTTCCGTCCAGGAGACACACTTAAAGTACACGTAAAAGTTATCGAGGGTACACGTGAGCGTATTCAGCTGTTCGAAGGTGTTGTTATTAAACGCCACGGCGGTGGAATCAGCGAAACGTTTACAGTTCGTAAAATTTCTTACGGCGTGGGTGTGGAAAGAACTTTCCCATTCCATTCTCCGAAGATTGAGAAGATTGAAGTGGCTCGCCGTGGTAAAGTTCGTCGTGCGAAACTTTATTATCTGCGTGGTCTTCGTGGAAAAGCAGCAAGAATCAAAGAAATTCGATAAGAAAACGGGGGGCTTGTTTAGGCAAGTCTCCTTTTCATTTTTGTAGGGCAATCTATACATAAAACCAAAACTGGAAAAGAGGCAATCAGTGATGGAACAGAATGAGCAAGATCAGCCTAGAGTAAGCTCAATATCGAACGAGGAAGCAGCACCGGCAAAAACAGCAAAAAGTGAGACATGGGAATGGATCAAAGCGCTTGTTATCGCGGGAGTGCTTGTCATTATCATTCGCTGGTTCTTGTTCTCGCCTTTCATCGTCGACGGCGATTCCATGCGTCCGAATTTTTTATCGGGCGAACGACTCATCGTCAACAAGATTGTGTATGACATACGCGCGCCGAAACGCGGAGAAGTTATCGTTTTCCACGCACCGGAAGGGAAAGATTACATCAAACGTGTTATCGCTCTACCAGGGGAAACCGTTAAAGTAACCGGCGATAAAGTATTCATCAATGGTCAAGAAATCGATCAGTCTTTCATTAAAGAAGCGATTGAACAAGCCAATAAAGAAGGGCATGCCTATAACACATTGTCCGACTTCCCGGAAACGAAAGTGCCGGATGGGGAGCTTTTCGCAATGGGAGACAACCGTCCGAATTCCAAAGACAGCCGCGCTAAAAGCGTAGGCTTCGTTCCGTACAATAAAGTCGTCGGCCGCGCGGAAGTTATTTTTTGGCCGCTGAACAAAATTAGTTTTATACATTTTTGAGGTGAATAAGAAATGACCATTCAATGGTTTCCCGGTCATATGACCAAAGCTCGAAGGCAGATTGAAGACAAGCTGAAGCTGATCGATGTCGTCATTGAGCTCTTGGATGCCCGCGTACCGCTCTCCAGCCGGAACCCGATGGTAGATGAAATTTTGAAGGGCAAGCCCCGCTTGGTTCTTCTGAATAAAAACGATTTGGCGGATCCTCAAGTGACGTCGCAGTGGGTTAAGTATTTTGCTGATCTGGGTCTGCCGGCCTTGCCGATCGATGCGGCAACCGGAACCGCAACCAAAGAAATTTTGCCACGCGTTAAGCAGCTGTGGGCACACAAAATTGAACGTCAGCTCAGCAAAGGCATTAATCCCCGTGCGGTAAGAGCGCTCATCGTAGGTATTCCAAACGTTGGAAAATCCACGCTCATTAATCAGCTGGCGGGTAAGAAGATTGCAGCAACCGGCGATAAGCCGGGTGTTACGAAAGGTCAGCAGTGGATTAAAGTCGGGACGGAAATGGACCTGCTGGACACGCCGGGTATTTTATGGCCGAAATTCGAGGATCAGATGGTTGGTCAACGTCTTGCAGCTACCGGAGCGATCAAAGAGGAATTGCTTCATTTGGATGAGATTGCGCTTTTTATTGTCCGCTACATGGTTCAGCATTACGGGGCAGCTCTCCAAGAGCGATTCGGAATTACCGAGCTTCCGGAGGATATGGATAATGTGCATGAAGTGGTCAAGGTTATGGAAGCGATCGGCCGTAAGCGCGGAGCTATTGTGAGCGGAGGCAAAGTCGATTTGGATAAAGCATCCTTAATCATCATACGCGATCTTCGTGCAGGTAAAATGGGGCGTATTTCTTTGGAAAAGCCTTAACACATAAGCAACAAAAGAACCACTTTCCGAACTCAGCTGACAACGCGGGCCGGAGGTGGCTTTTTTTATTTTATGGGTTTGGGGTAAGCGAAGCTTTCAGGCAGGGACGGCGAGCCTCCATGCCTCACTGGAAGAAGAGGGAGGGGAACTACAGGGTGCTATTTTGCTGGAAACAGCCCTTTTGGCAAGGGGGAGGGAACCAGGGTCCGCTATTCCAACATGTGAGCAGATATTTGGATCATTGAGGTGAAATAAGACCCTGTAGTTCCCCTAGGGCGCTAGAAATTCCGCTTTTCGCCGAAATAAGGGAACGGAGTTCCTTCCCCACGCTCCAACGTACGAGTTTAGACAAGGATCTAGTCGTAGACTAGATGGTTTTATTTTTTTGAAGAAAAAAATGGGTATGGCTTGACGAAAGGGCAATCCCTTATAATGGTGGAATGGAAAGGGGCGAGCATCATTGCTGGAGCACGAAAAAGAAGTATGGGAGCAAGGTTTCAGCCTTGTTGCCGGGATCGACGAGGTAGGAAGAGGCTGTTTATTCGGCGATGTCGTTGCGGCTGCTGTGATTCTTCCTAAAGGCTTTGTGCTGGATGGAGTAAACGATTCAAAGAAGCTTTCTGAGAAGAAACGCGATGCGCTCTATGAACAGATCATGAATGAGGCACTTGCGGTCGGGGTTGGCATCGTTGATGTGGAGCAGATTGAATCGCTTAATATCAAGCAAGCGGCAAGATTGGCCATGAAGCAGGCAGTACAGCAGCTAAGCCATGTGCCTGACTATTTGCTGGTTGACGCGGAGAGCGTGGATACGGATATTCCGCAAACCGCCATAATACACGGGGATGCGTTAAGTCAATCGATTGCAGCCGCGTCGATTATCGCGAAGGTGACAAGAGACCGGATGTGCGCAGATTGGGACGAGCAATATCCCGAGTATGGACTTGCCGTACATAAAGGTTATGCGACTAAGCACCACAGGGAGATGCTTTTGCGCTATGGTCCTACGCCGCTTCATCGTAAATTATTTATACGCAAAGTGATGGCGCAGCTGGAAGAAAAGGAAGCTCGGCCGCAGTCGGAACAATTGGAACTGGACTTCATCTGACTTCATCTTATAAAGAAATGGCTGGAGGTAGCCGATAATATACATAAGCGTAAGAAAGACTTGAGGTGAACGGGATGAACATAAGCGGATTAATTCGCAGCTTGGTTGGCGAGCTAACGGCTTCGGACAGCAAGGTGCTCGAACTCAAAGTAGGGCAAGTTGTCAAAGGCGTCGTTCTTCAGCTGCTTAGCGATCAAGAAGCCATGCTTAACATTGGCGGCGTACAGGTCAGGGCCAAACTCGAAACTCCTCTTAAGCAAGGAGACGTGACGTACCTGCAGGTTCAACCGGAATCCAGTGGCGGCCAAATTTTGTTAAAGCCGCTGATGGCATCCGATGTACAAATCGCGGAAGATTCGCTTGGCGATCTACTTAAGGCTTTCACAGTTAAGGATACAGCGGGTAACCGGCAAATGGTCCAGCAGATGCAGCAGGAAGGCGTTCCAGTAACGAAGGAAAATGTAAAGGCTTTTGAAGCTTTGATGAGTAATTTGCCTGAAGGCGCAAATAAGGAAGAATGGGCTCAAGCGGCTGTTCTTGCTCATAAAAAAGGACTGCCCCTTACGCAGGAAACGGTAGGGGCTTTAAGGCAGGTTACTTCCGGACCTCCGGTAGGGAAGGTGCTGGAACAGCTTGAACAGCAGGCTGCGACACTATTGGAGCAGGAGCCGCAGCATCCGGCCGCGGACACCGCGAAGCAGGTTGTCGCGCTGCTGAAGGAGCTGCGCGCTTCCGCCGCAGCTGCCTGGCCTGCGCGGCCGCCGGAGGCGCCGGCCGCGGCACCAGCTCCGCCAGCCGCTCCGCAGGCTGGCGCCAGCACGGCGGCGGCTCCCGCAGGGCCGCCGCCTCCGGCAACCGGCAGCGCCCCTGCGGCGGCTGCCGTAACGGCTCCGCCCGCTGCCGCTGCAGCGGGCGCTGAGCCCGCCGCCGCCCCGGCGCAGCCGGCGGCGGAACCGCAGGCCGCCCGTCAGGCTAGGGCGGCCGCGCCGGAGGCTCAGGCGCGAAGCGCTGAGCCTCCGCCTGAAGGCGAACCGCCCGTGGCGGGTTCGCCGGTGCAGCAGCCGCCTGCGAAGCAGAAGGCGGCCGAGCCCTTGGAGGCGCGCAGCAGTGCGCCTCAGGCGCCCGAGGCTGATCCAGAGCCTAACTGGATCAGCCGGATGCTCAAGGCCGTTGGCGTGGAGCACGAGGCGCATCTGGCAGCGAAGCTGGATGAGCGCGGAGAGGTGCCGTTTCGCGGACGGCCTCGGACGGACGATCATCAGATGCCTAGTCTGATCGGCGCGCCTTCCCAGCAGGACGATACGGCGAAGCCCCCTGCTGCGGAAACATTAAAGAGTCTGCTGCTACAGCTGACAGCCTCTGATGACACGCCTGCGCCGCTCAAAGAAGCCGCGCAACAGGCCATTGGGCAGATTACGGGGCAGCAGCTGATGCTGTCAGGGGACAAATCCGCCATGTTTGCCCATATGACCTTGTTTGTTCCTTTTATGGATGGAACCGGTCAGCAGTCTGCTGCCATCCATATTCAATCCCGTAAAGGCAAACGCGGGGAAGTGGATGCGAGCAACTGCCGGTTACTGTTCGATTTGCAAATGAAAGTGATGGGAAATACGCTCGTCGATGTGCATGTCGTGAATAAGATCGTCTCGTTGACGATTCATAATGATCATCCGGCATTGGCTCCGATGATGGAAGAGTCCAAGGAAGAAATTACGGCGGCGATGAATAAAGCCGGGTATCAGTTTATTTCATTGAAATGTGCGCCATATCCACAGCCAATCGTCCATGAGAACGAGGCGAAAGCCGTTACAGACGGGCGTGCAGATCTGCGTTCGCTCTTTCTTCCCAAAACGTACAAGGGGGTAGACTTCCGGGCATGACTACGCAGAGAAATTCAGCCGGGACACCTGAGCCTACCCCGATCAAGAAGGCCGTGGCACTCCGCTATTCACCTGAAACGCAGAAAGCGCCAACCCTCATCGCGAAAGGCAAGGGCCATATGGCTGAAGCTATTTTGCAGAAAGCGAAAGATAACGGCATCCCCATTCAAGAGGATTCTTCGTTGGTAGAAGTGTTGTCCAAGCTGGATCTGGATCAGGAGATACCTTCTGAGCTTTACCAGTTGGTGGCGGAAGTGCTGAGCTTTATCTATCGATCGGATAACCGAATGCGTGAGCAGAGGAACAGAGGATGAACGACCGGGGACCAAAGAACAAAAAGCAGCTCGGGAAGCTTGGAGAAGAGGCGGCTGAGGCATTCTTGAGCAAACAGGGCTATCGGATTGTGGAGCGGAACTGGCGCTGCCGCACGGGAGAGCTGGATATTATTGCAGAGCAAGCAGGCACTCTCGTATTCGTTGAGGTCAGATCAAGGCGTTCTTCGGGCCGGTTTGGGCTGGCCAAAGAATCCGTAGACCTTCGTAAGCAAATGAAAGTGAAAGAAACCGCCCAATATTACTTGCACCGCTTTCAAAAATATGAGCTGCCCGTTCGTTTTGATGTGATTGCGGTGGAACTATCCACGGACGGACAAGCGCTTGAGATTGAACATATAGAAGGAGCCTTTTGAGCCATCGTCGTGTAGGCGGTCTGGGCAAAAGGCTCTTTTTTGCGTCAACCGTCGAATTCTTTTTGCCGTTTATCGAGGTTCCGGTATTGAATGGCTTCAGCCAAATGGTGAGGAAGAATATGATCGCATTGCTCTAAGTCTGCAATCGTCAAGGCTAAGCGGAGAATGCGATCATGGGCTCTGGCGCTAAGACCTAGAGCTTCGAATGAAGCTCGCAGCAGTTCCTCTCCTTCGGCGGTTAACTGGCAAACCTGCCTCATGCGGTTACCGCTTAATTCATTATTATGGTGAATGCCGGTACCTGCATATCGTTCATGCTGGCGCTGATGGGCAATTAACACCTTAGCCAGCATTTCTTTGGAAGAGAGCGGATTAGCGTGTGTATGTTCGTTTAGCTGAGCATAGCTGGGCTTCGGCACCTCGACATGCAGGTCGATGCGATCGAGGAGAGGACCGGATATTTTGGAGCGGTACTGCATGATTTTGGCGGGAGAGCAAACACACGCATTGGCTTCGGTTTCAGCTCCATAAAAGCCGCAAGGACACGGATTCATGGCAGCAGCTAAAATAAACTGTGAAGGGAAAGTGTACACTGCTCTCGCTCTGGCAATAGTAACGGAACGATCTTCTAGCGGTTGTCGGAGCACTTCGAGCGCATTCCTTGTAAATTCCGGCAGCTCGTCCAGAAACAGAATTCCTCTATGCGCTAAGCTGACCTCGCCAGGTTTTGGGATGGTGCCTCCTCCCACCAGCCCGGCAGCAGAAATGGTATGGTGCGGAGCCCGGAATGATCGGGTGCGCATCAGGGATGTACGGTCTGCAAGCTTACCTGAGGCACTGAATATTTTGGTGACTTCCAGCGCTTCATGATCGGACATAGGCGGTAAAATGGAGGGCATGCGCTTGACTAACATCGTTTTCCCGGTTCCCGGAGCTCCGATTAAAATAATATTATGCATGCCGGCTGCCGCAATCATCATCGCCCGTTTGACTTGGTGCTGCCCGTTGACATCAGCGTAATCTTCGATATTGCGTTGGTCTGCCGAGAAATTTGTCGAATCTTCATTGTTGCCGGCATGCACAACAAATTCATGATGGGTTTGCTGGTTCCAATTTCTAAAATCGGAGAGATTGGTTAGTCCGCATACTTCGATGCCATCAATCAGTGCGGCTTCGGCGGCATTTAAGCGAGGTACGCATACTCGTTTGATGCCCAACTGTTTCGCCGCATGCGCCATAGAAAGCACACCCGGGACGGGCCTAAGCGAGCCGTCCAGCGCAAGTTCGCCTAGAAACAAGGTCATTTGCAAGGGCTCGCTGCTTACTTGACCGGTTGTAATCAGAATGGCGACTGCAATGGCTAAATCGAAAGAGGAGCCCTCTTTGCGCAAGTCTGCCGGTGCCAGATTCACGGTAATTCGATCCATCGGAAAAGTGAATCCGCAATTTTTGATGGAGGTGCGAACTCTTTCCACCGATTCGCGAATGGCGGAGTCGGGCAGCCCGACCAAATTCATTTGGGGTAATCCGTTGGAGACATCGACTTCAACTTCAATCGTTCGACCTTCTATACCCTGCAAGCAGGCACTCCATACTTTTCCGTACATGAAAAAACACCTTCCTCTCCTTGGCGTGAGCAGCAGCATGCTGTTGCTGTGCATCAGGATAAAAGGTGCTTCCTTATTGATCCGCATATTTCCCTCTATTGTATAGAAAATGGAAAATTTACGCAATGCGTAAATCATCGAAAAATGTTTTAAAAAAAGTCAACATGCACATACTGGAAGATGAGGTGATGATATGCAGGAGAAGCCGTATTTTTGTCCAAACTGCCGTTCTAATCGCATTAAATTCAGCGTAATAACCAGCTATGCGCAGTCATTTCTTAAGGATGCACTGTCCGGAAACATTACAGAGTTCAATGATCCTGACGCCATACCTGAGGATGAACCGATGATTCAATGTCTGGTGTGCAGCTTCACAGGCAATGAGCTGCGATTTATTAAGCAAGCGGAGCGCGAACCGCGAATAAATACACCTACAACCCCGCAATATGGATAAGTAAAAAGATGGACGTATTTTTCATTTTTTTGGAAAATGCGTCTTTTTTAATGACTGTTTCTATGTGCGGATAAGAATCTAAGGTTGCTTTTGATTTGAAAGTGATAGCTAAAGTTTTTCAGCGTGAAAGGAAACTTTGAATGAATTAACGAAAAAAATAAGGAAACTGTCGAAAATTAGTGATACAATGGTTAGGGCTTGTGAAGAAGTGTGATACTAATTCCGGCAGCAAGATTTATTTCGTGCACAACACAAATAGGAAATTACACTTTTCCCCTGTATAGCACGTATAGAAAGTCCATACTGATAGGAGGATTTTAGGAAATGAATATCCATGAGTACCAAGGCAAAGAAGTCCTGAGACAGTACGGAGTCAGCGTTCCTAACGGGAAAGTTGCTTTCACCGTTGATGAAGCTGTTGAAGCAGCGAAAGAACTTGGAACATCCGTCGTTGTTGTAAAGGCGCAAATTCATGCCGGAGGTCGCGGGAAAGCAGGCGGCGTTAAGGTAGCCAAAAACCTCGATGAAGTTCGTACATATGCTAGCGAAATTCTTGGCAAAGTACTTGTCACTCACCAAACAGGTCCGGAAGGCAAAGAAGTTAAACGTCTTTTGATCGAAGAAGGCTGTGACATTAAAAAAGAATATTATGTTGGTGTTGTTGTTGACCGTGCAACAGGCAGCGTCGTTTTGATGGCGTCTGAAGAGGGCGGTACGGAGATTGAAGAAGTAGCTGAACATTCTCCTGAGAAAATTTTCAAAGAAGTTGTGGATCCTGCAATTGGTCTTCAAGCTTTCCAAGCACGCAGACTGGCTTACTCCATTAACATTCCTAACGAGCTGGTTAACAAAGCAGTTAAGTTCATGCTCGCTCTTTATAAAGCATTCGTAGAGAAAGACGCTTCCATTGCCGAAATCAACCCATTGGTTGTTACGGGTTCTGGGGATGTTATGGCTCTAGATGCCAAACTGAACTTTGATTCCAACGCTCTTTTCCGCCACAAGGATATCGTTGCTCTTCGCGACCTTGAAGAAGAAGATGCCAAAGAAATCCAAGCTTCCAAGTATGACCTGAGCTATATTGCTCTTGATGGCAACATCGGTTGTATGGTTAACGGCGCAGGACTTGCGATGGCTACTATGGACATCATCAAGCACTACGGCGGAGACCCTGCTAACTTCCTTGACGTAGGGGGCGGTGCTACGAAAGAGAAAGTTACAGAAGCATTCAAAATCATCCTGTCCGATGATCAAGTTAAAGGGATCTTCGTTAACATCTTCGGCGGTATCATGCGTTGTGACGTTATTGCTGACGGCGTTGTTGCCGCGGCTAGAGAACTGGGTCTATCCCGTCCGCTTGTTGTTCGTCTTGAAGGAACAAACGTGGAACTTGGCAAAAAGATTCTTAACGAATCCGGCTTGAACATTGTTGCTGCTGATTCCATGGCAGACGGCGCTCAAAAAATCGTTGCACTTGTGAAATAATTAAACCCGTGCGGTTTTAAATAATATAGGGGATGTGAACAAAAGATCATGAGTATTTTGGTCAATAAACATACAAAAGTCATTACTCAAGGGATTACCGGCGCTACGGGTTTGTTTCATACCAAAGGCGGTCTTGAATACGGCACACAAATGGTTGGTGGCGTAACCCCAGGTAAAGGCGGAACGAAAGTAGACATCACACTGGAAAATGGCGAATTAGTTCAACTTCCGGTTTTTAACACAGTTATCGAAGCAAAAAATGCAACTGGTGCTACGGCATCCGTTATTTATGTTCCACCTGCATTTGCTGCAGAATCCATTATCGAAGCAGTTGACGCTGATCTTGATCTCGTTATCTGTATTACAGAAGGTATCCCTGTTCTTGACATGGTTAACGTAAAACGTTACATGGAAGGCAAAAGAACCGTTCTGATCGGACCAAACTGCCCGGGCGTTATCACGCCAGGCGAGTGCAAAATCGGCATCATGCCTGGTTACATTCACACGCCAGGTCACGTAGGTGTTGTTTCCCGTTCCGGAACATTGACTTACGAAGCGGTTCACCAATTGACAACTCGCGGAATTGGACAATCCTCCGCAGTCGGTATCGGTGGAGACCCTGTTAAAGGTTCCGAGTTTATCGATATCCTCAAACGTTTCAATGAAGATCCTGACACTTATGCTGTTATTATGATCGGTGAGATCGGTGGAACAGCAGAAGAAGAAGCGGCTGAGTGGGTTGCTGCAAACATGACGAAGCCGGTTGTTGGCTTTATCGGCGGTAAAACTGCGCCTCCAGGAAAACGTATGGGCCATGCCGGTGCGATTATTTCCGGTGGTAAAGGTACAGCGGCTGAGAAAGTTGCAACGATGGAAAGATGCGGAATCCGCGTAGCGGCTACGCCATCTGAAATGGGTTCAACGCTTGTTAGCGTCCTTGAAGAAAAAGGAATGCTCGACAAAGTGATCACAAAAAAATAGTCTTTTCTGTTGAAGGTAAGCAACCTTCCATTTCCCTCATGTAGGGATTTGGGAGGTTTTTTCTTTTTCTAGCTCTGCAAAGATTTGTCATTCGAGTAAGGAGTGTATATACTTATGGATAATCGATTCATTCTATTTGGTCTCCACGAGCTTGAAGGGATCGGTTGGAAAACGATACTTCAGCTCGTAAGCCGTTTCCCTGAGCCGCAAGTCTTGTTGGAGCTCTCGGCAGCAGAGATTTCCTCCAAAGGGATAAGAGCCTCCGTAGCTGAACTGATTTCCTCGCGGTTTACACGTGTTTTCATCGAGGAAAGGCTGCAAATATATATGAAGCAATCCATTCAAATTGTAACGATTTTGGATGAAGAGTACCCGCAGATATTGAAAGAAATTGCTCAGCCGCCTTGGGTCCTGTATGTGAAGGGAAGCCCGGCTTATTTGAATGGACGACTTTTGGGTATGGTCGGAACCCGAACTCCGACGATGTATGGCAAAAAGATTGCGGAGGAATGGGCTGCCGCTCTTTCCAGAGCTGGATTCGGTATTGTCAGCGGCCTCGCCAGAGGCATTGACAGCAAAGCCCATATCGGCGCATTGCAGGGGAAATCGAAGACGGTAGCCGTGCTTGGTTGCGCTATCAATCAAATTTACCCGCGTGAGAATGCTTTATTATTTCGACATATTGAGCAAGAAGGGGCTATCATTTCGGAATACCCGATTGGTACAGGGATGAAGCCGGGCATGTTTCCGCAGCGAAACCGCATAATTGCGGGCTTGTCGCTGGGTGTCACGGTCGTGGAAGCTGCTGAGGACAGCGGATCGCTGATTACAGTTGAGTTCGCCCTCGAGGAATCACGGGATGTTTTCGCTGTTCCGGGACCGATCGATTCCCGTCTGAGCAGCGGAGTTCATAAGCTTTTGAAAGAAGGCGCCAAGTTGGTAACCCGCGTTGAAGAGATTGTAGACGACTATAACTATATGGTAAGTTCAGATGAAAAACGAGCCATCATGAAGCCTCTGCCCTCCTTTTCATTGACCAAAGAGGAAGACGAAATTTTCCGAAAACTGTCGAATGAACCGGTTTCGATTGACGCCTTATTGGATGGCGGACAATTTACGTTTGGACATTTGCATGCAGTTCTGTTATCTTTACTAATGAAAAAGGCGATTAAACAGCTTCCAGGTTCTACCTACATCCAAGCATAGGCTATTCAAGAAGTTTTTCTTCTCGCCAATAGACTTAACCTTGAAATCAAGAGGGGAGGAAGGACGATCCATGGCGGATTCTTTAGTCATTGTGGAGTCACCAGCAAAAGCCAAAACCATCGGCAAGTATTTAGGCAGCAAATTTATCGTAAAAGCCTCGATGGGTCATATTCGCGACCTTCCGAAAAGCCAAATTGGCGTAGAAGTGGATCGTAACTTCGAGCCTAAATACATAACTATCCGTGGCAAAGGTTCTATATTAAAAGAGTTAAAAGATGCGAGTAAAAAAGTTAAAAAAATATATCTGGCGGCTGACCCGGATCGTGAAGGGGAAGCCATTGCCTGGCACTTGGCGCATTATTTGGACGTCGGCTCTGATGAGCTGTGCCGCGTTGTATTTAATGAAATTACGAAAGATGCCGTGAAGGACGCTTTCAAAACGCCTCGCCGCATTAATCAGGATCTCGTTAACGCACAGCAAGCTCGGCGGATATTGGATCGGCTTGTTGGTTATAAGATAAGCCCGCTGCTTTGGAAAAAAGTAAAAAAAGGCTTATCGGCAGGCCGTGTGCAGTCCGTAGCAGTTAAGCTGATTCAAGACCGCGAAAATGAGATTAAAGCATTTGAGCCTGAAGAGTACTGGTCCATAACGGTCCTGTTGGACGCAGGCAAAACGGTATTTGAAGCCAAATATCACAGCATTAACGGCGAGAAGAAGGAACTGCATTCGAAGGATGATGTTGACCAGGTTTTAGCCGCGATGGGCAGTGGGAAATTTACGGTGAAAGAAGTGAAAGAGAAAGAGCGGGGGCGTAACCCGTCTCCTCCTTTCATTACGAGCTCCATGCAGCAGGAAGCTGCCCGTAAATTGAATTTCAGGGCATCCAAGACGATGTCTGTGGCGCAACAATTATATGAAGGAATAGACTTGGGGAAAGAGGGAACCGTTGGTCTAATCACGTATATGCGTACGGATTCCACGCGAATCTCACCGGTTGCCCAAGAAGAAGCGAAAGAATATATTTTAACGAAATATGGATCAGCTTTCTATCCGGAAACGCCACGTGTTTACACGAAGAAAAATGCTAACGCTCAAGACGCGCATGAGGGCATCAGGCCTTCATCTGTACTTCGTGAGCCAGATCAACTAAAAGAGTTCCTCAGCAGAGATCAATTTCGACTCTACAAGCTAGTTTGGGAACGGTTTGTTGCCAGTCAGATGTCTTCCGCTGTTTTGGACACGATGACCATCGATTTGACGGCAGGCGAGACGGTTTTCCGGGCAAACGGCTCAAAGATGAAATTCCCGGGCTTTATGAAGGTGTATGTGGAGAGTAATGATGACGGGACGACTGAAGAGGATAAGCTGCTTCCGCCATTGTCCAAGGGAGATGCTTTGGACAAACAAAGCGTTGACCCTAAGCAGCACTTTACTCAACCGCCTCCGCGGTATACAGAAGCCCGTTTAGTAAGGGCGCTTGAGGAAATGGGTATTGGTCGACCAAGTACGTATGCTCCGACGCTGGAGACGATTCAGAAGCGTGGCTATGTGGCAATCGAAGAGAAGAAGTTCATCCCTACCGAGTTAGGCGAGCTTGTCATCCAATTGATGGAAGAGTTCTTCCCTGAAATTCTCGATATTGAGTTTACAGCCCATATGGAAGAGGAACTTGATTTTGTAGAAGAAGGGAAAGAGGATTGGGTCAGAGTCCTGGATACTTTCTATACATCCTTTGAAAAGCGGCTTGAATTCGCCGAAGAGGAAATGAAAGAGATCGAAATTCAGGATGAAGTATCCGATGAGATCTGCGAGAAATGCGGGAAACATCTTGTCTATAAAATGGGACGCTTCGGCAAGTTCCTTGCCTGCTCTGGATTCCCGGATTGCCGCAATACGAAACCGATTATTAAAGATATCGGTGTCACATGCCCAAGCTGCCATACAGGCAAAATTGTAGAGCGCAGAAGTAAGAAGGGCAGGGTATTCTATGGTTGCGATCAATATCCAACCTGTGATTTCGTCTCATGGGATAAGCCGGTTAACAAGCCTTGTCCTGTTTGCAGCTCGATGATGATAGAGAAAAGAAGCAAGAATGGCCTAAGCATGCAATGTACGAAATGCGATCATAAAGAAGAAGTAAATGAAGATCAAAACGAAGATATGAAAGATTAGAGGTGTCCGATTTTGCCAGAATACCCAAGAGTAACAGTCATCGGTGCAGGACTCGCTGGAAGTGAAGCAGCCTGGCAGATTGCGCGTCAAGGTGTGCCTGTTACTTTATACGAAATGCGAAATGTCCGTAAAACGCCTGCTCATATTACGGATCAATTCGCGGAACTTGTTTGCAGCAACTCGCTGCGTTCAAATGGTTTGACCAATGCCGTAGGCGTACTAAAAGAAGAAATGAGACACATGGACTCGTTAATTCTCTCCTGCGCTGACCGGCATGCGGTGCCGGCAGGAGGGGCTTTAGCCGTTGACCGGGATGGCTTCTCTCAAGCCGTGACCCAGACGCTGCGGAACCATCCGCTCATTGAGGTTATTAACGAGGAAGTTCAAGTATTGCCGGAAGGCATTACCGTTGTCGCTTCAGGACCGTTAACTTCCCCGGATTTATCCGCCCAATTGAAAGAACTGATGGGCGAGGAATACTTATACTTCTACGATGCGGCAGCCCCGATCGTGGAGAAAGATTCCATCGATATGAACAAAGTTTACTTGGCTTCCCGTTACGACAAAGGCGAGGCGGCTTACCTGAACTGTCCGATGACGGAAGAGGAGTTCAATGTTTTCTATGAGGCCTTAATTACTGCTGAAGTGGCAGAACTTAAGGATTTTGAAAAAGAGATTTACTTCGAAGGCTGTATGCCATTAGAGGTAATGGCAAAGCGCGGTAGGCAAACTGTCTTGTTTGGGCCGATGAAGCCGGTAGGACTGATTAACCCGCACACAGGAAAGCTGCCGCACGCTGTCGTACAGCTTCGTCAAGATAATGCCGCGGGAACCTTGTATAACTTGGTTGGTTTCCAAACTCATTTGAAATGGGGCGAGCAAAAACGGGTTCTGTCTTTGATTCCAGGATTGGAACAAGCCGAATTCGTCCGTTACGGGGTCATGCATCGCAACACATTTATTAATTCGCCGAAGCTTCTTGAACCAACGTACCAGTACAAACGCCGTGAGAATCTGTTTTTTGCAGGACAAATGACGGGCGTGGAAGGCTACGTGGAATCGGCTGCCTCCGGATTAATTGCAGGTCTTAACGCCGGACGGTTAGCGAAGGGGCAGCCTTGCCTGGTGCTTCCTGAAGAAACGACGCTAGGCAGTATGGCTCATTACATTACGACGGCTGACTTTAAACATTTTCAACCGATGAATGCAAATTTCGGATTACTTCCGCAACTGCCGGAAAGAATCAGGAATAAAAAAGAAAAATACGAGAAGCTGGCTAACCGAGCGTTGGAAAGTATTCAGAATTTTTCGAAAACGAATGTAGAATAGTTGTAAAGACAGTGTTCACTGTGTTACTATAATAATGTTTTGAATTATTACTCAATCGTTTACTCATACATGTACCTCTAGATGCGGTCTTTATTTCGATATTGACCTCGCTAGAGGTTTATCTCTTTTTATTAGACCGAAACCAACACAAAGATAAGTTCTTACGGTGTATGATTCCATTGGAGGGGTGAGAAGAGATGGATGCTAGTCAAGCTAAATTCCATGCGACTACGATTTTTGCCATTCGTCATGAAGGTAAAGGGGCAATTGCCGGAGACGGGCAAGTAACCTTTGGAAACAGTATGATTATGAAAAATAGTGCCAAAAAAGTAAGGCGTTTACATAGAGGGAAAGTCATCGCAGGTTTCGCAGGTTCCGTAGCCGACGCGATTACCCTTTTTGAGAAATTTGAAGGCAAGTTGGAAGAACACCATGGAAATTTACAGCGTGCTGCCGTTGAGCTGACGAAGGATTGGCGTCAAGATCGTGTATTGCGACGATTGGAAGCTATGATGATCGTTATGGACGCTACCGGTTTATTGCTGCTATCGGGCAATGGGGAAATTATTGAGCCGGACGATGGTATTCTAGCCATTGGTTCTGGGGGCAGCTTTGCGTTGGCAGCCGGAAGAGCGCTGTATCGCCATGCGCCAACGTTAAGCGCCAAAGAAATTGCGCATGCTGCGCTTACGACGGCCGCTGAAATTTGCGTCTTCACGAACCATAACATTATTGTCGAAGAGATTGAGTAAGTTGAATATCATTTCGCACTTTTTTAGGAGGGTACCCGAATGGCAAACAGCTCCCTTACACCTAAACAAATTGTCCAGGAACTGGATCGATACATTGTAGGTCAGAAGAAGGCAAAGAAATCAGTCGCTATTGCTTTGCGGAATCGTTATCGGAGAAATTTAGTGGATGAAGCCATGAGGGATGAAATTGTTCCCAAAAATATTTTGATGATTGGGCCAACCGGCGTAGGGAAAACGGAAATTGCCCGCAGATTGGCGAAGTTGGTCGGAGCGCCGTTTATCAAAGTAGAAGCAACCAAATTCACTGAAGTTGGCTATGTCGGCCGCGACGTCGAGTCGATGGTCAGGGATTTAATCGAAACTTCGATACGCATGGTGAAATCCGAGCGAATGGAAACGGTAAAGGATCGCGCAGAGAAGTTGGCTAACGAGCGAATTGTTTCTTTGCTTGCGCCGAGTCCTTCACGCTCCAAAACGCAGCGTAATCCGTTTGAAATGTTGTTTGGTGGCCAGAATCAAACCGAACAAGAAGAAAGCACGCCTGACCCAAATCTCGCGTCTAAACGGACACAAATCGCAGATCAATTGACTAGTGGTAAATTAGAAAATGAAATCGTGGAAATCGAAGTGGAAGATTCATCGCCTTCGATGCTGGATATGCTCGCAGGGCAAGGCAACGAGCAAGCAGGCATGAATATGCAAGAAATGTTCGGCAATCTCATGCCGAAGAAGATGAAGAAACGCAAGCTGCCCGTGAAAGAAGCCAGAAAAGTTCTGACACAGGAAGAAGCGCAAAAATTGATTGATATGGATGATGTCATTCAAGAGTCCATTCATCGCGCAGAACAGTCCGGTATTATTTTTATCGATGAAATCGACAAAGTTGCCAGCAGTTCCCGCGGCGGAAGCGGCCCTGATGTCTCCAGAGAAGGTGTACAACGTGACATTCTGCCGATCGTTGAAGGTTCTACCGTTGTAACGAAATACGGGCCTGTGAAGACGGATTATGTCTTATTCATCGGTGCAGGGGCATTCCATATCGCTAAGCCGTCAGATTTAATCCCAGAGCTTCAAGGACGTTTTCCGATTCGAGTTGAGCTGAGTGATTTAACGTTGGAAGATTTCGTTTCCATCCTGCAAGAACCCAAAAATGCGCTGACCAAGCAATACACAGCTTTGTTGCAAACCGAAGGTATAACAGTTGAGTTCGCAGAGGAAGCTATTCATGAAATAGCCCGAATCGCGGTTGAAGTTAATCAAAACACGGAAAATATCGGAGCTCGCCGTTTGCATACCATCTTGGAGAAATTACTTGAGGATCTTTCCTTTGAAGCACCTGAAATTACATTGGAAAACTTTGTTATTAATCCGGAGTATGTGCGCGAAAAGTTGAGCGGTATTGTTCAAAATAGAGATCTAAGTCAATATATTTTATAACGAACGATTGCATGGTAATGTAAGTAGGAGGCAGTTAAATGAGTTTACTAAACAAAACAAGAAGGCTAAATCGCTTGCTGCAAAAAGAAGCAGGAAACGCGGTTAGCTTTATGGATATGGCAGAAGTGCTTCGCGATATTGTGATTGCGAATATTTATGTTGTGAGTCGTAAAGGGAAAATTCTAGGCTATGCCACAACGAACGATCCCATTTCCCCCGAAATGAACCAGGCGATATTGCTTGAACGAAGATTTCCATCGGAATCCAATAATCTTCTGCTTAAAATAGAGGAAACAACGTCAACTTCGGAACCGAACAGCCCGTATTTTTACTACACGGAGCAAATGAAAGATATGTTCCCTTATACCCATACGACGCTGGTTCCGATTATTGGCGGTGGCGACCGGTTAGGGACTCTGATTTTAAGCCGCAATGAAGGCATCTTTATTGATGACGATCTTATTTTGGCTGAATACGGTTCGACAGTAATCGCCATGGAAATATTAAGGGAGCGCGCTGAAGAAATAGAGGAAGAGGCAAGAAGCAAAGCAGTCGTTCAAGTAGCCATTGGTTCCTTGTCATTTAGCGAAATGGAAGCAGTGGAACATATATTCGAGGAATTGGATGGCAAAGAAGGTCTATTAGTCGCGAGCAAAATTGCGGACAGAGTTGGCATCACTCGTTCCGTTATTGTGAATGCGCTTCGCAAGCTGGAAAGTGCCGGAGTTATTGAGACGCGATCGCTTGGCATGAAAGGCACTTATATCCGAATTTTAAATGAACAATTGATCCAAAGCATCGAACAGCAAAAGACGAAACTATAGCTGATCCGATTAGAAAGTCCTATCTGATTAAAAGATAGGGCTTTTTTCTTATTGTAACTTAAGCCAATATCTTAGATGATTAGAAGTGGGTGGAGTTTACAAAATTCTACAATAAGGAACTATTTCGAATCATTTTTTGAAAATATTGTCGAAACAAGAAGGAATACTTACTTACTATGTGGAAGTATAAGTCTCGAATACTCTATTGAAAGGGGGTAACGTGTGTGTCTTTGTTAGACAAGCCTAGTTGGAACTTGATGGAGCGCTCGCTCGATGCCTCGACACTTAGACAAAAAGTAACAGCGAATAACGTCGCCAATGTGGATACACCTTACTTCAAGCGTTCAGATGTCTTGTTTGAAGAGCTTTTGCAAGGAGAGATGAATTCGTCAACGCCCTCTATAGAAGGTTATCGGACAGACCCTAGGCATTTCTTAATAGGTAAATCGACAACTGTGCCGAATTCAGAAATAAAAACCGACGAATCGACAGCGATTAACAATAATATGAACAATGTCGATATGGACTATGAAATGTCACTAATGGCTAAAAATCAATTGAAATACAATACGATGATTCAACAAATGAACAGCGAATTCAAAAAAATGCGCACAGTCTTAGGAGGGAAGTAATAACTAATGAGGCTTACAAACGGTTTTGACATCAGTTCATCGGCACTCACTGCACAGCGCTTAAGAATGGATGTCGTCTCTTCTAACATTGCGAATGCAGATACTACGCGTGCTAAGTTTGTAGATGGCAAGTGGGTTCCTTATACGAGAAAGCTAGTTTCTTTTGAGACGAAATCGCAACCGAGTTTTGCGCAGTCCTTGCAATCGGCTATGGCGGATGGGACCGGCGAGGGCGTGCGTGTTAATAAAATTTTTGAGGATCAGTCGCCGCTTAAACAAGTATATAACCCATCGCATCCTGATGCAGACGCAAATGGATTTGTTTACATGCCCAATGTCGATGTGCTCAAAGAGATGGTTGATATGATTTCAGCGACAAGATCTTATGAAGCGAACGTTACTGCACTGAATGCTAGCAAAGCGATGATAACGAAAGCATTAGAGATTGGTAGATAATCCGTACGGGAGGTTGCAGCATGATTGACAAAATTAGTTATAGTCCGCTGAATATCATGAGTTCGGTTCAGCCCAAAGACAGCTCTGGTGAAGGGGCTGCGGACCTTGGTAAACGGTTTGGTTCTTTCCTCAATGAAGCCATTACAAATTTAAATGTCCAACAACAACAAGTTGATCAATTGAATCAGAGTTTCATCAAAGGAGAGCTTTCCGATGTCCATCAATTGACAATTGCCTCGGAGAAAGCGTCGTTAGGACTGGAACTTACTGTACAAGTTAGAAATAAAGTCCTTGAAGCTTACCAAGAAATGATGAGAATGCAGCTGTAATTAATTAGGTGCTGCTAAAACTTTGGTTCGATGGGGTGACAGAGTGAACGAGAATCTCCTCCAGTACTGGGAAAAAGTTAAGCAGTATTGGAATCGATATAGTAGAGCAACAAAAATTACTTTTATCGCAACGGTCGTCCTTCTGATTCTTACTGCAGCAATTATCAGTGTGAATTTATCTAAAACGGAGTACTCCTTAGCATTTACTGAACTGCAGCCTAGCGATGCGGCAGCAATCAAGGGTTATCTGGATACAGCTAAGATTCCATATAAGCTTAGTGCTGATGGTAAAAGCATCGAAGTACCGACAAGTGAAGTTGCAAACGTGAAACTGGGCGTGGAATCGCAAGGATTAAATAAAAATGGTTCCCTTGGTTTCGGTGCTTTTAGCAGCAGCAGTTCATTTGGTATTACGGATAACGAATTTAAAGTGAAGTACTTGAACGCGATTCAAGGTGAGCTGCAACAACTGATCAATTCAAATCAGGCGATTGCAGGTTCAAAAGTTCTGATCTCCCTTCCGGAAGAAGGACCTTTCTTACAGCAGCAGGCAGAGAAGGCAACAGCATCCGTTGTTCTTCAAATGAAACAGGGCTACAGCTTGGATCAAGGGAAAATTGATACGATCTATAACTTGGTTTCACACAGCATTAAGAATCTTCCGGTTGAGAACATCACCATTTCAGACCAGTACGGGCAAAGCTTGGTTTCTTCCAAAGCGGGCGGTCAATCTTCTTCAAGCCTAGTGACAAGCCAGTCCGACATTAACGATAAGTTTCAAAAGGATCTGCAGAAAAATATTACGAACATGCTGGGTACAATGTTTGGCCGCGATAAAGTTAATGTGAGTGTATTCTCAACCATGAACTTCGATCAAAAGAAGAGCCAGGAAAAGCTTGTCTCTGCGCCAAATCAAGTAGACCAAAAAGGTTTGGAGATTTCACTTCAGGAAGCCAGCGAATCTTATCAAAATAACGGAGCGGATACAGGCGGGGTGCCTGGTACAGGCACGACAGACGTTCCTGGATATCCGGGATCATCCAATTCCGGGAAATCCAACTCCGAGAAGAACTCTAAAACCGTAAATTACGAAGTGAATCGGATTACGAACGACATCGTTTCTACGCCATACGTTGTGAAAGATTTAAGCATTAACGTTGGCATAGAACCACCGGTTAAAGATGATCCGACCTCATTGACTGCCGAAACAAAGACTGCGGTGCAAAATGCTTTAGTCAATATCGTAAGGACAGCACTTGCAGATAATAAGGTTACATATACAGACGACGAACTGCAGAAAAAAGTTACGGTTCTTGCTCATTCTTTTGCAAGACCTGCGGATTTGTCCGTTTCCAAGACGACTACATACTTGACTTACGCTGGTTTGGCGCTTGCGGCGTTAGCGATCGGCGCGATTGCAGGATTTGCAATTAGAAGACGCAGAAAAGCTGCCCAGCAGAAATTGATGGATCAAGATCTGAACATGGCTGCTAGCAAAGCGGAGCTTCCAACGATCGATATTGAAAATGTAACAAATGACAATCAAGTACGTAAGCAGCTGGAAACACTTGCGAAAAAGCGACCAGAGGAGTTTGTTAATCTGCTTCGCACTTGGTTAGTAGACGAATAGAGGTGCGCTTGTATGGCCAAAGCTGCTCTAAACGGGTTAACCGGACGACAAAAGGCAGCCATTCTTTTGATCAGTTTAGGCCCTGAGGTGTCCGCTCAAATATTCAAGCACTTGCGTGAAGAAGAAATTGAGCAGTTAACACTAGAGATTGCGAATGTAAGGAAAGTAGATTCCTACGAGAAAGAATCGATCCTGTCTGAGTTTCATCAAATCTGCTTAGCGCAAGAGTTCATTTCTCAAGGCGGTATTGCTTACGCCAAAGATATTTTGGAGAAAGCGCTCGGTTCACAGAAAGCGCTCGATATAATAAATCGCTTGACAGCTACGCTGCAAGTACGGCCGTTCGACTTTGCGAGAAAAGCAGATCCTGCTCAAATTCTCAACTTTATTCAAAATGAGAATTCGCAGACCATTGCGCTCGTCTTGTCTTACTTACAAGCCGATCAGGCTTCAATCATTTTGTCTTCATTGCCGCAAGAGAAACAAGCGGACGTTGCCAAGCGAATCGCACTGATGGACAGTACTTCGCCGGAAGTCATTAGTCAAGTGGAACGTGTGCTTGAACAGAAGCTATCGTCTACGGTTACTCAGGATTATACAAATGCCGGCGGTATTGCATCTATCGTTCAAATCTTGAATGGTGTTGACAGGGGGACAGAGCGAACGATTCTCGATTCGTTGGAAATTCAAGATCCCGAACTTGCGGAAGAAATCAAGAAACGGATGTTCGTATTCGAGGATATTGTCAATATTGACAATCGCTCCATTCAGCGCATTATTCGTGATATCGAGAATGCCGATCTGCAGCTTGCGCTTAAAGTTGCGAGCGAGGAAGTTCGTGATGTTCTATTCAAAAATATGTCCAAACGCATGGCAGAAACGTTCAAGGAAGAAATGGAATTTATGGGTCCGGTTCGTTTGCGTGACGTTGAGGAAGCTCAAACCAGAATTGTTGCTACTATCCGCCGCCTAGAGGAATCAGGTGAAATCATCATTGCACGTGGTGGAGGAGACGATATTATTGTCTAATGTCATTAAATCATTCGCTTATTACGCCTTGGATGATAAGAAGTTAGTTGAATCGACTTTGCCTGCTCATCTTCTTCATGAGGAGTATGAGTCCGGTGATCAGCTTACTCCTGAACAGCAGCAGGAATTAACGGAAGCAACGAATATGAAGGATCAAATTCTTCAAGACGCTGAAGCTTTTGCTAATGAGCAGATTCATCAGGCTATGCAGGAATGCTCGGCACTTCGCGAACAGACGCATGAAGAAATCAACGCCTGGTGGGCAACGCGCCGTGCAGAAGATGAAGAGCATGTCGCCTTATCAAGACAGTCTGGCTTTGAAGAAGGCTACCAACAAGGAACCGTTCAAGCTGAAGAGGTGCTTAGACAGGAATATAGTGAAATGCTGACGGAAGCCCAAAGTGTTTTAGAACAAGCCTATAAGCTTAAGCAGCAAATCATTCATGAATCGGAGCCTTTCTTGATAGAGCTTAGTACATCAATCGCTGAGAAAGTGATCGGTAGACAGTTAACCTTGAACCCGGAATGGGTTATAGAGTTAATTCAGAACGTTCTATCACGCAGACGGGAAAAAGGAATCATTGCGCTGTGCGTGGCACCGTCACAATTCGCATACATACAAGATGCTCGTGAAGAATTGCTTACCTCTATAGATTCACAGGCTGAACTGCAAATTATTCCGGATTCCACGGTACAAGACCGCGGATGTGTCATTCGTTCTTCTTTTGGCAGCATTGATGCCAGAATTGATACGCAGCTGAAAGAGATCAAATCCGCTCTGCAGCAGTTGGCCACTCAAAGCGAGGGAATAGGAACATGAACAGTGCGCTGCCAAAAGTCGATAAGTACAAAGAGCATTTGAATGCCATTGACCCGATTCGAGTTAACGGCAAAGTGACGCAAGTCATCGGTTTGACTGTTGAGTCAGAAGGTCCGGATGTAAGCATTGGCGATCTGTGTTATATCTACCCGCACAAATCCAATAAGCCATTGAAAGCCGAAGTCGTTGGTTTTCGCAGCAATAAAGTGATTTTGATGCCTCTTGGCGATTTGGATTCCATCGGACCTGGCTGTGATGTTGTTGGGACCGGAAAGCCACTCACCGTTCAAGTTGGACACGAACTGCTTGGTAAAGTGCTAGACGGTTTAGGACAACCGTTGGATGGCTCGTTCCTGCCTTCCAGGATGGCTCAATATTCAACCAATAATGTACCGGGCAATCCGCTTACGCGCCCTAGAGTGCTGAATCCGATCTCCGTAGGCGTTCGCTGTATCGATGGTTTGTTAACGATTGGCAAAGGTCAGCGTGTGGGCATTTTTGCCGGATCCGGTGTCGGAAAGAGTACCCTGATGGGAATGATCGCCCGCAATACATCAGCGGATGTTAACGTTATAGCCCTTATCGGTGAGCGGGGCAGAGAGGTCTTGGACTTTATCGAAAGAGATCTGGGCCCTGAAGGACTTGCAAGATCTGTCGTCATCGTGGCCACGTCAGATCAACCTGCGCTCATACGTATTAAAGGTGCCATGATTGCAACGAGTATTGCTGAGTATTTTCGAGATCGCGGCTTAAATGTCATGATGATGATGGATTCCGTCACCCGGTTCGCGATGGCACAGCGTGAAGTCGGCCTTGCGGTAGGGGAGCCTCCGGCAACGCGTGGTTACACGCCATCGGTTTTTGCCATGCTTCCGCGATTATTGGAGCGTTCCGGCACGGGGCCTAAAGGATCCATTACGGCATTCTATACCGTGCTTGTAGACGGCGATGACATGAATGAGCCGATTGCCGATGCGGTACGGGGGATTCTGGATGGACATATTGTCCTGAATCGCAGTATCGCAAATAAAGGTCATTATCCGGCCATCGATGTTTTATCCAGTGTAAGCCGTGTTATGAAAGAAATTGTTCCTACTGAACATATGGAAGCTGCTGATCATCTAAAGCGACTTCTCTCTATATATAAAGATTCGGAAGATCTAATTAATATTGGGGCGTACCAAAAAGGTTCTAATCCGAATATTGATGTTGCCATGGATCATATTGATGCTATTTGGGATTTCACGAAGCAAAAAACAAGTGAAAAGCTAACCTATGAAGAAGCTCAAGAACGATTGATTCACGAATTTTATAAGGGATGAGGGTCCTGAATGCATTTTCGTTATTCTTTCCAGCAAATTGTCGATTTGAAAAACAATGAACGAACACAGGCAGAATGGATTTTGTCTGAGGCAATGGGTCAATTAAGGAATGAAGAAACGAGTTTACGTGGCTTGTTTGAGCAAAAAGAAAACCTTCACCAGGAAATGGTGACTGCCTCCAGAGATTCGGTCTCCATTGCCAAGATGTTAATGCTGCAGACTTATATGAATCATGTTGAGCGGCAGATCGCCCGCAAGCATCAGGATGTGCAGCAAGCGAAACATGTCGTGCTCAAAAAGCAGGAGCATCTTTCCGAAAAAATGATCGATGAAAAGGTTTGGACGAAAGCCAGAGAAAAGGCATACAGCCAATTTCAATCCTTTGTTGCAAAAAAAGAGCAAGACGCTCTGGATGAGATGGCAACAAACCGTTTCAAACGACTCTCGTATTGAGAAGGTAAAGGAGGAACAAGGAGATGGCCGATACAAGCATTGAAGGTGCATCTTATAGTGCGCTGGAACGGTTTCTGATATGGTTTGTCATCCCCTTTGTGTTTACGGCTGTCCTGCTCTTCGTGTTGTTGTCAATCTTTGATTATGACATCAAGAGCAGCATTCAGAAAGCGTTGCATAACACACCGGTAATCGGGGCAATCGTTCCTGCACCTAAGGAAAAAAGCGTTGTAAGCAGCTCAGGTGTGCAGACGACTCCTGAACAAAGCATCAAAACCAAAGATGATGAGATTACGAAGCTTAACGCCAAAGTGGCGGAACTTCAAGCCTCCTTGCAGAAAGCAGAATCGTCTGCTGAACAAAAGGACCAATCGATCAAAGATGCAGGGGCGAAAATCACGGAACTTGAAGACAAGCTGAAAGACAAGACGCAAACAGAAGAAGAGTATGCGAATCAGATTACACAGCTGGCCAATATGTATGCCAAAATGACCCCAAGTAAAGCAGCTCCAATCATTGAAGCACTTACACCGAAAGAAATGGTGCTTATATTTTCCATGATGAAGCCGGACAACCGGGGAGCTATTCTTGAAAAAATGAACGCTGCGAAAGCGGCGGAAGCTTCCATGGGGCTCAAAGATATTGTTCCAGTCCGGGATAAGGAAATCGCTGCTTTGCAAGAAAGATTAGCAACGAATGGGGGAAGCACAGCGAAAGAGACGACCGCTGTCAGCAAATCCGATTTAGGTCAAACTTTTGCCAATATGACTCCAAAGAGTGCATCTAATGTGCTGATCGAGATGAACAAATCGAATCCTGACAAAGTGTTAGCCATCCTAAGCGGCATGGATAATGCTTCCCGTTCCAAAGTGATGTCGGCATTATCGGATGCGAATAAGGAAATAGCTGCTTCGATTTCAGCTAAACTTGTTCAGTAACGTAGATGGTTGTCACGAAGGGAGGTGAAATATAAAGGTGGATGTACAAATACAAACAGCACCTGCGGCAGTTTCCGCTTCATCTTCAAACAATAAGGCGGCTGCGACAGGGGGAACTTCCAAAGACGGCTTTACCCAAGTCTTGGACGGTCAGATGTCTCCAACGAATTCATCGAAAGATGGGATGAGCGCATCGGATCCGGCACTTTCGTTAAGCATGCTGCTCCAAATGCTTCAGAGCCTGGTAGCACCCGTGCAGGCAACTGCGGCACAGGATGTTCAACCGGAGGAGCAACCGCTCGCTGAAGTTGTTTTAGACGCGATGAACAGTAATCCGGCACTAGCTGAACAGCTATTGCAAGATCCTAAAGTTCAGAAGTGGTTTGAAGACGCAGGGCAATTGCTGCAAACGCTAGGTGGAGCTCAATCGAATCCTGCTGCTTCCTTTCCGGACGCTTTAAAGCTTCAAGCAACCGAGGTTACGAATTTGCAAGCACAGAATACGTTGCTTTCGCTCGTTTCTTTGTCCAAACAGCAGCCAGACAATCCGATCGTGAAATTCTTAAATCAAGATTTACAGAATGTCATCCAGCCATTACTGCCAGAATTGATGGCGAACTTGAAGAATCAAGCTCAAGAAGGATCAACGGTTGTTGGTGCGCTTGAAGCCGCTGAGGGACTGCTGAAAGGAAATAAAAAAGAAGCCGTTTCGGTCGACAAGTTGATGAGCCATCATAAGGCAGGCAGCAAAAAGACGTCTGAACAGAACTTTGACGTGAACGCAGTGACTGTTTTACAACCTGCCAAGTCAAAGCTTGAGCTTCTTGCTATGAGGAATGTTCTTCTAACGCCGAAGGTTGATTCCATTTCTGCATCGCCGGATTCATTGCCAAATCTAGTCGATTTGCCGACTGAAGCTGAATCTTCCGCGAACACGGTTGTGACGATTGCTGATTTGCAGAGAGCACAGCAAGCTCCGACCGCCGTTGATAAAACGGCAATTCCGACGATGAATGCTTCTAATTTTGCTGAAGAGATGACAGAGCATGTGCTGAAGAACATGAAAATTACTTTGGCCGACGGTTTCTCAGAAGCCAAGCTGTCTCTGTTTCCCAAAAATTTGGGGCATGTTGATGTGAAAATATCGATGCATGACGGCCAATTGGTTGCCCTGTTTGCAGCCGATTCCTTAGCAGCAAAGCAAATGTTAGAAAATCAGCTGCCGCAGCTGAGACAAGCTCTTCAAACACAAGGTTTGCAAGTTGAGAAGCTGGAGGTTACTCAGAATCAAGACATGCAATCCAGTATGTTCCAGGAACAACGCCAACAGCAAGCATTTGGTCAATCGCAACGTCAAAACAAGAACGAGTCAGGCGGTTATGATGTGGACGCGCTTGATTTCGAACAGCAAGTTGATACTGCTGCAGCACAAGCAAGACCGGCTGTCCATGGCAATTCCTTTGATGTAACAGCTTAACAACAGTTTATGCGAAGCGGTTGGAGGTGAAAGTATGGCTGCAAGTCCGATTGTAGGCAACGTTTCTGATTTAATAAATACCGGGAAAACTGCAAAAACGAAAGAGAAAGACAACAATACATTAGGGAAAGACGATTTCCTGAAAATATTAATTACCCAACTTCAGAATCAAGATCCGACACAACCTTTACAAGATAAAGAGTTTATCGCCCAGATGGCGCAATTCACCTCCGTAGAGCAGTTGACGAATATGGCCGGTGAAATGAAGCTGATGCGGCAATCGCTTGGATTTGTTTCAGGCTTGATCGGGAAATCGATCACTTGGGATGAAATCGACTCTTCAGGAGCAACGGTTGAAAAGTCAGGCGTTGTTGAATCCATCTCGTTCAAAGAAGGCAACCAGTATGCCAATGTGAAGGGAGCGGAAATCTCTCTGGATAAACTCAAGAAAATTGAGAATATCGGAGAAGCCCAATGACAGAGAGAATATCCATAGGACAGTTATATCCTAATGCGGTTTCTCCTGCGTCTGCGAGACGAACGCCTGTACAGCAGCCGGCATCTTTATCCGGCAACTCGAGCTTTCAAAAACTTCTTCAGGATCAATTGGTTCGTTTCAGTCATCACGCAGAGGTCAGGCTGAAGGAAAGAGGCATTCAGCTAAAACCGGAGCAGCTAGATAAGCTTAGCCAGGCAATCGATAAGGTTGCAGCAAAGGGAGCTAAAGATGCATTGATGGTTATAGGCGGGAATGCATTGATTGTCAATGTTCCTAACCGGACTGTTGTGACGGCACTTGACGGAAACGCGATGAATGAACATGTTTTCACTCAGATAGACAGTGCAATGATAATTTCTTCTTAATCAGGCTCGACCGCGTAGGAAGCCTGGAGCTGTGGAACGATGGAAGCAGCTCATGAATGATGTATTTTAATCCGATTAGGAGGCTAGTAAGATGTTAAGATCTTTATACTCTGGTGTTTCAGGTATGCGTGGTTTCCAAACAAAATTAGATGTTATCGGCAATAATATCGCAAATGTAAACACGATCGGATTTAAAGGTAGTCGTGTCATGTTCAAAGACATTCTCAGCCAAACGGTTTCCGGGGTAAGTGCAGCAGATGAGAACCGTGGCGGGGTGAATGCCCAGCAAGTTGGTTTGGGTGTGAGTTTGGCTGCGATCGACACCGTACATACTGCAGGAAGTGCGATGACTACGAATGTAGTTACGGATTTACGTATTAACGGAGATGGATTTTTCGCTGTTGGAACGACAGAACAAACGGATGCGCCTTATTTGACAAGATCGGGTAACTTTACGTTGGACGCTTCGAGAAATCTTGTTAATGCCGAAGGACTTCATGTTATGGGAGCTGAAGGGGCAGGGCCGATTGTCATTCCGGAAGATATCGTTTCTTTCTCCATCTCGCAAAACGGTGATATCATTGGGATTGATTCCACAGGAGCGACAGTTGCTACCGGCCAGAAAGTCGGTGTCGTTAAAGTCGTTAACCCTTCAGGACTTGAGAAAATTGGCGGCAATTTGTATCGTATGACGGCAAATGCCAACCCGGAGGGCGCATTGCAAATTGTAGCTCCAGGGGATGCAACTACGGGAACAGGGACCCTGATCTCCGGACAGCTGGAGATGTCCAACGTAGATTTGACCGGTGAATTTACAGAGATGATTATTGCGCAACGTGGTTTCCAAGCTAATTCCCGCATTATCACAACTTCAGATGAAGTGCTTCAAGAGGTTGTAAATCTTAAACGTTAATGTTGAATAAATGATCGAGGGGAGCTTGTCTCCCCTTATCCTGATGCAGGAGGAGAAAGATGATTTCTCTCACTCGTTTAAATGGTAAAGCCATTGTCCTTAATGCGATCTTGATTGAATTGATTGAAGAGACGCCAGACACCATGATTACATTGACTACAGGCAAAAAAATCACAGTTCTTGAAAAAGCAGAGGTTGTGGTAAGCTTAGTGCGGACCTACATGCAGGAAATTGGCTCGGTACGAGCGACAATTATGTCAAAGGATGCGGAGGGTTCGTAATTGTTTAAGAACAAAATTTTCATTCTGATTGTTTCGATTTTAATTGCAATTACGTTGATTTTGACTGCGGCTTTTGTCTTATGGAATTTCATGGAGAAAAACAATCAATCGAGTGATCCAGCGGCGAAGGCCCAAGATGCTGTGGCAAGTGTAAAACCGACGAAAGCACCTTCCGCCGAAACGGTTAAAGCCAACACGGCAATCATCAAAGATGTTTTGACCAATTTATCAGGCAGTCAGAATTTTATTAAAATTAGTTTTGCTTTTGAATTAGAGAACGCCAAGGGGAAGACCGAATTTGACAGCTTGTTGGACTCGGCAGTGAAGGGCACAATCGTGCAAACACTGGGCGATCTCACAAAGGAACAAATTGAAGGAAGCAAAGGGTCAGATACTTTGATTTCAACACTAATGAATAAATTAAACCCGCTGCTTCACGAAGGTAAGATTAAACAAATTTGGATAACTGATAAAGTGCTTCAATAAATTCGCTATTGATTTTGCTAAAAGGAGGTGACTCTAATGGTTGATGTTTTGTCGCAAAATGAGATCGATGCCTTGTTAGCGGCATTGTCCTCTGGCGAAATGGATGCGGATGAACTTAAAAAAGAAGAGACACAGAAGAAAGTAAGAGCTTATGATTTTAAGAGAGCGGTTCGCTTCTCTAAGGACCATATTCGTAGTTTAACTAGGATTCACGAAAACTTTGCACGATTTTTGACCACTTATTTCTCAGCTCAGCTTCGTACATTCGTACAAATTAGTGTAGTTCAGGTTGAACAACTGCCTTACGATGAATTTATTCGTTCGATCCCGAAAATGACCATTTTGAACATCTTTGAAGCGGAGCCTTTAGAGGGTCGAATGGTGCTTGAGGTTCATCCCAATGTTGCATTTGCGATGTTAGATCGATTGTTGGGCGGGGCTGGGACAACACCTACGAAGATTAATGCTTTAACTGAGATTGAAACCATTGTGATGGAGCGCATATTTAGCCGGGCGTTCGACAGCCTGCAAGAGGCTTGGAAAACAGTTATCGATATTCAGCCTAGATTAGAGGCACTGGAAACAAATCCACAGTTCATGCAGATTGTTTCGCCCAATGAAACGATCGCACTGATCTCACTGAGTACCAAAATTGGTGATACGACAGGGATGATTAATCTATGTATTCCCCATGTCGTCATCGAACCGATTATGCCTCGACTTTCTGTGCATCATTGGTTTGTTTCGCAGAAAAAGACGAGAGCACCTGAAGAAGTGGAAGCACTTCAATCCCGCTTGGAAAAAACCAAGCTACCTCTCATTGCAGAATTGGGTTCGTCGGAAATTTCGATTCGAGATTTTCTTGGCTTAACGGTCGGCGATGTTATCCCGCTGCAAAAATCCGTCGAAGATTCGCTTCAAGTCAAAGTGGGCGAGAAGCTGAAATATCTCGGAAGCCCTGGTACCTTAAAAGGAAAGATGGCTGTACAGATTACAGATATCGTAAATGAAGGAGAAGAAGATTATGACGAATAACAGAGATTATTTGTCCCAGGAAGAGATCGATGCTTTGTTGAGACAATCTTCGGAAGATAGTTCAGCCTCTTCTTTTCAAGGGCCTCCTCAAGTTGAAGATTTTTTATCTTCATTAGAACAAGACGCACTTGGTGAAATTGGTAATATTACATTTGGCAGTGCAGCTACAGCACTTTCTACTTTGCTCGGTAAAAAAGTCGATATAACGACGCCGATGGTTTCCATTATCAGTAAAGAAGAACTGCAAGAGCAGTTTCCAAAACCGCACGTAGCTGTGCATGTCAACTATGTGGATGGCTTCGACGGCATTAACTTGCTGGTGATCAAAACGCGCGATGCCCAAGTCATTGCTGACTTAATGATGGGTGGAGACGGAACCGGCGGGGATGAAACGCTTAGCGAAATTCACATTAGTGCTGTGCAAGAAGCGATGAATCAAATGATGGGATCTTCGGCGACGTCGATGTCTACCATATTTAATCGTTTTGTCAATATCTCTCCTCCAGGAATCGACATATTAAATTTGTCGAAAGGAGAAGGAAAACTACCCGACGAGGACGTATTTATAAAGATATCGTTCCGACTCATCATTGGCGACCTTATTGATTCTAATATCATGCAATTATTGCCTGTTCCTTTCGCCAAAGAAATGGTGTCGATTCTCATGGGTGGGGATTCCGATTCTTCGATGGAAGTTGCACCTGCTGCACAAGCACCGGCGCCTTCATCTGCTCCTAACCAGGAAGTACATACACCGCCCCCTGCTGCTGCTCAACCTATGTATGAGCAACCTATGTATCAACAACAACAGCAGCCCGTGTATGAACAGCCGATGTACCAGCAGCCTATGCAACCGCCAATGCAACCGCCAATGCAACCGCCAATGCAGCCACCGATGGGACAGCCGATGTATCCGCCGCAACAACCGATGTATGGGCAACCACCTGCTGCGTACGGCGGGATGCCTAATCGCAATGTGAATGTGCAACCCGTTCAGTTTGGGAATTTGCAGACAGGCGCATTAGGTCATACGGATGATACGAACCTAAATTTACTACTGGATATACCTCTCAAGGTAACTGTAGAATTAGGCAGAACGCACAAGGTGATTAAAGATATCTTGGAATTGTCCCAGGGATCGATTATCGAATTGGATAAGCTGGCAGGTGAGCCGGTAGACATCTTAGTGAATAATAAGCTGATTGCCAAGGGTGAAGTCGTTGTCATCGATGAAAACTTTGGGGTTCGAGTAACCGACATTGTCAACCAATGGGAACGAATTCAAAAGTTACAATAATTTAATTTTTTAGGGGGACTTTATTCATGGCTAACCGTATTTTGATTGTTGATGATGCTGCATTTATGAGAATGATGATTCGAGATATTTTAACGAAAAATGGTTACGAGGTTTGTGGAGAAGCAAATGACGGCGCACAAGCGATCGAGAAATACAAAGAGTTGAAACCGGACCTGATTACAATGGATATTACAATGCCGGAGATGGACGGGATTCAAGCATTAAAAGAAATTAAAAAAATCGAACCTAATGCAAAAGTGATTATGTGTTCCGCGATGGGTCAGCAAGCGATGGTTATTGATGCGATCCAAGCCGGTGCAAAGGACTTTATCGTTAAGCCTTTCCAGGCAGACCGCGTAATTGAAGCAATTAAAAAGACTCTGGGTTAAGCCGTCTCTTCGGTCGAGTCTTGCATAAGCCGAAAGGGAAGTGACTATGAGAAGACTCCACTCGAAACGACTGCTAACAGGTATGCTTAGTTTAACGGCTTTGTTGTATACAAAGTCCGTGAGCTTTGCTGAAACAGAACCTGGACAAGGTCTTCCAGCATCGGATTACCCGACTGCCGATCCAACGGGAACGCTTGGCATGATTTTTAAGGTCATATTTTTCTTGATTTTAATTATTCTCCTTTTCTATGTACTTATTAGATACGTGGCTAAGAAAAATAAGGGAACAATGTTCGGGAACTCGATTCGTTCTTTAGGCGGAGTTCCCTTAGGCCAAAATAAATCGATCCAAATCGTTGAAATTGGCCATTCGCTCTTCGTCGTTGGTGTCGGAGATAACATCCAACTGTTGGATAAAATCGATGACGCCGATGAAGTGGCATACATCACTGAATTGATGTTAGCTTCTCAGGATGATCGAATGGGGTTCGGAACTGTTAGCAAGTGGATTAGTAAGCTGCCGATGAAAAAGAAAGACATCGAAGAAGACGTAGAGATTACTTCAACGTTTCAGCAAGTGTTTCATGATAAGCTGCAGCGTGTAACAAACCGTAACCGAAATGTGGAAGAGTGGCTTTCTGATCAAAAACAAAAAGATCGGTTGAATGATGAATGAGACGAAATAAATTAGTTCTTACACTTCTGATTGTGCTGGTTTCTGTGTTCCTGCTTTCTTTGTCAGCATCAGCGGCCGAGATCGATCCTAACAATCCGATTCCAGGATTGAACGTAAATATTGGGACCGGAGGGACTGCCGGAGGATCTTCCAATACAGTAACACTTTTGCTGTTGCTCACGGTTTTGAGCCTTGCTCCATCGTTCCTGATCCTTATGACTAGTTTTACACGTATTGTCATCGTACTTGGTTTCGTCCGTACTTCGCTGGGGACCCAGCAGATGCCGCCAAATCAGGTTCTAATCGGACTCGCTCTGTTTTTAACCTTTTTTATTATGTCTCCAACTTTAGGCGAAGTGAATCAAGTGGCGCTTCAGCCCTACTTAAAGGGGGAAATTAATCAAACCCAGGCTTTTGAGAAGGCCGCACTGCCGATGAAGCAGTTTATGTTCAAACATACGCGTCAAAAGGATTTAAAGCTATTTCTAGATTACTCCAAAGCAAAGGCACCAACAGGCGTAGAAGATATTCCGATTACTTCCTTAGTTCCAGCTTATGCGATAAGTGAATTGAAATCTGCTTTCCAGATGGGATTTATGATATTCATTCCGTTCCTGGTTATTGACATGGTCGTTTCGAGTACGTTGATGGCAATGGGGATGATGATGTTACCGCCTGTTATGATTTCATTACCGTTTAAGATTCTACTTTTTATATTGGTAGATGGCTGGTATCTTGTGGTGAGATCATTACTCCTAAGCTATGGTTGACGATCAAGATATCGGAGGTTTCCTGAATGGGTTCGGAATTTGTCATTCGAATTGCCGGTGAGGCTGTTTATACGGTGCTTAAAGCGAGCGCCCCTATGCTGGTAATTGGACTTGTTGTAGGTCTGATCATTAGTATTTTTCAAGCAACAACCCAGATCCAAGAACAAACCTTGGCTTTTGTTCCGAAAATCGTGGCCGTACTGCTTTCCATCCTTATTTTCGGGCCATGGATCATGAATACGTTGGTTGACTTTACGTTTAATTTACTCAACAACCTTTACAAATTCGTTGGATAGGTTGTGAGCGCGATGACATTAGTTTTTCAGGCTATTCCTATTTTTTTGCTTATCTTTTGTCGAATTACATCATTCTTTGTCGTAGTGCCGATTTTATCTTCAAAAAATGTTCCCATGATGTTCAAAATCGGTCTCTCCGTATTCATCTCATTCCTGATTTTTGCGAGCATGGGGCTGGATAAGCCCATTCCCATGGATGGTGAATATGTTCTTTTGATTATTCGTGAAATGCTGATCGGCATTTTGCTTGGTTTTCTCGCCTATATCTTTTTTACCGTCGTTCAAACAGCCGGCTCTTTTATGGATATGCAAATCGGTTTCAGTATGGCAAGCGTGATTGACCCCTTGACAGGGGCTTCATCGCCGATGCTAGGTAACCTAAAGTATATGATCGCCGTTTTGTTGTTTCTTTCTTTCGACGGTCATCACTATCTCCTAAGAGCCATTATGGATAGTTACAAATGGGTGCCGCTGGATAACCAGTTGTTTACTCGCATTTACAACGGTCAAATTTCAGATTTTCTGTTTCACTCATTGGCCAAAATGTTTTATCTTTCTTTTCAACTCGCTGCTCCAATCGTAGCAGCTCTTTTTTTGACAGATTTAGGGCTAGGGCTTTTAACGAGGGTGGCACCGCAATTTAACATTTTCGTCATTGGAGCGCCGCTCAAAATGATTCTCGGTTTTTTCTTGCTCGTTGTTCTATTTCCGGAATTAATATCGCAATTTCAATATTTATTCTCAACCATTTTCGATAACATGGAGAAGTTGCTTGGGCTCATTAGCGGAACACAGCAACCGTCTCCTTAAGCAGGAGGAAAGCCGTGTCCCAACAACTGCGTTTACAACTTGATTTGCAATGGTTTGCTGGGGAGAAGACGGAGCCTGCTACGGCCAAGAAAAGACAGGATGCACGCAAGAAAGGGCAAGTTGCCAAAAGCATGGACTTGCCCGCGGCGCTCATTTTACTCTTTACGTTCTTGTCGTTCATTATGTTTGGCGGCTTCATGAAAGAGAAGATGATCAACATTTTCAGAAATGTATACGAGAATCAACTGACCATGGAGGTTACCGCAGGCAACGTTCAGGTTCTTTTCGTAGATTTACTTAAACAAGGGTTGTTTATTCTAGGGCCTATTTTTCTCCTTGTTGTACTCATCGCTTTTATCGGGAACTATGCACAGATCGGATTTATGTTTATCGGTGAGCCCTTGATGATGAAATTCAACAAGATTAACCCCTTAGAGGGATTTAAGCGAATTTTTTCTCTACGCTCGGTCATGGATTTTTTGAAGTCTACTTTGAAAATGACCATTATCGGCTACGTCGTATATACGACTTTGATGGGGGAAAAAGCGAAGCTGCTCGGCTTAGGTCATACGCCTTTGGAAAGCGCGTTCTCTTTTATCGCTACGGTCACGCTAAAGTTGGGCATCAAAATAGGCGCAGTACTAATTGTTCTTGCCATTTTTGACTATATTTATCAAAAGTATGAATACGAGAAGAGTCTTAAAATGTCTAAGCAGGACATTAAAGACGAATACAAGAAGAGCGAAGGGGATCCTCTTATCAAAGGGAAGATCCGTGCCAAGCAGCGTCAGATGGCCATGCAGCGGATGATGCAGGAAGTTCCCAAAGCGGATGTCATTATCACGAATCCAACACACTTTGCTGTTGCTCTGAAATATGATTCCACCAATATGCAAGCTCCAACCGTCATTGCGAAAGGCGCGGACTACGTTGCTTTGAAAATTAAAGAAGTTGCCAAGCAAAACGGTGTCATGACGATGGAAAACAAACCACTTGCTCGAGCGATCTTTGCCCAGGTGGAAATCGGAGACTCCATTCCAGCCGACCTGTTCCAGGCTGTCGCAGAAGTATTGGCGTATGTATATAAAATGAAGGGCAAGACGAATTAGTAAGAAGGGAGGTACAATCTTGTGAAAGTCAAGGATTTATTCGTTCTTATCGGTATAATTGGTATCGTTTTAATGATGATTGTACCTATTCCAATCCCTTTATTGGACTTTCTTCTAATCATTAATATCTCAATCGCTTTAATGATTATTTTGGTTGCTATGAATACGCAAGAAGCGCTGCAATTTTCTATTTTTCCATCCTTACTGCTGATTACGACTTTGTTTCGATTGGCGCTTAACGTTTCTACTACGCGAAACATTTTGTCACATGCAGAAGCAGGCGACGTGGTCAGAACTTTTGGTTCTTTCGTAGCTCAAGGCAATATCGTCGTGGGATTTGTCGTGTTTCTCATCCTTGTCTTAGTTCAATTCATCGTAATTACCAAAGGTTCTGAGCGCGTTGCCGAAGTCGCAGCAAGATTTACGCTCGATGCGATGCCGGGGAAACAAATGAGTATCGATGCAGATTTAAACGCCGGCTTAATCAATGAAGTACAAGCCCGGGAACGCAGACAAAAGATTGAACGCGAAGCAGACTTCTACGGTGCCATGGATGGAGCGAGCAAATTCGTAAAAGGGGATGCCATTGCAGGGATCGTCATTCTCGTCATCAATTTAATTGGCGGCTTTATTATCGGGATGACGATGAAAGGCATGGATTTCTCGAAAGCCTTACAAACTTTTTCGATCTTGACGATTGGGGACGGGCTGGTCTCGCAAATTCCAGCGCTGCTTATTTCTACGGCTGCAGGTATTATCGTAACCAGGGCATCGTCCGAGGGCAACTTAGGCCATGATGTCACGAAGCAATTAACGGCGCAGCCTAAACTGCTTTACATCGTCGCAGGCACTTTAGTCATGTTAGGTATTTTTACGCCAATTCATTGGTTTACGACGTTCCCGATTGCAGGATTACTGGTTTTTGCAGGTTACAAGATGCAAAAGAACTTGGAACGGCAAGCCATCAAGGAAGAACAATTGGTGGAGGAACAGCAAATCGAGGAAGTTCGCAGTCCGGAAAGTGTTATCTCGCTTTTGCAAGTCGATCCTATTGAGTTTGAGTTTGGCTATGGTTTGATTCCGCTGGCAGATACGCAGCAAGGCGGAGACTTGCTTGACCGAATTATTCTAATTCGGCGCCAATGCGCGCTTGAGTTGGGAGTCGTCGTACCCGTTATTCGGATTCGCGACAATATTCAGCTGCGTCCGAACGAGTATATCATCAAAATTAAAGGCAACACGGTTGCACGAGGCGAACTTCTCCTCAATCATTATTTGGCCATGAGTCCAGGGATTGATGACGACTCCATTGCAGGGATTGAAACAACGGAGCCTGCCTTTGGTTTACCGGCCATTTGGATAGATGAAGTGACCAAAGAGAGAGCGGAGTTGTCAGGATACACGGTTGTTGATCCTCCGTCTGTCGTAGCTACGCATTTAACGGAAATTATTAAGAAACATACGCACGAGCTTCTTGGACGTCAAGAAACGAAGGCGCTCATCGATAATGTGCGTGAATCATACCCGGCGCTTGTTGATGATCTTATACCTTCCGTTCTCTCGATCGGAGACGTTCAGAAGGTATTGGCAAAGCTGCTTAAAGAGAAAATATCCGTACGTGACCTGGTCACTATCCTTGAGACGCTTGCTGATTATGGTTCCTATACAAAGGATCCTGAAATCTTGACGGAGTATGTCAGACAATCTTTATCCAGACAGATCACACAGCAATTCACATCGTTAGGGGACTCTTTGAAGGTGATCACAGTTGGTCCATCCGTAGAGAAGAAAATTGCAGATTCCGTGCAGCAGTCCGATCAAGGAAGCTATTTAGCGCTTGACCCCTCATCGTCGCAAATTATTTATCATCGCGTGAGCGAGCAAGTTTCTAAATTAATTCAATCCGGTCAGCAGCCTGTTATTTTAACGTCGCCAACGATTCGGATGTATTTGAGACAACTTCTTGAAAGAACACTGCAAGATATCCCTGTATTATCATACAGCGAATTAGAACCTAGCGTAGAAATTCAGAGCATGGGGGTAGTCAATTTATGAGAGTAAAAAGATATGTTGTCGATTCCATGCCTGATGCGTTGCAGAAGATTCGTACGGATTTAGGTAAGGATGCGGTTATTTTAAATACGAAAGAAATCCGTACAGGCGGATTTCTTGGCATGTTCGGCAAGAAAAAAATTGAGGTCATTGCCGCAATTGATAATACGAATGCGAATTCAACTCCGCAACCGATGAGGGCGGCACCGCAGCTGCAGCCTCAGAAGCAGCCAGTGCTTTCTCAAGTTCAAGTGTCTAAGTCTCAACCACATCTTTCTGACTTTCCGGAAGTTCCGGACGTGCTAGCGGCAGTGACGGCAGCGAAAGAACCTGTCGCCGCAAGAGCTGGTGCAGAGGCGCAGCCAACATTTGCCCAACCGCAGACGACGTATTCACCAGCATCCGTCAATGCAGCCAGCAGACCCAGCTTTCAAAAGGATGAGCACCTCATTGAGGAAATCAAACAGATGAAAGAGATGATGAGAAAGCTAACTCAGGCATCGGACGAGTTCACGCTCCCCGAGCCTTTGCTTAACCTGGAGCAGCGCTTGATTGATCAAGAGGTTGATCCAAAGCTGATTCGTCAAATCATGGACGAAACGGTTGCGGACTTTCAACTTGCCGATGAACCGATTACGGATGAAAGCGCAGTTCAAATCGTCAGAGCTAAACTCGGACAGATCTTCCAGTCAGAAGCCAGCAAGAAGATTTCACCGGCTACGCGCGTGGTTCATTTTGTGGGTCCGACCGGTGTCGGTAAAACGACAACCATTGCAAAGCTAGCCGCCGAACAAGTGCTAAAGTATCAACGCAAAGTTGGTTTCATTACTTCAGACACTTATCGGATTGCGGCTATTGAACAATTAAAAACGTATGCCACCATCTTGAACGTTCCGCTGGAAGTCGTCTTTTCACCGCAAGATTTAGTCAAAGCTTTTCAAAACTTAGAAGATTGCGACGTCATTTTCATGGATACAGCCGGTCGCAATTTCCGTAATGAAATGTATGTTTCAGAACTAAATTCATTGCTTAGAACACAAGGTAACAGTGAGACGATTCTAGTTCTCAGCTTAACGACGAAGTATAGAGATATGAGAGCGATAACGAACAATTTCAACAAATTCAAGCTGGATAAAGTCATTTTCACCAAATTGGATGAAACGGATTCTTACGGTGCGATTGTTAATATCGTTCACGAATTTTCGCTTCAAATTTCGTATGTGACCAATGGTCAAAGCGTACCGGACGATATTACGGAATTGAACGAGTGGCAGATCATTGATTTGTTATTGGAGGAACCGAGAACATGAAGGATCAAGCAGAAGGGTTGCGGAACCTGGTTCAACTTCAGAATGATAAAGGCACAAAATCCACCAGGATTATTACCGTGACTAGTGGAAAGGGCGGCGTAGGGAAATCGAATGTTACGCTGAACTTTGCACTGGCGCTTCAATCCCAAGGTTACAAAGTTCTTGTTTTTGATGCTGATATCGGGCTGGCCAATATTGATGTGCTGATGGGCGTTTCCTCTAAATACAATTTGTATCACTTGTTGAAAAAGGAAAAGACCATTTGGGAAATTATTCAGAAGGGCTCGAACAATCTGGATTTCATCGCCGGCGGATCCGGTTTTAACGATTTGCTGCGATTAACGGAGGAAGAGCTGGATTATTTTGCCGAGCAGGTCATGCAGCTCAACGGATATGTGGATTTCATCATTTTTGACACGGGTGCCGGGCTTTCGAAAGAAACTTTGAAATTCATTCTAGCTGCGGAGGAAACATTCGTCGTCACGACACCGGAGCCGACTTCCATCACCGATGCCTATGCGATTATCAAAATGGTTCATTCCATGGGACATGACGTTTCCTTTAAATTAATCATTAACCGGGTAACGGATCGGAGGGAAGGCAAGCATACTGCCGACAAAATAGCGCTAGTTGCGAACCAATTCTTGGGCATTCAGATTCCTACTCTAGGTTTTGTGGAAGACGATTCGTCGGTTTCCAAAGCAGTCAAAAAGCAAGTGCCGTTTACGATTGCTTTCCCTAACTCCCCGGCTGCCAAAAGCCTTCATTCACTCGTCGACGATTATATCAAAGGCTATCGAGTCATTTCGACACCTTCTTCCGGGGTCAAGGGCTTTTTGAATAAAATGATGAGACTTTTGAAATAGGATTTTCGCGAGTTATGTCGAATTAGGACATAAAGGGAGGGAAACAGCATGGCACAATATAACATACTAGTTGTAGACGACTCCGTCTTTATGCGAAGAATAATAAGCGATCTGATTTCAGAAAATCCGCAGTATAACATCATAGGAACGGCTAAAAACGGTCAAGAAGCCATTGAACAAGTGAAGCTTCTGCGACCGGATGCCGTAACGATGGATGTAGAAATGCCCGTGATGAACGGTTTGGATGCCCTGCAGCGCATTATGGCTGAGCAGCCAACGCCGGTAATTATGCTCAGTTCCTTAACCGAGGCAGGGGCAGCTGAAACAATTAAAGCGCTCGAATGGGGTGCTGTCGACTTTATTCGAAAGCCATCAGGTTCCATTTCTTTGGACTTATATAAAGTAAAGCAGCTTCTACATGAGAAACTGCAAATGGCTGTTCGAACCAAGCTGAGATCATTCCAACCCATTGGGCAGCCACCGTTGTTAACGAAAAGGAATCAAGCGCCGCTTGCGAGAAATAAAACGGGCCTCTTCAGACAGCCTGATGTGCCGAAGACGATAACGGAAGGCTCGATGCATTTTGATCATCTTGTTGGAATCGGGACTTCTACTGGAGGACCGCGAGCTCTGCACCAGGTAATCTCGAATATCCCAGCAGGCTTTCCGGCTCCTATCCTAATTGTTCAGCATATGCCGCCCAATTTCACGAAGTCTTTGGCGCAGCGTTTGAATGACGTCTCTCAGATTCAAGTTGTCGAGGCAGCAGAGGGGGACGTGCTCAAAACGGCAACCGCTTATGTAGCGCCGGGAGGCTGGCATATGATTGTACATAAAGAGGCAAACAGAACGTACAAAATTAGATTGACCAAAGACGAGCCGCGTTCCGGCCACCGCCCCTCTGTGGATGTCATGTTTGAGTCCTTGCTTTGTCTGAGTGAGTTGAAGAGACACGTTGTCTTAATGACGGGCATGGGGAGCGATGGAGCCAGAGGTATGCTTTCTTTAAGGCAATCCGGTATACAGACGACCATTGCCGAGTCTGAAGAAACTTGTGTTGTTTACGGGATGCCGAGAGCTGCCGTTGAGATGCAGGCTGCCATGCATGTGCTGCCTCAGCATAATATTGCTGCTCGCTTAGCGCAATGTGTACTTCCTTAATTGATCGAATGATGCAAGCAAGTTACTTAAGAGATTCTATTGGAGGTGTGTGGTTTTGGAACTTAGTCAATATTTATCCATGTTTATCGATGAGTCGAAAGAGCACTTGCAAGCTTTGAATGAGAACTTACTAAGTTTGGAAAGCAACCCTCAAGATATTAGCATTGTACATAATATTTTTCGTTCTGCACATACGTTGAAGGGGATGTCCGCAACCATGGGGTTCGAGGATATCGCATCCCTGACGCATGAGATGGAAAACGTTCTGGATATGGTTCGGAACAGTAAAATCGAAATGAACTCCTTTATTTTCGATTGTATTTTTAAAAGCTTGGATTCTTTAGAATCTATGGTTGAAGACATTATTCAAGGGGGCACCGGGAAGGCTGACGTTTCCCCGATTGTCGTCTCTCTTCGGTCTATTGTGACCGGTGAATACAAAACAGCTCAAACGGCAGCCGTGACTGCGGTTAAGGAGCCGGTGAAAGGCATCGAAGTAGATGAATTTCAATTTTCGATCCTTCAACAATCCATTGAGGCGGGCTTCCTTGTTTTTTACATTGAAGTTAACGTGAATGAGAATTGTGTGCTGAAAGCCGCACGCGCCTATATGGTTTTCGATGCCTTGGAGAGAATGGGCGAGATCGTCAAAGCGACTCCGTCCGTGCAAGAAATCGAGCAGGAGAAATTCGATCGCTCGTTCTCGCTCTACTTCATTTCCAAAGTGGATCAAGCATCGCTGGAAAAAGAGATTTTAAATGTTTCCGAAATTGAATCAGCTGTCATTATTACGGTGGATTCAGAGTCATTGGCCGAATTATCCCGTCCACGCAGTGAAGTTGAGGCTGCCAGACAAGAAATCGCTGCTGCGATTGCTGCGGTTGAAGCGCCAGCTCCTGCCGCTGCAGCGGTAAGCGCGCCAAAAGCAGCGGAACCTGCTGCGGCACCTAAGCCGGCTGCTGGCGGAGCGCCGGTAGCAAGCCGGACGATTCGCGTTGATATTGAGCGGCTGGACGCGCTAATGAATCTTTTTAGTGAATTGCTGATTGACCGCGTGCGTTTAGAGCAGTTAGCTAGCGAAGTCAAGCGCAACGATTTAACGGAAACCGTTGAGCACATGTCCAGAGTGAGCAGCGACTTGCAAAATATTGTTTTGAAGCTGCGCATGGTGCCTGTGGATTCCGTTTTCAACCGGTTCCCGCGCATGATCAGAGATTTGGCCAAATCGCTTGATAAGAAAGTAGATTTGATCATCACCGGAGCGGACACCGAATTAGACCGCACCGTCATAGATGAAATTGGCGACCCGCTAGTCCATTTGCTTCGTAATGCTGTGGATCATGGCATTGAATCGATCAGCGACCGTGTGGCTGCAGGCAAAAGCGAACATGGAACGATTCAGCTTCGCGCATTCCATAGCGGCAATCATGTATTTATTGAAATCGAAGAAGATGGCCGAGGTATTTATAGAGAAAAAGTATTGAAGACTGCGCTTAAAAATGGCCTAGTTACTGCCGAACAAGCTGCAAAGCTGACCGATAAAGAAGTTTACAACCTATTGTTCGCTTCAGGCTTCAGTACGGCAGAGAAAATTTCAGATATCTCCGGGCGCGGTGTAGGTCTCGATGTCGTGAAAACGAAAATTCAAATGTTAGGCGGACATGTTCAAGTTGACTCGAAGCCTGGCGTAGGAAGCAAGTTTTCAGTTCAACTGCCGCTTACGCTCTCTATTATTTCTGCGATGCTAGTACGTCTGGGCAGTGAGAAATACGCGATTCCGTTATCCTCCATCGTGGAAACTTCAGCGATCCAGAAGCAGCAAATTCGCAGCATCCATGGCAACAAAATGATCGATTACCGCAAGTCCGTTATTCCTTTGGTCTCCTTAAGCACGTTGTTTGGCGTGCCGGATTTCAACGAGGATCTTGAAGAAGAAACCGAGATTGTCGTCGTTCGCAAAGGGGACAAGCAAGTTGCTTTGATGGTGGATGAATTTATTGGCCAGCAAGAAATTGTTCTCAAAACATTAGGCAAATATTTAACAGGTCTTTTTGCCATCTCAGGCGCGACGATTCTTGGCGACGGACAAGTGGCATTGATTATTGACCCTAACGCGTTAATTAAATAAAACATAATTCTAAGGAGGGTATTACAATGGGAGAAGAAAAAAAGGTAATCGTCTTCGCACTTGCAACGGAAGAGTACGGCGTGGAAGTCGAGAAAGTCAGAACGATTGAAAGAATGCAGCCTATGACGCGTGTTCCGAAAGCACCGGAATTTATTAAAGGCGTGATCAATCTTCGCGGCGTAGTTATTCCTATTATCGATCTTCGCTCGCGTTTCGGGCTTGAAGAGAAACCTACTACGGACGCTACTCGCATCATCATCGTGTCTGCCGGTGAATTTGAAGTTGGCTTAATCGTAGATTCAGCGAATGATGTTATTGATCTGGATACTGACAATATTGACAATCCACCGGAAATTGTCGGCGGGATCAAAGCGAAATACCTGGATGGCATTGCGCGTATCGGTGAGGAACGTTTGCTTGTTCTGCTTAATCTAGAGCAGGTTCTTGACCGCAACGAAATTCAACAGTTAGAAAGATTAGAGGACTAGCTTGTGGACGTTTTTAATCAGTTGGCAGATTTTCAAATGGATGTTCTCAAAGAGGTTGGTAATATAGGCGCGGGGCATGCTGCTACCGCCCTGTCTACCCTATTAGATAAACCGATTGACATGCTTGTACCCAAGGTAAGAATGCTGCCTTTTGAAGAAATTTGTGAGAGTGTCGGCGGAGCCGAAACGGTTGTTCTGGCTATTTTCTTACGGGTAGATGGAGACGCTCCTGGAAATATGTTTTTTATTCTCAACTTAGATGCCGCCAAAAATATGCTGAGGGATCTGATTGGGATAAAAATTGAAGACCAAGAAGAATACTCGGAGTTAGAGTTATCCGCTTTAAACGAAATTGGCAACATTCTTGCCGGCTCGTATTTGTCTTCTCTTGCTGATTTCACAAACTTGAACATGCAGCCGACTGTTCCAGCACTGGCGATTGATATGGCAGGCGCTATTTTAAGCTATGGTTTATTGCAATTTGGTCAAATGGGTGATCAAGCGCTGCTCATCGATACCAAATTTTTGGAAGGGGATAATGAAGTACAAGGACATTTCTTCCTAATTCCTGATCCGGAATCGTTTGGCAAAATATTTTCGGCATTAGGAGTAGAGTCTTCATGACGCAGGAAAATTTGATTAAAGTTGGCATGGCTGACCTGAATGTTGCTCACCTGACAGGTGTATTGAAAACGACGGGGTTAGGTTCATGTGTGGGTGTTACCCTTTATGATAGCCGAGTTAAAGTAGCCGGAATGGCGCATGTCATGCTCCCTTCTTCTGAAATTGCCCGTGAAGGATCCTTAAACATTGCGAAATACGCGGATACTGCGATCCCTGAGCTAATTTCCCGAATGGAGAAACTAGGAGCTGCCGTTAGCAGGCTTGAGGCTAAGCTGGCTGGCGGAGCTCAAATGTTTGCTTTTGCAGGAAATAATGATACGATGAGAATTGGTCCAAGAAATGTTGAATCTTGTAAAGAAATGTTGAATACATACAAAATTCCAATTCGTGCAGAGGATACAGGAGCTAATTACGGTCGAACGATAGAATTTAATAGCGAAACCGGCATTCTGGTTATTCGAAGCGTGCAATTAGGAGTGAAGGAAATTTAATGATGATCGGAACTATTCGAATTAATGTCATTGTAGCAGGTTTGGCTTGTATATTTACTTTTGGCTTATCAATTGGCAATAATTTGTTTCTAACTTCCTGTCTCAAAGGCGTATATAGCTTTCTCATTTTATTTGTTCTTACGTTTGGCTTTCGATGGGTGCTAGGTCTAATGATTGGGGCTGAACACGCGGCAGGTGGAGCACAACTTGGAGATTCGGATTCAAATTCATCCGTAGGTCAAACGTTAGATATGACGACACCGGACGAAGACGCGGAAACGCGCGAGTTGTTGAAAGCAAACTTAGGCAATACCGGTACGGCGCCATCAGCCGAGATGCAATTTTCACCATTGAATCCACCTAAGCTAGTCACCAAGAATAATCTGGACCCTGAACAACTGGCGGGTGCCTTAAGGCGAATGTCTGAAGACTAAGGATGGTGAAACGTAAATCATGATCGAACAAAAGCAATCGCAACTAGCGAATTACGACTTATGGATGCAGTGGAAGGAGCACGGCTGGATTCCCGCTAAACAGGCACTGATTGAGAGTTACTTGCCTTTAGTCGATTATGTTTCCGGTCGTCTTGCCATTGGACTGCCCAAAAGTGTTTCGAAAGAGGACCTGTCCAGCTATGGCGTGATGGGTCTTATTGATGCCGTTGAGAAATTTGACTATGCCCGAGGTCTGCAATTTGAAACCTATGCTTCATGGCGCATCCGCGGCTCTATCATCGATGGGCTAAGACAAGGAGATTGGGTTCCACGTTCCGTGAGGGAAAAGGCCAAAAAGGTTGAAGATGCTTATCAAAAGCTTGAACAACAGTATCTGCGTTCCGTTACGGATGCCGAGATCAGCGACTATTTGCAGGTATCCGAGCAGGATTTTCAGCAAATGCTTCAGGATATTTCCATTACGACGGTGTGCTCCATTGATGATCCTATCCGGGAGGAAGATTCGGAAACGCGGCTTTCGCTGCTTGTCGATGAAAAGGCCAAAAACCCGGAGTTTCAGGTGAATGAGTTCTTTTTGAAAGATTCACTTGCAAAAGCGATCGAGCGTTTGACCGAGAAAGAACGCACTGTGGTTTCGTTGTTTTATTTCGAAGAGCTATCTTTGAGTGAGATCGCAGAGGTTATGAGCTTATCTCCTTCGCGTATTTCGCAGCTGCATTCCAAAGCGATTCTTCGTTTGAAAGGCGTGCTTAGCCGTCTTAAGAATCAGTTATTTCAAGATATCTAAAATAAATTGGTGAAGTTGAAGGGTGGGATTCCATGCTTGAGAGGAACATGCCTTTAGATTATTATATCAATATTTCCATCTCAGATGATAAACTGTCAGCATATTTGTTAATTAGCAACATAGATGATAGCTTTAAAGTAACCAACGCTCAATTGGAAGAGTTAGCTCAGAAAAATCACATCGTTCATGGTTTGAATCGCCAGCTGCTTGCTCAAATCGCAGGTAATCCGAAGCCTTTTTATAATCAAAAACTGGTTATTGCCGAAGGGACGAAGGCAGAGCCAGGTGCAAACGGCTATATTACTTATATTTTTGATTTTGATGAAAATGATAAAAAACCTCTAGAGCTGGACGACGGCAGGGTAAATTATAAAGAAGTGGTTTCCCTACATAATGTAAAAAAAGGACAACTGATCGGTCAGCGCTATTTGGCTACCGAAGGCACTCCCGGACGCGCGGTAACCGGTGAGACGATTTTTACGAAAGCAGGGAAAGAGGCGCGTTTCAAAATAGGTAAGAATGTCATTGCAGACGCTGAACAAATGGGGCTTTATTCTTTGATTGACGGGATGGTTGTTCGAACAGACCGCGATAAGATAAATGTGTTTCCCGTTTACGAAGTAAATGGAAATGTAGATTATAATATTGGAAATATCGATTTTATCGGAACTGTCGTTGTTCGTGGAAATGTTTTGCCCGGATTTAAAATTCGTGCTGCGGGCGATATTCGTGTGACAGGCGGCGTAGAAGCCGCAGAACTTGAAGCGGAAGGTTCAATCGAAATTAATGCCGGCATCGTCGGCCAAAATAAAGCACACGTCAAGGCCGGCAAAAATGTGAAAAGCTCTTTTATTCAGGATGCTACTGTTGAAGTCTCCGGTGAATTAAGAGTCTCACAAAGTATCATGCATTCCACGATTAGAGCGGGAAAAGCAGTTAACTGCAACGGTGCGAAAGGTCTCATTGTCGGAGGCATCATCCAAGCTGGGGAGCGTGTAACCGCACGTACGATCGGGAATTCGATGTCAACGGCAACCGTAATTGAAGTAGGTGTGCTGCCAGAACTCCGTAATGAAATGATCCATTTGCGGAATCAGCTCAGAGTCTATATGGAAAATATGGATAAGACAGATAAAGCGCTCACGCTGCTGGATTCATTAGCCGCTGCGGGACAACTTACCCCGGATAAAGTAGCGATGCGCGTTAAGCTGAATCATACGAGAAAACAAAGCATCGAAGAGCAAAATACGATTAAGGAACGTATTCTTGAGATTGAAAAATCGTTAGAAGACTCTGAAAAGGCGAAAATCGAAGTTTTGTCCACCATATATGGGGGAACCAAAATCGTCATTGGCCGTTATACCAAATTCATCAAAGATCCAACAAACCGTATGACATTCCGTCTAGTCGACGGTGATATTTCGATGAGCGCCACTGTGTAGTGAAGGAGAGGGTAAGCGATGAGTTTGAAGGCCATCGATTTACAGTTCGCTGTTCACAAGAACGATGAGGCAGGGATTCGGCAGAATCAACTGATGCAGAAACCGCGTCAGGATGAAACGATCTTAGAGAATCAAGCGGCTCAATCCACAGAGAAGGATCGGCACCGCAGCAGTAAGCTTGAAGAAAGCGCGCGTGCGGATATCAAAGATCATGGCGGGCAGAAGCAGCAAATGTCTGAACGGAAATCCAAAGGCGGAAAACTGTCGCCCTCAAGCTCATCTGAACCTGATCATCTGCCGAATCACCCATACAAAGGGCATCATATAGATCTATCTTTATAAAGCATTATCTCATTAATAGAAAAAGGTGAACACAGGTGGCCATGCAGCCGTGGATGTATGTCGTACTTTTAGGCTTGGTCTTGATTGTCTACGCGCGATTTCTGCCGAAGGAACAAGAAACAGCCTCCGGGAAGCTGAATGTTGTTCAGGAGATTGAGGAAACGATAGAGCACTTTGCAGCGGAAATGGACGAGCAGAATCAATCGCTGCTGGACTTGTTTTCGAAGACGAAGCAAGATTACGAAGTTGAGCTTGCCAAGCTGGCAAACAGGCTGGAAACTTTGGAAAAGCAAAAACAGGAGCTTTCACAAGAGTTAACGAAAGTACATGTTAATGAACAAGTGAATGCCGCTTCTATTGCTTCTATTAATCAAGCGTTTGGTCACCAAGTTGCCGCGGCTGCGTCCCCTTCCTTGGACCCTGCTACAGCTGTCGAGCCAACCGCCGCCAAAGAGCAAGTGTATTCGGGATTGAGTATGAAAAGCAGATATGCCGAGCTTTTTTCTTTGCATGATCAAGGAAAAGGTGTGGAAGCGATCGCTAAGAAACTAGGGATGAATAAAGGTGAGGTCAGTTTGATCCTCCAGCTTTCCCGACAGGAGGAGCGGACCCGTGTTTAAAAATCGTTCATATATGTTAGGAATCGGAACTGGCATCATTGTTGGGGCTCTGCTGCTTCAACTTATGTCAGTCCGGGCAAGCGCCCCCGGTCCATCCAGCTTAGCTCTCGAAGAAATGGATCCGACCAAATTGAAAGAGGAAGCCGCCAAGTATTATCAAGTTTTCGATAAAAACGCGAAGGTGTATACGCAGACAGAATTGGATGCCGCCGTTCAAAAAAAGGTGAAAGAAGAAACGGACAAGCTGGCTGCAGCAAAGGCGCAAGAACCGCCTAAAGTTGAAACCGTAAATAGAACGGTTATTTATGTTCAGCCCAATCTTGACGCAACGGCCGTCGCCGAGCTGCTCGTGAAATCCGGACTGATCACCGACCGTAAGGCGTTCGCAACAGAGCTTCAGAAGCAAGGCGGTAACACCAAGCTGCAAGTTGGTTTTCATGTTTTTGAAGGCCAAGTAGATATGCAACAAGTCGTAACCAATTTAATAACAGCCCAATAAATAGGCGCTCAAATGGATCTTTTCCCAAAGGTCTATTTTTATTTTTTTCGCTTCCGGACATCCCGTTATAGAGCTTAATGTCGATCTCGACAAAAGGTTGCATAGGGATTTGAGTTGTGGTATATTTATTCACGGTGTTAAAAACTCACGCCAGTCAATTTGCATAATGGTGCTTACTTTGGTAAGTTTTATGCAAAGATGCGACAGGCGGCGGATACCAAATAAACCATTTTAGAGGAGGGATTGGGGATGGCAGTTATCTCCATGAAACAGCTTTTAGAAGCTGGCGTACATTTCGGTCACCAAACACGTCGTTGGAATCCGAAAATGGACAAGTACATTTTTACTGAAAGAAACGGAATTTACATTATCGACCTACAAAAAACGGTTAAAAAAGTTGAAGAAGCATACAACTTTGTTAAATCCGTATCTGAAGATAATGGCACAATCCTTTTCGTTGGAACTAAGAAACAAGCGCAAGATTCCGTTGCTGAAGAAGCAGAGCGTTGCGGAATGTTCTTCATCAACCAACGTTGGTTGGGTGGAACGCTTACTAACTTCCAAACGATTCAAAAGCGTATTGACCGTTTGAAAACTCTTGAAAGATGGGAAGAGGACGGTACATTCGAAGTTCTTCCTAAGAAAGAAGTTATCATTCTCCGTAAAGAGAAAGAGCGTCTTGAGAAATTCTTGGGCGGAATCAAAAACATGAAATCTTTGCCTAGCGCACTATTCATTATCGATCCACGTAAAGAGCGTATTGCTGTTGCAGAAGCTCGTAAATTGGGTATCCCAATCGTTGGTATCGTTGATACGAACTGTGATCCAGACGAGATCGACTACGTGATCCCAGGTAACGATGATGCGATTCGTGCAGTTAAATTGCTTACAGCGAAAATTGCTGATGCAGTTATCGAAGCACACCAAGGCGAACAAACAACAGCTTAATTTATAGGAACATGAAAAGGGTGGTTGGAAGGTGTAACAGCCTGTCACCACCCTTTTTTTAAAAAGTGCAGTACATATTAAACAACTAACGGGAGGTTTCTTTCAATGGCAGTTACAGCAGCACAAGTGAAAGAATTACGTGAAAAAACAGGCGCAGGAATGTTGGATTGCAAAAAAGCGCTTGAAGAAGCAAATGGTGATTTGACGAAAGCAGGAGAACTGCTTCGTGAGAAAGGTCTTTCTGCTGCAGCGAATAAAGCTGGACGTATTGCTACAGAAGGTGCCGTTGAATCTTACATCCATGCTGGCGGTAAAGTAGGCGTGCTTGTTGAAATTAACTGTGAAACTGACTTCGTTGGTAAAACAGATCAATTCAAATCTTTCTGCAGAGACATCGCTATGCACATCGCGGCTGCAAGCCCGATTTACGTGCGTCGTGAAGAAGTGCCGACAGAAGCTTTGGACAAAGAGAAAGAAATTCTTCGCAACCAAGCTTTGAACGAAGGCAAGCCTGAAAAAATCGTTGATAAAATGGTTGAAGGCCGCATCGGTAAATACTACGAAGAGTTCTGCTTGATGGAACAGTCCTTCATTAAAGATCCAGACAAAACAATCGAGCAACTGTTGAACGAGAAAATCGCTACAATCGGCGAGAACATCTCCATTCGTCGTTTCGTACGTTTTGCTCTTGGTGAAGGCCTTGAGAAAAAACAAGAGAACTTTGCAGAAGAAGTTATGTCCCAAGTTAAACTATAATAGCTATTTCAAAAAGATGGAACACTTGGTGTTCCTTCTTTTTTAGCCAAGAAGTTTGTTCATGCATGGAAACGGAGGTTATACAAATTGGGTCAACCTTTTTACAAAAGAATAGTGCTCAAGTTGAGCGGCGAAGCTCTGGCTGGACAGCAAGGGTATGGCATTGATTCAGAAGTCATTACCTCCATTGCCCAACAAGTGAAAGACGTTGTAGAATTAAACGTGGAAGTCGCTATCGTTGTAGGTGGCGGTAACATCTGGCGCGGAATTGCCGGCAGTGAGAAAGGCATGGATCGTGCGACAGCGGACTACATGGGAATGCTTGCGACTGTTATGAATTCATTAGCTCTGCAGGATGCATTGGAAAATATCGATGTGCCTACAAGAGTACAGTCCTCCATTACGATGCAGCAAGTGGCCGAACCTTATATTCGTAGAAAAGCAATTCGTCATTTGGAAAAGGCGAGAGTTGTTATTTTTGCGGCAGGCACAGGGAATCCGTACTTCTCCACAGATACGACAGCGGCTTTAAGAGCTGCTGAAATTGAAGCGGAAGTTATTCTTATGGCCAAAAATAAAGTGGACGGCGTCTACTCCGCAGATCCATTCAAAGATCCGACAGCTAAGAAGTTTGAAACGTTGACCTATATGGAAGTCATTAGTAACAATCTAGGTGTCATGGACTCCACCGCTTCTTCCCTATGTATGGATAACAACATCCCGTTGGTGGTGTTCAACATTACAGAAAAAGGGAATATTAAACGAGTGGTCCTTGGCGAGAAAATAGGGACTACAGTTAAAGGGAGTGTCTAATCGATGCCACAGGCAGTGAAAAAGAACGCAGAAGACCGTATGGATAAAGCCATCGGCGCACTGAAAAGAGATTTGACTTCGCTTCGCGCAGGTCGTGCTACACCTTCTTTATTGGATCGTATTCAAGTGGAATATTACGGAGCAATGACACCGGTGAATCAACTGGCGAATTTAACGACACCTGATTCACGTACTTTGCTTATTCAACCATGGGACAAAAGCTCCATGTCTTCAATCGAGAAAGCGATTATGAAATCTGATTTAGGACTGACGCCATCCAACGATGGTATCGTTATTCGTATTGTCATCCCGGCTCTAACGGAAGAACGCCGTACGGATCTCGTTAAAATGACAAAGAAATTCGGCGAAGAGGCCAAAGTTGCTATCCGCAACATTCGCCGCGATGCCAATGATGAGATCAAAAAGCTTGAAAAAGCAGGGATCTCTGAAGATGAGTCCCGTAAGCATCAGGAAGATATCCAGAAGTTTACGGATAAATTCGTAGCTGAAGTTGAGAAAGTTTTGGCTGCTAAAGAAAAAGAAATCATGGAAGTATAAGATAGATATGCCCCCGGGTAGTCGCTGGGGGTTTTTCATCTTTCCCTAGTTGGGAGGAACAACAGTGCTCAAGCGATTAAAGCAATGGTTTGGAATGAAGGATCAGCCGGCTTCTGGCGTTATGCCAGAAATTGAAAGAGACAAAGTGCCTGCGCATGTCGCTATCATTATGGATGGAAATGGCCGTTGGGCGAAACAAAGAGGTTTACCTCGTGTAGCGGGACATCATTCCGGCATGAAAAACGTAAAGAAAATTACGATGGCAGCTAATGAGATCGGTGTCAAAGTATTGACGATGTACGCTTTTTCTACAGAGAATTGGAAAAGACCCAAGGAAGAAGTCGAATTTTTGATGAAGCTTCCACAAGAGTTTTTTCCTTTGGAGATAGAAGAGCTGATCGAGAATAATGTCCGCATCCGAATGACGGGGTGGAAAGAGGGTTTGCCTGACTATACGTTAAATGCGATTGAGGGAGCCATCGAACGGACGAAAAATAATACAGGACTCATTCTGAACTTTGCCTTAAATTATGGCGGACGCAAGGAAATAATCGCCGGTGTGCAGGATATGATGCGGGACGTACAAAGCGGAAAGCTGCAGGCGGATGAGTTGGATGAAGCGCGCTTTTCATCGTATATGCTTACTTCAGATTTGCCGGATCCTGATTTGTTAATTCGTACGAGCGGTGAGTTGAGACTTAGCAATTTTCTGCTTTGGCAATTAGCTTACTCAGAGCTGTGGTTTACTGAGGCTTATTGGCCGGAATTCACGGAATCCTTATTTATGCAGGCTATCGCTGAATACCAACGCCGCGGGAGAAGATACGGAGGACTGTAAGCGCTCCTTCTATTCTCCCGGACGGTGATGTCAAACGAATTGCTGCCGGATTTGAAGTTGTACATCTAGGAGGATTCAACTTGAAACAAAGGATCGTCACAGGGGTCGTTGCTGGGCTTGTTTTTATTTCGTTATTAGTATTGGGCGGTTATTGGTACGCAGGTTTAATCGTATTGCTCTCGATTCTCGGATATCGGGAATATCTTCAAATGAACGGCTACTCGAAGTATAAATTAACAAGCTTTGTTGGATTAATTGCACTATTGTATATGACAATACCTTGGGAATTCGCCGGGATAACAGCGCCTATTTCTACAAGTGCGATGATTTGGTTGGTTATGTTCTTACTTCTATTCATTACGGTAGCTTCAAAAAATAAAATTACGATCGATCAAGTATCGGTCATTTTGTTAGGCGTCGTATATATTGCTTTTGGCTTCTATTATATGATTGCTGCGCGTTTAGCAGAGCACGGCTTGTTCTGGACAATCCTAGTCTTTGTTTGTATATGGGCTTCGGATTCAGGCGCTTACTTCGTCGGTTCCAAGCTAGGCAAACACCCGCTGTGGCCGCAAATTAGTCCTAAGAAATCAATTGAAGGGGCAATTGGCGGCGTTGTTATTTCCATGATTGCAGCACTCCTATTCGCTTGGTTCGCTCCGGATTTACTTGGAATAGGCAAAGCATTGGCGCTCGGCTTCATGATCGCTGTTGTCGGACAAGTTGGCGATTTGATTCAGTCTGCTTACAAACGTGTAAAAGGCATCAAAGATACAGGGACATTGCTGCCCGGGCATGGCGGTGTGCTGGATCGGATGGACAGCTGGCTAATCGTGTTTCCATTTATTTATTTAATCGGAATTGTTCCTATGTAATTGTCGCAGGCGAGGTGGAAAAGGATGAAACGAATTGCCATTTTAGGGTCAACAGGGTCTATCGGTACGCAAACCTTAGATATCGTTCAACATGCCCCGGAGAAATTTCAAGTCGAAGCTTTATCCGGCGGTTATAATACAAAGTTATTAATAGAACAAATCAAACAGTTTAACCCGAAACTCGTTTCTCTTGCAACAAAGGAGCTAGCAGACGAAGTTATTAAGAACGTGTCGTCAAGTACGAAGGTTCTATATGGCCAAGAAGGACTTGTTGAAGTTGCCGCTGCAACTGACGCTGATTTAGTTGTCACGGCTTTGGTAGGCAGTCAGGGACTAAAGCCCACACTTGCGGCAATTGAAGCCGGCAAACATATCGGACTTGCCAATAAAGAAACGCTGGTCAGTGCGGGACATATCGTAACCGCTGCAACTCGCAAGAAGGGCGTGGCTTTGCTTCCAATTGACAGCGAGCATTCGGCGATTTTTCAATGTCTTAACGGTGAAAACGCTTCGCAAGTTTCCAAAATTACGTTAACGGCTTCCGGCGGTTCCTTCCGTGACCGGTCACGTGAGGAGTTGGAAGGAGTTACGGTTGAACAAGCCTTGCAGCATCCGAACTGGTCGATGGGCGCTAAGATTACAATCGATTCAGCGACGATGGTGAATAAAGGGCTTGAGGTGATGGAGGCTCACTGGCTGTTCAATCTTTCTTATGATCAAATCGATGTCCTGATTCATCCGGAAAGCGTTATTCATTCCTATGTTGAATTTGTTGACAACAGCATTATCGCTCAGCTGGGCAACCCGGACATGCGCGTGCCTATCCAGTATGCATTAACGTATCCTGACCGCTACGCAACACCGACGAAACGGCTTGATTTGGCTTCCATCGGCAAGCTGCATTTCCGTGAGATGGATTATGGCCGGTATCCGTGCCTGCGAATGGCGTTTGAGAGCGGCCGACAAGGCGGAACAACACCGACGGTATATAATGCTGCGAATGAAATCGCAGTGGCCCGTTTCCTCAAAGGCGAGATTACGTTTCTACAAATTGAGCAAGTGATCGAAGCTGCTTTACAGAAGCATGAGTCTATTTCAAACCCCGAGCTGGATGTTATTCATGAGCAGGATTCGTGGGCCAGGTCTTTTGCAGAGTCTATTCGATTTTAACGTGTGGAGCTAAAGTCAGCGAGAGTGGCTCGGCTCTTTTTTTCTCTGGTTACAGGTACGTCTAATTCAATCCCCCGGCTCGTATACTGTGCTAAACAGGCACAGCTTGTATTCAGCGGTTCAATAATGGTAATCTAAGAACATGCTGTCCATGAAGGAGGAAATACGACTTGTCAGCCATAGAAGTTGGATTGAAGGTTATTTTGTTGTTTTTCGTTCTTGTCACGATTCATGAATGGGGTCATTTTTACTTTGCAAAACGCGCAGGCATCTTAGTTAGAGAGTTTGCGATCGGTTTTGGACCCAAGATTTTCTCATATAAAAAAGGGGAAACTCGCTATACGCTTCGCTTGCTGCCCATCGGCGGTTTTGTTCGGATGGCAGGCGAAGATCCGGAAATTGTTCAGGTGAATCCTGGACAAACCGTGGCCGTTAAATTAAATAAAAAAAATGAAGTCACTTCTCTGTTTCTCGATCAATTAGACCGTCGCTCCAATGTGATTCTGGGTGTCGTGGAACAAATCGACTTAGAAAGAACACTTCAAATATCTCTTGATGTGGACGGAGAGAAAGTGACCTATCCCATTGATCGCGAAGCGATCATGGTCACCAAAGGCACTGAAACACAGATAGCGCCATATGACCGGCAATTCGGTTCCAAAACGGTAGGACAACGCGCTCTTGCCATTGTGATGGGGCCGGTAATGAACTTCCTTCTAGCGATCGTGCTGTTCCTGATCGTCGTGATTATATCCGGCGTCTTCACGAATGTTAAGTTGGATTCCGTTCTTGCGGGTAAAGCCGGAGAGAAGGCGGGTCTACATAAAGGCGATATCATTATTTCCATCGACAATCAGCCGATCGGCGATGATCGTGAGAAGCTGGTGAACACCATTCAATCATCCGCCGGCAAACCGATGACGTGGGTTATTGATCGCGCAGGAAATCCACTGACGCTTCAAGTAACACCGGAGATGGAAGCTGGCTCCGGCAAGCTGGGGGTTGTGATTTCAGGGGACCGGCGCAGTGCTACCTTTAATGAAGTGATCAAAGGTACCTACCAACAAGTTGTTGGAACAACGACGATGATTGTAACAGGGCTGCAGAAGCTCGTTACACTGCAATTTAAACTTGATGATTTAGGCGGACCGGTAAGAACAGCCCAAGTTTCTGCCCAATTTGCCCAAATGGGAATCGCTGTTTTTCTTTCTTGGACAGCTACGTTAAGCTTATACCTCGGGATATTTAACCTGCTGCCGATTCCGGCGCTGGATGGAAGCCGGCTTCTGTTCATGGGGCTGGAGGCGCTCCGCGGCAAACCGATCGACCCGAACCGGGAAAGTATGGTTCATTTTGTCGGGTTTGCACTGCTCATGCTGCTCATGGTGGCAGTAACGTATAATGATATTTTGCGATTAATAAAGGGATAGTTCTCATGATCTAGGAGGGTTTATGTCAAACGATAAACAGTTTGTTAAAGAGATTACGCCACAGGGAGAGGATTTCTCCCGTTGGTACATAGATGTGATCAAAAAAGCGGATCTCATGAGCTATTCGCCGGTTCGCGGATGTATCGTGTTCAAGCCGGACGGCTATGAAATTTGGGAAAACATTCAACGCGAGCTGGACAGCAAATTCAAAGAGACCGGTCACCGCAATGCCTATTTCCCTCTATTTATCCCAGAAAGCTTCTTCCAGAAGGAAAAGGAGCACGTAGAGGGCTTTAATCCGGAATTGCCTTGGGTTACAGAAGCAGGCGGGGAAAAACTGGAAGAGCGTTTGGCGATTCGTCCAACCTCCGAAACGATGATCGGGCATATGTACTCCGAGTGGATTAACTCTTACCGGGATTTGCCGCTCTTGATTAACCAATGGGCGAACGTGGTTCGTTGGGAGAAGCGCACGCTGCCTTTCCTTCGCACGACGGAATTCCTATGGCAGGAAGGTCATACGGCTCATGAGGATGAAGCGGACGCACGCCGCGAAACGATGCAAATGTTGGACGTTTACCGTCAATTTGCGGAAGATTTCTTGGCTATTCCGGTTATCGTCGGCCAAAAGACGCCTTCCGAGAAATTTGCGGGCGCTATCGATACTTTCTCCATTGAGGCGATGATGAAGGATGGCAAAGCCGTGCAAGCGGGCACTTCTCACTACCTGGGGACGAATTTTGCTGTAGCTTTTGATATCAAATTCTTGGATCGCGAGAATCAGCATCAATTCGCGCACACCACCTCATGGGGCGTAAGTACTCGTTTGATCGGGGCTCTCATCATGGTTCATGGCGATGACCGCGGTTTGGTTCTGCCGCCGAAAGTGGCTCCGACACAGGTGATTATGATTCCGATCGGTCCTCCAAAAACCCGCGACCAAGTGATTGCCAAAGTGGATGAGCTCTACGCTGAGCTTAAGAAAGCCGGTGTCCGAGTGAAAGTGGACGATCGTGCGGACCAAAGCCCTGGCTGGAAATTTAATGAATATGAAATGCGCGGCGTGCCGATCCGGGTTGAATTAGGGCCACGCGATATGGAAAATGGTCAAGTTGTGCTGGTATCCCGTGTAACCGGTGAAAAGAAAACCGTACAGCAATCGAATTTTGTCGAAGAAGTGCAGAATTTACTTGCTGAGATTCATCAGCAGATGTATGATAAAGCAAAGCAGTTCCGTGATGAGCATTATATTGCCGTCGATACCATCGATGAATTCAAAACTTTCCTAGAGACAAAACGAGGTTTTGCTTTAGCTGGATGGTGCGGTTCTAATGCTTGTGAAGAACAAGTGAAGCAAGAAACAGGTGCGACAAGCCGGAATATTCCTTTCACACCGACAGAAACGAAATCAACATGTTTGGTATGCGGCGATGCGGCTAAGCATACGGTCGTTTTCGGACGCAGCTATTAATTACAATCCTAAGGGCAAATGGAGGCAACTATTCCATTGCCCTTCGTATTTTTATGGGGAGGCTGTTCATGAGTAATTTGGCTGATAAACGGAATCGCTTCGAGCTTCTGATGCAGCAAGCGGAGATTCCAGCCGATGTCGTGTCATCATTTTTTACAGAAGGCTATATCGATCAAGTAGAAATAAGTCGGAAGAATCGCGACTGGACTTTTTATTTGGTGAAAAATGAATTGGTGCCTCAGAACATTTACCGCTCTTTTTGTAAAATGATTCAAGAGAAATTCGCGCAAATCGCGAAGATACGCTTTATCTGGAGATTTGAAGGGGCGGAGCCGGCTGCTTTGGTGGACGAATACTGGAGCCTTTTTATGGAATGGCTGCAGCGCGAAGTGCCCTCCATTAACGGCTGGATGTCCAAAGCGAGATATGATGTGCAAGGCCATTCCTTGTCCCTCATCATGCTAGATGCGATAGGACTCGAGCTCGCGAAGAAAAAAAATATCGACACGTGTATTCGGGACTTTTTTCATAACTATTTCCAAACGGAGTTAACCGTTAAATATGCGATAAGCGATTCCGCTGCAGTTGAAACCGAGTATGAAAAGTTCGCCAAGCAGCGGGAGCAGAGCGAGAAGACGATTACGCAAGAAATCATGATGTCGATTGACATGGAGGAAGAAGAATCTTCTTTACCGGATGATTTGAAGCTTGTCATGGGGTATGACATCAAAGAAGTGCCGACACCGCTGAAGGATATTCAAGAAGAAGAGAAGAAAATCACGGTTCAAGGTACTGTATTCGGCCTGGATGTCAAGGAATTAAGAAACGGAAACACGCTGTTTACTTTCAACTTGACGGATTTTACGGACTCTATGGCGATGAAAGTGTTTGCTAAAACCAAAGATGACGTTAAGATTATGAGCTTGCTTCAGAACGGAACTTGGATCAGGGCCAGAGGGAAGGTTGAGTATGACCGGTTCATGCAGATTCCTGAGCTCGTCATGATTCCTAATGACTTGACCGAAGTGATGGCACCTAAGGATCGGATGGATGATGCTGCGGAGAAGCGCGTTGAATTCCATTTGCATACGACGATGAGCACGATGGACGCTTTAACGCCTATCGATCACTATGTGAAAATGGCGGCAAAGTGGGGGCACAAAGCGATCGCGGTCACGGATCACAGCAACATTCAATGTTTTCCAGATGCCGGAAAAGCAGCCAAGAAACACGGGATTAAAGTGATTTATGGCGTTGAAGCCAACGTCGTTAATGACTCTGTGCCTATCGTCATGAACGCCAGGGATATTGACTTGAAGCAAGCGACATATGTGATTTTCGACGTGGAGACGACCGGTTTATCCGTCACGAATAACCGTATCATCGAGCTTGCCGGTGTCAAGATGCAGGATGGCAAAGAAATCGACCGTTTTGCAACGTTCATCAATCCGCATGAAAAAATTCCGTACAACATTCAGCAGTTAACGAATATTACGGATGATATGGTCGTAGATGCGCCTGACATTGAAGACGAACTTCCGAAGTTTGTGGACTTCATTGGCGATTCTGTTCTTGTCGCTCATAATGCGCGCTTCGATATGGGATTTCTACAAGCCAATCTGAATCGTATGGGGCTGCCTGAGGTTGCGAATGCCGTTCTGGATACATTGGAGCTTGCCAGATTTTTGTTCCCATCCATGAAAAATCATCGATTGAACACGTTATCGGATAAATTTAAAGTTGGCTTAGATAACCATCACCGCGCGATTGACGATTCCATCGCACTAGGTTTTGTACTCTATCATCTCATTAATGAAGCTAATGACCGACAAATTACGAGTCTTGCTAAGCTGAATGACTATGTCGGTAAAGATCTGTCGAATCAACGTCCGTTCCATTGCTGCATATATGCGCTTAATGCGGTTGGCAAAAAGAACTTATTTAAACTGATCTCCTTATCCCATACCACTTACTTGCAGCGGGGCGCTACGATTCCGAAGAGTGTGTTAGTCGAATTAAGAGAAGGATTGCTGATTACCTCTGGCTGTGAAAAAGGGGAGTTTTTCGAAGCGGTTCTTAATAAAACGATCGAAGAAGCCGAGCAAGTTTCAGAGTTTTATGACATTCTGGAAATTCAGCCGGTCAGCTATAACATGCACCTAGTAGAAAAGGGTCTCGTGGGCAGTGTTGAAGATCTCGAGAATGCCGTACGCCGTGTTTGCGAAATCGGATATAAGACAGGCAAACCGGTCATTGCTACAGGAAACGTTCATTACCTACACCCAAGAGAGAAAGTATGCCGGGACATCACAATAAACGGGATAACCGGCTTTAGTCCGCTGAAATCAATGAAGAAGCCGGACGCACATTTCCGCACCACCAAAGAGATGCTGGAAGAGTTTAAATTTCTGGGTGAAGAGAAAGCGCTGGAGGTTGTCGTTCGCAGCACGAATGAGCTGGCCGACCGGTTCGAATCGATTGAGCTCTTCCCGGATAAACTGTTCACGCCAATTATTGAAGGGGCAGACGAAGAAATTCGAGATACCTGTTACTCTACGGCGAAAAGCCTCTACGGCGAAGAACTCCCGGAGGTTATCATTGCCCGCTTGGAGAAAGAGCTCGTCCCGATTATTAAATTCGGGTTCTCTGCGAACTACCTGATCTCCGAGCGTCTGGTTAAAAAGTCAAACAAAGATGGTTATCTCGTAGGTTCAAGGGGATCTGTCGGATCATCCGTTGTTGCGATGATGCTGGGGATTTCCGAGGTTAATCCACTCCCTCCACACTATATTTGCGCATCCTGCCAGCATAGCGAATGGTTTTTGGACGGAAGCGTTCCAAGTGGATTCGATCTCCCGAATAAAGAGTGCCCGAACTGCGGCGGGCCCCTTAAAGGCGACGGTCATGACATCCCGTTCGAAACATTCCTTGGCTTTAAAGGGGACAAGGTCCCCGATATCGATTTGAACTTCTCTGGGGAGTATCAACCTGTAGCCCATAACTATACAAAGGAAATTTTCGGTGAGAAATGCGTATTCCGTGCGGGTACGATTGGCACAGTCGCAGAGAAGACGGCGTTCGGCTTTGTCAAAAAATATGAAGAAGAGCAAGGCCAGAAATGGCGGGGCGCAGAGCTGAATCGATTGGCTGCAGGTTGCACAGGGGTTAAGCGAAGTACAGGTCAGCATCCAGGGGGAATCGTCGTCGTACCGGATTACATGGAAGTCGATGACATTACGCCGGTCCAATATCCGGCAGATGATAAAAACTCAGAATGGAAAACAACACATTTTGATTATCACGCTTTTGATGCCAACTTGCTCAAGCTGGATATTCTCGGGCACGACGATCCGACGATGATGCGGATGCTGCAGGATTTGACAGGGATCGATCCAACGACCATTCCAATGAACGATCCTAAAGCAATGAGCATTTTTAACTCTACGGAAGCGCTCGAGGTAACCCCCGATCAGATCCGTTCGCCGGTTGCTACGTATGGCGTTCCGGAGATGGGGACGAAATTCGTTCGTCAGATGCTTCAAGAAACGCAGCCGAGCTCGTTCGCCGACTTATTGCAAATTTCCGGTCTGTCTCACGGAACGGGCGTTTGGTTAGGCAACGCCCAGGAACTGATTAAGAAAGGCATATGCAATATTAAGACCGTTATCGGCTGTCGGGATGATATTATGCTCTTCTTAATTTATAAAGCGGGCATGGATGCGGGCCTTGCGTTTAAAATTACGGAGAGTGTGCGTAAAGGGAAAGGTCTCACGGATGAGTGGAAAGAAGAGATGAAACGCTGCAACGTGCCTGCCTGGTATATTGAATCTTGCGAACGGATTGAATATATGTTTCCAAAAGCGCATGCTGCCGCTTACGTTATCTCCGCTGTTCGTACAGCGTACTTCAAGGTGTATCATCCGATTGCCTACTACGCGACATACTTTAGCGTTCGTGCGGCCGATTTTGATCTCGAGCTGCTGTGTCAAGGTTATGATGCCATCTTGAAACGCTTGATAGAAATTGAAGAAAAGGGCTTCCAAGCGCTGCCTAAAGAGAAGGCGATGGTTTCCATTCTGGAGATGTCGCTGGAAATGACGTCGCGCGGCTTCAGCTTCAAGCCGATTGATATTTATCGTTCGGATGCGACGCGCTTTACGATCGATGGCACATCGCTGATTCCTCCTTTTGCCGCCATGTCAGGTATTGGCGAGAACGCGGCTAAGAATATTGCGGCTGCCAAGGACGAAGGCGATTTCCTCTCGATCGAGGATTTCCAGAATCGTTCCAAGGCTTCCAAAACCGTGATTGAGCTTCTAAGCTCAATGGGATGTTTCCGCGGTATGCCGGAATCGAATCAGTTGTCGCTCTTCTAGACGGCATGGTTTTTCTCAGAAAAAAATTAGCTGTCAAGTGAAAATCATTAACAAGTTTGCTATTGTAATGCAAAGATTGGTTATGGTATAATTTTTATTGGCAATAATGAGGATATCATCTTGTGATTAAAGAGTGGGGAAACCCACTCTTTACATTTTGATATAGGACTTTTCGGTTTATGGCTGAGGAAAGTCAATTTAGGAGGTACATTTATCTGTGGTTACACAAGCACACATCAAATCCGTCATTGAGGACATGCTGAAGGATTTCATTGAACAAAATGGATTTGAACTCGTGGATATTGAATATGTCAAAGAGGGCAGCAATTGGTTCCTTCGTGTCTACGCTGACAAAGAAGGCGGAATTGATATAGATGATTGCGGCCGTATCAGTGAATACCTAAGTGTTCAATTGGATGAGAAAGATCCGATCTCTGATGCATATTTCTTGGAAGTTTCTTCGCCAGGCGCAGAGCGTCCGCTGAAGAAGACACAAGATTATTACAAGGCCGTGAACAGTCACGTATTTGTTACGACCTATGAGCAGATCGAGGGCTCCAAGGAGTTTGAAGGATTACTGTTATCCTTCGACGAACAAGATCTCGTCATTGAAATCGGCAAGAAGCAAGTTACGATTCCATTCACAAAGGTAGCAAGCGCTCGTCTGGCTATCGTATTTTAGTGACTGTTACTTATTGAAAGGGGGGACTCAGTTCAAATGAACACGGATTTCATCGAAGCGCTGTCGGAAATTGAACGTGAGAAGGGTATCTCTAAAGAGTTACTTATCGATGCAATTGAAGCAGCGATGATTTCAAGTTATAAACGTAATTTCAACACCGCGCAAAATGTGCGCGTAGATATCAATCGTCATACTGGCCTCATCAAGGTGTATGCCCGTAAAACCGTAACTGAGGAAGTACTTGATCCAAGATTGGAAATTTCGGTTCACGCCTCGCGTGAAATTAACCCGAATTATCAACTTGACGATATTGTTGAAATTGAAGTGACACCTCGCGATTTTGGACGTATTGCTGCGCAAACAGCGAAACAAGTCGTGACGCAGCGCATTCGCGAAGCTGAGCGGGGCTTAATTTACAATGCATTCATTGACAAAGAGGAAGATATTGTTACGGGTATTCTCCAACGTCAGGATCAACGTAATATTTATGTCGATTTGGGTAAAGTGGAGGCCGTGCTGCCTTTGACCGAACTTATGCCGACAGATAAGTTCAAACAAGGCGATCGAATTAAAGCGTATATCACCAAAGTGGAGAATACGACAAAGGGACCGCAAATCATTTTATCCAGAACGCACCCAGGACTGCTTAAACGTCTGTTTGAGCTGGAAGTGCCGGAAATTTTTGACGGTGTCGTTGAGATTCGTTCGGTAGCCCGCGAAGCCGGTTTCCGTTCCAAAATTGCTGTTCACTCGCGCAATCCTGAAGTGGATCCAGTAGGTTCTTGCGTTGGGCCAAAAGGTTTGCGCGTTCAGACGATCGTAACGGAACTGCGCGGCGAGAAGATTGACATCGTACGCTGGATGGAGAGCGTGGAAGAGTACGTAGCGAATGCGTTAAGTCCTTCTAAAGTTCTTGAGGTGCAAATTCATGAAAATGAAAAAATGGCACGCGTCATTGTTCCTGATTATCAGCTTTCTTTGGCTATCGGCATCAAAGGGCAAAATGCCCGCCTTGCAGCCAAGCTGACAGGCTGGAAAATTGACATCAAGAGTGAAACACAAGCAGAACAAGAATTTGGCCGAGTAAAAACTTATACAGAAGAAATGCATCAAGATTCAGTAAGTATCGACTAAGTTTTTGTTTGGAAACAAGGGGTGATCGGAATGAAGCAGAGAAAAGTCCCTCTGAGAAAATGCGTGGCCTGCCAGGAAATGATGCCGAAGAGGGAGTTGATCCGCGTCGTCAAAACGCCTGAGGATGACATTCTCATTGATCTTAAAGGGAAAAAGTCCGGGCGCGGTGCCTACTTATGTGGTAAAGTTTCTTGTTTTAAATTGGCGAAGAAAAGCAAAGCCTTGGATCGAGCACTTAAGCATGCCGTTGGCGCCGATATTTATGACCAATTGGAGCAAGATTTCATTCGGGTTGAAGATGAATTTCTCTCCTCGAAAGAGGAGGAATCGGAGGATGAATCCTAAATTTTTGAACCAGTTGGGATTGGCGATGCGGGCGGGGAAGCTTGTTACCGGAGACGAGGGCGTTTTTAAAGCCATTCGTTCGGGAGAGGCCAAACTTGTCATTATGGCGGAGGATGCTTCGGCTAATACACGCAAGAAATTTCAGGACAAATGCCAATATTATGGGGTAACCCTTATGGAAGTTGGATCGAAGTATGAATTGGGCCGCAGCATTGGAAAAGAGATGCGTGTCACCATAGGTGTATTGGACGGAGGCTTCGCGCAGATGCTGCAGAAAAGTCAAGTAAATCCTGCGGAGGTGGAACATATTGACCAATAAACAACAAGATAATAAAGATAAGACACGCGTATACGAATATGCCAAACAGCTCAATATGAGCAGTAAAGAGATTATTACGATTCTTAAACGATTAAATATCCCAGTTAACAATCATATGAGTGTAATGGAAAATGACGCGGTTAGTTCCGTGGAGAAATTTTTCCGTGATATAAAAGCAAATGCGGCTGCCAAACGAGCAGCTACGGACGGAGGAAATGTGAGTTCATCAACGACGAATCAGAATCCTGCAGCGCAGGCTCCAGCACAAGAGAATAAAGGTGCAGCAACGGCAGCTTCCAAGCCGGTTGCTTCTTCAGAACAATCAGCCAACAGTACAACTACAGGTGCAGGTGCAGTGACACCACAGCAAACACAATCTACGCCTAATACTGCGAGTCGTCCTTCCCAACCTCAGCGCGATAGTCGCCCAAGTGGTCAAGGTTCCAGTCAAGGCGGCCGTCCAAACAGTCAAGGCGGGCGCACAGGCTACCAAGGCCAAGGCGGTCAGCGTCCTAGTGGTCAAGGTTCCAGCCAAGGTGGACAGCGTTCCGGTTACCAAGGGTCAAACCAAGGCGGTCAGCGTCCAGCTGGTCAAGGCTACCAAGGTCAAGGTTCTTCCCAAGGCGGACAGCGTTCCGGCGACAGACCTCCTTTCCGTTCCAACGACGGACGTCCCGGCGGCTCGACAGGCGGCTATAACAGCCAACGTCCGGGCGGTCAAGGTCAAGGTCAAGGTCAAGGCGGAGCTCCGCGCACCAACAGCAACTATGCGGGATCCCGTCCTAGTCAAGGTGCAGGTGGTTCGACAGGTGGCGGACAAAGCGCGAATAGCGGCCGTCCGCAAGGTTCGAGTCCGAACCGCAGTGCAGGGCCAAACCGTCAAAACAAGCCGTTTGACAACCGCAACAATAATCAAAGCGGAAGACCTGTGATTCAGGAAGCTAAGCCGCAGTTCCACGTAGGCGCAACAGCAGCTGAATTGGATGATGCAGCAGCGAAAGCAGGCGTGATTACAACCAAGAAATCCAAACCAACGCCTAAACGTTTTGATGATAACCGCTCTGGCGGAAACCGCGGGCCATCTGGCAACAACCGTGGTAATCAACGTGGTAACAACCGCGGCAGATATCAGCAAGAAACCGTTAAGAAAGAGAAAATTGATAACACACCTAAGAAAATCATCGTTCGCGGCAGCATGACGGTTGGTGAAACAGCTAAATTGCTCCACAAAGATGCTTCTGAAGTTATCAAAAAATTATTGTTCCTAGGAACAATGGCGACGATTAACCAAGAGCTTGATTTGGACGCTATTCAATTGATTGCAACTGAATTCGGCGTTGAAGTTGAGATTAAAATCAAAGTTGAAGAAGACAACTTCGAGACGATTGAAGAAGTGGATGACGAGGCAGATCTGCTTGAGCGTCCGCCAGTTGTTACGATTATGGGTCACGTTGACCATGGTAAAACGACACTTCTTGATGCCATTCGTAAAACAAGCGTTACCGAAGGGGAAGCTGGCGGAATCACACAGCACATCGGGGCGTATCAAGTCGAAGTTAACCATAAAAAGATCACGTTCTTGGATACTCCGGGTCACGAAGCATTTACAACGATGCGTGCCCGCGGTGCGCAAGTTACGGATATTACGATTATCGTCGTTGCTGCAGATGACGGTGTAATGCCACAAACCGTAGAAGCGATCAACCACGCTAAAGCAGCTGGCGTTCCAATTATCGTTGCCGTGAACAAAATTGATAAAGAAGGCGCTAATCCTGACCAAATCAAGCAGGCTCTCACCGCTTATGAATTGGTTCCGGAGGAGTGGGGCGGCGATACGATCTTCTGCGAAATTTCCGCGAAACAGCGTATCGGACTTGAAAATCTGCTTGAGATGATCTTGCTCGTGGCGGAAGTTCAAGAATACAAAGCTAACCCGAACAAACGTGCAAGAGGAACTGTTATTGAAGCTGAGTTGGATAAAGGAAGAGGCCCTGTGGCTCGTGTCCTGATTCAACATGGTACGCTGAAAGTAGGAGACAGCTTCGTTGCGGGCGTTCACTTCGGACGTATCCGTGCGATGGTTAACGATAAGGGCAAACGCTTGAAAGAGGCAGGTCCGTCTACACCAGTTGAAATTACAGGTCTTACGGACGTTCCTCAAGCTGGAGATCCATTCTTAGTGTATGAAGATGAGCGTAAAGCAAGAGACATCGCAGATCGTCGTTCCATTGCTCTGCGTCAATCAGAGATGACCGCGAATTCACGCGTGACGCTGGATGACCTCTTTAAACATATTAAAGACGGCGAAATCAAGGATCTGAATGTCATCATCAAAGGCGACGTTCAAGGCTCCGTTGAAGCTCTGAAAAGCTCGCTCGAGAAGATCGAAGTGGAAGGCGTTCGCGTCAAAATCCTGCATAACGGCGTAGGGGCGATTACGGAGTCCGATATTATTCTTGCTTCTGCATCCAACGCGATTATCATCGGTTTCAACGTTCGTCCTGAATCTGCTGCCAAAGCAACGGCAGATCAAGAGAAAGTTGATATTCGTCTGCATAACATCATCTACAACGTCATTGAAGAAATCGAGCAAGCGATGAAAGGCATGTTGGATCCTATCTTCAAAGAAGTCGTTCTCGGTCAAGCTGAAGTACGTAACGTGTTCAAAATTACGGGTTCAGGAACAATCGCCGGTTGTATGGTTATTTCGGGCAAGATTGCGCGCAATGCACAAACTCGTTTGATCCGCAGCGGTATTGTTGTCCATGAAGGTAAAATTGATTCCTTGAAACGATTTAAGGACGACCAAAAAGAAGTGGCACAAGGTTACGAATGTGGTATATCTCTGGAGCGTTATCATGATATTAAAGAGGGCGACATTATCGAAGCCTTCATCATGGAGTCCGTTGAGAGGTGATAACAAATGGCTAGAGTGCGTGTAGGTCGAGTTGGCGAGCAAATTAAGAAAGAATTAAGCCAAATCGTACAATCCGAATTGAAAGATCCGCGTATCGGTTTCTTAACGGTTACGGGGGTTGAAGTAACGAATGATCTTTCCTTAGCACGCGTGTTTCTTAGCGTCATGGGCACCGACGAACAGAAAGAGGCCACGCTAAAGGCACTTTCTGCCGGTTCGGGATACATCCGTTCCGAGTTAGGCAAACGGATCCGATTGCGTAAAATTCCGGAACTGCAGTTTAAGTTTGATACGTCTATCGATTACGGAAGTCATATCCAAAACTTGCTCCACAAGCTAAATCAGGAAGGAAATCCAAGCGTATGAGCAGCAGAATGATCCATGCCACCGAATATAGCCAGCAGCTGGAAGCAGCAGCTAAGTTTATCGAGCAGCATGATGATTTCTTGGTGGTATCTCACATCCAGCCGGATGGGGATGCCGCCAGCTCTACATACGCGATGGGTTGGCTTCTGAGCCAACTAGGCAAAACCTTTACCCTAATCAACGAGGGCGCAATGCCTACGAAATTCTCCTATTTATGGGGAAGCGATCTCGTGCTCGATTTTGGCAAGGAGATGCCGAACAGGCAGTTCCAGACTATAATAAGTGTTGATTGTGCTGATTTCTCCAGAATAGGTAGGGTCAGCACTCTTTTTGATGGACAAGCCCAGTTGCTCAATATTGACCATCATCCGACTAATGATAGATTTGGTTCGTGTCATTTGATTAAGGATGATGCGGCCGCGACCGTTCAGATTCTGTATGATTTAGCCATACATATGAATATGAACTTAAACCTGTCATTTGGAGACTGTATATACACAGGCTTGCTAACAGATACAGGCGGCTTTCGATATTCGAATACTTCGCCGGAAGTTATGCAGATGGGAGCGAACTTGCTTGATCTAGGTGTCCAAGGCTCCGAGATTGCTGAGCAAGTATTAGAGCGAGTGACGTATTCGCAAATCGTTCTCTTGCAAAAGGCGCTGTCTACCCTTTCATTTGCCCATGAGCGTAAACTTGCGTGGCTTGCTGTTTCCCTAGAGGATTTAGAGTTTACGGGGGCTTCTAATGAGGATTTGGATGGACTCGTCAACTATCCGCGCAATGTGGAAGGCGTCGAGGTGGGCATGCTTTTTAAAGAGAAAGCGCCCGGAATAATTAAAGTAAGTCTTCGCTCTTCAGGTCTTGTTGACGTTGCAGCGATCGCTCAATCCCTTGGCGGTGGCGGTCATGTGCGTGCATCCGGCTGTACAATCCCAGGAACGCTTGAAGAGGCAGTGGCAAGAATGGTTCAGGAAGTAGGGAGCAAGCTGATATGACGTTAGAAGGCATTTTGCCTGTTTGGAAACCGGAAGGCTTCACATCGCATGATGTCGTAGCTAAAGTCAGAGGTATTCTTGGAATCAAACGAATTGGCCACACAGGTACGCTAGATCCGCAGGTGACGGGGGTTCTGCCGCTTTGCATTGGTCGAGCGACCCGAATGGTCGAATATATTCAGGAACTGCCTAAGGAGTATGAGGCTAAGCTTACAATCGGACTTTCAACGGACACGGAGGACATGACCGGCAACGTATTGGAGGAAGTCTCCGAGGTACGGTTGGATGAAGCGCTAGTCCGCGAGGTACTGCATCGCTTTATCGGAGAGATTGAACAGACTCCGCCAATGTTCTCGGCCGTTAAGGTAGATGGGAAACGACTCTATGAACTGGCCCGGGAAGGGAAAGAAGTAGAGCGGAAATCCCGCAAAGTGACCATTCATCAACTGGAGATTCTTCATATGGACTTACAGCAGAAGCATCCGGAAATTCATTTTCGGGCATCCTGCTCCAAAGGAACCTATATTAGAACCTTATGTGTTGATATTGGCAAAGCTTTAGGATATCCCGCGGTTATGAAAAGCTTGATTCGGACTTCGACCGGCAGTATCCGGCAGGAACAGTGTTTAACCTTTGAGCAGATTAAAGAAATGAAGGCACTAGGCGTGTTGCAAGACCGGATGATTCCTATGGATCAGGCGATTTCCCATATCCCTTCTGTTGATCTTACCGAGCAAGAAGCTGTATATGCTCAACAAGGGAAACGGATATCACTGTCTTCGAGTCGGATAGCAGGTGCAGCGGGTTCGCAAACCTTGCTTCGTGCTTATTCTCCCGATAAACGGTTCCTTGGTCTATTTGAATGGAAAAGCGCCAGCCAAATCCTGATTCCTTCAAAAGTATTTCTTTAACCCATTACATTCAGGGACAGGTTGAAATGGATAGGTGAAACGAACTTATATGCAAATAATACCCATATCATATCCCATTGATTTTGATTCTCCACAAGTGTTTGTTGGAGAGCAGGTTGTGGCCATTGGTGATTTTGATGGTGTACATTTGGGACACCAGGAGGTCATCGGGCGAGCCTTACTTACGGCTAAGAAGCTTGGTCTTCCGACGGCGATCATGACCTTCCACCCTCATCCAAGAGCGGTAATGGGGCAGGATAAATACATGGATCTCTTGACACCAATGAAAGAGAAGATGGATATATTTGCCTCGCTGGGTGTCAATCATACCTACATTGTTACGTTCGATGCTTCGCTCATGCGGCTATCTCCGGAACTGTTCGTGGATCAAGTATTGGATCAACTTGGCGTTAACAGTGTGATTTGCGGTTTTGATTTTACATTCGGCTATCAAGGTAAAGGGAATCCGGATACGCTTTGTGAGCTGAGTCATGGGAAATTTTCTGTGGAAGTGGTGAGACCCTTTCAAATGGACGGCGAAAAAGTAAGTTCCACACTCATTCGTGAATCGTTGCAGCAAGGGAATATTGACACAGTGACGAGACTTCTCGGGCGTCCCTACAGCATTAGCGGCATCGTGGTGGATGGCGAAAAGCGGGGAAGACTGTTAGGATTCCCAACGGCTAATCTTCAATTGGATGAAACCTATGTCATCCCAACAAATGGTGTTTATGCGATTAAAGCCTCAGTCAAAGGGGAAACGTATAAAGGTGTCATGAACATTGGCGTGAAGCCGACATTCGCAACCGGAGAGTTGAAACCTTCGTTTGAGGCCCATTTATTTGATTTTTCCGAGCAAATCTATGGCGAACAGATGAAAGTCGAAATTATTGCTTTTCTCCGCCCGGAGCGCAAGTTTTCGTCCATTGACGAACTGGTCGCACAAATTAAGGTGGATGCAGAAACGGCAAAAAATAAACTATCATCGCCTGAATAGAAACAAGCATTTACTTCTACTGTGCGAGTATGATATACTGTTTAACGTTGCCCAAGGAACATTCCCTTTGGCATGAACCTAAGCTTGGATACACGCTATCATCGGCGATTTCTAGGCTTACGGGGATACAATAGAATTTAGGAGATGAACAATCATGGCATTAACTCAAGAGCGCAAAACACAACTGATTCAAACTCACAAGGTACACGATACCGATACGGGTTCACCTGAGGTACAAGTAGCAATCCTTACAGAGAACATTGTTAACCTTACGAACCACCTTCGTACGCACAAGAAAGATCACCACTCCCGTCGTGGTTTGCTTAAAATGGTTGGACAACGCCGTAAGCTGCTAGCATACGTGAAGAACAAAGATGTGAGCCGTTACAGTGCTTTGATCGAAAAGCTTGGTTTGCGTCGATAAAACCGACAATGAGAAGCAACCTGTTGCTCCTTTGCTGGGCTTGATAAAGCTTGCGCAGAGAGTGGCAACGAGGTTGCTTTTTCTTGTATTTTTAAAACGGAAAAAGAAGGAAATACTAGACACTACGCAGAATTAGAGGATGACTCCAGCTCAAGGCATTCTTTGGATACATACGGAGTCACCATGTTGAGGTCACTGACCTTCCTTTTTGTGTATGCGTATCACAACACATAATGAATATGAACATTCCTTAGGAGGATATTATGGAGAAAAGGGTACAAATGGAACTTGGCGGCAAACCGTTCATTCTTGAAACGGGCAGACTAGCCAAACAAGCCAATGCGGCAGTAACCGTTCGCTACGGCGACACGGTTGTGCTTAGTACAGTTACGGCATCCAGCGGACCGAAAGACCTGGATTTCTTTCCGTTAACTGTTAACTATGAAGAGAGACTGTATTCTGTAGGTAAAATTCCAGGCGGATTTATTAAGCGTGAAGGCCGTCCGAGTGAAAAGGCTATTCTTGCCAGCCGTTTGACGGATCGTCCGATTCGTCCGTTGTTCCCGGAAGGATTCCGGAATGACGTCCAAATCGTTTCCATGGTCATGAGCGTGGATCAAGAGTGTCCACCGGAAATTGCAGCCATGATCGGGACTTCCGCGGCTCTTGCCATTTCCGACGTTCCTTTCAACGGTCCTGTCGGCGGCGTTATTGTCGGACGTGTGGACGGTCAGTTTGTCGTCAACCCAACGGGAGAGACAGCAGAGAAAAGTGATCTGCACTTAACAGTGGCGGGTACGAAAGACGCAATCATGATGGTTGAAGCAGGCGCCAATGAAGTGTCGGAGGACGTTGTGCTGGAAGCGATTATGTTCGGACATGATGAAATTCGCAAAATTGTCGCTATCATTGAAGAATTGGTTGAAATCGCCGGCAAGCCTAAAATGGAAGTGAAACTCCATGCGGTAGACGCTGATGTCAGTAAAGCAGTTCGCGAATTCGCACAGGCTAGATTAGTCGATGCCATCAAAATTTCCGAGAAACATGCTAGACAAGAAGCCATTGATGTTGTAAATGCGGAAGCCGTAGAACATTTTACAGCTTTGTATGCTGAAACGCCTGAGTTGTTAGGCGATGTGAAAGAAACGCTTTATGATATCGTTAAAGAAGAAGTCCGCCGTTTGATTACGCATGATAAAGTAAGACCGGATGGACGTAAATTAGAAGAAATCCGCGCGATTGACTGCGATATTGATTTGCTGCCGCGCACTCACGGTTCCGGTTTGTTCACACGTGGTCAGACTCAAGCGTTGAGCGTATGTACACTAGGCGCACTAGGCGATGTTCAAATCCTGGATGGCTTGGATCTTACAGAAACGAAACGATTCATGCATCACTATAATTTCCCGCCGTTCTCCGTAGGGGAAGCAAGACCGCTTCGTCCGCCGGGTCGCCGTGAAATCGGACATGGTGCACTAGGGGAGAGAGCTCTGGAGCCGATTATCCCTAACGAAACTGATTTCCCTTACACGATTCGTCTAGTTTCAGAAGTTCTGGAATCCAACGGTTCGACATCCCAAGCAAGTATTTGCGCAAGCACATTAGCGCTTATGGATGCCGGCGTGCCGATCAAAGCACCGGTTGCGGGTATTGCGATGGGGCTGATTAAAGACGGAGACCATTTCTCCATTTTGTCCGATATTCAAGGGATGGAAGATCATCTTGGCGATATGGACTTCAAAGTCGCGGGTACGGCAGAAGGTATTACAGCGCTTCAAATGGATATCAAAATCGACGGGATCGACCGCGACATATTGCAGCAGTCTTTGCAGCAAGCCAAAGAAGGCCGCATGCACATTTTAAGCAAAATGGTTTCCCGTATTTCTGAACCTAAGAAAACGTTGTCCGAATACGCACCGAAAATTTTGACGATGAACATTAACCCTGATAAAATCCGTGATGTCATCGGAGCAGGCGGCAAAATCATCAACAAAATCATTGAAGAAACCGGCGTGAAAATCGATATCGAACAAGACGGCCGTGTGTTCATTGCTTCTTCCAATCAAGCGATGAACGAAAAAGCGCGTTCCATCATTGAAGGCATTGTGCGTGAAGTGATTGTCGGTGAAACGTATCTCGGCACAGTTAAACGCGTAGAGAAATTCGGAGCTTTCGTAGAGATATTGCCAGGTAAAGAAGGACTGGTTCATATTTCTCAAATTTCCACTGAACGCGTAGCGAAAGTGGAAGATGTCGTTAACGTTGGTGATCAAATCACGGTGAAAGTAACCGAGATTGACCAACAAGGACGAGTAAATCTGTCCCGCAAAGCAACATTAACTTCGCAAGTCCCGGCTCAAACTTAGAGCCGAGTGACTTGTGAAGTCCCTTTTTCATATTAGCAGCTTTGGATAAAGAGTCAGATCTATCTGTCTCTTTTTTGCTTTTTCAGACAATCACGGACATGCCTCGTTCTACTCTTGTCCTTTCCTGCATACACTCAGGACATGAAGATAAGGGGGACCTGTCTATGCACTACAAGAAGTGGCTTCTTCTAGGAAGTTTTTTTGCTATGGTTATGCTTGCCTTAAATTCTATCCCTCATGTAGGTGCTTATATCCAAACCATAAAACAGGGGCAAAGTCCCTATCTATTTGGGGCGGATTGGGAGGACGAGGAAGCGCTTCCGGTTTTCGCATCTGGACCTATTGGAAACAATAATCTGTTAGAGACGATTACCAAAGAAGCGGAAAAGCGCAAAATTGCTCCAGTCAATGCCAAATTAGATCCTGTTTGGAAAGCCATCCCCGGTTATAACGGGCTTGAAGTCGATATAGAGGAAACCCTTAAGATTGCCGAACACAGATTGACTCCAGGCAAAATTAATTATGTTATGAAAGAAGTGCCCCCTAGCATTCAGTTGGAAGATTTAGGTCCTAACCCGATCTATAAAGGGAACCCTAATAAGCCGATGGTTTCATTCATGATCAACGTTGCATGGGGGAATGAATATATACCGAGTATTTTAGAGACGCTTCGCAAAGAAAACGTACATGCCACTTTTTTTCTGGATGGGTCATGGTTGAATAAGAACGTCGAAATGGCCAAAAAAATTCAGAGCGAGGGACATGAACTGTCCAATCATGCTTATTCGCATAAAGATATGAGGAATGTTAGCCGCAGCAAAGCAGTGGAGGAAATATCCAAAACCGAACAGCTGCTGAAACAGCAGTTAGGTGTGAACAACACGCTTTTTGCGCCGCCTTCGGGTTATTTCAAGCAAGAAACGGTTCAAGTAGCCGCTGAGTTTAAATTGAAGACAGTCCTTTGGACATTTGATACGATTGATTGGAAAAATCCGGGGGCAGATCGAATTCTGCAGCGGCTATCGGCCAATGTGGAGCCAGGATCGCTCATTTTGATGCATCCAACGCCTTCTTCCCGAGATGCATTGCCCGGAATGATTCGGATCATCAAGAATAAAGGATTGACAATCGGCACTGTTACGGAGATGCTTTCATCGAAACGGGTTGCAGAGGCCGGCCAAATTGTCAACTAATGGGCGGTCAAGCTGTAAAGTTGAGTCGCCCGCACATTTTTGTTAGACTGAGGAAGTATAATTTGGAAATGGGACTTTACAGGGCTTCATTTTGAGGAGGAAACTTAGTGATCAAATATCGCTTACATAATGGCTTGAGAGTGGTTATGGAACAAATCCCTACTTTTCGATCGGTTACGTTCGGAATTTGGGTGAAAACTGGCTCACGTAATGAGTCTCAAGAGCAAAACGGCATTTCGCATTTTATTGAACATATGCTGTTCAAAGGAACGGAGCGTCATTCAGCCAAAGATATTGCTGAGATATTTGACGGAATTGGCGGGAATGTCAATGCATTTACCTCCAAAGAGTATACGTGCTATTATGCCAAAGTGCTTGATGAGCATTTGCCGCTGGCGATGGATGTGCTTTCGGATATGTTTTTCAACTCTGCTTTTGATGAAGGGGAGTTGGAGAAAGAAAAGGGAGTCATTTACGAAGAAATATCCATGTACGAAGATACGCCTGACGATTTGGTCCATGATTTGTTGGCGAAAGCCTCATATGGTACTCATCCGTTAGGCTATACGATTCTTGGGACAGAAGAGAATTTATCCAAGATGAATTCCGATGATCTTCGTAATTATATGAAAAAGCATTATAATACGGAAAATACAGTGCTTAGTATTGCCGGCAATATTGATGATAGCGTTCGTGAACTGATCGAGAAGCATTTTGGCGGTTTCGCTCAAGCAGGCGTGGAAACGAGCTACGATGCACCAGATTTCCTTGGAGAACTCATTTTCCATGCGAAAAAAACAGAGCAAAATCATATTTGCCTCTCGCTTCCCGGACTATCGCTTCAAGAGGAGAACCTGTACCCGATGGTGCTGCTGAACAACGCGATAGGCGGTGGCATGAGTTCCAGACTCTTTCAGGAAATCCGTGAAAAGCGCGGCTTAGCCTACTCCGTGTATTCGTATCACTCTTCCCATATCGATAGCGGGCTCTTTACCATTTATACCGGCACTGCCCCGAAACAAACGGAAGAAGTGTTGAAAGTTACGATGGAGCTGCTGCATGATATTGCGGTGAAAGGCATGCTGGAGTCCGAGCTGAAGAAAGGCAAAGAACAGTTGAAGGGCAGTTTGATTCTAAGCCTTGAGAGCACGAGCAGCCGCATGAACCGTTTCGGGAAAAACGAGCTGATGACCGGAAAGCATTACAGTTTGGACGAAATGCTTGGGCGCATAGACAGCGTTCAAATGGAACATATTCAAGCGCTAACGAAGACATTATTCTCGACGCCTTTCGCTCTTTCTATGGTAGGGAATGCAGATGACGTCATCGGCAGCTTCAGGAGGGATCAGCTTGTCTCTCTCTAAGTTTGATGTCCAAATAAAACGTGTATCCGGGCAGGAGGATATTCTCTTGCCTCAGAAAATGTCCGCGGCAGCTAGCGGTTATGATCTTTATGCCGCTGTAAGCGAGCCTGTTGTTCTTGCTCCAGGAGAACGTCAACTTATTCCGACTGGTTTTGCCCTGAGCATGCCACCGGAGCTGGAAGCGCAAATCAGGCCGCGAAGCGGGTTAGCCTTCAAATACGGCATAACAACGCTGAATTCGCCTGGAACGATTGATGCCGATTACAGGGGAGAAGTCAAAGTGTTGTTGATCAACCTCGGGCAGGAGTCATTCACAATCCAGCGAAATGAGCGCATTGCGCAAATGGTATTTCAGCTTGTGCCGCAAATTGAATTAATGGAAGTTGATGAACTAACGGAAACGGAGCGGGGAGCCGGCGGTTTCGGTCACACCGGTCGATAAGAAGTAGATGGGAGAACCTCTGAAAAGGGGTTCTTTTTTGTTTCTTAAAGGAGAGGCACCCATCTTTAGGCGAACGCATATTATAACGTATCGAAACGGACCGAGAAAGGGGTGTAAGCAAACAATGCTTACTGGGATTTCGGTTGCTTTCATGGGTGGAGACGCCCGGCAGCTTGAAGTAATTCAGAAATTTACCGAGCTTGATGCGACGGTGACATTATTCGGCTTTGACAATCTCGGCAGGCAATTTAGCGGTGTATCCAACGCCAAGCTGGATCCTGCGCTGCTTCAAGCCATTGATGTCCTTATATTGCCGGCCGTAGGTACGGATGATTCGGGACAAGTGGAATCTATCTTTTCAAGCGAAGAGCTGAAACTTACGGACGTTCATATTTCTTCGCTCCCGAAGCATGCCAAAGTGTACACAGGAATGGCCAAAAGTTACTTGAAAAAACTTTGCGCCGCACAGGGGATAGAGGTTGTGGAATTATTCGATCGGGACGATGTCGCGATATATAATTCAATTCCGACCGCTGAGGGCGCTCTGATGATGGCGATACAGAACACGGATATAACAATCCACGGTTCTGTATGTATGGTTCTAGGTTTTGGCCGTACGGGTTTCACGATGGCCAAAACACTGCAAGGTTTAGGGGCTACCGTTAAGGTAGGGGTAAGGAAAGCGGAGCATTTTGCGAGGGCGTGGGAGATGGGTTTTCAGGCATTTTATACGAAAGACTTGTATCCGGAAGTGGGGAATATTGACTTGCTTTTTAACACAATTCCGACTATGATAGTCACAGCGCAAGTTATTACCAATATCCCACATCGCGCGCTCATCATCGATTTGGCTTCTAAACCCGGCGGAACGGATTTCCGATTTGCCGAGAAAAGAGGCATCAAAGCGATGCTCGCGCCCGGTTTACCTGGCATCGTCGCCCCCAAAACAGCTGGCCGCATCATGGCGAACACACTAAGTCAGCTGATCGAGGAAGACTTTAAAGACAGGAGCGTTGTGGAATGAATTGGGAAGGAAAAACGGTCGGCTACGCGTTAACTGGTTCTCATTGTACGCTGGAAGAGGTTATGCCTCAGATTAAGAGATTTGTAGATGCGGGTGCCCGTGTCATTCCGATTGTCTCCAATACGGTCATGACAACAGATACACGTTTCGGCAAATCGGCGGATTGGCAGCAACAGATTAAGGAAATAACAGGCAACAACATCATCTCCACAATTGTAGATGCAGAACCGCTGGGTCCATCCAAGTTGCTTGATGTGATGGTTATTGCGCCTTGCACAGGGAATACGACTAGCAAACTTGCGAATGCGATGACGGAAAGTCCTGTATTAATGGCAGCCAAAGCGCAAATGAGGAACTTACGTCCTCTTGTTCTTGCTATATCAACCAATGACGGACTGGGCTTGAATGCGATGAATATCGCTAAGCTTTTGATTACGAAGAACATTTATTTTGTTCCTTTTGGTCAAGATGCGCCTGGAGCTAAGCCAAATTCGTTGGTAGCTCGCATGGACTTGATTATGGAAGCTTGTGAATCCGCACTGGAAGGCAAACAGTTACAGCCCATGATTATTGAGAGATTTCAATACTAATATAGATAAATCTTGAAGGGGAGAGACCAGCTCATGTCCAACCAGAAGCTTTTTAACGTTGCAGTCGTCGGTGCTACAGGCGCAGTAGGCGAACAAATTATCCGTCTATTAGAAGAACGGAATTTCCCCATCAAGGAATTGAAATTACTTTCCTCCGCTCGTTCGGCAGGCGCGAAGATTGCATTCAAAGGTGAAGAAGTAACGGTTCAAGAAGCCGGACCCGATAGCTTTGCAGGTGTTGATATTGCTTTGTTTAGCGCTGGTGGCGATGTGTCTAAAGCGTTAGCTCCGCATGCCGTTAAAGCGGGTACGATTTGCATAGATAACACAAGTGCATACCGAATGGACGCGGATACGCCTTTGGTTGTTCCAGAAGTCAATATTGACAAAATCAACGAGCACAAAGGAATCATTGCGAATCCGAACTGCTCCACGATTCAATTGGTTGCTGCTTTGAAGCCTTTATACGACCGCTATGGCATTTCCCGTATCATCGTATCGACGTATCAAGCCGTTTCTGGAGCGGGTTCCAAAGCCATTCATGAAATGTTAAGACAATCTCAAGAAGTTCTTGCTGGAAATGATGCGAATCCGGACATTTTGCCCGTAGGCTCCTTGCCTGTGAAGCACCAAATCGCATTTAATGCCATACCGCAAATCGATAAATTTCTCGACAACGGTTTTACGAACGAAGAAATGAAAATGATTCTTGAAACGAAAAAAATTATGGGTGACGAGTCCATTGAAGTAACCGCAACTTGCGTGCGTATTCCAGTTGTTTATGGGCATTCCGAGTCTGTCTACGTGGAATTGAAAGAAGATTTCGACGTAGAGGAAGTGAAGACTTTGCTTGCGGATGCTCCCGGGATCGTATTAGTTGACAATCCTGCCGAGCAGCAATATCCATTGGCAACAGATGCAGCAGGCAAACTGGAAACCTTCGTTGGTCGCGTTCGCCGCGATTTGAGCAACCCAAAAGCTCTGAATATGTGGATTGTTTCTGACAATCTCCTCAAAGGCGCTGCTTGGAATGCTGTGCAAATTGCTGAATATATTGCTATAGAACAATAATCAGCATACTGCGATCAAGTTGCAGTTAATATGGGGGAAACCTATGCGAATCCTTGTACAAAAATTCGGAGGTACCTCGCTTTCCACCGCACAAGCCAGAGAACACGTTATTGGACATATTCAAGATGCACTAATCGATGATTACAAATTAGTCGTTGTCGTTTCTGCGATGGGACGTAAAGGGGAACCCTACGCGACTGACACGCTCCTAGACCTCGTTCGCCAGAACGGGGAGGGACTGCCGGCGCGGGAACTCGATATGCTGTTGGGCTGCGGGGAACTCATCTCTGCGGTGCATTTGTGCAGCATATTGCAATCGAGGGGCATCCGTTCTACAGTTTTGACAGGTGGGCAAGCCGGCATTCTTACGAATGACGATCATGGCAACGCCAAGATTGTTGCTATGCAGCCTAACCGCATCTTAGAATTATTGGAACAAGATATGGTTGTGATTGTTACCGGATTTCAAGGGAAAACAAGCGCTGATGAGCTGACGACACTGGGACGCGGAGGTAGCGATACTTCGGCGACTGCGCTGGGAGCAGCTTTGAAGGCCGATATTGTTGATATTTTCACCGATGTGAATGGGATAATGACAGCGGATCCAAGAATTGTCGAGGACGCTAAACCGCTTGTTCGAGTGAGTTTTGCCGAAATTTGCAATATGGCGCATAATGGAGCTAAAGTCATTCATCCGCGTGCCGTTGAAGTGGCGATGCACGCCAATATTCCGATTCGGGTTCGCTCTACGTTCACGAAGGAACCAGGAACTTTGGTAACGGCATCAGACAGTATTTCGCATGATTTGAATCAAGTGAAAGACCGCTTTGTTACTGGTATTGCTCATTTCACGAATATTACGCAAATTCATGTTGCTGCCGTTGAGGGGCAGTTTGATTTGCAGCTTCGTGTTTTCAAGACGATGGCGCAGAACCAGATCAGTGTAGATTTTATTAGTGTGAATGCATCGGCAGTCGTTTACACGGTCTTCGATCACGAGGCGGAGCGTGCTGTCAAACTCCTGAGAAGTCATGGCTATGAGCCGCAAGCTTCGAGGGGATGTGCGAAAGTTTCCGTCATCGGCGGAGGCATGAACGGTGTGCCGGGAATTATGGCGCAAATTGTAGAAGCATTAACCGTAGAAGACATACGGATCCTGCAATCAGCCGATTCGAATACGACGATTTGGGTGCTTGTTCAAGGCGAAGATATGATTAGATCGGTTAAAGCGTTACATCATAAATTTAGTTTAAATAAATAAAATATGAAACTCAGGAGGTGCAATCGGTGGATTTTGGAAGAGTAATCACAGCCATGGTCACTCCGTTTGACGAGCAATTACAAGTCAACTGGGACCAAGTAGAACCGCTTATCAACTATTTAATCGAAGAACAGCAGTCCGATAGCCTCGTAATTTGCGGAACCACCGGAGAGGCACCAACATTAACAGACGATGAAAAGCTGAAGCTTATCGAACTTTCCGTTCGCTATGCCCGTGGCCGTTGCAAAATCATTGCAGGCACTGGAAGTAACGATACGGCACATGCCATTCGTTTTTCACAAAAGGTTGAGAACCTCGGAGTAGATGCTTTGCTCATCGTTGCTCCTTACTATAACCGCCCGTCGCAAGAGGGGCTGTACGAGCATTTTAAAGCGGTGGCTGAATCCGTTAAGGTGGCTGTCATGCTTTATAATGTACCGGGACGTACGGGTGTCAATCTGGACGCCGAAACAACCATTCGTCTTTCCCGCATTCCGAATATCGTGGCAACCAAGGATTGTGCGAACACGGATCAACTGACCCGTATTCTCAATGATGCAGCCCCTGGATTCCTTGTATACAGCGGAGATGACAGCTCTGCGCTTCCAGCGCTATCCGTTGGTTGTCATGGAATTATTAGCGTTGCGAGCCACGTGATTGGAAAAGAAATGCAATCTATGGTAAAGTATTATTTAGAAGGTAACATTCAGCAAGCGGCAGAACTTCATCGCAAGCTGCACCCTGTATTTACTGGCATTTTCCGTGTACCGAGTCCTGCGCCCATTAAGCATGCTCTTGCACTGAAAGGCGTTCAAACAGGGGGCGTAAGGCTTCCGTTAGTTCGCGTATCCGAGCAAGAAGGACAATTCATCCAATCACTTTTTGAATGATAACGCCTAATGAATCGGTGCTCCGGCATCGGTTTTCTTTTTTTGGGGAAGCTATTGTAATCGGTATTAACTTGTATTTGTAGTTTTTTTTCATGTATAATGGTTGCAAGTGACTAGTTCGGTTTTTCATTTAAAATTCGTCGTCCAATCTTAGAAGGAGGTATATTCTTGTCCAAAAAAAATATTGATAAACTTTTGATCTTCGCTCTTGGCGGCGTGGGCGAAATCGGAAAAAATATGTATTGCGTTCAGTATGCGAACGATATCATCGTCATTGATAGTGGTTTGAAATTTCCTGAGCAGGACATGCTCGGAATTGATATTGTCATTCCAGATATCGGATACTTAACGGAGAATCGGGATAAAGTACGCGGCATTATCATTACTCACGGCCATGAAGATCACATCGGCGGCTTACCTTATGTACTTAAGCACCTTAATGTTCCTTTGTATGCAACTAAGCTAACAATGGGACTCATTGAGGCGAAGCTGAAGGAAGCGAATTTGCTCGGTACGACGAACCGGATCCTTATTAACGCGGATTCTGTACTTTCTCTGGGCACTATTACAGCAACATTCTTCAAAACCAACCACAGTATCCCTGACTCTGTCGGTGTCGCACTGGATACGCCGGAAGGCGTCGTTGTTCATACAGGCGATTTCAAATTTGATCAAACGCCTGTCAATGATCAATATGCAGATTTGCACCGTATGGCGGAAATCGGGAAGAAAGGCGTTCTAGCCTTGCTTTCTGACAGCACCAACGCGGAACGTCCTGGTTACACAGGCTCGGAACGCAGTGTGGGCATTGAGATTGAAGAAGTGTTCCGTAAAGCGAAGCAGAGAGTCGTCATTGCAACTTTTGCATCTAACATTCACCGTGTACAACAGGTGTTTGATGCAGCAGCAGCAACGAATCGTAAAGTTACCGTCATCGGTCGAAGCATGGTGAACGTGGTATCGATTGCAAGCGAATTAGGTTACTTGAACATTCCGGATGGCATGTTGATTGAGCCAGAAGAAGTGAACAAGCTTGCTGCTGATCGGGTCGTCATTCTATCCACCGGAAGCCAAGGCGAGCCTATGTCAGCACTGACAAGAATGGCGCGTTCTACTCACCGTAAAGTTGATATTTTACCTGGTGATACGGTCATTATTGCAGCGACGCCGATTCCGGGGAATGAACGTGACGTAGGTCGTACGGTTGATGAACTATTCCGTATCGGAGCTAACGTGATTTACGGACCGGGTTCTGTAACCGGTGTTCACGTATCAGGTCACGGCAGTCAAGAAGAATTGAAGCTTATGCTCAATTTAATGAAGCCGAAATATTTTATCCCTATTCACGGTGAATATCGCATGCTGCGTCAACATGGAATCCTTGCAGAGTCTGTGGGCATGGCGAAAGAAGATATTTTTATGTGCGATATCGGTGACACGGTAGAAATTCAAAATGGTGTTGCACGCAAAGGATCTAAGGTTCAAAGCGGCAACATTCTAATTGATGGACTGGGCGTCGGAGATGTAGGCAACATTGTGTTGCGCGACCGTAAGTTGCTGTCTCAGGACGGTATTCTTGTCGTCGTCGTTACTCTCAGCAAACAAGATGGCAAAATTTTATCCGGACCGGATATCATTTCCCGCGGATTCGTTTATGTACGTGAATCAGAGGGTCTCTTGGAAGAAGCCAATCGAATCGTTACGAATACTTTAACGAAGTTAATGAATGAAAATGTAAATGAATGGGCATCTTTAAAAACAAACGTAAAAGATGTTCTCGGACGCTTTTTATATGAACAAACCAGAAGAAGACCAATGATCCTTCCAATTATTATGGAAGTCTAGGCTCGAACAGTCACTTGAACCTATGCAAATAGCAAAGCTCTCTCCATCACTGGAGGGAGCTTTTTTCAGTGCTTCCTAAGAAACAAGAATGCATGAAAGCAACCAAGTTTATTCATACTAGGGGAGATTATGATCTTAACATGCACAGTTTGTGAGTCAAATTTGAAGGGGGAATTATTGTGGCATCATCAACAGAGCCGAAACAGCAGGAACCGGGAATCGAAGAGGGAAAGAAAAATCCAATCCTCGAAAATATTCAGCAGTTAGGTCAAACCAATACCATTTCGGGTGAATCGAATATTTTTTGCCTCACGATTATCGGTCAAGTGGAAGGTCATATCGTACTCCCTCCTCAGAACAAAACAACTAAGTATGAGCACTTGATTCCTCAATTGGTGGCTGCTGAGCAGAATCCCAAAATTGAAGGCGTCATGATCATTCTAAATACGGTGGGTGGCGATGTTGAGGCTGGGTTAGCCATCGCAGAGATGGTGTCGACTCTTTCGAAGCCGTCGATCGCTTTAGTTCTAGGCGGAGGCCATAGTATTGGCGTCCCTATTGCGGTGTCAGCTAACTATTCCATCATTGCCGAAACGGCGACCATGACGATTCACCCTATTCGATTAAATGGCTTGATTATCGGTGTTCCCCAAACGTTTGAATATCTGGATAAAATGCAGGAGCGTGTCGTGCGATTCGTTACCAAGCATTCAAATGTGACCGAAGAAAAATTTAAAGAGCTCATGTTCAAGACCGGGGAATTGACCAGAGATATCGGGACAACGGTTATTGGGGAAGACGCTGTGAAATACGGTTTGATCGACCAGGTCGGCGGGATCGGCGATGCGATTCGGGAGCTGAATAAGCGCATAGAAGCGAAGAAGGCGGCTATGGGCGGTGGAATCGTACAATGATACACTATTCCGCTGTGCCGATGGATGTTATTTTTGAAGGGGCAGAAACTTATGAGCCGAAATTTATTGACATTGATCAATGGGGTGTAAAGATGCAAATAGAGCCTATTAGCGGTTTTCAAGCCCGCATTGTCAGGCTGTACAGCTGTAATCCGCAGGACTATTTAAAAGAGCAATATGCCCCTGGCACTATAATTTCGTACAGTCCTGTCGCGGAGACTTCACTCACTTAAAGCGTTGTTCCTGTATCATCCCTCAAGCCAAATATGGTATAATGTGGACTTGGGGGTGACAAAAGTGGCGAAACGCAAGAAGAAAAATAAAGCATTAAAAACAAGTTTGTTATTCGAATTGTACGGGATTCTCATCTTGATTTTCTCCGTTGTTGCACTCGCCCATCAAGGACATGTCGGGAACTCGCTGATTTACCTTTTCCGTTTTTTTGTGGGAACATGGTATTCGTTAGTGCCGCTCATTTTCATATATGTGGCCTTGTATGCCATGATCAAACGCGCTTGGCCAGAGATGGTGACGCCTAAGAAAGCAGGCATTTTGCTGTTTATTCTTGGACTGCTGATAAAGAATCACATTGATTTATTTGCTCAGTTATATCCGGATGGCGGTTTCACGTCAGGTAAAATCATTTCGTCGACATGGGAAGCCATGTTGGAAGGACTGCATCCGACGGAGGCAGGAAGGGCTGCGCTCGAACACGGGATCGGCGGCGGAATGATCGGTGGCGTGCTGTATAGCATCTTATACTTCTTGTTTGACTATTTGGGAGCGAGATTGATCCAATATGCCTTATTTGTCATAGGCTTTATTCTGGCTACCGGCATTTCTTATGTAGACATCGGAAACGTCATCCACGGCCGATTCAGCAATGTCAGCCAGAATTTCAAGGACAGAATGAGAGAGTGGCTGCAGGACAGGGAAGCGCGACAACCACGACCCGTTGCCTCATCTTCCTCTGCGGGAGCTAACGACAAGAAAGTGAAGAAACCGGCATATGTTCCGGTCGATGATGAGTTCGATGAAGAAATGTTCAAGCCAGTGAAAAAAAAGAAATCGCCGCTTATTATGGAGCTGCTGCGACCGATTAAAGAAGGCCGGAAGAAGCCAGCGGCTGTTTCAAATGATGAGAATGAGGAAGAGTTTTTACATAATTCAGATGAAACGGATGCTTCAGATCAAGTCGTATATAAATCAAATGATGCAAAGGCTGCAGCAGTTGACGCTGCCGAGGATCAGCCCATCACACCGATTATACGCGATTTTCAGGAGCAGGTGCTTCAAGAAGCGCAGCAATCCGTTAAACCGGCAGCTGCGTCTGGTTCTGCAAGCGTGCCGCCTAAGCCTAAAGCTGCCGCGGCGGGCGATGCAGTGGCAGACGATGAGCCAGTTACTTTGGAATTTCAAGAGAACGCTCCTATCGTTCAAACGCGTCCTTACGAGATGCCTTCGCTCGATTTGCTGGCGAGGCCTGCAGTCGGCAAGGGCAGTGAAATGTCTGACTACAAAGCGAATGCCAGGAAGCTGGAAGCTACTTTAGAAAGTTTTGGCGTTCGCGCCAAAGTGCTCGAGGTCGTCAGGGGTCCTGCTGTAACGCGCTATGAGATTCAGCCGGATGTCGGGGTAAAAGTAAGCAGAATCGTCTCGCTAACCGATGATATTGCCTTGGCACTCGCTGCGAAGGATATTCGGATGGAGGCGCCGATTCCAGGTAAATCTGCGATCGGCATTGAGGTTCCGAATCTGGAGGTTTCCGTCGTTACGATGCGTGAAGTTATGGAAACATCCGCTTTTCAAGAATCCAGCTCCCGGTTGTCCGTCGTATTAGGCCGCGATATTTCCGGACAACCCATCGTAGGAAATTTGGCTAGAATGCCGCATTTACTTGTTGCTGGAGCTACGGGGTCAGGAAAGTCCGTATGTATTAACGGGATCATTACGAGCATCCTTTATAAGGCCAAGCCGAACGAAGTGAAGTTCCTGATGATCGACCCCAAAATGGTCGAATTGAATGTATACAACGGAATACCGCATCTTCTGGCGCCTGTTGTCACAGATCCACGTAGAGCTTCGCTGGCGCTGAAGAAAGTCGTCGTCGAGATGGAGAAACGCTATGAGCTATTCTCGAAGAGCGGTACGCGGAATATTGAAGGATACAACGCAATGTTAACCGAAAGCGGCACAGCGGCTCCTCTGCCTTACTACGTAGTCATCGTCGACGAGTTAGCCGATCTAATGATGGTCGCGGCTAACGATGTCGAGGATTCGATCTGCCGATTGGCACAGATGGCCCGTGCAGCGGGTATTCACTTGATTATTGCCACACAGCGTCCTTCTGTTGATGTAATCACAGGAGTTATCAAGGCGAATATCCCTTCGCGTATCGCGTTCGGCGTTTCATCACAGGTGGATTCACGGACGATTCTGGATATGGTCGGGGCGGAGAAACTGCTTGGCCGAGGAGATATGCTTTATTTGCCGGTAGGCGCCTCCAAGCCGGTACGTGTGCAGGGAGCTTTTTTATCCGACCAAGAGGTTGAGCATGTCGTTGGTTTTGTACGTACGCAAGAGCAAGCCAATTATCAGGAAGAGTTAGTTCCGCATGTGGAAGATATGCCGGAACAGCAGAACGAAGTTGAGGACGAGCTGTATGATCAAGCTGTTCAAATTGTATTGGAAGCGAAGCAAGCCTCCGTTTCATTGCTGCAAAGACGTATGAGAGTCGGTTATACGCGTGCCGCACGGCTGGTTGACTCCATGGAAGCCAAAGGAGTTGTCGGCCCCTACGAAGGAAGCAAGCCTCGTGAAGTGCTTATGTCCATCGAACAATATCACCATAACCGGATTAGCTCATAGGAAATATACGAATTGCCAGAACGCTCTCCTTACGGAGAGTGTTTTTGTTTGCATAAACCGCGACCCCCTTTCTCATAATAAGCAAGAAAAGCAAGAAAAGGCTCTTATTTGAAAAGTGAGGTTGAGAAGGGGAATGAACAAACGACTAATTGTACTTACCTTTTGTATTGTTTTTGTGCTGGTTGTCGCCTTTCAATTGAAAGGAAAGTTCAACCCGCCGGCGGAAGAAACGTTCAGCAAAAATGAGATACGTTATGGAGCTACAGGCTCTGACGTCAATGAGCTGCAAGGCCGTTTGAAGTTCATTGGTTTTTATGGAGGCAATATTGACGGCGATTTCGGGTACAGAACACTCACAGCCGTGAAACGTTTCCAAGGTGAGTTTGGAATGACGGTTGACGGTATTGTAGGGCCCAAGACTAAGCTTAGGCTCTGGGAAGCTACAAAAAATTGGAGACCTACAGCTCCTGCGACCGGAGGAAATACAGGCGGTGGCGGTGGTGGCGGTGGCGGATCGGATAATGCGGCTGCTAATCAAAAACCAGCGAATCTCGTGCCATCCAATAACCTTGGGCTCTCTGAACAAGACATTAATCTGATGGCTAATGCGGTGCACGGTGAAGCTCGCGGAGAGCCTTATATCGGTCAAGTTGCCGTAGCGGCTGTCATTTTGAATCGTGTGAAGTCGGCAAACTTCCCGAATACGGTTTCGGGTGTTATTTTTCAACCTGGCGCCTTTACAGCGGTAGCCGATGGTCAAATCTGGCTGACTCCGGACGAATCTACGAAGAAAGCGGTAAGAGACGCACTGGGGGGCTGGGATCCGTCAGGCGGCTGCATTTACTACTTTAATCCGGAAACAGCGACATCCAAGTGGATCTGGTCCAGACCGCAGGTTAAAGTGATTGGCAAGCATATTTTCTGTAAATAATTTATGAGGTGGACAAGGAGAAGGAACCTGCATTGGTTGCTTCTCCTCTTCATGTAGGAATATAATGGAACTATTACGATCTTAGAAGGGAGACAGACCTTTGAAGCATATACAATTTGAGCGCAGTACATTGAATCATATTCGTTTGCATGTACTGCCGACAGATCGGTTCAAAACGTTTGCTATTTCCGTGTACATAGGCCGTCCCTTAGACGAGGAAACGGTCACGAGCACGGCACTGACGCCTTTTGTTTTACGCAGAGGAACGGAATTACGTCCGGAAACGAAGCAATTTCGAGAGTATTTGGATGATCTGTATGGCGCAGGTTTCGGTTTTGACATTTACAAACGAGGCGATTATCAAATTGTGCAGCTGCGTATGGATATTATTAACGACCGTTTCGTAAAGTCAGCGCAGTCGCTTTTGAAACAGGGTCTTGAATTTGTCGGCGAAACATTAACCCGGCCGGCACTTGAGGATCAACATTTTCGCAGTAAATATGTAGACTCCGAGAAGCAGACGCTCCAGAAACGGATTGAATCCGTTATTAATGATAAAATCCGGTACGCCGCTGAGCGCTGTATCGAGGAAATGTGCAGCGACGATCCGTATCGCCTCCATCCACTGGGTAAAATAGATGATCTTGACCGTATCAATTCCGAGCAGCTCTACGAACAATATAGACAGTGGCTTCAATCACAACCCATTGATATTTACGTAGTTGGGAATACGACGTTGGCCGAAGTTGAAGGAATCGTTTCAACCGCGTTCAATATTGAACGAAATTCAGATGTCGGTTACGTTGCAACGGCTCCGCGAGGGGCAACAGGCGAGATAAAGACAATCGTTGAGAAATTGGACGTAAACCAAGGCAAGCTGAATATGGGCCTGCGTACGAATATTTCATACGGCGATGAGCTATATCCTGTAGCTCTTATGTATAACGGAGTTTTGGGCGGATATCCGCACTCCAAGTTGTTTATCAATGTACGGGAGAAAGCAAGCCTTGCTTATTACGCTTCCTCTCGATTTGATGGTCACAAAGGGATTCTAACGATTCAATCCGGTATCGAAATGGCGAATTACGAGAAAGCGGTAGATATTATTCGCAAACAGTTAACGGCTATGGAACAGGGAGATATCAATGATATTGAACTAAACCAAACCCGTGCGATGATTGCGAATCAGCTTCGTGAAATCCAGGATTCCGCTTTTGAATTAATTTCTTTTGATTTTAATGCGATTTTATCCGGCAAAGAACGTACAGTAACAGGTTTGATTGAGTCTGTGGAACAGATCGATATTCCCGCGATCGCTGAAGCGGCTAAACGTGTGCAGCTGGATACGATTTACTTTTTGCGGGATCAGAAGGGAGAGTAGGCCATGAAAGTTATTCCATATCCACATTTGGGTGAAACGATTTACCACGAAGTGCTTGATAATGGGCTTCATGTGTTTGTTCTGCCCAAAGAAGGTTTCCAGAAAACTTATGCGACGTTCACAACACAGTATGGGTCCATCGATAATGATTTCCAAGTGGAAGGTAAAGCAGCCGTTCAAGTACCGGATGGCATTGCCCATTTCCTTGAGCACAAAATGTTCGAAGAGCCTGAGGGCGATATTTTCGCCACCTTTGCTTCGAACGGGGCTTCGGCGAACGCTTTTACAAGCTTTGATCGGACCGCCTATTTGTTCTCGTCTACTGACAACTATTTGACAAATTTAACGACATTAATTAACTTTGTGCAAAATCCTTATTTTACAGATGAAAATGTGGAAAAGGAAAAAGGAATTATCGGGCAAGAGATTAAAATGTACGAAGACAATGCAGACTGGAGAAGCTATTACGGATTAATAGAATCTTTATATGCTAAGCATCCGATTCATATTGATATCGCGGGAACAGTGGCATCCATTTCTGAAATTACCAAAGAAACTTTATATGAATGCTACAATACGTTTTACCATCCCAGCAATATGAGCTTGTTCGTCGTAGGCGGCGTGGATGCCGAAGAGGTAATCGCTCTTGTCAAAGACAATCAAGCTGGCAAAACGTTTCCTCCCCAAGGGGATATCAAACGATTTTTCCCGGAAGAGCCACTAGAGGTGAAGGAAGCGCGCAGAGTTACCCTTCTTCCGGTGTCGATGCCCAAATGCTTAATCGGTTTCAAGGAACAAGCCCCTTCCGTGAAAGGCAAAGAGCTGTTAGTCCGGGAATTGACGACGAAATTAATGCTGGATATTTTGTTCAGTTCAAGTTCCGATATTTATCAAGCACTTTATGATGAACAGCTCATTTCGGATAATTTTGGTCATGAGTATAATTGCAGCGACGGGTATGCTTTCTCTATTCTTGGCGGAGATACCAAAGACCCCGATCAACTTGTCGCGCGCATACGTGAAGAAGTTGAAAAGCGGAAGAGTTCGGGACTCGATGAGGTTACCTTTGAACGCAGCCGCAAAAAGAAAATCGGCAATTTCTTGCGGATGATGAATTCGCCGGAATCGATTGCCAATGAGTTTACGAAATATCGCTTCAAAGGCATTGACTTGTTTGACATTTTGCCGGTCTATGAGCAGATTACCCTTAACGATGTTAATGAGCGCTTTAGAGAGCATTTTGATTGGAGCAAGCTCGCTGTCTCGATCGTACAAAGTCGTGAGAAGTCGTGACATTCTCCAAACCATTCAGTGAACAAACCGTACTCGTCACGGGAGCTAGCAGAGGGATAGGAGCAGCCATTGCGGAGCGCTTCGCCGGGGTAGGAATGAAAGTGGTCATTCACTACCGCGACTCCCACGAGGCGGCTAACGAAGTCGCCAGATCCTGCATGAAGCATGGCGCTAAGGTATTGACGGTATCTGCGGATGTCAAATCGCGTGAACAAATATTGGCTATGCGGGATAAGCTGGAACAAAAAGAAATGGTTCCCGACATTATCGTGAACAATGCCGGCATTGCCCATTACGGCATGCTTTCGGACGTTAGCGAAGAGGAATGGGATTCCGTTATGAACGTTAACCTCAAAGGAGCGTTTCTTTGTTCGCAAACGTTTATGCAAGCAATGATTTCGCAGAAGTATGGGCGAATTATTAACGTCTCCTCCATTTGGGGCATCTCCGGCGCTTCCTGTGAAGTCGTTTATTCAACGGCTAAAGGAGGGTTGAATGCATTCACCAAGGCACTGGCCAAAGAGCTTGCTCCCTCCGGAGTTACGGTGAATGCCGTGGCACCAGGCGCAGTAGAAACGGAGATGATGGCCGGCTTTCAAACCGAGGAGCGGGATGCCATTGCCAGCGAGATTCCGGTAGGCCGGTTTGCTATGCCTCATGAAGTCGCTTCGCTCGTTTATTTCCTGGCTCTCCCGGAGTCCGGTTATATTACCGGTCAAATCATTAGCCCCAATGGCGGATGGTTGACGTGATCGCTATTGTAAGAAGTCCGCGCATAATTCCAAACGGAGAAGCGAATATTACTTATGTAATGACCATTTCTCTCAACTCAAAGGAGGCTTCTTACAATGGCTACGGTACTTAAAGTATTTGATAAGTGGAAAGAGTTTCTGGCTGAGCGTGTCAGTCAAGCCGGACATGCAGGGATGAGCGAAGAAACCATCTCCAAGCTCGCTTTTCAAATCGGTGAATTTTTAGCAGATAAAGTTGACCCGGAAAATGAGCAGGAACGTGTGCTTAAAGAGCTGTGGGATGCAGGGGATGAGCAGGAGAAACGCACGCTTGCCCGCCTCATGGTAAAATTAGTAGACAAAGGTTAATAACCGTTTTACAATTCAATAAGGTACTATGTGAAAGCCTCCTCTTTCGGAGGCTTTTGCACGCTTTTTAGGTAGAAAGGAATCGAAGTCAATGAAGATCAAACGTTCTATGCTTGTGATTTTGCTCTTATCTTTCCTTGTATCAGGCTGCGGAAATCGAGGTATTCCTGTCATTAAGCAGGAATTAATGGAGAAGAAATTGTCTGTCTTGATGCTCTCAAGCGTCAATCTGTCCGATCCTTCCAAACAAGCAATTGGATCGGCTCTTCAAAAGTGGAGAGATGTCAATTTCATAGCTTACGATTGGATCAATGATTTGGGAGCGCTTGATGATCGCGTGCTCACGAAGCTGAAAACAAGCTCGTACGACTACATATATGTTATCGGAAACGATTTGTTCCCATCGGCTAATGGAGTGATTCAGCAAGGGCTGAATACGGGTAAATGGACTTTATTACAAAGTCAGCTTGATGTGAATGGGACCGCAAGCACGGCAGTTGACCAGGCTGCTTTCCTGCAAATCGATGCACAGCAGATTGAATCGTTGAAAACGAAGTGGATTCAAGATCTGTTAGCTCAGAATGTGACCGTGGAGTGGGTGACCCGAAGCGACCGCCCGATTCCTTCTGAATTGGCGCCTTCGGAGGAGGCGGATCACATTGTTTTGCTTGATAATAATGAACAGTGGTTCCAGCAGTTATCCTTTCAAACGAGACAGCATTTTGCAAAATGGATCATTTTCTATTCCCCGGCGACAGAGGCGCAATTGCAGAAAGCAAAGACAATTGGCGTATCCGTGATGGATATCTCCAACTCTTTATCGGCTGAACTGAACTGGCCGCAAATTTTAGATGACCGGCTTCTTGCTATGACAAGTAAGTCATGGCATAAAGGTCCTATAAATTACAATTCAACAGAGCTTACCGAACTAAAAATGAAATAAATTTCATGCGTTTTTGAGAAGGAACTTAGCGAAAATTGTAGAATTTATTTGATGAGATGACAAATTGAACGTTACAGATACAGTGATGAGGTGGAAGGATTGGACGTTAAAGAATGGTATATGGAGTATAAGATTCACAAAAACCGTCCCGGGCTCCTAGGAGATATTGCTTCCTTGATGGGGATGTTGGACATTAATATTGTGACGATTAACGGCGTTGAAGATCGGACGCGCGGCATGCTTCTTCAAACGAATGATGAAGAAAAAATTGACTTAATGGGTAAAATGTTGAAAAAAGTAGATAATATTACTATTACGGCGCTGCGGCCACCCAAACTGGTGGATATTTTAGCAGTGCGCCACGGACGATATATTGAACGCGATTCAGATGACCGCAAAACGTTTCGTTTTACCCGCGATGAGTTGGGTCTTTTGGTCGATTTCCTGGGTGAGGTGTTTAAACGGGATGGCAACCACGTGATCGGACTTCGCGGTATGCCGCGTGTTGGTAAAACAGAGTCCATCATCGCAGGCAGCGTTTGCGCAAATAAACGTTGGACATTTGTCTCCTCGACATTGCTTAGACAAACGGTCCGCAGTCAATTATCCGAAGATGAAATGACCCCTAACAATGTGTTCATTATCGACGGCATCGTCTCCACGATTCGTTCGAATGAGAAGCATCACAGTTTGTTGCAGGACATTATGGCGATGCCTTCGACGAAGGTCATTGAGCATCCGGATATATTTATTCGCGAATCCGAATACACATATAATCACTTTGATTATATTATTGAGCTTCGCAACAGCCCGGACGAGGAAATCAATTACGATTCTTTTACGTACACTTCCGAACCTTTTTAAGGTTTGTAACGTCATTAACTAATAGGATTCCCGCGAGGAGGTGACCATAATGTCTGATCTTGGATACATTTTACGTAAGACACGATTGGAAAAGAAGATTTCGCTTGATGATTTGCAGGAAGTTACAAAAATTCGCAAACGCTACCTTGAAGCCATTGAGGAAGGAAACTATAAAGTGCTGCCTGGAAGCTTCTATGTGCGGGCTTTCATTAAAAGCTACGCGGAAGCGGTAGGACTGGATCCAACTGAAGTGCTGAATATGTACGAAACAACGAATCCTTCTCCAGTCGTGGAAAAGCCGGTTGTAGAAACGATTCGCAAGAATAGAACGAGCGTTCGCAATACGGAGAAAATGAGCCGGTGGGCTTCCAGCGTTATGTTTATTTGTTTTATTTTGCTCATTTTCGGAATTGTGTACTATTATACATATAAGAATTACAAGGGAACGCCGGTAGGGGATAAGTCTTCTCAAACGCAGTCGCCGAGAATAACGAATTCCACGAATCCTGGGGCAGGCACGACGCCGACTACATCAACGTATGCGTCCAGTGAAGGTAAAGTGGTGCCTCTTCCGACCCCAACGCTGACACCAACGCCACCGGCCGTACAAGTTAAATTCAGCAGTAATGAAAAAGGTGTAGACAACTATACGATTACAGGTACTGCAAATTTGAAAATCCAGATGAAAATTACAGGCTCCTGCTGGATTCGAGTTGATGCTCTTTCAGACGGAGGCGCTAAGGATATGCTTAGACAGAAGCTATACAAAGAGGGCGATACAGACACCTTCGATTTAACCAGTTCAGCCTATTTGAACGTTGGTGCGGCGAGTGCGCTGGAGCTTAACGTTAATGGCACCGTAGTTCCTGTCGGCGATACGCCTAATCCGAAGCGGGTACAGTTAAATTTGCAGAAAAGCTAGCATTTTGGCATTTCCTGCGCTTTCCCGGGCAATGAATCATTTCCCCAGAGACATCCTGCGCCGTGGAGCTGCGGGATGTTTCTTTTTATAAGACTTCTTGCTATAATGCTAATGTAATTTGATGGAAAGGGTGTTTGGTCGAAGATGAGTTCAGAAAGCTCGTTTGATATTGTATCCAAGGTGGATATGCAAGAATTAAATAACGCCATTCAGCAGGCAGAAAAAGAGATATTGACCCGCTTTGATTTTAAAGGCAGCAAAAGCAGCATTAAATTAGAGAAGGATCAATTGGTCGTCACCTCCGATGATGAATTCAAACTGCAGAATGTATTGGATATCCTGCATGCGAAAATGACGAAACGCGGGATTTCAATCAAAAATCTTGATTACAGTAAGGTAGAACCGGCTGCCGGCTCCACTGTCAGACAGAAAATCAGCATGAAGCAAGGTGTCGATCAAGAAAATTCGAAGAAAATTAATATCCTTATTCGTGACTCCAAGCTTAAGGTGAAAACACAAGTTCAAGGCGATCAAATTCGGGTTACCGGGAAGAGCAGAGATGATCTGCAAGCTGTCATCGCGTTGCTCCGCAAGGCAGACATTCCTCTTGATTTGCAATTTGTAAACTTAAAATAGCCATACATACGACGTTATTGCAAGAGAATCCCCCTGTATCTAGGGGGTTTTTACATTTTGACACCCTATAGGGCTTGTATTATACTTGTAGGGAGCGTTTTTAGGACTATTGGAGGTTGTTTCTTTCATGACAGAAAAGGTTAAAGTAGTAACCCTCGGATGCGAAAAGAATATGGTCGATTCCGAGATTATGGCAGGATTAATACATGGGCGTGGTTTTCAACTTGTAGACAGCAAGGAAGAAGCCACTGTCATTATCGTGAACACTTGCGGGTTCATTGATGCGGCGAAAGAAGAATCCGTGAATACAATTTTGGATATGGCAGAACTGAAAGAAACAGCGAATCTGAAGGCACTTATCGTTTCAGGCTGCTTAACACAACGTTACAAGAAGCAGCTGCTGGACGAAATGCCGGAGATTGACGGAATCGTGGGAACGGGAGATTTTGATAAAATCAATCACATCGTAGATGAAGCTCTTCGCGGAAAAAGACCGGTTCTCGTCGGGAATCCGGTATTTAATTATGATGCGGACCTGCCAAGGCTCGTTACTACTCCTAGATACACGGCGTATGTGAAGATTGCCGAAGGCTGTGATAATGCGTGTACATTTTGCAGCATTCCGATCATGCGGGGGAGCTTTAAGAGCAGAAGCATGGAGTCCATTGTAGCGGAAGTGGCCAACTTGGCTTCCCAAGGCGTTAAAGAGATTAGCTTGATCGCGCAGGATTCTACTAATTATGGAACCGATCTTTATGATAGCTTCATGCTGCCTACACTTCTCAATAAAGTGAGCGAGGTAGAAGGCATTGAATGGGTGCGTCTGCACTATGCTTACCCTGGTTTCTTTAGCGATGAGCTGATTGAAGTGATGGCGACGAATCCAAAAGTATGCAAGTACATCGACATGCCGCTTCAACACAGCGAAGATTCGATTCTTAAGCGCATGCGCAGACCTGGACGTCAAAAGGATACTCGCGAGCTGGTTCGCAAAATTCGTGAATCGATCCCGGATGTTGCGCTGCGTACTTCACTGATTGTCGGCTTCCCTGGCGAAACGGAAGAGGATTTCGAGAATTTGAAACAGTTTGTTCGCGATGTGCAGTTTGATCGTCTCGGTGTGTTCGCCTATTCCAAAGAAGACGATACGCCGGCAGCTCGTCTGCCGAATCAAGTCCCTGACGATGTGAAAGAGTACCGTGCGAATGCGATTATGGAAATTCAACGTGAAATTTCGAATATCCGCGGCGGGCGCCGTATCGGTCAAGAAATCGACGTGTTAATCGAGCGTTACGATGGCAGAAGCGATGTATACATCGGGCGTTCTCAATTCGATGCTCCGGAAATCGATGGCGAAGTATTCGTATCGAACGGTAAGCTGACGATCGGCGAGCTTGCTAAAGTGCGCATTACCCACTCCTATGAGTTTGACTTATCCGGGGAGGTAATTGCATGAACCTGGCCAACCGCATCACCGTTGCGAGGATTTTACTAGTACCGATCATCATGTTTTTTTTGTTGATTAAGGTCAAATTCCCTCATATACGGATTGAGGAATTTAGCATTACGTATAATCAAATTATTGCTGCTTTGATCTTCATTATTGCAGCGAGCACGGATAGTTTAGACGGTTATATTGCCAGAAAGCGCAATCTTGTAACTAATTTGGGCAAGCTGCTTGATCCTTTGGCGGACAAGCTGCTTGTTACGGCTGTGCTCGTTTCATTAGTGGAAATGGATAAAGTAGATGCTTGGATTGTCATTGTCATTATCAGCAGAGAGTGGGCAGTTACAGGTCTTCGCCAAATTGCTCTTTTGGAAGGTACAGTGATGGCCGCTAGCAAATGGGGGAAAGCGAAGACGGCAGCTCAGATCACAGCCATCATTGCTCTGCTTATCAATAATTTTCCGTTTACGTTTTTGCACATTCCCTTTGATGTCATTGCAAGTTGGGCAGCGGCCATTATTACGGTCTACTCAGGAATCGAGTATTTTGTTAAGAATAAGCATGTCATAGATTTTTCAGAAAAGACACAATAGGGCAACCTATTGGTTTTTTTCTATTTTGAGGAGGAAGCTTGGATGAAAGCAGAAATTATTGCTGTTGGAACAGAGCTCTTGCTTGGCCAAATTGTAAATACGAACGCGCAATTCCTTTCCAGGGAATGTGCTGCGATTGGCGTAGACATGTATTTCCAGACGGTAGTCGGCGATAATGAACAGAGATTATTAGAAAGCCTCAAATTAGCCGCTTCCAGGGCGGATGTCGTCATTTGTACAGGCGGGCTTGGCCCAACCCAAGATGACCTGACCAAAGATGTCCTAGCGGCGTATACAGGCCGTCAGCTGGTCATTCATGAGCCATCCATGCAAGCAATCACAGAAATGTTCCATTCACGCGGAATCCATATGGTTGAAAGCAACAGACGCCAAGCGCTAATGCTTGAAGGCAGCGATCCGTTGCATAACGAAACAGGGCTTGCAGTTGGCGTTGCCCTCACCTATGAGGGGACGCATTTCATCCTGCTTCCGGGACCTCCGAAAGAAATGAAGCCCATGTTCACGAAGTATGCGGTTCCTTGGCTGCGTACGGTTATGCAAGATGAAGTTCCGCTGTATTCCAAAATGCTCAAATTTGCCGGCATCGGCGAATCCAATTTAGAGCATCAACTGCTTGATTTGATACAAGCCCAGTCCGATCCAACCATTGCTCCTTATGCCAAAGAAGGCGAAGTGACGATTCGCTTAACGACGCGTGCGCACTCCATCGAAGAAGGCGAGAGCAAACTATTCGCAACCGAGCAGGAGATTAGAAATCGCTTAGGTCAGCATATTTATGCAGACCAAGATGTTCCGATTGAAACGATCGTGCTGAAAATGTTAGATGAGCGCAAGTTGACTCTGGCTGTCGCTGAAAGCTGCACAGGGGGCTTGCTTAGTGATTTAATTACTTCGATTCCGGGAAGTTCGAACTCTTTTCTTGGCGGAATTATTTGCTATTCGAATGCGCTAAAGCATAAGCTGCTCGGAGTTCCTATGGAGGTGCTGGAAGGCGAAGAAGCTCCAGGAGCGGTGAGCAGTGAAACGGCGGCCATTTTAGCGAAAAACTTGGTGACGGAGGCCGGAAGCGACTTTGGCATCTCCGTTACGGGAGTAGCCGGTCCAGGCACTTCCGAAGGCAAGCCGGTGGGGCTGGTTTACATAGGTTTTGCACAAAAGAATGGAGATACCGAAGTGATTGCCTTGCAGCTTTCCGGAAACCGGGAGTCTATTAAACACAGGTCAGCGAAGAGTGCGCTCTATCATTTATGGAAACAGTTGAAAGAAATATAGAGTTCGCATATAATTAAAGAAGTGTTAACGGAAGAACCGTAGCAAAGCGATAACTTTGTTACGGTTTTTTGTTTGTTCGCGAAAAAGTCGAATGTATGTTCGAAAAAATACTTGGCAAACACCCCGAAACAAGTTATCATATACCTATAATGATAGAAGGAAGTGAGTGTTTTGACAGACCGTCGCGCAGCACTTGATAATGCATTACGACAAATTGAGAAACAATTCGGTAAAGGCTCCATCATGAAGCTTGGTGAATCGACTCATATGCAAGTTGAAACGATTTCAAGCGGAGCACTAGCCCTTGATATTGCACTTGGCATAGGTGGATTCCCACGCGGAAGAATTATTGAAGTATACGGACCTGAATCCTCAGGTAAAACAACAGTAGCTTTACATGCTATCGCTGAAGTCCAAAAGGTTGGCGGACAGGCTGCATTTATCGATGCAGAGCACGCTTTGGATCCTTCTTATGCAAGTAAGCTCGGCATTAACATAGATGAGTTGTTGCTTTCCCAGCCGGATACGGGCGAGCAAGCTCTAGAGATCGCAGAAGCGCTTGTAAGAAGCGGCGCCGTAGACATTATCGTTATCGACTCCGTCGCGGCTCTCGTGCCTAAAGCAGAGATTGAGGGCGAGATGGGGGATTCCCATGTGGGTCTGCAAGCCCGTCTTATGTCGCAAGCACTTCGTAAGCTTTCCGGTGCGATCAACAAATCGAAGGTTATTGCGATTTTCATTAACCAACTGCGTGAGAAAGTTGGCGTAATGTTCGGTAACCCGGAGACAACTCCCGGTGGCCGTGCGCTGAAATTCTACTCTTCTGTTCGACTGGATGTTCGACGCATTGAAACAATCAAGCAAGGCAATGACATGGTGGGTAACCGCACGAGAATTAAGGTCGTTAAGAATAAAGTAGCGCCTCCGTTCAAACAAGCGGAAGTGGATATTATGTACGGCGAAGGGATTTCACGTGAAGGCAGTATTATTGATATCGGGACAGAGATGGATATCGTTAATAAAAGCGGAGCATGGTATTCCTATGAAGGCGAACGCCTAGGTCAAGGTCGTGAGAATGCGAAGCAATTTTTGAAAGATAACAAAGCAATCACCGAAACAATCGAGCAAAAAATTCGTGAGAACAGCAACTTGATTGTCGCAGTTGGGCCAAATATTGACGATGAAGATGAAGAGTTGGAAGAGGCTATCGACTAAAGTTCGACAAGATCATACCATGAAAGCACCTTAAACCTCGGGTTAAGGTGCTTTCATTTATTAAAAGGAGCTGAGAGGTTGGAACAGGAAGAACAACAGCCGTCCATAATCACGAAGGTGGAGAAGCAGAAGCGGGGCAAACACCGCTATAATATATTTTTGAATGAAGAATACGCTTTTTCCGTTCATGAAGACATTTTGATTAAGCATCGTTTATCAAAAGGGGAAATCGTAAATCATGAAGAAATAGAACGCATAATTCAAGATGAAGAGCAGAATAGCGCCTACATGAAGGCTTTGCGCGTGATCGGCCGACGTCCGCATTCATCCAGCGAGTTGAAACGCAAGCTCAAAGAAACGGGCTATGAACCGCCAGTTATCGATTGGGTCATAGAGAAATTAGCCTCGCAGAATTACCTCAATGATGAGGAATTTGCGAAGATGTGGACGGACAGCCGTATCATTTCTCAAAAAAAAGGCCGTAATCTTGTGCGTCAAGAGCTTCAGCAAAAAGGCATCCACAAAGAGCTGGTTAAACATGCGATGGAGAACATTAATCCGGAGGATGAATTAGCAGGGGCCATGAAGCTTGCCCAAACGAAATGGAAGCAAACTTCCGGCGAAACATTCGATAAGAAAAGAAAAACAGCTGCGTTTCTGATGCGTAGAGGATACACAGGAACTGTCGTTAATAAGGTGCTAGGACAATTAAGCAGTGAGTCAAGCGAGGATGAATTTGAGATACTAGACGAGTCTTTTGATTATTAATGACGTTAAATAGTTGCTGAAATTAGTTGATGCTATTAACCTTTTTGGTGACAATTGGCAGATCAAGATGATGTTCTCATGGAACATCGCTTGACAAGCTTCTTCGACAAAAGATAAAATAACAGTGTATATTTTCATAATGTATTCAAAATCATACTTATTTCATTGATTTTGAGAGGACAGATGTAAAAACCGCCAATTTTTACACTGTTGATTATGGATTATTAGCACTATAGTGCCTCTAACGCACAGTGCGCATTCATTTAAAAGCCATACTCTTTTTTATCTTAGGGTATGTATGACTAGTCAAACAATTAAAAATCGGATTAAAAAACCGAACGGAATCCCAGGCTAACACCTTGGAGAAACCAACGAGGAGGTGAACAAGATGATGACTTTCATCTGGATCGCGATCATTCTCATTGTTGGAGCTGCATGCTTAGGGATTGGTTATTTTATCCGTAAATCTCTTGCAGAAGCGAAAATTTCCAGTGCTGAAACAGCCGCTGAGCAGATTAGAGAAGCTGCTAAGAAAGAAGCAGAAGCACTGAAAAAGGAAACGGTTCTGGAAGCAAAGGACGAAGTGCATAAGCTTAGGTCCGAAGCTGAAAAAGACATTCGTGAGCGTCGAAATGAAATTCAACGACAAGAAAGACGATTGTTGCAAAAAGAGGAATCGCTGGATAAAAAATTAGAATCTCTCGAGCGTAAAGAAGAGCAAGTTGCCAACAAAGAGAAGCGGATCGAGGATACCCAAAATCAAATTGATCAGCTTTATAAAAGCCAAGTTTCGGAGTTAGAGCGTATCTCAGGTCTTACTATGGAAGAAGCGAAGAGCATTATTCTTACTAATGTAGAACAGGAAGTACGTCACGAAACCGCACAGCTTATTAAAGAAATTGAAACACAGGCCAAAGAAGACGGCGATAAGAAAGCACGTGAAATCATCACGCTCGCCATTCAGCGTTGCGCCGCAGATCATGTTGCTGAAACGACCGTTTCTGTTGTTTCATTGCCAAATGAAGAGATGAAAGGCCGCATCATCGGTCGTGAGGGACGCAATATCCGTGCACTGGAAACATTAACGGGTATTGATCTTATTATTGATGATACGCCGGAAGCCGTTATTTTATCTGGATTTGATCCAATCAGACGTGAAATTGCTCGTACCTCTTTAGAGAAGCTTGTTGCCGATGGAAGAATTCATCCTGCACGCATCGAAGAGATGGTTGAGAAATCCCGTAAAGAAGTGGACGAGCGTATCCGCGAATATGGGGAGCAAGCCACGTTCGAGGTGGGCGTTCACGGATTGCATCCTGACTTGATTAAGATTTTAGGTCGACTGAAATTTAGAACAAGTTATGGTCAGAACGTGTTGAAGCATTCCATGGAGGTAGCTTATCTGGCTGGACTGATGGCCGGGGAGCTCGGGGTAGACGTAACTTTGGCGAAACGTGCCGGGCTGCTTCATGACATCGGTAAGGCGCTTGACCACGAGGTTGAAGGATCTCATGTCGAAATCGGTGTTGAGATAGGTAAGAAGTACAAAGAGCATCCAGTCGTCATTAACAGTATTGCTTCGCATCATGGCGATGTGGAGGCAACGTCAGTTATCGCGATGTTAGTCGGAGCAGCAGATGCCTTATCCGCGGCTAGACCTGGAGCACGCAGGGAAACGCTCGAAACCTATATTAAGCGTTTGGAAAAGCTCGAAGAAATATCGGAATCTTTTGAAGGTGTTGAGAAATCATACGCCATTCAAGCAGGCCGTGAAGTACGCGTAATGGTTCAACCGGAGAAAGTGGATGATACCGAAGCATTCCGTCTGGCCCGCGATATTACCAAAAAAATCGAGGGTGAACTCGATTATCCAGGACATATTAAGGTTACGGTCATTCGTGAAACACGAGCAGTTGAATACGCTAAATAAGAGTAACCAATGCGAAAAGTGGCTGATACAGCCACTTTTCCTTATTTTCAGGAGGGAAGCTGCCGCTGGCGCATATCCATCCACGTATCTATGTTTATAAAGGAGCTATCTATTTGTTATGAAAATTGTATTTATTGGAGATATTGTTGGATCTGTCGGACGAAAAGCGTTGAAAAACACCATGCCTCGATTAAAGCAACTGCATCCTCACGCCGTCTTCATTGCCAATGGGGAGAACGCGGCTGCAGGCAAGGGTATAACTGCAGCCATTGCGAAAGAAATCTATGAGATGGGCATTCAGGCGCTTACAATGGGCAATCATACATGGGATCAGAAAGAAATCTTTGATTTTATTGACCGGGACGAGAAAATGGTGCGGCCGGCCAACTTTCCACCCGGAACACCGGGAAGGGGACATACGGTCATTAAGGTCAAGGATCAAGAGCTGCTCATCATTAATTTACAAGGACGCACATTCTTGCCGCCAATCGATTGTCCGTTTCGGAAAGTCGATGAGATTCTTGAAGCCGATAAAAAGAAACATAAATTTGTTTTTGTCGATTTCCATGCGGAAGCGACTTCCGAGAAAATTGCTATGGGTTGGCATCTAGATGGGAAAGTGTCTGCTGTAGTCGGCACGCATACCCATGTGCAAACCAATGACAATCGTGTATTGCCGCAAGGTACGGCTTATGTAACGGATGTAGGGATGGTAGGCCCTCGCGATGGCATACTGGGCGTGGAGCGAAATGCCGTGCTGCAGAAGTTTAAAACACAGCTGCCTGTTCGATTTGTGACCGATGAAGGGAAATGGCATTTCCATGCGGTCGTGATTGAACTGGACGATCAAACGGGTCTGGCGAAAGGAATACAGCTCATTCGTTACGATGAAGATCAAGTTTTCATGGATTAGTCAATGGATTCAGAAAATTGCGAATAATTGATTATTAGCGGTAAGTCATGTTTAGGCAGCCTCGAGAATATGATGGTTAATGGAACTATCCATCATTCCCGAGGAGGTACTATTCATGGATGTATTAAAAGTTTCAGCAAAATCCAACCCAAACTCCGTTGCAGGTGCATTGGCAGGTGTTTTGCGCGAGCGCGGGGCGGCTGAGCTCCAAGCCATCGGTGCAGGCGCCCTAAACCAAGCCATCAAAGCAGTAGCGATCGCAAGAGGATTTGTGGCGCCCAGCGGAGTTGACTTAATTTGTGTACCAGCCTTCACAGATATCGTGATTGACGGGGAAGATCGGACGGCCATTAAACTCATTGTAGAGCCGAGGTAATCAGCGGTACCATACATAATGCATGCAGCCTGTTTACCTTGTAGACAGGTTTTTTATTCTTTGCCAAAAACCTCTGTGCAAGAGGTTTTTGTCTTGTTTAGCGATAGATGAGGAGGCTAAAGGGATGAAAATCATGGATGGTCACTGTGATGCGCTGACGAAACTATATGCAAACCCTAAACTCGATTTTGGCAAGGAAGATCAGGAATTGGATGTCAGTTATCCGAGGCTACGGCAGGCGGGAATTAAGGTGCAATGTTTTGCCATCTACTTATCGGACACGATCCAGCAGCCCACATTCGAGCAAATCCTGCAGATGGTTGATATTTTTCACCGCAAAATCGTTGGTCATCCCGGGATGCATTTTATTCAAAATGTGAAGGATTGGCACGACGTAGAAGCGGGAGAACAAGTAGGCGCTATTCTGACTCTTGAAGGTGTGGATGCGTTAGCAGGCAATCTAACTCATTTGCGAATCCTGTACCACCTCGGGGTACGGAGTATAGGACTAACTTGGAACTACGCGAATTGGGCCGCTGACGGTGTTATGGAGCCTAGAAAAGGGGGGTTCACAAGAAAAGGGAAACTGATGTTAAGAGAATTCGAAACTATGGGTATAATAGCAGATGTGTCACACTTATCGCAGGCGGCATTCTGGGAATTGGTCGAGATCTATCAGAAACCTTTTATTGCTTCCCATTCGAATGCGCAGAAAATATGTCCCCATCCAAGAAATTTATCAGACGACCAAGTGAAAGCTATCATTCAATGTCAGGGACTTATGGGCATTACGTTTGTTCCTTACTTTGTCGAGAGCGTGAATCCGGTTGTTCCAATCCAGTCCCTGCTTAACCATATTGATCACGTTTGCTCATTGGGGGGAGAGAGACATATTGGTTTCGGATCTGATTTTGACGGCATTGAACAATGGGTCAAAGGGCTGAGACATGCCGGACAATATGAAAACCTTATCGAAGCACTTTGCAAGAGCTATAGGGAAGCGCAAGTTGAAGCGTTTTTGTTCGGAAATTGGCGTAATTTCATGCTGGCAAACCTGCCGAAATGAAAATTGCGAATCAATCTAATATTGATATAGGTTCGATCTAAAAACTCTATCTGTTAGATTTGTTTGTACCCCTTGCATTTTACTCCGTAAAGGCATAGAATTTGGTTGACAAGTGAAAGATTTTTTTTATTGCATTATCTTTTTTTACTAACAAATTAGCTTTTAATGTCTTCGAGCAGCTACAATCAAAAGGAGTGGACGTACGGTGATTAGTCAGTTATCTTGGAAAATCGGAGGTCAACAGGGTGAAGGGGTCGAAAGTACTGACCGTATCTTCTCTACTGCATTGAACCGTCTCGGTTACTATTTGTATGGGTACCGTCATTTCTCTTCACGGATTAAGGGGGGACATACAAATAACAAGATTCGCATCAGCACCAAACCGATTCGCGCAATTTCAGATGATTTGGACATTCTGGTAGCATTTGACCAGGAGAGTATCGATTTCAATGCTCACGAGCTTCGTGACAACGGTGTAATCGTTGCAGATGCCAAATTTAACCCTGTATTACCTGAAGGAATTAAAGCACGTCTGTTTCCGGTTCCGATTACTGCAATTGCAGAAGAACTAGGAACATCCCTATTTAAGAACATGGCCGCATCAGGTGCATCTTGGGCGCTGCTCGGTTTGCCGCTTGATGTGTTTAATAAAGCTGTAGAAGAAGAGTTCGGACGTAAAGGCGCGGCTGTCGTTGAGAAAAACGTTGAAGCTGTTCGCAAAGGTGCTGAATCCGTTCTGGAATTGGCAGGCGGTCCTATCGCTGACTTCCAATTAGAGCCGGCTGACGGCAAGCAAAAATTGTTCATGATCGGTAACGATGCAATCGCTCTTGGAGCTGTAGCTGCCGGCTGCCGTTTCATGCCTGCCTATCCGATTACACCAGCTTCCGAGGTAATGGAATACTTGATCAAAGCGCTTCCTAAATTCGGCGGTACGGTTATCCAAACGGAAGATGAGATCGCAGCTTGCACAATGGCCATTGGCGCTAACTACGCTGGTGCGCGTGCCCTGACAGCATCTGCTGGTCCTGGTCTGTCCTTGATGATGGAAGCTATTGGTTTGGCTGGTATGACAGAAACACCGGTTGTTATCGTTGATACACAGCGCGGTGGTCCAAGTACAGGTCTTCCAACGAAACAAGAGCAATCCGATTTGAACGCAATGGTATACGGTACGCACGGTGAAATTCCGAAAATCGTATTGTCTCCTAGCACAATTGAAGAGTGCTTCTACGATACAATCGAAGCTTTCAACTTGGCTGAGAAATACCAATGTCCAGTCATTCTGATGACGGATCTTCAGCTTTCCTTGGGTAAACAATCCGCTGAAATGCTGGATTACAACCGCATCGTGATCGACCGCGGAGCATTGGTAACTGAAGCTCCTGAACAAGAAGCAAACCAATTGTTCAAACGCTATGAATTCACAGAGAACGGCATTTCACCTCGTGTAATTCCAGGCGTGAAACATGGTCTTCACCACGTAACAGGGGTAGAGCATGACCAAACAGGCCGTCCGTCCGAGAGCACGGAAAATCGTCAAAGAATGATGGATAAACGTCTAGAGAAGTTGAAACACATTCAAGTGACTGACGCCATCAAAGCAGATGCTCCGCATGAGAACCCGGATCTTCTGATTATCGGCATGGGCTCCACTGGCGGTACAATTGACGAAGCAAGACGCCGCGTTGAACAAGATGGCATCAAAACAAATCACGCGACGGTTCGTTTGATCCACCCATTCCCGGCTGAACAGCTGAGACCGCTTGTTGAAAAAGCAAAATCAGTTATCGTTGTTGAAAACAACGCAACTGGACAATTAGCAGATCAAATTAAACTGCATGTTGGTCATGCAGATAAAATTAAAAACGTTTTGAAATACAACGGTAATCCGTTCCTTCCAGCAGAGATCGAACAAAAATGTAAGGAGTTGACTTTAGCATGGCAACATTAAAAGACTTTCGTAACAATGTAAAGCCGAATTGGTGTCCAGGATGCGGAGACTTCTCCGTACAAGCAGCTATTCAACGCGCAGCGGCTAATGTTGGTTTAGAGCCTGAAGGTTTGGCAATCGTATCGGGTATCGGTTGTTCCGGACGTATCTCCGGTTATATCAATGCTTATGGCTTCCATGGTATTCACGGCAGATCGTTGCCTATCGCACAAGGTGTGAAAATGGCTAACCGCGACTTGACAGTTATCGCTTCCGGCGGTGACGGAGACGGTTTCGCAATCGGTATGGGTCACACGGTACACGCAATTCGCCGTAACATCGATGTAACTTACATCGTTATGGATAACCAAATCTACGGTTTGACAAAAGGTCAAGCATCCCCACGTAGTGCGGAAGGCTTCAAAACGAAAAGCACGCCGCTTGGAACAATCGAGTCCGCTATTTCTCCGTTAGAAGTAGCTATGGCTGCAGGTGCAACTTTCGTAGCACAATCTTTCTCCAGCAACTTGAAACAGTTAACAGCTGTTATCGAAGCTGGTCTGAACCACAAAGGATTCTCCTTGATCAACGTTTTCAGCCCATGCGTAACTTTCAATAAAGTGAACACGTATGACTGGTTCAAAGAAAACATCGTAGATCTTGATGAAATTCCTGATTACGACTACACGAATCGCGTAATGGCAATGACCAAGATCATGGAAACTAACTCCATGTTGACAGGCATCATTTACCAAAACAAAGATAAAAAGAGTTATGAAGATTCTATTCCTAGCTTCGCAAAAGAAGGACTATCGAAACAAAATCTTCAAATTTCAGAAGCAGACTTCAACAAAATGCTCACTGAATTCAAATAATCGTTGTACGTTGAGGGCATATGGAGATACTCCGTATGCCCTTTTTGCTGGGCGGCAATACTGACAACTATACTCTTTTAAAGGATGATACATAATGAAAACAGTTCCCGTTGGAGTCTCTGCTAGACATATTCATCTTTCACCGGCTCATATTGAAATATTATTCGGACAAGGCTATGAACTAAAGCATTTCAAAGATCTTTCGCAACCTGGGCAATTTGCAGCCCAAGAAACTGTAACGATTGTCGGACCGAAAAATAAGATTGAAAAAGTAAGGATTTTGGGACCGGCACGTCCTTTTACGCAAATAGAAGTATCACGGACCGACGCTTTCTCTTTAGGCGTTAACCCTCCTGTGCGTGAATCCGGTCATATCGATCAAACACCCGGTCTCCGTGTCGTAGGTCCTGCAGGCGAAGTTGACTTGGAACAAGGTGTGATCGTCGCCGCTAGACATATTCATTTTCATACTTCAGATGCAGAGAAATGGGGCATTCAAGATAAACAGCTGCTGCGCGTCAAAGTGAATGGCGAAAGGCCTTTGATTTTTGAAGACGTGATTGCCCGTGTATCCGAGCAATTTGCTTTGGATATGCACATCGACACGGATGAAGGAAATGCGGCCGGCGTAAAAACAGGCGATATGGCCGAGATCCTCGAATAGCGAAGACAGCGTCATTTTCACCGTTATGCCAATTTCCTTTTGATCTGAATAGGCATGTGATGTTATAATTAAAGTTGCGTAATTATTTGTGTATTACGTAAGTTTTACCAACGCAAACTCGTAGGAGGAACGAAAGTGGCTAACCAAGTGAAATCCGACAAGGATTATTCCCAATATTTTCAGCCTCCTTCACTGACAGATGCTAAGAAGCGCGGAAAAGAAGAAATCGCCGTTCACTATGACTTTCATATCCCTGAGGACATGCAGGGGTTCGGCAAAGATAAATATTATTTGATTCGCACTTACGGATGCCAGATGAATGAGCATGATACAGAAGTTATGAGAGGCTTGCTTGAACAGATGGGCTATCAGACAACGGAGGATAAGTATCAAGCAGATGTTATATTGCTGAACACTTGCGCCATCCGTGAGAATGCTGAGGACAAAGTGTTCGGCGAGCTTGGCCATCTGAAGGCACTCAAAGCGCAGAAGCCAGGCCTTGTTCTTGGCGTATGCGGTTGTATGTCGCAGGAAGAAGCGGTTGTGAACCGGATCATGCAGAAGCATGCTTTTGTTGATTTGATTTTTGGAACACATAATATTCATCGTCTGCCGGCATTATTGAAGGATGCTTTTTATAACAAAGAAATGGTCGTTGAAGTATGGTCCAAAGAAGGCGACATCGTTGAAAATTTACCAAAGAAACGGGAAGGAATCCGTGCTTGGGTGAACATTATGTTCGGATGCGATAAGTTCTGCACGTACTGTATCGTTCCTTATACACGCGGCAAAGAGAGAAGCCGGAGACCGCAGGATGTGCTTGCCGAAGTAAGAGATCTGGCTCGTCAAGGATTCCAGGAAATTACGCTGCTTGGACAAAACGTCAATGCCTACGGCAAAGACTTTGAAGATATTACGTATTCTTTCGCTAATTTGATGGATGACATTCGTAAAATCGATGTACCGAGAGTTCGGTTTACAACTTCGCATCCACGCGATTTTGATGACGACTTGATTGAAGTGTTAGGTCAAGGAGGCAATCTGGTCGAACATATCCATCTTCCGGTTCAATCGGGCAATACAGAAGTTTTGAAACGGATGAGCAGGAAGTATTCCAGAGATCATTATTTGCAGCTTGCCCGCAAGATTAAAGCAACGATGCCTGATGTCGTACTAACGACGGATATTATTGTCGGTTTTCCTGGCGAGACAGACGAGCAGTTCGACGAAACAATGTCGCTCTATGAGGAAGTAGGTTTTGATTTCGCGTTTACGTTTATTTATTCGCCGCGAGAAGGAACGCCTGCTGCCGGTATGGAAGATAATGTTCCGATGGAAGTGAAGAAACAGCGTTTGTATCGCTTGAATGAGCTTGTGAATGCTCACAGTAAAGCAAGCAACGAGAAGCTGCTGGGGGAAACAGTTGAAGTACTGGTTGAAGGCGAAAGTAAAAATAATGCCGATGTACTTGCTGGACGTACGCGTACGAATAAGTTGATTCATTTTACCGGCTCTAAAGAGCTAATCGGACAAATGATAGACGTTAAAGTGACGCATGCGCAAACCTGGATCTTGAAGGGTGAAATCGTCCCGAAACCTATGAAATTGTCCATTTAAGTCGTTGTTAATATAGATAGGAGTGTGTATGAGAATGTCCCAATGTGATCATCAACATAACGATAACCAGCCTCATGCTTTCAAAGTGGAGGAGTTTACGAATACGGAAATGATCGTTCGTGAAGATATTTTGGATAAAGCCAAGGAACTGGCCAATTTGTTGACGACTTCGAATGAAGTGCAATTTTATCAAAAGGCCGAGAAGCAAATTGCAAATAACCCTGATATTCAGGTGTTGATTAGTTCGATTAAAAAGAAGCAAAAAGAAATCGTCGCATTCCAGACATTCAAAAATGAGAAAATGGTTCAAAAAATTGAGAATGAAATCGAAGTTCTGCAAGATGAACTGGATGGCATTCCGATTGTAAGTGAATTCAAACAAACACAAGACGATATCAATTATTTGTTGCAGCTTGTGATGTCGGTCGTCCGTGATACAATCTCCGACAAAATCAATGTAGAAGCAGGAACTGCTGAAGCGCCGACATCTTGTGACTAAGATGACTTCCTGCGGGGAATGGAGAATCGCCGTCTAATCAGGCTCCAGCTTGATGTGAGGGCGATTTTTTCCAAAATCAACAATTGGATTCATGAAGGAGGGGATGTCATGCTGACCGTACGCAATCTAAGTAAAGTATATCCGCCGGACAATCAAGTGCTTTCTCAAATCAGCTTTCAAGTGGATGAGGGCGAGTTTATCGCCGTCATTGGAAGCAGCGGGAGCGGCAAAACAACCTTACTGCGCTGCATCAGTCATCAAGAAAAGTGGACAAGCGGCCAACTCATCTATCATTCCAACGATATCTCAAAGCCGGGCCCGTGGGAGCGTTTCAAACTAGGCAAGGATTTCGCTTTCCTTGAAGAAAAACCTGCGCTGAACCGAAATAAAAGCGCTGTCAAAAATGTGATGATGGGGAGAGTTTTCCAAACGCCCTTGCGAGTATTAACAGGCCTGACATCCCGAGATGAACATGTGGACAGCATGGACTATTTGGAAAAAGTGGGCCTGCTCGATAAAGGAGACAAGAAGGTAGGTCAGCTTAGCGGCGGCGAGCAGCAGCGTGTAGCGATTGCCAAAGCTTTGATTTTAGGACCTAAAGTGCTGGTTGCCGATGAACCGGTATCAGGACTGGACCCGAAATCGACGGAATATATTCTTCAGGATTTGAAATCATTATGCAAAGATAGGAATATGAGCGTAATCGCGACCCTGCATAAGGTAGAATTAGCGGAGCGATTTGCAACACGCATTTGGGGAATATCTGAAGGTAAAATTGTACTCGATATCCCCGCCAGAGCGTTAACAATGCGTGAGAAAAAGCTCGTATTTGGTGAAGTATGATCCAGGTCTTATTCGTTTGTTTAGGAAATATTTGCCGCTCCCCCATGGCGGAAGCGTTGTTTCGGCACCAGGTCAAGCAGGCGGGGCTTGCTCATGTCATAGCTATTGATTCAGCTGGCACCGGGGACTGGCACATCGGGCATCCGCCGCATCAAGGAACAAGAGACATTTTGGATAAAAATCAGATTGATTACAAGGGAATGCAAGCGAGACAAGTCACATCGGATGATTTCGTGCAGTTTACATACATCGTGGCGATGGATGAGAGCAATGTCCGTAATTTGGCTGGATTTGCTCCGGCACCGGTTGCTGGCGAGAAGCGGGCTTCCATTCATAAGTTGTTGGATTTTGCGCCTGGGCGTACGAATAAAGATGTACCTGACCCGTATTATACCGGGAATTTTCAAGAAGTTTACGAGATGGTGGAAGAGAGCTGCGCACGATTACTCGCTTTTATTATCGAAAAGGAACAGCTATCCTAGCCATACAAACAAAAAAAGCAAAGGCGAGAAAGAAATGTTCTCAGCTTTTGCTTTTTTGACGTATTAGAAGACAGTCAGCCCCGTACGCTGCAGGCATTCTGATATAGCTTTCATCATAATTGGATAAATAGGGAGAATGACATCAATGGGCCCAATTTCAAACAAACCACTGCGGTTATGAACCGTAGCGCCTTGTACATAAATGCGGAAGTGTTCTGAGCCAGGAGCCAGATGGGTGGATTCTTGGTTAGAAGACCGGGCGTTGACGAATGTAATGGTTTTGAGCGTCGAATTATCATAGGGAACAATAGAGATGATCTGGTCAAGTTTGAAATAATAATTCACGTGCGGTTTGTGAAAGATCAGTTCTTTGGTCGTGACCGTCAGACCGTAGTCCTTTTTTTTATGAGACATTTTCAAGTCGCCTTCCAGCGATTTGATCTGAATGAAATCTGAATGCATGGCAAAGCCCTCCTTCACGTGTCATGATGAATGCTTGTCATAACAGAATAACACAGATCATCTTCCATGTTAATGGAGGGTCTTGGTACCTATTTTTGTTGAAACAGGATGGAGCATTCCGTGCCTTGATTCAAGGAGCTGCTGAAAGAAATGGTTCCGTTCATCATTTTGATAATGCTCATGACGACGACAAGTCCAAGCCCGGTTCCTTGTTCTTTGGTTGTAAAGAACGGCATCCCGAGCGAATCTATTTGCTCTTTTGTCATTCCAACGCCTGTATCGGTAATCAAAATCTGGACGGCACCCGGCAGTTTGCAGGTTCGCATGGAAATGAGACCGCCGTTTGGCATGGATTCGATCGCATTCTTAACCAAATTCATCAAGCACTGCCGGAGTTTTTTGGATTCTCCAAGGATGTAGAGAGGGATCTCGTTATCGTGAGTGATTTCGATCACGACCTGATGGTCTGACGCATAAGGAGAGATGAATCGAAGCGTTGCTTCTAATTCCTTTTTGATATCCAATTGTTCCTGCAGTCCTGTTGACGGTTTGGCATAGTTCAAATAATCATTGATGATGGTGTTCGCCTGATCAACGCCGGATAGCGCCAGTTCAATATACCGCTTCTGATCATACATAGAAAGTTCTTTCTGATCTAAAAGCTGCAGAAAACCACGGATTGAAGTTAACGGATTTCGAATCTCATGAGAGATCGTGGCTGCCAGTTGGCCGACCATGCGATCCTTTTCTAAGGCGACGAGCCGCTCCCTAATAAATTCGTGCCTCATTACATGGAAGATGACTATGATCAATACCAAGAGTGAAATAAAAGTAAACAAAATGGTGTATAAAACATACAGAGAGAAGTAAGTTTGGGTATGAGTCGCAAGCAGCGCATACAATATTTCGTATATGCTAAGCAAACCTGCTGCATAACATAACTTGATTTTAAGCTTCATCTGATTGGTTTTATGTCTAACAAAATAACTGCCAACTAAGATAAACGCACTGCTAAGCAATGCCGGTTGCCAATAATAATTCAAAACAAGGAAGCAGCCTATATTAAAACAGATCCATGTCATCGCAGCAGGTATAAATCCGGCAAATATAATGATCGCCGTCAATGATAGCGGTAGCAAGTGGAGCGAATAGATGAGAGGGTCGATCTCTTCAAAATGCCAGTAAACATTCATTAAGATGACGAGGAGAAGCCCAAATAATAGATTTCGCTGATGCTTTTTGTAAATGAATATAGGGGTAAGAACCAGATGGATTAATGCAGCACTGAAGAGGTAGAAGAGTCCATGCAGTTCATGGGAAATGATTGAATGGAGCAAAATAGTGCCATCCTTTCCAAATGTCCGACATTATCTTTGTTATTTCTACATTATCTCACAGAAATAGACCTAATCAAGAGAAAGGGCTTATTTTGAATGCTAAAGATTTGATAAAGACTTATGGTGTTATCGCTATAAACGGCTGTATAATAGGAGATACATTGAATGCAAGCGTTTACAAATTCGCGGGATTTGAAAACGAGGAGAGATGAGGATGAGGGCGTGCTCACATGTTTGCGGTGTTGTCTTTAATCCGATTGACGATGATTTTGTCAACGTATGTGAAGAGTGCGAAGAGGCTGAAAAGGGCTGTCATGAAGATGAAGCGGATAAAGAAGCGACAACAAGCTTCTATTTGGGGAAGTGCGGCCTTATCATCGATTATTTGCTGTAAGTGGCTCCGGGTTAAAAAAAGGTTGATTACCAGCGATTTCTTGTTACAATGATAGTAGATTTACTATTCATACTATTCATTCTTTATGCAGTTCATTTTTGAAAGGAGACCTTGCATGGTAACTTTACCTAAATTGAACGATCTCGGATTTTTCGAGATAAGGCTGGAATCCATCGGCGGTCTCGGCGCCAATCTGGCAGGCAAGATGCTGGCGGAAGCAGGAGTTGTCGGGGTTGGATTAAACGGAGTTAGTTTTTCTTCTTATGGTTCTGAGAAGAAAGGATCGGCAGTGAAAGCACATATCCGGTTTTGTGACATGGATACGCAAATACGGGATACATCACCCGTTGAACGACCGCATGTTGTTGGTGTTTTTCATGAATCGCTTTCCAAAACTGTAAACGTTATCAGTGGCATCTATGAGGATAGTACCGTATTAGTAAATTCAACCAAAACGCCTGATGAGCTCAAGGAAAAGATGAAGCTCAGAGGAGGCACGATCGCCGTGATTGATGCGATCGGCATATCGCTGGAGGAGAAGAACCGCGTTAACATGGCGATGCTTGGCGCGCTGTTCCGGTTATGTGATTTCCTTGATCCGGATGTCATGAGAGGCGTAATTCGCAAATCGTTGGAGAAGAAATATCCTCTGGCTGTTGCACCTGCCTTACGGACGTTCGACCGCGGGTATAACGAGGTACAATTCCAGTCGTATGCGCTTCCAGAAGGGGAGACCATGCCTGATTTCGTCCGCTTCGATACGCCTGTGCTCGGGTACGAGACACAAACGATCGGTGGAGTTATTTCAAATCCAGGCAACAGTATTCTGAAGGATTTAAGTATTTCCCGTGCGGGGATGATGCCGCATTTCCATGAAGATAAATGTATTCACTGTGCTTCTTGTGATAATGTTTGCCCGGATTTCTGCTTTGTGTGGGATGAGCTCCCGGACAAAAAAGGACGTCCGCAAATGTTTCTGCAGGGCATTGACTATCAATACTGCAAAGGCTGCCTCAAATGTGTACAGGCTTGTCCGACCGAAGCGCTCACAGATGAGCGGGAAGTAGACGGTTATGCCGATAATCACCGTATGCCACATCGCTTCAATCTAGCTGCAAACTCTTAGAGAGTATTTATGGGAGAAGGGTGGAACTACTCGTATGTCCATTGATATTAAGAAGGAATTAGGGCAGGCCAAGGTAGAGCAACGCATTGTATACGAATCAGGCAACGAGATGGCTGCTTATGCAGCTCATCAAATTAATTATCATGTCATGGGATATTTCCCGATTTCTCCATCCACGGAAGTAGCCCAATTCCTAGATCTTATGAAGTCCAACGGACAACATGATATTGTGCTCATCCCGGCTGACGGCGAGCACGGATCTGCAGGTATATGCTATGGAGCTTCAACTGCTGGCGGCCGCGTATTTAACGCGACAAGCGCCAACGGTTATTTGTATATGTTGGAACAAATGCCGGTACAATCCGGTACACGTTTCCCAATGGTAATGAACCTGGTATGCCGGTCCGTTTCAGGTCCCTTGAACATTCACGGGGATCACTCGGATTTGTATTATGCCTTAAATACGGGATGGCCCATTGTAATGTGCCGTGATCCCCAATCCGTCTACGATATGAACATTATCGCGTTGAAACTGGCGGAAGATCCGGCGGTGCGCTTGCCGGTATTGGTTGCTTCGGACGGGTATTTCACGTCCCACCAGAAGCGCAGAGTGCAAACGTTTGCACATCGAGATGATGTCCACGCTTTTATCGGCGAGCAGCCGAAAGGCTTCCCGGATACTTTGGATCGAAACAACCCGATCACGGTCGGTCCTTATATGAATGAACCGGATTACATTAATAACTGTTACCAGCAGTCTATGGCGATGTACAACGCCGAAGGCGTATATGACCGCATTCGGCAGGAATATGCCGAATTAACCGGGCGTGACTATCCGATTCTGGAGCTGTATCGGATGGAGGATGCGGAAGTCGCGGTGTTCCTGATGAATTCGGCCTCCGAAATCATCAAAGACGTCGTCGACCAGCTCCGCGAGAAGGGCATTAAAGCGGGATCCATCGCACCGAATATGATCCGTCCTTTCCCCGCCAAGCAGATTGCGGATGCTTTGCAAAACGTGAAGGCGATCACCGTAGGCGATCGCGCGGATTCGTACGGCGGCCATGGAGGCAATATGGTCAATGAAATTAAAGCGGCGCTGTTCACCCACGGGAACAGAGATACGCTTGTGATAAGCCGCATCTACGGCTTAGGCGGCAAGGACTTTTATGCCGAAGACGGGCATAATCTGTTCCAATTTGCCATTGACGCTGTACAAAGCGGCAAGGTGGAAGTGCCCTTCGATTACTACGGTCACACGCCGGGCGACCCGGCCAAAGCGCCGAAGAGGGTACTGACGCCGATGAAGTATGAGGACTTGAAGACGGGACTCATTACGGTGACGCCGGATGAGACCTCAGGCAAGCTGAACGTTCGCATCCCGCCGCTGCGTGCACTGACCAAAAAGCCGAAGCGTATCGCTCCGGGTCACGGTGCATGTCCGGGCTGCGGCATTTTCTCGGGCTTGGAGCTGTTTTTCAAAGGCATAGAAGGCGATATTGTATCGATCTTCCATACCGGCTGTGCGATGGTCGTTACGACGGGCTATCCGTACTCAGCCCATAAGGCGACATATATCCATAACCTGTTCCAGAACGGTGCCGCAACGCTGTCAGGGGTTGTTGAGATGTTCTGGGAGCGCAAACGGCGCGGAGAGCTCGATCATCTGGGCTTGAAGGACGACTTCACTTTCGTCATGATTACAGGCGACGGCGGGATGGATATCGGCATGGGGCCGGCCATTGGCGCTGCACTGCGCAACCATAAAATGATTATCCTCGAGTATGATAACGAGGGATACATGAATACCGGCGCTCAGCTGTCCTATTCTACGCCGATGGGCCATCGGACGTCGACTTCGAATGTCGGGAAACATCAAGGCGGTAAAGTGTTCCACCATAAGGATACTGCGCAAATTATGGCGGCCACGCATATTCCATATGTCTTTACCGGATCTGAGGCCTACCCGCAGGATCTCGTGAAAAAGGCGGCGAAAGCGCAGTGGTACGCCCAGAATGAAGGATTGGTGTACGGCAAGATTCTGATTGCCTGCCCGCTCAACTGGTTGTCCGATGATCAAGAGGGATCGAACATTGTCGGCGCTGCGGTAGATTCCTGTTTCTTCCCGCTGTATGAAGTCGAGCATGGGATAACGACCCTCACTTACAACCCTGAGGATAAGAACAAGAAGATTCCACTTGCCGATTGGCTGAAAACGATGGGGAAAACGAAGCATATGACGAAGCCGGAATATGAGGGCTCTCTCAAATCGTTCGAGGTCGAAGTCGAGCGCCGTTGGAATCGATTGAAAGCAAAGCACGAGAACGCTTATTTGTAATGATATGAACCAGGCACGTTCACCCTGTGCGGTGAATGTGCCTTTTTGATGGAGGAAACCGTGATGCCCTTTGTTATGCAAAACAAAAGAACAGATCAGCTCTACACATGCACACTGGTCAATAATTATGATCTTGCTTATTATGGCGTGAAATATTGGTCCGAGCGAGAGGAAGCTGAGGAGCAAGTGCATGCTTTTATTCTCTCCATTGAAGGTTTAGCTGCCGAGGAATGGCAAATTATCGAGCTTGAGGAAAGGGAGATGAAGCTGTGCAATGTGAAGCTGAAGAATGACGCCAATCACGCTCTATTTTGGCTTCCTACACGAAAATCAGAGGTCCGTAAAGTGGAAAATTAAACCGTATCGTCAATAGGTACGCAGCCATGCAGCTCCAGTAAGCAATCGACAAAAAACGCAACCATTCGCCTATATTCGCTCAATACACAATGAACCTATAATTAGGGTATGAACGAAAAATATGACAGCATGGGAGAGCGGTTGAGGCGATGAAAAAATGGACGATGGTTTTAAGCATGATTGCTTTAGTGCTTAGTTTTGTTTTCCCAGCGGCAATTTCAGCTGCTGAGGGTGTTACAACCAAGGCGCAAATCGTTTCGGGCGTAAGTTTTAGATCTCAACCGAACACGTCAAGCAATGTGATCCGTTTGCTGAAAGCAAATGAAAAAGTAACCGTAACGAATTATGTCTCTTCAAATTGGTATAAAGTCAAAGATGCTCAGGGTGTGATCGGTTATGTATCTACGAACAGTAAATACATAAAAATCATCAGCAATGCGCAAATCATTTATGGCGTTAACTTTCGCACGCTTCCTTCTTCCGATAGCGGATCCAAAGTTATTCGGATGCTAAGCAAAGGGGAAGAAGTTCTCGTAACCGATAAAGTCAATGACAGTTGGTACAAAATCCAGGACGCGAACGGTACAAGCGGTTACGTTAGCACGAGCAGCAAATATATGCTAACTGATTTCTCTGTTGCAGTGCCCAATATGCCGCTGGCGGATGAGATTGAAGCCGTTATTGCCGCAGGCAATAGTTACTTAGGAACACCGTACGAGTATGGTTCCGACCGAAACGACACGACAACGTTCGATTGCTCGGATTTTGTGCAAACGATGTTCTGGGATGCTTTACGCTTCTCCGTACCGAGCGATTCAGCATCACAAGGCACGTTTGTTCGTTCCTTAGGTCCTGTTAGCACAGATTGGACGAAATTAAAGCGTGGCGACTTGATGTTCTTCAGCTCCTACAAAGGCAGCAAAGCTTCTGACTATGCCAATATGAATGCTTTTAAAGAACCAATTACGCATGTTGCGCTTTATTTAGGGGATGGAAACATACTGCATACGTACTCCGTCGAATCCGGTGGCGTGCGGTTCGATACGATCGAAGGAAAGCAATGGGAGAACCGCTTTTTATACGGCGGAAGCGTTTTACGATAAGTGATGGTTCGATCAGAGGAGTTTTGCCATATACTATAGATAGGGGCGGATGCATGAGGCCAGCATCCGCTTCTTCCTGATTCTAAGGAGAAAGGAAGAACCTTATCTTTGAAAACTTCGACGGCAAACCACCCACTGGAATTTCGGAACACGACGGAAAGAGGACTAAACCTGGATACGGTTCATGAGAGAATTTTGCATTTCATGCGGCTAGACCCTGCAGCTATCTACAAATTTATTATCGGAACGGATTGTCAGGTACACCCAGGCCACACCAAATTCATAACAGGTGTAGTTATTCAGCGTTGTGGTAAAGGAGCATGGGCGTGCTATCGTCAAGTGATTGTCCACCGGGCCATGCATTCGATTAAAGAAAAGCTGTCGATGGAAACTGCGCTCAGTGAAGAGATCGCCACATACTTTGACGAGGCTAAACGACAAGATATGGAAAATATCGTTCTTCCTCATCTGTACCAGGGAGCCTCTTTCGATATGTATATCCATATTGATGCTGGGGATGATGTGACGAAGAACCGAACGGCCAAATTCGTCCAAGAGATGGTGCGGCGAGTAGCATCTGTCGGGATGGTTCCTGTCATTAAGCCGGATTGTTATGTAGCGTCGGCCTATGCGAATCGATTTTCAAAGAAACCTTATCTTCCGTTGTACGAGGATCGTGAGGCTGTCGATGGGAGTCTTTAAAATGATTTTGAACCGTTTGTTCAGGTGATCATTGAGATCGCTAGAGCTTACGGTTTTTTGTTATGCGATTGTGACATGGCTAATTTGCCAGTTGAAAAAAGGATTTCTAAGGCTTTCTAGCGAAATAAAACTGAAGCAGCCTTAGAGGAAGGAGAATGATTAGACATGAGCAAAACGTTTATTATAGAGGCAGTCATGCTCGCCGTACACGGTCAGTTGATGCTGCCGGGGCAGCCTGTTACTTACTTAATCCCTTATACCAGCATTCAAGAGTTATATGAGCTGCAGGCCGGCAGCGAGCCGATTATGCTGGAGGAAGAAGACGACGGATTCGTTAAGCAAATGATTGGCGAGCTGATCGCGTTCTTCGAGGAATCTTTTAATAAGAAAAAAATTGAAAAAGCGCTTGCCGTTCCATGGCGCAAAAGTCCTCCGCTTCCGATCAACGAGCACGTGACCTTAATGGTTGTATTTGCCATTGATAACGAAGCGTACGGCGAACAATTCGACCCGATTGAAACCGAGTTAATTCTAACTGCGATCAAGGAGCAAGCGGCATTATTGACAGATCAGTTCGATTTTATCGAAAGGCTGATTGGAGCAAGCATTCCAGTACAGGCCTTTGATGTGGAGGACTTCGAATTCGCGGTGGAAGGCGACAATCAGGTTTAGTGAAAGTGAGCTGACGAATACAATTATGCGCGTAAAAGATTTGGAGGAGCAATTAGCCTTATTGCCTGCATACTGGTTTCCTGGTCAAACATGGTCGATGCGTACAGGTATGGGGGGAATGAATAATACAACACGATTTGTCGAGGTGGCCGGCAGCACCTATGTGATGCGGTTATACGAAACACATCGGGATATCGATAAAATCATGTTTGAGCATCGGATCCTTTTGGCGCTTAATAAGCGCAAAAATCAGCTGCCGTATCGCATTCCGGTGCCGATCGAGCTGCCGGACGGCGGAACTGTCGTCCAGTTGGATCATAATCAAGGGAAGCTCGCAGCTTTGTTTACATTTACAGATGGGATGAATCCAACCTGGATGAATTCCGAACAAATCTTACAATTTGGAGCGGCTGTCGGTCAGCTCTCTGCCGTTCTCGGAACGGTATCTGTCGATCTAAAGCCTGTGTATCCGCCGTACTATGAGATTGACAACATTCATCCCCGCTGCACGCCGGATGCGATTCATGAGTTCTGTTTGCATCCTCCGGAAACGTTCTCTGCACTGCGCGAGGAGCTAACATACATTTTTGAACGGTTTTCAGCCTTTTATCAAGCGATTCCCGCATTGCGAAAACTGCCTCACCAGCTAGTCCATGGAGACATAAACGGATCGAATATGCTTGTTGATGGGGACGGCCGAATTACAGCGGTGCTTGATTTTGAGTTTGTAACCAAAGATCTTCGCGTTATGGAAATCGCTGTCTGCTTGTCGGACTTGATTGATCCGGCGCTTTCCAAAGATGAGCTGAAACGTAATTGTACGGCTTTTTATGAGGGTTACGGGCAGTCTGTTGCGTTAAAAGAGGCAGAAATTCAAGTACTTCCGTTGTTGATTGAGCTTCGGAGATTGGATGTTTTTATTCATTTCTTGGGACGATATGCAGATGGCGTTGATCCGCAAGGCGTGCTGATCGATATTATTCAAAATACATTTGAAAAAACGAAATGGCTGCAGGAATACGGCATTGAACTGGTGCTTTCGTTGCAAAATAAGCAAAAAGTTTAGCTGAACCGTACAACCGTAACTAGGAGCACAGGAATACCTTATAGTACCAAAGGAAAAGGCGGTGCTTGAGGTATGCAAAAAAGCGCTTATCTCGGAAATGTAGGTGCAGTACCGAACTGCGGACGTTATTGCCGTAATGTCTGTACACGGTTGTTCGTCGTTGGCCGAAACCAATGTATTGCTGACTGTTTGCGTTGTGCCGGAATACGCGGGACTGCGAAATCAACAGCGTTGCTTACCAAAAAAGAAATTTATAAGCCAAAGAGCAAATGCAATTGCGGCTGCGGCAAATGTAAGTAAATCTAAAGCTGCCGGGGAGACTCGGCAGTTTTTTTGTTGATTTAGGCCCCGTAGGAGGGATAGGGGGAACTATAGGGCGTTATTCTGTTGAAAACACCTTTTTGGACGAGGGAAAGGGATCTCGGGTCCGCTATTTCGTCAAGTTGGTCACATATTTGGAAGATGGAGGGCGAATAAGGCCCTGTAGTTCCCCCTTGGGTGCCGAAATACCGCTTCTCACCGAAATAAGGGAACTGAGTTCCCATAGTATGGGCGAGGCATCCCCTGTTTGGGATAAGCGTATTTGGCATGACTGGGTCTGTCCTCGCTGACGGACAGGGAAGCCCTTATTAGGTGGAAAAGGACACCTTCGAACATGTAACGGACACCATTGCTGTTACTTGCTCACGTGGTGACTGATTTCGCCCCGTAATCGGCAAATAAAGTCTCTGGTGTCCACAAGCAGAGAGACATGACGCTTTTCGCGAAGATAACGGCCGCTGTGTCCGAAGCGTGGTGAGATATAGGTCTCCTTCAACCGTATCGGGGTAGGAGAAGTCGGAGGCAGCACAAAGTAGAACAAAAAGGGGATGGGTATGGGATGGACACGATTTCAAGAAACGGTCGGAGTCCTATACCCAATTCCCACCCCACGCTCAAACGTATGGGTTTAGACAAGAACTTAGCCGCAGGCTAGGTCTCCTTCTTGTTGACCGAAGAAAGTGGAAAAGGCGGTCATACTCACCTCAAGGTAAGTAAGACACGTTTTTTTCAGTTCTTTTTTTGTTGTCCGGGTTCGCCTATACTGTACTTAGAAACCATTAATTGGTGAAATATTAATAGATGTCTACACCGTAAGTTTTTGTACGGACATTTGAAGGAGGAAGAACATGGTTTATCAGGCAAGTTCAACTCGTTATGCAGAAATGAAATATAATCGTTCCGGCAAGTCCGGACTTAAGCTCCCGGCGATTTCATTAGGGCTGTGGCACAATTTCGGCGGATTGGATATTCATGAGAACGGACGAGCGATGCTGCTGCGTTCATTTGACCTGGGAATTACACATTTTGACTTGGCGAATAACTACGGCCCGCCTCCGGGATCGGCTGAAGAAATGTTCGGCAAGGTGCTGAAGAGCGATTTAGGCGCGTACCGCGATGAAATGATCATTTCGACAAAGGCGGGCTACTACATGTGGGAAGGTCCATATGGGGAGTGGGGCTCCAAGAAATACTTAGTATCCTCGCTGGATCAAAGCTTGAAACGAATGGGACTCGAGTACGTCGATATTTTCTATTCGCACAGACCGGATCCGAACACGCCTTTTGAAGAAACAATGGCAGCGCTAGATCAAATTGTTCGTCAAGGTAAAGCGTTGTATGTGGGGCTTTCCAACTATACGGCAGAACAAACGAAGGAAGCGGCTGCGATTTTGAAAGGTCTTGGGACACCGCTCTTGATTCACCAACCTTCCTACAGTATGTTGAATCGTTGGATCGAGGGCGGGCTTCAGGATGTTCTGGACGATTTCGGAGTGGGCAGTATTGCGTTTTGTCCGCTAGCGCAAGGCTTGCTGACGAACAAATATGTGAGCGGCATTCCGAGTGATTCGCGGGCAGGCGGGAAAAGCCAATTCTTGAATACGAAGGACATCACAGAAGAGAAGCTGAACCAAATTATTCAGCTAAACGAGTTGGCCGCAAGCCGTGGTCAAAGCTTAGCGCAAATGGCTCTGGCCTGGGTGCTTCGCGGCGGACGCGTCACTTCAGCGCTGATCGGGGCAAGCCGCGTCTCGCAAATTGAAGAAAACGTCGCAGCTCTGAAAAATTTGGAATTTGCTCCGGAAGAATTGGAACAAATCGAAAAAATCCTGAAGTAAGCTTCAGGATTCCAACCGTTTATCAATCGCTTCGGACATGGTTCGATCTGTAAGATGGGCATAAATTTGCGTCGTTTCTGGCGAGGCATGTCCGAGCTGCTCTTGCGTTTTGTACAAATCGTTCTGCAAGTAATAGTCTGTGGCGAACGAGTGCCGCAACTTGTGAACGGACAAGTAGGGCTTGCCGAAACGCTTTGCGTATTTGATCACAAGCTCTTGAATAGCCCTCTTGGTCATACGGACGCCTTCTTTTTTGCCATTTGCGATGGCAAGGAAGAGGGCTTTTTCTTTTTTGACCGGTTTATACTGCGTTTGCCGAATAGCCATATAGTCAGTTAGCGCTTGAATGGCTTCTTGGCGGAAATAGACTGGAGTTTTGAACGTATCGTCGTTTTTTCCTTTACGATAAACATGGGTCAGCTTTTTCTTAAGATCAATATCATCCATGTTCAAATTGAAAACCTCTGACACGCGCAAACCGGAATTCAAAATCAGCGTTATGATGCATATATCCCTTATTTTATTGCGTTCATAGGAGTAAATGGCTTGCTTGTTGGAAGCGACATCATGCTCGTAACCGTTCTGGACATAGTCGATAAACTGGGCAATTTCCTCTTCCTGCAGCAGCTTTCCCTCGAGCTTGGCGGCCGTATCCTTTGGCCTGTGGGAGCGCTTAATCTCCACTTTGGCCATGACATTTCGCTTAAGAAGCGGGTAGAAATTATCGTCTTCCGCAATTTGGCTTAGATAATGAAACAGGGAGCGAAGTGCGGACAGTTTACGATTAATGGTCGTTTTTACGTTAGCTTGTTCTTTCCGAGTAGCAAGGAACATGCGGAAGTTATCTACGCTGTCCATATGCAATTTCTCTAAATCTTCCAACGGAACTTGATTCATAACCGGGGCCGCGCTTAATCCTTCGGCCAAGAGCCAAGAAAGGAAAATTTCGTAATCGCGCACATATTCCAGCAAGGAGGAAGGGGAAAGATCGGGCAGCTTGTAGTTGATGAATTTCTCAATATACCATGGCATAGAGGGGATTCTTTTGTCTAATTCGTGCCGGTCCTTGACTTTAATGATGTTCATAGGCAGTTGTCACCTCTTTGACGTTTACATGCTGTAAGTATAGCAGTGAAAGAAGGAAATTGGTAGAAGCGGGGAAATTCTGAGAATAAGATCGGCCCATTTTACTAAAATTAATCCTGTATGGAAAATTCGAGCAGGGGGTTTCTTTATGCCACAAGAAGATCAACAAAGTCAAGATGAAAATAAGCAAAACATCGAACAAATTAAACAGTTTGCACAACAAGCGGAGCAGGCTGCGGAACAAACCCTGCAGGTAGCTCAAGAGCTTCACTCGCAGGCTACCGCGGCTGCATTGTCCGAGGCGGAGGAGGAAATCCATGAGCTTCAGACCCAAATTGAGGATGCCCAGCAAAAATCGGCTGTGCTCAGAGAAGAGCTTGATTCCCTTGGGCAGTCTGAAAATTGATCGTAAAAAGTATTGTCTGTACATGACATGATGTGTTAAGATGTGGAAAATAAACGGAAGGGCTTCTAGGGATCCGAATCCATGCGGATGGCGAACCGAGCGAAGTCGGCACGATCGAGACGTGCTACACCGTAAGGGATAAAAGACCTTCGGAAAGTTCCGCCTGCATAGGCGAAACGGACCGAGAGGTCTTTTTTGCTGCAGTGAATGAAAGGACGGTAGACATGGAGACGTCGATACGCGCACAGCAGTTAGGGAAATCTTTTCGGATGAAGAAAAAAGAGGAAGGATTCGCAGGAAGCGTGAAAGCGCTGATAAGGCCGCAATATGTGGAAAAGTCAGCCGTTGAAGGCATTACATTCTCCGCTGCGCAAGGGGAGACACTTGCCTTCCTCGGGCCGAATGGCGCCGGTAAATCAACAACGATCAAGATGTTGACAGGGATTCTGCACCCGTCAACCGGCGAAGCGGAAGTGCTCGGCTGTTGTCCGTGGAAAGAGCGCAACAAGCTCAGTTATCGTATTGGCTCTGTTTTCGGACAAAAGTCGCAGTTATGGTATCACCTGCCGCCTATCGATACATTTGAGCTGATGAGCCGAATATACGAGCTGCGGCGAAGTGACTATATCAAGCGTCGCGACAATCTTATTGAGCGATTTGAGCTGGGGCCTTATTTGCACACTACCGTTCGAAAGCTTTCGCTAGGCGAACGGATGCGCTGTGAAATTGCCGCCTCCCTGCTGCATCGTCCTCAGGTGTTATTTCTGGATGAACCGACCATTGGGCTGGATGTCGTCGTTAAGCAGCGTATTCGAGAGCTCATCCTAGAGCTGAAACGCGAAGAAGGAACGACGATATTCCTCACTTCGCACGATGCCGGGGACATTGAGCGGCTATGCGACCGGGCAATCGTCATCAATCATGGTCGTATCGTATTCGATGATCGCGTACATGTGATGAAACAGTGCTTCATGACCCACAAGACGGTTCGCCTTGTGCTTGAGGATGAACCTGGCTGGGTGGAGCTCGAAGGCGTGACCGTGCTCGATAAGAGCGGAGCCCGACTTACGCTGTCGGTGGATACGGGAGTCACCACGATTGAAGCGGCGTTGTCCCGAATCATGGCAGCTCACCGGATCGTCGACGTCACCGTAGAGGACCCGCCCATGGAGGAGATCATCACGCGCATGTACGGGGAGTACGGCAAGGGAGGGATGGAACATGAACTCCTTGAGCAAATCCGTTAAATATGCTTTTATCGGAAAAATCACCCTGCGCAATCAACTTGCCTATGTGGCTGATTTTCTCATTCGCTCTTTATTCCTGCTCTTGATTCTTTATATTTTTCTTCAGTTATGGCAGACGACGTTTCAAGGTGAAGGAACAGACACGATAGCCGGTTATAGCTTTAAGCAAATCATGTGGTATCTAGTCATTACGGAATCGATGATCCTCGCCTGTCCGAGCTTGTGCACCCGCGTTGAAGAAGAAGTAAAGAGCGGGGATATCGTTTTTAAATTTGTTAGGCCGGTCAATTTTGTCGTGTTTCACTATGTGGAATATATGAGTGAAGCGGTGGTGCGATTTATCGTTAATGCAGCGCTCGGTGCCATTCTGGGACTGATCATCATTGGCCCCCCGCACTTCGGCTATGGCTTGTTATGGCTCCCGTTCATTGCGTTGTGCGGCTTTACGGTTAACTTTTTGTTAAATATGGTGCTAGCGCTTTGTGCCTTCTGGGTCGAGGAGACGCGGGGACTAGAATTTGTGTATAACAAATTTTTGTTTACCATAGGCGGTATGCTGATGCCGCTAGAGCTTTTCCCTGACGTTCTTCAGCGAATAGGTCATTGGCTTCCTTTTCAAGCTATCGTGTATTTGCCAGCCAAAACAACCGTTGCATTCGATATGTCCAATTTGCCAGGAGTGCTTGGGACACAGTTCATCTGGATGCTTGTGATTGGTGTAATCGTATCTGTGGTGTACCGAAAAGGAGTGACAAAGCTCAATGTTAACGGTGGATAGCAAATCAGCAGCAATCAGTGAAATGGGGCAACCCGGCAAGTTCAAGCGCTTGATTCGTTTCGTTTGGGATTGCTGGAAGTTGAATCTGGCGGGAGCCATGGAGTTTCGATTGAGCTTTCTTCTTACAGCCGGCATGATGATCGTCAATAATGTGGTTTGGATCGTATTTTGGGGGATTTATTTTGGCCGGTTTCAGGTCTTGAACGGATGGGAGCTTCAAGATGTGATGATGCTCTGGGCAATAGCGGCCGGGGGTTTTGGCACGATGGCTGCTTTCTTCGGCAATGCGATGCGGATATCGAATCTGATTGCAACAGGACAGCTGGATATTTATTTGACGCAGCCGAAACCGGTTCTGCTGCATGTTCTCATAAGCCGCATGTCGGTAAGTGCCATTGGTGATATGCTCTTCGCACTATTGATCTATATCGCTTTCGGCGATAAGTCGGGGTTAGGCTTTATTAAATTTGGGCTGGCGATGGTGCTTTCGACATTGATTTTCTTGTTTTTCACGGTGATTGTGAATTGTCTTGCTTTTTGGTTAGGCAGCACGGAAGGGTTGAGTTTTCAATTGTATAATGCACTTCTTACGTTTACAACTTATCCAACCAGCATTTTCCGCGGTCTAGGCAAAATTGTCCTATTTACCGTGCTGCCAGCAGGATTTATCAGCTACTTGCCGATCGGATTGTTACGAGAAGCAGACGTACCTTTTATTTTGGGCGCAATTGGCGTGACTCTTTTGCTTTGCGTAGGCGGCATCGGTGTGTTTTATGGGGGATTAAGAAGGTATGCTTCTGGAAATATGATGGGCTTGCGCAGATAAAGGCATAGGATACGCGTGTGTGGCGCATGCTAGTTAGGTGGCAGCCATATAACGAAAACAAAGGAGTCGATCCAAATGTCGAGACGCCGACGTGTTCCAGAACCGAATCCGAATATGCAAAGCCAACCTTACGGCATGATGCAACCGATGTATCAATCAAGCGGTCAACAAACGTCAATGCCGCAAGCCCGTAACGATGTTAATCCATACCAGACTTATCAGGGCGGAATGCCTGTCCCGGGTTCTTCCGGCAACATGAATGCCCCATACGGTCAGCGAAATACAGGGATCAATCATGCCGATGCGCGCAACGTGGGCTTCCAAGGCGGGTATACAGGCTATGGTCCCAACGGTCAGCCTACGCAGTACGGTACTTTTATGAGAGATGGCACTCAATATGGCGCAGGTCCGCATACCATCGATCCGAATAAGGCGATCATTCAAGCCGTTCATTATGGAAATGGCGGCATAAGCTCGGTCCAATTCCAAGACGGCAGAGTTGTCGATATTGCGGATGCAATTGCGATGACAGAGGCTGGATTAATTGAGGATGTGAACACCGGAAAAAATCGCGAAGGGGAAAAGACGCTGCGTTCTTACCCGGATGGGGATCCAAGCAACAATTTATCCAATTTACCACGGTTTTAAAAGGACAGGAAAAGCGGTTTGCCTTCGGGCAAGCCGCTTTTTTGAGTAGATAAGAAAGTATACTTTTGCTTCGCATCTACCTTAACAAACGCGCACGTCCTAAAAGGAAGACGAAGCCGTTTATCCTTGTAAGATGGCCAGTTTCTGAATATGTTCAGAAGCCGTTTTTTGGCGTATGGATAAAAATTTTGCGGCGTCGGACGAAATATCTCGCAGCCTCTTTGATAAATAAAATCCAGATGGGCTTTTTCCTGTGAGAAGGATGACGAACGGAGCGTGGCGCTAATGCGGTGTGAGGGAGCACGCGCTCAAGTTCATTGTTCATTTGGAATGTAGAGACAGGTTCGATGTGGTCAGGAACTTCCAAGGTACTGGCAATTTCAGCTTTTGTTTGAAGATGAAGTTCCAGCTTAAGCTCGTATTCGGTTACCCGATTGGATAGAACGATATTTTCTTCCTTGAGTTTTTTGATAAGTTCAAATAGCAGTTTCATGGTGAGTTTCGGTTTCTCCGTTAAGTTCGTTTCCTGGTTCTCGTCAATGGGGGACAGCAGCATCAGCAGTTCTTCATCACTGACAACTTTGTGTGCCACGATAAGTCCTCCTTCTATATTGGATAGGAATTTGCTCTAGTAATTCCTTTTTCATAGATTAACGGATTTTGTGTAAAATGTTGCTCGAAAACCGTTGTCGTTTTGTAACCATTAATGATGAAGTTTGTTTTCAGAAGATAGGGTGAAAAAATCGTTTATTGACAAGAAATTATATAGACATACAATAGAGTTATCGATAACCTTACGTTTGCGTGGTGAGGTAGCAGAAGAAGGAGGACGCCATGAATGGAAAGTGCGAATGTGAAGCTATGGTATGATCGACCTGCAAAAACTTGGGTCCAAGCAATCCCAATCGGCAATGGAAGACTAGGCGGGATGGTCTTTGGCCAACTCAAACAGGAAAGAATTCAGCTGAATGAGGACTCTGTTTGGTATGGCGGTCCTGGGCAGCGCGACAATCCCGAAGCTCTAAAGCATTTGAATGAAATTCGCAGCCTATTGTTTGAAGGCCGTCCGCAAGAAGCGGAGCGGCTAGCCAAGCTGACGATGACATCGGTCCCGCAGCACTTCGCGCCATATCAGACGCTTGGCGATCTTACACTGCATTTTGAGGGCATGGACGGGGAAATAACCGATTATTACCGTGAGCTTGATTTGGAAAGCGGTATCATATCTGTAAGCTACACTTGTCAGGGGATTTCGTATCGAAGAGAAATGTTTGCCAGTGCGGTTGATCAAGCGATTGTGATCCGTATGTATGCAAGCGAGCCTGCAAGTTTGACGTTGGATGCAAGTCTCAATCGCCGTCCATTTGATGGACGTATGGAAGTCCTTGGCGGCGATACCTTGGTTATGTCAGGCCAGTGCGGCCCGGATGGCATCACATATTGCGCCATGCTCAAAGCTGTTACCGAAGGTGGAAGCTTGCGGATGCACGGCGGCTACCTGTCCGTGAACGGCGCGGATTCGGTAACGCTGCTTTTGACAGCGCAAACAACGTTCCGGCACGCGGATCCTATGGCGAAATGCTTGGAGCAAGCGGAGCGAGCCGCTCTTTTGGGATACGCGGTGCTACGCGGGAACCACGCGGAAGATCACCGCTCGATGTTCAAGCGGGTTGAGCTTGAACTGCATGATTCGCACGGCAGCGGCATCACGAATCTGCCTACGGACGAACGCCTTCGGCGGCTAAAGGAAGGCGGCGAGGACCCCGGGCTGGCAGCGTTATTTTTCCAGTACGGCCGGTATTTGCTCATGGCGAGCTCAAGGCCTGGAACGCTTCCGGCTAATCTGCAGGGTATATGGAATGAGAGTCATACGCCGCCTTGGGAAGCTGATTATCATACGAACATTAATCTGCAAATGAATTATTGGCCGGCGGAAACCGCTAATCTTGCCGAGTGCCATGAGCCGTTGTTCGATTTCCTGGACAGGCTCGTCGTTAACGGCCGACGCACCGCTCAGACGGTATACGGAGCACGTGGATTTGTCGTCCATCATGCGAGCGATATTTGGGCGGATACCGCCGTTCAGGGAACGTATATGCCTGCCGTCATTTGGCCGATGGGGGGCGCATGGCTGGCTCTGCATCTTTGGGATCATTACAGATACGGCCAGAATCGCAGCTTCCTTGCGGGGCGCGCCTACCCAGTCATGAAGGAAGCCGCCGAATTCTTCCTTGATTATCTGGTTGAGGATGATCAAGGCAGGCTGGTTACGGCGCCGTCTCTTTCACCTGAGAACAGCTACCAACTGCCAAATGGCAACATCGGGCACCTCTGTATGGGTCCTTCTATGGATACGCAGCTGATTTTCGCCTTGTTCAGCGGCTGCGTGGAAGCAAGCCGGCTGCTTGGTATCGACGACGCCTTGCGGGAAGAGCTGGTTCGAACGATAAGCAGGCTGCCTGAGCCGCAAATCGGTCAGCACGGTCAACTGATGGAATGGTCAGTCGATTATGACGAACCGGAGCCTGGGCATCGGCATATTTCTCATTTGTTTGGGCTGCATCCTGGAGAGCAAATTACTAGGCGCGGTACGCCGGTGCTTGCGGAAGCGGCCAAAGTAACCCTGCAGCGCAGGCTGCAGCATGGAGGCGGCCATACCGGTTGGAGCCGGGCATGGATTATCAATTTCTGGGCAAGGCTGGAGGACGGCGAGCAGGCTTACGATAATCTCCATGAGCTGCTAAGTCATGCCGTGCACCCGAATTTATTCGGCGATCATCCGCCATTTCAGATCGATGCCAACTTCGGCGGTACGGCGGCCATAGCCGAAATGCTGCTGCAATCGCACGCCGGGGCTATTCGGCTGCTGCCGGCTTTGCCGTCTGCTTGGCGAAGCGGACGCGTAAGGGGGCTGCGGGCTAGAGGCGGATTCGAGGTCGATCTCGTATGGGACAATGGCCATCTGACAGAGGCAGTGATCCGTTCAATTAGCGGAGGGCTCTGTAAAGTTCAAAGCGATTTACAGCTCACGGTCTCGGGGGAGTCTGATTTAGTGGATGCATGCTCTGAAGCAGGAATTGAATTCGCGACGCAAGCCGGCCAGACGTACGTGCTTCGTCCAACTCGGAATACCATTTTTCATAAATCTTTGACTAAAGGGTGAGATAGATGACAAAACAACATCGAGGCTTATATGACAGGCTGCTGCCAGCCCCGAGAGACGGTGGATTTCGAATGGAAGGTTATTGGGTATGGTGCGGTTCCGTCGTGAAAGGCGAAGACGGACGCTTTCACATGTTTGCATCCCGTTGGCCTAAACATTTGCCGATGCACCCAGGCTGGCTTGTTCACTCGGAAGTCGTAAGGGCAGTTTCGGATACGCCGGAAGGACCCTATACGTTCGAGGAGATTGTGTTCCCGGCGCGCGGAGCACAATATTGGGATGGCCGCAGCACCCATAATCCGCATATTACGAAACACGGGGACACCTATGTGCTTTATTACATGGGTTCTACACACCCTTTGGAAGACGTAAAGCCAGGAGAAGAATTCGGCCTTTCGGATCCGCGCTGTATTGTTGCCCGCGCCAATAAGCGAGTTGGCCTGGCGACTTCCAAAAGCGTCTTCGGCCCTTGGGAACGAAGCGATGCTCCGATTCTACCTACTAGGCCAGGACGGTTTGACAGCTTCCTGACCTCTAATCCCGCACCTTGTATTCATGAGGACGGCACCGTACTGCTGATTTACAAAGCGCGTCAGTATGAAGGGAATGTGCATGGTCAAATGATGATCGGCGCGGCGCGCGCAGAACGATTCGACGGTTCTTACCGCGTAGTCAGCGAAGATCCGGTATTTCCGCCAGCACAATTTCATCTGGAAGACCCGTTTGTATGGCATACGGGCGAGCGCTATGAGCTTATTGCCAAAGATATGGACGGCCGTATCTGCGGGGAGATGCATGCAGGTATCCAAGCTTATTCCGAAGACGGATTGACATGGCATCTATCGGATAATCCTAAAGCATATTCCAGGAAAATTAAATGGGATGACGGCTCTGAGACGATGATGGGAAGCTTTGAGCGGCCATTCATTTTGTTCCAGGACGGGAAACCGACGCACTTGTTCGCAGCAACGGCGGATGGAGAAGGAGGCTTCGCGAGAGCTGCCAATACGTGGAACATGGTTGTGCCGATTGCACCGGAATAATCCATTATATTTTATTATGAAGCCGGCTTCTGATTTCAGGGGTCGTTTTTTTCAATTATGTAACGGATATCAGCGCTGTTACTTACTCATTGGAGACTGAATTCCCCCCGAAATTGGCAAATAAGGACGCTGTTGTCCGTCAGCAGAGAGACACGATGCTTTGCGCGAAGATAACGGCCGCTATGTCCGAAGCGTGATGAGACATAGACTGGACAGGTGCTGCTGCACGTAAACTTTCCGTTAATATTCAGTTTAAATGCCAATCGTATACTTTCGGTAGTTGATAAATAAAATCCAAATCCGAGGTGTCGATTATGAATCAAACAACGCAAGCACAAGAACAACGCATTGCCATCGTAGGGGCTGGCCCCGGTGGGCTGACGCTGGCGCGAATCCTTCAGCAGCATGGCATAAAAACCGTCGTCTATGAACGCGAATCATCCCCCGCAAGCCGCATGCAAGGCGGCTCCTTAGATATTCATGAAGATTCCGGGCAAAGAGCGCTCCGCGAGGCGGGATTAATCGAACAATTCGAAGCACTGGCCCGGTATGAGGGACAAGATTTCCGGCTTCTGGACAAAACCGGCAAAGTTTACATGGACGAAGTGGCTGAGCTCCACGAGGGGGATCGACCGGAGATTGATCGCGGTACGCTGCGCGAGCTGCTGCTGAATTCCGTGGACCCTGCATGCATTCACTGGGGATATAATCTGGTTCAAGCGATCCCATTGGCCAATGGCATGCATGAACTGCACTTTGACAACGGGCATGTAGATACTGTCCACCTAGTTGTAGCTGCAGACGGTGCCTTCTCCCGCATTCGTCCGCTTCTGACCGATTCCGTGCCTGCCTACAGCGGACTAAGCATGATCGAGATTTATCTGGATAATGTCGCAACGGCACATCCAGACATCGCTGCATTTAACAGACGCGGCAAATTGTTCGCGCTTGATGACCATAAAGGCATTCTGGGACAGCTGAATGGGGACGGACGCCTCTGTGTTTACCTAGCGTTCCAAGCGGAACGCGAGTGGCTGGACACCTGCGGCATTCCGTTCGATGAGCTGAAAGAAGCCAAGCGGCTGCTTCTGCAGCATTTCCACGATTGGGACGATTCGTTGAAAAATTATATCCGAGCCATTGATGGCCCAATGACTCCGAGACGTATTTATACGCTGCCTGTCGGCCTCAAATGGGCTCACAAACCGGGCGTTACGCTAATCGGCGATGCGGCCCATCTGATGTCTCCGTTTGCCGGAGAAGGTGTGAACTTGGCCATGCAAGATGCCGCGGAGCTCGCTTTGTCCATTGTCCGACATGGGGACGTCAATGAGGCGGTCCGTGTCTACGAGGAGAAGATGTTCGCCTATTCATCCATCTCAGCTCAGGAATCCCATGCCAATCTCGAGTTGATCTTCTCCGACGATGCCGCGGCCAAATTGACGGCTCTGATGAACCAATATCATGAAGCCGCGGGTGCACAGCGTTAATTCGGAGAAAATGGGCGAAAGAGGCAAATTAGGGTAGAATAAGAAGGAACGGATACCCATTGAAGATCCGGTTTACTATCCTATAGGAGCGAAATCTCTATGAAGCCTACAACGATATTGATAGCGGATGACGAAGCGGAGATTGCAGATCTGATTGCTTTGCATTTAGAAAAGGAAGGGTACCATTTGATCAAAGTATCGGATGGGCGAGAGGCCATTCGCGCCATTGGGTCGCACTCGATTGATTTGGCGATCTTAGATATCATGATGCCTAAGCTGGATGGTTATGAAGTAACGCGTCAAATACGGGAACAACATCATATGCCGATTATTTTTTTGAGTGCCAAATCGTCGGATTTGGATAAAATCACGGGATTGGTGATGGGGGCGGACGATTATATGACCAAGCCTTTCAATCCCATGGAACTTGTTGCCCGAGTGAATGCCCAGCTGCGCAGATCCACGCAATTGAACATGCCAGCGGCAGCAAGCAAATCTGTCATTGAAGCGGGTGGATTGACGATTGATCCTGACCAGCGGACAGTCATTCAGTATGGTGAAAATATCGAACTAACGCCGAAAGAGTTCGATATTCTGTATTTGCTGGCTGCTCACGCCAAGAAAGTATTTAGTGTGGAAAATATTTTCCGGCAAGTGTGGGGCGAAGCCTACTATGAAAGCGGCAATACGGTTATGGTGCATATTCGTACCCTGCGAAAAAAACTTGGCGAAGATCACAATAAAAACAAATGGATCAAAACCGTTTGGGGTGTAGGATACACATTCAATGGCTAAAATGATGCGAAGTTTTCGTTTTAAAATGATCGTGTTATTAGGTCTTAGCCTGCTTTTCTCAGGCATCATTACGTTCTTACTTTATAAAGTGCTGCAACTTTATTATATGGGTGTGCGGGTCGATGAACCCTTAGCCAAATTTCGTCACATGATCTACAATTTCGGAGATCTTAATTTCTTTTTAATCGTCTTTATCCCGCTTGCTATTTTATTTTTCTTTTTCCTCACCAAGCCCTATGCAACCTATTTCAATGAGATTTCGGCAGGTATTCATCGTCTTGCCAACGGTAATTTTCAAAGCCGTGTACACATTTCATCGAATGACGAGTTCAAGGAGATTGCTGAAGATATCAATATGGCTAGTGTGAAGCTGCAGAAAGCGGTGGAGAGAGGCGATTTTGCAGAAAGCAGCAAGGATCAGTTAGTTTTGAATTTAGCCCATGATTTGCGTACGCCGCTGACTTCGGTTTTAGGTTATTTGGATTTTATTCTTCATGACAATCAGTTGACTGCGGAGCAAATTAAACATTATACGACCATTGCTTTTACCAAGTCACAGAGATTGGAAAAGCTGATTGATGAACTGTTTGAACTCACCAGAATGAATTACGGCATGCTGACCATTGAAAAAAAGCAAATCGATTTAAGCGATCTTCTCAACCAACTCAGTGAAGAATTATATCCTGTTTTTGAGAAAAGTCATTTGTCGGTCAGACTGCAGATCATTCCGCAATTGAAAATTTGGTGTGATGGTGAGTTGTTGGCACGGGTATTTGAAAATCTGTTGACGAATGCTAATCGATATGGAAAAGATGGACAATTCGTGGATATCCACTGTTATACGGATGCCAACGATGTGGTCGTCCACATCATCAATTATGGCAATTGCATTCCTGAAGAAGAACTGCCGTATCTCTTTGATATGTTTTATACCGGGGATCAAGCTCGCACGTATCAAGGTGGGAGTACCGGCCTAGGGTTATTTATTGCGAAAAATATTGTGGAGCAGCATCAAGGAACGATTTCTGTTCAAAGCAATTTGATTCGAACACTCTTTGAAGTGCGTTTACCGCAATGACCGATTACATTTAAGAAAAATTTTATATTTGCCCCACTTCTTTTTTAAACAGTTTGTCCTATCCTGTACGCATGCAAGGTTAAGGAGGGAACAGAATGAAGAAGTGGGTTTTTTGGCTTGTCATCATCGTGCTGCTAGGCTATCAAGCTTTTCACCAAGAACCGGAAGCCGCGAACGGCGATCAAGGGAAGGAAAATAATGAAGCGCATTCGGTGAATTCCGGAAGTAACAATCTTACGGTAGGAGTTACAAAAGATCAGATTTACCAAGGGAATCTAGTATTGATTAATAAAGAGTATCCTGTCCATCAAGCGGGCATGCAAACGGATGTGGTCAATCTGTTTCAGCATAAGGAGTTGGTTAAGGGGTTTGGCTTATTGGATCGTACCGTTCAATTGTCGCAGCGGGTGGTGCAATCCTTCTCAACGATGGTCGCAGCAGCCGACAAAGAGGGCGTAAGTCATTTTATGATAAACAGCGGTTATCGAACCAACAAAGAACAAAGTCAGCTTTATAAAGAAATGGGGCCAGACTATGCTTTGCCAGCGGGCTACAGCGAACATAACTTAGGATTGGCACTTGATATCGGGTCTTCGCAAAAGGAAATGAGTCAAGCTCCTGAGGGCATTTGGCTTACGAAAAATGCATCGATGTACGGGTTTATTTTACGTTATCCCAAAGACAAAACGGCCGTAACCGGCATCCAATATGAACCTTGGCATTTCCGATACGTTGGTTTGCCTCACAGTGTGATTATGCAGCAGAAGAATTTATCTTTGGAACAGTACTTGGATTATCTGAAAGAACAAAAGTCGGTTTCGACTACTGTTCAAGGTGTGAAGTATGAGATTTCATATTATCCGATTTCTAAAAATACCACCATTCAAGTTCCAGGAGATCGTCACTATGAGATTTCAGGCAACAATATGGATGGCGTCATTGTGACTGTGTTCCCCTGAACCGGACTCCGAAATCCAATTCCTATCCGTTCCCGTTAATCGCCTCATCCGGGTCAGTTCCTTTTGTTTCTTTGCCGAAGAACAACAGTGCTAGCGCTCCGAATAAGATGGCGACGAAGAAAATGATGAAAATCGAGGTGATGCTGTGGCCTATAGCTACGAGCAAGCCTACAAGGTACGGACCTATGATGCCGCCAATACGTCCGAATGCTGCGGCAAAACCTACGCCCGTCGAGCGAACGCCGGTAGGATACAACTCGGGCGTGTAGGCATACATGGCCCCCCATGCGCCAAGATTGAAGAACGACAGGCTAATGCCTGCTGCAATCAGATTTCCTTCCGTACCGGCCGTGCTGAACCATAGTGCGCTTACAGCCGTCAGCAGCAAATAAGTAACAAGCACAAATTTGCGACCGAATCTCTCAATCAAGTAAGCTGCCGTGAAATAGCCGGGAAGCTGCGCTAATGTCATGATCAAGACATATTGAAAGCTTTTTACGAGGCTAAAGCCTTTCAAAACCATTACCGTTGGCAGCCACAGAAACATGCCGTAATAAGAAAAAACCACAATGAACCAAAGCACCCAAAGCGTGCCTGTCGATTTGCGGTATTTGGCTGACCAAACCGAGACGATGCGCTCTTTGAATGTCAACTTGCGACTGCGCTGCTCGATAAATCGCGGTGAATCTTGAATAGCTCTTCTTAAATAAATAGCATACAATGCGGGCAGTGCGCCTATGAGAAAGGCGGTTCTCCAACCGTAAACAGGTATGACGAAATAGGCAATTAATGCCGCGACAATCCATCCGCATGCCCAAAAGCTTTCCAGCAGTACAACGGCGCGTCCCCTGTCTTTCGCAGAGAACGATTCCGAAACAAGTGTGGAAGCAACGGGAAGCTCACCGCCAAGACCGAAGCCAGTTATGAAGCGCAGAACGCATAGCATCATAAAGCTTGTTGCTAACGCAGAGAGTCCGCTTGCCGCAGAAAAAATAAGCAGCGTCGCCAGAAGGACGGCACGACGTCCGTAGCGGTCTGCACTTGCGCCTGCAACTGCTGCACCAACGGCCATTCCGACTGAATTAATGGCAGCCAGGAAGCCAATTTGCTGAGCCCCTAATTTCCATTCGACGGCCAGCGCGGCCACGATAAAGGAAATAATCCCTACATCCATGGCATCAAAGAGCCAGCTTATTCCCGCGCTGAACAGCAATTTTCGTTTAGAGGGTTCACGCAGCAATGATGTTATGCTCATGTTGATTGCTTCTCCCATCAGCGAACTTTTTTACCCTATTTTCCGCCTATCCGCCTTTTTCATACATGCATGCTGAAATCTACTCTAGTAGTCTATTCATACTGTATTTTCTGGTATATAATGGGATGCGTTCCGTATTATTGTTGCATGTACGATGCAGGAGGGTGAGTATGAAGATTTTTTTTCAAAGAGGGGTAGTTTCGATTTTGGCGGCGGTATGGATTGCGACGGCTGCGCTTCCGATCGGCGCTCAGGCGAGCAGCGATCCGGCTGCCTATCCAGACGTGCCCGGAGATTATTATGCGAGTCAAGAAATCACCCTTCTGAAGCAGAAAGGCATTATTGATGCAGAGGAAGACGGCAGCTTTCATCCGAATGATGCCGTAACGCGCGGGGATGCCGCAGAATGGCTCAGTAAAGCGTTAAAGCTGAACAAGCCGAAATCGCTGAATGCATTTAAAGACGTAGCGGAAACCAGCCCGTATGCGGAGGCGGTTAATGCTTTGAAAGAACAAAACATTGTCCAGGGCAATGATGGGCTCTATCAGCCGGATTCGCTTCTTACACGGGAGCAGATGGCGAGCTTGCTGGTTCGTGCTTTTCAGCTTAAGGATAACGGTATCCAGGCTTGGCTTAAGGATGAAGCTGTTATTTCCAAAGTCCATCATGACGATGTCATAAAGCTGAAGCAAAATTTTATAACGGATCAGCTATCGTTTATGCCGCAGGATCAGGTGACCCGCGCACAGCTAGTGTTGTTTATCTATCGAACGATATCTCAGAAGGAAGAGACGTCGCAAGGTTCCTACACACTGGATGACTTCTTGCAGCTGCCGAATAAAGCGGCGATGCGGCTATCGCCCGACGGCAAAACGCTGGCCTACCTGCAGCCATGGGAAAACCGGATGAACCTGTATATTCAAAAGGTCGGTGAGGAGCAAAGTACCCGGCTGACGAGTTCCAAAGACGAAAATATCGGTCATATGTATTGGATTACCGATAAGGTGATCGTCTATTCGATCGATAGCGGCGGGACGGAAAACACGCATATCCGGGCCGTTAAAGTCGACGGTTCCGGCGACAGCGATCTGACTCCATATCCGAACGTAAAGGCGGATCTTCTCGATGTTTTGCCTGCGCAGGATGAAAACGATCTAGAGCTCTTGCTGACAATGAATAAGCGCGATCCCAAAGTTATGGACGTGTATAGGGTTAAGCTGAGCAACGGAGAAACGAACATGCACGCGCAAAATCCCGGAAACGTTAAACTGTGGGCGACGGACAACTGGGGGAGAGTCCGGGCGGCGCTCGCCAGAGACGGTGAAAAGACTAGTCTGCTCTATCGGGAAGACGAGAACAAAGCCTTTGCGATAATAGACACGTTTAACGCGAGTGATACCTTTCTTCCTGCACTTTTCACCTTTAATAATGAGCAAATCTACGCGGTTTCCAATGTAGGAAGAGATAAGATGGCTTTAGTGAAATATGATCCGAATACGAGGAAAGAGACGGAAGTTCTTTATGTGAATAACGATGTGGATATTAATGATATCATCGTTTCCTTTAAGAAGCAGTCCATTCTGGCCGTCTCGTATGAGACGGATGACATGCAAATGCAGTATTTGGACAAAGAGTTTGAAGCGCTGTCCCATACAATCGAAGAAAAGCTGAAAACCCGCCATTGGGGCCTGATCGGATCGCCGGACAGGGACGTGCTGCTTTTGTACACGGGAAGCGATAAATCTTACGGCAGCTATTATTTGTACGACCGTAAGACGGATAAGCTCGACAAAATTGCCGATATGCAGCCCAAGATCGATGAGAAAAAGATGGCGGATATGCAGCCGATTTCTTTTAAAAGCAGGGACGGATTGACGATCCATGGCTATTTAACGCTTCCCAAAGGCGTTGCCGCTACGAAACTGCCTGTTGTCGTCAATCCGCACGGGGGACCGTGGAGTCGCAATTCTTGGGGCTATAATATGGAAGCGCAGTTGCTTGCCAACCAAGGATATGCCGTACTGCAGTTGAATTTCCGGGGTTCCAGCGGCTATGGAAAAGCATTTCTGCATGCCGGGGACAAGCAATGGGGCAAAGCTATGCAGAACGATATTACCGACGGTGTGAACTGGCTGATCCAACGAGGGACGGCAGATCCTGAGCGCGTAGCGATATACGGGGCCTCTTATGGCGGATATGCGACACTGGCTGGCATGACGTTTACTCCTGATTTGTACGCGGCCGGCGTAGATTATGTTGGGCCGTCCAGTCTCCTTACTTTTATGAAGACTACGCCTTCGTATTGGGAGCTCGATCTTCCGGTGATGTACCTGCAGGTCGGCGACCCGGTGAAAGATAAGAAGTTGCTGGAAGATGTATCGCCACTGCTGCATGTTGATCAAATCAAAGCTCCGCTGATGATTGCCCAAGGTGTGAACGATCCTCGCGTGAATAAAGCGGAATCGGATCAAATCGTTGCAGCGCTCCGCAAGTTAGATGTAGACGTTCCTTATATGCTCAAGAAAAATGAGGGACACGGTTTTAACAAGTTGGAAAACGCACGTGATTTCTATCAAGCACTTATCCATTTCCTGAATAAGAACGTGAAAAACAAGAAAAAATCAGCCTCATGATTGATATGCCAAGAAACCCTGATGTGACAAGGGTTCTTGGCACTTTTTTTGCCGCTGGGCGATGATGATTTTCAGATTTGCTGGAGAAGATATCGGATGATATGATTAGTGAACTGATCAATAGCGTTAAGCGATGATAGAAGGAGGGCATTATGGATAAAATTTCAATTCAAGAAAGCGAAAATGACAAGGAAATCGGTTGGCATTTCGACAACAGTTATGCGCGTCTGCCGAAATTATTTTATAGCCGTCTACAACCGACTCCTGTAAGTTCTCCTGAAATAGTCATTTTGAATGGTCCGTTGGCAGCATCACTTGGCTTGAACGCCCAAGCTTTGCAAAGCTTAGAAGGCGTGGGGCAGCTTGCCGGCAACGAGATTCCCGAAGGCGCTTTGCCGCTTGCACAAGCCTATGCAGGTCATCAATTCGGGTACTTTAACATGTTGGGGGACGGTCGGGCGAATCTGATGGGAGAACATCTTACTCCTCAAGACGTGCGTGTCGATATCCAGCTAAAAGGTTCCGGGCGGACGATTTACTCCCGCGGAGGTGATGGCCGAGCAGCGCTGGGACCGATGCTGCGTGAATACATCATTAGCGAAGCTATGCATGCGCTTGGCATTCCGTCAACACGCAGCTTAGCGGTGGTCGCCACCGGTGAGACGGTGTATCGCGAAATCGAGCAGCCGGGTGCGATTCTTACCCGCGTAGCCGCGAGTCATCTGCGCGTCGGCACCTTCCAATTTGCTGCCAAGTTTGGCACAGAAGAGGATCTCCGGGCTATGGCTGATTACACCTTGCAAAGACATTTTCCCGAAGTAGATCAAGATGAGAACCGGTACCTGATGCTGCTTAAGGAAGTGATTAAGCGTCAAGCCGCTCTGATCGCCAAATGGCAGCTCGTGGGCTTCATTCATGGCGTGATGAACACCGACAACATGGCCCTTAGCGGGGAAACCATTGATTATGGTCCTTGCGCCTTCATGGATGCCTATGACCCAGCAACGGTTTTTAGCTCTATCGATACACAAGGGCGCTACGCTTATGGCAATCAGCCGCGCATTGCTGCGTGGAACCTGGCGAGATTCGCAGAAACTTTATTGCCGCTGTTGAATGAAAATGAAGAACAGGCGATTCAAATCGCTGAAGCCGCGCTGGCCACTTTTTCCGAAATGTATCACCGGAACTGGCTTTCGGGAATGAGAGCGAAATTGGGCCTCTTTAGTGAAGAACAGGACGATGTGTCTCTGATCGATGACCTGCTTGGTATGATGAAAAAGTATGGAGAAGACTATACGAATACTTTCCTTGCTTTAACTTTTGATAAAAGGGAAGAGATGTTCTTATGCGGCACTACGGAATTTGCGCAGTGGCATGAACGCTGGCAGGCAAGGCTTAGCAGGCAGGATGAACTGCAAGCTTCCTCGCATCAGTTGATGCGCAGCAGCAATCCTGCTGTCATACCGCGGAACCACCGGGTAGAAGAGGCACTGGAAGCCGCAGCGAAGCATGGAGATTACAGCGTGATGGAAAGGTTGCTGGGAGTTCTTGCGAACCCCTATGCACATACCTCCGAACAAGCTGAGTACGCAGCATTGCCGGCGCCAACATCCGGTCCTTACCGAACTTTTTGCGGGACATGAGATTGCGAGATGGATCAATGAATTTTCTGTTGCTAAATGAAGATAACTGGAAAATATCCCTCTAAATGGCTCGAAGGATGAGCTCGCAGGGAATATATAAGGAAAAACTCCCGTTAATTTGACCGGATTTCGTGAATTCTCACGAAACCGGCGCAAATAGCGGGAGTTTTTCCATTTAAATGAATATGAC